>CAZGEC010000072.1:0-1512 GCA_964524645.1 uncultured Fibrobacteraceae bacterium | reverse complement strand
GGAGCAGTTGCAGAAGGCCCACGCGCGGCTGGCGCGGCAGGAGCACCACATGCACCTGCTGCTGAAGAAGATCTACGGCCGCACCAGCGAGAAGTTCGATCCACGGCAAGGGTTGCTGTTCGATCCCGAGGCAGGCGAGGAGGAAACGCCGAGCACGCCGGCGTCGTCGGCGGAAGAGTCGTCGGACTCATCGCCGGCTCGCAAGCGTCGTCACCGGCACGGCCGGGGGCGGATTCCCGACGAGATCGAGCGCGAGGAAGTCGTTCACGACCTGACGGACGCGGAGAAGGCGGCGTTGGGCGGCGTGGAGAACCTGGCCGAACTGCCGCCGGAGACGAGCGAGCAGCTCGATTGGCGGCCCTCGACACTGCTGGTGACCGTGCATGTCCGCAAGAAGTACGCCCGGAAGGAGCCACTTCCGGAAAGCGGCTTGACGCTCGCGGAGCAGAACGTGGTGGTTGCCCGCAAGCCGCCGGAGGCGATCCCCGGCGGTCTGGCGGGTCCGGGGCTGATGGCGCAGGTCATCGTCAGCAAGGGCGCCGACCATCTGCCCTTGTACCGGCTGGAAGGGATCTTCCGTCGGCAGGGCGTCCGCATCTCGCGGCAGACGATGGACGGGTGGTGGCTGCGGACGGCCGAGTTCCTCCGGCCTTTGTACGGTCTGGCCGTGCAGGTGGTGTTGGCCTCTCACGTTCTGCATACCGACGACACCCCGGTGAAGGTCCGCGACGCCCACCGCAAGCTCAAGCACACCGGGCGGTTCTGGCCTTACGTGGGCGACCCGTTGCACCCGCTGACGGTGTTCGACTACACGCCGACCCACCAACGCGACGGGCCGGCCGCGTTCCTCGCTGACTATCGCGGGTACTTGCAGGCGGACGCCTTCAACGGTTACGACGGGCTCTATCTGGGATCCGAAGGCCGGATCATCGAGGTGGCCTGCTGGGCCCACGCGCGGCGGAAGTTCCACGAGAGCCGGCGTCTGGACTCGGCCCGCATGGAGACGGCGCTGGCGTGGATCGCCAAGCTCTACGCCGTGGAGAAGGACCTGCGGGAGCGTTGCCGGGCCGAGTGGAAGGATCTTTCTCTGGACGAGCGCGCCGCGCGGATCGCCGCCGAGCGGCAAGGACGCTCTCGGCCGCTGTTGGACGGCTTCCACGCCTGGCTGGAAACCGAGGCGCCCAAGGTCCTGCCCAAGAGTCCCGTTCGTGGGGCGATCAACTACACGCTGTCGAACTGGGCAGCCCTCTGCGTTTACCCCAACGACGGCTGGCTGGACATCGACAACAACGAAGGCGAAAACTCGCTGCGGGGCCTGTGCATCGGCCGCCGCAACTGGCTCTTCTGCGGCAGCGACCGCGGCGGCCAAGCCGCTGCGATCCACTTCAGCCTGCTGGCCTCCTGCAAGCGCCACGGGCTCGACCCCTGGGCCTACTACCGCGACATCCTCGTCCGCCTGCCAGCCATGCTCCCCGGCGCCAGTGAAGAATCGTCTCTCGCGCTGCTGCCCCA
>CAZGEC010000071.1:0-1787 GCA_964524645.1 uncultured Fibrobacteraceae bacterium | reverse complement strand
CTGTCAAACCAAAATAGAAATGTCCTCTAGTGGTCCAAAGTAGAAATGACCGCTTTCTTTCGCCAGGGGTGAGAAGGGGGTGGACGGTAAGGGGTTTTGGGGCTAACGGTAATGGTGCCGTCAGGAGGACAGGGCAACGCAGGAGTGCGACCCGAGCGCTTGACGGTCGGATGTACGGCAGCGGGCTGCGTCGCTTCGGTGGCGCAGCCCTGTTTGCTGGAGGGCCCTGCCGGTATCCGTCCAAGCGATAAACTCCGGGGGTCTGGGGGCAGAGCCCCCAGGCTCTGCGTGGCGGCCCCGACGAGTTGGAAGTTGAGGTAGCGGTTCTTGAAGCGGACGTGGAGGGAGCCGTCCGCTCGCCGCTCGATGGTCAGCCGGCCTCCGCGCAGGCCCGGTAGCGGCGGAGGCGGCAGTTGATAGACCTGGTTGTCCAGGCGGAAGGTGTAGTCGTTGGCGACGGTGCGGGTCTCCTGGAGGCAGAGGATGGCCGCCAGGTTCATCGCCGGGGCGATCGGCCGATGGGCGTCGTTGGAGCTGGCCGGCTTGACCGTGCAGCGTCGGTTGAACCATGGCAGGAACTTCGCCTCCAAGACCTCGTTGGCTTGCTGGACATCGCAGGCGCCGGCCAGTCGCAGCTCTTTGACCAGGCGATCCTGGGCGGTGCCGTTGAACCGCTCGACGCGGCCCTTGGCCTGGGGGCTGTGGGCGGGGATCCAGTCGATGGCCAATTGCTCCAGCGCCCGGCCGAACTGCGTCTTGACCGGCTGAGGGTCGTCGCCGCCATCCTCGGCCCGGAAGATGCTGTGGCGGTCGGTGTAGAGGGCGACCGGCCGGCCGTGCTTGCGGAGATATCGGCCGAGCAGGTCGAGGTAGCCTTCGGTGGTCTCCGCCGACCCGAAGCGGGCGACGACCTTGCTGGTGGCGTCGTCAATCATCACCAGCAGCGTCAGCATCGGCCCACGGCCCTCCAGCCAGTCGTGGGGGCTGCCGTCGGCCTGGACCAGCTCGCCGAAGCACTCCCGTCGGGACCGGCGCTGACGGTGGCGATCCCGGCGGCGTTTGCGTTGCCATAACCCCTCGGCCAGCAGCCATAGCCGTAGCGTCTCAGGTATGACGAGCAGGCCCCGCTCTGCGAGCTTTTCGGCGGCCAGGGTGGGGCCGAAGTCGCTGTAATCGGCCCGGTAGGCCTCGATCACCCCCCGCCGCAGGTCCGGATCGATCCGGCGGTTAGAGGGCCGGCCCCGCAACCGGTGGATGACCCCGCGGTCGCCCTCGGCCTTCAGGCGGCACAGGATGCGACGGACCTGGCGAGGGGTCCGCCGGATCAGCCGGCCCGCCTCTCGCTGGCTTCGCGTCCCCTCCTCGACCGCGTCCAAAACCTTCAGCACGTCCCGCTCCCGCTGACTCATCGCAATCCGCTCTCTGTCCATCCGCCTCTCCCGTGAAAGAGAAGCGGACATTTCTACTTTGCTAAGAGCGGACATTACTACTTTGGTAAGACACTGCGCGACCGGGTCTCTTGCCGCCGGTCGGACAGGCCGTTAGAATGCGCTGGTGGCGCTGGCCGACGGCTGTCGCTCTCTTCCTCAGGGGCGATCTCTGATGTCCATGCTGTGGCGCCCTTCAGCAGGTCCCGTGACAGGCGGCCTGCCGGCGTCTGACGGTCGGGGATGTGCGCCGGCTGGGGCGCAGGCGCCAGACAACCGATCCGGCGGCTCGGTCCTGGTGCTGGTGGTGGCCGTCCTGGCGGTCCTGTTCGTCGTGGGCATGAGCTTCCTGGCCATGAC
>CAZGEC010000070.1:0-2339 GCA_964524645.1 uncultured Fibrobacteraceae bacterium | reverse complement strand
GGGCCATGGTCGCCACACTGAGCACAGCGATCACTGCGATCAAGCAACGCATCATGAAACCTCCCCATCTGAGGCCATCATCGCGGCACGAGAGGAATTGAGGAGCGAAACCACTTCGGAGCTGCAGAATAGCATCGCGTCTACCTCCGCAAGCGAGGCGCCGTATCAATAAAGCATATGGGGCTGGGGTTCGAGTCTAGCAGAATGCCGGTAGCCGAGAGTGAACTTCCTCGCCAATGCCAAATCGAAACACTCCCGTTCTCCCGCCTACATGACGGACCCAGGCAACACCTCTCTCGGCACCCATCTACGTCGTCTTAACAGTCGCATCGTTCCCCTCCTTCATGGGATATGCCCGGTCGCGGGGAGGGGAGCGTGTCGCTCTGTTACGTGGCGGGAAGGCGGACATCCTTTTCTAGACGCTACAAACAAAGTGATGGCTTCCTCACATTCTGTAAAATGGCAGTCCTCCGCCTCGAGCCGCCCACATCCTGGCCCGCGGGCAACTCGTGGGCCGGTACGGGCGGTAGGACGACGCGGCCGTGACCTCTACGGGCCGCGGCCGCACCTTCCGACTCCTCGTCACCCGCTAGATCGGCGCGAAGATCTCCTCCGGCGGCGGCATCACCGTCGGCCACACGTGCGGATCGATCTCCCGCGCCTTCTCCCGCAACGCCTTCGCTCCCTCCGCATCCCCCATCTTCTGGTGGATCATCGCCAGCCGCCCCGTCGCGTATGCCTTAAGCGCCAGCGGCGGCTCCGTCTCCAGGTACCGCTCCGTCAAGGCCGCCGCCTTCTCCCAGTCCTGCTTCATGAAGTACGCCAGGCCCAGGCCCAGCAGCCCGTAGGTCTCCTGCGGTTCCAGCGCGATCGCCTCCTCCAGGCACTTTTCGGCCAGGTGGAGCTCGCCGGCCTGCACTAGCCCCGCGCCGGCCTCCTTCAGCGCCCGGCAGTCCCCCGGGTGCTCGGCCAGGACCTTCTTCCACAACTCGGCCTGCGCCGCCTGGTCCACCAGGCAGCACCGCGCCTTCGCCCCGAGGATCGGATCCTTCTTTTCCAGCACCGCCGCGTTGGCCGCCGGGTCGGCGACCTCCAGACCCAGCTGCGGCGCCATCTCCGCGCCCAGCTGCACCAGGAACCACCGCGCCCGGTGGAAGTCCGGGTCTGCGGCCAGGATGGCGTCCAGCTGGTCCAGGCTCTCCCGGCCCATGGCCTTCATCCGCTCCTGGTCGTTCTGGTGGGCGGCGTCGATCACGGCGTAGGCCGCGGCCGTGGCCGCGAAGTAGCGGAATTCGTTGTCGTCGGGCGCGCTGGTGACCGCCGCGGTGGCCGCCTCGTGCATGCCGGCGATGTTTAGCAGCAGCAGGCGCGCCCGCGCCAGCTCGTAGTGCAGCACGCCCGCGTCGGGCGCCTCGGCCAGGCCCTCTTCCAGCAGGGCGACCGCCTCGTCCACCTGCCCCGCCATCCGCAGGTTGAACGCCTGCACGGCCAGGGCGTGGGGATCGTCCCCCGCCCCGGCGCCGGGGACGGCGGCCAGGGTCGCCAGGAGGGCCACCAAGCCCCCGACGCCCCACATCAGGACACGACTCTTCATGATCTTGCCTCCCTCGGGACGACCGGCCCCGCGCGGGCCGGTCAGTTCATGTTCCGCACGATCAGGGGCACGACGACGGCCAGGACGCCCAGCACGCTCAGCACCAGGGAGAAGAGCAGGTAGCGGGCCTCGTAGGTGTCGAGCAGCTCGTCGTCGTAGTACTGGGCGACGCCGTTGTCGGCGTACATGCGGGTCAGGCCGCCCAGCAGCCGGCTCCGCGAGTTTCGCCCCGCCCGCAGGGCCCGGATCGCGAAGGTGTTGATCAGGATCGTGCCGACCACCAGCAGGCCCAGGATGAAGTCGTTGCGGGCGGTGTCGTGGCCCTGGGCGGCCTCGCTGGCCACGCCCCAGTTGATGCCGAGCACGACCAGGTCGAACAGGACGGCCGCCACCACGAAGACGGTGTCGGTCCGCGCGTTCTGCTGCAGTTCGTTGACGATGTGTCCGTGGATCTCCTTGAGCATCTTGGGACCTCCTTTGCCGACCGGATATCACGTCCCGTGCCGGGGCCGGCCACGCGCCCGCGGACGGCCCACCCCGTTGTCCGCCAGGCGGCTGGCGGCCCGGCGCGTCCCGCGCGCCGGGCCCGCGACATGGCTGGCCTGTGCGGGGATGGGAACAGGGGTGTGCCCAGCCATGCACGGGGCGCGATGACCGACCGTTCCCCTCTGAGTTGACACTGTGTTTTTAGGCTCCTCGCTATTTCGTGTGGGCTGACACGCGCAGTGGCGGCAGCCTGAGGTCG
>CAZGEC010000069.1:0-2482 GCA_964524645.1 uncultured Fibrobacteraceae bacterium | reverse complement strand
GGGGATGGAAGCGCGAGATTGCAGACATGCGGGCCCTCCACGGTTGGACAACCTAAGACCATCGAGCGGGACAACCCCGTGCGATGATCATCCGGGCATTCTCGGGAAGAAGAGTAACTCCTCGGGGTCGCTCTCGATTGCTGCTGTCATCCGGTCGCTCCAGGCGACCGCGGGTGCACGTTAGCCTGGGAAGAGATCCCACCCCCGTGGAAGCGATGTGGGCAAGGACGCCGGCCCGCATGGTAGGGGCCGCCGAACCCGGAGAGCATACCAGAAAACGGAGTGAAAATAAAGGGGGGATGCGCTGCATGCTGGAGCGCCGGTCTCATAAGAGACTGTCAAGTTTGCAATTGTATGATCAAGTCGTCATGCGGCCCGGTGGAGATTCCGGCGGAACCTTTTGCTGCGGAATCACTTCCGCCGGCCCCGGGAAAGGCGGCGACCCGGCCGCGGCGGACCGGGTCGCAAGAAAGCCGTCGCCGGAAGCCGATCAGCGCGGAATCTCGCAGGTGGTGTTGTCCTGGTTTGCATCCCAGCAGGCCGGTTCCCCGCCGTTGTAGTCCGGCACCAGCAGGCTGCCGCTCCCCGCGGTCTCGTCCCACCGGATGAACCACAGCTGGTCGCCGGCGGAAGCATCGGTGAACTCGATGGAGGCGAGCGGACCGTTGCGCCGGTAGGCCAGCGTGTCGCCGTCGTCCTCCCCGTAAAGGCAGGTGAACGCGAGGTATTTGCCGGCGAGGCTCGTACCCCATTCCAGGTCGGCCACGGCCGGATCGCCGGGGAGCGTGGGATCGTAGAAGCGCCACTGCCCGAAATCGCCATCGTCGCGCGTGGTGCCGGTGAACCAGACCTCGTTGTCCAGCGGCACGGCAGCCGCCGGGGCCGTCACCCGCAGCTCCCACTCGACCCTGGCGCCGATTGCGCGGCCGCGCAGGCGGATCTGCGCCTCCTCGTCGCCGTTCACGCAGGTGTAGACCCAGATGTAGAAGCCGTCCGGCTGGGGTGAGGGCAGGGTGTGCAGCGCCACCGCGAAGGCCGCCACCGGCGGGGTGAGAACGAAGCCGGTGATGGCGCGGATCACGATCACCCGCAGGTAGGCGTTGAAGAAGTTGCTCTTGTTGCCCTTCGCGGTCATCTCCCGTCCGTCCGGTGCCGCCGCGGCGGCCTGGTCGAAGAAGCCGAAATCGAAGGTGAGGTTGGCGGGATCCGGCAGGACCGGGGGCTGGTCCGCCGGCGGCGGGCCGACGGGGGCCGTGGTCTCGGGCCCGGTATCACAGCCCGCGCCCGCCAGGATGAGCGCCGTCAGGGCCAGGACCGCCAGGGGCCACGCGCTGAGTTTCCGCATCGTCTTCATGGTTCGCTCCTTGCCGGTGTTTCTCGTCGTTGGTATCGGTCCCCTACGGGCAGGGAGCATGCCAGCCTGGATCTCACCGGGGCTGAGACATCAACTCGTTGATTCGTAACGGATTGGATCAGTGGAAGCGAGGCCGATCCGCAGACGCCGGCCGTGGCGGATTCTCACACCTGAGGTACGGCGGCACGTGATACGAGGCCGGCGCGCGGCACCACGGCCGACGGTGGATCATCCTGCGGCCGCGGCGAGGACTTCCGCGAAACGCTTGCGCAGGCGGGCCACGTGGGTGCCTTCCCAGTAGACCTGCCCGCAGGCCCGACAGCGATAGTAGCGGTCGAGCCAGGCGCGCGTGCGCGGCGGCACCCGGGCGCCGATCTCCTGCAGCGACGCCTCGACGAGCGGTCCGTTGCAGCGACTGCAGCGGCCGAACAGCCGCACCCGGCTCGTCAGGCCGAAGCGCCGTACCACCTCGGCCGCCTGCTCGTCGGCCACGCGCGAGCGGATCAGCCGGCCGCATCCGATCTCGCGCCGCACAAGCAGCGAGCGGCTGCAGGTCAGCAGGGCCCGCTCCTCCGTCACTGCGCGGCGTGCCAGATCCGCCTCGCTCTCGTCGCCGGCGTACGCGGTGTCCATGCCCAGCATGCGCAGCAGGCGCGCCAGCTTGCCCAGGTGCCGGTCGCAGAGGAAGCGCACGCGCACCAGGGGGCGCGGCTGCAGGCGCTGGTCGGGAA
Source organism: uncultured Fibrobacteraceae bacterium (assembly GCA_964524645.1). Classification (GTDB taxonomy): domain Bacteria; phylum Krumholzibacteriota; class Krumholzibacteriia; order LZORAL124-64-63; family LZORAL124-64-63; genus CAZGEC01. Next base: position 397 of record CAZGEC010000069.1, on the reverse strand, counting down.
ACAGGTGGGGTGGCGGAACGACGCCGGCGTCCGGTGTACTCTCCTCGCTGGCCGCGGGCGGCACCGGGAAGGCCTCGAGGCTCTCGTGGCCCAGGAGCAGGTGCCCGAAATCCGCGGGCCGTCCCTCGACCAGGACCAGGTCCACCTCGGTGTGGGGAATCCCCGCGGCCTCGAGACAGTCCTTCAGCGAGGCGGGCTCGCGCAGCTCCCGCTGCCAGAGCGGTCCGCCGCGGAGCCGCACCAGCTCCGCGAGATCGGCGTGCAGAAGCAGGCGGATCGCCATGGCTGGACCATCCCGTGCCGAGGGGTTGCCGGGGTCGTGTGAGGGTAGCGTGACCTGGCGGGAGCTGTCAAAGCAGGACGCCGGCGGGAGCGCCGGCGGGAGAGCCGGCGGGAG
>CAZGEC010000068.1:0-2963 GCA_964524645.1 uncultured Fibrobacteraceae bacterium | reverse complement strand
CAGCTTCAACGGAATCCCCAGTACTTGTTGCCCAGGAAGTTGGACGCCGGGACGATCGTGATCACCAGGGCCAGGCCCAGGTAGTAGCTCTGGTGCAGAACGGCGGTGCAGACGTACATGATGCCCGCGTTCAGGGCCAGGCCGATCAGGGCGATGGTGAGGTAGCGGCTGAAGAAGCGGAGGTGGCGGCCCCGGGCTCCGAAGGTCCAGGAGTGATTCAGACAGTAGGAGATGAGCACGGCGGTGAGGAAGGCCGGGACCGTGGCGGCGGTCGGGCTCGCCTTGGCCAGGCGCACGCAGAGCAGGAAGACGGTGACGTGGGCTCCCGTGGCCAGCAGACCCACGACGCCGAACTTGAGGGCCGGCAGGACCAGATCAGACATGCTTCTCGCCCACCAGGATCAAGGAAACGCCGAAGGGCAGGTTCAGCCCTCTGAGCAGGAACCGCTCACCGGAGAAGATCGCCGTCAGTACCCGGTTCAGGAGAGAGGGTGGAATGTCCAGGTCCTTCTCGGCGCGTCCCGGAAAGAGCCGCTCGAGCAGGCGGAAGACCGCGACGACGGGAAAGAGGCAGGTGTTGAAGTAGGAGAGCTTGCGGACCCGGAAGCCGGCGGCCAGGCTCTTGCGCTGCAGCTCGCCCCGCGTGTAGCGTCGCTTGTGCTGGTGAAAGTCGTCGTGCGCGCTCCAGAGGCAGCGATAGGCCGGAACGGTCACGAGCAGGCGACCTCCCGGCGCGAGTCGTTCATGGAGAAACCTGAGCGATTGCTCGTCCTCCTCGACGTGCTCGAGGACGTCCAGCAGCAGGATCAGGTCGAAGGACTGATCGGCGAAGGGGATGTCCGCGGGCAGGCGGCCCGGCTCGACGATCGCCCGCCCGGCTTGCCGGGCATAGGCCAGCGCGTTCTCGTCGCTGTCCGTCGCATACAGGCTTCCGTACCGGGAAAGCAAGGCGAAGTTGCCGCCGGAGCCGCAGCCGACCTCCAGGATCCGGGCCTGGGCGGGCAGACCGAGACGTGCGAGGACGTCCGCCACGATCCGGCGCCGGCCCGCGAACCACCAGTGGCTGCCCTCCACCTCGGCCATCTTGTGATAGATGGCCTCCTTCATGACGTCCCGTCGCGGTCCGGCGGGTACAGCGCCTTGACCACGTACATGGGGCGACGCTTGACCTCGTCGAAGATCCGCCCGATGTACTCGCCCAGGATGCCGATGCCGAGCAGCTGAATGCCCCCCAGGAAGAGGACGATGACCATGATCGAGGCGTATCCGGGAACGTCGACGCCGAAGATGGTGGTGCGCAGGACCAGGAAGAGCATGTAGACGAAAGCGATCAGCGCGATGACGCCGCCGAGATAGCTCCAGATCTTCAGCGGCACGGAGGTGAAGGAGGTGATGCCGTCCAGGGCCAGCCGCCAGAGCTTGATGTAGTTCCATTTCGTTTGTCCGGAGAGCCGGGGATCCCGGTCGAACTCGACCGCCAGCTGCCGGAATCCCACCCAGGCGAACAGACCCTTCATGAAGCGCGTCCGTTCGGGCATCTGGCGCAGGACCTCCACGACGCGGCGGTCCAGGAGGCGATAATCGCCCGTGTTGTGGGGAATACGGATTTCCGTCATCTTGTTGATGGTGCGGTAGAAGAGGTTGGCCGAGGCCAGCTTGACCAGGGTTTCCCCCTTGCGCGTGCGGCGCTGGGCGTAGACGACCTCGTAGCCTTCCCGCCACTTCTGCACGAAGTCCGCGATCAGCTCCGGTGGATCCTGCAGATCCGCGTCGATGGGGATGACAGCGCGCCCGCGGGCGTGATCGAGACCGGCCGTCAAGGCGATCTCCTTGCCGAAGTTGCGCGCCAGATCCACGACGATGACACGGGGATCTCGCTGGCTGATCTCGAGCAATCTCTCCAGCGTGCCGTCGCTGCTCCCGTCGTTCACGCAGACGATCTCGTAGCTGTCGGTCACGCCATGCAGGACGGCCTGCAATCGCGAGAAGAGACTCGCGAGGTTGCTCTCCTCGTTGTACATGGGGACGACGACGGAGATCTCGATATCCTGCATGGGCTTCCACCCGGGAGGCAATGGTGGCGAACCGGTCGAAGGCGTTGCGAGGCCATCGGAAGCACGCATTCCTTGATACGAGGCGAGCGCGGGGATGTCAACCGGTTTCGCGGTCCGCGCCGGTGATCGCGCCCCGCGGGGCACGGCCGGGCGGAACAGGGGCCGGGCCCTTCAGCTTCCCGCCAAGGCCCGGTGACGGCGGATCAGCTCATCCACCACGGAGGGATCGGCCAGGGTGGTCACGTCGCCCAGGCCGGTGTACTCGCCGGCGGCGATCTGGCGCAGGATGCGGCGCATGATCTTGCCGCTGCGGGTCTTGGGCAGGCCCGGCACGATGAGGATGCGGTCCGGGGTGGCCACCGGGCCGATCAGATGGCGCACCTGCTCCTTCAGGGCGCCCACGTGCTCCTCCAGCTCGACGCTCTCGAACTCGGGGTTCAGGATCACGTAGGCGAAGATGCCCTGGCCCTTGATCTCGTGCGGATAGCCGACCACGGCCGCCTCGGCCACGGCCTCGTGGGCCACCAGACCGCTCTCGATCTCCGCCGTGCCCAGGCGATGACCGCTCACGTTGATCACGTCGTCCACGCGGCCGGTGATCCAGTAGTAGCCGTCCTCGTCCCGCCGGCAGCCGTCCCCGGTGAAGTAGAGGCCCGGGTAGCGGGTGAAGTAGGTCTCCTTGAAGCGCTCGTGATCGCCCCAGACCGTGCGGGCCTGTCCCGGCCAGGGATGCGTGAGGCAGAGATGGCCGGACACGCCGTTGCCCTCCAGTTCCCGGCCCGACTCGTCCACCACCCGCGGCCGGACGCCGAAGAACGGCAGCGTGGCGGCGCCGGGCTTGACCGGGGTGACGCCGGGCAGCGGCGTGATGAGAATGCCGCCGGTCTCGGTCTGCCACCAGGTGTCGAC
>CAZGEC010000067.1:0-4052 GCA_964524645.1 uncultured Fibrobacteraceae bacterium | reverse complement strand
TCGCCGCCGTCAATGTCGTCTTGCCGTGATCCACGTGACCGATCGTCCCGACGTTCACGTGCTCCTTCGTCCGCTCAAACTTCTCGCGCGCCATCAGCGGCACCCTCCCGAGGTATTGTCGACCCTTGTTCCACGCCGGCCGCAAGCCTGCCGGCCGGACCGGCCAGTGATTCGAGGATTCGTGCGCAGCAGACCGGGCGACGGTGGAGCCCACGAGCAGACTCGAACTGCTGACCGCTTGCTTACCATGCAAGTGCTCTACCGGCTGAGCTACGTGGGCCCCTCGCCTTCGCTGCTGCGGTCGCGCCCCGCGGGCGTTCCGTTCCCAAGCTGGAGCGGGAAACGGGATTCGAACCCGCGACCCTCAGCTTGGAAGGCTGATGCTCTAGCCAACTGAGCTATTCCCGCTCCGGACCTCGATCCCCAGGCTGGCTTCAACCTGTCGGGGTTGGTGGGGGGGGGAGGATTCGAACCTCCGAAGGCATCAGCCGACAGATTTACAGTCTGTTCCCTTTGACCACTCGGGAACCCCCCCACGCCTCCTGCAAACCTGCGCTTCAGTGGCTCCCAAGCATGCTGGAGCTGGCGAGAGGACTTGAACCCCCAACCACCTCATTACAAGTGAGGAGCTCTACCAGTTGAGCTACGCCAGCCCTTGCAGGCAGACAGAAAGGACATAGAGCCCTGAACTCCTTCGACCGCCTCGATGGCGGTCGAGGTTCAACTCCTTGTCCTTTCGAAATCTACGCCAAAAGCTCGATCCCCACCAGGACCGATTTGGACCAGGGAATATAGTGCAGAAAGGCAAGGCATGTCAAGCTCAAAAGGACCAGCCGGCCGGCCGTCTCAGGCGCGGCGCACCCGCGTACCCTGGGGGCCGTCCTCGAGCAGGAAACCCGCCGCCTGGATCTCGTCGCGCAGGCCGTCGGCCCTGGCCCAGTCCCGCTGGCGCCTGGCCTCCTCGCGGGCGGCCACCAGGGCGGCGATCTCCGCCGGCACCGCCTGCTCCCCGGCGGCGCAGGCGTTCAGGCCCCGCGGGAACAGGTTCAGGATGGTGTTGGCGTCCTCCAGCAGGTCACGGGCATCGGCGAGCGGCTGGGAATCCAGGACCGCCTCCGCCTTGGTGGCGAAGTACTGGTTCAGGTCCCGCACGAGGGCGAAGAGCGCCCCGATGGCCCCGCCGGAGTTGAAATCATCGTCCATGGAGCTGAAGAAGAGCTGCCGGTGCTCCCGCACGGCCTTGGCCAGGATCTCCCCCTCGGCCGAGATCAGGCCCTCCGGCACCGGCTCGGTGCCGCCGTCCAGCTGCTCCAGCAGGCGGCCCACCCCGCGGCAGAGCCGGTCGTAGGCCGCCTCGGCCTCCCGCAGGCGCTCCTCGCTGTAATCTAGCTGGCTGCGGAAGTGGGCGTTGAGGAGAAAGAAGCGCAGGATCTCCGGGCGGATCTGCTCCAGGACGTCGTCGATGGCGAAGAAGTTGCCGTCCGACTTGGACATCTTCTTGTCGCCCAGGAACAGCAGGCCGTTGTGCAACCAGTAGTTGACGAAGGTCTGCCCGGTCCCGCAGGTGGACTGGGCCAGCTCGTTCTCGTGGTGTGGGAACAGCAGGTCGCGCCCGCCGCCGTGGAAATCGAAGTGATCGCCCAGGTACTTGGTGGACATGACCGAGCACTCGATGTGCCAGCCCGGGCGTCCGGGGCCCCAGGGGGAATCCCAGGCCGGCTCTCCCGGACGGGCGGCCTTCCAGAGGGCGAAGTCCAGCGGATCCCGCTTCTTCTCGCCCACCTCGATGCGCACGCCCGCGCGCATGTCGTCGAGCTGCCGTCCGGAGAGGTGACCGTAGTCCTCGCAGGAGCGGACGTCGAAGTACACGTCGCCCTCCACGACGTAGGCGTGGCCCTTGTCGATCAGACGCTCCACGAAGGCGATGATCTCGGGAATGTGCTCCGTGGCCAGCGGGTAGCGACGGGCGCGCTGGATCCCCAGCCGGTCGGCGTACTGGAAGTAGAGCGCCATGTTGCGCTCGGCAACGACGCGGTAGTCCACACCCTCTTCCTGAGCCCGGGCGATGATCTTGTCGTCGATGTCGGTGAAGTTCTGCAGGTGCTCCACCTCGTAACCCAGGAATTCCAGGTAGCGCCGGATCATGTCGCAGGCGACGAAGGCGAACATGTGTCCCACGTGGGGCTTGTCCTGGACCGTCATGCCGCAGACGTACATGCCGACGTGGCCCGGCCGGATCGGCTCGAAGGTCCGCTTGGTGCGGGAGACGTGGTCGTAGACGTGCAGGGCCATGGGGGCGCTCCTTCAGGCCGGCTCGCGCGGGCGATCCAGGCTGGCTTCACGCGGCCGCGGCAGGGCCGCCCGGCACAGGTCCTCCACCAGGGCGGCGAAGCCGATCCCCACGGCGGCCGCCGCCTTGGGCACGAGGCTGGTCTCGGTCAACCCCGGAATGGTGTTCAGCTCGAGGCAGTGATACTCGTCCCCGTCCAGCCGAAAATCCACCCGCGCCATGCCCCGGCACTCCAGCAGGTCGTACAGCCGCAGGGCATCGTCGCTGATCTGCTCGTAGAGCGGGGAATGCACGGGTGCCGGCACCAGGTAGTCGCTGGCGCCCGCCGTGTACTTGTTGGCGTAGTCGTAGAAACCCTGCCGGGGACGGATCTCCAGCAGCGGCAGCCGGCGGCCCAGGAAGATGGCGGCGGTCAGCTCCCGCCCGGGGATGTACTTCTCCAGCAGCACGTTTCCCCCCTCGTCGGCGATCTTCTCGAACGCCGCGGGGAACTCCTCGGGCGTGCGCACGATGGTCACGCCGACGCTCGATCCCGCCGCGTTGGGCTTGACGACCAGGGGAAAGCCCACCTCCCGGGCGGCCCGCTCGAGGATGTGCTCGACCGTGCACTGCTCCTCGCGTCCTCCGCGCCCGGGCGGCTGACCGGACACGAGCGTCCGGGGCCTTCCCGTGCGCTGGTCCCAGGCCACGAGGAGGCTGGGAGGCGTGGGGATACCGGCTCCCCGCATGATGCGCTTGGCAGCGGCCTTGTTCATGGCCAGGGCGCTGGCCAGGGGCCCCGAGAGAGCATAGGGGATGACGAGCAGATCCAGGAGAGCCTGCAGGTGGCCATCCTCACCTTCCCCCCCGTGGAGTGCGGGAAACACCACCTCGGCCTGGCGTACGGCGGCGAGATCGGCCACCTCCGCCACGCCGGCGACGTCGATCGCCTCGACCCGGTGCCCCCCCTGACGCAGGCCCGCGGCGACGGCCCGGCCGCTGGCCAGGGAGATCTCGCGTTCCGGGGAGTTCCCGCCCATCAGGACCACGATGTGCACTTTCGACCCTCCGCAGACGTCAGACCTTCTCCAGCAGGGCCACGGCCACCACGGCCAGGCCCTCGCCGCGACCCTCGGGCCCCAGGCCCTCGCCGCGCGTCGCCTTGATGGACATCCGCTCCGGTGGGATGCCCAGCACCCCGGCCAGGCGTCCGGTCATGGCGGCCTCGCGCGGTGCGATGTGCGGCGTCTCGGTGATCACGGTGCAGTCCACGTTGCCCACGTGGTAGCCGGCCTGCTCCACCAGCGTGACCGCGTGGGCCAGCAGCTCCGTGCTGTCGGCGCCGGACCAGGTAGGATCGGTGTCGGGGAAATGCCGTCCGATGTCTCCCAATCCCACGGCCCCGAGCAGGGCATCGACGATGGCGTGGCAGACGGCGTCCCCATCGGAATGCCCCAGGGGACCGACGGCGGATTCCGGGAAGGCGACACCACCCAGGATGCAGGGCCGACCCGGCACCAGCCGGTGGCGGTCCCAGCCGATGCCGACGCGCACCGCTTCCTCCTTTGCGGCGGTTCGCCGCCGCGGACCACGGCGGAGGATTCTACCACGAGCCGGCGGCGGACGCCACCGCTCGCCTGCAAGTCGTATCGGAACGGCGTCTCCGAACGCCGCATCGGGGGAATCTACACCGGCCGCAACAGACGTGGCAACCCCACGCTGGCCCGGGTGTGTTAGCAATGAGACTTTGTCCCCCATAACTGCAATGAGAAAATGTCCCCTT
>CAZGEC010000066.1:0-4430 GCA_964524645.1 uncultured Fibrobacteraceae bacterium | reverse complement strand
CTCCGGACCGCTCCGGCTTGCAACGCCGTGGCGCTTCTCGTATGATCCCCCACGATTTTGAGAGGTTCGGATCCCGAGACATGCGAAGGAAGGGCACCATGGAGTTCAAGGAAATCAAGCTGCCGGCGGGCGATCTCATCGAGTACCGAGACGGCCGGTTGAAGATCGGCGACCATCCCATCGTCGGCGTGCTGCGCGGCGACGGCATCGGCCTGGACATCACGCCCGTCATGCAGAAGGTGGTGGACGCGGCCGTCCAGAAGGCCTACGGCGGGAAGCGCCAGATCGCCTGGTGCCCGCTCTACGCCGGCCTGGAGGGGCTCCACCACTACGGAAGCGAGTTCCCCGACGAGACCGTCGCGGCCATCCGCCACCTGAAGGTCGCCATCAAGGGGCCCTTCACCACGCCCATCGGCGAGGAGACCCACGTCTGCCTGTACTGCGCGCACCAGCAGTACCATCCGGGCAAGTGCGACAAGTGCGGCAAGGAGGACGGGGTCTGCGAGCGCTTCCGCTCCATCAACGTGCGCTTCCGCCAGCACCTGGACCTCTTCGCCTGCGTGCGCCCGGTGCGCTACTTCGACGGCGTGCCGGCCCCCAACAAGTACGCCGACAAGGTGAACTTCATCATCTTCCGCGAGAACACCGAGGACGTGTACGCCGGCTACGACTTCGAGCGCGGCAGCGAGATGGCCCTGGCCATCATCGCCCTGGTGAAGGAGAAGACCGGCCGCCAGATCCGCGAGGACAGCGGGATCGGGGTCAAGCCGATCAGCGTCTTCGGCACCGAGCGCCTGGTGCGCAAGGCGCTGCACTGGGCGGTCTCCCAGAAGCTCCCCTCGGTCACCCTGGTGCACAAGGGCAACATCATGAAGTTCACCGAGGGCTCCTTCGCCAAGTGGGGCTACGAGCTGGCCGCGCGCGAGTTCGGCGACGTCATCGTCACCGAGAAGAAGCTCTGGGACGAGCTGGACGGTAAGCTGCCGGCGGGGAAGATCCTGCTGAAGGACCGCATCGCCGACTCGATCTTCCAGCAGATCCAGACGCGGCCCGACGAGTACAGCGTGCTGGCCCTGCCCAACCTGAACGGCGACTACCTGTCGGACGCCGCCATCGCGCTGGTGGGCGGTCTGGGGCTCGGCCCCGGGGCCAACATGAGCGACGAGGTGGCCCTCTTCGAGGCCACCCACGGCACGGCGCCCAAGTACACGGGGATGGACAAGGTGAACCCCGGCTCCATCATCCTGTCGGCCGAGATGATGTTGAATCACATGGGCTGGAAGGAGGCCGCCCAGTTGATCGTCAAGGGCATGTCCGCGGCCATCCGGGAAGGCCGCGTGACCTACGACCTGGCCCGCCTCATGCAGCGCGAGGGACGCCAGGACGTCGAGGAACTCAGCTGCAGCGGCTTCGGCGAGGCGATCGTCGCCCGGATGTGATCTCCAGCGGAACCTGACCAGCGGGGCGCCCCACGCACGTGGGGCGCCCCTTTGCTCAACCAACGGCCTTCCGCGACCATCCTCACCGCGCCGGCTGGATGTTCTGGTTCACCCGGAAGAAGTTGTCCGGATCGTACGCCTTCTTGATGGCGGCCAGACGCTTGTAGTTGTCGCGATAGGTCGCCATCACGCGGTCCTGCCCCTCCTCCATCATGAAGTTCACGTAGGCCCCGCCCGCCGAGTGCGGGTGCAGGCTGTCGTGGTACGACTTGGTCCAGTCGATGATCTTCCGGTCGTTGGCGGGGTCGGGATCGACGCCCACGATGACCTGGGCCCAGTGGGCATCCCGGTAGGCCCAGGGGGTGTCGCCGTTGCCGACCCGGTGCGCGGCGCCGTTGACCGGATAGAGATGCATCGCCGAGAGCGGCGTGGGAACCTCCGATCCGTGCTTCGCGTGCCGGTCGATCGCCTCGTCGCTCAGCTCCTTGAAGAAGTCGGCCCGCCAGTACCAGCGCAGGCCCGGCGGGTAGAGAGCGTCGAACATGCTCTGCAGCATCGGATGCGGCATGGGGCCCAGGAACTCGAACGCCGGCGGCCCGAAGCCGCGGATCGGCTTGAAGGCCTCCTCGGCCCGGTCTTGCGGCCCGGTGTAGCACCAGACGACGCCGCACATGTTCTTGCCGTGCAGGTGTTCCGGGAAGGGCGGCCCCGGCGGCACGACCATGAAGGCGAAGAAGCCGTTCAGGTCCTCGGGCGCCTCGACGATGAACTCCCGGTACCACTTCAGGACCTCGGCGGCCTTGTCCACGGGCCACAGCGTCGGCCCGGCGTAATCTATCTTCACCGGCTGGCCCTTGAAGACGAACTTCGTGACGATGCCGAAGTTGCCGCCGCCGCCACGCATCGCCCAGAACAGGTCCGCATGCTCGTCGGGGCTCGCCGTCACCACGCTGCCGTCGGCCAGCACCAGGTCCGCCGCCAGCAGGTTGTCGATGGTCAGCCCGTACTTGCGCGTCAGGTAGCCGAGACCGCCTCCCAGCGTGAGTCCTCCGACCCCCGTGGTGGAGATGATCCCCGTCGGCACCGCCAACCCGAACTCGTGTGTCGCCTTGTCGACGGCTCCCCAGGTACATCCGCCGCCCACGCTCACGGTCCGGCTCTGCGGATCCACCTGCACTCCATTGATGCGCGAAAGGTCGATGACCAGCCCGTCATCGCACACCCCGAGCCCGCCGCCGTTATGGCCTCCCCCGCGCACCGCCACCCGTAGCTTGTTCGCCCTGCCGAACTTGACGGCCTCAGCGACGTCCGCCGCATCCGTGCAGTACGCGATCATCAGCGGCCGCCGATCGATCATCGCATTGTAGACCTTCCGCGCCTCGTCGTACCCTGGTTCACCCCTTTGCACGACATCGCCCTTCAGCCTGGGCTTGGATCGCTCCATTCTCGCTTCAGCAGACATAATATCCTCCCATAATTAGCACCCCATGGTGAGTCGATGAAGGTGGATCGGGTCGGGGGAGGTGGCTGCATCACGAGGTTGGCGACGCGAGGGGAACCACCATCGCGCGCCAGGAAGCGCATTCCATGATCCGGCACAGTTGAATACATGGAATCACCAACCACCCCACCACTGCGAACTCAGCATATAGCGGATTAATTGAGTCCGCTATCTCCCTGCCAGCCTGTTCGGGCCCCTGTCCCTACTCAAAACCCCATCCGGTCGTGAACACAGCCCTGCGCCAGGCCCGCGGCCAATTCTAGGTAGGGCCATCTCAATGGAGACGTCTCAATGAAGGCCAGATCATCACGGCGATCATGAATCATGGATCAGAAAGGGCCGAGAAAGCGCCTATTGGGCACTGTGACCCGATGCCGAAGCCAGGCCGGAACCGAATGAACTCGACCAGGCGGCTTCGCGATAGTACCGGCTGTGCCGCCCCCCGATCATCGCCCGCCGCTTGACCAAAGCCCGAGGCCCGCCGCCTCGGCCGTGCACCCATCAGGAGCGTCTTTGCCCAGCCCGAGATGCGTACACGATCCGTGGTAGTAATCGAGGTAGCCCCGCAAGATCCTGCGCGCATGCCTCTCGCTCAAGGGGATCATGTGATCGAGGCATTCACGTTTGAGCGTCCCCACTACCCGTTCGCAATATCCATTCTGCCAAGGCGAGCGCGGGCTGATCACCAGCTGCTCGATCCTCATGTTCTCGATGGCCTGCTGGACCTCGTCCCCGTAGATCCTGTCGCGATCCCGCACCAGGAACCGGGGCGCCGTGTCGAACGGGAAGGCCTGGTAGAGCTGTGTCGTAGTCCAGACGGCGGCCGGCCGGCGGGTGACGTTGAGGTGGACGATCCGCCGCCGACCCAGCGACAAAACGACGAACACGTACAGCGTTCGGAACATGACGGTTGGGACGGTCAGGAAGTCGATCGCCGCGGTCTCACCGAGAGGGTTCGTCAGGAACGTCTTCCAGTCCTGGATCGGCCGTCCGCGGCGCTTGATCATGTAACGGGCGACGGTCACCTCGCTCAGCTCGTATCCCAGCATCAGCAGCTCGCCGTGGATGCGCGGCGCGCCCCAGGTCGGGTTCTCGCGAGAGAAGCGTCGAATCAGTTCGATCAGCTCGAGGGGGATGCGGGGCCGCCCCGGGTCGCGGGGCCGGCTCTTCCGCCGCCACATCCGCCACCACCGGCGGTACCGGGCGATGCCGGTCTCCGGGCGGACCAGTCTCAGCGGACGACGTCAGCCGGACCACAGTCGGCTCAACAGGACCCAGAACAGGCGGTCGAGCGGGTAAGGCCGGTTTCGGGTTGGCGCGCTGCAGGACCAGATATGCTGGTGCAGGGCCAGGTTCTCCAGGGCGAGGGAGCGGCGCGCTCGGAAGCCGGACAACCGGGCGTCGATGATAAGTTTCAGCATAATGGCCGGTTATCGGCCTACTGCCACAACTCCTTGGGAATTGATGCAGATGGGATAATGAGCAGTGAC
>CAZGEC010000065.1:0-4937 GCA_964524645.1 uncultured Fibrobacteraceae bacterium | reverse complement strand
CTCATCGGCTCCTCCAACAACCCCATCTCCGGCCTGACCCTCTCGACCCTGATCGTGGCCGCCCTGCTGCTGCTGGTGATCGGCGTGAAGGGCGACCCCGGCATTACGGCCGTCCTCGGCGTGGCGGCGGTGGTCTGCTGTATCTGCGGCGTCGCCGGCGACATGATGCAGGATCTGAAGGTCGGCCACATCCTGGGCGGCACGCCGCGGCGCATGGAGCTGGGCGAGATCATCGGCGTGATCGCGGCCGCCTCGGTGATGGTCATCCCCATCATGCTGCTGGACCGGTACGGCGGCGGCATCGGCTCGGACAAGCTGCCCGCACCGCAGGCCGGCCTGATGGCCATGCTGGCCAAGGGAATCGTGGGCGGCCAGATGGCCTGGCCGCTGGTCATCGTGGGCGTCTTCCTGGGCCTGGCGCTGCTGCTCATCCGCGCCCCCGCCCCCATGCTGATCGCCGTGGGCATGTACCTGCCTTTCTACTCGACCGCCGCCATCTTCATCGGCGGCGTGGCCAAGCTGATCGCCGACCGGATCCGGGATCGCCGGCGAATGATCGGGGAGGCGCGCATCGCCTCCGAGAATCGCGGCGTGCTGCTGGCCAGCGGCCTGGTGGCCGGCGAGGCGCTGATGGCCCTGATCCTCACAGGTGTCAAGGCCGCCCGGCCGGGCCACGACAACGAGCTGCCCGACTGGTCCCTGGGGCATCTCATCTCCCCGGACCTGCACTGGGTGGCCCACGTGCTGGCGGGCCTCGTGTTCTTCCTGTTGATGTGGTACATGATCAGCAGGCCGTTGCACGGCCAAGGGCGGCAGGAGTGATGGGACGGCTGCGTCGCGGGCGTATCCCCTGGGAGGGCATCGATTTCTACGCGCTCCGCCCCGAGCCTCTCCTGGACTCCGCGCGCGAGGCGGACGGTCAGCTGGTGCTGCTGGTGCCCCGCTTCCGCCGGGGTCCCCTGGCGAGTTGGCTGCAGTCGCGCCTGCGTCCCGAGCGGGCGCACGTGCGGGTGACGCTCGAGGAGCGCGGCAGCTGGCTCTGGGAGGCCTGCGACGGGCGGCGCAGTGTGCGCGAACTGGTCGAGGGATTCCAGGACGCCTTTCCCGAGGAGAACGCCCAGGTGCCCGAACGGGTCTGCCAGTTTCTTTACCAGCTGGCCCACCACGACTTCATCCGGTTCGCCAACCTGAACGAAGCCGGAGGGCGATCATGAGACGGGGGAGTCGAATCCTGGCCGGCGTGCTGCTCGGTCTGGTCGCGAGCCTCTGGCCGGCCGGCCCGACGCGGGCCTGCACGGCGGCTGTGGTCAGTTCGCACGCGGCCGCCGACGGCCGGCCGTTTCTCTGGAAGAACCGCGACACCGACTGCCTGTCCGACAAGCTGCTCTACGTGAAGGAGCAGCCTCACTCCTTCTTGGCGCTCGTGGACACGCTCGACGCCTCGGGACGCAAGTGCTTCGCCGGCCTGAACGACGCTGGCTTCGCCATCATCAACACGGTCGCTTACAACCTGCCATCCGCGCCGGACGAGGTGGCGGACCTCGAGGGCCTGATCATGGCCGACGCGCTGCGGACCTGCGCCACCGTGGACGAGTTCGAGGCCATGCTGCGGTCGCGGCTGGGACCGGAACTGGGCAGCCTCGCCAACTTCGGGGTGCTCGACGCCTCCGGGGCCACGGCCCTCTTCGAGCTGCACAACCACGGGCTGGAGCGCATCGACGCCGCCACCGCTCCGGATCGCTACCTCGTCGTGACCAACTACGCGCGCAGCGGGCTGCCCGGCGAGGGCCACGGCTACCTGCGCTTCGACCGCGCCTGCCGGCTCTTCGCCGAGCAGCCGGCCGGCGGCATCGACTTCCGGGCCGTGCTGACCCGCTTCAGCCGCGACACCGAGCACGCCCTGCTGGAGCATCCGGCCCGGGCCACCTGGCACGAGCTTCCGGCCGACCGCGACCACTGGATCGACAGCCGCGACTGCATCGACCGGCCCAGCACGGCCGCCACCGTGGTCATCGTGGGCCGCAATCCGGCCCGTCCCGCTTCCCGGGCAACCCTCTGGCTGATCCCGGGTGAGCCCCTCTGCGCCGTCGCCCTGCCGCTCTGGGTGGAGGCCGGCCGCAGCCCAGCGCCCCTCTGGCAGGGCGCCGAAGCCCCTCTCTGGCGGGAATCGCTGCGCCTGAAGGCCCTGCTGCGCCCCTATCCCGATGGGCACATGCAGGACTACCTGAACCTGGTGCGCCTGGACAACGCCGCCGGCACCGGCTGGCTGCCCAGCCTCCTGGAGGTGGAATCGCGCATCCTGGCGGACACCGAGCGCCTCCTGGCCGGCAAGCAGCCCAAGCCCGCGGATCTGGCCCGCTTCCAGGACGCAATGGCCCAACGGGCGCTCCAGGCGCTTCAGGACCTTCCCTGAGGCTGGTCCGAACCCGTATCCGGTTGCATTGCTCAATTAATGCAACCATCAATATGACTATTAGTTAACAGAATATTTTGCGAAATTACTAAAAGGATGGTACCCCTGGCGCGATTCGAACGCGCGACCCCCAGATTAGGAATCTGGTGCTCTATCCAACTGAGCTACAGGGGCACCGGAAGGCAGGATCCGGGGCGCCGGGCAGCCGGCCGCCCATCCCCAATTATGGGTGGCTAGGGGTACTTGACAAGCGAAAAGACCGGGGCCTCGATCAGCGGCGCCCGGCCCTGCAGGACCGTCAGCTCGATGAGAAAGACGAAGGCCGCCACCTCGGCCCCGACCTTCTTGACCAGCTGGCCGGCTGCCAGGGCCGTGCCGCCCGTCGCCAGCAGGTCGTCCAGCACGACCACCCGCTCCCCCGACCGCAGGCTGCTGCGGTGCATCTCCAGCGTGGCCTCGCCGTACTCCAGATAGTAGGTCACCGACTCCACAGCGCCCGGCAGCTTTCCCCCCTTGCGCAGGAGGACCAGCCCCTTCTCCAGCCGTACGGCCAGGGGGGCTCCCAGCAGGAAGCCCCGGGATTCCATGGCCGCGATCTTGTCGAAGCGCAGCGGCGCCAGCAGGCCGGCCAGACCGTCCAGGGCGGCCCTGAAGGCATCCGGCCGCTCCAGGACCGGCGTGATGTCACGGAAGAGGATCCCCGGCTTGGGGAAATCCGGCACGTCGCGGATGATCTGCTTCAGATCCATGGCCAGCTCACCTCTTCAATCGGCTCGGGTCGACGGCCTTGTTCTGACGGCGCAGCTCCACGTGCAGGTAGGGACGGTCGTGCTCCACAGGAGGACCCACACGGGCCAGGGGCGTCCCGCCAAGGACCACCTCTCCCACCTCCACCGCCACGCTCTCGGGATCGAGGGGGGCCAGGACGCTGGCATAGCCCGCGCCGTGATCCACGATGACCAGCATCCCGAAGCCGTCCTGCTCCCCCAGGTAACGGATCACGCCGGTGGCCGGGCTGACCACCTCGTGGCCGCGCGAGGCGGCCAGGTCCACGCCGGTGTGCGGGAGGAGAACCCCCTGCGCGTTCCGGTAGTGCCCGAAGGGCCGCAGCGTGCTGCCCGGCCGCCCCAGGGGGCAGCGCCAGCGGATCTGATCGGACCGCAGGCGATGAAAGGGACGCTGGATCTTCAGGCGCTGGCCCGGATGGATGACATCCGAGGCCAGTCCGTTGTCCCGGCGCAACTCGTCCAGCGTGATGCCCAGGCGCTGGGCAATGAGCGTCAGGTTGTCGCCGCTCCGCACGCGGTACTCGGCGCCATCATCGGCGGCGCACACAGCGGCCCGGCCGACCAGGACGAGGACGATCAGCAGCAGAGTGCGAAGGATGATCGGTCCGAGCGCGAAGCTTCGCACTCCGACCCTCCGACTCCCGTAGCGGATCCGGGCAGAAAACAACGCTTGCTCCCGAGCGACAACGCACCGCTAAGTGCAACAGCAACAAGGATTGACGACTTCCCTCAACAGGTACCGCGGACAGAAGGGAATGTCAACCATGGAAGGTCCAGGCAGCGCCGGCAAGGACGCAAGCGCTGCCAGAGGCCCTTACTTCACGAGCGCCATCTTGTGGACGCCCTGCGTCCTGCCGTTCACGACCGTCTTGTAGAAGTAGACGCCCGAGGAGACGGCCGCGCCGCTGGCATCCGTCCCGTCCCACACGACGAATCCCGGCCCGGCCTTCACCGCCCCATCCTGCAGCACCCGCACTCTCTCCCCCCTGACGTTGTAGACCACGATGGACAAGGTGCCGTCAGCGGGCATGGCGTACTCGATTCTCGTCACCGGGTTGAAGGGATTCGGAGCGTTTTGCCTGACGACGAAACGTTCCGCCTCGGGGACATCCACGATTGGGGGGTCTATCGCGAAGCCGCAACTGAGAAGCACGTCGAGCAGGACACGCGAACGGATCCCTCGAAACTCGCCAGTTGGATTGCCACCACATTGGGTGTCGGATACTACGTAACCCAGATCGTAGGGCAGGTAGATCACGTTGGCATTGTATGTGCTGTTGACGGTCAGCACCGCGGCGGCGTAGCCGTACTGGCCGACGGCGCACCCCGCCGTCAGAAACTCTGCAATCTTGCCTGGCGAACCCTCCGCGTTCACCAAGTCGAACGTCTTGAGGTTCGGAATGCAGTAGGCCTTGGTAGCCCAGCGCGTGGCAGTCGTGAACACCGGATTGCCGGCCATCGGCACCGCCTGGATGCTGGGGTTGTACTGCCCCAGAACGAGGCGGTGATCCGAGCCCACCAGTTCCACCTGGATCCAGGTGTCCTCGAAAGCCAGGGCCGTCCCGCTCGCGGAGTTCAGGTCCGAAACGAGGCCGTTGCCGGTGAAGAACGCGCACTTGTACCCGGACTGCAGCCAGGTGTCCAGGACGCCGATGTCGTTGCCGGCATCGTTGTCGTAGTCCACGTCCGTGATGGTGTAGGCGGAAAGGTCACCGGACGAGTACAGCAGCACGTCG
>CAZGEC010000064.1:0-5208 GCA_964524645.1 uncultured Fibrobacteraceae bacterium | reverse complement strand
GCTGGTCAACGAGGCGGCCGACAAGTACTTCGTCGGCAACGCGCAGCTGCTGCGCCAGCTGGAGACGGTCGAGCGGGCCCTGCGGGACAATGCCAAGATCGTCCTGCCCGGCGATGCGGAGCTGGTCAATGTCATCGGCGAGCTGGCCGGCGTGCTGCCGCTGCGGCGCGGCGACGGGGGCGGGGGTGGCGGGCAGGGCGAGGGACGCGCCGGGGCCGGCGGCCCGCGCTACGCCGGCGGCCCGCGCACCTGAGGGAACGGGTGCTGGGCCGCGCGGCGCCCCTTGGCCGCAAACTTTTATCGGCCGGACGCTTACGCGGCGTCCGGCCGGTTCCGCGGTGGCGCAACATTCCCACCATGGCGACGTAAAACATGAGTATATTAGTCCTGCAATGTGCCGGCGCGGGGCCGGTCGGCACGGCGCCCCGACCAGGGTCCTGGAATCGTGCCGAGGAGCGGATGAGCCGATGAACATACGCGGAACGACCTCTACACAACCAGAAAGCCAGGCGATGAACCAGGACAGGGACGGACATTCCACAGAGCAGGCGGGGACGGTGGCCGCGGACTCCAAGCTGCGCCTGCTGGCCGAGGCGGCCAGCGACCTGAATTCCAGTCTCGAGCTGGAGCAGGTCTTCCAGAGCATCGCCCGGCGGGTCTACCGGATGGTGGAGTCGCATCTCTTCTGCATCATGCTCTGGAACAAGGACGCGAAGGTCCTCGAGCACAGCTACAGTCTCAAAGCCGGCGAGCCCGTCCAACAGGACGGGGGTTTTCCCCTGGGGCATGGCATCTCGGGAACCGCCGCTCTCCTGCGGCAGCCGGTACGGGTGGGCGACGTGAGCCGCGATTCCCGCTACGTTCGCTTCCGCCACGCGGAGGTGGATATCCGCTCCGAGCTGGCCGTGCCTCTGCTCTTCCAGAACCGGCTCGTGGGCGTGCTGGACCTCGAGAGCACGGAGCTGGACCGGTTCACCGAGGAGCACGAGCAGTTGCTCGTGGCTCTCGCTTCCCAGATCGCCACGGCGCTGGTCAACGCCCGTCTCTACCGCGAGCTGCAGCGGAAGGAGCAGAGGCTGGCGCGCGACTTGGACACCGCGCGCAAGATCCAGCGGGGGCTCCTGCCGGAGTCGGCTCCGCGCCTGCCGGGACTGGATCTCGGCATGGCCTTCGCACCCGCGCGTGTGCTGGCCGGGGACTTCTACGACTTCCTGCCCTACGTGGACGGCCGCCTGGCCCTGGCGGTGGGCGATGTGGCCGGCAAGGCCACCCCGGCCGCCCTGTACGGCTCCCTGGCCGTGGGCATCATGCGCGGACACGTGGTCGAGCACTCCTTCGAACCGGCTCAGATGCTGAACCACCTGAACGAGCACCTCTGCCGCGTCCATGCGGAGAATCGCTTCCTGGCCATGGTCTTCGGGCTCCTCGATCCCCGCGATCGCAGCCTGACCCTGGCCAGCGCCGGTTTCCCCTTCCCGCGTCTCGTTCGCGCTGGCCGCCTCGAAACGGTGCCGGTGGCCGGCCTGCCGCTGGGGCTCTTCGCGGAGGCGAGATACGAGGACCTGCGGCTCCAGCTGCAGCCTGGCGACGTTGTGGTGCTCTGCTCCGACGGGCTCGAGGATTGCCTTTACGCGCAGGGGGATACGGTTTCGGTCGGCAAGCTCGATTTCTGGGTGCGCGAGCTGTCCCAGCGCTCGGCCCAGGAGATCGCCGACGAACTGATCATGATCAGCGAGCCGGTCGCGGCAGGCCGCCAGGAGGCGACCGACGATCGAACACTGATTGTCATCAAAGTCACCTGAAACGCCGCGCTGGCGGAATCCTCCATGCTTTCGTGACCGATATGCTCTATAATCCAAAGGCTGTGGCCCGCGGCCGTGGACGAGTACGTGTGAGCCCAAGGAGAGGGGACAACATGAGACGACGGTTCACGTTCACCTTTGCATTGCTGCTCCTGGCCTTGCCGGCCCTCGCGGCGGAGGACATCATCCTGTCCCCGGCCCCGGATCCGGTCACCCTGACCGTCCAGTCCTCCGGGCTGGAACAGACGGTGGTGCGGTTGGAACTGAACCGGCTGCACGTCGCGCGGCTCGAGATCGAGGGTCGCGACTACGTCCGCGTGGATCTGGGTCGCCCGGCGCGTCATCAGGTCCGCGGCCTCCCCGATCTGCCCACGGTGCGGGAATCGCTGCGGATCCCCGACGATGCCGGCATGCAGGTGCGGATCCTGGATGTGCAGTGGCGCGAGTACGCGGGCTACGATGCGGCACCCTCCAAGGGCACTTTGACCCGTGACATCGATCCGGCCAGCGTGCCGTACGTCTTCGGCTCCTGCTATGCGGAAGACAGCTGGTTCCCCACGACCACCGCGGCCCTGCACGAGCCCTACATCTTCCGCGACACGCGCGGCGTGGTGCTGGAGCTGAACCCCGTGCAGTACAATCCCGCTCGGCACCTGCTGCGCGTGGCCGTCGCGCTGACGGTCGAGGTGTCGGCAGCCGGTCCGGGCAAGATCAACGTGCTCACGCGCCGGCCAGCGGCGCGCGTGGCCGAGTTCGAGGAGCTGTACGCGCGGCACTACCTGAACCACGTGGCCATGGCCGAGAAGTACCCATCGGTGCCCGAGGCGGGTTCGCTGCTGGTGGTCACCTACGACGCCTTCCAGGCCCAGGTCCAGCCCCTCGTCGACTGGAAGAACCAGATGGGCATGGCCACGACCCTCGTGGACATGTCCACGGTCGGGGCCACGGCGACGGACCTGAAGAACTACATCCAGAACCTCTACGACACGACGGACCTGGCCTTCGTGCTGCTGGTGGGCGACGCGGCCCAGGTGCCCCCGCTGACCTACAGCGGATCCGCCGCCGATCCCCTCTACGCGCTCGTCGCCGGCACGGACAGCTATCCGGACATCTTGATCGGTCGCTTCTCGGCCCAGAACGCCACGCAAGCGGCCACCCAGGTGGACCGCAGCATCGCCTACGAGCGCGATCCCCAGGCCGGCGCCGACTGGTACCACAAGGCCTGCGGCATCGGCTCGAATGAGGGCAGTCCCACGGACTGGGAGCGGATGGACTACATACGCGACGTGCTGCTCGGCTTCACCTTCACCGAGGTGGATCAGATCTACGATCCCGGGGCGACGTCCGCTCAGGTCACCGCCGCCCTCGACGAGGGCCGCAGCCTGGTCAACTACCTGGGCCACGGCAACGTCACCACCTGGGGCACCGCGAGCTACGACATCGCCGACGTGAACTCCCTCACCAACGTGGACATGCTGCCCTGGGTCATCAGCACCGCCTGCAACACGGGCGAGTTCGACGACTACACCTGCTTCGCCGAGGCCTGGATGCGGGCGACCCAGGACGGCCAGGCCACCGGGGCCATCGGCATTTACGCCTCGACCATCAGCATGAGCTGGGATCCCCCCGTCTCGGCCCAGTTCGAGATCGCGGAGCTGCTCGCGGCCGACGCCAAGCGCACCCTCGGCGCGCTCTGTTTCAACGGCGCCTGCCAGATGATCGACGACTGGGGTTCCACGGGCGTCAACGAGTTCAGGTACTGGACCGTCTTCGGTGATCCCAGCCTGCGCGTCCGCACCGATACGCCGGCACCGCTGGCGGTCAGCCACGACGGCGTGGTGGTGCCCGCGCTGCCTGCCTTCCTCGTGACCACCGAGCCGGGCGCCCTGGCCGCGCTGAGCGACGGCGGGGTCCTCATCGGCTCGGCGTTCGCTGACGCCACGGGAGAGGCGGCCATCCCGCTGAACGGCCCGTTGCCCCAGACCGGTACGGTGCTCCTGACCGTCACCGGCTTCAACAGGCTGACCCACCTGGAGGACGTGCCGGTTGGCGACCTGCTGCAGCCCACCTGCGAGACCTCGCCGGCGGCCTTCTACAAGACCCTGGTCCCGGACCAGACGGTCAGCGACTGGCTGCACATCAGCAACAACGGCGAGGAGGGCTCGACCCTCTACTACTCCCTGGAGTTGCGGGATCCCGAGTTTCCGACCAAGGCTCCCGCCGCCGGCCGCGACATGACCGGCTCCTGGGCGGCGGCCGACACCACCGCCTACCTGCCCGGCGCCACCATGGACGTCGTCTTCAGCTTCCACTGCGGCAGCACCGACAACGAGTGGCTCCAGCGAGTGGAGCTGGACTTCCCGCCCGGGGTGGTCCTGAACAGCGCCACCGACATCTTCGAGAGCGGCTCGTCCAGGATCCCCTACAGCGGCGCCACCGGGAACGGGGTGACGGCCGTCTGGTACGGCGGCGGCTACTACGACGTGATCTATGGCGGGGATACGGGCACGGCGACGGTCAACCTCACCTTCGACGACTTGACCGGCGACGTGACGATCCCGTTCCTGCTGCAGGGTGACAACTGGGGCGGGGCCCCCCACCAGATCACCGGCACCATCGTCTTCACGATGCTGGGCCCGAGCGTCAGCCTGCAATCGCCCAACGGCGGCGAGCAGTGGGGCGTCGGCGAGATGCGGGCCATCGACTTCGCGGCCGTCGGCGGCCCGCGGGACGTGCGCATCGAGCTGGACCGCGGCCTGGGCAGCGGCTGGGAACTGCTGGTCGACAGGATCCCCGCCGGCCAGCGAAGCTGGATCTGGAAGGTGACCAAGCCGATCAGCGCGCACTGCCGCATGAAGATCAGCGACCAGCTCGATCCGGCCGTGGCCGACACCAGCGACGGCGAGTTCACCGTCTACCGTCCCCTCACCTGGATCACGCTGGGAGCCGACCGCGGTAGCGTGCTGCAGGGGGAGACGGACGACATCGAGGTGATCTTCAGCTCGACCCACCTGCCGCCGGACGGGACCCGCTACGCGGCGGAGATCGTGGTCGAGAGCACCGCGGGCGATCCCGTGGTGATCCCCGCCGCCATGATCGTCGATCTGGGTCTGTCCGGAGCCGGCGAGCTGCCGGAGATCGTGCGCCTGGACGACAACCACCCCAACCCGTTCAACCCGCGCACCACGATCAACTTCCACCTGCCCCGGGCAGGACGGGCGGTCCTGGCCGTCTACGGGGTGGACGGCCGGCGTCTGCGCACGCTGCTGGACGAGTCCCTGCCCGCCGGCGATCACCTGGTGCTGTGGGACGGCCGTGACGACGCTGGCCACGCCCTGGCCTCCGGCGTCTACTTCTACCGGCTCGAGGCCGACGGCCGGGCACTCAGCAAGAAGATGCTGCTGCT
>CAZGEC010000063.1:0-5409 GCA_964524645.1 uncultured Fibrobacteraceae bacterium | reverse complement strand
AGCTGGGCCACGTGCAGCGGCGTCCCGGCGCCGCCGGATCTAGCCGACATCGCTCAGCTTCATGATCTGAAAGGCGCTCTCCCAGCCCAGATTCCGGAGCCGCTGGACCGCGGTGCTGGCCGCGTCGTGCGCCATGTAGGGGCCCACGAAGACCCGGAACCAGCGGTTGCCCTGGATGGTCGTCTCGCGGCAGAAGGCGGGCAGGCCCTGAGCACGGAGGCGGTCGCAGGTCGCGTAGGCCTGCGCCGAGTCGCGGAAGGAGCTCACGTGCACCGCGTACCCCTCGGTGTCGGGCGGCAGGGGCTCCTGGCCCAGACCGCTCCCGGCCGGCGGCGTGGCGGCCGGCCCGCCCGGGGTCGTCGCCGGGGTCGTTGCCGGGGTCGTCGCTTCCGCCGGGCGGCCGGTGGAATGCTGGGCAGCCGCCGTCCCGCTGCGCTCCACGACGGTCGGACCAGGCGGGGTGGCCGGTTCGGGCTGCCGCTCCGCTGTCGCCGGTGGCGGCGCCGTCCCGGTGGACCCGTTCCCTACGCCCTGGATCGCGTGGTCGTTCGCGGCCGGCTCCTGCTCGGGCGTGGCCGGCGGCGTGGCGGCGAGGCCGGAACCGGTAGGATTCGTGACGACGGGCGTGGCCCGACGACCGCCGAAGCGCTCTGGCAAGCGGGGGCCCAGGAAGATCCAGGCCGCCGCCACCAGCACGACCACGATAGCGGCGATCAGCAGCGGGGCTCTCCCCCGGCCTCCCGATCGCCTATGATGGGCCAAGGTCGGAACCCACTCCTCGGTCGGGCCGTCCACCAGCCGCGGTCCGGGGTGGACCGGGACGCGTTCCCGCGCGTTCGGGTCCGGCGCCACCGCAGGGGGCAGCCCGGGAGCCGGCTTCTTCTCGCCCGCTTCCGCCGGTGCGGCGTGCGGCGGGGCCG
The DNA here is from genome assembly GCA_964524645.1 of uncultured Fibrobacteraceae bacterium. Classification (GTDB taxonomy): domain Bacteria; phylum Krumholzibacteriota; class Krumholzibacteriia; order LZORAL124-64-63; family LZORAL124-64-63; genus CAZGEC01. The sequence goes on along the minus strand of CAZGEC010000063.1, from coordinate 4,489 downwards.
GTAGCGGTGCAGGCGCCGGTCTGGCCGGTGGCGGGGGCACAGGCGGTGGCGGCGGCGGCTTCGCAGCCGCCGGAGGCGGCCCGGCGGGCCTGGCGGGGCGGACCGGCGCGGGCGGTGGCGAACTCTCCGTGAAGTGGAGCTGCACCATCTGCTCCACGATGCGCCGCTCCGCGGCCTGCGCCGGCGCGGGCGCGATGCCGGGCAGGGGACCCGTCTCCGTCACTTCCACGTGCTCGGCCCGCACCTCCTGGGACTCCGCCAGGTACGCGGTGAGCAGCGCCTCGCCGGCCAGGATGTTCACCAGGCGGGGCACGCCGCCGCTCAGGCGGAAGATCTTGTCCAGAGCCGCCGGCTTGAAGACCTCGCGCTCGCAACCGGCGACCTGCATGCGATGGCGGACGTACTCGCCCAGCTCCTTGCGGTTCAGGTTGTCCAGCCGGTAGTGGACGCGGATGCGCTGCCGGAGCTGAGCCAGCTCCGGCTGGTTGATCTTGCGCTCGAGGTCGGGCTGTCCGACCAGCACGAGTTGCAGGCCCTGGCCGTTCCGCTGGTCCAGGTTCGTGAGCAGCCGCAGACCCTCGAGGAATCTCCAGTCCAGGTTCTGGGCCTCGTCGACGATGACCAGGATCTTCTTGCGATTGCGGTTGGCTTCCTCCACCAGCCTCTTGCACAGGCGCAGGAGGTCGGCGCGATCCGCTCCCGCCGGGTAATCCACCCCCAGGTCGTCCAGGATCAGCTTCAGCAGCTCCAGGTAGTCCACCTGCGTCGTGTTGACCATGGCCGTGGCGCAGGTCCGCGGATCGAGATGCGACAGGAAGCTGTGCAGAACCAGGGTCTTGCCGGTCCCCATGACGCCGGTGATGAGGGTGATCGCCTCGCCGTTCTCCAGCCCGTAGGCCAGATGGGCGATGCTCTCCTCGAAGGCCTCCGAAAGGTAGAGGAAATCGAGGCGGGGCGTGAGGGAGAAGGGATCGGCGACGAGCCCGAAATGATCCAGATACATGCCTCTTCCCGCGGTTCACGAACCGGAAGTGCGGCGCCCTTTGGTCTTTACGCTGCCGGCGCTCGATGCTAACTTGCCCCGGATCCGGGACCTAGGTGATTGTGCGCAGTGTAGTTCTGGCGCCTGTATAATGTAATCCGGCGCCGGATGCCAGGGCAAATTCCGCGCGATGCGCGCTCGAGGATCCACAGCATGACCGCAAGGAACATGCCAGACGGCTCTTCCAGGCGCATCGCCATGGTCGCCTATACGCACTATAGCACCGATCCCCGCTGCCGCCGAGAGGCCGAGCTGGCCCGCGCCGCCGGCTGGGAAGTGGAGTTCTACGCCCTGCGCAGCGGCGCCGAACGCCGCCTGCGGGAGCTGGCGGGCGTCCACCTGATCGAGCTGCCGGTGGACCGCTATCGCGGGGAGAGCACGGCCGCCTACCTGCTCAGCTACCTGCGCTTTCTCTTCCGCGCCGCCTGGGCGGTGGCCCGGGCTCACGAGCGGCGGCGCTACGACGTGGTCCACGTCGACACTATGCCGGACTTCATGGTCCTGGCCGCCCTCTGGCCCCGGCTCCGCGGCGCCAAGGTGATCCTGGACATGCACGACGTCATGCCGGAGATCTACATGTCCAAGTTCGGATTGCCGGCCACCCATCCCAGGATCCGTCTCATCAAGGCCCAGGAGCTGGCCTCGGCCCGGCTGGCCCACCACGTGCTGGCCGCGACGCACACCGAGGCCGAGCTGCTGGTCGCGCACGGCCTGCCGGCGGCCAAGCTCAGCGTCCTGCTGAACCTGCCGGACGAGGCCCTCTTCGCCCGCCGCCGCGCGATCCCGGACGACCTGCCGCAGCGCCCGGAGGACGAGTTCCGCCTGATCTACCACGGCACGATCGCCCCCCGCCTGGGTCTGGACCTGGGAATCCGGGCCGTCGGTCTGCTGCGGGAGCGCTTTCCCGGCCTGCGTTTCGACATCATCGGCGAGGGAGACCAGCTGCCGGAGCTGCACGCCCTCGTGGACAGCCTGGATTTGACCGGAGCGGTGCGGTTCTCGGACGGGTTCCGGCCCATCGAGGACATCCTGCCGACGCTGGTGCGCGCGCACTGCGCCCTGCTTCCCTCGCGCCAGGATGCGAGCACGGACATCATGCTACCCACCAAGCTGCTCGAGTACCTGGCCCTGGGCGTGCCCGCGCTGGTCAGCACCAGCGGCACCATCCGCCATTACTTCGGGGAGGAGTCGCCGCTGCAGCTGCAGGAGATCACACCCGAGCGCATCGCCGAGCGTATCGCCTGGGTCCGGGAGCACTGGCAGGAGGCCGAACGGGAGACCAGGCGGCTGCAGGAGTCCTTCTTCGCGCGTTACACCTGGAGCAGCCATGGTGCCTCTTACCTGGCGCTCATCGAGAGCCTGGCGGCCGGCGGCGCCGTTCAGTCGTTCAGGTAGCCGAGCGCGCGCAGCCGCTCGTTGATCTCGTCGACGTCGTCCTGGCCGTATTCGAGCGACTGCGGGGCCTGCAGGTACTGCTGCCAGTTCGGCTCATGGACGACCTCTCCCGCTCCCGGGGCGAGGATCTCCTCCAGCACCCGGCCGTCGCAAATGGCGGGCACGCGGCGTCCGTTCAGGTGCATGATCGTCGGCAGCACGTCCCAGATGTGATACTCCGGCCGGTCCTCCAGCCGGCGGATGCCCCCGCCGCAGGCCACGAAGATGCCCGACATGATGTGATCGCCCTGCTTGTAGGGAGAAGGCAGGAAGACCCGGCCCGTGAAGCCGCCGGGATAGGCCGTGTAAAGCCTGTCTTCGCGGAAGAGGAACAGGACATCCGGGGCATCGGCCAGCTGATCCCCCGCGTAGACCTCCTCCCGCCGGAAAACCTGTGCGACCACCGTTTCACCGGCATCGTCCCGGAGATCGGTCAGCCGCTCGATGATGGCCGTCCGCACCTGCTCGTAATCCTCCGGCGGCACGCAGCCCAGGGTCTCGCGGCCCCTGAGGTTGATGCGGATGCCCGCAGGGCTGCCATTGAAGGCCTTGGCGCGGGACCAGTCCATGCTGGCGGCCCGCAGCTGCAGCTTGCTGGCACGCTCCTGGCCGAGGAGGCGATGCAGCCGGTTCCGGCTGAAGCCCAGGGCATGGGCCAACTGGCGCAGCCAGACCAGGGGGCTACCCCGCGTGGAACGCTCCACCATGAAGCCGTTCTCGAGCAGCCACTGGTTGGCCGATATTTCCCCCCACAGGCGACCGAAACCGTGGTCGGATACGATGAGCAGGCAGTCCTCGGGCTGCAGGGCGGCCCGCAGCCGTTCGATCTCCCCGTCCACCAGCCGGTAGTAGTCCACCAGCTGCGGTTCCGGTTCGCCGCCGGCGGGCGGCAGCAGCTGATCCCAGAACAGGTGTTGCAGCCGGTCCGTGCCGGCGATGACCGCGACGAACAGCTCCCAGCTCTCCTCGACCAGCAGCTGATGAACCGCGCGCATCCGCTGGCGGGTGATCTCGCCCAGGTAGGTCGCGAACTTCGGTCCGGCCGCGAAGCGCTGACGGAACATGGCCGCGGGCTCCAGGTCCTGGGCCTCGGCAAACTTGGGGTCGATGGTGTACTGGATGCCGGCGGACCGGAAGCGCTGCAGGGTGCCCTCGGGGTACTCCTTGCGGGCGTTCGCGAGCAGGGGAGTCATCATGCCGGTCACCATGATCCCGTTGATCGGGGTGGCCGGGTAGGACATGGGGAGGTTCAAGGAGATGACGCGCCCGCCCTCCCGGTAGTAGTCGAAGAGTGTCGGGACCCGCATGTTGAGCCGGTTCTGCGGCAGCGAGGCATAGGCGTTGTCGTCGCGCGGCCGGGTGAAGCTGAAGATGCCGTGCTTGCCGGGATTGACGCCGGTCATCAGGCTCGTCCAGGCCACGGGCGTCACGGGGGGCACGGTGGACTCGAGCACCGCCTTCACGCCGCCCTCGCAGGCCTGCTGCAGATGCGGCATGGCCCCCATTGCCATCAGCCGGTCCAGCAGGTTCCAAGATCCGCCGTCCAGGCCCAGCAGGAAAACGCGTCGCTTCATCTCGTACCGTCTCTCCAGCCCTACACCAGCAGTCGCCAGCCGGTGGGCGCATCCGATCGATCCGATCGCGGGGACCGCGAACCCTGCCCAGCACCCGCACACGATAGACGCCGGACCCGACATCGCAAAATCAGACTCCGGCCAGCTCCAGGTTGCGTGCCGTGGTGGGGTCGGAGCGTGGCTCGTAGCCGTCGACGATGCCGGCGAAGGTGTAGAAGAGCGCGCCCACGAAGGAAAAGTAGCGGTAGTCGATGATCGCACCACCGGCCAGGTAGGCCAGGTACAGGCCGGCGACAAAGGGCAGCACGTCCCGGGCGAAGTGGTCGCCGTACTGCCGGAACCGGTACTTGCGGCGCCACGAGCGGTAGATGAGGAAGTAGATGAGCATCTGCAGGGAGAGGCCGACCAGGCCGTCCTCGGCCAGCACGCCCCAGTAGAT
>CAZGEC010000062.1:0-6015 GCA_964524645.1 uncultured Fibrobacteraceae bacterium | reverse complement strand
GGCGGCCCGGCGCCCGCCGATGGCCCGGAAGATCAGCACGTAGAAGAACGGCGCGAAGAAGATCACCAGCAGGGTGGACGTGATCATCCCTCCCAGCACCCCCGTGCCGATGGCCGTCTGCGCGCCCGAGCCGGCCCCGTGCGCGAAGGCGAGCGGGAGCACGCCGAAGCCGAAGGCCAAAGACGTCATGACGATCGGGCGCAGCCGCAGGCGGGCGCCCTCGAGGGTCGCCTCGATCAGCCCCCGGCCCTCGGCCACCTTGGCGCGGGCGAACTGGATGATCAGGATGGCGTTCTTCGTGGTCAGCCCCAGCACCGTCAGCAGGCCGATCTGGAAGTAGACGTCGTTGGGGTAGCCGCGCAGGCTGGTGGCGATCAGGCCGCCGATCACGCCCAGCGGCAGCATCAGCAGCACCGCGATCGGGATGGGCCAGCTCTCGTACAGCGCGGCCAGGGTGAGGAAGACCACGAAGATCGAGAAGGCGTACAGCAGACCCGTGCGCGAGGACGCCTGGCGCTCCTGGTAGGACAAGCCGGTCCAGGCGGAGGCGAAGCCCTTGGGCAGGCGCGCGGTCAGCTCCTCCATCGCCTTCATGGCGTCGCCGGAGCTGACGCCGGGCGCGGGCTCGCCCCAGATGTTGAGCGAGGAGAAGCCGTTGAAGCGCTCCAGCAGCGGCGGGCCCGAACCCCAGGAGCCGGTGGCGAACGACGAGAAGGGCACCATGCCGCCCCGGGAGTTGCGGACGTAGAGCCGCTCGAGGTCCGCCGGCAGCATGCGGTAAGGCGCGTCGGCCTGGACGAAGACCTTCTTGACCCGCCCGTTCTGGATGAAGTCGTTGACGTAGCCGCTGCCGAACGCCGCGGCGATGGTGCTGTGGATGGCGTCGACCCGGACGCCCTGGGCGCCGGCCTTGTCCCAGTCGACGTCGACGTGGTACTCGGCCACGTCCTCCATGCCGTTGGGCCGGACCCGGACCAGCCGCGGATCGGCGGCCGCCATCCCGAGCAGCTGGTTGCGGGCCGCCATCAGCGCCGCGTGGCCCTGGCCGCCGCGGTCCTGGAGCTGGAAGTCGAAGCCCGTGGCGTTGCCCAGCTCGACCACCGCCGGCGGCGGGAAGGCGAACACCATGGCCGAGTGGATGCCGCCGAAGAACCGCATCGCCCGGCCGGCCACGGCCTCGACCTTCAGATCCCCGGACTTCCGCAGATGCCAATCCCTGAGCTTGATGAAGGCCAGGCCCATGTTCTGCCCCTGGCCGCCGAAGCCCATGCCGGAGACCTCCAGGACGGACTCCACGGCGCCGGACTCCTGCTTCAGGAAGTACTCCCGGATCCGGCTCATCACGTCCTGGGTCTGCTCGAGAGTCGATCCCGACGGCAGCATGGCCTGCGCCATCAGCATGCCCTGATCCTCGTCCGGCAGGTAGGCCGTCGGCAGCCGGTGGTACATGAACACCATCGCCAGCGCGAGCAGCACGAACACCCCCAGGGTGATGCCGCGATGCCGCAGCGAGCGCCGCGTCAGGTTCACGTAGCGGCTTCGCAGGTTCAGGAACGTGCGGTCGAACCAGCGGAAGAACGGCTGGAAGAGCGGCAGCGCCTGCTCCGACGGCCGGTGGCCGGCCGGCACCGGCCGCAGCAGGGCGGCGCACAGGACCGGCGTCAGGATCAGGGCGACGACCACCGACAGCAGCATCGAGGTGGCCACCGTCACCGAGAACTGCCGGTAGATGATGCCCGTCGAGCCGGGAAAGAAGGCCATGGGCAAAAAGACCGCCGCCAGCACCAGGCCGATGCCGATCAGGGCGCTGGTGATCTCGCCCATCGATCGCTCGGCGGCCTCGTACGCGCTCAGACCCTCCTCGGCCATCACCCGCTCCACGTTCTCCACCACCACGATCGCGTCGTCGACGAGCAGGCCGATGGCCAGCACCATCGCGAACATGGTCAGCATGTTGATCGAGAAGCCGAACAGGCCCAGCACGGCAAACGTGCCGAGGATCACCACGGGCACGGCGATGGTCGGGATCAGCGTGGCGCGGAAGTTGCCCATGAACAGGTAGATGACCAGGAACACCAGCAGGATCGCCAGGAACAGGGTCTTGACGACCTCCCGGATCGCGACCACCGTGAACGGCGTGGTCTCGTACGGGTAGAACACCTTCATGTCCGGCGGGAAGTCCTGGCTCAGGCGGGCCAGCGTCTGCTTGACGGCGTTGGCCGTGGCCAGCGCGTTGGCGCCGGCGGACTGGCGCACGGCGAGGCCGGCGGCGGGCATCCCGTTGTAGTTCGCGAGCACATCGTAGCGCTCCGAACCGATGGCCACGCGGCCGACGTCCCGGATACGCACGGCCGAGCCGTCGGGATTGATCCGGACCGGCACCGCGCCGAACTCCTCGGGCGTCTGCAGCAGGTGCTGCACGATGATCGACGCGTTCAGGCGCTGGCCGTCGACCGCCGGCGCGCCGCCGAACTGCCCGGCCGACACCTCCACGTTGTAGACGCGCAGCGCGAGCACCAGGTCCTCGAACGTCAGGTTGTAGCGGTCGAGCTTGTCGGGATCGATCCAGATCCGCATCGCGTACTGGCCGCCGAAGCTCTCCACCTCGCCGACGCCCGGCACGCGGGCCAGCACCTTCTCCACGTTCGACACGGCGTAGTCCCGCAGGTCGTCGCCGTCGTGGCTGCCGCCCGGGGACGTCAGGCCGATGATCATCAGGTAGTTCCGGGTGGACTTGCTGACCGTCACGCCCTGCCGCTGGACCACGTCGGGCAGGCTCGCCAGCGCGAGCTGCAGCTTGTTCTGGACCTTGGCCCACGCCAGGTCGGGATCCGTTTCCGGGGCGAAGGTCAGCTCGAGCCGCGCCAGGCCGGACGAGGCGCTCTTGCCGGCGATGTAGAGCATGTCGTCGAGCCCGGTCATCTTCTGCTCGATGATCTGGGTGACCGTGTTCTCGACGGTCTCGGCCGAGGCGCCGGGATAGAAAGCCTGGATGGCGATCGACGGCGGCGCGATCGGCGGGTACTGGGAGATCGGCATGTTGTAGATGGCCAGGGCGCCGCCGGCCATCATGGCGATGGCGATGACCCAGGCGAAGACCGGACGCTGCAGGAAGAACCTCGATAGCATCTCGCGCCTCCGTTAATGCGTGCCGGTCTTGTCGGCATGGGCTGCGTCGCCAGCTCCGGACTCCGCTTCCGGCGGCGAGCCGGCCTGTTCGCCCGTCGGCGCACCGGCCTCCGCGCCGTGCTGCGCGCCGGCCTGCTCGCCCGTCGGGGCGAACGGGGCCGCCTGCACGGGCGTGCCGTCCTGGCGCAGGCTCTGCAGCCCCTCGACGATCACCCGGTCGCCCGCCGCCAGCCCCGACGTCGCCAGCCACTCGTCCCCGACGGCCCGGTCCAGGACGAGCTGCCGGATGCGGGCCTTCCCGTCCGCGTCCACGATCCAGGCGTAGGGGCTCCCCTTCGCATCGCGGGCCACCCCCTGCTGGGGAACCATGACGGCGTCCGGGATCACGCCCTCGGTCACGACGCAGCGGACGAACATGTCCGGCAGCAGCACGGCGTCGGGATTCGCGAACAGCGCCCGCAGGATGACCGAGCCGGTGGTCGGATCCACCGACACGTCCCGGAACTGCAGGGAGCCCGGACGGTCGTACTCGGTCCCGTCCTCCTCGATCAGCCGGACGTTCTCCCGGCCATCGGCGTCCGGGTTGAGGCGCCCGTCGGCGAGGTGGCGCTTCAGGCGCATCACCTCGGCGGTGGACTGGGGCACGTCCACGTAGATGGGATCGAGCTGCTGGATCGTCGCCAGGGGCACGGGCTGGTAGGCGGTGACCACCGCGCCCTCGGTCACGCTGGACCGGCCGATCCGGCCGCCGATGGGTGCCGTGACGCCGGTGTAATCCAGGTTGATGCGGGCCGACGTCAGCTGGGCTTTCGCGGACTCGACGGCGGCCTCGGCCTGCTTCAGCCCCGCCGTCGCGTCGTCGTAGTCCTGCCGGCTCACCGCGTTGGTCGGCAGCAGCTTCTCCAGCCGCTCCTTCCGCAGGCGGATCGCGGTCACGTTGGCCTCGGCCCGGGCCAGGGCGGCCTGCGCGTTGTCGAACGCGGCCTGGTACATCGCGGGATCGATCTTGTAGAGCACCTGCCCCTCGGCAACGTCCGAGCCCTCCTCGAACAGCCGCTCGAGGATGATCCCGCTGACCTGGGGGCGGATCTCCGCGATGCGGTACGCAACCGTGCGACCCGACAGCTCGCTGGTCAGGGGCACGCTGCGCGGCTCGATCGTCACGAACGAGACCGCGGGCGCCCGCGGCGGCCCGGACGCTCCCTTCCCTCCGCAACCGGCAAGGGCCAGGGCACCCGCCAGGACGCCGAGAACCGCGATCTCCCGCACGACGGTGGCGCTGTTAAACATGAACGGTCCTCCATGGATGGGCAGACCCGGAACGGCTTCCTGTGATCATGAAGCGAGGAGCCCCCTGAAGAAGATGTCCAGCAGGACATCCGGATCCTCCGGGAAGGATCGGTTCAGCGGATCCTCGACACATTCGATGAGAACGGTATTGGTGACGGCCTCGATGCCGACGGCCAGCAGGTGGGGATCGGCGATCCCCGCGAAACGCCCTTGCTCGATGCCGTCGGCGAAGATGCCGGCGAGGACATCCAGGAACCTGGCGCGACGTACCCTGATCTCGTCGTCGAGACCCGCCCTGATGTTGATGCCGGCCCCGCTCGTCTCCCGCAGGTAGAGGCGGATGATGTCCATGTTCTCGCGGAACACCCGCGTCTTCGCCGAGACGTAGCTCCGGAGCTTCTCGACCTCGTCGTGCGTGGAGTCCATGGCATCGGTGATGGCCCTCTGGAAACGATCGATGAGATCGCGGATCAGCGTCGTGTACAGGTCGTCCTTGTTCTTGAAGAAGTTGTAGAGGGAACCGATGGAGAACTCGGCCCTGGCGGCCACCTGCTGCATGGACACGTTGTGGAAGCCGTGCTCGGCGAAGAGCACCTGGGCGGCATCGAGGATCTGCTGGCGGTGCCGCAGCCTTTCTCGTTCCTTGCGCGTCAGATCGGCGCTTGCCATGGCCAGCTCCTTGCCCCAGAACGACCTTCTACAGTATCGACGGCACATTCAAAAACTGAAGATCGGTTCAAAATAATGAACGGTGTTCAGGAGTCAAGGAAAGTCCTGGTTCGTCCGGCGGCCGAGCCACCAGCCCGGCCCGGATACTCGATCTCCCGGCCGGGAATACGGCTGGGAGCCGGCGGGGTTTCCGGGGAGATGATCCAGGCCTAGCGCGCCGCCAGCATGCCGCCCAGGATTCCGAACAGCAGCTCCCCCCCGCCGGCGTAGCCTACACGCTTGGAAAATGTTGGCTGGGTGGTCGTCGAGGGTGGTGTCGTGAAGTGACAGACATGAGTGGCGTAACTTATATAATGGCAGCGTTTTGTGCCGTTTTACCCGGATAAACTCATATCGTGAGATATTGAAAAATCGTGTGGTCCGATGGCGGATTTCACCATCGTTATACGGGTTGACAGGAAATACATCTAGACGTACTATATGTAGTACGTCTGGAGGTGCAAAATGAACAAGATCCCTGAAATAGTACCGGTGAGTGATTTCCGGCGGGATGCCGCGGCGGTACTCAAGAGGCTGCAATCTGGCGCCGGCCCGTTAGTCGTCACTCAACGCGGTCGTGCAGTGGCAGTTATGCACAGTATTGAGGCCTATGAGAAACTCGAGCGTGAGCGCGAGTTGTTGCGGCTTCTCGCCGCGGGCGAGCGTGAAATCGCAGCCGGCGATGGACATACCCTGGCTAGTGTCCTGAAGGAGGCCGATGCCCTGCTTGGGCATGACACTCCGTGAAGATCAAGTTCACCCCGTCGGCGCGGCGGCAATTTCTCGAAGGGCTCGAGTACATTCGCCAAGATAATCCGGCGGCAGCGCATCGGTTTAGTTGTGCCGCGGAGAATGTGTTTGGCCCTGAAGCTGCAGGCCCAGGGGCAT
>CAZGEC010000061.1:0-7940 GCA_964524645.1 uncultured Fibrobacteraceae bacterium | reverse complement strand
AGCCAGCGGTGGATCTCGCGCCACCAGCGCACGTTGTTCTGCGGGCCCGCCAGGACGTGCCCCTCGTCGGGGAAGACGACGAGACGCGAGTCGATGCCCTGGGTCTGCAGGGCCGTGAAGAGCTGCTGGCTCTCGGCGAACGGGACGCGGTAGTCCCGCAAGCCATGGGTGATGAGGGTCGGGGTCTTGAAGCTCTTCGCGCGGCGGTACGGGCTCCAGCGCTCGTACAGATCGGGCTGGTCCCAGGGCGAGTCGCCCATGTCCCAGGCGGGAAACCACAGCTCCTCCGTGGCGCCGAAGAAGCTCGTCAGGTTGAACAGGCCGGCGTGGCTGACTGCGCAGCGGAAGCGATCGGTGCCGCCGAGCAGCCAGTCGACCATGTAGCCGCCGAACGAACCGCCGATCGCCGCCTGCCGGTCGGCGTCGATGAACGGATAAGTGGCGATCGCGTGGTCCAGGCCGCGCAGCAGATCCTCCTGGCAGCGCCCGCCGTAGTCGCGGCTGACCTGGTCCTGGAACTCCTGCCCGTACCCGCTGCTGCCGCGCGGATTGATGAACACCCCCACGTACCCCGGCGCGGTGACGAGCGGGTGGGCGAACCATGACGTCATGAAGCTGTCGGTCCACATTCCCTGCGGGCCGCCGTGGATCGCCAGGACGACCGGATAGCGTCGCTGAGGAGCGAATCCCGGCGGTCGCATGAGGAAACCGTGCACCGTGGTGCCGCCTGCGCCCGCGAACTCGAAGTCCTCCAGCGGCGGCAGCTCGATCGCGGCCGCCACCGAGTCGTTGAACGCGGTGAGCCGTGCGAGACGGCCCGCGTGGGCGCCGCCGTCCTTCAGCGCCAGCGTCCACAGTTCGGGCGGCTCGTGGGCGCGGCTGCGGACGAAGACGAGCCGCCGTCCGTCCGGAGCGACCGCCAGGTCGCTGACCGCCCCCTCGGCGAGCAGCCGCTCGATCTTGCCCTTCAGGGAGACCGTGTAGAGAGCGACACGCCCCTCGTCGCGCGCCGTGAAGTAGAGCCGGCGGCTGTCGGGGCTCCAGCGCGGGTCGCGGACCGAACGGTCGAGCGCCTCGGTCAGCCGCCGCACTTCGCCGGAGCGCCGATCGCGGACCACCAGCACGCGGCGATCCGACTCGTAGCCGGGACGGGACATGGCCAGCCACGCAACCCAGCGCCCGTCGGGGCTGTAGCGGGGCGCCTGGTCGAGGGCCGGGTTGTCGGTCGCGCGTGCGATCTCGCCGCTCGCGAGGTCGCGGACGAAGAGATCGTGGTTCGTGCTGAGCGCGGTCTCCATCTCCTCGTTCAGGACGAAGCAGAGTTCGCCCCCGCCGGGGGCCAGGTCGTAGTCCTGGCGGCTCTGGAGCGAGACGGGCGGCGTGTCGCCGAGTCCCGGCGTCAGATCGGTCAGCTCGCCGGTCGCGGCGTCGATGCGGAAGACGTGGTTGCGCCGGTCTCCGAGCCAGCGCTTGCTCTGGCGGAACATCAGGTGGTCGATGGTGCGCGCCTGGCAGTCGGGCAATTCGTCGGCGGTCCAGTTCTCGCGCTGCTGCGGCGGCAAGCCCGACGGCACCACGCGCGAGCCGGCCACGAGGAAGCTCCCGTCGTCCGACCAGAGCGGGTCGCGCAGCGAGGCCGGCGCGCTGGTCAGGCGCACCGCCTCCCCCCCGTTCGTGTCGATGAGGTAGAGATCGGCCGTCGCCTCGGAGTCGGCCTCCGCGCCGCTGGCGTCGCCCCCGCGCCGACTCTCGAGATCGGACAGGAAGGCGAGCGTGCGCCCGTCGGGCGACCAGCGGGGGCTCGTTTCGTCGCCGGGACCAGAGGTGAGCCGGCGAGGATCAGCCAGACTTCCGGCTTTCCCGCCGCCGGCGTCGAGATCGAGCAGCCAGATGTCGCTGTCGGTGGCATCGGTGTCCAGGTGTGTCTCCGTGACCACGAAGGCGACCCGGCGCCCGTCGGGCGAGATCCGCGGGTCGGAGAGCGTGCGGAAGCTGGACATGTCTTCCGGCCGCATGGGTGCCGGACCGAGCAGCCGTTGCGCCTGCTCCAGGCCCCGCTGAGCGGCCTCGTGACAGGGATCGAGCTGCAACGCCTCGGTGAAGCTGGCCAGCGCGGTCTGGGGATCACCCTCGCCCAGGAAATAGCGGCCGCGCGCCGTGAGGGTGCCGGGCGTGCGCGGCAGCGTCGCGATCAGGTTGCGGGCCACATCGAGCGAGCGGTTCGCAAGCCTCCCGGTGTAGGCCGTCAGGTACCGCCGGGCCTCCTCGGGATCCCGCCGGTAGAGCTGCAGTGCGGTGTCCTCGACGGCCGCCTGCATCTGCAGAGCCGTTGTCTCGAAGTCATTCCAGGTCCGACGGGCGAGAGGGGCGGCGGCCGCGTAGTCACCGTCGACGAGGTCGACCTGGAGCTTGAACAGCTCGCCCGACGAGTCGAGGCCCAGGCGCCACGCCGCCTCGGACATGTTGAACTGGAAGTCCGACCGCTGGGCACGGGCGGTGTCGGCCCGCAGCGGAGCCATCTGGAAGGGCGCCGGGATGTCCGTGGTGGCCAGGTACCACGGCACGAAGCCGCTGGCGCAGGGAGCCTCCAGCGCGCGCCAGATCACCGTGCCGATCTCCGGCGGCAGCTCGCGGCGCTCCTGCACGATCGTCATGCGGTGCGTCGTCGCCCAGCAGGCCGCGCGCACCGGGCTGTCGTGCGGGCCCACGCCGAGGACCTGCGTGCTGTCGAGCGCCGTTCCCGCGAAGTGATTGCGGAAGATCGTCATGATGTCGGCCGGCGTGAGCCGGCGGTCGGGGTGGACCGCGACCGGCATGTGCCCCTGCCGGGCCTCCTGCCAGGTGAGCGGGAAGTCCGCGTCGAGCAGCCGGGCCAGGTTCCACTGCCGATCGGTATTGCGCGGATTGGTGTGCGATTCCGGTGACGCGTAGGCCGCGGCGAAGTCGAACGGCCCGCTGGCGGGATCGTACCAGCCGCGCTCGCTGGCGTACTCGATCAGGCGCGGCGAGCAGACGAAGTTCTCGTGGTCGTCGGGATCCACCCCGCGGATGCTGTAGGTGTTGGCCAGGACGGCGACCTCGTCGTCCTGCACCCGCCGCGCCACGTACTGCTTGCCGCAGACCATCTGGAGCTGCCAGGCCCCGTCGGGCCCGGCGATGTTCAGGCTGCGGCCGCTGGCCGCGTACCCGAAGCGGTCGAGCAGCCCCGTGGCGATCTCCACCGCCTCGCGCGCCGTGCGGGCCCGCTCGCCCACGATCAGCCGCAGCTCGAAGCCGATGCCGCCGTCGACCAAATCGCCGCGCGCCGCGACCACCTCGGGCGGATCCTCCCGCGACGGGCAGGCGTTGCTGCCCAGCGCCACGCCCCACTCGTTGACGACGGCGCTGCTGTAGTCGGTACCCGGAACCTGGTCCCAGAGGAAGGCCCACGTCTGCGCCACCTGCGGCACGACCCCGCCGCGCTTCAAGCGCACCACCGACCCCGGCTCGTGCTGCCGGCGCGGGATGCGCCAGAGGAAATCGATGTCGTCCCGTGTGTCGTCCTCGGTCTTGGCGAACAGCAGCGAGCCGTCAACGGTCGTGCCGGAACCGGCGATCAAGGCCGTGCAGGCGGTGGAAGGGGCAGGCAGGCCATACAGGGCGATCAGCACCAGAACGGCGCAGGGTGCAAGGAGGGCTCGTTTCATGGTCCAGTTCCTCGTGTCGGTCGGCGGTGAGTGGCGAGTCCGGCGAGAAGCCAGGGAGAAAGTAGCACCTGGAATCCCCGGATTCAACAGCGGTACGGCCCAGGCTTCCCGGCGCCCACCTCAAAGGCCGCGCAGATGTTCCCAGTGGTCGACGAACTCGATGCACCAGCGCTGCTCGTACCAGACCAGGCTGTGCAGCGTCGTGTTGCCCAGGTTGACACTGAAGTTGTCACTGCCCAGCAGCAGCCGGAAGATGGTCTCAATCGTGCCCCCATGCGCCACGATCAAGGTGGTCCCTTCCGGATGGGCGCTCAGGATCTCCCGCAGCGCCCGCTCAACCCGCCCGCGGAAGAGCAGGTAATCCTCGCCACCTTCCTGTTCAGGAAGGAGCACGCCATCCAGGATCGAGAGGGGCGAAGTGAATACTGACAGCTCCGAGGCCACGAGAAACCAGGCCTCGGCCAGATCATCAAGGAAATGGACCGGCAAGCCCACATGCGCGGCCACCAGCTCCGCGGAGACCCGCGCGCGCTCCAGCGGACTGGCATAGATGCGATCGACCCACTGCTTCGCCGCCAGCCACCGCCCCAGCCTCTCCGCCTGCCGCCTCCCCAGCGCCGTGAGCGGACTGTCGGATCCGGCCTCCGCCCCCCTGACCTGCCACTCTGATTCCCCGTGTCGTGCCATGAGCAGACGGATCATGAGTCAGGTCCTCCGGCTAGGGTTGGACTATACAAGCCCCAGGCGCACATACTGAACCGCGGCCACGTCCATGATACCGGTGTTCGCGCAGATCGCTAGTTCAACCCGAACTAGCAGCGAGGTCTCGACATCCGGCTGTCCAGGTGGTACTAACAGGCCACGGTCTGCTGCGGGAAACTGGTAATGTGTCACCTGGTTTTCAGTCAGGGCGACGGAGATATTGATTCGGCGCTGGGCCTCAGCTCTTTAGTAACGAAACCAGCGTGAAGCGTGTGCGATGATGAAAAAGATGCAGATCAGTAAGGCATTCACGCTGATGGAACCAGGACCGGTTGTCCTTGTGACGACGAACGACGGCCAGAAGAATAACATAATGACCATCTCCTGGTTTATGGTAGTGGACTTTACGCCGCTATTTGCCATGACCACCGGGCCCTGGAATTACTCCTATGCTGCGCTTCGAAAATCCAGGGAATGCGTGATTTCCATCCCGACCGTTGACCTAATCGATAAGGTTGTCGGCGTCGGAACATGTTCGGGGGCCGATACAGATAAGTTCAAGAAGTTCGGCTTGACTCCCGTGAAGGGAAAGCATGTCAGGTCGCCCCTGATCAAGGAATGCCTGGCCAACATCGAATGTAGAGTGATCGATATCGTCAAGAAGCACAGTATTGTTGTGCTCGAAGGCGTCGCTGCATACTTCGATGGTTCACGAAAGGAGAAGCGGACCCTCCACGCCATAGGCGATGGCACCTTCGTTATGGATGGACGCAAGTTGAATCGCAGGGAAATGATGCGGTCGAAGCTTCCAGATGGGGTTTAATTCATTGTCATGGCCGTACGCTGATACGCCCAGGCGGGCGGCATTGCGCGCCGCCTTGCGTGGCACGCGGGATTCGATCAAGTGCGGGACTTACGCGGTGCGCTCTTGTCGAGGGTGCAGAGCCAGGACCAGAGGCCGGCGAGCTTGTCGGGTTGGTCGGGGCGCTTGCGGACCTTGGGGCGGCCGAAGTAGGCGCCCTGGCCGTATTCGAGCTTGCATTCTCTGAGGACCTGCAGGTCGTTGGCGTTCTCGATGCCGACGGCGATGATCTCGACCTGCAGGGCCCGGGCCACCTGCATCAGGCGGCGCAGGTTGCGGAGCTGGCAGAAGTCGTTGGCCACGCCGCGGACGAGCTTGCGGTCGATCTTGATGTAGTCGGGTCGCAGCAGGACCATGCTCTCGAGGGCGCCGAAGCCCACCCCCACGTCGTCCAGGGCGATCTTGATGCCCGCCTGCTGGAGCTGGCGCACCCGACCGATCAGGTAGGCGGGATCGCCCAGGAACTGCTGCTCGCTCAGCTCCAGGCAGAAGCGCGCCGCGGAGCGGCCGTCGTTCAGGAACTCGATCAGGCGCTCGATCGTCACCTCCATGAGCGTCGAGGGCATGACGTTCACGTGGAAGAGACCCTCGGCCCCCTCCTCGCGCACCGTGGTGACGCACTTGCGCAGGCAGTGCATGTCCAGGGGGGTGAGGTCCTGCGATTCCACGCTCAGGCGCAGCAGCTCGTCGGGGCAGTGCAGGGGCCCCTCGGGGCCGCGGATGAGCAGCTCCTCGGCCATCGGCTGCTCGTCCACGAGGCGCAGGATGGGCTGGCGGGCCACGTGCACCAGGTCCTCGCGGATCAGCTTCTCCACCGCGCGGGTGTCGATGACCAGGGGCTGGGGGATCTCCTGCCCGCCGACGTTGCCCACGTAGAAGACCCGGTCGCGGCCGACCACGTAGCTGCGCGCGAGGGCCTGGCGGGCCTTCTCGACGACCTCCTCGGCCGAGGCGGCCTGGGCCGAGACGGGGAACAGGCCCAGGCTGGCCGTCACCGGCAGCACGTGCTCGCCGACCCGGAACTGCTCCTCGGAGATGGCCTGGCGGATGCGCTGGGCCACCAGCATGCCCTCGGCCAGCCGGGCATTGGGCAGCAGGACCAGGAACTGGCTGTCGCCGGTCCGCCCCACCTCGTCCGTCGTGCGCAGGGTGGTGACGATGCGGTGGGCCGTCTCCTTGACCACCAGCTTGGCCAGGTCGGGCCGGTGCGGATCGCGGAGCTGCTCGAACTCGTCGATGTCCACCAGCAGGGCCATGAGCTTGATGTTGTCCCGCTGGCAGCGCCGCACCTCGCGCAGGAGGCTGTACGCCACGCCCTGCTGGTTCAGCAGGCCGGTGAGCGGGTCCATGAAGGACATCAGCTCCTTCTCGGCCCGCGTGGAGTGGAGCTGGCGGCGGAGCCGGCCCATCTCGCTGGCGTTGCTGACCACGCGGCTCCACAGCTCGGCGTCGGTGCGGCCGCGCAGCAGGTAGTCCAGGGCGCCGGCCTGGCGGGCCTGGCCCACGACCTTGGGATCGCGGGTCTCGACCAGGGCGACGACCGGAATGCCGGGGAAGGCCTCGGCCAGGCGGCGGATGCCCACCAGGCCGGACCGGTAGGAGACGCCCAGCTCGAAGAGCACCAAGTCCACCGGATGCTCCTGCAGGCGCTCTAGGCCGGTGCTCAGGTCGGAAACGGCCTGAACGGCGTAGAGCTCCGTCTCGCCGGCGTTCAGGTACTTCCGAACCAGCTCCGCAGTGCCGGGGCGATTCTGGATCAACAGGAGTCGGATCGGGTCCTCCATGAAGGCCATGGGTGCGCTGAGCCTCCCCGCTCCACTGTCCGGTCGAGCGTCCGCATAAGTGACGTGGTCCTCGGCCCCGCTCGCGCGGGGCCTACGGCTTCCATCTGGTTATCGGGTCGCGGGAAGGCGGCATTTAGGACCGATTCTCCCCGGAGCCCGGACCGGACCGGGCCCGCAATCGGCCCTTGTGCCCGTCCGGGGGCTGGTGCATTCTGTGCCAACGACTTAGCTACCCAGATCCCGGTGTCCGTCCGGGCAGGGCCGCACCGGGTGCGAGCAAAGGAGCCAGCATGAGCTACCCCGCGAACGAGAGGCAGCTGATCCGGGACTGCGAGATCGGCGAGGGCACCAAGATCTGGAACTTCGTCAACATGTACGGCTGCAAGATCGGCCGCGACAGCATGATCGGCTGCTTCGTGGAGATCCAGGAGGGGGTGGTGATCGGCGACCGCACCCGCGTGCAGAGCCATACCTTCGTCTGCGAACTGGTGACGATCGGCGACGACGTCTTCGTGGGCCACGGCGTCATGTTCATCAACGACACCATGCCCCCCTCCGGCGACCGCGCCAAGTGGCGGGCCACCCGCATCGAGGACGGCGCCAGCATCGGCTCGAACGCCACCCTCCTGCCGGTGCGCATCGGCAAGGAAGCGGTGGTCGGCGCCGGGGCCGTGGTCACCAGGGACGTCCCCGACGGGGCCATCGTGGCCGGCAATCCCGCCCGCATCCTGCGCTTCAAGGAGGGCTACCAGAAGTAGGCTTGGTCACGTCGCTCGCCCATTCCTCACCCGCCGTCCGGCGGTCCGCCGGCATGATCGTGGCATTTCTTGCGCATTTTTCTGCAAACCTTCAGTTGTGCCGCGGAGAATGTGTTTGGCCCTGAAGCTGCAGGCCCAGGGGCATGCG
>CAZGEC010000060.1:0-8292 GCA_964524645.1 uncultured Fibrobacteraceae bacterium | reverse complement strand
GCTAAGGACCAATCCTACCGATAGAGATGCAAGAGTAGCATATAGAAAGCCTCCAACTGTTGGTTGAGTGGACCCTGAACTGAAGATCCAGAAACTCAGGTTCTTGAAGAATAGGGCCAATCCGCAGAGACAGAAAAAGCCCGGGATTAGGAATGCAATGAGAACGCCGAAGTTCTTCTCGGATATAGCACTCATCCCCTAGAACCTTCTTGCTAACTACAATCACCCCGACCTATTCAGTTGGCCCCATCTCTCGCTGATCCGGTCCACATAGTGCAGGGTGTTTGCTAGAGTTTACCGTTCAGCGCCTTCTCGTGCACTTATCACGATGGGATATCCTGGTCTACGTATGCACCTCCAGGAGTTCGTCATTCCCATGGGGCCTGTTCAGCTACTACGTTCCCATTGGCGTCACCATGTGCCGGTCTTGCCCTGCCTTTTCGGCGCGCAGCGCCAGGCCCGGAGCCTGGCAGGCCTGACGTGTTCGAGGACGCCGGGCCCTTCTCCTGCCCGGCTGTTCCCTTAGCGCCCCATCCAGCAGGCTCCGCATGCCGAGGCCGCCCCGGTTAAACGCGTGTGTATAGACGATGGTCGTGCTCACGTCTTTGTGGTCCAGGAGTTCCTGGATCTTGGGGATATCATAGCCATCCTCGAGCATGTGGGGCGCGAGGGGCTGCCGCGGGGTGTGGGAGCTAACCGGTCGCAGGATGCTGGCCGGGCTGAAGGTAGCCCGGAGGTCCTTGCGGGCCAAGGTCGTGACAGCCGGGGACGGGACGGTGGGGCCCGGCGATGATGGGCTTAGATGGGGGGAGGATTTCAGAGTTCGTCCTTCCTCGGCGGGCGAGCCGAGCGGCAGCAGGCCACGCGGAGATCATACCGCACTGGTGGCATGTGTCAAGGGCGGACGGCCCAGCAGGCCCGGCGGATACCACATCCACGCGACGCCGGCGGTGGCGTTCCGGCGCAAGGTCAGGGTCGAGATGAGGGCGGCGATCGCGGGACGGCTAGCGATTTGCTGGCGTGTTCGTGATCTTAACGAGTTCCGAGCGCATCTCGTATTGCGCCCATGTCCTTCGGGACGACCCGGCGGGTAGGCCCGCTGCCGCTTGATGCTCTTGACGACTCCCTCTCCTGGGTACCACCAGGCACCGCGCGAGCAGTCGATGATCGCGCTAAGGACCTCCCCCTTCGCATTGGCCATGGGAAACCCTCGCCGGTCCTGCCGAAGTGCCGCACCAGCAGGCTGCGCTCCACGGGGCCGTCGGCGGACTGCATGTCCAGCTCCATCAGGGAGGGCTGGTCGATGAACGTGTCGGTCTCGGCCTTGCCCAGCTCGCTGATGTCCCAGGCACAGGGGCGGCCCTGTCAGGACGATCGCCAGGAAGGAAGGCGGGGTGATCGAAGGAATCCTCATGGCCACTCGACACCTCGAGACCTATCTCGCCACTGCCTGCCATGACGAGGACCTCGCCTCGAGCGTCCCTTTCCACGTCCAAAAAGCCTTCCGCAAGTACCTCCGCAGCGGCATCCTCGCACGGGGATTCGCTCGCGCCTACTGCGCGGCGTGTGGCCATGACTTCCTGATCGCGTTCAGCTGCAAGGGCCGCGACATCTGTCCGTCGTGCGCGACGCGACGGATGGTCGAGACTGCCGCCCACCTCACAGACCAGGTCCTGCCCCGGGTGCCGTACCGCCAGTGGGTTCTCTCGGTGCCCCAGCGGGTACGCTGGCACCTGCACGAGAAGCCCGAGGTGATCGGCGGCCTCTTGCGGATCTTCCTGCGGGTGGTGGAGCCGACGTCGCGGCCTACGCTGGCTTCACCGGCACGGCCACCTCGACGACCTGGGCGACCATGCCGGCGGCTGGTCCAGCGGGAGCAACGCTGCAGGTGATCGAGAGGCGAAACCGCACCTCGCGGCCGGAAACCGCGTCAGGCGGCGGCATCCGCGTCCAGGTTCCCGCAGCCGGACTTGAAACTGAATGTTCATGCTGGTACGATCTCCCCGAATCTGGTGCGACCCGGGACGTCGGGAAGCGGGACGGTGCGGTTGAAGTTCCTAGCCGCCAGGGAACACGCTGCGGGCTCGAAGGGGTGGGCGTGGAACCGACTCGCCGGGGCTTGACCGTGCGAATGCGCCGGGATCGGATCGTCTCGTCTGCGAGCCATCTGAAGCGGCTCCGCGGCGGGTAGGCCACCAACGGCGCGGTTGACGGCCATCCGGGCGGGGGGTAGGCTGCGCCCGGAAATCGAAGCCAGATGCCCAGGATTATAGAGAGACGGGTCAGCGGCCTCCTGATGGACGGTCGTGCGAACAAGATGGGCGATAGCTACCTCCGGCGTGAGGCGTGGAACCTGCTGGGCCTGGCGCTCCTGCTCGCCAGCCTGGCGGGCCTGAGCGAGTACAATTACCTCCTCTTCCATGTCGTTGCCGAGCTGTCCACGGTGTCCGTTGCGGTGGCCGCGTTGATGCTGGCCTGGAACGTCAGGCCGCGGATGAGCAGCGACTTCTTGCCCTTCGTGGCGATGGTGCTCGCCGCGGCCGGCTCGATCGACCTCCTGCACACGCTCGCCTATGAAGGCATGGGCGTCTTCCCCGCGCGCGGCTCGAACCTGGCGACACAGCTCTGGATCGCCGCGCGCTACGTCGAGGCCGCCGGCCTGTTGGTGGCGCCGGTCTGGTTGAGGCGAAGGATGCCTCTGAAGTCGGTCGCCGCGGCCCTGATCGCCGTGGTCGCGCTGCTGCTCGCTTCGATCTTCCATCCCCGCCCCCTGTTGCCCGCCTTCCCGGCCTGCTTCGTAGGCGAGTTGACCCCGTTCAAGATTGCGAGCGAATACGTCATCAGCGCGATGCTGGTCGCCGCAACGGTGTTTCTCTGGACCCGGCGACGCCTGCTCGACCCGCAGGTCTTCGGCGACGTCGTCGCGGCCTTCGGCCTCACGGTGGTCTCGGAAATCTCCTTCACCCAATACGTCAGCGTCTACGGCCCCTTCAACATGATCGGGCACCTGCTCAAGGTGGCGGCCTTCTACATGGCCTACAAGGGACTGGTCGAAGCGGGATTGCGCCGGCCCTACGACGTGCTCTTCCGCGATCTCTCCCGGAGCGAGCGGCGCTATCGCGAGCTGTTCGAGTCGCTGCGCACCGAGGAGGAGCGGTTGCGGCAGGCGGTGGCGGTCACCGGCATCGGGATCTACGATCACGACCAGCGGACCGACGCCCTGGAATGGTCGCCTCAGATGCGGCGCATCTGCGGGTTCGAGGACGACGTGATCCCGGCCGTCGCCGCCTTCCTGGAGCGCGTACACCCCGACGACCGGGGGCGGACCGTGGCCGGAATCGAAGCCGCCGGCGATCCGGCGGGCAAGGGCGAGCTTCGGATCGAGCATCGCCTGCTGCTGCCCGACGGGAGCATTCGCTGGGTGGCGCAGCGCGCGCAGACGTTCTTCGAGGAGCGGGACGGAAGTCGTCGGGCGGTCCGGACCATCGGTGCGGTGGCGGACGTCACCGAGCTGAAGCTCGCCGAGGAGACTCTGCAAGCCGTCAACACGGAACTGGAGCGACGCGTCGCGGAGCGCACCAACGAGCTGAGGCGCCGCGCCGATCAGCTGGCGCGGCTGACCTCGGAGCTGACCCTGACCGAGCAGAAGGAACGCAGCCGGCTCGCGCGCATGCTTCATGATCACCTCCAGCAGCTCCTGGTCGGCGCGAGACTCCGCATCGAGATCCTGCCGCGCAAGGCCGGCGCGGATCTCCGCCGCGAGGCCGAGGAGGTCGGCGGCCTGCTCGACGAATCCATCCGCGCTTCGCGCGATCTGACCGCCGAGCTCGATCCGCCCGTCCTGACCGAAGAGGGGTTGGCGGCCGGCCTGCGTTGGCTGGCCGGATGGATGAAGGACAAGCACGGACTGGACGTCACGGTGCAAGCGGAAGGGGATGCGACGCTCGCCGGCGACGTGCGCTTGCTGGTCTTCCAGTCGGTTCGGGAGGCGCTGTTCAACGTCGTCAAGCACGCCGGGACGCTCCAGGCGACCGTGGAGCTGCGCCGGAACGGGCCGGATCAGGTGCGCGTCGTCGTCAGCGACGGCGGATCGGGCTTCGATCCCGCTTTACTCGAGGCGCTCGACGAGTCGAGCTGCTACGGCCTGTTCAGCATTCGCGAGCGGCTGCAGACGCTGGGCGGGCGGTTCGAGATCGAGAGCCGGCGCGGCGGAGGCACGCGGGTGACAATGGTCACGCCGCGCGTGCGGCGCGAGGGCGGGCCCGCCGGGGCCGCCGGCGCGGATGCGTAGCCGGCGCGACGGCCCCGGCGCGCGCGGCAGCCGGTGCCGTCCGGAAGGACGACGTCCAGGAAGGGCGTCTCGACGATCTGCAACTGCCACGGATACCGTGGAGCCGGGTAGAACGTCCCATCGATCCGATACTCGACCGGGATCAACGCCGTCATCGTATGGCTCGTGCCTGTGCCGGAGGCCAAGATGACGGCCTCGGTATCCGCGTAGCCCCTGACTCTTTTGGGTGCAGTAGCGGTCGCCTCGAGCCCGTGGTCGGTGTACAGAGTGAGCTCCGTCTCCAGCTCGAAATGTCCGCCGGCGCCCAAGTCGGTGGTGCGGTAGATGCTCAGCACGGCCGAGCCCTGCCCAAGGTAGATCTCCTCGGCAGGCAGTTCGGGCGAGGTCGGAGAGCTGTCTCCTCCGCATCCCACGGCCGCCAGACAACTCAACAGGAGAAGGCCGACCGGCCCTGAACCCGCACTCCGCGTTCTTCCCGTCCACATCATTGCACGCCTCCTCGATGCGCCGGACGCGCATCTCGCTCGGGACTGCGGCGCGATCGAAGAAGACTCGTGTGGACGATCATGCCGGCCCGTGTGAGTGTGGGTACGGTCACCTCGATCGAGAGGCGAAACTGCACCTCGCGGCCCGAAACCGGGTCATGCGACGGCTTCTGCATCCAGGTTCCCGCAGCCGGACTTGAAAATGGATGATCATCCTGGCATCATCTCCCCCCGAATCCGGTGCGACCCGGGACGTCGGGAAGCGGGACTATGCGGTTGAATATCCCATCCGCCCTGCGAGGTGGGGTTCGTCGAGGCCGCGCGTGAGGCGGAAGGTGTCGCGGTTGTCGGAACCCAGGCCTTCGTGGTGGGCCGTTATGACGGCCTGTATATCCGGGCCGCCCCGCCGTCGACGCTCGCTCTGGACCAGAACTTCCCGAACCCGTTCAACCCCCGGACGTCGATCGCCCTCACGGTGCCGGCTCCCGGCCCCGTCGGGGGTGCGTCTCTGCAGGTTCCGGGCGGGGCTGAAGACGGCGAGCAGGGACATGCTCCTGGAGAGGTGAACGGGGGAGTGCGGCTTGGTCGACTCCCGACTCCGACGGAAAGAGAGGTCGTGACATGCCGGCGAGGTGGATATTTCCGGTTCTCCTCGCCCTTTTCCTCCTTTCAGTTCCCGGATCGGGCCGTGCGTTGCCCGGAGACCGGATCCGATCCGCGAAGGATTTCGACAGCCATGGCGTGGACCTGGTCGGACGCTGGGCGGCCGGAGGGTGCCGGGACGTGGTCGTGGACGGGAGCAGGGCCTACATCCTGGACGGCGGCCGGCTGGAGACCGTCAGCGTCCTCTACCCGGGGTCGCCGGTCGTGGTGGGCAGCATGGATTTTCCGTCGCTGCCCCTGGGGCTGACGGAATCCGGCGTCTACCTCTACGTGGCCGACGGCCTGGACGGCCTGCGAATCGTCAACAAGGGCTCCGGCAACCCGATCGAGGTGAGCCATGTCGACATGCCCGAGGAGGCCCTGGGGGTGGCCGCGGACGGCGATTACATCTACGTCGCCGACGGGGATGGCGGGTTGCGGATCATCACGTTCAACTACGACGATCCGAGGGATCCGGTCGAGGTGGGCTGCTACAACCCGTCAGGCTGGAATTGTGTCCATGACGTGGAAGTGGTGGGAGATTACGCCTTCGTCGCCGCCGGGTACGGCGATCTGTGGGTCATCGACGTCGGCGACCCGCATGACCCGTTCCAGGTCGGAGGCTACGACCTGGGACTGTACTCCGCCAGCAGCATCGCCATCCGTGGCGATTACGCCTATGTCGTCTACGGCAACCCGGCGCTCGTGATCTACGACATCAGCTCGCCGGACTTTCCGGAGTATGTCGCGACGTGGGACAGGTCAGGCAGTGCGGAGGACGTGGCGGTCGACGATCATTACGCCTACGTGGCCGACGAGTACGACGGCCTGCGGATCATCAGCGTCGCCGACCCTTCCGATCCGCACGAGGTCGGCTTCTACGATCCGGGAAGCATCGGATACGACCTCGCGATCGACGGGTCGTACGCATTCGTCGCACTGAACGACGACGGCCTGGCGGTGCTCGACGTGAGCGACCCGGCCCACCCCGGGGAGGTGGGCTTCTTCGATCCGCCCGGACCCGGGGATGCCCGTGACGTGGCGGTCGCCGGGGGCTACGCCTACGTCGGGTTCTCGCCCGGTGGTCTGAGCGTGCTCGACATGAGCGACCCGACCATTCCCACCGAAGTGGGGGCCTTCGAGACCGACAACTCGGTCTATGAGGTGGCGGTCGCCGGTCACCATGCCTACCTGGCGGAGATGGGCGCCGGGCTCCGCGTGATCGACGTGAGCGACCCGGCTCACCCCGCCGAGGCGGGATGGCTCCCGGTGGCGGGCGCCCCCTGGGGCCTGGCAGTGAGCGGGGATTTCGCCTACCTGGCCGGAGGGGATGCCGGCCTGCGCGTGATCGACGTGCGCGACCCCACGAACCCCCTCGAGGCGGGGTTCTTCGAGACCGCCGGCGAGGCGGATGGGATCGCGGTGGTCGGTTGCCAGGCCTTCGTAATGGATCGTTACGCCGGCCTGTACATCCTCGACTGCACCGAGGCCACGCCGGCCATGCTCCAGGCGCTGTCCGTGGCCCGCACCCAGGGAAGCGTACACATCGCCTGGGAGGTCGCCGAGGAGACCGGCGTCCAGGAGTTCCGCCTGTACCGGACGGAGCCCGGCGATGCGGTCGGCCCGGCGGCCTTCACGGTTCCGTCGAGCGGCCGCGGCCGCTACGAGGTCGAGGACCCCGAGGCGCTCCTGGGGAGGGCATACCGGTACACGCTCGCGTTCGTCGGCAGGGACGGCGTCGAAAGCGTTTTGGGGTCGAGTGACCTCGAGGCCGCTCCGCCGGCGGCGCTCCTGCTGGAGCCGAACTTCCCGAATCCGTTCAACCCCCGCACGACGATCGCCTTCACGGTGCCGGCGCCCGGCCCCGTACGCGTGGAGGTCTTCGATGGGCGCGGCAGGCTGGTTAAGGTGCTGCTCGATGAACCGCTGAACGCGGGCCCGCACGTCACGGAGTGGGACGGAACGACGGCAAGAGGCCGGCCGGCTCCGTCAGGGGTGTATCTCTGCCGGCTCCAGGCAGGGCTGAGGACGGCGAGCCGGCGCATGCTCCTGGTGAGGTGAGAGGGGGACCGGAGGGTTCGAGCCGGCGAAGCGGAGGACCTCGGCGGTATCCCCGGCGATTCGTTCCGCCTCCACCTCCCCCTCCGGGGAGGCGCATCACGGGTACTCGTCCGTGACGTAGCTGTCGAACTCGGGACACGACCGCCAGATCCGGATTGCACACGTGGCAACAATCCTCTCTGCCGGGGTCGCGCGGGCTCGGTCGCCGCGGGCGCTCGCCGTCGTGCGGCGCGGCATCTCGCCCTCGATTTGAAAACGGATGGCCATTGATGGTATAATCGGTGCGAATGGGGGACGATCCGGCATGTCGGGAGGCCGGATGAAGCGATTGTAATTCGTGTCAGAGTTGGAATTCCTATCCGTTATCCGCGGGCGTCGTCTTCCCGCTCGACTGCTGCGCGTCGGACTCCGGAAAAGGAGGCGTCTCATGGCCGCGCGTACGCCCTGCCACCCATCCTTTCCCCCTCCTGCCCTCGTGATGCTCGTCGGCGTCTTCGTGCTCCTTGGACTCGCGCCGTTCGCCGCGCCACCGTGCGCGGCCGATACCTGCTGGAACTGGAATATCCAGTTTCCCCATGAGGTGAATGCCGACCGCGTTCCCTACGATGGCTTTCCGACCAAGCTCGCCGTGCACGGTTCCTACGTGTACGCCGCGCACTCGTCGGAGATCGTGGTCCTCGACCTGGGCGATCCCTGGTTCGCGAGCGAGGTCGATCGCTGGACCTTGGCTGGCCTCGTGCGGGACCTGGCCGTCATCGACGATTGCCTCGTCGTCCTGCGGGCCGAGGATCCGGGAACGACGGCGGAAAAGCT
>CAZGEC010000059.1:0-9840 GCA_964524645.1 uncultured Fibrobacteraceae bacterium | reverse complement strand
CATGACCGTCGGCGTGTGGTCTGGGTCGGCGAGGGCAAGAGCACCGTGGCGCTGGCCCGCTTCTTCGCCGAGATCGGCCCGGAAGCCTGCCGGCAGCTCGAATCGGTGACCATGGACATGTCGGCCGGGTACCGGCGCTGTGTCCGCGATCATGCCCCCCAGGCGGTCATCGTCTTCGATCGCTTCCACGTTCAGAAGCTGGCCGGCGACGCTCTCGATCGGGTTCGCCGCCAGGTCATGCGTGACATGGACGACGGGGATCTCAGGCAAGCCCTCAAGCGCTCTCGCTGGCCGCTGCTGAAGAACGCGGACGAGGCCACCGAACGGGACGCGCGCAAGCTCAGCGACGTGGAGCGCAGCTACAAGCCGCTGTACCGGGCGTACCTGCTGAAGGAGGCCCTGCGACTGGCTCTGTCCCGAAAGCAACCGTAGCGGGCACGCAAGGACTTGCAGGAGTGGATCGGCTGGGCGGTGCGATCGCGGCTGGAGCCGTTCAAACGTGCCGGCAGGACAATCCGCAAGCACCTCGATGGAATCGTCGCATACATCGAGCTGAGGCTGACCAACGGGCTGACCGAGGGAATCAACACCAAGTCAAGGGTGATCGCCAGGAGGGCGTACGGCTTCCACAGCGCTCACGCTCTGGCGGCCATGATCATGCTGTGCAGTGGGGGAATCGAGCTAGAGCCGGCGTTGCCGTGACCCACAATGTTACCAGGAGTCGCAAACAAAACGGCCGCTGCAAAGGCGATCACGAAGCTCAGGGCATGCCGGAAAAGCTGGGGAAGCCTACCATCGGTGCGGAAAGGGCAGACTCTTGGCCATATATTGCAGCAAGGCATGATTCATCCCACCTTGTTAAGTCGTCAGGCAAGTGATACGAATAGTGCGATTGTAAGAGTTCACCGTGCCCCAGCAGTGACGGCCTTATCAGCTCCTCCTTCCTCTGCTTTCGAACCTGATTGTACAGAATCCGCCATTCTGTGCCAAGCATGGATGAGACACGCGGCCCTGGGTCGCTGGCTCCACATCAGGCTCTGCGTTACTGGTGGCGGCAATTCTCCCAGCTCATCTCATGGGCCTCGTGAGCGCCGGGCGCTGGCATATCGGCCCCGATGGCTGATTGTGGCAAATTGCTCGAGTTCGGCCGGAGCGTCGAGGGTACCCCTCCGCGCGTTCGCCGGCATCGCTGGGACAGTACGTGAAGATCGCCAAGGCCCGAGCGCGTTGCTGTCAATATGGAGTAAGAGTATCTTGGATGCCCTGATTTGAAATGGGTTGAGGGGGACGGACCACGGCCGGGAGCTGCGCAGCATGCCCGAGAATCCACATCCCCCACAAACCTCGGCAAGCGAGCAGGAGACATCCTCGATGCTGCCGCCGACGCGCGACATCCAGCGCATCGGGCCCTACACGGTGCTCGAGAAGCGCGGCGAGGGCGGCATGGGGGTGGTCTAGCTTGCCGAGCAGGCCACGCCGGTCAGGCGCCGCGTCGCGTTGAAGGTGATCAAGCTCGGGATGGCCTCGGAGCAGTTCGTCGCGCGCTTCGAGGCGGAACGGCAGGCCCTCGCGCTGATGGACCATCCCTCCATCGCGAGGATCTACGACGCGGGCACCACGCCCGATGGCCGCCCCTACTTCGCCATGGAGTACGTTCCGGGGATGCCGATCACCGAGTACTGCGATCAGCACACCCTGTCCAACGCCGAACGTCTCGACCTGTTTCTGCAGGTGTGCGACGGAGTGCAGCACGCGCACCAGAAAGCGGTGATCCATCGCGATCTGAAGCCGAGCAATCTGCTTGTGTACGTGCAGGACGGCCGGCCCGTCGTGAAGATTATCGACTTCGGGCTGGCGAAGGCGCTCTCCCAGCCGCTGACGGACCGCCCGCTCTACACGGAGATCGGCGTCATGATCGGAACCCCCGAGTACATGAGTCCAGAGCAGGCGGACCCGTCAGGACACAACGTCGACACGCGGTCCGATGTCTATTCGCTCGGGGGTGATACTCTACGAGCTTCTCGTCGGTGCGCTGCCCTTCTCGGCGGGTGAGCTGCGGCAGGCGGGGGTCGACGAAATCCGCCGGAGGCTCCGCGAGCAGGAGCCGCTTCGACCGAGCGTGCGACTGTCGTCGCTCGGCCCCGGCTGGGACGCGTCTGCCACGCGGCGCCGGACG
The DNA here is from genome assembly GCA_964524645.1 of uncultured Fibrobacteraceae bacterium. GTDB lineage: Bacteria > Krumholzibacteriota > Krumholzibacteriia > LZORAL124-64-63 > LZORAL124-64-63 > CAZGEC01. The sequence continues at coordinate 7,664 of CAZGEC010000059.1, read as the reverse complement.
GAGCCGAAGGCGTTGCGGCGCGAGCTGGCCGGCGACCTGGACTGGATCACCTTGCGCGCGCTCGAGAAAGACCCGGCCCGCCGTTACCCGTCTCCGCGTGAGCTGGCGGAGGACATACGGCGCCAGCGGCGCGATGAGCCGGTGCTGGCGCACGCACCCTCGGCACGGTACCGGGCCGCGAAGTTCGTCAGGCGCCATCGTCTCGGGGTCACGGCCGCCGGCGTGATGCTGACGAGCCTCGCGGTCGCGACCGTCGTCTCCACGACGGGCCTCGTCCGTGCCCAGCAGGCGGAAGCGCGTGCGCGGACCGAGGCCGCGGCGAAGGGAGAGGTAGCCGACTTCCTGAAGAACCAGTTCAAGGTCTCCGATCCGAGCACGGCCCGGGGAAACACCATCACCGCGCGGGAACTCCTGGACAAGGCGGCTCGGACGATCAACACGCAGCTTTCTTCTGAACCGTCGACGCAGGCGGAACTCGGCGTGATCATCAGCGAGGTGTACAGGAACCTCGGCTTGTACGCCCCGGCCGAGTCGCTCGCCCAGACAGCGCTGGGGCTCAGGGAGCGCCTTCTCGGGGACGACGGTCTCGAAACCGCAAGCGCCGTGCTGAACCTGGGAAACATCTACTACTGCCAGGCGAACTACTCCGAGGCGGAACGGCTCTACAACCGCGCCTTCGAGATCCGCCGTCGCTTGCTTGGACCCGACGACCCCCAGACCCTCGACTGCATGCTCAACCTGTCCGCTCTGTACGGCGAAGAGGGACGGCCCGCCGACGAGGAGACGCTCGCCACTCAGACCCTCGCGATCGTGAAGCGGGTCCTCGGCCCCGAGGACCCGACCTCTCTCAAGCTCATGACCAACCTGGTGAGGGTTTATCAGCGACTCGGTCGCTATGCCGAGGCGGAAAAGCTCGGTTCCGAAACTGTCGAGATCGAGAAGCGCGTCCTCGCGTCCGAACATCCGCTCGTTCTCACCACGATGACCAACCTGGCGCTCGCCTACCAGAGCGAGGGCCGGTATGACGAAGCGGAACGACTTCACACCCAGACACTCGCGATCCGTGAGCGCGTGCTCGGTCCGAAACATCCGGACACGCTGGTCTCCATGTACCATCTCGCTTGCATAGCCGCGCAACACGGGGAGCGTGCGAAGGCGATGGAATGGTTGCATCGGGACGTCGACGGCGGCGACTTCGACTACAACAGCATGGCCGGGGATGCCGAGCTTGCCTCGTTGCGCGGTCCCGAGTTCGACGCGCTCCTCGCTAAAGTCCGACGCAACGCCGCCGCGATGCGCGGCCCGGAGGCCAACCAGCGGCAGAACTAGCAAGGTCGGCGGTTGCTCGCCCCCAACCCGCCGCTTCGTCTCCATTGTACTCGAGGCGGTTCATATCGCATGCGGTTCACATTGGGGCTTGTCCAGAGGCAGGGGCGTCGGGTCTTAGCCGGTGATGCCTGGAACTCCGCGGCCCCGCGACGGACGGGTCGGGCCGCAAGGCCCGACCCGTCCGCTGCGATCAGGTCCGGTCGAAGCGATCGAGGTTCATGACTTTGTTCCAAGCAGCCACAAAGTCGTGCACGAACTTCTCTTGGGAGTCCTCACATGCGTAGACTTCCGCGATCGCCCGGAGCTGAGAGTTCGAGCCGAAGACCAGGTCGACGCGGCTGCCGGTCCACTTGACCTTGCCCGTTGCGCGATCATGCCCCTCGAACACGTCTTCGTCCGCCGAGATCGCCTTCCACTCCATACCCATGCTGAGCAGGTTCACGAAGAAGTCGTTGGTGAGCGTCTCCGGGCGCTTGGTGAAAACACCGTGCTTGGACTGCCCGAAGTTGGCACCAAGAACGCGCAGGCCGCCGACGAGCACCGTCATCTCGGGTGCGGTCAGCGTCAGCAGTTGCGCCCGATCGACCAGCAGGTGCTCCGCCGCCACGCTGTACTTGGCCTTGAGGTAGTTGCGGAACCCATCCGCCACCGGTTCGAGCACGGCGAACGACGCCGTGTCGGTCTGCTTCTGCGACGCATCCGTGCGTCCCGGCGTGAAGGGCACGGTCACCTTGTGGCCGGCATTCTTCGCCGCCAGCTCGACACCGGCGCATCCACCCAGGACGATCAGGTCGGCGAGCGAGACCTTCTTCCCGCCCGACTGCGCGCTGTTGAACTCCTTCCGGATCTTCTCGAGGGTCTTCAGCACTTTATTCAGCTGGGCCGGTTGGTTGACTTCCCAGTCCTTTTGGGGCGCCAGACGGATGCGCGCGCCATTGGCCCCGCCGCGCTTGTCGGAGCCGCGGAACGTCGACGCCGACGCCCAGGCCGTCGAGACCAGCTGAGAAACGGTCAGTCCGGAAGCGAGGATCTTCTTCTTGAGGTCCGCGATGTCTCGGGCCACGATCAGCTTGTGATCGACGGCGGGCACCGGGTCCTGCCAGATCAGTTCCTCCTCGGGGACCTCTGGACCGAGATAGCGCGATCGGGGACCCATGTCCCGGTGGGTCAGCTTGAACCACGCCCGGGCGAAGGCGTCCGCAAATTCCTTGGGGTTCTTCAGGTAGCGTCGCGCGATCGGCTCGTAGATCGGGTCGAAACGCAGCGAGAGGTCCGCCGTGGTCATCATCGGCCGGTGCCGCTGAGACGGGTCGTGCGCGTCGACCACCATGTCCTCTTCGTCAACGTCCTTGGCGTGCCACTGGTGCGCGCCGGCCGGGCTCTTGACCAGTTCCCACTCATACTTGAACAGCACCTTCAGATAGCCCATGTCCCACTTGGTCGGGTGCGGCTTCCAGGCGCCCTCGATGCCGCTGCCGATCGCATCGCCGCCCTTGCCGCTGCCGAAGCTGCTCTTCCAGCCGAGACCCTGCTCCGCAAGGCCGGCGGCTTCGGGCTCGGGTCCCACATGGGACGCGGGGCCGGCGCCGTGGCACTTGCCGAACGTGTGACCGCCGGCGACCAGGGCGACGGTCTCCTCGTCGTTCATGGCCATGCGCGCGAAGGTCTCGCGAACGTCGCGGCCGGAGGCGACCGGATCCGGGTTGCCGTTCGGCCCTTCCGGGTTCACGTAGATCAGGCCCATCTGCACGGCGGCGAGAGGATTATCGAGGTCCCGGTCACCGGAGTAGCGCTTGTCGCCGAGCCACTCCGTCTCGGTTCCCCAGTAGACGTCCTCTTCCGGCTCCCAGATGTCCTCGCGTCCGCCGCCGAAGCCGAAGGTCTTGAATCCCATCGACTCGAACGCGCAATTGCCGGCGAGGATCATAAGGTCGGCCCAGGAGATCTTCCTGCCGTACTTCTGCTTGATCGGCCAGAGCAGCCGGCGCGCCTTGTCGAGGTTCACATTGTCGGGCCAGCTGTTGAGCGGAGCCAGACGCTGGTTGCCGGAACCCGCGCCCCCACGGCCATCGCCGATGCGGTAGGTGCCGGCGCTGTGCCATGCCATCCGGATAAAGAGTGGCCCGTAGTGGCCGTAGTCGGCCGGCCACCAGTCCTGCGATTCGGTCATCAGCGCGTAGAGGTCCTTCTTCACGGCCTGTAAGTCGAGCTGCTTGAACTCCTCGGCGTAGTCGAACGCCTCGTCCATCGGGTTGCCCAGGGGGGAGTGCTGATGAAGGACCCTGAGGTTCAACTGGTTCGGCCACCAGTCTTGATTTGTCGTCCCCCGGTCTCCGCCCGTGAACGGGCGCTTGCTTTGGTTTTCCATAACCCGTTACCTCCCGTGGTTTATGTCTACCTATCAGTCATGGGAATCCTCTTGATCACGATCGGGCTGGTCCGGGCCGCCCTGTGATCCGGCCCGGGCGAGGCACTCGGGACAACGACCCCAGTAAATCACCTCGGCCTCGTCGATCTCGTAGCCCCGGTTGTCGTTCACCTGCAGGCACGGCGCGGAACCGACCGCACAGTCGACATCCTCCACCCGGCCACACGTGCGACAGATCAGATGATGGTGATTGTCGCCGACCCGATCCTCGAACAGGCTCGGCGAACCTAAGGGCTGGATGCGCCGCAGCACGCCCTTCTCGACCAGGATGCCGAGGGCGTTGTATACGGCCTGGCGCGAGATGGCGCCGATCTCGGCCCTGACAATCTCAGCCAGGCTCTCGGCGGTGATGTGGGGGCTGTCCGACACCACACGCAAGATGGCCAGGCGTTGGGGCGTGACCTGGAGGCCGTGTTTGAGGAGGAGATCGATCGGGTCGTTTCGCATGGGGGAGCAGTATATAAACAATTCTAGACAATGTCAATAATTGGAATCAGTCAAGACACCTTTGGCATCCTGATTGTTCGGCGTCAGCTGAGGCGAGACAGAATCAAGCCTGAAGTTAATGGACACTCTGGGTTAGAATGGACCCGCGAAAGGAGTGTCCGATGAGCCAGAACGACGGACCCGAGAAGGTCGTTTGGGAGATCAAGCGTAAGACCCGCCGCAAGTACTCCGTCGAAGATGCAGAAGCCGAGGCATCCAACCCGCGCTGCGACCGATCTGACGAAGCCGCCACCGCCAGAGCGGGCGTCAGACACGACCAGACGCATGCGGAATCGAGGCAACGCAGGAATCTCCGGCGGTTCAGCCCACATCTTTGCATTTCACATTCCATGGGTCATTCCTCCTTTACCGGTCTCCCGGCTGCCGTGGCCGACTTTTCCAGACGATCATTTCCGTCACCGGGATCCTGGCCGATTGTCGCCCTGACATCGCAACCCCGAGCGGCTGGATCAAACCTGCACCCTGTGTTCAGAGAAGTCTCGCCAGGACCCGCATCACACTGAATTCCTTGCCGTTATCCTCGTTGCCCCCCGTCGTGACCACGATCAGATCCCGCCGCGGCATCCACACTACGAACTGACTGCCACGGCCGTGCGCGAACACTACGGGCTCCTGGCCTCCAGGGCCGCGGACGTTGCCGAGCCACCATAGGTAGCCGTATTGCTCGGGGCCGTCGGTAGCGATCTGCGGCGAGATCATCCGGCGGATCCAGTCGGCAGACACGATCTGCCGCCCTTGCCAACGTCCTTCGTCTCGAACCAGAAGGCCGACTTTGGCCATATCGCGCGGCCGCAGACGCAAGCTGCCGTCCATGAGGCGGTAGCCATCGGTGGCTAAGAAATCCCAGTCGAAGGCGGTGATACCCAGGGGTGTGAAAAGCCGCTGCTGGGCCACTTGGTCGGCGTGCCGACCGGTGGCTTGCTTGAGCACGCCGGCCAGCAAGTTCACGTTGGCGCTCTGGTAAGCCCAGTGCGTCCCGGGCTCATAGGACACCGGCCGGTCGAGGACCTGCTGGAAGAACGCCGGTCCCGTGCCGTGCGAATTCCCGCCGTCCTCCCAAGCCAGACCCATGGACATGCTCAGCAGGTGGTGCAGGGTCTCGGTGGTCCAGCGGGCGTCTTCCGGCTTCCGCAGCCCGGGAAAGAAATCCAGCACCGGTGCCTCGACTCCGGCGATCTCTCCTGCATCGATGGCCTGACCAACCAGCAGGGCGGACACGCTCTTGGTCACCGAAGCCAGCCGGTGCAGGTCACTCCGCTCGTATCCGTGGAAGTACTCTTCGGCCACCAGCTTGCCGCCGGCGATCAGCAGCAGCGAATGAACCACGCCGGCTTCACCGGCCTCCACGGCGGCTACGAGGGCGCCCAGGCTCTCGGCGGTCAGTCCGGCGTCTGCCAGGTCCCCGACTTCCCAGCCGTCATCCAGTCGGGGTGGAGGAACATAGCACCACGGCCCCGACCCGAGCGGGCGTGCATGCAGCCCGGCGATCTTTTCCGGATCGCTTTGGTGAAGGTCCATCGCCTGCAGCCGGCGGTCGCCCATGAATAGAGTGCCGGTGATGCGACCGGCCGCCAGGTCCACCGTTCCCCGATAATCGACGCCGGTGGCGTCTACATGCATGACCAGTTCTGGCGCCTGCCACTCCGCCCGATCGATAGGTACCTCGGACTTCTTCCTACCGCCGCTCATCACATGCACCACGCCGGCTAGGCCACCGTCAGCCGTAATCCACAGTTGCCAGTGATAGGTCTCGGGGCCGGCGGCGGCGGTCCAGACTCCGGCCGTCAGATCGTCCAAATCTGAGGCCAGGGCTCCAATGGCAAGCAAGACAGCCAGGCCGATAACGATCGCTGACAAGGCGCGCCGGGCCATCATGGCCGCCCCCTCAGCGAGGCGTGCCGAGCCCGGGTTGTCCAGACGATGGTCCGCGAGACGGTCCAGACCAAACCGGCCAGCAGCAGCAGACCGCCTCCCCACAGAGTCGACACGAAAGACTGGGCGAAGCCTTGCGCCATCACCTGCGGGCTGATCTGGGAGGCGCCTGCAATGACCGTCAACGCGTTGTAGATCCCCGCGCACTGAGCCAGAAAGCCCAGCACCGCAGCGGTGAATCCCCAGAACAGCAGGGGGAACAGGTCGGTTGCCTGGCCGCGGACACCGCAATAGACAGCACGAATGGCCAGTATCCCGACGACAAGGCTCAGCACGGTCAGCGGAATGCCGGCGATGCCTGCAAATCTCAGCAGTTGCATAGTCTACCTTTCGACAGTGGGCCTATGTCGGCCCCGGATTCAACGCCCGCCGAGCAGCAGTTCGGCCTCATGCTTCTCGATCCGGCTGACCTCCCCGGTCAGGCCGAACCAGGCCAAGGCGCTCAGGAGCCCCAGCCCAAGGCTCACCTGCAGCAAAGCAGCCGACCGCAGCGCCCAGCGCAGCAGGGCAACCGTCAACTCGAGTTTTCCCGCGGCCATCTCGGCCGACAAGCGCCAGACGTCGAACCAGGTGCCAGCGAAACCCAAGAACACCATCAACACGGCCAGATTAAGCAGCAGATCTACCCGGGAACGCAGTCGGAGCGGGCGATGATCTTGTTTCAGGAACAAGCGGTAGACCTGGGCCGTCGCCACGGCCATGGCGACCACCGCTACCAACGCCACCGGCCACGTGAAGGGGCCCGCGTCCCGGAAAACCCGGTCACCCCGGCTCAGCCAGCCGCCCACTTGGACCTCCGCCCCGACGGTCACCAGCAACAGGACGCTCTCCCAAACGCGAAGAGCACGCGCGGAAAGTCGGTCCAGAACACGCCGGACCGGGCCGCAGTGAATCCTGGTCAGCGAATCCAGCGCGTCGTCCGAAAGATCGCATTCGGCCACGGCTTCTCGGACGGCCTCTTCATGGGGCATACCGCGCTCGAGATGTGCCCGGTAAAGGTCCTCCATATTCCCGGCAATCTCCAGCAGGACGCGGCTGCGGGCCGGCTGGGGAAGGTCCAATCGGGCGTTGATCTCGGCCAGTAACTCGGCGAAATGATTCATGGCTTCTCCTCGCCCAAGGCGGCCCGAAATCGTACGAGAAAAGTGCGCCAAGATTCACGTTGCTTGTGCGCGAAATCCCTTCCTTTGGCTGTAAGTGCGTAGCTCTTGCGCTTCCCTCGAGGCCCCTCCGCTGACCATGTGCCTGCGATGAGACCGTCCTTTTCCAACTTGTGCAAAATGGGGTAGAGGGTTCCGTGCTGGAACCGGAAGAAGCCGTCGCTCCGTTCAGCAAGGTCCAGAGCCAACTGGTATCCGTGCCGGGGACCTTCTTCAAGGGCAGCTAGGATCAAAGCCTCATTGCAACTCCTTGTCAGCGAAGTGATTGTCACTTGGGGATCGACCACGCCTGACCAACCTTATTTAGA
>CAZGEC010000058.1:0-11333 GCA_964524645.1 uncultured Fibrobacteraceae bacterium | reverse complement strand
GCTTATTCCAGCTTCAGCCAGTCCGCGCCGTAGATGGCCCGGGGGAAGAGCTTCGGCACCAGGCCGTAGAGGAACTGCCGCAGCTTGAGCGCCAGGTGGCTGGCTTCGTGAGCGCCGCACACGGTGCGCAGGTAGGCCTCGAGGGTGTAGATCTGGATCTCCACGTGAAAGTGATAGGGCATCGAGTCCGGCCCGTTGCCGGGGCGCAGGATGTCCACGTCCCCCTTGAACACCTTGTAGCCTCGACCGGAATGCCGATCCAGCGTGGCGCGGTCCTCCTCGCTGGACAGGGTGTCGGTCACGTTCCGCCACCCGAGCGGATTCCCGACGCTGGCGTCGAGCAGCATCAGCAGGTCGTTGAGGCTCTCCTCGTCGTTCACGATGAACATGGCCCCGATGAGGTCGGAGATCTCGTCGGCGTTGGTGATCCCCTTGCGGATCAGCTTGGAAAGGATCGAACCGCTGGTCTGCTGCCGCATCTCGCTCCAGCGCACCCGCTCCAGGACCCGGTGACGGCCGTCGACGATCTCGAAGGAGAGCCGGTCCACCATCCGCTTGAAGCGGCAGTTGTAGTAGAGGATGTCGAGGGAGACCTTGCGGTTGTCCAGCATGCGCTCCAGGAAGATGGAGTGGAAGGTCCAGACCTGGTCGTCCGGACCCGGGCGCGAGGTGTAGTGGATGCTGTCCCCGTCCTGGTCGATGTGGAAGCCGATCTGGATCTCGTGCACCTGCCGCGTGTGGCGCCAGAGAGCCTCCTGCAGCAGTTCCTCGAAGTAGGCCTTGTGCCGGGGGCCTTCCTGGATGTGGCGGGCGTGATCGATGTCCAGCAGGAGCTGGGCCAGGTAGAGCTTGCGTTGGGCCTCGTAGCGGGTGCGCCGGTCCTGGCTGGTGAAGCAGATGGCCAGCAGCTCGCGCAGATCGTGGCACTCGGCCACGTCCCGGACGGGCTGCACCATGGCGCGCGCCTCCTGGGGCAGGAGCCGGATGGCCGAGCAGATGTAGACGTCCGCTTCCTTGAGGTACTCCGAGACCTGCGCGACGTGCTCCCGGCAGCCTTCCTCGCTTTCCTGACGCTGGGACGGCGGTTGCAGCAGCCGGGACATCTCGTGACAGTAGGCGCGGTCGTCGTCCCGGATCCGCGCGTAGGTGAGCTGGATGAAGCGCAGCAGGCGGGAGGGTCGTTCGCCGAAGGTGGGATCGAGCAGGGGATGGGCGGTGTAGTCCACCGCCCAGATGTCATCACCGTGTTCCTCGCGCAGGCGGTCCGCCTCGACCCAGCTCTTGTGCATCGTCCCCGTGCCGTTCCTTCCGTTGCAGGGGGGCCCGGCCGCCCCGTGCGGGACGCTGGCCCCTAGATACGCTCCAGGGCCTGTCCCAGGTCCCTCTCCAGGTCCGCGTAGTCCTCGCAGCCCACGGCAATCCGGACCAAGTCGTCGCTGATCTCCGCCTTCGCGCGCTCCTCTGGCGCGATGCCGGCATGCGTCATGGAGGCCGGGTGCTCGATCAGGGTTTCGATGCCGCCTAGGCTCACGGCCAGGGTCGCCAGCTCGACGGAGTCGATGAGCTTCTTGCCCGCCTCGTAGCCGCCCTTGACGCCGAAGGACATCACCGCGCCGCCGCCGCGCATCTGCCGCTTCATCAGGTCGTGCTGCGGATGGCTTTCCAGGCCGGGATACCGTACCCAGGCGACCCGGGGATGCTCCTCCAGGAAACGCGCCAGGGCCATGCTGTTGGCCTGGGCCCGCTCCATGCGCAGTCCCAGGGACTTGACGCCCCGCAGGACCAGCCAGGCCTGATGCGGATCCATGGTGCCTCCCATATTGTAGTGCACCTTGCGCAGTCTGGCGAGCAGCGCCTCGTCGCGGACCACGACCATGCCGGCCACGACGTCCGTGTGCCCGTTGATGAACTTGGTCATGCTGTGGACGACGATGTCGGCGCCCAGCTGCAGTGGGTTCTGCAGGTAGGGCGAGGCGAAGGTGTTGTCGACGGCCAGCAGGGCGGCGCCGGCGTGCGCGATCTCCGCGCAGGCCGCGATGTCGGTCAGCTTGAGGGTGGGGTTGGCCGGGGTTTCGATGTAGACCAGGCGCGTTTCCGGCCGCATGGCCCGGCGCACCTGCTCCGCGTCGGAGGAGTCTACGAAGGTGGCCGTCACCCCGAAGCGGCTGTACTCGTTCTCCAGGACCGTTCGCGAGGGACCGTAGAGGGAGGACGTGGCCACCACGTGGGCGTCCCGACCTAGCAAGGTCCAGTAGACGCAGTTGACGGCGGCCATGCCGGAGGCCGCGCCCAGGGCGCCGGTGCCGTGCTCCTGGATGGCGATGTTGCGTTCCAGCGCCTCGGTGGTGGGATTGCCCAGACGGGTGTACTTGTAGCCCGGCTCCCCCCGGAAACAGGCCGCGCCGTGATCGGCGTCGCGGAAGGCGAAGGTCGAGGTCTGGTAGAGCGGCACACTCACGGCACCCGTCGCCGGGTCGACATGCTGGCCGCCGTGGATGATCCGGGTCATCATCCCCATCTTGGAGACGTCGTGCATCGTGATTCCTCCCACGTTCTCGGTATCGGCCCGACGGATGGTCGCGCGGGCCGGCCGGCGTCCGATCGCGAGCGACGAACGCGCTTGTTGCGGGTCGAGGCCCTGCCTATTATAGGATCTCGCTCCCCGACGCGCCAAATTCCGCGCTCCTGTCCATCGTCATTCGCCGGAGGTCCCACATGAATGCCCTGATATCCGGTCGCCGACTCGCCGTCGCCGCCACCTGCGGTTTGCTGGCCCTGCTCGGCGCGGCGCAGCCTTTCGCCGCGCCCCGGGTCGATCCCTGGCCCTTCCTGCCCAACGACGACATCGGCGCCCGCGATTTCAAGGCGGCCCATCCGACCTACGACGGCCGGGGGATCGTGATCGCCATCCTGGACACCGGGGTCGACGCCTTCGCTCCCGGCCTGACCGCCCTGCCGGACGGCGGCATCAAGCTCATCGAGGCGCGCGACTTCTCCACCGAGGGCGACTGGCAGGTCGAGGAGGCCGAGCTGGACAGCACGAGCGCGCCCGGAGCGCCCATCCTCGAGCATCCCGACGGCCTGCGCCTGCGGGGCGCCGGCGCCCTGTCCGTACCGCCCGCGGTGGATGATCTGACCCTCCACCCGGTGTACATCGGCGTGATCTCCGAGGCGCGCTTCGTCAACAGCATCGGCGACCTGGACGACGACGGCGACGAGACCGACCGCTTCGGCTTCATCTGCTACACCGCTCCGCGCCCGCAGGTCGAGGCGGCCCTGGGGGTGGGCCGGGGATACGAGCTGCTGGAATCCCTGAACGAGAAGGCCCGGTCCACGGTGGCGCGCGAGCGTCTCAGCGAGAAGGTCTGGCTCGTGGTGGTGGACACCGACGGCGACGGTGACCTGGCCGGCGAACCGATCCTGCGCGACTACCACGTGAACGACGACACCTTCCGGCTGGTCAGCCCCGACGCTCCCGAGGCGCGGACCGTGATGGCCTGGAGCGTCAACGTGGTGGAGAACGAGGACCAGGCCGGTGCGCCGGAGCCGCCGACGGTGGCGTTCCACTTCGACGACGGCTCCCACGGATCCCATTGCGCCGGCATCGCGGCGGGCTACCGCATCGACGGTCAGCAGGGTCTGGACGGGGTGGCCCCGGGCGCCTGGCTCATGTCCCTCAAGCTGGGCGACAACCGCCTGTCGGGGGGCGCCACCCGCACCGGGTCGATGAAGAAGAGTTACGAGTACGCCGCCGAGTTCGGCGAGGAGTACGGCCTGCTCGTGGTCATCAACATGAGCTTCGGCATCGCCTCGGTGGAGGAGGGCGACGACGCGATGGGGAAGTGGCTGGACGACTTCCTCGCCGAGCACCCGCACGTCTACGCCTGCCTGAGCGCCGGCAACGAGGGACCGGGCCTGTCGACCATCGGCCTGCCGGCCACCTCCCCGAGCGTGATCTCCTCGGGGGCCTACCTGTCCGTGGCGACGGGCAAGTCGCTCTACAACACGGACATGGCCCGGCCGAACCTCTTCACCTTCTCCAGCCGCGGCGGCGAGACGGCGAAGCCGGACGTCGTCACCCCCGGCTCGGCCCTCTCCACGGTGCCGGGCTACGTGGAGGGCATGGCCCGCTTCCAGGGCACCTCCATGGCCTCGCCGCAGACGGCGGGCGCCGTGGCCTGCCTGCTGAGCGGCGCTCTCCAGGAGGGGCTGCAAACCCACTGGGGGATGGTCAAGCGCGCGGTCATCGCCGGCGCCGTGCGCGTGCCGGGTCTGGAGCTGTTCGATCAGGGCGGCGGCCTGCTGAACCTGGAGAACAGCTGGAAGCTGCTCCAGCAGCTCGCCGCCAGCCGATCGGCCCACCAGCTCCTCTGGTACCGGATCGAGACGGCTTGCCCCTTCCAGGCCGACGGCCTGTCCGAGGCCGCCTACTGGCGCGCTCCGGGCGGGGCGCCGCTGAAGCCGGAAACGGTGACCTTCACCGTGTACCCGATCTTCCATCCGGACCTCACGCCGGACGAGAAGAACGACTTCTTCCGCTCGTTCACCTTCCAGAGCGAGGCCGACTGGATCGAGGTCGTCCCGCGCAAGCGCTACATCCGCGGCGACATGGGCATGGACATCGATCTGCTCTACGACGGTCGCAAGCTCGCGGGAACGGGCGTGCGCGCCGCGCGCGTGATCGCCAGCCTCGACAGCGGCGATCTGAACGGGCTGGCCGCCCGTGAGTTCTACCTCTGGAACATGGTGGTCAAGGGCGAGCGGTTCGGCCCCGCCGGCGACCAGGTGCTGAGCTGGCCGGGCAAGGACCTGCCCCAGGCGGGCATCGACCGCCACTTCGTGGAGGTACCCGCCGGCGCCTCGGCGCTGCGGGTCCGCCTGGAAGTGAGCCCGACGCTCGGCTCCAGCAAGGGCGCCCGCGTCCGTCCGGTGATCTGCGATCCCGAGGGGCACGAGCACGGCGGCTACGTCGGCTACGCCACGCTCGAGGGTGATCGGGTCAAGAACCTGACCGTCCTGGGGGACGAGCTCTATCCGGGGATCTGGGAGATCGACGTGGCCGCGAGCCGCACCGCCCAGGATCTGTCCAGCTACCGGCTCAGCGCGGCGGTGGACGGCTACACCTGCGCTCCGGACACCATCACCAAGCTGCCCCGCGAGGCCGCCGGCCAGCCGGCCCAGGGCGGGCTGACGGTGACGCGCGCCTTCCCCGGGATCTTCCGCGGCGAGGTGCAGGCCGCGCTGGACGGCTTCCGCAAGGAGCACACTGTGAAGATCGAGGACAGCGATACCTGGCGCAGCACCTTCACGCTCGACGGGACCACGCCGCGCGCTTCCTTCCACCTGAAGATGGACGAGGCGACCGGCAACCTCTTCACCGATTGCTCCGTGAACATCCTCGATCCCGACGGCAAGGCCGTGGTCGCCTCGAGCTTCGACGGGCTCGAGGCGGACGTGGGGATCGCCCTGCCCGCCGGCAGCGACAAGGCCACCTACACCCTGGAGGTGGTCGGCGCCTTCGCCCTGAAGCAAGCGATGGCGGCGTGGGGCTTCGACGCCGCGGAGGAGTACGACTTCGCGCGGCCGGTTTCTGGGATCGTCAAGCGCAGCGGCGGCGGTCCCGTGCGCCTCTACTGCGGCGTTCCGGCTGCCCTCGAGGTCGAGTTCGCGGAGGACTGGCCGGCCCCGCCCGAGGGGCTGCAGCCCTTCGGCACGGTGCGTTTCCTCGACAGCGATCCGCGGGACAAGCTGCCCGGTGATCAGGGCGGACGGCTCGTGCTCGAGGTGCCCATCGTGCTCGAGTAACTGGTCGCGAACGGTCCTCGGCCCTCGGCCGGCACCCGGAAGCGGCGGGGGTTCCGAGGATCCTAGAGCTTGCGCCCGATGAAGAGCAGGCCGGGACTCAGGAAGCGCGATTCCAGACCGCGATCGCGCAGGAGGAGCCGGAACAGGACGTTCAGCCCGCGCTGCAGGATGAAGCAAAAACGCAGCAACCTTTGATGCGCAGGGCCCTCCGGCGCATTGAACATGCCGAAGTTGAACGTGCCCAGGTAGTTGCAGTACAGCGTTTCCACGGTGCTGGGGTCGAAGCAGCCGGCGAAGACCTGCCGATCCATGAGCGCGAGATTGTGTCGCTCCAGCCCACCGAAACTGAAGAAGCGATAGAGCAGCTTGTTCAATCCGCGCAGGTTCGGGATGTAGATCACCAGATGCCCACCCTGCTTGAGGAGTTCCAGGTGCCTGGCGACCAGATCCCTGGGCTCGTCGAAATGCTCCAGGAAGCTATGCGAGAACACGACATCGAAGCGCTCATGGTGGCTCCGGAGCAAGTCGGAATTCAAGATGTCGCCCTCGATGACATGCTCGGGGGGGATGCCCTTTTCCGCGAAGACCCGCCGATTGAGGAGCACGCCGTCGGGCGAGAACTCGATGCCGTACGGGTCGTAGCCGAAGCGCCGGCTCAGCTCGATCAGCAGCCGGCCCGGTGCGCTGCCGATCTCCACGATGGTGGCCCCTGGATTCCGCGGTAGATGGCGCGGCAGGATCACGTCGAGATAGAGGTGGCGATAGTAGCTCTCGCTGTAGGCGCGCGGCTTCCCACCCAGCAGCGCGCCCAGCCCCTTCCGCCATCCCCTGCGAGGCGACCCTGCCTCGCTGGAAGGCGTCTCACGGTGTATCCCTTCCCAGTACCTGCGCTCGGTGAGCCTGGACATGGTATCCCCTTGCCGGCTGTGATCCGTGGTGTGAAGGGTTCCCCCGGCGAATGGTGGCGAATTCAGGCCGGCGAGCGCCTCGAATCGTCGGCTGGATGTCCGTGTGCCGCGCGGTTCAACACTGCCTGCAGGCGCGCCATGTGCTCGGGCCGCGCGGCCACCGCTTCCGCCTTGCGGCGGGCCCTTGCGCCGGCCTCCGGACCGAGAGCGGCCGCCCGGCGCAGGGCGGCCAGCAGGTCCTGCGGATCACCGGGAGCGCAGAGCACTCCGTCCCGGCCGTCCTCGAGGAGCTCGGGGATGCCGCCCAGCCGCGTGCTGACCACGGGCCGCCCGGCGGCCAGGGACTCGAGCAGAGCCATCGGCGCGTTCTCGTACCATTCCGATGGTAGCACCGTGAAGCGGCTGCGAGCAAGGAGGCGCTGCACGGCCTCGCTGGTCTGCGGGCCGAGGATCTCGATCCGCTGCAGCTCCAGCTCCGCCGCGCGGCGCCTGAGTTCGTCGAGAAAGGGCCCCTCGCCCGCCACCCGCAGCATGAAGGGCTCCCCGGACGTCCCGCCGCCGGTCTGGGCCCGTTCCCAGAGCGCCTGGGCCTCCAGGAGGGTTGCCAGGCCCTTCTCGCGCGAGATGCGGCCGAAGTAGAGATAGGCCGTTTCGCTCGTGGGGGGCGCCGGGCGCCAGAACTCCAGATCCACGAAGTTGGGCAGGTACAGGAGCTTGTCGGCGGGGTAGCCCCAGGCCAGGAAACGCTCGCGGTAGAAGCGGCTGGGGCAGAGGAAGAGCGAGACGTACCTCCGGTAGAGGTGGCGGTAGTGCTGATGCGCCGTCTCGAGGGCCGCCAGCAAGGAGGCTGCGCGGCTGTCCTTGATGCAGCGGCCGAGCACCGCCTCGTAGAAGCGTCCGCCCCGGCAGCGCTCGCAGATCCGTCCGTGGCGCAGCATGTGGATGGCGGGGCAGAGCAGGCGCAGGTCGTGCAGCGTCATCACCATCGGCACGCGGTGACGGGCCAGCACCGGCAGGATGGAAGGGCTGAGGTGGTGGTAGACGTTGTGCAGGTGGGCCACGTCGGGCCGCGTCTCGCGCAGGAGAGCAGCGAGCTTGTGCGCGGCCTCTCGGTTCCAGATCAGGGCCCTGGCGTCCGCCAGTGCACCGCTGGACCAGCGGGGGTGGCTGTAGTCCCGCGCCGACACGAAGAAACGCTCGTAGGGCGAGGGGCGGCAGTCGGCGTCCTTCATCGCGAAGGGCACGACCCGCCAGCCGGCCGCCGTCAGGTCTTCCTCCTCCTGCAGCAGGTAGCGCCCCACCCCGCCGGCGGGGCCCACCTCGTGGTAGAACTTGTTCACCAGCAGCACCGTCGGTGCCGGCATTGGAACTCCTTGTCAATCAATCTGTTGGCGAGGCGGCCCCGCCGCTCGGCAGGCAAGGCGCACCTTTCGGCCTCCCTCGCGAGAATCCGCTCAAACTTCGGCGCCCCAACACGATAGAACATCTAGCGCATGCGGTCCAATGCCGGCGACGCACCCGTCTCCGCCGTGAAGGATTCTTATGTACTCCTGGTGGAAACGCACCAACTTTCTGATCAAGCACCAGCTCTACATGCGGATCCTGCCGGTCGTGGTGCTGTCGGTCCTGGCGGTGGGTCTGTTCAGCGGACGCCTGCTCACCAGCCGGGCCGTGAACACCTATCTCGAGCAGAAGAACGAGGAGCAGCTGGCTTCCCTGGGCAACGTGCTGAACAGGGTCGTGGTGTGTGCCATGGCCTCCGAGGCGCGCAAGGACCAGCACGTCGCGGCCCTGGCCGGGGGGGAGGATCTGACGAGGCTGGCCCGCAAGGGCGAGCTGCTGGATCAGCTGCTCGGTCTCGAGACGATCTGCGGTGCCGGCCTGTTCTCGCTCGATCCCGCGACCCGCACCGACAGCTTCTGTGTTCGCCTGGCGCCGTGCCTGATGACCGCCGGGAACCGGGCGGCCCTGCAGCGCTGGAATCTCGCCCTGCGCAGGGCTTACGGCAAGGCCACGTGGACCGATATCGTCAGCAAGGTGGGCTGGCCCGGCGGGCCGCGAATGGTTCACGTCGACGACTACCACACGGTCTGGATCTTCGAACCCATTCCGCTGATCGCCCCCCGGGATGACGAAAGCCCTGACTGGTCTTTCCAGGCGCACGAGCGGTTCCGGCCGGTCCTGCCCGTGCTCGTGCTGGAGGAGGACAACTACGCCTATCCCGCCACGCTCCGTGGGGGGACCGCCTGGCGTCGCGTGCAGCTCCTGCTCCTGCTGGATCTGGAAAGACTGACAGCCGAGCTCCCGGTTGGAAACGGGCATCCCGGCGACATCAGCCTCTGGCTGGATCCGCGCGGGCGGATCATGACCACCTCGGTGGACAGCCTGCGCGGCGGGCTGGATCTGACCACCGAGGCGGGTCGGGTCTTCACGGGCGTGGGAACGCGTCAGCTGGCGGCGTTTCTGGCCGGGGGCCCGGGCGGGCGGACGCATGCCTACCTGGGACCGGGCTGGAATCCCTACATCTTCATGCGCCACGAGCGCCGGGAGCTGCCCCTGCTCTTCGTATCGGCGTTGCCCTTCTCGAAGGTCCACGGCGGCCTGGTGCTCTACACCGCCATCGTCGTGCTGATGGCCGCCATCTCCCTGCTCGGCTCGATCCTGGCCATCACCCAGGTTGGCGAGCGGCTATCCGATCGCCTGCAGAACCTGTCTGCCAACATGGGGCAGGTGGCCAGCGGAGAGTACAATCACCGCCTGGCCCTCGGTCCGGAGGACGAGGTCGGTCGCCTCATCAGCTACTTCAACGTGATGACCGCGGGACTGGACGAGGCGCATCGCGAGCTGCGCGAGAAGACCTATCGACTGCGCCTCGCCCTGGCGCGCCAGCGGCGCCTGGACAAGGCCAAGGACGACTTCCTGTCCCTGATCTCGCACGAGGTCCGCACGCCGCTGACCAGCATCATGGGTGGCATCGACTTCCTGCGCATGGTGCTGCCCCAGGCCACGCCCCAGCAGAACGAGGTCCTCAACCAGCTCAACGTGCCCGAGATCGCCGACATCATCGAAAGCAGCGGCAACCGGCTGCGTGACTTCATGAACGACGCCATCCTGATGACGGCCCTGCAATCCTCGGATTCGCGGCTCCGGCCGGCTCCCCTGCCCCTCATCGACTTCTGCGAGCTGGTGATGAGCGGGCTGCAGGAGGAGGTCGCGGCCCGCGATTTGACCGTCAGCATCGAGCTGGATGCCGAGCCCACCTGGCTGGCGCTCTGCGATCGCGAGCTGATGGTCACCGCCTTCGAGAAGCTCCTGCGCAACGCCGTGCAGCACAACATCCAGGAGGGCATGGTGCGGATCCGCGAGGTGGCCGAGATCCCCGGCAAGGGTCCGGCGCTCCAGGTCGCCGGCGAGAACGCGGGGCGGGACCTGGTCGAGAAACCGTCCTTCTCCCCCTGGTCCGGGGCGCCGCTGCAGTGGCGCATCGTCGAGGTCTACAACACCGGTCCCGTCATCCCGGTGGAGAAGCGCGAGGCCCTCTTCGGCAAGTTCGAGATCGTGGGCCGCATCGAACACCACCAGAAGGGCTCGGGGCTGAGCCTCTCCATCGTGCAGGCGGTGCTGGAGAATCACGGCGGCCAGATCCACGTGGAGAGCCGGTACAACGACGGGAACTACTTCTACCTGGTGATTCCCGCGCTGAGTACCGAGGAGGCGCAGCGGTTCGAACCGGGATCAGGGGACGAGGAGGGGGAGGGTCTCGGCGGCGCTGCCGGGGACGAAGAGATCGACCTCGCGGCTGACGGCACTGAGCTCGAGGTTGAACTCGAGCACGCGAGCCCCTGAGTCCCTGGCCACGGCCGCCAGCCCGGCCGCCGGATGGACCGCTCCGGAGGTCCCCACCACCAGGAAGAGCGCACAGTCCTGGGCAGCGGCCGCGGCGCCGCTCATGATCGCGGGATCGATGCCCTCTCCGAACCAGACCACGCCGGGCCGCAGGAGCCCGCCGCACGCCTCGCAGAGCGGCGGGATGGGCAGCGGCACGCGCCGATCATCCTGCGTGCGGCCGCAGGCGGTGCAACGCAGGCGCCAGATGGATCCGTGGAACTCCAGCACGCCGCGGCTGCCGGCCCGCTGGTGCAGGCCGTCCACGTTCTGCGTGATCAGGGTCAGCGCCACGCGCTCGGCGAGCCGGGCCAGCGCCAGGTGGGCCGCGTTGGGTTCCGCGGCCGCGATCATGGCCCTGCGCCAGTCGTACCAGCGCCAGACCAGCTCCGGATCCCGCGCGAAGGCCTCGGGCGTGGCCAGCTCCTCCGGCCGGTAGTTCTCCCAGAGGCTGTCCGCGGAGCCGCGGAAGGTGGGGATGCCGCTGGCGGCCGAGATCCCGGCTCCGGTCAGGACGGCCACCGGCAGATCGGGCCTCAGCTCGGCGCGGATCTGCAGCAGGGCGGCTCGGATGTGCTCGTCCATGGGGGATGACCTCCGGCTGGGTCGGGGTGGATCGCGACGTGCTGGATGCGCGGAGCCGATGCGGCTGGCCGGGGTCCATGATCCGGGCTGGATGCGGTCGCTGTCAACAGGGGCCAGATGGTCCGATGGTTGTGCCAGCGAGATTGTGTC
>CAZGEC010000057.1:0-13173 GCA_964524645.1 uncultured Fibrobacteraceae bacterium | reverse complement strand
CATGCCCGGCGTTCAGCAGCTTACGCGCCGGACACATTCTCGATGGCACAACCTAATCCTTCGCTAGATGCGATAGTTCCTTCGGGAGCTGAAATCGCACATCTTCCTGCAGGGTAACGACTTCCTCGGACTGCCAGCCGGCGGCGGCCAGCAGTTCGATCACGCCGGTGACCAGATGCTCCGGCGCCGAGGCTCCCGCGGTCAGGCCCGTCACCTCGCAGTCGGCCATCTCGCCCAGATCCACGTCTTCCGGACCCTCGATCAGGCGCGCCGGGACGCCCAGCCGCTCGGCGACCTCGCAGAGCCGGCGGCTGTTGCTGCTGCTGAGCGAACCGACGACCAGCAGCCTCTGGATGCCGCGGGCGACCAGCTCCTTCACCGCGTCCTGCCTGTTCTGCGTCGCGTAGCAGATGTCGCTCTTCGGCGGCTCCACCAGCGCCGGGAAGCGCTGCCGCAGGGCCTGGACGATCTCCTCGGTCTCGTCCACGCCCAGGGTGGTCTGCGTCACGTAGGCCACCTCGTTCGCCGGCGGTATGACGAGCCTCTCGACGTCCTCGACGCTGGTCACCAGGGTGATGGCCTCGGGCGCTTCGCCCATGGTGCCCAGGACCTCGTCGTGGCCGGCGTGACCGATCAGGATGGTGTGCCGGCCGGCCCCGGCGTGGCGACCGACCTCGCGATGCACCTTGGTCACCAGCGGGCAGGTGGCATCGATGACCCGCAGACCGCGGCCGAGGGCGTCCTTCCAGACGGCAGGGGCCACCCCGTGAGCGCTGAAGACGACGGTGCTGCCGTCGGGGACCTCCCTCAGCTCCTGCACGAAGACCACCCCCCGCGCCCGGAAGTCCTCCACCACGGCGCGATTGTGCACGATCTCGCGCCGCACGTACACGGGCCCGTTGACCAACTCGAGCACGCGATCGACCACCTCGATGGCCCTCTCCACGCCGGCACAGAATCCCCGGGGTCGGGCCACGAGCAATCGCGGGGCTGGGGACCTCGATGACACTTGAACATCCTTTTTCTTTCGTGGTACAAAGTTCCGGCTCCCCCCATGATAGCGACGGGGGGACCAAGGCTGCAAACCACCAGAATGATCGATTGGTGCCGATTTTTGCTCTTGACAGCCCGGCCTTTTGTATTAATATATTCGCTATTAATTATTTTCGATACTGTTCAAACCAGCGCCCGAACGTCGGCCGAGGAGGAGTCACCATGACCATCGAACGCACCCTGCGCCTGGTCGCCGGATTCTTCGTCTTGCTGAGCCTCGCCCTGGCCCGCTGGGTCCACCTCAACTGGCTGCTGTTCACGGCCTTCGTGGGCCTGAATCTCTTCCAGTCCGCCTTCACGAACTGGTGCCCCTTGATCACCATCCTCCGCAAGCTGGGCATGCGCGAGCAGGCGGGAGCCGGCGCATCCGCCCGGATCGGCACATCAGAGGCAAGACCATGAAGCACGACCTGCTGCTCTCGCGGGGAGCGCCGCTCCTGGCCTGGGGGGCGCTCGCCCTGCTGCTGACGGCGGCCAGGCCGGCGGCCGCGGGAGAGGATACCCCTCTCGACCGGATCGGTACTCTCCGGGGGGACACGCTCTACGTGTCCCTCGAGAAGATCGAGGCCGCGGCCCTGGCTCACAACGAGATGCTGGCCGCCTCCGGGGCGATGACGGACGCGGCCAGGGCCGAGGCCCTGGGCGCCTGGCGCGGCTTCCTGCCTCAGGCGCAGCTGGGCGCCTTCCGTATCCGGTCGGACGATCCGCTCTACAGCTTCGGCTTCAAGCTGAACCAGCGGATCGTCACCATGGCCGATTTCGATCCGGCCCGGCTGAACGATCCGGGCGTGGCCGAGAACAACGTCATGCAGGTCAAGATCCTGCAGCCGGTCTTCAACGGAGGCATGAGCCTCAGCGGCAAGCTCGCCGCGAACGCAGCCGCTCGCGCCGCCGGGTACCAGCAGGCCCGGGCCGCCGAGACGGTGGCCTTCCAGGCCATCCAGGCCTACGACGGCCTGGCCCTGGCCCAGGCCTACGAGCGCGTCATGCTGGCCGCCATCACCTCGGCCGAGGGCCACCTGCGCCAGGCCCGGGCCCTCCACGCGGCGGAAATGGCCACGGAGGCGGACCTGCTGCAGGCCAGGGTCTACCTGAGCGGCCTGCAGCAGCAGCTCATCCAGGTGCGCAACATGGTGGCCGTGGCCGGAGAGAACATCAAGCTGCTCACGGCGGTCCGCTCCCCGCTGCCCTTGGCGGTGGCCGAGCCGCTGCAGGAGGATACGCGCGAGCTGCCGGCGGTGGAGACCGCCCTGGCCGGACTCGACGGCCGCTCCGACCTGCTGGCCCACCGCGAGAAGGCGGAGGCCGCCGGCAAGATGGTCGGTGTGGCTCGCGGGAGCATGCTCCCCCACCTCAACCTCAGCGCCGAGAAGAACTACTACAGCCAGGACAAGCTGTTCGGCGACGATGCCCGCAGCTGGACCGTGGGCATCTACGCCACCTGGAACGTGTTCGGGGGGCTCGGCAACCTCGGCGCCCTCAAGAAGGCCCGCGCCGAGCAGCGGGCCGCCCGGTACATGCTCGACTTCCAGGAGCGCCAGGCTCGGGTCGAGGCCACCGAGGCCTGGCTCGGCGCCCGCGCCGCCCGGGAGAAGGTGACCGTGGCCCGCGGGGCCGTGGAGGCCGCGCGCGAGAGCCTGCGCATCGTCAGCAACCAGTACCGCGAGGGGCTGGCGTCCATGGTGGACCTGCTCGACGTGCAGGCCGCCGCCACCTCGGCCGAGGGCAACCTGGTCCAGGCCGTGCACGATTACGACGTCGGCCTCGCTCGGCTAGCCTACGCCAGCGGCGAGCTGCCGGCCGGACAAAAGTGAACCGCTTCCCGCAGAGGAGAGGAAACCGCCCATGATCACCCTGCGTAGCCGACGCGGCTTCCGTACCGCCGCCGCTTCGTTCCGGATCCCGGCCGCGCTGACCTGCGGCCTGCTGGTGGTGGCCGGGGCCGCCGCCCTGAGCGGCTGTGGCAGCCGCTCCGGGAAGGCCGCCGCCCGCAGCCGCGAGGTCCAGGGAGCGACGGCCGAGGCCGTCCGCCGCCAGGTCCCCCTGCAGGTGATGGCGACCGGAGCCCTGCAGGCCGCCCGGACGGTCCAGGTGAGCACCCGCATGATGGGCTGGGTGCGCAAGATCCACGTGCGCGAGGGCGACGTCGTCGACCGGGGCGCCCCGCTGCTCACCATCGACGACTCCGACCTGAGGGCCAAGCGGGCCCAGGTCGAGGCCGGCATCACCGAGGCGCGAGCCGTCCTGGCCAACGCCGAGACGATGCTCCAGCGCTTCGAGAAGCTCTACGGCGAGCAGTCGGTCTCCAAGCAGCAGCTCGACGACGTGCGCACCGGCCGCGACCGCGCCGCGGCGGGCCTCGAGTCCGCCCTGGCCATGCGGGACGAGGTGAACGTGCACCTGAGCTACCTGGACATCACCGCGCCCGCGGCCGGTCTGGTGACGCGCAAGATGATCGAGGAAGGAGACATGGCCAGCCCGGGCATGCCCCTGCTGACCCTCGAGCAAGCCGAGCGCATGAAGGTCGTGGCGAGCCTCAGCGAGAGGAGCGTCAACTCCGTGCAGCCCGGCGACATGGTGATGGTCGAGGTGCCTTCCCTGACTGGAGCGGTCTACACGGTCCCCGCCGATAAGGTCATCCCCACCGCCAACCCCGGCAGCCACACCTACGACATCGAGGCTTACCTGGACAACCGGGACGGTCGCCTGAAGACCGGCATGTTCGCCCGTGTCCACGTGACGGTGGGTGAGCGCGAGGCCGTGCTGGTGCCGCCGGAGAGCATCGTCGAGCGTGGACAGCTGCGCGGGGTCTTCATCACCGACGCGGACGGCCTGGCGCAGCTTTGCTGGGTCCGCCTCGGACACCGGCTCGAGGACGGCGTGGAGATCCTGGCCGGTCTGCAGGGCGGCGAGACGGTGGTCGTCTCGTCGGCGGTCCCGCTCGTCGAGGGCGACAGGGTGGTGAGGTAGTCATGGATAGGATGGGTATCGCCACCCGCCTGGCTGCGGTCTTCATCAACTCGAAGCTGACGCCCCTGCTGCTGATCGCGACGCTCCTGCTGGGCCTGTTCGCCCTCTCGCTGACACCCCGGGAGGAGGAGCCCCAGATCGTCGTGCCCATGATCGACGTCATGGTGATGATGCCGGGGGCCAGCCCCGAGGAGGTCGAAAACCTCGTGGCCCGCCCGCTCGAGCAGAAGATCTGGGAGGTCCAGGACGTCGAGTACGTCTACACGTCCAGCTTCCCCAGCTTCGCCCTCGTCACGGCGCGGTACGTGGTCGGCACGAACATGGAGGACGCCATCACCCGGCTCTGCAACAAGCTGACGGCCAGCCGGGACGCCATGCCGCCGGGTATCATGCAGCCGCTGGTGAAGGTACGGTCCATCGACGACGTCCCCATGCTGGGGCTGACCCTCTGGAGCGAGAACTATCAGCCCTACGACCTGCGGCAGATCGCGGGCGAGCTGAAGAACGAGGTCCAGAGCATCAGCGACGTCTCGGTGGTGGATATCATCGGCGGCCGCCGGCGTGCCGTCCGCGTCGAGCTGGATCCGCAGCGCCTGGCCGCCTTCAACGTCACGACCCTGGCGGTGCTGCCGGCCCTGCAGATGCAGAACCAGAACCTGCCCGCCGGCTCGTTCGCGGCGAACAACCGCGAGTTCGTGGTGGAGACGGGGCAGTTTCTCCGCTCGGCCGACGACGTGGCCAACCTGGTGGTCGGCACGTTCGCCGACCGGCCCGTCCTGCTGAGCGACGTCGCCACGGTGACCGACGGTCCCGCCGACATCGACAACTACGTCTTCTTCGGGACCGGACCGCAGGCCGTCCGGGCGGGCGTGGACGAGCGGATTCCCCGCGGGGCCGAATTCTCGGCCGTCACCCTCACCATCGCCAAGCGCAAGGGCAGCGACGCCACGCGCGTGGCCGCGGCGGTTCTGGACAAGGTCGCGGCGCTGAAGGGACGGCTGATCCCGGCCGACGTGCAGACAACCATCACCCGCAATTACGGGAAGACCGCCGCCGACAAGGCCGCCAACCTGATCCGGAGCCTCGGCCTGGCCATCTTCCTGGCGGTGATCGTGGTCTTCTTCGCCATGGGCTGGCGCGGGGCCCTGATCATCTTCCTATCGATCCCGACGACCTTCAGCCTCACCCTATTCACCTACTACATGTTCGGGTACACCCTGAACCGGGTGACGCTGTTCGCCCTCATCCTGGTCACCGGTATCGTCATCGACGCGACCATCATCGTGGTCGAGAACATCCACCGGCACTTCAAGATGGCTCGCCGGGCCAGCCTGCTCTCGGCCCTGCGGGCCATCCAGGAAGTGGGCAACCCGACCATCCTGGCGACCCTGACGGTCATCGCGTCCATGCTGCCCATGGCGTTCGTGCGCGGGCTGATGGGTCCCTACATGCGCCCCATGCCGGTGGGAGCTTCGCTGGCCATGATCTTCTCGCTGCTGGTGGCCCTGATCATCTCCCCCTGGCTGGCGGTGCGGCTACTCAAGCCCGCCGGGAAGGACGCCCGGGAGGGAACCGGCGCCGCCGCCGGAGACGCGGGTCCCGGGTCCGAGGAGAGCGGCTACGAGCTGCACGAGACCAGGATCTACCGCGCGTACAGCCGGGTGATGCGCCCCCTCATCGACCGGCCGCGCCGGGGACTGCTGGCCCTGGGCGGCGTGGCGTTGCTGACCATGCTGTCCTGCCTGCTGTTCCTGACGCGGACGGTCGAGGTCAAGATGCTGCCCTTCGACAACAAGAGCGAGTTCCAGGTCATCGTCGACATGCCCGAGGGGACGACCCTCGAGCAGACCACCCGGGTCGCCCGCGAGATCGGCGACTACGTCGCGACCGTTCCCGAGGTGACCGACTACCAGATCTACGCCGGCACCGCCGCCCCGGTGAACTTCAGCGGCCTGGTCCGGCACTACATGCTGCGCCGGGGCCCCACGGTGGCGGACCTGCAGGTCAACCTGGTGGACAAGAACCGGCGCAAGGACAAGAGCCACGCCCTGGCCGAGCGCGTGCGCGGACCCATCCAGGAGATCGGCCAGCGGAACGGCGCCGCGATCAAGGTGGTCGAGGTGCCGCCGGGTCCGCCGGTGCTGTCCACCCTGGTGGCCGAGATCTACGGCCCGGACTTCGCCGGGCGCATCGACATCGCGCGGCAGGTCAAGGAGATCTTCGAGACGACGCCCGGCGTGGTGGACATCGACTGGTTCGTGGAGCACGACCAGAAACGGTATCACTTTGTGGTGGACAAGGCGCGCGCGGCGGTCCGCGGCGTCAGCACCCAGCAGGTCTCGCAGACCCTGGCGGTGGCCCTGAACGGCTACGACCAGGGTCTGGTCCACATCCCGGAGTCGGCCGAGCCCGTGCCCATCAACCTGCGCCTGCCCGTGGCCGATCGCTCCAGCGCGGAGAGCCTGTCCGACCTGTACGTCCACTCCCGGGCCGGGGCGCTCATCCCGCTCGCGGACGTGGTCAGGGTCGAGGAGGACACCCAGCCCAGGAGCCGTCACCGGCGCAACCTGAAGTCGGTGGTCTACGTGACCGCGGACGTGGCGGGCAAGCTGGAATCCCCCATCTACGCCATCCTGGACATGAAGAAGCGGATCGCGCAGATCCCCCTGCCCGACGGCAAGGAGCTGCCCCAGCTCTTCACCCGGCAGCCCGTCCTGGAGGACGGCTACGCCCTCAAGTGGGACGGCGAGTGGCACATCACCTACGAGGTCTTCCGTGACCTGGGCCTCTCGTTCGCCGTGGTGCTGGTGCTGATCTACCTGATGATCGTCGGGATGTTCGAAAACTTCTTGATACCGGTTCTCATGATGATCCCCATCCCCCTGACGCTACTGGGCATCGTTCCCGGCCACTTGCTGTTCGGGGCGTTCTTCACGGCCACCTCGATGATCGGGCTGATCGCCCTGGCGGGGATCATGGTGCGCAACAGCGTGCTGCTGATCGACTTCATCCAGGCCCGGCTGCGGGAGGGCCTCGACCTGTCCGAGGCGGTGATCGAAGCGGGCGCGGTGCGCTTCCTGCCCATCGCCCTGACGGCCGGAACCGTGGTGACGGGGTCCTTCGTGATGGTCTTCGACCCCATCTTCCAGGGGCTGGCCATCTCGCTGATGATGGGCTCCCTGCTCTCGACCATCCTGACGGTGGTGGTGATCCCGCTGGCCTACTACCTGTATGCGCTGGCCCGCGGAGCGGGCTCCAGGGACCTGGAGCCGGGCAAGAAGCCAATTGGCACGGAATCGTGATAATTTCAGGATAAGGGTTTGAGAACCGGGCAGGGAGGAGTATATTATTAAGCGAAACGGGCGTTATACAACGGACTAAAACGCGGTCATGTCGGTTATCTCCCTCCAATCCCCCACCGGCATGCCGCTAGACCGGCTGCACCCTCAGGTGCGGCCGGTCTTTTTTAGGTCGTCCTAAATCGTGTGGAGGCAGGGCGACGACATCCCGACGAAGCCTCCGGCCGCCCGCGCGCCTCAGTTGTAGAGGGACTTGACTTGACCCCAGGTGGCCCCCTCCGGGATGCAGCCGGGGCGGTTGATCCCGGCCACCAGGGCCTGCTCGCCAATGGTCTTGGGCGTCATCGGCAAAAGGTTGCCCGGATTGGCCCCATCGGCGTAGACCGGCGTTCCCTCCAGCGACGGTGTGCTGGAGGGATAGATGTAGAAGCCCACCGGGTCGCTGCCCGTCACCAGCACCGAGAGCTGCACGAGCTTGATGACCGAACTCCAGGGCAGGGGGTTGCCCAGGCCGACGACGAAGTCGGGAGCCGAGCTCATGTTCAGAGCCTGGCCGTTGAAGACCACGTCGGTGAGCATGACGTTCTCGTAATCCAGGCCGCACTCCCAGCCCGACACCCCCCCGCTGGCCGAGGCATCCAGCAGCAGCAGGTAGGCGTTCATGGTCGAGTAGGGCTCGGCCCGGACGCAGTTCTGGTCGCCGTGCTCGTCGAAGAAGATACCCACCTCGTCCGTGGCCGGAGTGGGTTGCGGGATCAGCAGCAGCGCCAGGACGGCGCCGAGCATCAGGTGTCGAACAGGCCGCATGAGTCACCCTCCTGTCCGAGCGGGAATCAGGGTCGCAGCACTCTCCGTGAAGATAGCGAGAGCGCTGCCCGGCGTCCAGGGGGATGGGCGGCGCGGGGTGCTCAGATGATGCCCAGCCAGTCGTGGAGCAGGAACTCCATGCGGCCCACCAAGACGGCCACCCGCCCCATCACGGAGAATCCGAAGCTGGCCCCGAAGGTGACCATCAGCACCGCCAGACCGAACCGCCCCGCCAGCGCCACGGGTCCGGACTCCCGCCGGCTGAAGAAGAAGTAGAGCAGGCAGCAGATGACGCCCCCGGTCAGCAGGATCGCGTCCAGGGATTTCCCCAGATCGAAACCGGACCGCGAGACGGCCACCAGCGAGACGACGGAGTTCTGGATCTGGGTCATGAAGCCGGCATCCAGGAAGGCGATCAGCCGCAGCCCCGCGGTGATCCCCACCAGGAAGGCCAGGGTCCAGCTGCCGGCTCGCCGCGCCCGCGGGTGGAGCCGCGTCAGCAGCAGGCCGCCCATCAGCAGGGGCAGGGCGTAGAGGAGGCGTCGCGTCCAGGGAACGCCCACCGGGAAGTCCATCCGGAAGAGGGAGACGGCGATCTCGGGCGCCAGGTTGGCCAACAGCTTGGGCACGAGGGTGCCCCAGAACCCCTGGACCATCCAGTAGGCGGAGGCCACGCCCACAAAGACGTGCTCGGTGAAGCGGAAGAAGGGATTGTCGCCGTACAGGAAGCTCAAGGCGAAGAGGGTGAGCGCGGCCCCGACCCAGAGGCCGAGGTTCTGGTAGTCGAGGAACGGATTCGGCA
Organism: uncultured Fibrobacteraceae bacterium; assembly: GCA_964524645.1. Taxonomy (GTDB): domain Bacteria; phylum Krumholzibacteriota; class Krumholzibacteriia; order LZORAL124-64-63; family LZORAL124-64-63; genus CAZGEC01. Next base: position 4,242 of record CAZGEC010000057.1, on the reverse strand, counting down.
TGGCGCCGCTGGAGGCGCGGATCAGCAGCCCCAGCAGCAGGGCCAGACAGACGATGGCGAGGATCAGCTTGCGGGTCATGCCGCCGCCTCCTTGTGCCGCCGCCACAGATGGATGCCGTTGCCCAGGAGGATCAGGCCGATGATCATCAGATGGGCCACCGTCTGGGGTCCCATCCTCTCGAGCGCGATGCGGCATTCCGGCCGATCGAGCTGTGGATACTGTTCCAGTAGGAGCTGCTCGTACTCGGCGGCACCCTTGACGCCGACCAGGATCCCGCCGCACTGCTCGGGGATGTAGGGGAATATCTCCGGCGAACCGACCGCCACCGAGCCGCCCACGATCGGCACGCCCGCGGGGATGGCCCCGTAGGGGATCCACTCGTTGAGCCCCGGATAACCGGCCGAGACATCCACGATCAGGTCGAAGCTCGCCAGGTCCTCGATCGGCACCATCATGGGCAGCCGGGAGGCGTCGTGGGTGCTGATGTTGTGGACGTCGGTCGAGAAGGCCTTCTTGAAGTTGGTGAGGGCCACGGCGACGACCGCCTCGTTGCCGCTCATGTAGCCCAGGTTGACGAAGTTCTGGCCGTAACGGTAGCTAGGGAACTCGAGGGCGATCACGTCGCGAATGGTGCGGTCGATCTCGATCGGACCGGTCGGCCAGAGGGTCAGGCAGTAGAGCCCGACGCCCCGCAGGCAGAGATGGCGGGCGAAGGCGTCCTCCATAGGCCGGGTCTCGGCGGCCGAAGCCGGATCGAAATCGCACACGAACAGCACGCGAGCGTTCTTCGGCAGCTTCTCGATGGTCGCGAAGATATCGCGCACCATGGGCGTGGGGTGCTCCTTGAAGGAGATCCGCCAGATCATTGGCACGGTCACGGCCAGCAGCATCCCCAGGTAGATGCAGCGCCGGCCGGTCACGTTCATCACGGCCCATCGCCCGAGCTGGACCATGCTATTTCCCTTCCCCCCGGTACGGCCGATCGATGCCGAGGATGATCCGCAGGCTGGTAGCGATGGCCCCGACCGCCACGCCGATCAGGATTGCCCGGCTGCCCGCCTTCAGGGGCACGGACATGATCCAGGGGATGACGTTCGGCAGCTCGAACGCCTCCAGCCGGTCCGGGAGCCAGGACGTCACCAGGCCTCCCAAAAAGGTGCGGCCCAGCAGCAGCAGGAAGGCCGTCACCAGCATGATCGTGGACTCCCGGTTGCGGACCCGGAACGCCCGGAACGCCGCCGAGGCGATGAAGAACGCCAGCAGGGCGAACAGGCCGGAGTCGGCCGGGCCGAAGACGTACCGCACGATCCAGGCGAAGACGCTGCCCCGGGCCGTGACGTCGCCCCCGATGCCAGTGGGGTTGCCGAGCTTCAGCAGGCCGGCGGCCAGGGTGATGCCGAAGGCGCCGATGCAGACCACGGAGTAGCCGTAGCCCGAGGCCCGGCGGCGGATCTTGCGGGCATGCCGGCCGATCAGGCTGGCCCCCCCCAGCACGAAGGCGAAGGCGGCGATGATGTTGAAGAAGAGCGAGAACTCCTCGCGCAGCGGTTCCAGGGGGGGCACGAACATGGCGACGATCAACACGATCGCCACCACGAGCACGATCCCCCGCGGGACTGCGGCGACGAGGCTCATGATGCTCCTCTCCTAGCCCGTGCGGAACAGGGACCGCAGCGTGTCCCAGGCCGGAATCAGCGGTCCCCAGCCGGTGACCTGGGCCAGGGTCGCCAGCAGGCAGCCCAGCCCGATCAGGCCGATGGCCAGCAGCTTGACCAAATCCTGCCCTCGCACGCACCCCAGCTGCGCCGGGTCCCGCGACAGCAGCGCCGAGGCCGCGAAGAGCTCCTCCCCGATGAGGACATGATCGCAGGTCGCCAGCAGGAACGGGAGCTGCGAGGCCTGGCCGGTGCCCGCGATCTGCACGGCGCCGACCGTCTGCCCGATCTCGCCCAGGGCCAGGGCCTCGGCGTAGAAGGACCCGAAGTAGAAACAGGCCGCCGGCCGCTCCCGATACATGATGCCCCCCGCTCCCGCCACCAGGCCGAACTGCTCGTCGCAGAGATAGAAGTTTTCATCCGGATCGACGGGAGCCGGTTTGCCCGCCGCCGCACGACCCTCCTCGAGCGTGTCGCCCGCCGCCGTCATCACCAGGGAGTGCATGTGCGGCACGCGCAGCGGCACGTCCTCGGCCGCGGTCCGACCCGCCACCTCCTTGAGCACGGACAAGCCGGCCAGGGTCTGGATGTCGTTGAGATCTTCCGAACCGGTGATGAAGAGCACGGGCCGGTTGCGTTCCCGCGCGAGGGCGATGGCGGCCTCCACCGCCCCCACACCCGGGAGTTCGCGCAGCCGTGGCAGCGCGCCGCGGCGGGCGGAGCGGATGCCGAAGAGGATGGCCGCGGCCAGGAGCACCGCGAAGGCCAACATGTTCAGGCGGCGGTGATTGAACCACTGGGCGGTCGCAACCGCCGGCCCCACCGGCCTCGCGGGGCCGCGCGTCGTGCCGGCCAGGGCGGCGACCTGGTAATAGAACGGCTTGCCCCTGCCGGCGAAGATGTCCACGAAGTGGCTCGTGCCCGGCTCCACGCGACCGAGAAGCCGATAGGGTCCCGCCGGCGCCGGCGCGCGCAGGATCTCGTAACCGGTCACCAGGCCGTGCTGCGGGCGGTCGTCGGCCGAGAGCTGCCAGTCCAGGATCACGGCGCCGCCGTTGTCGTTGGGCCGGTCGCTGGCCCGCACCTCCGTGGGCGGCGCCACCGCCGCCGGGACCGTCACCACGTTGGCGCCGGGCGGCGACGGTGTGCTGTGGGCGATCGGCATCGAGGCCGCCGCCGGCGGCGCCAGGAGCGCCAGCGCCAGCGCCACCGGCAGCCACCGGGTGGGAGCGGCCCGGCGCGCTCTCCGCCATCGGGCGACCACGAAAATCCGCCCGGACCCTCGGGACCGGGCGGAGGCGGGAATCGAGCAGGCGGCGGCGACCGCCGCTGCAGACTGCCTAGGGCTGACCCTCCTGTGCGGCTTTCTCGAACTTGGCGAGCTGGTCCTGCAAGTACTTGTCATCCGGTTCCTTGGCAATCGCCTTGCGAATCCAGGCGATCGCCTCCGGGTACATGCCGCGGGCGTAGTAAACCTCGGCCAGCGTGTCCATCACACCCGCTTCTTCGTCACTCAGCGCAACCGCCTTGAGCGCCATGTCGGTGGCCTCTTCCAGGGCCACGCCGGTCTTGGCGGCGTTCCAGGCGAAGCGATTCAGCGCACCCACGTCCTCGGGATTCTGGCTGACCATCTCGCGATAGGTGCCGATCATTCCCGCGGTGTCGCCCTGGCGTCGCTGGCAGTAGCCGATCATGCCGAGAGCCGCCTGGGCCTCGGGGGTTCCGGAGAACTCGGCCATCAGACGGCGGTAGTTGGCGATTGCCGAGTCGTAGTCGCCCAGCTTCCACTCCAGCTCGGCCAGGGCGTCCAGGGCTGGGGCGGCCAGCCCCTGCTCGTTCCGGGAATCCAGATCCAGAACCCGCGCCAGCTGCGTCCGGGCGAGCGACTCGTCCAGGCGCTGGGCGTGCTTGGTGCCGGCGGCCAGCAGGAGCTGCACATCGTCGGGATGCTCCGCCAGCTGCGCTTCCACGTCGGCCAGGGTGTTGCGGCCGGCCCGGTAGTCGCGCACGATCTGCAGGAACTCCGGAGCGGGCCGGTAGCCGAGGAAGCGGTCGATCTCGCTGCCGTCGGGGTGGCAGAGAACGAGGGTGGGCATGTTGAAGATGTGGAATGCGTCCTTCAGATCGGCGTACTCCGGATCGTCCACGTCCACCTTGAAGGTGACGAAGTCGCGCAGCTCGTTCATCACCTCGGGAACCACGTAGACGCTGTCGTCAAGCAACTTGCACGGGCCGCACCAGGTCGCGTAGAAGTCCACGAAGATGAGGCGCTTCTCCCGGGTGGCGCGATCGACGATCTGGTCCCAGGTCAGATCCTCGAACCAGAAGAGCTGCGGGGGATTGTTGGGGTATTGCCGGCTGCAACCCAGCAGGGCCAAACCGCCCGCGAGCAGGAACAAGGCAAGGAGCAGCAGGGAGCGGCGCATGCGAACCGTCCTTTCGCAGGAGTGGTGCAGGCCGCGGCGGCCCGCTGCGGGGGCGGGCCGGGGCAGGCCATCGGTCTCCAGATTAGCTGCTCGGGCTGCCGGCCACAAGGGGGATGCGCGCTGCAGCCGGCGATCCGCCGCAGAAAGCTGCGGCAGGGAG
>CAZGEC010000056.1:0-13623 GCA_964524645.1 uncultured Fibrobacteraceae bacterium | reverse complement strand
GAGCGCGACGCCGAATCCCTTCAACCCGACCACGGTGATCGCGTACGAGGTGCCGGAAGCCGGGCGAGTCCGGTTGCGGGTGTTCGATCTGCGAGGGCGGCTGGTGCGCACGCTGGTCGACCGGGTTCTGGGAGTGGGCCGTTACGAGGCGCAATGGGATGGACGCGGTGAGGACGGGGGCGAACTGCCCAGCGGGATCTACTTGTCACGTCTCGAAGCCGGCAGCCGGGTCGCGACGGGGCGAATGACTCTGGTGCGGTGATACGCCTGGAGGGGCAGCCCCTGACCGAGACCTCGGTGGGCGCCAGGCGTGGGCGCCTTGCATCGGCGAACTCACCGCGGAGGCCTTCAGAATTCGAGCCGTTGTATAATTCCGCGGGGCGTGCTACGATTTGCGCAATAATCAGGTGGTGGCACGCCATGGCCCCACGAAGTAGCAGGGGGGAACGCAAGCAGGGTTTTCGCCTTGCGGCGGCCCTCTGGAGGAGTCGTTGTGCCTCGAACCAGGTGACCTGACCGTGAAAAGGGGGAGCAGAATGAAGTACTTTCTAATGCTCGTGGCAGCCGTCCTGCTCGCATGCAACGTGGCGAGCGCCGGCGAGAAGCCGAAGGGTGGCAACGACGCCCCGGTGCCCTACTACCATGACGGCACCCGAGCCGTCGAGACCGAGCCCAACGACGATTGCTCCCAGGCCAGCGGCCCGCTGACCGTCGGCAGCTTCTTCGACGGCGAGATCACTGCGGGTGACTACGACTGGTACGAGTTCACGGCGGCCGGCGGCGAGTGCGTGATCTTCGAGACGCATGCCCAGGGCGCCGAGCCCACCGTCGACACCTACATGTACCTCTACGCGGACGACTGCACGACCGAACTGGCAACCGACGACGATGGAGGTGCCGGCGCCTACTCCAAGATCAGGTACGATTTCACCGCCGCCGGCACGTACTACGTGGTCGTCCGGGGTTACGGCAGCACCAGCGCCGGCTTCTACACGCTGACGGCCGACGCCTGTCCGGAGCCGCCCCCCAACGTCGACTGCTCCACCGCGATCGACCTGCAGGTCCTGGGGCTGGATCAGTTCACCGTCGACACCTGCGAGGGTGGAAACACCTACAACTCGACCAACTTGTGTACGGGCTACAGCCAGACCAACGGTCAGGACATCGTCTACAAGATCTACCTGACGACCGGCGAGACCTTCTCCGTCGCCCTGACGGACGAGGACTATGACGCCTCCCTCTGGTTGATGGCGGAGGGTTGCGACCCGACCGCCTGTCTGGCCGGCGGCGACGATCCCGAGGAGTTCAGCTACCAGGCCACGGCCGACGGCTGGTACTACCTGATCGTCGACGGCTATTGCTGTGATTACTGCGGCACGGCGACCGTCGTGATCACCGGTCCGATCGGCACCCAGCAGAGCAGCTGGGGTTCGCTCAAGAGCCTCTATCGCTGACAAGAATCGCTCAGTCAGTCCTTTGCGGGGATCCGGCACTCGACGGGTCCCCGCGTTCATGACTCCGGCGCGTCGTCGAGAACTATGAACCAGACCGGTGGCCGACCGAGGCCCAGAGGTACCGGCAGTTGCTCCAGGGGATATCACAAGCCCAGGGCAAGAACCCAGATATCCCAATGGCCGCTGCGATCGGAGAGGAACGCGATCTCGCTGCCGTCGGGTGACCACTGGGCATCTTGATCGCTGGCGGATGCGCTCGTCAGCTGGGCGGCCTGACCGCCCGTGGCCGGCATCACCCAGAGATCATAGTTGGTCGTGCGATTGGAGATGAACGCGATTCGCTGGCCATCGGGCGACCACGCCGGAGACCAGTCGATCCCCGGTTCGCTCGTGAGTTGAACCGCCTCGCCGCCGGCGCCAGGGACCACCCAGATATCCGTGTCGCCGATTGGACCGGAGGCGAAAGCGATCCAGGTACCGTCGGGCGACCACTGGCACCCTGCGGTGGCCCTTTGGGTCGTGAGCTGGACCCCTTCCCCGCCGGCAGCCGGAATCACCCAGATGGTGCCCTCGATACCGGCGAGGAACGCGATCTTGGTGCCATCGGGCGACCACTCGGGTCTCAAGGCATCCTGCACGACTCCGGCCGTGAGGCAGATCTCGTCCCCTCCGTCGGCCGGGACCACCCAGACGTGAAATTCTTGCTGCCGGGAGCCATAGCGGTAGGAACAGAAGGCGATCATATTGCCATCAGGCGACCAGCGGGGGCTGCTGTCCTGAGGGTTAGATGTGAGCTGGAGCGTCGCTCCCCCGGCCGCTGGAACCACCCAGATGCCCGAGTTCTCCGACGCAAACGCGATTCGCTCCCCGTCCGGCGACCACTGTGGCGTCTCCACACCGCCAACGGCAGGTCCCGTGGTCAGCTGGGTTGCCGTGCCTCCCGCAGATGACACCACCCAGACATCCGAACCTGCGCGATAGGAACGGAACGCGATCTTGGTGCCGTCGGGCGACCATTGATGATACGAGTCTTCCGCCGGATCGTCGGTGAGCCGAGACAGAACATCAGCACCGCCCGGATTGACGGTGATCTGCCGTGTCGTCGTCGCCCTCGAGGAATCCGTGTCCATGACCGCGAGCCTTATCGTCTTCGGCCCCGGCGACTCGTACCGATGCGCCGCCGTCTTCGTCGTCGTGTACGGCGTATCCCAGGTCCCGTCGTTCTCCCAGTCCCAGCACACTTCCAGCGACGCCATCGCAACCTGTCCATCCGACGAACACGAGGCGTCGACCAGGAACGGCGTCATGGTCGTTCCTGCCGACGGCTCGCTGGAAAAACACGCTGTCGGAGTGGTGTTGTGCGGCTGCGTCGTGTCGCCCTGCTCGTCGCAACCTGGCGTCACGACGGCAAGAACGACGACCAGCGAGAGCCAGGGAAACGCCCGTCGAAACATTAGTCCCTCCCGTGGCATGGACGGCGGCCTGAAACAACCGGCCTTCGCGCCACAAAGCACCGGGTTTGCCGCATTCGCCCGCAGCGTGGGGTAGCCTCCGTTATTGTCACTAAGCTTAGTCGTCGCTGCGGGCTTGGTCCAGAGTCGCTTGCGATGTCGGCATCTGTTGGTCGAACCGGCGGGTCTTGGAATGGGGGTCAGAGCCTATCACGCCGACCCCGTATCCATGAATCGCCCCCGGCCGTGTGGCGCATGGGATCGATGCGAGCTAGGATGTAGAGCGATTTAATCCGCAATAGTCCATTGCTGGATGGGCGCTCGTCTCGTGAGGAGGGTTCCATGCCCAGGACTTCGATCCGTATGCCAGGCCTGCGTCGGTTTTTGATCGTCGCGGCCATGATCACAGTTGGAGCGGCTTCCATGGTGCATGCCACGTCGACCAGCTACATGGCCGATCTCGGCGGGGCCAGCGAATCGCCTCCCAATGCCTCGCCCGGAATCGGCGTCGCTCAAGTCGATCTCGACGACGTGGCGCACACCATGCATCTGAACGTCGTGTTCGCGGGTTTGTTGGGCCCGACCACCGCGTCGCACATCCACGCCGCCACGGCGCTGCCGGGGGAGGGGACCGCGGGCGTGGCCACGACGCTTCCGACGTTCGCCGGATTCCCGCTCGGCGTGACATCCGGCACGTACGACGTCACGCTCGACATGACCGCTCCGTCGAGCTACAACCCGTCCTTCATCACCGCCCACGGCGGCACGACGGCCGGTGCGGAGGCATTTCTCTTCCAGAGCATCGCCGACGGCACGGCCTACCTCAACATCCACACCAGCTTGTTCGCCGGAGGCGAGATCCGCGGTTTCTTCGTGCTCACCAGTGTAACCGTCACCGAGGCGACCTGGGGTGGCATAAAATCACTCTATCGATGATCGCGAGCGCATCGCCTCGCGCAGATCGGCCGTCAGGGTGGTCAGGATGTCCTTCAGGGCGGAGTTCAGGCCGGTGACGAGATCGCCAGGCGAGCGGCCGTCGAGGGGGACCCGGGCCGGGTAGCTGCGATCCAGCAGCATCCCTTCCCCCCTCTGGTGGAGCGCAATCAGCGTGAACTCGATCTCCATCACGGCGGCGGGTTCGCCGGTCCGGTAATCGCCGTAGAGGGCCCGCAGGCGGCCTCGCAGGGCGTAGTCCGAACCGGCCAGCGCGCCCATTCCCACCACGCTGCCGAAGGGGCCGGTCGCCTGTAGCCAGCGGCGCACCGCCTCCGTCAGCATGCCGCCCGGAGTGGCCAGGAAGCGGTTGTAGTAGTCCTGCTGCCACTGCGTTTCGCTGCTGCGGTACAGCAGCTCCTCGCCGTCGAACGGTGGATCGCTCTCGATGGCGTCGACCACGAGGATCGGCTGCAGCGACGTGTTCGCCGTGGCCTCGTGGCCGGCTGCGGCCGGCGGCTGCACGCCGAGCAGGTAGTGATTCACCGGCGGGGTCTTGTGCGGCAGCTTCACGCAGCCCGTGACCCCGGGAAGCGCGATCGTTGCAAACGCGATGCTCAGGAGCGCGAACGATGCGGCGGCGACCGGCGGGATCCGCTTGCTCATGTCCGATTCCCCCTCACGGCTTGACGTGCGGCGGCGGCTCGCCGAACAGCAGCCCGCCGAGGTTCTGCTGCGCCTGCTCCAGCAGGAGCCGCAGGCTCTCCGCGGCGCGCTCCAGGTTGCGGATGGCGCCGGCGATGTCCCCCTGCTGCGAGGACAGCAGCCGGGACACCTGGTCCAGGGCGCGGGTCAGGTCGGCCACGGCCGCCGGCAGGTCCGCGGCTGCGGCATCGAGGCGCTGCGACATCTGCTGCAGGTTCTCGGTGGTCGCGGTCACGCGCGGGCCGGATGCGGCGACCAGCGAATCCAGGGCGGCGGTCGACCGGGCGACGTCGGCCACGATCGTCTTCAGCCGGGGATCGCCCAGCAAGGACTGCAGGTCATGGGCGGCCTGCAGGGCGGCCTGCAGCACGCTCTCGAGCTTCCGGCCCGCGTGGGCCAGATCCAGGCCGGCGATCTGCTGCAGGGCCGCATGGGCCTCCTGCAGAACGTGGGAGAGATCGCCGGACAGGCCCGGTGCCTCGGGGACGTACAGGTAGCGTGGGGTCCAGTCGAAGGCAAGGGTCGTCCCCGTCGGCGCCGCGGTCAGGAACTGCATCTGTAGGTAGGAGTTGCCGCTCAGGCCGCGCGGCTCCCGCGTGATGTGCAGGCCCCTGGCGACCCAGTCCTGGAAGAGCTGATGCGCCGCCTGCCGCGAGAGGTTGCCGAAGGCCTGCGTGCCGACGCTGAATCGCACGAGCACGTAGGGCTGGCGCTGATCGAACGGGAGCTGTGTCTGGTAGACGTCGGCCGTCAGGCTCACGTCCTCGACGGCGCCGACGGGGATGCCCTGGTAGTGGACCTCGGAGCCCTTCCGGACGCCTTCCACCGAGCCGGCGACGTACGTCTCCAGGGTCAGCGACGTGCCGCCGGAGAAGACGCCGCTGCTCAGCAAGATAACGCCCGCGACGACGACGGCGATCGCCGCCAGCACGAACAGACCCAGCCGCCAGTAGTAGTTCGCCTCGCCTTTCATCTCACGTCTCGTCCTGCCAGGCGGCACGTCGCCGCCCGGCCCCCGGGGTGATGCGGGCGTAGATTCCCTGCGGATCGAAGAAGCGGCGCACCCAGGGATCGTCGGCCCGGTCGCGCAGATCGGTGGGGGGACCGATGGCGACGATGCCTTGCCGGTCCCTGTCGATCAGCGCCACGCGATCGGCCACGGTGTAGATGCTGCTCAGCTCGTGACTGATGACCACGAAGGTCACCTCCAGGCTGTCCACCAGCCGCAGGATGAGGTCGTCCAGCTCGGCCTTGCCGATGGGATCGAGGCCCGTCGAGGGCTCGTCCAGGAACACGATGGAGGGATCCAACACGAGCGCGCGGGCGATCGCGGCCCGCCTCTGCATGCCACCGCTGATCTCGGCCGGCAGCCTGGAGGCGGCCTCGGACATGTCCACCAGCGACAGGTTCATCATCCCCGTTGCCTGCTTCGCCTCGATCGGCAGATCCGTGTACCGCCGGAGCGGCAGCATGACGTTCTCCAGGACGGTCAGGGCGGAGAGCAGGGCGGGTTCCTGGAACGAGACCCCGATGCGCTCGTGAATGCGCCGCGTCGCCTGCGCGTCGGCGCCGGCCAGCTGCTCCCCCGCGATGATCACCGTGCCGGCCAGCGGCGGCAGGAGCCCGAGGACGGCCTTCAGCAGCGTGGTCTTGCCGGAGCCGCTGGTTCCGGCGAGAACGAAGACCTCCCCGTGCCTCACCTCGAGCGACACGTCCTGCAACACGAGCTCGTCGCCGTAGCCCACGGTCAGCCCGTCGATCTTCACTGCCACGTCCGCGGAAGTGCTCATCTCATACTTTCAGGAAGTAGTACAGGACGGCGAAGGCGGCGTCGGTGATCGCGATCACCACCATGCCCGCCACCACGGCGCGGGTCGCGGCCTCCGCCACCGCACGGGCGCCGCTGCTGGCGCCCTGCCTCAAACCGTAGAAGCATCCCAGGATGGCCGCAATGGCCCCGAAGGTCACGGTCTTGGCCAGCGCACCGAAAACCGTTCTCAGCAGGATGGTCGTGCGGAGCTGCTGCAAGTACAGTTCCGGCGAGTAACCGAACGACAGCCAGACCGCCAGGCCGCCGATGATCCCGAACAGCTCGAAGAAGACCGCCAGCAGCGGAACCGAGACGATGCCGGCGAGGACGCGGCCGAGGGCCAGGTAAGGAACCGCGTCGATGCCCATGACGACGAGCGCGTCGAGTTCCTCGTTCACGCGCATGGTGGCCAGCTCCGCCGCGAAGGCCGCGGTGCTGCGCCCGACCACGACGATGGTCGTCAGGAGCGGGGCCAGGGTGGAGGTCATCGCCGTCGCATTGAAGGTGACCATCTCCATCATGTCACCGAACTCCATGAGGGAGCGTGCCACCTTCAGCGAGATCACCGCGCCGGTCAGAAAGGCGAGCATCGCGATCAGCGGCAAGGCGTCCGCGCCCATGTTCTGGGCGATGCGGAACGTCTCACGCCAGCGCACCTGGTGCCGGCCCGCCATGGTCCCGATCAGGGCCGCCGCGACCCGGCCGATGAAGGCGACGTAGTCGCGAGCTTCTCCCCAGAGCGCAGCCGCGATGAGCCCGATCCTGGCCACCGCCGAAGGCCGCTGCCGCTCCGGTTCGGGGAGCGGCAGATCCATCTCCGCGAACCGATCCAGGAGCCTCGCGAACCGCTCGTCCAGCCCCTCGATCTCGAGGGAGAGGCCGCGTTCCCGCGCGCTCGAGCGCAGCTGCTGCAGCAGCGCCAGACCAATCCCGTCGCAGTACACGACCCGGGTGGCGTCCACGGCGACCCGCCCGGCCCCGACCGCGAGGGCGGCGAGGGCCCGGTTCCAGACGGCACCCGTGCCCCGGGCGTCCAGCCGGCCGGAAAGGTGGAGGAGCAGACGGTCGCCTCGCCGCTCCGTGCGGAAGCCGGCACTGTCGGACAGAACGTCGGCGGTCGCGGTGATGTCGTTGTCCCCGTTCATGATCGGACGATCAGCTGTAGAGCAGCTTCAAGGCCTTGATGATCCGCCCGACGGTTCGCAGGTCCGGACGGCTGCCCCGCCCGCCGTTGCGGGCGTTCCTGCGCGCGCCCGGGCGCCGGAGCAGACGTCTGGGCTGCAGGTAGAACTGGCGCCACGCTCGCCGGCAAAGCCCCTCGATTTCCTTCGGCGCGAGATGGTCGCCGGTGAAGACCGCGTGCATGCAGTCGTAGAGGTTCCAGTCGCGGGTGATCAGGCGGTTCTCGACCTCGGCCCACAACCGGGTTCCCGGATAGGGCGTCAGCACCGTGAACTGGGCGGTCTCGAGATCGAGATGCTTGGCATACTGGATGGTGGCCTCGATGTCCTCGCGGGTCTCGCGCGGACTGCCCATGATGAAGGCGCCCCAGGTCTCGATCCCGTTGTCCCGCAGCAGCGAAACGGCCTGCTCGCTGGTCGCGGCGGAGGATTTGCCACCCTTGCCGTAGTCCGCGAGGATCCGCTTGTTCGGGCTCTCGATACCCAGGAACATCGTATCGATGCCCGCCGCCGCCATGAGCGGTGCCGTATCGGGGTGGTCCACGAGCCGATCCGCGCGCCCCATGACCCAGAGATCGATGCCGAGATCCCGCCGTATCAGCTCCCGGCAGAGGCGCTCGAGACGCCTCCCGTCGAAGTTGATGATGTCGTCCGCTACGATGAGGCGCGTGGCGCCGTCCCGGCGCGCCAGGTCCTCCATCTCGTCGACGACGCGCTCGACCGAACGCAGGCGGAACTTGCGGCCCGCGATCAAGGCGACGTCGCAGAACTTGCACCCGTAGGGACAGCCTCGCGTGGTCACGAGCGGGATATCCGCCGCCGGCTTGCCGTTCCCACCACGGCGGCCGTTGCCGTTCCGGTCGTGGATCCAGTTGATCTCGCGAAACGGTTTGGGCAGGCGATCGAGCTCCGCAACGAACGGTCGCCCGGCGCTGTGGACGATCCGACCGCTCTCGGGGTCGCGCCACGACAGGCCCGCGATGCGGGCCGGAGCGAACCGGTGACCCTGGGCGAGTCCGTCCAGCAGCTCGACCATGGTGACCTCGCCCTCACCGCGCACCGCGAAATCCACGTGTCCGGACTGCAGGACCTCGTCGGCGCAGCTGGTGGGGTGCGGACCACCCATGACGACCGGCAAGCCGGCGTCGTGCGCCGCCCGGGCGACCCGCAATCCCGGCAGGAACTGGACGGTGTTGCAGGAGATGCCCACCAGGTCGACGGCAGCGAGGTCGGGCAGGACGTCGGGGCTCTCCAGGACATCGATCCTCACGGCGTGCCCCGCTGCGCGCAGGGCGGCCGCCACGTAGCAGAGCCCGAGGGGCTGCACCCGCACGCCGGCGACGTCGAAGAGCGCCCCCCGGTAGGGTGAAACGAGCAGGACGTTCATGGTCACGCCCTCTCTTCCAGCTCCCGCGGTGCCTCCGCCCGCCCGCCGCCTGCATCCCGGGCGCGCGGGCGCGACGGGCGGCCAGGCCACGGGAGTATGTTGCCGGCACTGTTGCCGTTCTCGCCCCAGACCGGATCGAGGAGCTCCTGCACCCGGTCGTTGACGGCCAGCAGGCGTTCGCGATAGAGGGGATCCGCCAGCGCCGCCGCGGCGTCGTCGTCGATCGGTCTGGGCTGGTGGTGGTCGATGAGCTTGCGCGCCATCGCGTAGTGATCGCGGATCGGGCAGGGCCGGAAGAGGTTGTGGGTCCGGTTCCCGTTGCAACGGCCCGTGTACCCGGCCTGCCATCGGCGGAGCGCCCGCATCATGTCGTGCTGCAGCACGGACGAGAGATCCCGCCCGGCGCGGTAGAGCTCGTTCACGTTGGCCACGGCATAGGGAAAGAACACGCAGGGCGTGACGTCGCCGTTCCAGTTGATGTACACGTACCCGCCGCCGCGGCCGGCCGCGATGCAGCCCTCGGACATCGGCCCGCCGTTCCAGAAGTCGACGAGGAACAGGCCGTCCTCGTAAATGGCCTCGATCTGGCGGTCGAGCATCCAGCGGCGCTGCTCGGGTGTGACCATGCTGTCGATGGTATAGTTGCGGCCGATCGGCATGTACTGGAACACCCAGCCGTGCACGGCTCCTTGCTGCTGGAACCAGAAGTCCAGAAACTCGCGGGACATCACCAGCTCCGCGTTGTGACGCATGGCGGTGATGGAGATCCCGAACGGCACGCCCTCGGCGCGGAGGTGGTCCATGCCCGCGAGCAGCTTCTTGTAGACCCCGGGGCCGCGCCGCGCATCGGTGTCCTCCTGGCCGCCTTCCACGGAGATGGCCGGCGTGACGTTGCCGAGGTCGGCCATCCGGCGGGCGACGTCGCGCGTGATCAGGGTGCCGTTGGTGTACATCAGGTGGTAGTCCTGATGGTTGCGCTCGAAGACGTCGAGGATGGTCAGGCCCTGCGAGCGATAGATCAGCGGCTCTCCGCCCGAGACTACCGTGAAGTGCGAGCCCCAGTTTTCCCGCTTGTCGTCCAGGACCCTTTGCAGCACGTCGTAGGGAAGGGTGGCGCGGGTACCGTTGTCGCTGGCGGCGTAGCAGCCCGCGCAGGAGAGATTGCAGACCTGGGTCGGGCTGATCGTGATGAAGGTCGGCGCTTCCTCGCCGTACTTTTCGACGTACGGCAGGGTGCGATCGCCCTCACCCATCACCACCTGGCCGACGAAGTTCTTCACGAAAGCCCGGCGCACCCCCGGGCCGATACGGCCGTCGCTCAGGGCGCGGCCATAGGATTCGAGCAGGTTCGCGATGGCCAGGTAACGCATCTCCTGCACGCGCTCCGGCATTCCGTGGACGTTCTGCTCGGAGAAGAACCGGCGCAGACGTCGTTTGCCGCGCGCCATTAGCCAGCCGCGGAGTCTCTCGTTGCGTACGGCGAGGTCGATCCCCTCCGTCAGGAGCCAGCTCCTGGCATGCGTGTTAAGCTTAGCACCCTCTCCCATGACCACCCACCTCCCCAACCAAGTGTTCGCATCGTCGAGCCTGCCGCTGCTCGGATTCCCCCGGCTGCCGTCCAGTGCGACTCGAGTCATCGCGCAACAGCAGGAACAAGGCACACGATAAACGGGAAGGGGCTCTCCCGCACCAGTTCGGACCGCGGGCGGCCCGACCCGCCACATCCGCCGGGATCTGGTCCGTTGACGGGGGCCGGGCCCCTCACTAGTTTTGGATTCATGAACAGGACAACCTCGATTCAGCGAGGGCTGGCGGCTCTGCTGCTCGCGGCCGGCTTGCTGCTGCTCGTTGGCGGCTGCAGCAAGTCGGGAGAGAGCAAGGAGTCTGCGGAGGCCAACGTCCAGCGGCTGCAGGCCCTGCCCTATGCGGGCAGCTCGCCGGTGAGCAGGGACGAACCCCACGGAGTGATCGTGCACGACCTCGCTCGCTCCTGCCCCGGTTGCAACCTCTACACGATCTACAGCCTGGGAACTGCGGAACTGATCGACGCCGCGGGGAAGGTGATCAGGACCTGGTCCCAGTCGGGCGAGATCTGGATGCACAGCGAGCTGCTGGCCAACGGCGATCTGCTGGTCGTCGGCGCGGGTAGCGTGATCGATCCCGGCAACGGGCAGAACACCTATATCGACGATGCAACCCGCTTCGTGCGGCGTTACGACTGGAACGGCAAGGCGCTCTGGAAGCGGTCCTACCCCGCGCATCACGACATCGAGGTCACGCCGGACGGCAAGCTGCTGCTGCTGGGGCTCGAGTACCGGCTCATCCCGCAGTTCGATCCGAACATTCCGGTGCGCGACGAGCAGCTGCTGCTCCTGGAGCCGGACGGCTCCTTCATCCAGTCCTATTCGCTGACCGAGGCCATCGGGCGGAACAACAGGGCCTTGCCCCTGAAACGGCTCCCGCCCACGGAGGAAGCGGGAAGGCGGTTCACGGACCTCCTGCACGCGAACTCGGCCGAGTGGATGCACGTCGAGGATCTGGAAGGAACACATCCCCCCCTGTACGATCCGGCCAATGTCCTGGTCTGCCTGCGACACCAGGATCGCGTGGCGCTCTTCAACTGGGAAACGCGCGAGGTGGTCTGGTCGTGGGGGCACGACATTCTCTCCGCTCCCCACGATGCGCGGATGCTCGCCAACGGCAACATCCTGATCTTCGACAACGGGCTCCGCGAGGAGCGCTCGCGAGTCGTCGAGATGGATCCGCGCCGGGGGGAGATCGTCTGGCAGTACGTGGCCGATCCGCCCGGCAGCTTCTTCAGCATCAGCAAGGGCTCGGCGCAGCGCCTGCCCAACGGCAACACCCTGGCCGTCGAGTCGGACAAGGGGAGGGCCATCGAGGTCACCCCGGCGGGCGAGATCGTCTGGGAGTTCGTCTGCCCCCACTACGTCAGCCCCGGCAACCGCGCCGCCATCGTCCACATGGACCGCTTCCCGGTGTCCTTCGTGGAAGGTCTCCTGGCCCGGCCGGAAGAGCCTGGCGCTAAGCCGGGCCGATGAAGGCCAGGGAGTCCAGCCAGGCCTCAAGGATGGGCCAGTGCCGCCAGAGGTCCCAGGCCAGCTCGGCGACGACCACGAGGAGGAGGAGGCGATAGACCCAGGCGCGCGAGGCCTCGGAGGCGGCGCAGCGCGCGCCCAGCCAGGAGCCGAGGATCGTGCCGGCCGAGAGCAGGCCGCCCAGCGTCCAGTCCACCTCGCCCTCGTCTGTCATCAGCACGGCGGAGATGGCGGCCATCGCCAGCATGAGCAGGGCCTTCATGGCGTTGGCCGGGATCAGGTCGAAGCCGAGCAGCACCACCAGCGCCCACAGGAAGAACATCGCCGCATCGACGGCGATGTACCCGCCCCAGGCTCCGATGACGAAGAAGACAGGCCCGGCCCACCAGCGAATCCGCAGCGCGTGCTCGGGCTGCATCTGAAGCATCTTGCGGCCGCCACTCAGGATCAGCACCAGGGCGAGGACCAGGGTCAGGACGATCACGCCGCCGAGGGAGCGGTCCGAGGTCTGATGCTCGAGCAGCACCCCCGCGAGCGCGCCGAGCGCCGTGGCAGGCACCAGGTAGAGGCTGCGGCGCCAGGGGATGATCCCGGCCCGCTGGAAGACCACCAGCCTGGTCAGGCAGGAGACCACCAGCGCGATGCGGTTGCTGCCGTTCGCGATGTGCTCCGTGAAGCCCAGGCCCACCAGGGCCGGCAAGGTGATGACGGAACCGCCGGCCGCCAGCGTGTTCAGGAAGCCGGCGGCCCCGCCGAGCAAGAGAATCAAGAGATGATGCAGCATGTCCTGCTTGCGGTTCGCGCCGGCCTTCGGCTCATCGGGCCATGGTCCAGCCGGTCTGCCCGGCCAGCTGCACGCCGACGTCCGTGAACCAAACCCGGAAATTGTCGTCCGGCCCGGGTCTGTTCAGCGAGAGGGTCAGGGGGCCGAGCTGCTGGTAGTCCTCCCAGGCGGCGGTGAGCGTGGGCTCGGTCGCTCCGCCTCGCCTGTAGATCCACTGGAGGATGCGGCCGTCCGGATCGATGAACAGCTCGTACTCGTCGCCGGGCGTGTAGCCGCCCTGCGGGGGGTACTTCACGAGGATCTCGCTCGCCTCTCCCTGGCCGAGGGGCAGGGCCTTCTGTCCCGGCTCCCGGGTCACGGTCGTCATCTGGTCCCACACCAGGTGAAACGGGAAGAGCAGCCAGTACTGGTCGTTGATGAACTCGGAGTCGACCTTGGTGAGCGCTTCCGGGAGCGTGGTGGTTTCCGAGGGCCGCTGGTAGGTCGTGGGCGTCTCGCCGGGCGCCGACGGCGTGAAGGTCACGCGATTCGTCTGCGGCTCCCAGAGCCAGGAGCGGCTGAGCTGCAGGTCACCGCGCTTGACGTTGAAGGTGAAGCGAAGCGCCGTCACCTCGCCGAAGCTCGCCAGCCCATAGTAGTCCGCGATCTTGTGCCGAAGGTCCGGCCCCGGGCTCCGGGTCGTGCAGGCGCCGAGAGCCAGCAGGCCGGCCAGCAGGCAGGCGCCGGTGGCCGGCATCGATCTCTTGAACATGTCATCAGCTCCTCTTGTCATGTCGCTTTCCAGGATCCTGCTCGATGGACTGGCGGCCGATCGGGCGCATTCAATGCAATATAGGAGCGAAACCCGGCGGCAGCCGGCGGG
>CAZGEC010000055.1:0-15680 GCA_964524645.1 uncultured Fibrobacteraceae bacterium | reverse complement strand
GGGCCGGGGTCGTCGCCAAGATCATCGAGTAGCACGCCGGGCCGCGCGCCCCGCGGAACGCCGGCACGGGCCGGGAACGGTCGGGGGTATCACGAAACACCGGCAGGGGTGTAGCTCAGTTGGTAGAGCATCGGTCTCCAAAACCGAGGGCCGCGGGTTCGAATCCTGCCACCCCTGCCAGCGGCAACTCAGGTCACGGACCACGAGGATAGCGAAGAGATGTTCGATCGCATGAAGCAGTACTTTCGCGAGACCTCGCAGGAAATGAAGCGGGTCTCCTGGCCCACCGTGGCGGAGCTGAAGGAGTCGACGATCGTGGTCATCGTGACGGTGGCCATTGTGACCGTTTTCATCTTCTTTGTCGACAAGATTCTGGATCTCACGATCAAGCGGCTCATCACCATGGCCTAGCCCGTGATGAGGACCGTGCGGTGGGCGTGACGCAGGGGACATACGAGCGGGACACGGACGCAAGCAGCCCAAGTGACGCAGGTCATGACCCTGAAAATGGACTTTCTCGGTCCCATTTTCAGGGTGTCTGTGTGATGGGACGAGGCCACGGGAGCAATCGAGTGAACGAGATGGACGACAAGGACATGCAAGAAATGAGCGAGACCGCCGAGGCCGAGGAGAGCGCCGAGGAGGCTGCCGGACAGGCCGCGGAGCCGTCCGCGCCCGCCGAGGATGATACGGTCGAGCCCGCCGGGGCCGCCGAGCCCGGCGAGCCCGGCGAGTCCGGGGAAGGCCTGGAGGCCGCGGCCGATTCCGGGGAGTCCGAGGAGGGCCCGGAAGTCGCCGCCGAGGAGGCCGAGCAGGCCGAGGAGGCCGAGGAGGCCGAGGAGGCCCAAGAGGCCCAGGAGGAGGCGCTGTTTCTCGACCTGCCCGAGGAACCGGCCGCGGAGACGGAGGCCCCGGCCGCGGTGACGACCGAGGCTGCGGCGGAGGCGGCCGCCGCCGGCGAGGCCGCGGTGGCAGCGGACGGCGAGGCCGAGCAGCGCGAGCGCGAGCGCCGCGCCAAGATGCGCTGGTACGTCATCCACGCGAACACCGGCCACGAGAACAAGGTCAAGCGCAACATCGAGATGGCCATCAAATCCAATCACATGGAGGAGTACTTCGGCGAGGTGCTGGTGGCGACGCAGGAAGTCACCGAGATGAAGAACGGCAAGCGCTCCACGGTCAAGCGCAAGTTCTTCCCGAGCTACGTCCTGGTCGAGATGATCATGAACAAGACCAGCCAGCACTTCATCAACTCGATCCCCGGCGTGACGCGCTTCGTGGGTGGAACGCCCCTCAAGCCGGAACCGATCACCAAGGAAGAGGTGGATCGGATCCTGGGCCGCATCTCGGCGCCGCAGGACACCAAGACGATCCTGGAGATCCCCTACGAAGTCGGCGAGAGCGTCCAGGTGATCGACGGCCCGTTCACGGACTGGGTCGGGGTGATCAACGACATCAACCATGACAAGGGCAAGCTCAAGGTCATGATTTCGATCTTCGGATCGGAGACACCGGTGGAGCTGGACTTCTTGCAGGTCAAGTCGGTCTAGCCCCCGTTGTACCGGGGCCGTCGGAAGTCTGGAACCGATGGCCCGACACCGCCGCCGGGTCCTCTCCCTCGCGGCGGGATCGCCATAGAGGAGGGCGTTCGGAACGCCGGACCCACGTGTCGTGTGGTGGACTCCACGATGCGCAGACCCGGCCCGCGGACCCTCGACCTGTGGAAGAGGAGTGACAGCCGATGGCTAAGAAGGTCCTCACGAGCATCAAGTTGCAGATCAAGGCCGGCCAGGCCAATCCGGCTCCGCCGGTGGGTCCAGCTCTCGGCCAGCATGGTGTGAACATCATGGAGTTCTGCAACACGTTCAACGAACGGACGAAGGACAAGGTTGGGACGGTCATCCCCGTGGTGATCACGGTGTACGCCGACCGCAGCTTCTCCTTCATCACCAAGACGCCGCCAGCCTCCGTGCTGCTCAAGCAGGCCGCAGGCCTCGCCTCCGGCAGCAAGGAGCCCGGCAAGCAGACGGCCGGTCGGGTGACCCGCGCGCAGATCAAGGAGATCGCCGAGACCAAGATGGAGGATCTCAACGCCGGGTCCCTGGACGCCGCCATGAAGATCATCGCCGGGACGGCGCGCAGCATCGGGCTGGAGGTCGTCTAGAGACGGCTCCTGGCTGAGGAGCCACGGCGCCGGGCCCCGCGGGGCCGTCGGGTGCCGGAGAAGGGGGCGGGAATCCCGTCTCGTTCGCCCGACCGCAGTCGAACGGAGCGAATCGATGAAGCACGGAAAGACCTATCGCCAGGAGAAGGCCCAGATCGATCGCAACCAGCCTCTCCCCCTGGAGACGGCGCTGGCCGCGCTCGAGGGCTTCGCCAAGGCGAAATTCGACGAGACAGTGGACCTCGCCGTGCGGTTGAACGTCAACCCGCGACATGCCGATCAGATGGTCCGTGGCACGGTCGTCCTCCCCCACGGGACGGGGAAGTCCGTGCGCGTCCTCGTGATCACGCGCGGTCCCAAGGAGCAGGAAGCCGCCGCCGCCGGCGCCGACATGGTCGGAGCCGACGAGTACATCCCCAAGATCAAGGAAGGCTGGACCGATGTGGACGTGATCATCGCCACGCCGGACATGATGGGGGAACTCGGCAAGCTCGGGCGCATCCTCGGTCCTCGCGGCCTGATGCCCAACCCCAAGGTGGGCACGGTGACCATGGACGTCGCCAAGGCCGTTCGCGAGGCCAAGGCCGGGCGCATCGAGTACCGGGTCGACAAGGCGGGAATCATCCACGCGCCGGTGGGCAAGCGGTCCTTCAGCCGCCAGCAGCTCGCCGAGAACGTCCAGACGCTCTACCAGGAGCTGATGCGGGTACGGCCCGCGGCCGTGAAGGGGACCTACATCAGGTCCATCTTCCTCTCCGGCACGATGACGCCGTCCCTGCGCGTGGATCAGAGCTCGATGTAACAAGGGATCGCTCGCCGCGTGGCGGACCGCACTGCCGCCGAGCGAGGTTCGTCAAGGAGGGTGCCTCATGGCACGTCCCGAGAAAGTAGCCGAGGTCCAGGCCATCGCCGCGAAGCTCCAGTCGGCGCAGAGCATCGTGCTCACCGACTTCACGGGGCTCACGGTAGAGAAGATGACGGCCTTTCGGGCGCTCTGCCGCAGCAGGGGGATCGAGTGCCGGGTGGTCAAGAACCGCCTGGCCCGGATCGCCGCGGCCGACGCCGACCTCGAGGTCATTCGAGATCACCTGCGCGGACCTACCGCGCTGATCCTGAGCCCGCAGAGCCAGGTGGAGCCGGCCAAGGCCGTCGTCGACTTCGCCCAGGAGAACGAGGCCCTGACCATCAAGGGAGGCATCGTCGACGGTGCCTACATCGCTGCCCCTCAGGTGCTGGCCCTCTCCCGGGTGCCGAGCAGGGACGAACTGATCGCCATGCTGATGGCGGGCCTGCAGTCCCCCCTGACCGGCTTCATGGGCACGCTGAAGCAGGTTCCCGCGGCCCTGACGCGTGCGTTCGACGCCGTCGCCAAGCAGAAAGCGGCCGCCTGATCGCGATTTCTTGCGGGTGAGCCGCCGCGAGGGCGGCGCCCGGTCCAGACCAAGGAGCGTAGAGCAATGTCCGAGACCGAGATCAAGCTGAGCGACAACGCCCAGAAAGTGCTCGACATGGTCGGGCAGATGTCCGTTCTGGAGATGGCCGACCTGGTCAAGGCTATGGAGGAGAAGTTCGGCGTGAGCGCCGCGGCCCCGGTCGCCATGATGGCCGGTCCGGCCGCCGCCGTGGCCGAGGAAGCCGCTGTCAAGGACGAGTTCACCGTCGTCCTGACCGGTATCGGCGACAAGAAGATCCAGGTCATCAAGGAAGTGCGGGCCATTACGGGCCTGGGCTTGAAGGAGGCCAAGGAGCTCGTCGAGAAGGCTCCCACCGAGGTCAAGGAGGGCCTGTCCAAGGATGAGGCCGAGCAGATCAAGGCCAAGCTGGAAGAGGTCGGTGCGATCATCGACCTGAAGTAGGCGGTTCGCTGTCCCCCGCCCCGCCGCGCGGGGCGGGGGACGATGGCCCGACCGTCGCCGCGCGGTGCGGCGGCGGCGCCGCCGGACCGACACCCCCCCTGGCGCGAGGAAGTGGCCCCGTGAGTGCGAAGATTCCCGTCGATAGATTCACCGGTCGGCTCAACTATTCGAAGCTGATCCACAACGAGCAGATGCCGAACCTGCTGGCCGTGCAGCTCGAATCCTACAACGAGTTCCTGCAGTTCGGCGTGCCCGCCGACAAGCGCGAGATGAAGGGACTGGAGGCGGTGTTCCAGACGATCTTCCCGATCGTTGCCACCCGCGGCCAGCTCATCATGGAGTACATGAGCTACAACACAGGTCAGCCCAAGTACGGCATCGAGGAGTGTCAGGAGCGCGGGCTCACCTTCTCCGTGCCCCTGAAGGTGCGCCTGCGTCTGGTGGTCAAGGACGCCGAGGAGGGTGAACCCGACTCCGAGTTCCAGATCCGGGACATCCAGGAGCAGGAGGTCTACCTGGGCGAGCTGCCCATGATCACCGACAAGGGCACCTTCGTCATCAACGGCGCCGAGCGCGTCATCGTCAGCCAGCTGCACCGGTCACCGGGTGTGTTCTTCAGCGAGGAGATCCACCCCAACGGGCGGCGGCTCTTCCGCGCGCGGATCATCCCTTATCGCGGGTCCTGGGTCGAGTTCACCACCGACATCAACGACATCCTGTTCGTGCACATCGACCGCAAACGCAAGCAGCCGGTCACCATGCTGCTGCGGGCCCTGGGCTTCCAGAGCGACGCGGAGATCATCGAGCTCTTCCACGAGGTCGAGGTCGTCAAGATTCCGCGCCCCACCAGCAAGAAGGCCCAGATGCTCCAGAACACCCTGGAGGGTCGCATCCTGGCGCGGGACGTCCCGCATCCGGAGCTGGACGAGCCGCTGGCCACGGCCGGCACCGTGCTGGACGCGTTGCTGGTGGAATCCCTGCTGCAGCAGGTGGGCATCGAGATCGCCCTGATCAAGGCCGACCAGGTCTCCGTGCACGAACCGAGCCTGATCTTGAACACGCTGCGCAAGGATCCCAGCAAGAACCAGGACGAGGCGCTGCGCCGCTTCTACCAGCTCCTGCGTCCGGGCGATCCCCCCAACGAGGAGGTCGCCAGGGCCCTCTTCGAGCGCCTGTTCTTCCACGAGAAGCGCTACGATCTGGCCGAGGTGGGCCGCTACAAGATGAACCGGCGCCTGGGGCTGGACGTGCCTCCGAAGACGACCACGCTGACCCCGGCGGACTTCCTGGCGATTATCCACGAGATGATCAAGCTGTTCCTGGGCAAGGGCGAGGTGGACGACATCGACCACTTCGGCAACCGCCGCGTGCGCTCGGTGGGCGAGCTGCTGGCCAACCAGTTCTCGGTGGGCCTGAGCCGGATGGCCCGCATCATCAAGGAGCGGATGAACCTCTCCGACAAGGAGAAGCCGCTCAGCCCCGCCGACTTGGTCAACGCCCGCACCGTCTCGGCCGTGGTCCAGTCCTTCTTCGGGAGCAGCCAGCTCTCGCAGTTCATGGACCAGACCAATCCGCTCTCGGAGCTGACGCACAAGCGGCGTCTCTCCGCCCTCGGTCCCGGCGGCCTGCATCGCGACCGCGCCGGCTTCGAGGTGCGCGACGTGCACTACACGCACTACGGGCGCATGTGTCCCATCGAGACGCCGGAAGGGCCGAACATCGGCCTGATCGCCAGCCTGGCGACCCACGCCCGCATCAACAGCTTCGGCTTCATCGAGTCGCCGTACCGTAAGGTGGACAAGGGGAAGGTCAGCCGGAAGGTCGACTACCTGACCGCGGACCAGGAGGACGGCGTCACCATCGCCCAGGCCAACGCGCCGCTGGCGGACGACGGGCAGTTCATGCGCGACCGTGTGCTGGCCCGCTACAAGGGCGAGTATCCCGTGGTGCAGCCCGCCGAGGTGGAGTACATGGACGTCTCGCCCAAGCAGATCGTCTCGGCCGCGGCGTCCCTCATCCCCTTCCTGGAGCACGACGACGCCAACCGGGCGCTGATGGGCTGCAACATGCAACGCCAGGCGGTGCCGCTGCTGCGCGCCGAGGCGCCCGTGGTCGGCACGGGCATGGAGCGGAAGATCGCCATCGACTCCGGTGCGGTGATCGTGGCCGAGGACAGCGGCACGGTGGAGGTGGCCACGGCCGACCTCATCGCGGTCCGCTACGACCACGCCGATTCGGTCGCTCCGCAGAGCTTCTTCGACGCGAGCGGCGTGGTGGAGTACCGGCTGCGCAAGTTCAAGCGCAGCAACCAGGACACCTGCTACAACCAGAAGCCGCTCGTGAAGCCGGGGCAGCGCGTCAAGAAGGGCGACGTCCTGGCCGACGGACCCTGCACCGAGGCGGGCGAGCTGGCCCTCGGCCGCAACCTCCTGGTCGCCTTCATGCCGTGGGGTGGGTACAACTTCGAGGATGCGATCCTGGTGTCCGAGCGCCTGGTGAAGGACGACGTCTACACGTCCCTGCACATCGAGGAGTTCGAGCTGCAGGTGCGGGACACCAAGCGCGGCGTGGAGGAGGTGACCCGCGAGATTCCCAACGTGGGCGAGGACGCCCTGCGCAACCTGGACGAGGACGGGATCGTCTACATCGGCGCCCACGTGCGCGCCGGCGACATCCTGGTGGGCAAGGTCACCCCGAAGGGCGAGACCGAGCTCTCCCCCGAGGAGAAGCTGCTGCGGGCCATCTTCGGCGAGAAGGCCGGCGACGTGAAGGACGCGTCGCTGAAGGCGCCGCCCGGCATGGACGGCATCGTCGTGGGCGTCAAGGTGTTCTCGCGGCAGGACCGCGGGCAGCGCTCCAAGAAGGAAGAGAAGCGGCAGCTCGACTCCCTGCGGCGGCGCCGCAACCGCGAGCGGGAGAAGGTGGACAAGCTCTGCAGCGAGCGGCTGTCCGAGCTGTTCCTGGGCGAGACCGCCCACCACATCATCGATGCCAACACCGGCGAGGTGCTGATCAAGGCCGGGCGGAAGTTCACCAAGCCGCTGCTCGAGCAGATCGACTTCGGCGACATCCACTGGGGCCTGCCGCTGGTGAAGGACACCGCCAAGGATAACCTGATCCGCTCCGTGTTCGAGGCGGCCCACCGCGAGCGCGATCGCATCGACGTCGAGTACGAGAAGCAGTGCGAGCGCGCCCTGCGAGGCGACGAGCTGCCGCCGGGTGTCGTCAAGCTGGTCAAGACCTACGTGGCCCGGCGCCGCAAGCTGAACGTGGGCGATAAGATGGCGGGCCGGCACGGCAACAAGGGGGTTGTCTCCAAGATCATGGCCGAAGGGGACATGCCCTACCTGGCTGACGGCACGCCGGTGGACATCGTGCTCAATCCCCTGGGTGTGCCGAGCCGCATGAACCTCGGCCAGATCCTCGAGACCCACCTGGGCTGGGCCGCCCTCGTCCAGGACGTGAAGGTGCAGTCCCCCGTGTTCGATGGCGCCACCATCGAGGAGATCAAGGAGGCGCTCGCGGCCAACGGTCTGCCCCGGAGCGGCAAGGCCGTGCTGCACGACGGCCGGACCGGCATCCCCTTCGACAAGCCGGTGACCGTCGGTGTCATCTACATGCTGAAGCTCCACCATCTGGTGGAGGAGAAGATCCATGCGCGCTCCATCGGGCCCTACTCGCTGGTCACCCAGCAACCGCTGGGCGGCAAGGCGCAGTTCGGCGGCCAGCGCTTCGGCGAGATGGAGGTCTGGGCCCTCGAGGCCTATGGCGCGGCCAACTGTCTCCAGGAAATGTTGACGGTCAAGTCGGACGACGTGACGGGGCGCTCCAAGATCTACGAGGCCATCGTCAAGGGCGAGAACCCGCCGGAGCCGGGCATCCCCGAGTCGTTCAACGTGCTGATGAAGGAACTCCAGAGCCTCTGCCTCGACGTGCAGCTCGAGGAGGCCTCTTAGCAATATCCCGCCGGGCCCCGCGGGGGGCCGGAAGGAGGATTCCATGCTGGGTCTGAAGACCAGGGACGTGGATGGGCACCAGACCAACGACTGCAGCTCCATCCTGATCCAACTGGCCTCTCCCGACACCATTCGCTCCTGGAGCTACGGAGAGGTCACCAAGCCCGAGACGATCAACTACCGGACCTTCAAGCCGGAGAAGGACGGGCTGTTCTGCGAACGCATCTTCGGCCCCGTCAAGGACTGGGAGTGCAACTGCGGCAAGTACAAGCGGATCCGCTTCCGCGGCATCGTCTGCGACAAGTGCGGCGTCGAGGTCACCCAAAGCAAGGTGCGGCGCGAGCGGCTGGGCCACATCGAGCTGGCCGTGCCCATCGCGCACATCTGGTTCTTCAAGGGGCTGCCCAGCCGCATCGGACAGCTCCTGGACATGAAGGTCAAGGACCTCGAGCGCGTTCTGTACTACGAGT
Source organism: uncultured Fibrobacteraceae bacterium (assembly GCA_964524645.1). Lineage (GTDB taxonomy): Bacteria > Krumholzibacteriota > Krumholzibacteriia > LZORAL124-64-63 > LZORAL124-64-63 > CAZGEC01. The sequence goes on along the minus strand of CAZGEC010000055.1, from coordinate 7,234 downwards.
CCTCCGTGATCATCGATCCGGGCAACACCGAGTTCCACAAGGGCGACATCATCAGCGAGGACGAGTGGTGGGAACTCAAGGAGGAGCATCCCGAGTGGGAGTGCCAGATGGAGATGGGCGCCGAGGCCGTCCGCAAACTCCTCAAGCAGATCCATCTCGAGGAGCTGGCGCTGGAGCTGCGCGCCCAGGCCAAGACCGAGTCCTCGGTCCAGCGCAAGAAGTCGGTGCTGAAGCGGCTGAAGGTCGTCGAGGCCTTCCGCAACTCCAACAACCGGCCCGACTGGATGATCTTGGACTGCATCCCGGTCCTGCCGCCCGACCTGCGGCCCCTGGTGCCGCTGGACGGCGGGCGCTTCGCCACCAGCGACCTGAACGATCTCTACCGCCGGGTCATCAATCGCAACAACCGGCTCAAGAAGCTGATCGAGATCAAGGCGCCAGGGGTGATCCTGCGCAACGAGAAGCGGATGCTGCAGGAGGCCGTGGACGCGCTGTTCGACAACGGCCGCCGCTCCCGCGCCGTCAAGGGACAGGGCAACCGGCCCCTCAAGTCGCTCAGCGACATGATCAAGGGCAAGAAGGGGCGTTTCCGCCAGAACCTGCTCGGCAAGCGCGTCGATTACTCGGGACGCTCGGTGATCGTCGTGGGACCCGAGCTGAAGCTGTTCCAGTGCGGCCTGCCCAAGAGCATGGCCCTGGAGCTGTTCAAGCCCTTCATCATCCGCAAGCTGGAGGAGAAGGGCTACGTCCAGACCGTCAAGAGCGCCAAGAAGCTGGTGGAGCAGGAGCGACCCGAGGTCTGGGACATCCTCGAGGAGATCATCAAGGACCACCCGGTGCTGCTCAACCGCGCTCCGACCCTGCACCGCCTGGGTATCCAGGCCTTCGAGCCGGTGCTGATCGAGGGCAAGGCCATCCGCATCCACCCGCTGGTCTGCACGGCCTTCAACGCGGACTTCGACGGCGACCAGATGGCCGTGCACGTGCCGCTGGGCTACGAGGCCCAGCTCGAGGCGCGGCTGCTCATGCTCTCGCCGCTGAACATCCTCTCGCCGGCCAGCGGCGAGCCCGTGGCCACGCCGAGCCAGGACATGGTGCTCGGCTGCTACTACCTGACCCTGGGACGGGCGGGTGCCCGGGGCGAGGGCAAGACCTTCGCCGATCCCGAGGATGCCGTGGCGGCCTACGACGGCGGCCTGGTGGAGAAGCACGCCCTGATCAAGGTGCGCTTCCCCGGCGGCGTCAGGGAGACCACGGTCGGGCGGATCCTGTTCAACCAGATCCTGCCCGAGGGCATCCCCTACGTGAACAAGCCGCTGAACAAGAAGGTGCTGGCCCAGATCGTGGGCGAGGTGCACCACAAGCTGGGCGTCACCTCCTGCATGCACTTCCTGGACCGGCTCAAGGAGCTGGGCTTCTTCCACGCCACCGAGGGCGGCATCACCATCGGCATCGACGACATCATCATTCCGCCCGAGAAGCAGGACATCATCGAGGATGCGCAGAAGGTCGTCGAGGGGATCATCGACCAGCACCGCAAGGGCATCATCACCAACCGCGAGCGGTACAACAAGGTGATCGACAAGTGGACCCAGGTCACCGACCAGGTCCGTGACAAGATGTTCGCCCACCTGGCCACCGACGACCAGGGCTTCAACCCGGTCTACATGATGAACGCCTCCGGCGCCCGCGGCTCGGCCGACCAGGTCAAGCAGCTGGCCGGGATGCGTGGTCTCATGGCCAAGCCGCAGAAGAAGATCACGGGCGGCTTCGGCGAGATCATCGAGCAGCCCATCATCGCCAACTTCCGCGAGGGCCTGACCATGCTCGAGTACTTCATCTCGACGCACGGCGCCCGCAAGGGGCTGGCGGACACGGCGCTCAAGACGGCCGACGCCGGCTACCTGACCCGCCGGCTGGTGGACGTGGCCCAGGACATCGTGATCTCCGAGCACGATTGCGGCACCTTGCTCGGCGTGGAGCTCTCCGCGCTCAAGGAGGGGGAGAAGACCATCGAGTCCTTGCGCGAGCGCATCATCGGCCGCACCACCGCCGAGGACGTCATCGACGAGCGCGGCGAGATGATCTGCGAGACGGGTACCCTGCTGAGCGGTCCCCTGTCGGAGCAGATCGAGGAGGCCGGCGTGCCCTCGGTGATCGTGCGCTCGGTGCTGACGTGCCGGTCCAAGCGGGGCGTCTGCGCCCTCTGCTACGGCTACAACCTGGCCGAGGACAAGCTGGTGGACATCGGGGAGCCGGTCGGCGTCATGGCCGCCCAGTCCATCGGCGAGCCGGGCACGCAGCTGACACTGCGGACCTTCCACATCGGCGGCACCGCCAGCCGCATCGCCGAGCAGAACGTCAAGGCGGCCGCGGCCGACGGCAAGATCGTCTTCCAGGACGTCAAGCTCGTGCCGGGGGACGGCGACCGGGTGTCCATCGGACGCAAGGGCGAGATCTCGCTGGTGCTGGAGAGCGGCATCACCCGCAGCCGCATGTCCCTCCCGTACGCCTCCCGGGTCATGGTCAAGGACGGGCAGAAGATCAAGCGCGGCGAGCCCATCTTCGAGTGGGATCCCTACGCCGATTTCATCCTGTCCGAGAAGGACGGCGTCGTGTCCTTCGTGGATATCATCGAGGGCGTCTCGCTCAGCATCGAGCTGGACGAGAAGACGCGGCTCAAGCAGCCGGTGATCACGGAACCGGTGGACAAGTCGATCCATCCGGCCATCCAGATCGTCTCGGCCAAGACCAATCGCAAGCTGGCCGAGTACATCATCCCCACGGGCGCGTTCCTGCTGGTACAGGACGGCCAGGAGGTGAAGACCGGCGAGCAGCTCTGCAAGATCCCGCGCGAGGTGGCCCAGTCCGGCGACATCACCGGCGGTCTGCCCCGGGTCGCCGAGCTGTTCGAAGCGCGCCGGCCGCGGGACGCCGCCACCGTCACCGAGATCGACGGTATGGTCGAGTTCCGCGGCACCACCCGTGGCATGCGCCGGATCGTCATCAAGGGCGAGGGGGGCGTCGAGAAGGAGTACCTGATCCCGCACGGCAAGCACGTGCGGACCTACGAGGGCGAACACGTGGTGGCGAGCGATCGGCTCACCGAGGGGCCCATCAATCCCATGGACGTCCTCGCCATCAAGGGCGTCAACGCCGTCCAGACCTACCTGGTGAACGCCATCCAGGAGGTCTACCGGCTGCAGGGCGTGAAGATCAACGACAAGCACATCGAGATCATCGTCTCGCGCATGCTGCAGAAGGTGCAGATCATCTCGCCGGGGGACACCAATTTCCTGGAGGGGGAGCAGGTGCCCAAGGCCGATGTCGAGGAGGCCAACGACAGCATCCGCCAGCGCAACGCCGAGCTGCGCGAGCGGGGCGAGCCCGAGCTGGAGCCGGCCACCTTCGAGCCGTTGCTGCTCGGGATCACCAAGGCCAGCCTGACCACGGACAGCTTCATCAGCGCGGCGAGCTTTCAGGAGACGACGCGGGTCCTGACGGACGCGGCCACCCGCAGCAAGCGGGACGAGCTGCGCAGCCTGAAGGAGAACGTGATCATGGGACACCTGATTTCCGCGGGGACCGGCCTGTCCCAGTTCAAGTCCCTGGCCGTGGAGGATCCGGAGACCGAGGAGGATCGGCACATCGTCCAGGCGCTGCTGGAGTCGGAGATCAAGGATGTCGAGGGCGTGCCGCCCGAGGACGAGGTGGAGCAGGAGGTGGCGGCCGGGGACGAGGCCGAGGCCTCGGCCGGTTGAGGACCGGGAATCGGGCCCTGAGGCCCGAAAAATGGCCGCGATGCCTTGACAGTGGCCCCTCATCTATATAAGATTGCTCCTTCGTGCCGGCAGCCCGAAGGGCTGCCGGCCTGAATGCTGAGCCCCAACCGCCCGCCGGGCTCCGATCCGGCGGCCGAGGCAGGAGCGTCGATTTGCCGACCCTCAGTCAGCTGGTGCGCAAGGGCCGCAAGCCCGTCAACTACAAGAGCAAGTGCCCGGCCCTGCAGGCCTGCCCGCAGCGCAAGGGCGTCTGCACGCGCGTCTACACCCAGACGCCGAAGAAGCCCAATTCCGCCCTGCGGAAGATCGCCCGCGTGCGACTGACCAACGGCATCGAGGTGACGGCCTACATCCCGGGCGAGGGTCACAACCTGCAGGAGCACAGCATCGTGCTCGTGCGGGGCGGTCGGGTGAAGGACCTGCCCGGAGTGCGGTACCACATCATCCGGGGCACGCAGGATGCCTCGGGCGTCGAGGATCGGCGGCGCGGCCGCTCCAAGTACGGTGCCAAGCGGCCCAAGAAGTAGCGCGGAGGTCCGGAGCCGCGCCCGCCCGGCGCGGCGGCAGCGGCCGGCGGACGCCGGCGAGGAGAGACGATGCCCAGGCGAAGATCAGCGGCGCGGCGCGACCTGCCGCCCGATCCACGATACAACGACGTCATCTTGACGAAGTTCATCAATTACATCATGAAGGAAGGCAAGCGCAGCATCGCCGAGAAGCATGTCTACCGCGCCTTCGACATCATCAGGGAGAAGACCGGCCAGGATGGCATCGACGTCTTCCGCTCGGCTCTGAACAACGTCAAGCCGAGCCTCGAGGTGAAGTCCCGACGGATCGGTGGCGCAACCTACCAGGTGCCGGTGGAGGTGCGGCCCGATCGGCGCACCCAGCTGGCGATGAGGTGGATCATCGGTTTTGCCCGGAGCCGGCCCGAGCACACCTTTGCGGAGCGTCTGGCCTCCGAGCTGATGCTGGCTAGCAAGAACGACGGACCGTCTATCAAGAAGCGCGAAGACACTCACCGGATGGCTGATGCGAACAAGGCGTTCGCCCACTGCCGTTGGTAATGGTCCCTCTCGTTCATTTCCGCAAGCGCCTGATTTAAGGCAGATTGCAGACAACCGGATAGCCTGAGGTCCCCGCTGCACGAAGCGGGGATGAGTGGCAGGAGAAGCGTGCAGCCCCGTGCGGGGAACTGCCCGCAAGGGTACGTTGCGTCGCCGGTAGGTGGAGGGTTCGTCGTGACACGCGCCCATGAACTGGCCAAGGTCCGTAACATCGGGATCATGGCGCACATCGACGCCGGCAAGACGACGACGACGGAGCGGATCCTGTACTACACGGGCCGTGTGCACCGCCCCGGCGAGGTGGACGACGGCGCCGCGCAGATGGACTGGATGGACCAGGAGCGCGAGCGCGGCATCACGATCACCTCGGCGGCGACGACCTGCTTCTGGCGGGAGCACCAGGTCAACATCATCGACACCCCGGGCCACGTGGACTTCACGGTCGAGGTCGAGCGTTGCCTGCGGGTGCTGGACGGAGCGGTGGCAGTCTTCTGCGGCGTGGGCGGGGTCGAGCCCCAGTCCGAGACGGTCTGGCGCCAGGCGGACAAGTACCAGGTGCCCCGGCTGGCCTTCGTGAACAAGATGGACCGCGTGGGCGCCGACTTCGAGCGCGCGGTGCGGATGATACGGGAACGGCTGGGGGCCCGCCCCCTGCCGGTCATGCTGCCCATCGGGGCCGAGGACGCTTTTCGCGGCGTGATCGACCTGGTGGAGATGAGCGCGCGGAGGCCGCACGCGGAGGATCTCGGCTTCACGTTCGACGACGCGCCGATCCCCGCGGAGATGACCGGCAAGGCGGCTGCCGCCCGCCGGCAGCTCGTGGAAGCCCTGGCCGAGACGGACGAGGAGATCATGGAGCTGTACCTGGCCGAGCGGGACCCAACCCCGGATCAGCTGCGCGGCGCCCTGCGGCGCGGCACGCTGGCCCGCGAGCTGGTGCCCGTGCTCTGCGGCTCTGCCCTGAAGAACAACGGGGTCCAGAAGCTCCTCGACGCGATCGTGTCCTACCTGCCCAGCCCGCTGGATCGTCCGCCGGTGCAGGGGGAGCGGCCGCGGGACGGACGGCCGGAGGAGCGGAAGCCGAGCGACGAGGAGCCGCTCTGCGCGCTGGCCTTCAAGATCCAGTCGGACCGGCACGCCGGGCGCCTGGCCTTCCTGCGCGTTTACAGCGGCAAGCTCAAGGCGGGCAAGGTGGTCCTGAACGCCAGCACCGGCAAGAGGGAGCGGATCCAGAAGCTCCTGCGCATGCACGCCAACAAGCGGGATGAGCTGAGCGACCTGCCTTGTGGCGAGATCGCCGCGGTGGTGGGCTTCAAGGAGATCCGGACCGGCGATACGCTCTGTGCCCTGGAGCACCCCATCGTCCTGGAACCGATGACCTTCCCCGAACCGGTCATCTTCGTGGCGGTCGAGCCCAAGACCAAGGCGGACCAGGACAAGCTGAACGAGGCATTGGCGGGGCTGAGCGAGGAGGATCCGACCTTCCACGTCCGCAAGGACCCGGAGAGCGGGCAGACCATCCTCTCGGGAATGGGGGAGCTGCACCTGGAGGTCCTCTGCGACCGGATGCAGCGCGAGTTCGGGGTGCGCTGCAACATCGGCAAGCCCCAGGTGGCCTATCGCGAGACCATCAGCCGCGAGGCTTCCTGCGACTTCGTCTTCGACCGCGAGACCGGCGGCAAGGGGCATTTCGCCCGCGTGCGGATCACCCTGACCCCGGGGACCTACGGCTCCGGCGTCACCTTCACCAGCGAGGTGAGCGAGGCGGCGGTGCCGGCCGCGTTCCTGCCCGCCGTCGAGGGAGGTTGCCGGCAGGCCTGCGAGACGGGGGTGCTGGCCGGTTACGCGCTCACCGATCTGGCCATCCGGCTGGCGGGTGGGGAGTACCGCGAGGAGGAATCCTCGGAGATGGCCTTCCGCGTGGCGGCCACCCAGGCGACCTGGGACGCCGCGCGCGATGCGGAGCCGGTCCTGCTGGAACCGGTCATGGCCGTCGAGGTGATCACGCCGGCGGGATACCTGGGCGAGGTCACCGGCCACCTGAATGCCCAGCGCGGGCGGATCAGCGGCATGGAGCAGCGCGGCGACGTCCGGGTCGTCACGGCCGAAGTGCCGCTCAGCGAGATGTTCGGGTACGCGACGCAGCTGCGCTCCCTCACCCAGGGGCGCGGCGTCTACACCATGCAGTTCGCCCGCTACGAGCGGGTGCCGGAGAAGATCGCGGCGGAGATCACGCGGCGTTACGTGGGTGCCTGAGCGAGACGCCCGGACCCTGAAGGAGGTTGGACAGGATGGCGCGCGAGAAGTTTGAGCGGACGAAGGAGCACGTAAACGTCGGGACGATCGGTCACGTGGATCACGGCAAGACGACATTGACGGCGGCGA
>CAZGEC010000054.1:0-15723 GCA_964524645.1 uncultured Fibrobacteraceae bacterium | reverse complement strand
AGGCCTCCGTACCATGGCGTGGTGCGGCCAAAGGACTGCGCAACCACGCGACCCGGGATCCTGAGAACGCTCGATAAGGGCATTGTCATGACCTCCCCGTATTGCCGTCAGTGATCGGGTTGTCGGATGGAGCATCAGAGCACGGTGGGTGCGGATCCGGCCAGCCGCATCACGGGCGCTGCACCGGGTATGTGCCGACGAACCGCATCATGACATCTCCAGCCCGGATGATCTTATACGCAAAAAAGGCAACGAATCCTGGCTTTCGTATCGGCTCACGCGCCGTCATCCTACCACAGGACAGAAGTGATGTCAGCCCGGGGCGGAAAAAAGCCCCGGCCGCATGAGCCGGGGCTTGGAGTGTGTGAAAGGTGGCTGCCTATTTGACGAGCATCACCTTGAGGGTCTCGTGGCGCCTGTCCGTCGTCAAGCGGGCGAAGTAGAGGCTGCTGGACAGCAGGTGGCCGCGATCGTCGCGGCCGTCCCAGAGCTCCTGGTGATCGCCAGCGGGGCGGATGGCGTGCAGCAGGGTGCGGACCCGGCGGCCCTGCAGGTCGTAGATGTCGAGGCTGACCAGGCCGGCCTGCGCGGTGCTGAAGCGCAGGGTGGTGGTCGGGTTGAAGGGATTCGGGTAGGCCTGCAACGGCGCGAGGACCATGGGCGTCCCGCCGGCGGCCGAGGTGACCTCCCGGATGACCAGGATCTGGAAGTCGTCGAAGTAGTAGCCGTCTTTCTCGATGCTCGAGTCGCTGCCCAGCCAGAAGCGGAAGCGGACGTCGCTCTGGCCCAGCCAGGGGGCCATGTCGACCGTGTTCTCGACCCAGCTGGTGCGCGTGCCGTCGAAGACCGGGATGCCGGCCGGCGTCTGGGCACCCTGCCCCGTGGCCGGCTCGGTGTACTGGGTGGCGACGGCCTGCCAGGGACCGCCCGCCACCGAGACCTGCAGGATGCAGCAGTCCCAGCTGGCCTCTATGTCCCACTTGGCCCAGAAGGAGAGCGTGCCCGACATGGCGCCGGTGAGGTCCACGGCGTCGGTCATGGCGCAGGGATTGTCCTCGTAATGGCCGTACTTGACGCCCGCGCCCGGGCTGTCGGTCATGGAGTTGGCCGGGCTGTGGCCCGTCGCCGGGTCGGCCAGACCCCAGCCACCCGTCCAGTGGCCGGTGCCGCCCTCCAGGTCGTCCCCGAGCAGGACCACCTCCTGGGCGACGCCGAGGGTCACGTCCTGGTTGACCAGCGGGGCATCGAGGTTGACCACGTAGTCCTTGGTCACGTAGCCGCTGGCCGAGTAGATCAACCGGTACTCACCGTAGATCAGACCGGGCACGGTGTAGGTGCCGCCGCTGCCCGCGTCGCTGGTTACGGTGGTCACGTACTCGTCGACAGGATGGGTTCGCACTTCGACGCTCGCCGTCAGGCCCGCGCCGCCGGTGTCCCTGACCAGGCCCGCGATGTCGCCGTGGGCCACCGGATCCAGATCCACGTCGAGAACGGTCGGGGTGCCCCAGACGGTGCTCACGCCGTAGTGCGTTTCGGTGATGTAACCGTCGGCCGCGAACGTGATGTCGTAGGTCCCGGTGTCGAGCAGCTTGTAATAATCTCCGAAATCAGGATCGGTGGAGACGAACTTGGGATTGCCCGTGACCGTGACCGTCGCGGCCAGCGGCAGGCCGCTGTCGCTGCCGGTGACCGCCCCGTTCACCCCGTAGCGGGCCGCCTTGACGTAGTGCATCAGCGATTCGCGGTTGTCGTCCCAGTATTGCTCCAGCAGGCTGGCCGCCGGCCACTTGATGTTGCTCAGCTCGGCCGTCACGTCGATGCAGTCGGTCTGGTCGTAGGACCAGTCCTGCAGGCTGCCGGTGACGACGTACCAGGCGGCGCCGTTGGTGATCCCCTGGGGCCAGGCGCCGTTGTACATGGGCAGGTTGTAGGTGCTGTACTCCAGGCTCAGCTTCTGGATGGCCGCGTCGTCGGGGGCCAGGGTGTAGGTGTAGTCCCACGGATAGTTGATGACCAGCGCCCCCGCGTGGCCGTTGATGCTGACCACGAAGTGGCGCAAGTTCGAGAAGTCCATGAAGGCTACGTTCTCGATCTCCTGGTACGGATCGGTGCCGGCCGGTTCGGGGAAGTTGCGGTTCAGATCGACGCCGTTGGCGTTGTAGCGGGTGCCGGCCGCGTTGCCGTCGGGGTTGTACAGCGGCAGGATGCTGATCTCGTAGTTGTCGACCAGGTAGGTGACGTCCTCGTAGCCCGGCTGGCCGTAGTTGCTGGTCAGGTAGTCCACGAAGTAGAGCAGCATCTCCGTGCCCACCGGCTCGTCGCCATGCATGGTGCTGGACAGGCGCACCTCGGGTTCCGCCTCCTCCACGTTCACGTTGTCGGAGATCGTGATTCCCCATAGCTCGCGCCCCTGCACCGTGAAGCCCCAGATGAAGTCGCTGGCGAGGTCGGGATGGTCGGCCGCGGTCTGGGCCAGGATGGCGCCGATCTGCGGGTTGGTGTGGTAGACCCCCTTCTCGCCGTAGGTCAGCAGGCTGCCGCCCTTGGCCGCCTGGGCGGCCCAGGTGCGCTCCATCTCCTCGCGCACCTGGCGCTGTACGTCCGGGAGCCGCTCGAAGGCGTAGCCCGTCTTGGCGAGAGCGGCGGCCTCGGCCTCGGTGATGCGGGTCTCCACGACCAGATGATAGGACTTGGGCCCGATCCGGACCGGCCGTATGTCCTCGCGGTCGAAAGCGGCCAGCGGCACGGCGGCGAGCATGGCCTGCAGCTGCTCGGAGGACTGCAGCTCGATCCGCACGGGGAAGTCGTTCCAGACACGGACTTCCCAGCAGGGCAGGCCGTGCTTGTCCACGGGAATGTCCGCCGCGGCGAGGGGCAGGGACCAGATCATCGCCAGGCCAAGCACGCAAAAGACGACGCCGCGCCCTCCGGGGCGCTTCCAGAGGCTTCCCATGATGTGATTCTCCTCCCTGGTCCACGGTGCAGGAGCCTGCTTGGCGGATCGCGTCAAGCAAACGGGAAAACAACCGTACAATTATAGCATTACGGGAGCGGTGGAATCCAGGCTGCGGTGTGGCTGCGGTGTGGCCGCGGCCCGGCGATCGACCGGCCAGTCCGGCATCTACTTCAGGAGCAAGGCCTTGCGGGCGAGGGTGCGGCCCTCGGCACGCAGGCGCAGGACGTAGAGTCCGCTGGCCACGGGGCGGCCCTGCCCGTCGCGTCCCTCCCAGGTTCGCTGGTGGCGCCCAGCGGGCAGCAGCTCGCTGGCCAGGGTCGCCACGCGGCGGCCGCCGAGGTCGAACACGGCCAGCTCCACCCGGGCCGGTCCCGGCAGGTCGAAGTCGATGTGCGTGCTCGGATTGAAGGGATTGGGCCAGGCGGCCCCTAGGGCCAGCCGCTGGGGCGGACCGTCCGGAGGAACGCTCACCGGCTCGGCATACAGAACCCGCAGGCACCAGCCTTCCAGGACTCCCGTGTCCACGCTGGCCAGGTCGCGCACGGTCAGGGTCCAGCGGCCGCTGGCCTCCTCGCCCAGGAAGGTCTCGAGGGAGGCGACCGGCTCCCGCTCGTCCGGATACCAGCCCACCAGATCGTCGGCCGAGCCGCCGGCGCGCTCGTGCAGCTTGACCGTGGTGCCGGCCGGCGAGGTCAGTTCGACCACCAAGTCGCCCACGAATGTGTGGTGCAGGTCGAGCTGGACCGCCACGGCGCTCAGCTTGCCCTCGGCGTCGAGGCGGAGCTGGTCGTGGATGCCCTCCGCATCCCCGTCCGGCACCGGTATGGCCGGCGCGCGACAGGCCTCGGCTTCCTGCACCGGCAGGAGGAGGAAGTCCACGGCGCCCTTGTTCTCGCCCTCGCTCACGCTGACCTCCACCCTCTCGACGGACCAGCCATCCTTGCGAGCGGTCACCTGGTGGGTGCCGGGGAAGAGGCCCCGCAGGACGTAGCTGCCGTCGGGCCCCGTGGTGGCGGTGCGGCCGCCGGGCGATGATTGCACCACCACGCCGTCGTGATGGGACCTGCCGTGAAGCGTGACGCGGCCGGCGATGGCGCAGCTGCCGATCTCGGGGGTCAGCAGCCAGCGCAGCATGTCGGCCAGCAGGGCGAGGCGAGCCGGGCTCTCCAGGGCCGCGTAGCGGCAGGCCAGGTAGACGATCTGGCCCCCCTCGGGGGCGGGGTTGGGATCGTAGGCCAGGACGCTCGCCAGAGCGCTCGCCTCGCTCCAGCTGCCCGGAGCGGCAGCGTCCGCCGTCGGCCGCATGGCGTCCTGGTCGGCGTAGCCGCTGTAGTCGAGCAGCAGGGATCCGGGGACGGTCTGTGGCTCGCTCATCACGGGATGGGCCGGCTCGGCGACGGTCAGGCTGCCGCAGTCGTCGCGCTCCCAGCCGGCCGCATGGAGCACGCGCGCGGCGAACCGCGGGTAGCCGGGCTGCACGAGCGCGGCGTAGCCCAGCTCGCCGCCCTCCAGGAGCAGGCGGCCACCGCGACCAGCGTACTCCTCGAGGGCGCCGCGCAGGGCGCCATCGGCCACGGGGTTCGCGTTGTCCCCGCTGCCGAGGATCAGCAGGTCGTAGTCGTCCCAGGCGGCGGGCTCGCTATCCGTGGCGGGAACGACCGTCACCCCGAAGCCCAGCGCCTGCAGGTCGGCGGCCAGGGCCGAGGCGTCCTTGGCCGCCGGGGCGAGGTAGCCGGCGGCCGCGGGAGCGCCTTCCTTCTGGGCCGGCTTGCCGGGGCGGGCGGCCAGGACAGGGCCGTCGTCCAGGAGCAGCAGCTCGCCGGACGCCGGCTCCAGGCGCAGGTGCTTCTCCACGAGCGGCTCGCCGAGGTTCACCTCCAGGCGCACCGGCAGGTGCCGCCAGGCCCTGGCCGTCACCACGTAGGCGAAGGCCGGCACGGCCGGCGTCGTGAAAGAGCCGCTGGTGGGATCGGTGGCGGTCTCGGCCACGATCTCCCCCGTGTCGGCCCGCAGGAGGCGAACGGTCGCGGCGAGGGCGGTCCCGGTCCCCTGTTCACCCACGGTGCCCGTGAGGGTGACGAGCGGCGCCCGGTCGAGCGTCATGTCGTAGCTGTTGGACCCGTGGCGCACGAGGATCGTGATCTCCTGGCGCTGGTAGCCGTAGGCCTCGGCCACCAGCCGGTAGATACCCACGGGGATCTCGTCCGCCACGCTGAAGGCGCCGTCGGCAGCGCTCACCACCGCAAACGCCGGTTCCGGCAGGCCGCCATAGCCCTGCACCGTGACGCCGCCGAGCGGCACGCCCTCGGCCGCCACCTGGCCGCCGACCCGGCCCCGCGCCTCGATCACCGGGAAGCTCTCGCGGTAGAGATCGTGTCCCGGCACGGCGATGCAGCCGGTCAGCAACCCGCGCTGCTCCGGCAGCAGGTCCAGCGCCGCCACCGCATCGGAGATCCGGCTCCCGTCCGGCAGCAGCGCCCAGAGCACGGCCTCCGCCGCCGTCCCGACCGCTCGCAGGGTGCCCGGCAGCCCCACGGCGAAGGTATCGGCCAGACCCACGCCCGTTGTGACGCTCAGATCCACCTCCGAGAGCGGCAGGGCCGCGACCGCCAGCGCCTCGTGGAACAGGTCGAACTCGGCACCGGGCTCCCGGCCCACGACCTCGAGTTCGGGACCGTAGGGGTAGTCCAGCTCGAGCCGGGCCGCGCCCGTCTCGTCCGTCGTCGCCACCTGGCTCGCGTAGCCCAGTCCGGCCGCCCAGACCTCGACCCCCGACTGCGGTCCGCCGCCGGTGGTCAGAACGGTGACGGTCACCTCGGCCGGCGTACCCGCGGCGATCGCGGCCGGATCGAAGCTGACCGTCGCCGGCACCACCACCGGCAGCTCGGCCACGTAGGGCCACCGGTTCTGCGCGGTCACCACCACATGCAGCGGCTGGGCCGGGTCGAGCGGCTGCCGGAGGGCGATCGTCGCGCTGCCGCCCGCCGCGACCGCTCCGGCACCCACCAGCTGCCCTGCCTGGGTCAGGCCAACGTAGCTGCCCGGGGCCGCGCCGAGCGTCAGGCTGGTCTGCAGGGTCATGACGGTCGCCGGATGGCTGACCGGGTTGGTGGACGGCGGGCCGAGGTAGGTGCTGAGCGTGGGATCTCCGAGCAGGTTATAGACGTCCCAGTAGTAGTCCGTCAGGTTCGAGCCGGCCTCGAGCACGGCCAGGTTGCCGGCGAAGACCAGGGCGTCGTTGGTCACGTACCAGGCCGCGGGTGTTTCGCCGTGGCTGTGGAAGAGGCCGTCGTAGGCCCCGGCCCCGGTGGCCTCGTAGGTCGGGAAGGCGGAGATGTCCTCGGCGGCGCAGGCACCCACCGCCCACCAGAAGTCCTCGTTCCAGTACGTGGAGTTGCTGCCACCGATGTAGCCCACGGCCCCGCGCTGCGGGGCCCGCAGCCAGGTCTCGCCGAAGCACTCGTCGAGCTGGTAGCTGCTGCTCAGGCAGCAGTTGGCGATGGCCAGGCAGTACTTCCCGGCGTTGCCCAGGCCGGCGACGTCCCCCTGAGTGAAGGCGGGGAAGGACCAGGAGACGGCCGAGCCGTGGGCCGTGTAGTTGATCAGCGCCACCCCCTTGCTGACCTCCTCCACGATTTGGGCCGCCTGGTAGCCCGACTCCGGGTAGAGGAAGGTGTGGGCGACGAGCCCGTGTTCCGCGTTGCAGTACTCGCCGGCCGCGTAGTTGATCTGCCCGTTGGCGCGCGTCGGCGCCCAGTAGCTGTCCATGCCGGCGACGAGGCAGGTCTCGGCCAGGTAATCGACGTCCGGCAGGGCGAGCTGATCGTAGGCGAGCGTCTTGGCGAGGATCGCCTGCAGCTGCGTGGCGTTGCCGGCCGAGAGGCGGCCATAGTAGAGATCCGGCAGCCGGTCCCCGTCTGCGGCGGCATAGGGACGGTCGGTGGCGTTGCCGTCCACCAGGAATGTGGGCACCTGCTCGACGTCCCCCACCAGCAGCAGGAAGCTGGGCGCCGGCTGCTCGGGCGTGGCGTTCAGGTAGAGGCCGTGGACCCAGTCCTGGATAGCGGCGGCGGTGCTGCCCACCTCGGGATCGCCGACCACGCCCAGCTCGACGTGGAAGCCGCGCGCGGTCTTCCAGGCCAGGAAATCCTCGAGCACGGGCACGAACTCCGGAGGTGTCACGACGGCCAAGCCGGCCGGTCCCGTGCCGGTGTCTTCGGTCGTGGCCGCGAGGCCGTCGGGCTCTGCGTCCAGCGCCGCGGCTCCCGCCAGGCCAGTGTAGAGGTGAGCGAAGAAAGGACTCGCCGTGCGGGCCCGCAGATCGCGCCCGGCGTCCGGATCGGCGTGCTCGTAGACGATGCGCAGGTCCGCACTCTCGATCACCTCGAGGCGCCCCCCCTGCGGGTACCAGGTCACGGGCGAGAACTCCAGGCGACAGACGTCGACGGCGCGCAGGCGGCCGCAGGGGACGGCGCGCGCGACCGGACCCCCGATGCGGGAAGCCAGGTAGGCGCTGCGATCGAGGGCGAAGCTCGCGCTCTGCGGGTCGGCGTCCTTGGCGAGGCTGGGCTGGGCCGGCAGGAGCGGAGCGGCCAGACCGAGGCTCTGCAGGTCGATGTCGCGCCGGACGGCGTTCTCCACCTCGACGCGCACGGCCGCGCCATAGGGAACGGCCAGCAGCCGGTTCATCAGCGGCAGCTCGGGTGCGCCCACCTCGCGCGTGGCGTGGAAGCCGGGGATCACCAGGCGCGTGAAATCCCCCTGCGGCGTGGCGACCGCCTGCGCCTCGAGCCGCCCCACCTCGACGTGCAGACGCAGCTGATCATCCCCCACGGCCAGCACGGTCAGCCGGGGTGCTCCCGCACCGACCGGCAGGACCCTGGCGGCGGCCAAGGCCGGCGGCACGAGAGCCAACAGCGAGAGGACGAGCCAGCCGGCCACCAGGCGCATGCGCATGCAGGGTCCTCGTGAAATCAAACGTGCAGGGCTCCGGAGGGATGTCAGTCCGGAGCCGTTAACGACATCCATGATACCACAGATTGCAAGATCAATAAAGAGAGCAATTTGACAAATCGTGTTCTTTCATGATCCGGGCTGGGGGGCCGGGGCTCCCACCACCGCGTGCGGGAGCCCCGAAGCGTGACGGATGCCGGGCACTCAGCGGGCCAGCAGCATCTTGTGGGTCGCCTTGCGGTCGCCTGTGCTCAGGCGCGCCAGGTAGACGCCCGAGGCCACGGCCCGGCCCTGCTCGTCCAGGCCGTCCCAGGCCAGGTGGTGGTCGCCAGCGGCCAGCAGACCGCTCCAGAGGGTTCGCACCCGGCGGCCGCGCAGATCCAGCACCTCGACCGTGGCCGGACCCGCGACGTCCAGGGAAAAGGCGATCTCGGTGCGCGGGTTGAACGGGTTGGGCCGGTTGCCGGCCAGCCGGAAGACCGGCGCGACATCGCCCGCGGCCGACAGATCCGAGGTGATCGTGAGCGTCACCGGGATCACGTCGGGGCTCCCCTCGGCGTTGTGGGTGATCACCACGTAGGCCAGATAGATGCCGGCGCTCAGTCCGGTGGCATCCAGGTGGAATTCCAGGGTCTGGCTTTCCCCCTGGGCGAGCTCGCCGGAGGCGGGCACCACCGCGAGCCAGCGCACCGGCTGGTAGATGCGGAAGGTGCCGTTGCTCTGGTCGCCGATGGTCCCGTCGAGGCTCCGCACGCGCGCCAGGCATTCCGTCGAGGAGGGACCGGTCACGATCCACTCCCACGCGCCGTCGTTGGGGGTGCTGGCGGTGAGGGTCTCCCAGCTGCCGCCCGCGTCGCGGCTCAGCTCCAGCTGGACGTCGGTGAGCGGCGGGCCGGCCGCCATCCAGGTGAAGGTGAAGGGATCGTCGATGCCCAGATCCTCGCCACCGTCGGGGGCGGTGAGGGTCAGGCTCGGCCCCGCGCTGGTCAGCACGATCGTCCCGCTGAGCGTGTGGGGCGTGCTGCCGTAGATGTCGCCGGTCATGACGTAATCCAGGTCCACGGCCCCGCTCAGGCTGCCGGCGTAGGTGACGTTCACGGTGGCGGTGGCCGTCTCGCCGCCGTGGATGACCCCCCAGCCGCTGGTGGTCTCGCCGTGCCAGGTCACCATGGCGCCGTCACCCGTCTGCCCGTTGCTGGGCATGGGATCGGTGCCGCCCGTGAACGCTGTCGAGGAGTTCACGGTCACCCCGGGCGGGAAGTCGATCGAGATGTCCATCAGCCACTCGGCGTCGGTGCTGGCGTTGTGGACGGTGAAGACCAGGTCCGTCGTCGACCCGCTCAGGTACTCGCTCTGGTCGCAGGTGAAGGTCGAGCCGGCGATGCTCTTGACGCCCTTGGCGGACGGGGTCTCGGCCTGCACCGCGCAGCTGAAGGTCAGGATCGAGCCCGCCTCGCCCTGGTTGGCGATCTCCAGGGTCTCGACGGTCGTCTCGCCGGCGGCCAGGGCGGTGGTGACCGAGTTCGCGCTCAACCACAGCTCGGGATTGGCCAGGGCGATGTCCATGACGTACGGCTCGTGGTTCTGGGCCGTCACGACCATGTGCACCGGCAGGCCGGCGGTCGGGGTGGTGGTGAAAGGAATGACCTCGCTGCCGCCGATCCCCACCGTGCCCGCACCGACCAGCACGCCGTTCTGGGTCAGCCCGACGTAGCTGCCCGGGTCCGCGGAGACGGTGATCGAGGCGGAGCTGAGCGCGGAGATGCCGACGGGGTTGGCCGCCGGCAGCCCCAGGTAGGTGCTCAGGCTGGGGTCGCCCATCAGGTTGTAGATGTTCCAGTAGTAGGTCGTGCGGCTCGAACCCGACTCCATCACCGCCAGGTTGCCGCAGAAGATCAGGGCATCGTTGGTCACGTACCAGAGGTGCTCCGCCTCGCCGTGCTCGTGGAACAGGCCGTCGTAGGCTCCCATCTCGCTGCCCTCGTAGGTGGGATTGGCCGTGATGCTGCTCGTGTAGCCCACGCCCCACCAGTAGTCCTCGTCCCAGTAGGTCGAGTTGCTGCCGCCGATGTAGCCGATCGCCCCCTTGTTCGCCGCGCGCAGCCAGGTCTCGGCGAAGCACTCGCCGATGTCGTAGCTGCTGGTCAGGCAGCAGTTGCCCACGGCCAGGCAGTACTTCCCCGCGTTCTGCAGGCTGTTGATGTTGGCCTGCGTGAAGGTGGGATCGGACCAGGAGGTCGTGCTGCCGTGAGCCGTGTAGTTCACGTAGGAGACCCCGTTGCTCACGTCCTGGACGATCTGGGCGTCGCTGCTGCCGGAGGCGGGATAGAGGTAGGTGTGGCTGGTGAGGCCGTGCGACGCGTTGAAGTAGTAGGTCGTGCCGTAGTTGATCTGCCCGTTGGCGTAGGTGGGTGCGTAGTAGGAGTCCACGCCGGCGATCATGCAAACGTCCCGCAGGTAGCTGGGATCCGGCATGGTATACTGGTCGTACATCATGGTCTTGTCGATCATCGCCTGCAGCTGGCTGCTGTTGGTGGCCGAGAAGCGGCCGTAGTACATGTCAGGCACCAGATCGGCGTCCACCGCGCAGTAGGGACGGTCGCTGGCGTCGCCGCTCAGCGTGAAGGTCGGCATCTGCGCCACGTCGCCCACGAACAGCACGAAGCTCGGGGCCGGCTCCTCCGGTGTGGCGTCCTCGTACAGGCCGTGCAGGTAGCTCTGGATCGTCGACGTCGTCGAGCCCACCTCCGGCGTGCCGGTGACGGCCACGATCATGCGGAAGCCGCGCTCGGTCTTCCAGTCCACGAAGTCCTGCAGCTGGGCCGCGAACTCCGGCGGGGTGACGATCACCATGGTCACCACGTCGGCCACCCGATCCGGGTAGGAATCGTGGAAGGACTTGGCGCCGGCGACGTTCGCGTACAGGTGCTCGAAGAAGGGGCTGTAGGTGCGCGCGATCAGGCCGGCCGCGGCGGCCTTGTCCGCTCCCAGGAAGCTCACCTGTACGTCCAGGCTCTCGGTCACGCGGAGCCGGTTCTGCGCGGGGAGGTACTCCACCGGCGCGATCTCGAGGCGGCCCAGCTCCATGGCGCGCAGGCGGCCCGCCGGCACCACCTGCGCTAGCTCCCGGCTGACCCGGTCGACCTGGTAGGCGCTGCGGTCGTAGGCGAACGGCCAGGTCGCGGGATCCGCGTTCTTGGGCATGCTGGCCTGGGCCGGCATGAGCGGGCTGGTGATCCCGTAGTCGGCCAGGTCGATCTCCCGCACGGACAGGGCCTTCACCTCCACGCGCACCCGCGCGCCGAGGGGAATGCTCACCAGGCGGTTCATCTGGGGCAGCTCGGGCGCGCCGACCTGCTGCGAGCTGTGGAAACCGGGGATCAACAGGCGCGTGAACGTGCCCTGCTTGGTGGCGATCTCGAGCGCGTCCAGCTCCCCCACCTCGACGTGGAACCGGAGCTGGTCCTGATCCTGCTGGACGATCTCCAGCCGGGGACCGCCCGCGGCCAGGGAGATCTTCTGCAACGGGGCGGCGCCGTGATCCGCCGCCAGGGCGGGGCCGGTCAGCAGGCAGACCGATGCCAGGGCGAGAAGCAGCACACGAAGACGCATGGTGGAATCCTTTCGGCGTGGTTGTACGGCAGTCCCTGCGGCCGCGGGGCGACCGGAAGTTCCATTATAGCAGATGAAGGGCCTGAAATGAAGGAAGCGGATCAGCAGCAGGCGCCACGGCGGGCAGTCACTTCAGGAGCAGCAGCTTGCGCGTGGCCACGCCGTCCGGGCCGTTCAGGCGCGCGTAGTAGACCCCGCTGGCCACCCGGCGGCCGTCGGTGTCGGTCCCATCCCAGCTCCGCTGGTGTACGGCGGCCGGCAGCACCTCGTCCACCAGCGTGCGCACCAGACGGCCCCGCACATCGTAGATGCGCAGTGCTACTCGTCCCGCCCGCGGCAGGTCGAAGCGGAGCTGCGTCCGCGGGTTGAAGGGATTCGGATAGGCGGCATGCAAGAGGAAGGCCGCCGGCGCGGCCGGCTGGTAGAGGACCTCGATCTCCTCGCCACGCCCGATCTCGCGGCCGCCGGCGACCAGGACATAGCTGTAGCGCAGCCGGCTGCCGGGGGCCACGCCGGCGACGCTGTCCAGGTACACGATCCGCCCCTCCGGGCTGGTCAGGGGGGTGGCGGTCAGGCGCAGGGCCGGACCGTCGCCGCTGCGGCGCTCCAGGTAGCAGCCGTCGACCGCCTGCGGATCGTACTGCCAGCTCAGCCGCACGCCGCCGCCGACCACGTCCGCCTGCAAGGGACCGGAGACCGCGGCGGTGCCCGTGTCGTCGGTCAGCAGCCAGCGCACGGCGTTCTCCAGGAGATCGCGGCGCACCTCCGTGACCGTCAGGGCGTAGTTGAAGGGGAAGTAGATCAGCTGGCCGCCATCCGGCGACGGGGTCGGGTCGTAGGCGATCAGGGCGGCGTCCTGGATGGCGGCGGACCAGATGGCCAGCCGCTGCGCCTCGGCCGTCTCGGTGACCACGTCCTGATCCCCGGGACCCGTGTAGCTGGTGCGGCCGAGCTGCTGGACAACGTTCGGCACGCTCACGACGGGGTGGCCGGGGGTCGTCATCAAGGCGTAGATACCCCCGTCGTCGCCGCTCCAGGCCGAGACGCGCAGGACGGTCCGGGCAAACTCGGGATCGCCGGCCGCGTACAGGTGCGCCAGCTCCCCGCCCTCGATCAGCAAGTGCCCTCCGCGCTCCACGTAGGCGATCAGGCTGTCCCGCAGCGCGGGATCGGCGAGCGGGGCCAGGTACCGGGCGCAGTTGACGACCAGCAGGTCGTAGGACGGCCAGAAGGCGGGATCCGTCTCCGCGAGCGTCTGCTTGGTGGTCCGGTAGCCGAGAAGCTGCAGGTCCATCTCCAGGTCGGTCTGGTCGCCGTGGGCCAGGTTCCGGCCGGTGCCGGCCGTGTCGTCCAGGACCAGCACGCCGCCGGCGAACAGCTCCCGCACCGGGAAGGTCTCGCTGTACAGATCGCAGCCGGCCACCGCGATGGTGGCGACCACCTGGCCGGCCGCGGCCGGGATCAGCACGAGGCTGTCCGCGCTCGTGCTCAGCAGCGTGCCGTCGGGCAGGCGGGCGTAGAGCAGCGCGCCGGGCTCCGCGACCACCGCGTGCAGGGTGCCGGGCCAGCCGGCCGCGAAGGCGTCGGCGAGCCCCACCGCCGTTGTCACGCGCAGATCCGGCGCGACCAGCGGCTGGGCCAGGACCACGACGCTCCGCGTGAACTGCCGGAAGCCCTGCCCGGGTTCGCGGCCGATCACGTCGAGAGCGGGACCGTAGGGGTAGTTCACCGGCAGCGCGGCCACTCCCGCGTCATCGGTGAGCACGGGCGCCGTCGTGTAGTCCAGCCCCTCAGCCCAGACCTCCAGGCCCACCTTCGGCGTGATGCCGTCCGCCTCGCGCACGGTGACCGTCAGATTCGCCGGCACGCCGGCCGTCAGCGGATCCGGCTCGATCGTGACCTGGGCCGGAGCCTCCACCGGGACCTCCGCCACGTACGGCCGCCGGTTCGGGGCCGTGACGACCAGGTGCAAGGGCGCGCCCGGATCCGGCGCCGCGGCGAGGTCCAGGACGAGATCCCCGGCCGCGCCGGCGGTGCCGGAACCCAGCAGCGTCCCGTCCCGGCTCAGCCCCGCGTAGCTGTAGGGAGCCGCCGCGAGGTCGAGCGAGGTCTGGGCGGTCGAGATCCAGGCGGGATGGCTCACAGGGTTGTCCGCGGGCACCCCCAGGTAGGGAACGAGGCTGGGGTCGCCCAGCAGCCCGTAGACGTTCCAGTAGTAGTCCGACAGGCTCGACCCGGCTTCCTGCACGGCCAGGTTGCCGCAGAAGGCCACCGCGCCGGCCGTGACGTACCACTGGCCGTCGCCCTCGCCGTGGTCGTGGAACAGGCCGTCGAAGATGCCCAGCCCGGACATCTCGTAGGTGGGGTTGGCGCTGATGACCGCCGTGCTGCCCACGGCCCACCAGTAGTCCTCGTCCCAGTAGGTCAGGTCGCTGCCGCCGATGTAGCCCACCGCGCCCTTGCCGGGGGCGCGCAGCCAGGACTCGCCGAAGCACTCGGCGGTGGCGTAGCCCATGGTCGAGCAGCAGTTGCCGACGACCAGGGGATAGCGATCGGCGTTGTCGAGGCCGATGATGTCCCCCTGGCTGAAGCGTGGATTGGACCAGGACATGATGCTGCCGTGGCCGGTGTAGTTGACGAAGCCGGCGCCGGCGCTCACGTCGGCCACGATCTCCGCCGCCTGGTTCGCCGAGGCCGGGTAGAGATAGGCGTGCGGGTCGATCCCGTGGGCCGCGTCGAAGTACAAGCTCGTGGCGTAGTTCATCTGGCCGTTGCAGTAGGTGGGGCTGTAGGTGGCGTCCACCCCGGCGACGAGCACGCCCTTGTCCAGGTACGAGGGATCCGGCATGGTGAGCTGCTCGTAGGCGAGGATCTTGTCCAGGACCGCGTGCAGCTGGCTCGGGTTGACCACCGAGATCCGCCCGTAGTACATGTCCGGGATCAGGTCCCCGTCCGCGGCGGCGTAGGGGCGGTCGGTGGCGAGATATCCCAGGTCGTGCGTCCACTGGAAGGTGGGGACCTGCTCCACGTCCCCCACCAGCACAACGAAGCTGGGAGCCGGCAGCCCGGCCGGCGGATCGGTGTACAGCCCGTGCAGCCAGGCCTGGATCTCCTCGGCGGTGCTTCCGACCTCGGGAGTGCCGATGATCCCGACCAGCACGTGGAATCCTCGCTCGGTCTGCCAGCGCACGTAGTCCGCGAGGGTATCCAGAAACTCGGGCGGGGTGACCACCGCCATGGTGACCACGTCGGCCACCAGGTCGGGATACGCGTCGTGGAGCCCCTTGGCCCCGGCGACCTGCGCATAGAGCGGCGCGAAGAAGGGGCTGGCCGTCCGCTCCTGCAGCTCGCGCTCCGCCTTCGCGTCCCCGCCCGCGAACACCACGCGGAAGTCGACGCTCTCGGTCGCCTGCAGCGTGCCGTCGGCGGGCCGCCAGCTCACCGGCGCCACCTCGACCCGCGCCAGATCCAGGCCGCGCAGCCGGCCGCACGGCACCACCCGCACCAGCTCCCGGCCCACCTCCCGGACAGCGTAGGCGGCCGCGTCGCGGGCGAAGGGCTGAGCGGCGGGATCCTGGTTCTTGGGCACCGGCGCCTGGGCCGGCCAGAGCGGATGGGAAAGCCCCTTGGCGGCGAGGCCCAGCTCGCTGACGACCTGCGAATCCACCACCACGCGCGCCTTGGCCCCGTGGGGCAGGGCGATCAGGCGGGTCAGGAGCGGCAAGGCGGGCGCCCCCACCTCGCGGGTCGTGACCGATCCGAGCACGTCCAGCCGCGTGAAGTCGCCGGCCGGCGAGCCGACCACCACGGCGCTCATCCCGCCCAGGGTGGCCCGCAGGTGCAGCTCCCCCGCTCCCTGCTCCACCAGCGCGATGCGCGCCCGGCCGCCCATCCGCAGCGGCACGGGACTGCTGGCCCCCTCGACCGAGACGGCAGCCAGCATTAGCACGACCAGGACAATGGCAGTGATCCTCAAGGAGATTCTCCTGCAGACCGATAAACCGCGGCCCCGGGCCGCGGCCCCCACTGTGTCCCTGTCCTAGAATACGAAACGGGAGCCGCCAGCGCTAAATCAGATTGCCAGACTCCTGAATATAGGCAGACCGGCCCATAAAGCCACGGATTTAAGCCCCTGGACGCCCAGATCACCGCGCCAGCACCAGCTTCTCGTGGGCCGCACCGTACGCGGTCTCGATCACCGC
>CAZGEC010000053.1:0-16575 GCA_964524645.1 uncultured Fibrobacteraceae bacterium | reverse complement strand
GTCCGCAGCAGGCGGCCAGCAGAGCGAGGCGACGCGGGTTCAAGGTCCCTCCTCCCGGCCGGCCTTCGAGACCCGGGGCCCAGCTTCCACCATCTCCAGCAAGGAATCCCGGAGCCTGAAGAGAACATGGGAAGCGGATTCGGCCATTAGGTCCCGGGGCATGTGGAGATAGAGGTCTCCCATGGCCTCCGCCGCCCCGTCCAGCGATATGGCGTCCCAGCGACCGTCCATGCGCCGCAGGACCCGGTTGTCGAGGCCCAGCCAATCTCCCGATGCCGCGATCTGGAATAGCTCGAGCTGCGCGCGGTGCGGCGCTTCTTCCAGATCGCTGTACTGAGGAGTGAGGTCGCGCGTGGCGCCGCTCCGGTCCACCGCGATCAGCCCGTAGTCTCCCCAGAGCAGCGCCCCTTCCCGCGCGTCGTAGGCCAGACGCCAGAACATACCCTCCAGACGTAGGACCGGCACGAAGGTCAGGCCGTCGTAACGAAGCAGCCCGACATCGGTCAGGAGCCAGAGATCGGCCAGCGAGGAGCCGGCAAGCTGCCAATCGCCATCGCGCCATTCATAAGGCGGTGTGCCCAGGTCGACGAAGTGTCCGCCGGACAGCGTCCAGATGCCGCTGGAAACAGGGAAGCAGAGCATGCCGTCCTCGAGGACGTACAGCGAACGGCAGGAACTGGAGGGTGCGTCGGGCGGGCGGGCCCAGGTGCCATCCTGATCCTGCCGCCAGATCCGACGGTCCACCAACGCCACGAGGCGTCCCTGGTCGTCCCGGGCCAGGAAGTGCGCCAAGTCGCTGTAGACCGATCCGTCGAAGCGGTTCAGCACCCGCCAGTCGCCCCCTTCACGGGCCAGGAGCCAGGCGTTGCTGGTCAGGGCGAAAACGTCGTCCCCCTCCAGGAGCAAGTCCGCGGGTCCCCCGGGCGGCGTGAGCAGAATACTGGTGCGACCTTCCCTGCGGGTGGCCACCCAGCCGTCCCGGCCGGCGAAGTAGGCCGTGGCCCCCTCGACTGCCACGACCTCGCAATAGCCCTGGTCCTGGAAGTCGCCTTCAGGCTTCCAGCTCTCGCCGCTCCAGAAGACGATCGAGTCGCGAGAGTAGCCGTAGAGTTGACCCTCGAGGAGGTAGACGCCCACGAGCGTCACGAAGTCGCAGGCCGGGATGGTCTGCCAGATGCTCCCGTCCCAGAAGTGGGTCTCGCCAGCGGAATCGAAGATGGCCACGCGCCCCTCGTCGTCGCCGGTCACATCCAGCAAATGCTCCTGCTGGCCGAAAGGCATGCTGAGCTTCCACTCGTCGCCGTGCTTGCGCAAGATGCGGCCATAGCTGCCCACGACCCAGACGTCCTCCGCGCTGCTCGCCCAGATGCTGCGCAGGTTGTTGCCGACCGAGGCGTCCACCGAGGTCCACCGCCCGTCCGGCTCCTCGTAGACCAGGCCGATGGAGCCGCAGGCGTAGACGGTGCCCTCCTCGTCGCACCAGACGTCGCGGGCCCACTGACCCGCCCCGTAGGGCCAGTCCAGCAGCCACTCCCCCGCGACGCGGCGGAAGCACTGGCCCGAGGCATCGAGCGCGAGAACCTGGTCGTCAACGCCGCGGGACAGGGCGATGATCTCCTCGCTGGTGGGCAGCTGCCAGGTCTCCAGCACCCCGTTGTACAGGTGCAGGACGGAACCGGCGCCGGTCGCCACCAGGATCTCCTTCTCGTCCAGGACCGCCACGTCGTTCACCGCCATCCCCTGGGCGAAGAGCCGCCACGCGCTCCACGAAACGTCATCGTACGGCACGGCCACCGGCATCTCGGGATCGACCAGGATCTCCTTCTCCTCCGGGGCGCAGCCATTGGCCAGCGCGAGGATCAGGCAGCAGGCGGGTAGAAGCAGGCGCCAGCGCCACGCCGCAGGTGAAGCGATGGCAAGGCTCGCCGGACTGGTGACTCTGGCTCCAGGACGGTTCAAGCGGGTCATCGGGACCGGGGTCCTCGTATCAGGGCGAGCGGTCATGGCACCAGCGCTTCCGCAGGCAGCCGGTAGAGGCGGCCTGTGATTTGAGAAACCAGTACCAGGGAGCCGTCGGGCCCGACAGCCATCGATGTCACATCGTCGAGCAGGGGACCGGCCACGATCTCGAGCCGGTGGCTGCCCGGCACACCGGACAGAAGCAGCACGTAGCCGGGATACGCCGTGGCGATGTAGACGCCGGCCGCCCCCTCGGCCCAGGCGACGGCGTTCTCTTCCAGCCCGACAAGATTCCTGTAGCTCTCTTCCACGAGAACCGAGTCTGTCTGCGTGCGGTGCAGGCCCAGGAACCCCCGCAAGCTGAAGATGTAGAGAGCTTCGGGATAGTGGCCCGCCACCGCGTAGGTCCAGTAATGAAAAGGTTCACCGAGTGTCAAGACTGGCGTCCAGATGCCGTCTGCGCGGCGGTAGGCAGGCCTATCATCCTGCTCGTGGCTTCGAGCGGCGTAGATATCCCCGCTGTACGTGCGGAACAGATGCCATTCATCGTAAGCCGCGGGAAGGCCGTTCTCCAGCACCCAGGTGCTTCCCTCGACGCGATAGACCCTTTTGTCCATGGTGAGCAGTAGCACGCCGTCCCGAGTCAACGTGATGCCCCGCACATCTCCTGCAACCTGGACAGTCGCCTGCCAGTGACCGTTTACGGCGTGGTCGAGAAGACTGAATGTATGGTATTCGGGATCGAAGCTGGACCCGCGTCGCAGGCAGTGATAATCGCGGACGGTCTCCGCGTCCAAGCCCCGGATGTCGGAGCCGAAGTCGTCCGGGGGCAGCGAGATTCCATGCTGCCAGCGGTCCCCTTCCTTTGTCAGGAAGTCCCTGCTGTCTCGCAACAGCAAGGACCCATCCAGGCAGCGGACCACCTGCCCGTCCCGAAGTTGGGAGGCTGCATCCATGGCGAAGCTATCCTTCTCCGCGTCGTACCAGCAGATCTCTCCTTTCCCGCCGAAGATCAGCAACGCGTTCGGACCGGCGGCGTGCAGTCCCGCCACATGGAACGGGGGAGACATGTATTGCCACGGCAAGCCAGCCACCGACAAATCGAAGCGGAGGAGGCTGCCGCTGTAGAGCAGTGAATCGACCGCACACAGCACGTTGCTGCCGCCCGAAAGGATCCTGTCCCAGGTCGATTCACTCACGAGCCTGTAGAGAGCGCGGTCGGTGATGAGAAACCAGCCCGCTTCCTGGCTGAAGGCGACGTTTTGTATGTTCTCAGCCGGCACCTCCCCTGGCACGGACCAGACGCCATCGGTCCGCCACCAGAGCCCACCCAATCCGCCACCGGCCAGCAGGGTGTCGCCGTGGACAGCCAGGCAGACCAGATCGGTGGAGGTTGGGGTCTCCACGGTATGCCAGCCATCCGGATCTCTCCGCAGGAGGGAGCCGGCCCGCCCGGCGCCCCACACCTCGCCGTCCGCGTTCGTCGTCGCGGCGAGCAAGGCAGCCCGCGTGGGAGATTCCTCGCGCCGCCACTGCTCGCCCTGCCGGCGCAGGATCGTGCCTTGCGCTCCGAGGGCCAGCAGCCCATCTGCACTGCTGACCAGGGCGGTCAGCGTGGCATCGGTCCCGGTGGCCTCCTGCTCCCACCTCCCATCCCGATGATGGATCACAAGACCTCCACTACCGGAGAGCCAGGCCTCGCCCGAGGGCTCCACCCAGGCGGCGTAGAGCTGGGCTTCGCCGTGAACAGGCAGCTCGATGACCAGATGCGGATCCCGCCGCGGGAAAGGATCGTACCCAGGGCCCACGATGGTGGTCGTGCCGTCGCTACAGCCGGTTCCGAGAGGCAGCAGGCCGATCATCACGAGGAGACACGCCAGCATGAAAGGCGGCAGGAAGCGACGAGCCGCGGAGCCGCGGTCTACGGGGACGCTCATCATCTCCCCGCCTCCCCAGCGGGAACCACATCCGTCGCCGTGTCCACGTAGCGCAGCACACCGCTCGCGTAAACCAGGTAGGGGCGCCCCCCTGCCGCAGCCAGGATGTCGGGGGCTGAGGAATACGGTAGGCTGGGGCTGCCCCAAGTATCCTGCTCGTAGGCACTGCCCAGCTCCTCCCAGCGGCCGTCGACGCGGCGGAGCAGGCGATCCGGCCAGTCCAGTGCCAGCCAGTCGCCGCCGGGTGTGACGGCGAAGCTGGCGATCTGTGGTCTGTGGAGCGGGCCCCCGTTGTCGTGGACCTGCGGGGTCATGTCGAGGGTACCGTCCTGCCCGACCAGGAACAGGCCCTCCGGACCGAAGAGGAGCAGGCCGGTGCCCGGCACCTGGACGACACCCCAGTTCTCATTCTCCAGAGCCAGGATCGGTTCCAGACCGGCGCCGTCGTAGTGCCAGAGATGTCGGTCGGTCAGCAACCAGAAGTCATCCAGGGCGGTGCCGGCCACAGCCCACCTGGATATGATTGACTCCGGGATGGTCAGGCGCAGCAGCCGGTCCAGTTGATCCCCCCGCAGCACCCATAGCTGGTACGCGCCTGAATCGAACAGCAGCGTACCATCTTGCAACTGGTAGCATCTACGCGGGGTGAAACCAGGCGAACCGGACATCAGGAGGGACTCCCAGTTCTCACCGGGTTGTTTCTGCCATAGATCATTGTGGCTGCCGGCCAGCAACAGCCCATTCCCGTCCCTCGTCAGGAGCGTGGCTTGATCCGAGGAATCCAAGGGCAAGCGTTCCTCCAGCTGCCAGGCCTCTTCCCGGTGACGGACGAACCAGCCGTCCTGGGTCAATAGCAGGGGACTTCCCTCGTCCAGAACGGCTCCGACGACGGGGCGTAGCTCGGGATTGAGTGTCTGTACCTCCCCATCAGTGAGCCGGCCGATCCAGCCGTCCTGGCCGGCGAATTCAATGCCGGCCTGGCTCGCGCGGGCCACCTGGCAGTACACCCCGGAAGGAAGGTCACCCGCATCAATCCATTCCTCACCGTCCCAGACGGCCATCCTGTGCGTACCGAACGCGTGAAGCTTCCCTCCAAAGACGAAGACTCCCTGAAAGGAAAACCCGAAGTCCGTCGGCAGTAGCGGCTGCCAGACGTGGGTGTCGAAATAGAAGATCTCGTCGTCCAGGGTGAGCAGGACCAGGCGCCCCTCGGCGTCGCCGGTGACGAAGGAGAAGTTCGGCTCCGTGCCGAAGGGGGTCGACAGCTTCCAGGTCTGGCCGTCGTAGCGCAGGATGCGCCCCCAGCGACCGACGACCCAGATGTCGTCGTCGCGAGGGGCCCAGATGCTGCGCAGGGTGGAGCCCACTGCCTCGGACACGGAGGTCCAGCGGCCACCCTCCTCCTGCATGACCAGCCCGATGGGGCCGGCGACGTAGACGGTCCCCTTGCCGTCGCACCAGACGTCCAGCCCCCACTGACCGGAGCCGTAGGGCCAGTCCAGCATCCAGGCGCCGTCGCGGCGACGGAAGCACTGTCCCAGATAGTCCAGGGCGAAGATCTGGTCCTGCGGACCCGCGGCCAGGGCGATCACGTCTTGCTTGGATGGCAGGTTCAGGTTCTCCAATGACTCGCCGGACACATGGAGAATGGTGCCGCGCTGGGCCGCCAGCAGGACGCTCCCGTCCGGCAGGCGCAGGACATCGAGCGCGTCCATGCCCGCGGCGAACAGCGGCCACTCCTGCCACGTGCCGCCGGCGTAGGGCTCGGCCACGGGCAGCTCGGGATCGACCAGGATCTCCTTCTCCTCGGGGGCGCAGCTCATGGCAGCGAATAGCGCGATCAGGAGGATGACAGGCAGGGCCGCCGCCAGCGAATGCGGCCGCTGGCCGCTGGCGGGAACCCGGGCGAAGTGGAGGTGGCGGCGCGGTTTCACGATCGTCTCACCATGGCATTGCGGGGACGGGCTTTCCGTTCGGCTGGGTGATGATACGCCAGGAGGCTGGCCTCGTGCCACCGTCAGTCGCACCCGCAAGGCGCTGCCGCTGCAAGACGCACGACGTGCACGATCCGCGCAGGGGGCCCCGGAGGCCGGAGGATTCTCGTCCCCTCGCGGACCGCGACGAGACATGATCGGGAACGATCCAGCGGCATCGGATCCTGGGCGGACTCATGAGATACCGCTTCTGTGCCCGACGTTATCACTCCTGATCCACTGCGGGCCGGCTCCGCGAGGGGGGCCGTGCAGTGTGAAGTTGCATGCCGCATCTCGGCCGGCAGTTTGCGGCCCGGGAGGACATGCATCGTAATCATGGGGATTTGCGGGTTGTTGAAATTAGCATCCATGAAGACCGACCCAGGGTCGGTTGACGGGGACCCCGACGATCGGTAGCTTCTGGCACTGGCCTTGCTTTGTGACGGAGCGAAGGAACGACCGCCGCCGCCCCCCGCTGCCACCGGCCGGAGCGGCACCCGAGGACCCCTAATGAAAGGCCTAACGGTACCATGAAGCATCAGCGAAGGACTCTGTACGCGGTGCCATGGGTGATCCTCGTCCTGCTGGCCGCAACCCCAGCAGCCTGGGCCCAAACCAGCGTGGACATCACCTACACCTGGACGCCGCCGACGACCGGTTCAGCCGTCCACCACTACGTCGTCGAAGTCTCCGTGGACGGTGGCCCTTACTACCAGGTGGACACCGTGACCAGCAACACCTATACCTTCACGGCACCAGTCGGAGCGACGCATCAGATCCGGGTGGCCGGCGTCGATGCGCAAGACCGCCAGGGGCCCTATTCCCAGCCGTCCGATCCCTACACACCCGACGTGGGTCCGCCGGGACAGCCCGGCAAGCCTCAGCCCATCTTCTAGTTCCGGGATCGAACGACCAGCAAGGCTTGATCGGCGCCCCACGAGGGGCGCCGATCGTTTGTGGGGAGAAGTGGAGCGGGCTCTCAGTCGGTCGGAAAAGCGAATCCGGCCCGCACCACGAAGTAGTCCCAGTCGTAGTCCTCGTCGATCAGGCCCTCGCTGAAGCGCCGGGTCGAGAACCGGTTCAGCGTGTAGACGCCGCTGATCTCGAACTCGCCCACGCGCAGGCCCCCGCCGAAGGAGAATGCGAGCGTGTTGATGGACGTCTCGAAGAAGCTGAGATCTCCCTCCAGGATGTCCTTGTAGCGGTTGCGGCAGAGACCCAGACCGCCGGTCAGGAACGGGCGCACGAAGCGGCCGCTCTCGGGCAGGAAGAACTGCAGGTCCACGCCGTAGCGCAGCACCGAGGTCTCGACCTGGATGGGCCCCTGATCGGGGTCGATGCCGTTGAACTTGCCGAATTCCACGTAGTGAAACGCCGGAGCCAACGCCCAGGTCGGCGTCATGAAGTAACGGAAGCGCAGTCCGACCTCGTAGCCGGTCTCGGCACCGAATCCCTTCACCGTCGTGAACCAGCCGTCGCCCAGATCCCCCAGGGGGTTGGCGATCCCGCCCTCCAGCAGCACCTCGCCCCCAAACTCGCGGGCGATCCCTTCACGGGGCCCGGCCAGGCCGACCAGCGCCAGGATGCCGGCGATCGCGAACCAGGCGCAGCGGCCAGAGCGTGATATCATTGGCCCTCTCTCCTTTCTGAGCCTGCGGGACGGAGCTTCCCACCGGTCCGGCAAGGGCCCCGGCGGCACGGCCGGGGCCGGGTCGGAGGGCTCGGGGATGGCACGTCGCAGGTGACCGATCAGGGGCGGCAGACTGCGGGCGACCCGGCTTTCCGGGCCGGCCATATCCAGCGTACCGCGTTTTCGCCCTGCAAATCAACCCCGTTGCTGTACCCTGTCCGGACCGGGTCCCTGGAGAATCGGCGGTGGGTGTGGTACGTTGAGATCACCAGCCTGGGGCGGCCCGCCGACGTCGCCGACAAATTCACGAGGAAAGGGCATGCAGGAAGCACGGCACCGCGGGACGATGGGTGAAGGAGCCGCTCACGTGGTTCCCGACGCCGCGGTCCTGCGGCGGGCGGCCATGCGCCGGCTCGGGGTCACGATCCTGGTGATCCTGGCCGGGCTGGCTCTCTCCCTGACCTCCTTCCTCGTGGTGCTGCGCGGCCGGCAGATCACGCAGCAGAGCGAGTTGGCCCGCATCGGCGGCAACATCGCCGCGGCCCTGCAGACCACCTTTCAGGTGGACCTCGTGGCCCTGCAGGGCGTGGCTGCGTACCTGAACACCGCCGGCGACGTCTCGCGCGAGCAGTTCCGGCAGTTCGTGACCCCGGGGCTCGAACAGCATCCCGGCCTGCTGGCCATCGAGTGGGTTCCCCGCATCCTCCATGCCGACCGCGATAGCTTCGTGGCCCGGGTGCGAGCCGAGGGCTTCCCCGGCTTTCGCCTGACCGAACGCGGTCCCGGCGGAGAGCGCATCGAGATGGGGCCCCGCGGTGAGTACTACCCGATCCTCTACGTGGAGCCGTTCGCCGGCAACGTGGCGGCCTTCGGCTACGCCGACATGGGAGAGAGTCGCAGCCAGGCCATCGCCGCGGCGCGGGACAGCGGGCGCCCGGCCGCCTCGGCCCGGCTGGAGCTGATCCAGGAGCAGACCAAGCACTTCGGCCTGCTGGTCTTCGTGCCGCTCTACGAGGAGGGTGTGATCCCGACCACGCTCGCGGAGCGCCGGCGCTTGCTGCGGGGCTTCGCCGAGGGGGTCTTCCGCATCGACGCCCTCTTCCGCGCCGAGCTGGACCATCTCAGCCGGCGCGGCACGCGCTTCGCGCTCTTCGACGACGCCGACAGCACGGACGTGCGACCGCTCTACCTCAGCAACGAACCTCCCGGCCGCCCGGCCCCCTGGCTCATGACCCAGGCCGAGGGCGCGGCGTTGCGGTCCCGGCTCGAGAACGGGCTGCACGTGCACGACGTGGTGGAGCTGGCGGGGCGGCCGTTCGACCTGGTCACCTTCGCCACGGCCGACTTCGCCTCGGCCCTGCCCGGCCTGGAACCGCTGCTGATCCTGGTGGGCGGGATGCTGCTCACCTTGCTGCTGGCCTCCTACCTGTCGCTCCACATGTCGCGGACGGCCCGCGTGGAGGAGCTGGTGCTGGCGCGCACCGCCGAGCTGCGCGCGAGCGAGGCCCAGCTACGGCAGGCGCAGAGGCTGGAATCGGTGGGGCGTCTGGCCGGCGGTATCGCCCACGATTTCAACAACCTGCTCACGGCGATCATCGGGGGGGTCCAGCTGGCGGGCCTCGACGCGCCGCCGGGATCACCCCTGGCTCAGGAGCTGCAGAACGTCCGGCAGGCGGCCGATCGGGCCGCCACCCTGGTGCGCCAGCTCCTGGCCTTCAGCCGCCGGCAGGTCTTGCATCCGGAGCCCATCGATCTGAACGCCGTGATCCTGGACATGCACGGAATGCTGCAGCGCCTCGTCGGGGAAGGCCTCGAGCTGGTCGTGCAGCTGCAGGAGGGTCTCGGGCACGTTCACGCCGATCGCGGGCAGATGGAGCAGGTGATCCTGAACCTGGTGCTCAACGCCCGGGACGCCATGCCCGGCGACGGCAAGGTCACGCTCTCCACCGCGAACGAGGTGATCGACCAGGACGGCGCGCGGCGCCACCTGGTGCGGTTCTCGGTCAGCGACACCGGAGCCGGCATGTCCGAGCTGGTCCGCAGCCGCATCTTCGAGCCCTTCTTCAGCACCAAGGAGGTCGGCAAGGGCACCGGACTGGGGCTCTCGACGGTCTACGGGATTGTCACGCAGAGCGGCGGCACGATCGACGTCGCGAGCGAACCCGGCAAGGGAACGCGCTTCGACATCCGGCTGCCCCACCACCAGGTCGCGACCGAGGCGCTGGCGGCCGCGGCCGCACAGGGAGAAACGGCCTCGGCCGGCAGGTCGACCGCCGCTGCGCCTGCTCCGGCAGGGCGCTCCCGCCCGGCCGCCCAGATGTGCAGGAGCCCGGCGTCGCAGGAGGCCTGCCTGCTGGTGGTCGAGGACGACGACGACGTGCGCGCCGCCGTGACGAAGGTCCTGTCCGGCGCCGGCTACAGCGTGCTGGAGGCCGCGGACGGCGTCGCCGCGCTCCGCATCCAGGCCGAGCAGCCGGCCGACGTGAAGCTCGTGCTCACGGATCTGGTCATGCCCGGTCTCGACGGCGGGCGCCTGGCCTGGGAACTGACGGCCCGGAACCCGGCCATCCGCGTGCTGCTCATGACCGGCTACGCCGACGAGCGTGCCACCGAGGCCGTGGCCGGCCTGTCCAACTGCGGCGTTCTCCAGAAGCCGTTCGCCCGCGAGGAGCTGCTGGCCGCGGTGCAGGCGGCCCTGGCGAGCACCTGAGCCGCCGTCCGGCGAGGGAAGCGCGCAACTCCCGGCCGCCGAGTTGCGTACACGTGAGGTCGATCCTCGGCGGAACGCCTAGTCCCTTGCTGAGTCATCGTCCGATCCCGACGCTGGACGAAAGGAGAGTCATGCGTACCCGTTCCTCTACCATCCCGGTGCTCGGCTTCCTGCTGCTCTGCGGCCTCGCGGCCGCCCCACTGCAGGCCGCTCCCGAGTACTTCCAGTTTCCGGACATCCACGGGGACAAGCTCGTCTTCTGCGCCGAGGCGGACCTCTGGCTCGCCTCCACGGACGGCGGCACGCCCCAGCGCCTGACCACCCACGAGGGAACGGAGTACTTCCCCTCCTTCTCGCCCGACGGCCGGCAGATCGCCTTCACGGGCGAGTACGAGGGGAACCGCGACGTCTACGTGGTTCCGGTCACGGGCGGCGAGCCGCAGCGCCTGACCTGGCATCCGGCCGGCGACGAGGTCATCGGCTGGTGGCCCGACGGCCGGAAGGTGATCTTCCGCAGCGGGCGCAACGACCCGCACGGCACCCCCCACCTCTTCACCGTCGACCTGGAGGGCGGGGATCCACAGGAGCTGCCCCTGAGCTGGGCGGCCCGCATCGACGTGGATCCCGATAGCGGCATGTACGCCTTCAACCGCACCTCGCGGGAGCGCGCCACCTGGAAGCGCTACCGGGGCGGCACCGCGTCGGACATCTGGGTCGGGCACCCCGACCGCCAGGACTACAAGCAGATCACCGACTTCGCGGGCATGGACCTCTTCCCCATGTGGCACGGCGGCCGCATCTACTTCCTGAGCGATCAGGGGGGCACGGCGAACATCTGGTCCATCAAGCCCGACGGCACCGACCGCCGCCGGCACACCGATCTCGGCAAGTGGGACGCCCGCTGGCCGGCCATGGGTCCGGACGGGCGCATCGTGTTCACGCTGGCCGCCGACCTGCAGATCTTCGACCCGCAGAGCGGCAAGGTGCGCAAGGTCGACATCGACCTGCCCAGCGATCGCCCGCTGACGCGGACCCGCTATCCCAGTCCCGCCCGGTCCATCACCGACGTCGCGCTGGCTCCCGACGGCGAGCGGGTGGCGGTGGTGACCCGCGGCGAGATCTTCTCGGTGCCGGTGAAGGACGGCGTGACGCTGCCCATCACCCGCGGCACCGGCTCCCGCGAGCGGGGCATCAGCTACGATCAGAAGGGCGAGAAGATCCTCTACATCACCGACGAGCCGCACGAGGACGAGTTCCGCCTGATCGACGCCTGGGGCCGTGGTGAGCCCACCGTGGTCAAGAAGGCGGGCACCAAGACCTGGCACAACGATCCGCAGATGTCGCCGGACGGCAAGTGGATCGCCTGGTCCGACAACTCCTTCGCTCTCTACGTGATGCCGGCCGAGGGCGGCAAGCCCAAGGAAGTGGATCGCAGCACACAGTACGAGATCCGGAGCTTCCGCTGGAGCCCGGACGGCCGCTGGCTGGCCTACGACAAGACCCTGCCGAACGATTACAACTCGGTTTTCATCTACGACACCCAGGAGGGGCAGGTGCACCCGATCACCGGGCCCAACACCAACGATTACTACCCGACCTGGGACCCGGACGGCCGCTACCTCTACTTCATCAGCGATCGCGCCACCAATCCCCTGATCGGCGAGACCGACTACATCGACGTCGAGTTCAAGAACGATCAGCTCTACATGGTGCTGCTGCGCAAGGACGTGAAGAATCCCCTCGCCAACCTCAACGGCCTGCCGCCCGAGGAGGGGAAGGACGAGAAGGCCGACGAGGACAAGGACAAAAAGGAGGAGAAGTCCGACGAGAAGGGCGACAAGGAGAAGAAGGACGAGGACAAGCTGGAGCCCGTGAAGATCGACTTCGAGGGACTGGCCGAGCGCTTCGTCGAGCTGCCGGTCGAGCGCGGCAACTACTACGGCCTCGGCGCCAGCAGCTCGCACCTGTTCTTCATCTCGGTGCCGAGCCGCGGCATGGCCGAGGCCCCGGGCTTCTTCCGCGAGCAGGAGCCCATCGCCAGTCTCATGGCCTACAGCCTCGAGGACAAGGAGGCCGACACCTTCATGGCCGGCGTCCTGGGCTACGATCTGAACGCCAAGGCGGACAAGCTCGCCGTCATGAAGAACCGGGGCGAGCTGTACGTGGTTGGAGCCGGCTCGCCACCGAGCGATCTGTCCAAGAGCAAGGTCGACCTGTCCGATATCGTGGTCGAGCTGGATCCGCGCGAGGAGTGGGCCCAGATCTACTACGAGGCCTGGCGCCAGCTGCGCGATTTCTACTGGGATCGCAACCTGGGCGGCGTGGACTGGGAGGCCAAGCGCGACCAGTACGCCACGCTGCTGCCTCGCCTGACCAGCCGCGCCGACCTGAGCGATCTGCTGGGCCAGCTCTACGGCGAGATGTGCACCTCGCACACCTACGTTTGGGGCGGCGATTCCGGGGTGGACGTGCCCCACATCTCCACGGGCCTGCTGGGCGCCGACCTGGTGCGCGAGGGAAAGGCCTACAAGGTGGCCCGGATCTACCGCGCTGATGACGCGGACCGCGTCCGTTCGCCGTTGCAGGAGCCCGGCGTCGACGTCAAGGAGGGCGACTACATCCTGGCGGTCAACCGGCTGCCCTTCGACGGACAGCATCCGTTCCACTCGGCCATGGCCAACCTGGCCGGCAACGAGGTGCTGCTGACCGTCAACGACAAGCCGAAAATGGACGGCTCCCGCGAGGTCATGGTGGTGCCCTTGGGCAGCGAGTCCGACCTGCGCTACGCCGACTGGGTGCGCCGCAACCGCGAGTACGTGGCCGAGAAGACCGGCGGCAAGATCGGTTACATCCACGTGCCCGACATGGGCTCGTCCGGCATGATCGAGTTCAACACCTGGTTCTACCCGCAGCTGGACAAGGAGGGCATGGTCGTCGACGTCCGCTGGAACGGCGGCGGCTCGGTGTCGCAGATCCTGCTCGATCGCCTGCGCCGCCACGTGCTGAGCTGGGACCGCAACTGGGGCGGCGCCGTTTCGACCTACCCCTACCGGGTCTTGAACGGCCCCTTCGTGGTGCTCACCAACGAGTTCGCCGGCTCCGACGGCGACATCTTCCCCCAGGCGGTGCAGCTGGAGAAGCTGGCCCCCGTCATCGGCATCCGTTCCTGGGGCGGCGTGGTCGGCATCAACAGCTTGCGGCCGCTGGTGGACGGAGGCATCGTCACCATGTCCCAGTCCGCCTGGTGGGATCCCCGGGACGGCTGGGGCCTCGAGAACCGCGGCGTGATCCCGGACATCGAGGTGCAGAACATGCCCCAGGAGTTGGCCCGCGGTGTCGACACCCAGCTGGATCGCGGCATCCAGGAGGTGATGCGTTTGCACGAGGAGCATCCGCCCGCCGAACCGCAATTCGGCCCGGTGCCCGGACGCGACCGCAAGGACTACGGCAAGGAGCTGAAGTAGCCGGCCCTTGATCCGGCGCCGCCGCGGAGCGACACTCCCGGCGGCGCCGGACTATTGTCGGACCCGAACGGGCGAGGTCATGACGCGCGACACGGCCACCCTCTGGGCCCTCCCCCTCTATGCCATGGCCCTGGCCACCCCCTTCTCCGTGGGGGGCGGCAACCTGGCCGCCGGCCTGATCCTGGCGGCCGCCGCACTCCGCCTGGGCACTGCCGCCGGCCGAGCCGCCCTGCCCCCCCGCTCCCTGCTCTGGGCCCTGGGGGCCTACCTGGCCGTGCACGCGGCGGCCACCCTTTTCGCGGCCCCCTATCCCTCGCACTGGGGCAAGTGGCTGGAGGAGATGTGGCTCAAGCTGCTCCTGGTGACGGTTCCGGTCCTGGGCGCCGCGGCGCCGCAGCACCTGCGGCGGGCGGTGCGGATCGTGGTGCTGGCGGGGGCCCTGGTGGCGGTCTACGCCGTCGTGCAGCACTTCACCGGCCTGGAGCTGCGGCGCGGCAAGGAACTCGAGCCCATCGGCGGCACCTACTTCGCCCTCGGCTTCTTCTCCCATCATCTGAGCTACGGCGGCCAGGTGCTGGTACTGTGGATCTTCGCGGCGGCCTGGGCGCTCGACCGCGGCCTGGCGCCGCGGCGTCCATTCTCCTGGCCGCTCGCCGCCTTCGTGCTGCTCGCCTGCGGGCTGCTCTGGTCCTACGCCCGCAGCGCGCAAGTGGGTGCTGTGGCCGGGGCGATCGTGCTCGTCCTGCTGCAGCGGGGCTGGAGGCGGCGGTGGGGCTTGACCGCTCTCGGTGTCATTCTGGCAGCGGCCGCGATCGTGCCCTCCACGCGGATGCGCTTCGCGCACTTCTTCGAGGCGGGCGCCGAGCAGACCCGGCTGAACCTCTGGCGCAGCGCCATCGACGGCATCGCCGCCCGTCCGTTGCTGGGCTACGGTCCCGGCAACTTCCGGCACCTGATGGAGCAGCACGCGTACCCCGGCGTTTACGAGGCCAAGGGGCATGCCCACGACGACTTCCTAATGCACGCCTGCAACGCCGGCCTGCTGGGTCTGATCGCGGCGCTGGTCCTGCTCGTGCTGGTGACGGTGCTGCTG
Organism: uncultured Fibrobacteraceae bacterium; assembly: GCA_964524645.1. GTDB lineage: Bacteria > Krumholzibacteriota > Krumholzibacteriia > LZORAL124-64-63 > LZORAL124-64-63 > CAZGEC01. The sequence goes on along the minus strand of CAZGEC010000053.1, from coordinate 1,809 downwards.
TGGCGGGCGAGCCGGCGGGTCGCCCCCGGCGGCTGGGTGCTGCTGGGGGGCGTGGCCGTCCAGTTCGCGATCAGCGTGGCGGGGCTCTTCCAGGTCTACCAGACGGACGACGAGGTGGAGATGGCCCTCTACTTCCTGCTGGGCTGCGGCCTGGGGCTCATGGGCCGGCCGCCGCGCGCGGGCGCCGCAGGGCCAGCCGGCTGAGCCCGGCGAACAGGGCCAGGGCCGCCAGCAAGAACAGCGACCACTCGATCGAGATCCGCACCGACCAGCGCGACCAGCCCGACGAGCTGAAGACCAGGTTCACGACCACGAACAGGCTCCAGAAGACGGCCGAGCGGTTCCCCTCCGCCAGCAGCCAGCGCCAGAGCACCCCCAGGGGCAGCAGCACCGCCACGTAGTGCACCACCCAGCTGCCGGGCGAGACCAGCAGGCCCAGCAGGAAGAAGAGCGAGGCGGCCAGGACCCGATCCCGCGGCGCCCGGCGGGCCGAGCGCCAGGCCGCCAGCAGGGCGACGGTGGTCAGCGACGCCACCAGGATCCCCCAGATCAGCCGCACCCCCGAGAGCGGCAGATCCGGCAGCGTGCGGCCGAGGGCCCCCCAGAGGGACTGGTTGTCGGGCTGGGCCAGTCGGCTGGCGAGTTGCTCCACGACCCCGAAGCCGAGGTAGGCCCGCCAGGCCTCCGTGCCGGCATCGCCCAGCAGCAGCCACGAGCCCCCGTTCAGCAGGAGCAGGAAGAGGGCGGTCCAGCCCACGGTGCGCCAGCGGCGGCGGACCAGGAAGTAGCCCAGGAGCAACCCCGGCACCACCTTGCAGCTGACGGCCAGGGCCTCCAGCAGGCCGGCCGGGGCGGTGCGATCCTTGCCGTCCCAGTAGACCGCCCCGATCCCCAGGTACAGGATCAGGACGTTGGTGTTTCCGTACCGCAGGTCGGCGATCCAGAAGCGCGCCGCCACGTAGACCAGACCGAGGACGAACAGGTGCCGCCGGCTGGCCGGCACATCCCCGCCCTCCAGCAGCTCCCAGCAGGCCTTCAGGGTCCAGATCAGCAGGGCCAGCTTGATCACGAACCACAGCAGGCTCGCCCCGGCGACCGGCAGCCAGAGCAGGGGCCGGAAGAGCAGCGCGAAGGTGGGCGGGTAGCGGTAGGCATTCTCGGTCGCAGTGTAGGGATCCAGCCCCCGCGCCAGGGCGGCGGACGCATCGTAGAGGATGCGGAAGTCGGTGTCGCGCGCCACCAGCCGCTGCATCTCGGCGAACTGGACGGCGAAGAGCCAGACCAGCAGCAGGGCGAAGACCGCGAACAGCGCCCAGGAGCGCCAGCCCACGGGCAGGAGCGTGATCCGCTCCCGGTCCGAGGTCGCCACGGACGGCCACGTCCAGGTCAAAACGGCCGCCAGCAGCAGTCCCAGGCCCAGGGCCGCGCCCAGGTGCACAATGGCGCTCTGCGCCCACCAGCCCTCGGCATGCGGCAGCAGCTGGACGATGACGAGGTCCGAGAACCACCTCTGGGCCACGGCCATCTCCAGCAGGCTGGCCGCCAGCAGCAACAGCCCAGCCAGCAGGGCCGCCGTGCGGCGGATCGCGTCGAGTCGGTCCTGGGTCATCACGGCCTCGGTCACGAGGAATGCTCCGCGAGCGGATCCACGGGTCCGTCACGATGGCGGCGAAGGGGGCGGACGGTCAAGGCCAATCGGATCGCGGGACACCGCCAATCCTCCTGCGCCGCCGGGCCCGGACCGCTCCGGACCGCTCCGGACCGCTCCGGCTTGCAACGCCGTGGCGCTTCTCGTATGATCCCCCACGA
>CAZGEC010000052.1:0-19218 GCA_964524645.1 uncultured Fibrobacteraceae bacterium | reverse complement strand
GGTTGTGCCAGCGAGATTGTGTCCGGTGGCCTCAGGGATCCCTCCTGTTGATTTATGGGCTCTTTCACGTCATGTTTCGTATTGTGCCTGGCCTGCAGCAGCCAGCGGACACATTTTCGATGGCACAACCCAATTGTCGGTTGCAGGACTTCACCCGGCGAAGGTCGAGATCTTGAACACGAAGGCCATTCCCTGCAGCGACGGTTCCGGTGCGACCCGGCTCCGGCGCCTCGTTCCGGCCCTCTTGCTGCTGCTGGTGGCGGGCTGGGCGGGATCCTTCTCGCGGCCGGTCGCGGCCCGGGAGCCTTCCCCGACCGCCTCAGCCGGCCCGCAGGCTGCCGTCCCACCGGTGATCTTCGTGATCACCGCCGAACCGGCACGCGCGACGGCGGAGCGCTGCGCCGTCGCCCTCGGCCGGCAGGGCACCTGGCTGGCAGCGATCCTGCTGCCGGCGGGACAGCGGGCCGATACCATCCGCTGCCTGTTGCTGAGGACCGCCGATTTCCGGGCGCACTTCGCCGCTCGCCTGCCGGACTGGGGCGTCGGGGCGGCGCTGACCGGCGGCCGGACCATCGCGATCGACTACGAGCGCATTCCCGAGATCGGGCGCAGCGTCGAGGAGGTCTTCCTCCACGAGCTGACCCACGCCCTGGTCCACCAGGCGGTAGGCGAGGTCTGGGTGCCCGTCTGGTTCCAGGAGGGCGTGGCCCTCTGGTTCTCCGGGGAATGGCGCTTCCTGGACACGGTGCAGGTGGTCCTGGACGGCAACCTGCCCGAGCTGGGGCGCCTGGAGGGGGCCTTCCCCGCCCAGGCGGCCGCGGCCGACCAGGCTTATCGCACCAGCCTGCTGGCGATCACGTCGCTCCGGCGCTGGCACGGGGAGGACGTCGTCCCGCGTCTGCTGGTAGCCACGGTCCGGGAGCAGGACTTCGCGGCCGCCTTCCAGCAGGTAACCGGCGAGACCCTCGCGGGATTCACGGCTCGCTTCGCCGGCGACATGCGGCTGCGCTTCGGCTGGTTGATCGCCCTGACCCGCTGGCCGACCCTCTTCACCCTGCTGGCCCTGCTCTTCGCCGCCGGCGCCGTGGCCCGCCTGATCCGCAACCGGCGCCGGCTCGCGGCGATGTCCGACGAGCCGGAGACCTGATCACCGGCAAGGAGCGGCTCCGTCCCGGAGCGTGCCCGGGGGCGCGGTCGCGCTGCGGCGCCCTGCACGCTTCCGCCGCCGTGGGAACGGGCAGGCCCGGAAGGTCCTGCGGGCGGGTTGGACCGCGGCTCGTGAAGCCCTCCGTTCCTTCCCCCCGGCCATTGCAAGATGCAAGCGATCCGCAGGAAGATGAGAAGGCGTGCGCTCTGCAGCGCGGCCTTGCACTGTACACTCATGCCCTTAATTTGCCTTTCCGACATTAGATCTTGACACTGCCCTCGCCGTTCGGTTTTTTTCGGGGAGCGGTTGGTCGAATCCGCTTCCAATGACCCGGCGGATGGGAATGGCGAAGGATCGCGATGTCGGGTTCCGAGCGTAAATCGTTGTTTCCAGTGATCCGGCTCGCTGACGAGGCTTTCTGTCCGCTCCGCACCCCTGGTATGTGGCACCGAAGTTGCAGGACAGCTTCGCAAGTCCTGGATACACCACAGCCACGGCTCGGTCACGACCGCATGGCGCACCGAAGGTGGTCGATGTGAAACACGGACGTTCCAAGATTGCTCGGCTTCTCCCGCTGTTCCTTCTGCTCCTCCCGGCCGGATCCCTCGCACAGAACATCGATGTCGTTTTCCATTGGGCACCGAGTCCACTCTTGGACGAGGGCGGCAATATTTACTCGCCGGCCGTGGAGTACATGATCTACCGCCAGCGCGATGGGGGGCAGATCCAGCTGGTGAAGACGGTCAAGGACACCATGGCCACAGTCTCGCTGGAGCCGGGCTTCACGCACCGGATCCGCGTCTGCGGCGTGGATGAGCGGCGGCGGATGGGGTTGTTCAGCGAGTGGTCGGACGATCTCTACATCGATCCGGACATTCCCCAGATCGGCGATCAGGTCCCCATCATCCCGGGTCTCCAGCCGAGCTACCCGAATCCCTTCAATCCCGAGACCACGATCGTCTACGGTGTCCCCGAGGGAGCGGGCGCCGGCACCAACGTGTCCCTCGAGATCTACAACGTCGTGGGGCACCGGATCCGTACCCTGCAGCCCGTGGGCGAGCCGGGCTGGCACAGCGTTAAGTGGAACGGTACGGACGACGCCGGGCACGTCCAGCCCACGGGCCAGTACATCGTCCGCTTCGCCTGCAACGGGCAGGTCCGCACCACGAAGATGATGATGGTCAAGTAGTTGCCGCGGCGTTCCATCCCGGCGAATACTCCGACGCGGCCCGCCTGACCGGCGGGCCGCCTCATTGTTTCGGGGCGGACGAGCTCCCGCACGGCAAGGTGTGCTTTGCTTGAGCCGACGGCCCTGCTATTTTGTGCGGCGCGTCGCGGCACGGGGAGAGGACGCCCGCCGGCCCGGATGGAGGAAACATGGCCACTGTCAAGCGCAGCCCCAAGCTGATCAAGCTCGGAAAGCTCGCCAACAGCCAGAAGTACGAGGCGCTCGAGGAGGCCTGGCTCGCGGCCGTCGAGAGCGGCGATCCCGCGCCGGGAGACCTGCTGCCCATCGCCGGGCAGATCGGGCGCCAGGGGCAGACGGATCGGGCCGAGAGCCTGCTCGGGATCCTCCTCGGTGCGGTGGAGCAGAAGTCCGGGCCCGTGGCGGCGCTGATGATCGCACGCGCCGCGGCCCGTCAGCTCCCGGCGAGCGCCCTGCTGCGCAAGGAGTTGCTGCGGCTCTACCCCCTGGTCCACCCCGAACACACCGATCTGGCGCCGCTGCTGGACCGGCTCTTCGAGGAGGGAACGCCGCTCGACGAGGCGGTGGTCGCCACCGACGCCTATCTTCACCTGCGCCCCGGCGCCTACGTGGCCGACCGCACCGTCATCGAGCCCGGCGTCGTGGAAGAGGTCGACAGCAGGACGGGCGTGCTCACGGTGAGCTACGACGGCCGCCACCAGGAGTACGGTGTGAACAAGGTGCTCGAGCTGGTGCCGCTGCCCGCCGACCACTTCCGGGCCCTGGCCCTCTACGCCCCCGAGCGCCTGCGCGGGCTCGCCGAGAGCGAACCCGTGGAGTTCGTGCTCCTGGCCCTGCAGACGGCCAAGGAGGGACAGATCGGCTACCGGGACCTGAAGTCCGTCGTGACCCGCCTGCTGGGCGAGAAGGCCTGGGTCGCCTGGTGGAAGGAGGCCAAGCCGGCGCTCAAGCGGGCTCCCCTGGTGGCGCTCTCGTCCGGCTCGCAGCCGAGCGTGCGCCTGCTCAAGGAGGAGAGCCGCTACGAGGATCGTCTCCGCGTGCGCTTCGACCATTTCAAGAGCCCGACGGCCCGTCTGGAACTCGTGCTCGCCTACCTGGACGAGACCAGCGGCAACGTGATCTCCGCCTCACCCCGGCAGGAGGACGGCTTCGCCGCCGATCCCGAGCTGCTGGCCCATCTCGGCAACGGCGCGGCCAAGATCGCGGTGGCGGCCCTCAAGACCAATCCCGCCCTGGCGCTGGCCGCCCTGGCCGTCCACGCCGAGGTGGCCGAGCGCGGCGTGGACGTGGCCCGGCCCAATCCCCGCGCCGCCGCCCAGGTCCTCGGCCGCCTCGAGGATCCCGGCGTGCTGGTCGAGGCGTTGCCCGAGGGTCTGCTCTTGAGGAGCCTGGAGTACCTGCGTCGTGCCCTGCCCGAGCGCTGGCCCACAGCCTGGAGCGCGGTGCTGCTGCGCGCCCGTCGGCGGGTCACCGACGTCGTGGTGCGCGGTCTGCTGCGTGCCGGCCACGAGGCCGAGCTGACCGCGGCCCTCGAGCAGGTGCTGGAACGGCCCACCGTCTCGCCGGAGGCTCTCTGCTGGCTCTGGCGCACCTGGCATTCCGGCGGCCTGGGCGAGCGGCTGTCCGCTCTCGGCTCCATCTCCACCGCCAGGATGCTCACCGCCCTGCTCAACCTGGCCGACGCCGCGGGCCGGTACAACGCCGTCTCGGGCGAGGAACGCCATCGCCGCGCTCTCGATTCGGTGAGGCAGACCCTGGCGCTGCAGAGCGGCGACCCGGTGCGGGCCGTCTTCGATGCCGCCGCGCCGGAGGATGCCGCCCGCTACAAGGCCATGATCGAGAGCAACAGCGGACTCACGGCCATCGGCCGCACCCAGCTGCTGAACCTGCTGCGAGCCCGGCATGCCGCGCTGTTCGTGGAGGATCTGCAACCCTGGCGGGAAGATGCCATCTACACCACGGAGGTGGGACTGCACGAGCGCCAGTCCCAGCTGGACGCGATCCTCAAGATCGACATCCCGGCCGTGGCCCGTCAGATCGGCGAGGCGGCCGCCTTCGGCGACCTGAGCGAGAACGCGGAGTACACCGCCGCCCTCGAGAAGCGCGACCAGCTCACCAGCCGTGCCACCCGCATGGAGGAGGAGCTGAACCGGGCCCGGATCATCACTCCCGAGATGGCGAACAGCCCCTTCGTGAGCGTCGGGACCCGCGTCACGGCCCGGGAGCTGGCCGGCGGCGGCGAGGAGAGCTACACCTTCCTCGGCCCCTGGGACGCCGATCCCGAACAGGGCATCCTCGAATACAAGGCCCCGCTGGCCCTCGCCTTCATGGGCAAGAAGCCCGGTGAAGAGGTCGTCTACGGCGAGGGCGACGGTGAACGCCGCTGGGAGATCCTGCGGGTCGAGCCGGCCCTCTAGCCCTCAGATCCTGCGCTCGTAGCTGGCGTAGACCGAAGCCTGGTCCTGGGGCATGAGCACGATTTCCTGCACGTTCACGCGCGGCGGTCGCGTCACGCACCAGATCACGGCCGCGGCCACGTCCTCGGGCTGCAACGGCGGGTAGTGGGTGTAGATCCTGTCGGCGCGCTCCCGGTCGCCGCGGAAGCGCACCAGGCTGAAGTCGGTCTCGACCAGGCCCGGGTCCACGGAGCTGACCCGCACGTGGGTGCCCAGCAGATCCAGGCGCAGGCCGAGCGTCAGGGCGCGCACGGCGGACTTGGTGGCGCAGTAGACCGCGCCCCCCTGGTAGACCTGGTGGCCGGAGACGCTGCCGATGTTGACGACGTGCCCGCGATCGCGCGTCACCATGCCGGGGAGCACGGCGCGCGTCATCCAGAGCAGACCCAGGACGTTGGTGTCGATCATCTCCTGCCAGTCCACGGGATCGGCGTCCTGGATCTTCTCCAGCCCGCGGCTCAGCCCCGCGTTGTTCACCAGCACGTCGATGTCGGCCCACTCGGCCGGCAGACTGCTCACGATCGCCTCCACCGCCGCACGGTCGGAGACGTCGAGCTTCAACAGGTGGCACTCGGTGCCGTGCTCGGCGCTCAGATCGGCGGCCAGCGCTTCCAGGCGCTCGTGGCGCCGGGCGCCGAGGATCAGGCGACTGTGTTCACGGGCGAAGGCCTCGGCGCAGGCGCGGCCGATGCCGGCGCTGGCCCCGGTGATCATGACGGTGTGTCCCTTCAGCATGCTGCTTTCCTTTCCCTCGGTTCGTGCCGCGGAGAACGTCCCCTGGCGGGCTATCCTTTGAGCACGCCCAGCGGCCGCAGCCGGACGACCTTCGTCGCCAGACCGGCCTCGTGCACCGTCTCGACCACCTGGGACACGTCCTTGTACGCCTCCGGCATTTCCTCGGCGATCGTGCCGCGGCCGCGCGCCATCACGACCACGCCGCGCTGTCGCATCTCATCGATCAACTGGCGGCCGCGGGCCGCTTTGAGGGCGGCCTTGCGGCTCATCAGGCGACCGGCCCCGTGGCAGGCCGATCCGAAGGTTTCGCGCATGGCCCGGACGGTTCCCCGCAGCACGTAGCTGAAGCGTCCCATGTCGCCGGGGATCAAGACCGGCTGTCCCAGTTCGCGGTAGCGGGCCGGCACCTCGGGCCGGCCCGGTCCGAAGGCCCGCGTGGCCCCTTTGCGGTGCACGCAGAGCCGGCGGGATCGACCCTCGAACTCGTGTGTCTCGAGCTTGGCGATGTTGTGGGCCACCTCGTAGACGGTGTGCATGCCCCGGGCCGCCTCGTCACCCAGCACCGAGGCGAAGGCTTCGCGCACCAGATGGGTAATGATCTGACGGTTGGCGAAGGCGAAGTTGACGGCCGCGGCCATGGCGGCCAGGTAGTCCTTCCCTTCCGGCGAACGCAGGGGTGCGCAGCAGAGCTGGCGGTCCGGCAGAGCGATTCCGTAGGTGCGCGCCGCGCGCAGCATCACCTGCAGGGAGTCGTCGCAGACCTGATGGCCGAAGCCGCGGCTGCCGGTGTGGATCATTAGCGTGATCCGCCCCGTCTGCAGGCCCATGGCGGCCGCCGCCTTCTCGTCGTACACCTCGTCCACGCAGCCTATCTCCACGAAGTGATTGCCGGAGCCCAGGGTGCCGAGCTGATCGGCCCCGCGCTGGCGCGCCCGCTGGCTGGGCAGTCCGGGATCCGCACCGGACATGCAGCCGTTCTCCTCCAGATGCTGCTGGTCTGCGGGCCGACCGTAGCCCCGGGCCACCGCCCAGCCCGCTCCCTCGACGAGAACCCGGTCCAGCTCGTCGCCGGTCACCTTCAGCGGTCCCCGTGAACCGACCCCGCTCGGCACGTGCTGGAAGAGCGCCTCCACCAGCGGTTCGATCCGTGGCCGCACCTCGTCGGCGAGCAGCTCGCTGTTCAGCAGCCTCACCCCGCAGTTGATGTCGTAGCCCACGCCGCCGGGGGAGATCACCCCCTCGTCGAGGTCGAAGGCCGCCACGCCCCCGATGGGGAAGCCGTAGCCCCAGTGGATATCCGGCATGGCGAGGGAGTAGCCCACGATGCCCGGCAGATGCGCCACGTTCGCGACCTGCTGGGCCGCATTGTCGCGCGTCAGATCCGGCAGCATCCGCTTCGTCGCGTAGATGCGCCCGGGAACGCGCATGCCGCCCGTGCGCGGCAGCTCCCACAAGGTCCGATCGATCTGCTTGAGCTGCGGTCCGGACATGTACCACCTTCCGCGCGGCAGAGCGTGGGATGTCCCTCAGATGTCGAAGATCACCTGGGCCCGCCAGCCGCCGCCTTCCCTCCGCACGTTGGCCGCGTGGTAGGTGACAGCCTTGATCTCCCGTTCCGGATGATGGCGCTCCGGATCGATCGGCTCACCCCGCACCACACCTTGCAGATGATGGGGCGGGGCGCCCGCGAGATCCAGCAGGGTGATCCGGAAGTCCATGTACAGCTCGTGGTGCAGGCTCCCCAGCGTGTTGATCTCGTTCAGCCAGCGCACGAGCAGCTCCACCAAATCGTGGCCCTCGACGACCACCTGGCGCGTCGTCCGCGACCGGATCTCGCCCGCGGGGCAGATGGAACGCATCATGTACGCGGCACAGGTGACCAGCAGGTCCGGCAGCGTCGCGGCCCAGACCCGCAGGCCTGCGTCTCCGGTGTGGTCAAGCCATTCCCCGCGCGCCGTCTTCATGCTGTCTTGATAGCAGAGTGTGGGATTCCCTGCAACGGGACCGGGGCGATCGGCCGGCCGACCGGCCCCGGAGCTGCCGGTTCGCGACCCTAGCCGCGCGGCGGGTGGGCCAGGAAGTAGTAATCGAGACCGCGCTGAAACCGCTCGCAGAAGGCCGTGCGCCCCAGGATCGGACCGCGTAGAAGCCAGTTCTCCAGCCGGGAGACTTGTAAGCCGCAGTCGCACACCAGCAGGTCGTGCACCGAGCCGGGATCGGTGCCGTAGAAATCGGCCGCACCCAGCCCGTGCTCGAAGACCACCAGGGGCCGATGCCGGCGCAGGGTGTCGGCGGCGCCCTGCAGCACCTCCAGCTCCGCCCCCTCCACGTCGATCTTCACGAAGTTCACGGGAAGCTCTCGCGGCAGCACCTCGTCCAGACGAGCCCGGCGCACCGTGATCTCCTGCCGCTCTGCACCCCGGGGGTACCGACGCTCCCGGAATCCACTGTAGGCCGGGTGTGTGGTCACGTGCTGGAAGGAGACGGTGCCGGGGGCATCGCTCAGGGCCAGCTCGTGGAGATGGACATTGGGCAGGCGGCCGAAATCCCGCTCCAGCCGCGCGAACAGCCCAGGGAGGGGCTCGAAAGCATGGTGCTCACCCTGCGGGGCCACGTGCAGCATGACGCGCAGGACACTGCCCAGATGGCAGCCAACGTCCACGCAATTGGCGCGAGGTCCCAGGGCCCGCTTCATGACGGCGAAGGTGAGCAGATCGTAGCTCTCGTTCTTGGTGGCGACACGGTCCCCGCCGGGCACGGCGGGATGCGGCGACGCGGCCGGCGATGACTGGTCAGGGTCGGTCCGGGACTTCATGAGCCCTCCGAGGATTCGGGTGCCTGGATCTGGCCGATCCCGATGCAAGTTCCGTGCGCCGTGGACCCGTTATTTTCGACTTGAGGTCGTTTCCGGGGGCGGTCCGGTCCGCGAGCCGCCCCGTCACGCACGGAGGACCTCCCCGGGGGAAGGCCCTCCCTGCCGCGTCGATGGTCGCGGTCTCACTCGATCCATTTACGCAGCCAGCTCATGACCTCGTCGTGCCACTGGATGGAGTTCTGGGGCTTGAGCACCCAGTGGCTCTCGTCGGGGTAGTAGAGCAGGCGGGCGGGCACGCCGCGGCGGCGCAGGGCGGTGAAGGTGGAGAAGCCCTGCGATTCGACGACGCGGTAGTCGTGGGCGCCATGCACGACCAGCGTCGGAACGTGCCAGTTCTGCACGTAGTCCACCGGATTGTGCTTGTTGTAGCCGCTGCCGGGATCCCACGGCACCCCCATGTGCTCCCACTCGGGGAACCACAGCTCGTCGGTGTCGAAGTAGGCCATGCGCTCGTCCAGGTTGCCGTCGTGGGTGACGAAGGCCTTGAACCTGTCGGCGAAGGGCTGGCCGTGCATCCAGTTGATCATGTAGCCGCCGTAGCTGGCGCCGGCGGCCACCACGCGGTCGCCGTCCATCCAGGGGTAGCGCTGCAGGGCGGCGGCGAGACCTTTCTCCAGATCCTCCAGCGGCCGATCGCCCCAGTGGTTGCGGATCGCGTCGGTGAACTCCTGCCCGTAGCCGGTCGACCCGTGGAAGTCCACGGCCAGGGTCGCAAACCCCGCGCCGACGTAGGCCTGGGGATTCCAGCGGTAGTGGAAGTCGTTGCCGAAGCTGCCCTGCGGGCCGCCGTGCACCAGGAAGGCGACCGGCCATTTCTTGCCCGAGGCCGCCTCCTCCTCGCTGAAGTCGTAAGGTCTGACCACGTAGGCCCAGACGGTCTCGCCGTTCCAGCCTGGGAAGCTGAACTGCTCCGGCTCACCCATCAGGCAGCGGGTGAGCTTCGCGCCGTTGAGATCGGTGATCTGCTCGAGTCCCTTGCCGTTCGGCTTGATGGTGAACAGCTCGACCGGCGACTTCAGGCTGTGCTGGGTGAAGAGGAGCCGGCCCGCGAACGGCCGGAGCGAGCCGTTGGTTCCCATCTTCAACAGTTCCTTGACCTTACCGCTCTTGATCTCCACGGCGTAGATGGAATTCTGGCCCAGGTTCGCGGCCGTGCAGTAGATGGTCTTGCCGTCGGTGGACCAGGCCAGTCCGTGAGGGCTGCGGTCCCAGTCCTCGGTCAGGACGCGTCGCTCGCCGCTGTCGAGGTCGAGCAGCACGATGCGGGTGCGGTCGGCCTCGTAGCCGGGACGAGCCATGGCCAGGTAGGCCAGCCAGTGCCCGTCGGGGGAAAAGTGCGGCTCGCCGTCCCAGGCCTCGTTTGCCTCCGTCAGGCAGCGCGGCTTCTCGGGTCGGCCCGTGGGCACGGCCCAGATGTCGTCGTCGGTGCTCCAGGCTGCCTCGCTGCCGGGCAGCACCTTGGCGGCGAAGACCAGGGTCGAGCCGTCGGGGCTGACGTCGAAGTCCTCGCTGCCGCCGAAGGGGTGGGTCGGCGTGTCAGCGTCCAGGTCGGGCACGAGATCGCGCACCGTATCGTCGCAGCCGCTCAGCTTGCGGACGAAGACGTGGGAGCGCTTGCCGTCCTCCCAGGTGTCCCAGTGCCGGAAGAGGAGCTCGTCGTAGATCTTACCGCTGGCCGGGGCGGCGGCCTTCTCCGCGTCCATCTCCACGGTCCTGGCGATGGTGGCGCCGGGATAGACGTCCAGCGAGAAGACCAGACTCTCGATCTGGGGCGCGATCTCCAGGTTGGCCACCTCCAGCGGCAGATCGGTGACCTGGCAGGCCTCGCCGCCCAGGGGATCGATCTTCCAGACCTGGCTGGTGCCGGAGCGGGTCGACAGGAAGTAGATCCAGCCGTCGGGAGCCCAGCGCGCGTTCGAGTCGTTGGCCGGATCGGTGGTCAACCGGCGCGTCCGGCTGCCGTCGGTTCGGGCCAGCCAGATGTCGGTACGGCCCCGGTTGGCCTCCAGATCGGTGACGCGCACGGTGAAGGCCACCCACCGCCCGTCGGCCGAGACCTGCGGATCGCTGATCCGGTTCATGGCCAGCATGTCGTGAACGGAAAAGGGGTGCGGTGGCGCATCGGCCTGGGCATGGTGCGGGCACTGGGTGGGATCGCACGCGTGGGTCGGCGCGGGATCGGCGGCCAGGGTGCTCGAGGCGGCGAGCCAGCACGGAACGGCTGCGCAGGCCAGCAGGAGGAGGGCCGGGGTACGCAAGGAGGACCTCCCGGTTCGGGTCGTGGGGCGAAAGAGGCGAATCCTCGAATCGTCCCGGCGAATATAGCCCATGGAGGAGCCCGATGCGATGGTTGTGCCGCGGAGATTGTGTTTCGGCCCCCGATAGGCTGGTTGTTTGATCTTTTGATTCCATTCTGGCGAGCTTCATGTGGCAAATCCCGCTCTCCATCGAGAAAACACAATCTCCGCGGCACAACTTTTTGATTGCGGCCTTTCGATCTGATAGAATCTGGATGCGGACGACCTGATCCTCTGCGTATCCCAGGCCGCCGGGTCTCCCGGAGAGGCCGGTGCCGCAGGTCGGCCGCCATCCCGCGCCGGCCTCTTCCGTCGCTGCCCGGCCTTTCCCGAGGCATGATCATGAAACGTATACTCTGTTTTGCGCGGGCGGCGCTCGCTGCGCTTCTTGTCGTGCTTTGCGCCGCCTGGGGACCCGCCGCCGCCCAGACCCAGGACGTGCTCGGGGTCTGGTTCGACACCTCCGGCTCGCTTCACGAAACCACCACGAGCACATCCAATCAGCAGGTGACGGCTTACCTGCTCCTGCTGAACGCCAGCGAGCCGTCCGGCGTCGCAGGCTGGGAATGTACGGTGGACGTCCTGGCCAGCCAGGAAACAGCGTACTCGTGGGTCCTGGCGGGAAACAATTCCCTGAACATCACCACGCCGCCCGAGTTCGTGGTGGGGATGTATACTCCAATGCCCTGGAGCGAGGCCATCCTGCTGGCCACCTGCACGCTCTTCGTGCCTGATCCGACCACCGAGGTCGAGATCTACGTGCACCCCATGAACATCCCCTCGATCCCCGGCCCTCCCTACACACCGGTCTACGCGGCGGGCGACGATCCCAGCCATCTACTGCCGATGTTCTGGCCCACCGACTGCGAGATGCGGCCGGTGGCCACCATCAACGACGACCCGCAGCACAGCCTGGTCTGGGCCGACCCTGAGCCCACCGTGCTCAACTTCGGACGGGTGGAGGTGGGCACGACCACTCAGCGGACCCTCCTCCTGCCGAACTCCGCGCCCACCACCATGGTGGGCTCCGCGCAGATCACGGGGGAGGGATACACGATCCGCCTGGGCTCCGCCGAACCCACGACCGCTCTCGATTTCCGCGTGGTCTACACCGAGACCGCCCTGCACCTGACCGTGAGGATCACGCCGCCCGCTCCCGGATACTACGCCGGAGAGGTCGTCCTGTCCGCCTGCGGCGAGCCCTTCGCGACGGTTCCCTGCACCGCGGATGCCGGACAGGCCGTGTGCCGGTTCGATCCCCCGGAGCTGGACTTCGACTACGTCCTGCCCGGAGAGCACCGGGACCTGTCGTTTATCATCTGCAACGTTGGCACCACGTACTTCAGTGGGCGCATCCCGTATGACACCAACCCACCCTGGTTCTTCCCCGAGTACTCGGCACCGTATGATTTTCTGCTGGCGCCAGGGGAGTCCCTGAGAGTCGTGGCGCGCTTCGCGCCCCAGGAGTACTGCGGCTACACGCGGTGGGAGACCTTCGCCATCCCGGATTGCTCGCCCCTCGTGCTCACCGGCAATGGCGGCAGCGGGGGGACACCCGGCTACGTTTGCTGCGAGGTGGAGCCGGACACGCTGGACTTCGGCGAGGTTCTGCTGGGGCTGTCTGCCGAGCGCAGCTTCACCATCAGCTCCCCCGGCGGGACGCTGGTCGGCAACCTGGCGGGCGGCTGCGGCGACTTCCAGGTGGTCGGGGGCGGCGGCCCCTTCACCGTGGTGACCACGGCCAGCTGGACGGTGCGCTTCGCCCCCACGGAGGTGGGCGCAACGGACTGCGTCCTGCCCATCGAGGGAATCTGCAACGACCTGGTCTGCCGCGGCGTGGGGGTGGAGCCCGTGCACGATTGCACACTCCAGCCGGACCTACTCGATTTCGGGGAGATCGTCGTGGGCGAGACGCTCGTCAGGAGCTTCGACATCCTCAACACCGGTGAGGGAGCGATCAGCGGCTTCGTGAGCGAGGATTGCGAGGACTTCGAGGTCGCCGGCGGCGGCGGCGCTTTCGAGCTGTCTCCGGGGGAAGGGCATCATGTTGTCGTGAGGTTCGCACCCACGGTGGAGGGGCCCGACAGCTGCGAGATCACGCTCGGCACCGAGATCTGCGCCCCCATGTCCTGCTACGGCATCGGCCTGCCGCCGCTGCCTTCCGACGACGTCATCGGCATCTACTTCGACCCGGCCGGGGAATCCAACGAGCTGCAAACCTATGAGGACATGGAGGAGGTTCTGGCATATCTGTTGATCCTGAATCCCACGTGCGAGGCCGGCATTGCAGGATGGGAGTGCTGCGTCGTGATCGTGGGCGACGCGCTGGAGCCGACCTGGGAGCTGATGGGCCAGGCCCTCAACGCCGACGAAGTGCCCTGCTTCGCCGTGGATCTCGGGGGCGTGCCGCTGCCCTGGTCCCCGGCCGTGATCCTGGCCTCGGTACACTTCTTGCAGCCGGCGACCAACATGGTGACGCAGTTCTACATCCACCCCGGCAGCAATCCCGCGATTCCCGGCTCCCCGACCTACGTGGATCCCCTCGATCCGGACCATGTCATTCCGCTCAACATCTCGTCGGGGAGCGAGGACGTGCCCGTGGCCCTCGCCTACCCGAACTACATCGTGGCCGTCTCCGCCGGGCCCCTGACGGCCCGGGTAGAGGGAGCGGGAGTGTTTCTGAGCTGGGAGTACGAGGAGGAGGCATTGCTGGAGGGATTCCACGTGTATCGCCGGGTCGGTGACGGGGAGGCCCGGCGGTTGACAGCGGTTCCCCTACGCGGCTGGCAGGGTCGGGTCGATTACCAGGATCCGGCCGCCGGCTTCCCTGAGGGCACGGTGCTGCGCTATCATTATGCAATCGTCGCCGGCGGCGCCGAGGTCGGGCGCAGCGACGAGGTGGCCGTGACGGTGACGAGCGGTGCCCCGGCCGTCACGGTGCTGCATGCGGCGTACCCGAACCCGTTCAACCCGGCGACGCACCTGCGGTTCGAGGTGGCGCGGGCGGGACGGGTGCAGCTGGAGGTGTACGACCTGGCGGGCCGGCGGGTGCGGACGCTCTTCGACGGATGGCTGCCGGCGGTGGTGCACGAGGAGATCTGGGACGGCCGGGACGACGGCGGCCGGCCGGTGCCGAGCGGGGTCTACTACTGCCGGCTGCTCACGGCGGATCGCACGGCGATGCAGAAACTGACCTTGCTCAAGTGAGCCGGAGCCCGCGGCAGGCGGGTCGACAAACAGGAGCCGGCGGGGGACGGGTGTCGCACTTCCTCCGCCGGCGCTTCGCAACGAGGGGATCCTCATGCGGCATGAATTGCGTTTCGCATCGGCCGGTCTGACGGCCTGCCTGCTGCTCGCGGTCGCCTGTCTCGTCTCGGCGGCGCCGGCCGCGGCGGCCGACAGTTCGCCCGATCTCACGCCGGCCCAGGTGCTGGAGCTGGCGCGGGTGCAGGCCAACATCGCCCGCCTGGGCCTGCGCTGGCACGCGGCCCCCAACCCCATCGCGCTGCTGCCCCGCGAGCAGTGGCTGGCCCTCTGCGGCGCGCCGCCCGTCGTGACGTGGGAGGGTCCGATCCTGCCGCCGGCCGGCAAGCTGTCGCCCGTGGCGCTGGACTGGCGGGATCACGGCGGCAACTGGGTCACCCCGGTGCGCAACCAGGGAAGCTGCGGCTCCTGCTGGATCTTCGGCTCGGTGGCGGCCTTCGAGTCGCACTGGATGATCGCCTCCGGCGTGCCCGATCAGCTCGACCTGGACTTCGCCGAGCAGCACGTCCTGTCCTGCGGCGTCGGCATCGGGGGCTGCGGCGGCGGACTCGTCGGGGACGCCCTCGACTTCATCCAGGACCACGGCATCTGCGACGAGGCCTGCTTCCCCTACCAGGCCAGCGACGCCGTCCCCTGCGCCGCGGCCTGTCCCGACATCGCCGAGCGGCTGCATTTCCTGGGCGAATGGGATCACGTGACCTTCGGCAACATCGACGTGGCCACCATCAACGCCGCCGTCGACGAGGGGCCCCTGGTGACCACCTTCGACGTGCACGAGAACTTCGTGTGGTACGACACCGGTGTCTACAGCGCCTATGGTTCGCCCAGCACCGGGGAGGGTCACGCCGTCTGCATCGTCGGCTACGACGACGAGCTGCTGGCCTGGCTGGTCAAGAACTCCTGGGGACCTCACTGGGGCGGGCTGGGCGGCTACTTCTGGATCGCCTACGACAGCGGCTGCGGATTCGGGGCCTGGACCTATCAGTGCCTGCCGCCCAACAACGAGCCGGTGCTCAGCGAACCGACCCTGGAGCCCTCCACCGGCGAGGTGGGCCAGGTCTTCACCTGGAGCGTCGTCTACACCGACGCCGAGGACGATGCGCCGACCACCGCCGCCGTCACGCTCTGCAATCCCGTCAGCGGGATCTGGGCGAACCAGCCCATGAACTCGGCGGATACCACGTACGCCGACGGGGCCCTCTTCACCCTCTCGCTGGCCCTCGCCGACACGGGCACCTACCGGTACCGCTTCAACTTCATGAACGAGCACGAGCAGGTGGTCCGCCTCCCGGGCCCCCCGCTCGATCACTACGAGGGGCCGGTGGTGACGCCCGTGATCGACCAGCCGCCGGTGTTGAGCGATCCCGCCTGCGTTCCCGACCCGGGCCCGGCCGGAGGCACCTTCAGCTTCACGGTGGTCTACAGTGATCCCGAGGGGCAGTGGCCCAGCCTGTCCTCGCGGCTGAGCATCTGGTCGCCCGCCAGCGGGACCTGGACCGATCACGTGATGACCACGGACGATCCCGACTGCAGCGACGGCAGCCTCTACCGCTGCGAGGTCATGCTGCCGGAGGCGGGTCTCTACCGTCATCGTTATGTCTTCGTCAACGAGGCGCTCCAGTACGTAACCCTGCCCGGTGAGCCTGGAGCTTACCTGGAGGGCCCGCAGGTCGGCGGCACCAGCGCCGCGCCCGCCGGCTCACCCTCGGTCACGACCGCGCTGCCGCCGGTGCCCAATCCCGCCAACCCGGCGGTGAACCTGCGCTGGATCCTGGCCCGCCCGGGGACGGTGGTCTATGACCTCTACGACGCGCGGGGAAGGCTCGTGTGCCGGCTGCCTCTCGGAGAGCAGCCGGCCGGCGAGGGCTCCGTCGTCTGGAACGGCCGGGACACCCGGGGCCGACCGGTGCCCAGCGGGGTCTACCTGGCGCGTCTGACGGTGACCGGCGGGGGATCGCCGCAGTACTTCGTGAGCAAGCTCAACCTGGTTCGCTGAGGCCGGCATGTCGACCTCTTTTCACGGGTCGTGGCATGTCGTACAATCATGAGCGGGATCCCCGGACCGTGACGAGGCGGATCCCCGTACGCCCCTGAATCAGGTCGGAGTCCCACCCCACCAGGAGGCGTGATCATGGCCTGGCCTCTCGCGAAGACCCCCGCCCGTTCCGCCTGTCCGTTGATCCTGATGCTGCTGGGGCTGCTGGCGCTGCTGGCGAGCGGCTGCTCCGATTCCAGCGGTCCGCAACCCTCCGACTCGCAGCAGGGCGCAGCCATGCTGGGCGGCGAGCTGGATCCCGGGGCGGGCACCTTCGTGCTCAAGACGCTCACCCAACCGCCCCCCGGCGGGCTGGAGCCCGTGCGGGTGGCCCTGATCGGCAGCAACCTGCAGATCGACAGCGAATCCGAGCTGGTGTCCCTGGACGTGGCCCTGCGCAACCTCGGCGAGGAGCCGCTCTACGGGCCGGCCATGGTCCTGCTGGACGGGTTCTTCCCGTACACCGTGACCGTCACCAATGCGGACGATCAGATCATGCCCGTCACCGACCCGAGCGTCGGCCCCGACGGAGCCTACGTCTTCAATTACATGGGGCTGCTGGGCGGCGACAACGTGCTGGAGCCCCAGGAGACCTCCGGCGTCAAGACCTGGATCTTCCATGTGCCGGACCTGGTCAGCTTCTCCTTCGGCGCGCAGGCCGTCTTCTCGCTGGTCCCGGACCTGCCGCGCATCGCCGGCGGGATCTGGCACGACTTGAACCTCGACGGGATCCACACGCGCAACGAGCCCTTCTATCCATATCCCTGCCATCTGACCGTGACCGGACCGGACAACGAGGTCCGGCAGGTGGTGGCGGGCCCGCAGGGCGCGTTCAGCTTCGTCGTGACGCAGCCGGGGCTCTATAGCCTGCGTCTGTTCGCCGACACCCCCGGTCCGGTGGCTCCCATCTACACGACGCCCAATCCGCTCGAAGTGCTGCTGACCGCGGACGAGGACGGTCAGCCCGTGAGCTACCTGACCGCGATGTTCGGCGTCGGCCTGCCCGGGTCCGGCGGCCCCTACCCGCCGGTGATCCTGCTGAACGCCCCGCCGGATTCCCTATACCAGGCACCTTGGGAGTTCGTGGGCGGGCACCTCGATGGCGATCTTATCGTCCTGAACGTGGGCTACTCGGGCTGTCAGCCGGACCATCCCTTCGCCCTGTTCATGGTGGGGGGCTTCATGGAATCCGATCCGGTGCAGGCGCGGCTCCTGTTGCAGCACGACGATCTGGGCGAGATGTGCGACGCTCACTTTCTGAAGAGGATCGTCTTCGACCTGACCCCCATTCGCCGGGTCTTCCACCAGGCCTACGGCGCCGAGCACGGAATCGTCCGTCTCATGCTCGAGGATTTCGGGGGAGCGATGCACGAATTCGTCTACATGTTCTAGAGGGCTCGTTCACCGAGCCGTCGGCGACAACCGTAGCGCCACCCCCGGCGGGGGTGGCGCTCCGCATTGGTGGCCGATTTCAAGAGGCAAGCCGTCGAGAGCCGAGCGAGGGTCAAGTTGCCCCGCTATGCCGCCATGTGGTAAGCTGAACATCAAAATCTATAGCATCTGGTAGAATTCAGCGGCCACCTGGGGCCCATCATGTTCAGCTCACGGACTGGACCATCGCCATCCAGCGGCCTGATCCTGACGATCGCCTTCCTCGTGCAGGTGGCCTGCGGCAGAGATGCGGACGCTCGCACGTGGCGCGTGGCAAGGGATGGTTCCGGGGACTATGTCACCGTTCAACCGGCCGTGGACGCCGCCGCGCCGGGGGATACGATCCGCATCGGGCCCGGACACTACACGGAGACGACGCTCTTCCCGCCACCTCGAAGCAAGGTTTTTTGGCCCAAGCCGACCTACCTCGCGGTCACGGTCGACGACCTGACGGTCGTGGGTGCCGGGCCGAGGTGGACCATCCTGGGGCCGGACACGCCCGACACTTCCCCTGATGGACCTGCCGGAGTCATGACGGGATCCTCCGTCTCGACGTTCCTGGTCCGTGATCTGACCGTCGAGGGCGGCTACTTCGGCATGCATCTGGCCGCGGATGTCGAGGTCATCGACTGCGAAATCCGCGACTGCGGCTTCGGGATCGACCATCAGGACAGATATCACCTGGCCGTGACGGGGTGTTTCTTCCAGGCGATGCGTTGCGGGATCTACACCTCATTCCATAGCGACGCCACGATCGCCAAGTGCTGGTTCCGGGACATGGGCAAGGGGATTGCCAGCTCGGGGGCCAGCCTGGTCCGGGTCCAGGATTCCGAGTTCGGCGATGTCGGCATCGCCATGCAGTTCATCCACATCCAAGCCGTCGTCCAAAGCTGTCAGGTGGTTCATAGCCATTGGGGTGCCATGGTCCTGGATTGCGGGGCCTCCGTCCACCTCAGCAACAATGTCCTCGACGCCGGCGACGGTTACTGCAGCCTCGCGGCCACCGGTCCGTCCCAGGTCGAGGGCAGCGGGAACGTCTTCTCCGGGGGGAGCGAGGCGACCTTGATCTTCTCGAAGACCGCGGTCGGACTGCAGGGCAACCGGATCCTGCGTGGCGACGGTGAGCTGGTGCACCTCGAGTATTACACGCAGACGCCGCCCCGGACGCTGGATATGAGGTACAACGACTGGGGAACGACGAACGGCGCGGAGATCGCAACCTGGATCTGGGACGGGCACGACGATCCCGAGATCCAGGCCTGTGTGCTGTACGAGCCCTTCGTGGGACAGCCGCAGCGCACGGTGCAGGCGAGCTGGGGCGAGGTCAAAGCCAGTTACCGCTGACGCGATCACATCACGTGTCGCAACTTCCGCTATCTCAGCAACAGCATCCTGCCGGTCTGCGTCGCGGTCCCGGCGGTGAGGCGGTAAAAGTAGGCGCCGGAGGGCAGCGCGCGCCCCCGATCGTCCCGGCCGTCCCAGCCCACCTCGTGGGGACCGGCCGCGAGCGTGCCGTGATGCAGGCAGGCCACCCGGGCGCCCCTTGCGTCGTGGATCGTGAGCCGGACCGGCTCGCTCCGCGGCAGCTCGAAGTGGATGAGCGTGCGGGGGTTGAAGGGATTCGGATAGCTGTAGGAGGCGACCGGGCGCGCCGGGCCGGCGGACGGCACGCCGGTCAGGGGACCCACGCGCACGAGCTCGATGCCGTCGCCCGTGCCCAGGTTCCGGCTGTAGAGCCTGTCCACCGGGTTGTTCCAGTGCTCGTGGACCC
>CAZGEC010000051.1:0-19545 GCA_964524645.1 uncultured Fibrobacteraceae bacterium | reverse complement strand
GGGCGGATCCACCGGTCCGAGAGAGACTTTTCCGAGTAAAAACAACTGGCTCCCCGGTCGGGACTCGAACCTGCGAGCCGGGGAGGAGCCTGGTTCAGGGCAGATCGTCAGGTCCCAGTCTCACCAGCACCTTCCCGGTGCCGGCGCCGCTGAAGAGGGCGAGGAAGGCCCTGGGGGCGTTTTGGAGGCCGTCGAAGACCGTTTCGCGGACCTTGATCAGGCCGTCGTTGAGCCATTTGGCCATATCGTGCTGGAAGGTGGGGAGGAGGTCGAGGTGGTCGCGGACGATGAAGCCGCGGAGGGTGAGGCGCTTGGTGACGGCGGCGATGAGGAAGCGGGGGCCGGGAGGGGGCTGGGGGTCGTTGTACTGGCTGATCATGCCGCAGAGGGCGATGCGGCCGTGGTCGCGCATGTGGAGGAGGGCGGCGTCGAGGGTGTCGCCTCCCACGTTGTCGAAGTAGACGTCGATACCGTCGGCGCAGGCGCGGCGCAGGGCCACGGTCAGGTTGCGCTCCTGCTTGTAGTCGATCGCGACGTCGAGGCCCAGCTCGTTGCGCAGCCAGGCGCACTTGGCCTCGCCGCCGGCGATGCCGGTCACGCGGCAGCCCTTGAGCTTCGCGATCTGGCAGGCCACCGAGCCCACGGCCCCTGCGGCGCTCGAGACCAGGACGGACTCGCCCTCCTGCAGCTTCACCATGTGCAGCAGCCCCACGTAGGCGGTCATGCCCGGCATGCCGAGGGCGCCCAGGTACCTCTGCGGCGGGGCCAGCTCCGGATCGATGCGGCGCACGCCGTCGACGCCGCCGGTCCACCACTCCCGCCAGCCATGGTCGGCCAGGACCCAGTCCCCCCGGGCGAAGTCCGCGTGACGCGAGGCGACGACCCGGCCCACGCAGCCGCCGCCGAGCGGCTCGCCGATCTCGTACGGGCGCACGTAGCTCTTCGATTGGCGCATGCGACCCCGCATGTAAGGATCCACCGACATCCAGACGTTGCGCACCTGGAGCTGTCCATCGCCGGGTTCGGGCACCGGGACCTCGACCAGCTCGAAGGTATCCGCGGTGGGCAGCGCCTCGGGCCTGGCGGCCAGGCGGATCTCGCGGCTGGTGATCGTGCTCATGGCATCTCCTTCCAATAATCCTGACAGCGAGCCGGTCAGGTATGCTACAATCGAGTTCTGAACACACATTTTATGATCGCTCATATCTCGCCCATAGCAACATCAGCCAGCCTGGGTTGTCAGGCACACGTCCCGTGAATTGGGCGGGACAGGGCTGGGTAGCTGCATTTCTTCGTGTATGGAGAAGCAAGTGGAACTGATGCCGAGGGACGCTCCTGCGCCCGGCGCCGAGCGGAGTGCAAGCAAGGCCATCCTCTTTGTCATCCTGGCCGGAATCGCGTTTCGCCTGCTGATGATGTTCCTGGCGAGGGGAACCCTCATCGACGATGCCTACATCACTCTGCGCTACGGCCGCAACCTGTTCCTCGGCCGGGGCATGGTCTACAACCCCGGCGAGCGTGTGCTCGGAGCACCTCCTTTCTACATCGTCTGGCTGGGATTCCTGTGGCAGCTGGGGCGTGGGGTCCTGGGAGAGGCCGGGACGCGGATCGGCTACCTGGTGACCGGGATCAATATCCTGCTCATGGCCTGGGCGGCGCGCCTGCTGGCCGGGCGGGTGCATCTCCGGCCCGCCTTCCTGCGCCTGTTGCCGCTGGTGGCCTTCTGCATGTACCTGCCCTTCGCCGACAACACCAACTCCGGCATGGAGACCACGCTGTTCGTCCTCCTGCTCCTGCTCTCGGGGAGCCTCCTGGATCGGGGGCGGGACGCGGGTGCCTCGGCCATGATGGGACTGGCGGCGCTGGTTCGACCGGAAGGGACGATCTGGATCGCCAGCGTGCTGCTGGGCCGGATGCGCCGCCACGAGAAGCCGAGGCCGCAGCTCCTGCTGCCGTGCCTGGCGATCCTCGGGTCATGGGCGATCTTCTGCGTCCTGTACTTCGGAACGCCGATTCCCCAGAACGCCCTGGCCAAGAGCGGCTGGATCACGGCCCTCTGGGGCCGCGAGGGTCTGCTGCTGCATGTCCAGGAGGTGCTGAAGGCCTTCACCCTCCTGCCCTACAAGGGAGTGATAGGGCGCGTGGGCACCGTCAAGAACCTGCTGGGACCTGGCTGGATGATCCTGCCCCTCGCGTTCTTCATCCTCGGCACAGTGAAGCTGTGGCGGGAGCGCGGGCGCGATCTGGACTGGAGCCTCTTCTTCATCCTCTACGTTCTGCTCTTCGTCATCGGGCGCGGCGCACCATGGCCCAGCTGGTACGCCATCCCTCCGGGACTGGCCCTGGTCGTCGTCGGCACGCACGGTGCCTCCGTCCTCCTTGGGCTGTCAGCTCGCTGGCCGCTACGGGAGATGACGGCCCGGCGCCTCGTGCAGGTCATGGTCCCCGGTCTGGCCCTGACGCTGGGCCTGGGCTCCTATCTGGTCTGGCACGTGGACCGTTTGCCCTACTACGGGTTGCTGCGTCGGAGCCATGGACGCACAGGCTGCTTCCTGGCCACGGTCGAGCCGCAGAAGACCTTGCTGGTGATGGAAATGGGTCTGATCGGGTATCTGGCCGATCGGCACGTCGAGGACATGGCGGGCATCGTCTCCCGGAAGATCCTCGACCTGAACCGGCGGCGGCGGGAGCAGGTGGAGATTCCGGAACAGGTCGTGATGCTCCAGCCCGACTACATCTCGCTGCCCCGACGCCTGCTGCCGCGGATCTGCGAGGGCGAGTTCGGCGCCTGGTTCGAGCGCAGCTACCAGCGCGTGTTCGAGGCGTTGCCCTATCAGACCTTCGAGAAGCGCGAGGACGCCGGTCCGCCGCCGCCGTCGCGAGCACTGCCCTGAAGCCGCGTGAAATCCCGCCGTTGTCGCCGTCTGGCAGCTGTGCACGAATCGACACGTGCCTGTATGGCGGAGGCGTCATACCTGATGGCTGGCCGTCCTCGCCGACGGCTCTCCTGCAATCCTCGGGTCCCACAATCTCTTGTCCCTGAATGTGTTATGATTTGAAGCCGCGGTCGTCCGCCACTGGCACCCGACTTGTTCCTTGCCGGCTACTTGGCCATGGGTTCCGGAGGGGCTTCACTGAGGGGGCGCCATGAGAGGAATCAAGATCTTGTCCTTCCGCTGCGGCCCGGTGGTTCTCGGCGCGGGCGTCTTGCTCCTGATCCTGGGCGGCTGCGCGGTCAAGGTGCAGAAGCGGAACCTGACCGACCCCGTAAACTTCACGTCTCTCGACCGCCGCTCCCCGTACCTGAAGGCTCATCTGCCCGGCGGCGGGGTCTACGTCCTGGATTCCTGGCGGGCGGACGAGGGGCTGAGGGTGGTCACCGGCCAGGGCGTTCTGCTGGATGCCGCGCGCCGGACCGTGGATGAGGGTTGGTTCGACGTGCCGGTGGACTCGGTGGCCATCTTCGAGACGAACGTCGTGCAGACCTCGCCGGCGATCGGCGCCATGGCGGTCGTGACTGTCGCCTCGCTGGCCGGGACGATCTACTGCATCTCGAATCCGAAGGCCTGCTTCGGTTCCTGTCCGACCTTCTATGCCTCCGGCGATTCCACGCCCATCCTGCAGGCCGAGGGCTTCTCGGCCAGCGTGGCGCCGGCTCTCGAGGCGACGGATGTGGACGCTTTTTACCGCTGCCGGCCGCGCGGTCCCCGCCTGGAGGTCCTCATGACCAACGAGGCGCTCGAGACGCACGTCGTCCGGCACGTGGACCTGCTGCTGGCCCCGCGTCCGCCCGGAGGCCGGGTCCTGGCCACCTGCGACGGACGTTTCTGGCAGGCTTGGCAGCTGCTGTCCCCGGCGCATTGCACGGGGCCCGAGGGGGATTGTCGGGCTCTGCTGGCCGCCTGCGACGGCCGGGAGCGCTGCAGCGCTGCGGACTCGAGCTACCTGGGCACCCGGGAGATGATCGAGCTCGAGTTCACGGGGACACCGGAGAGTCGGCTGGGCCTGCTGGTGGCGGCGCGGCATTCGCTGCTGAGCACCTTTCTCTTCTACCAGGGCCTGGCCTATCTCGGCGAGCAGGCCGCTCCGGTCCTGGCGCGGGCCGGAACGCGGGACGGTCGGGACGGTCGGGACGGCGCGTCCGTGGGCGCGCTGCTGGGCAGGATCGAGGTCTTCGTGCCCGACGGCCATGGCGGGTGGTATCAGGCTGGTGAGGTGGGAGAGACCGGCCCGCTGGCTACCAACGCCCACCTGTTGCTCCTGCCGCCGCTGCCGTCCGGTTGCGTGGTGCTGCGGCTGCGCCTGACCAAGGGGAACTGGCGTCTCGACCAGGTTGCCCTGGCCGTGCTCGGTGACGAGGTGCGGCCGGTCCGCCTGCCGCCGATCCGGGTGCTCAGGGACGGGGTCGAGGATCCCGGGGCCCTGCAACGGCTGACCGACGAGGCGAGGACGCTGGTCACGCTGCCGGGGGACCGCTTCACGCTGGTCTATGATCTGCCGCCTGCTCCTGACACCTGGGAGCCGTTCCTGGAAAGCCGGGGCTACTACCTGGAGTGGATGCGCGAGGAGTGGCTGGCCGAGGAGAATCCCGGGCTGGCCGCTCTGCTCCTGGGCCGGCCGGATCTCGCCCTGCGGATGCTGGCGCCGGCGTTCAAGGAGATGGAACCTGACATGGAGTCCCAGTTCTGGGGGAGCCGCTATGCGGTCATGCGCTAGAAAGCTGGGCCGAGCGCTTCTGACCGGCGCCGCGATCGCCCTGGTCACCGGCTGCGCCGGGACTGGTGCGCCGGATGCCTGGCTGCCGGAGGCAAGGGCGGGAGGCCAGGAAGCCTACGGCGCCTGGATCAT
Organism: uncultured Fibrobacteraceae bacterium; assembly: GCA_964524645.1. Taxonomy (GTDB): domain Bacteria; phylum Krumholzibacteriota; class Krumholzibacteriia; order LZORAL124-64-63; family LZORAL124-64-63; genus CAZGEC01. Next base: position 14,697 of record CAZGEC010000051.1, on the reverse strand, counting down.
CGTGAAGCAAGAGGCCGGCAGCCAGCGACGGCAGATCGCCGGCGAGTTCTTGGCCCTGGGACCGGACAGCCTGTTCGTGCTGACCGCTGCGCGCCTGGAAGCGATCCCGCTCGCGGACGTGCAACGGGCCAAGGTGGTCTTCTACGATCCCCGGGCGGATGTGATCGGCATCTGGACGGCCGTGGGGACGCTCTCGACCCCGTCCCACGGCGTCGGCATAATCGTCTCATTGCCTGTCTGGTTGCTCCTGGGATGCTCCACGACGGTGATGCAGAGGAACCACGCCATCGAAAACTATCCCCGTAGCGGCGACCACAGGCAGGCCGCCGACAGGTGGTCCGGGATGAACCGCTTCGCTCGCTTTCCACAGGGTCCTCCACCCGACATACGGGCGCTTCCCCGGCCCGCCAAGGAATTCCCGCCCGTGAAGACAAGCCCCCAGCATCCCTGGGATCAACGGCGGTGATCCGAGGACATTACCGGTCGTCGAGCGGGCAGCTCCTCCCCGCCCGGGCCGCCAGCTGGTCCGGTTGCCGGGGTGTTTCTTCCTGATTACGGTGAGGACATGCGAGGCGGTTCCTCTGCAGAGGCCGCCGCTCTTGCCCGTATGCAGAAAGGAGCCGCCCATGCCCGGCAAGAATACCGAGAAGGCTTTCCCTTCCCCGCTGGACCGCCAGTGCGTCGACTGCATCCGCTTCCTGGCGGTCGATGCCGTGGAGAAGGCCGCCAGCGGCCACCCCGGCCTGCCGCTGGGCGCCGCGCCCATGGCCTATACACTGTGGACGCGCTTTCTGAAGCACGATCCGACCCACCCGCTCTGGTTCGACCGCGATCGCTTCGTGCTCTCGGCGGGGCACGGCTCGGCGCTGCTCTATGCGTTGCTGCACCTGAGCGGGTACGACCTGCCGCTCGAGCAGCTCCAGCAGTTCCGCCAGTGGGGCAGCCACACGCCCGGCCATCCCGAGCGGGATCCCGCGCGGGGCATCGAGACCACGACTGGTCCTCTGGGTCAGGGCTTCGGCAACGCCGTCGGCATGGCGATCGCCGAGGCCAACCTCGCCATGCGTTACAACCGCCCCGGCCATCCGGTGATCGATCACCATACCTACGTGCTCGCCAGCGACGGCGACCTGATGGAGGGCATCAGCTCCGAGACGGCTTCGCTGGCCGGCCACCTCGGCCTGGGCAAGCTGATCTGCCTGTACGACAACAACCACATCTCCCTGTCGGCAGAGACCGGTCTGACCTTCACCGAGGATCGCATGGCGCGCCTGGCCGCCCAGGGCTGGCACGTACTGGCCGTCGACGACGGCAACGACCTGGCCGCGGTGGCGCGCGCCCTCGAGGAGGCGCGGGCCGAGACCCGCCGGCCCTCGCTCATCCAGGTTCGCACGCACATCGGCTACGGCTCGCCGCACAAGCAGGACACCTACGAGGCCCACGGCAGTCCGCTCGGGCCGAAGGAGACGCGGCTCACCAAGGAGAACCTGGGCTGGCCGGTCGAACCGCCCTTCCTGGTGCCCGCGGAGGTGAGCGCCCGCTTCCGGCAGAGGCAGGAGGAGGGGCAGAGAGCGGAGGCGGCCTGGCGGGAGCGCTTCACGGCGTACGGCCGGGAGCATCCAGACCTGGCGCGGGAGCTGGAGCGGCTGATCGCCGGCGAGCTGCCCGAGGGCTGGGACGCGGACGTACCGGTCTACCCGGCCTCCGCCAAGGGGGAGAAGACCCGCGTGGCGGGCGGCAAAGTGCTCGCGGCGCTGGCGCCCCGGCTGCCGGCGCTGATCGGGGGCGCGGCCGACCTGAATCCCTCGACCCACACGCTGCTGCCGGGGCTCGGCGACTTCGAGCATCCCGACAACCAGGGCGGCGATCGCCAGGGTGCCGTCGGCGGCGTCTGGAGCCATGGCGGTCGCAACCTGCACTTCGGGGTGCGCGAGCACGCCATGGGCGGCATCCTCAACGGGCTGGCGGCCCACGGCGGCTTCCTCCCCTTCGGGAGCACCTTCCTCACGTTCTCCGATTACATGCGCCCGGCGATCCGCCTGGCCGCGCTGATGGGCCTGCAAGTCGTCTACGTCTTCACGCACGACAGCATCGCCCTGGGCGAGGACGGTCCCACCCATCAGCCGATCGAGCACCTGGCGGCCCTGCGCGCCATCCCGAACCTCGACGTGATCCGCCCCTGCGACGCCAACGAGACCGCCGAGGCCTGGCGCGTCGCCGTCACCACGCGGGACCGGCCGACCGCGCTGATCTTCACGCGCCAGAACGTGCCCACGCTCGATCGCAGCCGGCTCGCGCCCGCGGCCGACCTGCGGCGCGGCGCCTACGTGCTGGCCGAGGCGACGGGCGGCTACCCGCAGCTAATCCTCCTGGCGAGCGGCTCGGAGGTCGCCCTCATCCTGGAGGCGCGGGAGCGACTGCAGGAACAGGGGCACCGGGTGCGGGTGGTGTCGGTCCCGAGCTGGGAGCGGTTCGCGGCGCAGACGCCGGAGTACCGGATCAGCGTGCTGCCCCCGGCGGTGCATGCCCGCCTGGCCGTCGAGGCCGGCGTGACTCAGGGCTGGCAGGCCTGGGTCGGCGAGAAGGGCGACGTGCTGGGCCTGGATCGCTTCGGGGCATCGGCCCCCGGCGAGGTCGTGCAGCGCGAGCTGGGCTTCACGGTGGACGCCGTCTGCGAGCGGGCGCTGGCCCTGCTCCGGGACTGAAGCGCCGGATTTGGTTTCTTTTGCGCCAGAAAGGACTACTATTCCCGGGTCGGGACTCCTGTCCGTCTGCCCGCCGCGGGTTCATCGCCCTGCGACGGGCGCGGGCGCAACCAGGGAAAGGCGAGGATGGCGGATCATATCAGCGTGGTGCAGTACTTCTATGCCCGGGTTGGCGACCGGCCCGGTGAGGGACGGCGTCTGCTGGAGCACCTCAGCGAGAAGGGCATCAACCTGATGGCCTTCACGGCCACGCCCGTCGGCGACGGCCAGACAGAGCTGCGCTTCATCACCGAGCGCATCGAGAAGCTCCAGGAGGCGGCGTCCGACGCCGGGGTCGAGCTGCACGGTCCCAAGCGGGCCTTCCTGATCCAAGGGGAGGATCGCATCGGCGCCCTGCACGACCATCACCTGACTCTGGCCAACGCGGGCATCAACGTCACCTCTTCCGCCGGCGTCGGCAGCGAGTTCGGGTTCTTCGTTTTCGTCGTGTTCGTCGAGGAGAAGGACTTCGAGAAGGCGTCCTGGGCCTTCGGCTTCGATTGACCGGACGTCCGGAGTGACCGTCAGTCTCGGCTGACCGGACATCGCCGGCTGCCGGCCCCCAGCTCCCAGCCTCTTGCCGATCGCCCGACCCGTGCGCGACCGCCGGCCCCCTGCGCTCTGCAGTGATCTCCTCCCGCAACGGATCAAGCCTCGCAACCCCGCGGTCGCGGTGGTCGTACATCCAGGATGCCCGTCCCTCGTCGGTCCTTGTTCCTGCGATGTCCGGAAGGAGATCCGCCATGAAGATGATTTCATCTCAGACGGCGTGGGGCATGGTCGGCCTGGTCCTGCTGATCGCCTGGAGCGCCGCAGCCCAGGAAGCCGCCGCCCCGCGGGCCGAGCCCGCGCTCTTCCCCGTGCCCATTCCTTTCCGGAACGGCTACCTCCCGGTGGACGGGCTGCACGAGATCTACTACGAGCTGTGCGGCAATCCCGAGGGTGCGCCCATCATGGTCCTGCACGGCGGGCCGGGGGTGGGCATGTACAACCGCCTGAAGCAGTACTACGATCCGCAAAAGTTCCTGATCGTCCTGCACGACCAGCGCGGTGCCGGGCGCTCGCGACCTGCCGGCGAGCTGCGCGAGAACACGACGCCCCTGCTGGTCGAGGACATCGAACGGTTGCGGCAGCACCTCCAGCTGGGCCCCGTCTACGTCTTCGGCGGCTCCTGGGGCTCGACCCTGGCCCTCGCCTACGCCGAGACCCACCCGGCCAGCGTCCGCGGCATGATCCTGCGCGGCATCTTCGACGGCTCGCCGGAGGTGGTGGATTTCCACTACGAGGGGGCGGCCTTCTTCTTTCCGCAGGAGCATGCGAGGCTGCTGCAGGCTTTGCCCGATCCCGAGCGGCGCCCCTTGCCGCCCTATCTCGCTGAACTCCTGGCGCATAGCGATCCGCACGTGGTGCCGCCCTTTCTGGACGCCCTGGATCGTTACGAGATCAAGATGGGCAGCCTGCAGCTGCCCGACGATGCGATCGACCGGATCGTGACCGGATTTCGGCCCGAGGTGCAGCACCAGATGTCCAGCATCGACCTGCATTACGTGTCCCACGGCTACTTCCTCGAGCCTGGACAGATCCTGCGCGACGTCGACCGCCTGGCCGACATCCCCATCACCTTCATCAACGGCCGCTACGACATCATCTGCCCGCCCTTCTTCGCCTACCGCCTGCACGAGAAGCTGCCCCGCTCCGAGCTGATCATCGTCGAGGCGGCCGGCCACAGCGAGCGCGAGCCGGGAACCACGGCGGCGCTGCTGCGCGCGGTGGCGCGGTGGGAATGAGGGCGCGCAGGGCGGGATCGTTCACTTGTGCCGGATCCCTCGAACAGGCTAAGATGATCAAAGCCGGGGCGTGGCACTCCTGCTCCGGTGAGGCCGACGCATAACTCACTGGAGTCAGAGGTGATAGGCCGGACCATCTCCCACTATCGCATCCTGGAGAAGCTCGGGCAGGGGGGCATGGGGCTGGTCTACAAGGCCGAGGACACGCGGCTGCGGCGCCCGGTGGCTCTCAAGTTCCTGCCGCCGGAGCTGACCCGCGACGCCGAGGCCAAGGCCCGCTTTGTCCACGAAGCCCAGGCTGCGTCCGCGCTGGACCATCCCAACATCTACACCATCCACGAGATCGACGAGACGCCGGAGGGCCAGCTCTTCATCGCCATGGCCTGCTACGAGGGCGAGACGCTGAAGGAGAGGCTCGCCCGGGGACCGCTCGAGCCGCGGGAGGCCGTGGGCATCGTCCTGCAGATCGCCCGGGGACTGGCGAAGGCCCACGCGAAGGGGATCGTGCACCGCGACGTCAAGCCCGCCAACATCATCCTCACGCAGGACGGCCAGGTGAAGATCGTCGACTTCGGGCTGGCCACGCTGGCGGACCAGACGCGGCTGACGGTGACCGGCACGATGCTGGGCACCGCCGCCTACATGTCGCCCGAGCAGGCCCGGGGCGAGACGGTGGACGTGCAGACGGACGTCTGGGCGCTCGGGGTGGTGCTCTACGAAGCGCTGACGGGACAGCTGCCCTTCGGCGGCGAGACCCTGCCGGCCAAGATCTTCCAGATCCTGAACGTGGATCCCCCGCCGCTGGCGAGCCGGCGCGCCGACCTGCCGGCCGAGCTGCAGCACGTGGTGGACCGAGCGCTGGCCAAGCGGATCGCCGACCGGTACCCGAACGCGGCCGAGCTGCTGGACGACCTGCAGATCGTTCACGACGGGTTCGCGCCGGATGAGAGCCGGCGCAGCGCCCTGTCGGTGCTCAGCGGTCCGGCAGCCAGACGGGCCGTTCGCTGGCGCCGCACGGCCCTGGCCCTGGCCGGCGCCCTGGTGCTGGCGACCGGTCTCTGGCTGGTCCGGGGCCGGCTGGGCGGCGGCCAGGCCCCCGCCCCGGCCCTCGCCGTCCTGGACTTCCGGAACCTGGTCGTGCCGGACGATCCGAACACCGTCGCGATCGTGATGGGTCTGGTCCAGGTGGGGCTGATCGAGAGCTGTCCCATCCGGGTGATCAGCCCGGAGTACCTGCACGATCTGCGGCGCCGCCTGTTCGGCGCGGGCGAGGGCCCCATCGCGCCGGACCAGGCCCTGGAGGTCGCGCGCCAGGCGGGGGCCACGCTCCTGCTCATGGGGCAGCTGGGTCGCTTGCAGCAGCAGCGCAACGTGGCCTGGCGCCTGGTCGACGTCGAGAGCGGCGCGAACCTGGCGGGCAAGAACACGCCCGGCGAGGATCTCGGCCGCCTGGCCGACCGCCTGATCGGCGACGTCCTGCCCTGGATCGCGCAGGTCAGCGGGCAAGAGGCCACGGAGAAGGCGGTCCCGGTCGGCGAACTGACCACCTCCTCGCCGCAGGCCTACCGCTACTACGTGGCCGGCATCCTCGAGCGGGACGCCTACCGGGCCCAGGAGGCCGTCTCCGACCTGGAACAGGCGGTCGAGATCGACACCACCTTCGCCCTGGCTTCCCTGGAGCTCAGCCGCATCTACTACACCGGCCTGGGAGCGGGTGTGGACTACGGGCGTGCCGAGGCCAACGCCGAGAACGCCTGGCGTCACCGCTCGCACCTGAACGTGAAAGACCGCCTGCGGCTGGAAGCCTGGCGGGAGCAGCTGGACTACCGGGTGGCCGACGCGCTCGAGACTTACCAGGAGCTGCACAGCCGCTGGCCCGACGACCGCGAGATCCTCAACAACTACCACCGCATCCTCTTCCACTACTGGTACAGCGAGCGGGCGCTCGCGGTGGCCGAGCGGGGGCGCGAGCTCTATCCGGACGATCTCTACTTCGGCCTGTTCTACCAGATCGGCCTGGCGCACCAGGGCCGCATGGAGGAGGCGCTCGCGGCCACCCGCGCTTACCTCGCCCGGCACGAGGAGGAGCCCAACGCCTGGGACGAGCTGGCGCTGCGACATCTGAGCCTGGGTGAGCCGGACAGCGCCGAGGTGGCCTACCGGCATGCGCTGAGCCTCGATCCCGAGTTCCTGCCGTCGCGGCAGGGTCTGGGCTTCTGCGCCTACAGCCGCGGCGACCCGGACAGCGCCCTGGCCATCAACGCGGAGATCCTCCGCTCGCCCAAGCTCCTGGACAGCCAGAGGGTGGAGATCCTGGCCGACAACGCCTTCTGGCCGGGCTCGGCCATGTACCAGTTCGAGGCGGGACGCTGGCGGCAGGCCCTGGCGCTGGTCGATCAGGCCCACGAGTACGTCGGCGATGCGGTCAGCGCACTGCGGCTCGAGGCCACGCGCGCGCGCTTCCTGCTGAGCCTGGGACGTTTCGCGGAGGTCCTGGCCTGGGCGCGGGGTCTGGCCGGCAGCGAGGCGGGCCGCCTGGCCGACCTCTACGGCATCCAGTACCGCGCCTGGGCGCTGGTCGGTCTGGATTCGCTGAGCGCGGCGAAGGCGGCGGTCCAGAAGCTGCACGACACCGAGGGAGGGTGGGGAGGCGTCGCTCTCTCCGAGGCCTTCAAGCTCACGGCCGAGATCGCCCTGGCCGAGGATCGCCCCGCCGACGCCCTGGCCGCGCTGCGGGAGATGGCACGCTACGGCCTGCCCGACGGTGGCCTGTGGGATCTGGAGTACCGCGGGATCCGGGCCCGCGCCCTGCGGCTGGCCGGCCGCCGCGACGAGGCGGTGCAGGCGTGGCGGGATCTGCTGCACGTCTATGGCAGCCACGCCCTGGCGCACTACGAGCTGGGCCGGCTGTACGAGCAGATGAAGCGCCCGGCCGCCGCCCGCCGCGAGTACACCGCCCTCCTTGCCGCCTGGGCTCACGCGGACGACGGCCTGCCCGAGCCCGCCGAGGCCCGCCGCCGGCTGGCGGCGCTCGGCGCCCGATGAAGATGGAGCGCCGCACCGGCGCGGCGGCCGACGCGGCGCCCGGAAGCTACCGGACCAGCGTGAGCTTGCCGCTCTGCCGGGCATGGCCGGCCCGGAGCAGGAACAGGTACGTCCCCGAGGGCGCGGCCTGGCCGCTCGCGTCGCGGCCGTCCCAGTGCAGCTCGTGCAGGCCCGCCGGGAGCCGGCCGGCTCGCAGGGTGTTGATGCGGGCTCCCTGCAGATCGTAGATCTCCACCCGCGCGTCGCTCTCGCGTGCCAGGGAGAAGCGGATCTCCACCGACGGATTGGCCGGATTCGGATAGGCCGAGAGCAAACGCACGAGGCCCGGCACGACCCCGTTCCCGTCCTGCACACCCGAGATCTGGGCCGCGAACCGCACCTCGATCCGGTAGGCCGCGTAGGGGGGCGCGGAAGAGAAGACGGAGGCGGCGATCAGGGGACTGCCTCCCTCGCCCGCCACCGCCGGCGCGAACTCCGGGACGCTGCCCGCGAAGGCGATGGCGCCGCTCGGGTCGGCGACCGGGCCGGAGCCGGAGATCCAGTTCCAGTCGACGTCCGTGCGCGTGTCCAGGAGGTTCACGGAGTTGCGGTCGTCGACGAAGGCGGTCGTGAAGCGCTCGCCGTCCCAGGCTACGGCGGCATTGGTCTGGTTACCGGGCGCCGTCACCAGGGGCGTGCCGGTCGGCGGATCGAGGTAGTGCAGATTGGCGGTGAGGCGGAAGACGTACAGGTTCAGGTCCTCGGGATCGGCGGGCGCGTCCTGCCAGACGACGGCGGCGGAATCGCCGGCGGCGATCGCGGGGCGGTGATGGGCCAGCCCGTCGCCGGGGACGGTCAGCGGAAACGCGCCGAGGGGACTGCCGCCGGCGTCCACGAGGGCGGCCATGACCTCGCCGCCGTCGGCCGCACCGGCGTCCTCCCAGACGATGAACCACCGCGGTCCCAGGCGCGTGGCCCGCGGCGCCAGGGCGTTGCCCGTGCCGAAGGTCTGGGCGGCGGGCGGGACGAGCGGGCCCGCTCCCGGCACCACCGCACCGGCGACGCCCGGCGTGCCCCCCGAGCGCGCCGCGGTCACCAGGAACGAACCATCCCATCCGGCGACATCGGGATCGAAACCCTCGAACAGGGAAACCGGGCCGCCGTCCAGGATCGTGCCGTCGCCGGCGAGCCGGACTCCCTGGACCATGTCGGAGCTGCTCTGGTGCCAGACGGCGAGGTAGCGGGTCCCGTCGAAGGCCACGCGGGGCATCTCGACGGCGCCGCTGGTGAGCTGGACCGGAGCCGGGGTCAGGGCCTCGCCGCTGGCGTCGAGCGGGTGCGCCATGATGCGGGTCTGATCCGAGGTGTCGCTGCGGTAGACGAGCATGTAGCCGCTCGTCCCGGTGGCGAGGTCGGGGCTCGTTTGACTGGGAGCGCCCAGGGCCACGTCGTGCTCGGTCCCCAGCACCAGGTCGGTGCCCAGGCGCGAGGTGAACAGATCCAGCGGATTGATCCCGCCGTGCCGGACCTCGGGCCAGACGACCTGGGTGCCAGCGGTCGCGCCCTCGATCGCCGCACCGGGCTGGCCGCCGAGGGCCTGACCACCCGGATCCAGCAGCGTGCCGCCCGCGGAGACGCGGGCCACGTTCAGGCCACCATCCTGCCAGCCGACGATCCACTGCGTGCCGTCCCAGGCCAGATCCGGCAACAGGTGCAGCGACAGCGGCAGGTCGCCGGAGATGGGGAAGCCGTCGCCATCGAGGGAGCTGCCCGCGGGGTCGACGCGCGCACCGTAGACCTGGCTTTTGTCATTGTCGATGTAGAGCTGCCAGCCCACGAAGAACTGGCTGCCGCTGGAGGTGACGTTGGGAGTCCGGTAATAGTGAGTCTCGCCCTGCATGGGGATCTGGGTCAGGACCACCGGGTAGCTGTCCAGCAAGGTCAGGTCGGGGGTCATGCGCAGGCCGAAGATGCCGTAGTTGAAGCTCGAGACGTACCCCTCGAAGACGACCATGTAGACGCCGTCTGCGTAGGCCATGCCCGTGTCGTAGAAGAAGTAGCAGCAGGAGGGCGAGAACAGGTAGGTGGGGGCCGAAAGCAGCGCGCCTTCGGCGGTCAGCTTCTTGCCGACCAGGCGGGTCTTGGTCGCGAGCCCGTCGAAGTAAACATCCTTGAACACCAAGGCCCAGTCGGTGCCGTCGCTCGCGGCGCCCACCAGGCGCTCGTCGCTGTTCCCGCCGTCCCAGAGCACGATGGGGGTCGGGTCCAGCACCTCGCCGGCGGCCGAGACGCGCGCCCCCTCGACCCGGTGCACGTAGTACGGACCGTAGGGCACGGAGCCGGTCCAGATCACCAGCCATTCGGTCCCGTTCCAGACCACCGTGGGATCGAACTGATCGCCCGGGCCCTGGCTGATCACGATGGGTGTCGCATCCAGGAGCGCGCCGTCCTGGTCCAGGCGCGCCGCGTAGACGTCCCGGTTGCTGCCGGCGACCGCGCCGGCGACGAGGAAGCTCGTGCGATCGTCCGTCCAGGCAGCCAGGAACTGGTTGCCGCCGCGGGCGATGGCCGGATCGTCCTGGTTGCCCACCGCGAGGACCGGGACATCCTCGCCGGGCAGTCCGTGCGCCGGACGGAAGGCGGGCGGGGGGCCGGCCGCGGACCAGGTGGCCGGCAGGAGGAAGACGAGCAGGATCCCGATCCCCACCAGCACGGTCAGGGGTCGACGGGGTGCAGCAGATGGGCCGAGCATGGAAATACCTCCTCGGAATTCGCGCAAGGAGCAGGTGTCCGGATCATGATGCCGGACGTATGAGCCGTGTGCTGCTCGCCGCCGTGGGTGTGAGGCTCTGATGTGGGCGAACGATGTTCGATGTGCCGGGAAGCCATGCAGAAGTCGCGGCATGGCCGACTCCAAATTCGGAGTATTCCCATTCAATTTAACGGAGCTTATGAATTACGCATGCCGGGTGTGACAGCCCCGTGGAGCGCTGGAGCGCAACGCAAGGCGGGAGATCTTGTTAGCTCCGGCATGGATCGCTCGCCGGGCCTCGGACCGTCACCCTGCCACTCGGGCCGCATAGAGCTGCGAGGCGTCGACGTGGACGAGGTACTCGGTGATGTGGCCGCCCTCCCGCTTGCAGATGTTCGCGAACGGCACGGTGAGCCGGCTGCCGTCATGCCGCGTATAGGTGACCTCGCCGTGACAGATGGCCGCGCCGGGAACCTCCCAGCTCCCGCGCAGCTCGTGCCGGCAGCCGCGGATGCTGGCGAAGAACGCCTCCACCGCCTCGCGCACGGCGTCCCTTCCTTGGACGGGCTCGCCGTTGCCGAAGCGGAACAGGCCGTCGCCGCTCAGGAAGGCGGCGAAGCGCTCGGCGTCGCCCCCGTCTATGGCCGCAAACAGCTCGATGATCCACCCTGGATGCTGCATGCCTCATTCCCCTCCTGCCGCCGGTGGTATTTCGGGTCGAGGTGGCCTGGACGATTTCGGACAATTCCGGAGGACTTTGGCCCAATCTAGCGGCGCTGGGCCCGGGGCGCACGCGAACAGCCGTTTTCACTTGCTGCTTGACGTCGCGGCGGCTCTTCGTGCTCTCTTGCTCCGGGGGATTCGCCTAGGAGGTGGACATGAAAACGCGGGCGCGGCCCTGGAACATCGCGCATCGCGGGGCCTCCGGGCACCTGCCCGAGAACACCCTGCAGGCCTTCCGCGGCGCCATGGAGATGGAAGCGGACGGGGTGGAGCTGGACGTGCAGGAGACGCAGGACGGCGTCCTGATCGTCCATCACGACGACACCGTCGCCGGCAAGCGGATCGTGGAGCTCTCTCACCAGCAGCTCCTGGCCCGCATCGAGCGCGGGTCCCGCGAGGCACCGCCCACGCTGCCGCAGGTGCTGGCGCAGATGGCGGAGCATCCGGGGGCCATCGTCCTCGTGGAGCTGAAGATTGTCCACTCGATCGAGCGGTACCTGGCCGCGATCGCCACGGTGCCGGAGACCATGGACCTGCGCACGATATCCTTCGACGCGAAGCTGCTGCGCGCGGTGCGGGACCTTCGGCCCGACCTGCGGGTGGGGCTGCTGACCGCCAGGTCGCTGGGCGATCCGGTCGGCGTGCTGAGCGATCTGGGGGCGACCATGCTCCTTCCCGCCGGCGCCCTCGTCCAGCCGGACCTGGTGGCGACGATCCACGGCGCCGGCCTGGAGCTGCTCACCTGGACCATCGACGAGGAGCCCGACATCGCCAGCTGCCTCGAGCTGGGCGTCGACGGCATCATCTCCAACTTCCCCGACCGCGTCGGTTCGGTTCTGAGGCGGTCCAGTCACCGAACGTGACGCCCGGCCGCGGAGACGATCTGTTGCGCTAATGCGAATATTATTATATAGTGTATCCAGCGTTTTTGTGCGGAGATCCTGGCGAAAAGAGGGACGATGAAGCTGGTCGGTGTCATGAGCTTGAGGGAGGACCGGCAGAAGATCCGGGACATCATGAAGAAGCACGACGTGCAGATCTACAGCGAGACAGCGATCGTCGGGCACACGCCGGCGAGCGTGGCCAAGTTCGGCTGGTTCGCGACGACGGACGAGAACCCGAGCTACGCGACGCTGTGCTTCGCCATCATCGCGGACGAGGCCGGCCGGGCGATCGTCGACGAGATCGAGAAGCTGACCGGGCGGGACCAGTCCGATCATCCGATCCGCGCGTTCCTGGTGCCGGTCGAGCACATGGTCTGATCGGGCACGCCCCGTCGACGTGCCTGTTCCCTTGCCCCCGCCGAGCAGCAGCGCGGGCCGCTACTTCCTGCGGTGCGAGCGCACCTCCTCCTTGATCCGCTGGATGTGACCGCGGCCGAGGGCCTTGACCTCGCAGCCCAGCTCGAAGTAGCGCCGGATGCGGGCGTCGTCCAGGATGCCGAAGCAGTCGACGACCGCCAGCGGACCGCCGGCGGCCTTGACCACCCAGTCGGGCTCCAGCTCGCGGTAGGGCGCGTGGGGCACGGCGAGGACGAGGGCCTCGACCTTCTTCAACGCCGTGCGCAGGTCCTGCAGGACGCGCACCTCCTTCAGCCCCTCTTGGTTGCGGAAGAAGCGGGCCCACGAGTGACCGGGCGCCGGGTAGACGTCCTGCTTCTCCAGCTCGAACCAGCGCTCCACGTAGGGATCGTGCACCCGCATTTCCGCGCCCATCTCGGTCAGGCGGCGGACGACCAGCTCCGAGCCGCTGTAGCGGGTGTCGCCCACGTCCTGCCGGTAGCTGGCGCCACAGATCAGGACCTGCGCGCCGGCGATGTAGCGGCCCATGTTGCGCAGCGCGTCGCGGACCAGCGTCGCCGCGTGCAGCCCGCGGGTGTCGTTGATGTCGATCGCGGTGGTGCTCAGCTTGAAGACGTCGTCGCCGTCCTCGAAGCCGAGGATGTGCTTGTAAGACCAGTAGCCGAGCCCCCCGTCCTTGGGCAGGCAGTAACCGCCGATGCCCGGGCCGGGAAAGATCATGTTGTCGTGGGTCGGGCGCATCTTGATCGCCTTGATGACCTTGATCAGGTCGACCCCGTTGCGCTCGGCGAAGAGGCTCCACTCGTGCTGGAAGGCCAGAATCGTGGCCCGGTAGGAGTTCTCGACGATCTTGCAGGTCTCCGATTCGATGGGCCGGTCCATCACCGTGAGGGGAAAGCTCTCGGTGTTGAGCACCTCGCGCAGGAACTTCTCGACCCGCCGGCGCGCCGGCGCGTTGCAGCCGGCGCAGACCCGCCAGAAGTCGCGGATCGACGCCACGTAGTCCCGTCCCGGCATGACACGCTCGAAGCTGTGGCCGAGCAGGGGGGTGGTCTTCAGGCCGCGCTCGGAGAAGGCCTTCTTGAGGATCGGCCAGGCCACGAACTCGGTGGTGCCGGGGGCCACGGTGGTCTCGATCAGGACCAGACACCCGGGCGGGATCTTCTCGCCGATGGTCCGCATGGTGGCCTCGAGGGCGGCCATGTCCGCCTCGCCGGTGCGCATGTTGCCCAGCTCGCGCTTGGTGTAATCGCACTGGACGTCCACCACGACGCAGTCGGCCAGCTGCAGGCAGTCGCTGGCGAAGGTGGCCACCAGGGTCTTCTTCTCGCGCACCGTGCGGGCGATCATGCGATCGACCTCGGGATCCTCGGCCTTCACCGGGGATTCGCCCCGGTTGAGCAGGGGGATCTTCCAGTAGCTGCGGGTGCTCGGCCGCTGGCAGCCGATGACGAACTTGCTCGGCTTACCCTGCAGCTTGCCCTTCTTGTGGACGGTGTCGGCGACGATCGCCGCCATCACCGCGCCGACGAAGCCGACGCCCATCACGACGACGATCTCCTGGCCGCGGGCGCGCGCGGCCTTGGCCAGCCGCGTGAGCCGCTTCAGCTCCGCGGTGTGGTCCTGGCGACTCGGCAGCGCGAACTTCTCCCCGGTGGGACTGACGGAGTATTCGGCCATGGTCTCGACTCTCCTGGCACGGTTGGTGTTGTCGCGAACGAGCTAGTGCTTGCCCGGTGCGAGTTCGACACCCCTGCGCTCGTAATAGACGTACGACTCGATGGCGAGCATCTCGCGGCTGTCCAGATCCAGGGGCACGCCTTCCAGGGGATTCATGATGCACCAGTTGATCATGTCGCGCAACGCCGTCACCTTGCCGAGCTGCTGCTGGAACTTGGGGTACGTCTCGGGGTGCGTGTTCGCGGCGTTGGGGTGGCACTGCGCGCAGGCGACCCCGTTCGTGCCCAGCTCGGGGCTGGTCCAGAGCTGCCGCCCCTCGTCCACGGCGCTCATGAACTCGGCCTGCCAGTGCTCGAGGTCCTCCTTGGTGAATTCGTCGGCGCGCACGACGTGGCCGACGCCCACCGCGGCCAGGACCAGGGCGACGGCGCCGATTCCTGCGGTTCTTCTCCACATGGGGCCTTCCTCCTAGTAATGGATCTGGGACGCGATGCGTTTCGCCTCGTCCTGATACAGCGAATCCTCGGGCTTGCCGGTCTGCGGGTTGTAGGCCACCGTGCGGTTCGTGTTGTTGTACAGGTTGTAACGCAGGGCCGGCCTGCCGTCCGCCACGTCCAGGAACTGCCAGCCGGTGGCGTCGCGCTCGAAGAAGGGATCGGCCCGGTTCATCGGCACGGTCAGCTTGG
>CAZGEC010000050.1:0-21643 GCA_964524645.1 uncultured Fibrobacteraceae bacterium | reverse complement strand
AAATAGCGAGGAGCCAATAATTATCTGTAAAGTCACATGAACGCACTATTAACCCAAGTTGATCCCAATATGCGATGCCTTTATCTGAATTCCGAAAACGGCAATCGCTGATTTCTACCTTGCCGCAAAAGTACATGCCATCGTAAACATCTTCTATCGTTAGCCTTTTGACGACGAGTTGCGTGATCCAAAGATAGGTTGCAATGCCCATCGGGCCGTCGGGGCTGGAGTCCGGAGTTTCGGGCGCAAGATAAACCTGATCAGGGCCTGCGCCGATAATCGTCAGGTCATCGACTGTGACGGCGATCATGACCGGCTTGGGGAAGAAATCCTTTGGCACATTTGGATTGTAGAGCGTCGTCTCGGAATAGCGGCCGGGGCCGATCAGGATGGAATCTCCCGGTGCGGCCCCATCTACAGCAGGCTGAATGGTGGTGTAGTCGCCTGAGCCGTCCTTCTCGACTCGCCATGTGCGGGCCGATGCCGAGGTCGCAAGCAGCAGAAGGCAGGCAAGCCCGCACAGGATGGATGCTCTCGTGGGGGATTTCATTTTGCGGGCTCCAGGGCTGTGGGCGAGCCGGAGTGCTTGGTTCAGTCTAGCACATTGGGCGAGATGGGAGGTTCGGTTTTGGTGGGTCAACCGGGCGTTGACGGGGGGGCGGGGGCGGGACATCTTGGAGTTCTCGTGGGGAAGCGGTTGGAAGGGCTTTGGTTGACGGGGATGGCATGAACGAGCGGCCAAGGATGGAGAGGTCGATCGGCCTGTTCGGGGCCACGGGCGTGGGTGTGGGAGCCATTGTGGGGGGTGGGATCCTCGCGCTGGCGGGGGTCGCTTTCGCCACGGCCGGGCCGGGGGCCATCCTGGCCTTCGCGCTGAACGGGCTGATCGCCGTGCTGACCGCGCTCAGCTTCGCCGAGCTGTCGACCCAGTTCCCCGAGTCGGGGGGCACCTACACGTTCGCCAAGAAGGTCCTCTCGGTGGAGGCGGCCTTCACGGTGGGCTGGGTGGTCTGGTTCGCCTCGATCGTGGCCGGCGTTCTGTACGCCTACGGATTCGGCGCCTTCGCCGTGATCGCGATCGCTCGCCTCTGGGAGGTCGCGTTCGGTTCCGCGCCCGCCTGGCTGACCGGGCACGTCCTGGTGGTCGGCCTGGCCATTGTGGCCACGGCTCTGTATGCGTTTGGTCTCACGCGCCGCGGTTCGGGGAGCGGTCATGGGCCGAGCATCGGCAAGGTGGTCGCCTTCGTGATCCTCATCGCGGGCGGGCTGTGGGCGCTGGCCGGCCGGCCGGCCGGGAGCATCGCGGACCAGCTCCGCCCCTTCTTCCCCGGCGGCGCGCTGGGTCTGTTCCGGGCCATGGGCTACACCTTCATCGCGCTGCAGGGCTTCGACCTGATCGCCGCCGTGGCCGGGGAGGTGCGCGATCCCGTGCGCATCATCCCGCGGGCCATGCTCCTGTCGCTGGGGATCGCCCTGGCCATCTACCTGCCGTTCCTGCTCGTCACCGCCACCGTGGGCATGGAGCCGGGCATGTCGGTGCAGGAGGCCGGCGCCGCCCATCCCGAGGCCGTCGTCGCCCTGGCCGCGCGGAACTACCTCGGGCCCTTCGGCTATTGGCTGGTCATCGTCGCGGCGGTGCTGTCCATGCTGTCGGCCCTGCAGGCGAACCTGCTCGCCGCCTCGCGGATCGCCCTGGCCATGGCCCGCGACCGCACGCTTCCCTACCGGCTCGAGATCCTCAACTCCCGCTACAGCACGCCCGTGGCCGCGGTCCTGATCACGGCGGCGATCATCGTTCTGATCCTGCTCGTGGTGCCCGACGTGGCGGCCATCGGGGCCGCCTCCAGCTTGATCTTCCTGATCACCTTCGCGCTGGTCCATCGCATCGACGTGATGGCGCGGCGGCGCGGCGGGGTACGACAGCCTTACTTCCGCCTGCCGTTCTTTCCGCTGATCCCGGCGGCCGGCGCGACCGCCTGCGTGGCGCTGGCGGTCTTCCAGGGGATCAGCGTGCCGGTGGCGGGGCTCATCGCGATGGTCTGGCTGGCCCTGGGGGGCGTGCTCTACTCCTCCCTGTTCTCGCGGCGGGCGCGGGCGGTGGACGCCTCGAGCCAGGCGCTGGACGCCGATCTAGTGCGGCTGCGGGGTCGCAATCCGCTCGTGCTGGTGCCCATCGCCAATCCGGCCACGGCCGAGGCCATGGTCGGCATCGCCAACGCCCTGGCCCCGCCCCGGGTCGGACGGGTGCTGCTGCTGTCGGTGGTGGCGGCTCCGGAGGAGTGGGAGCCGGGGACGAGCCCGCAGGCGCTGCTCGACGCCCAGGCGGTCCTCGGCAACGCGCTGACCGCCTCGTTCGCCCGCGGCCTGGCCCCCGAAGCGCTGACCACCGTGGCCGCGCAGCCCTGGCCCGAGATCGCCCGCGTGGCTCGCAGCTACGGCTGCGAGAGCCTGGTGCTCGGCTTCAGCAACCTCGCCACGGCCACCCTGGGCCCGCACCTCGAACGCTTGATGGGCACCGTCGACTGCGACGTGGTGGTCCTGCGGGCTCCGCTGGGCTGGCGACTGCGCGACGTCCGGCGCATCCTGGTGCCCCTGGCGGGTCGCGGAGATCACGAGGAGCTGCGGGCGCGGCTGCTGGGCAGCTTGCACCGCTCGGCCGCCCGCGAGTCGATCCTCCTGCAGGTCCTGCCGCCGCAGGCGACGGAGCGGGAGTGCGACCGGGCGCGGCAGGAGCTGGCCCGGATCGCCCGGGACGAGGTGCCGGGCAAGTCGCGCATCGTCGTCGCGCAGGCCGCGAACGTGGCCGAGGAGGTGGCCCGGCACGCGGCCGAGAGCGACCTCGTGGTCCTCGGCCTGCAGCGCCTGGGACGGCGCCAGAAGATGTTCGGGGACGTGGTGCTGCGCGTCGCCCGCGACACTTCCTGCCCCATCCTCATGATCAGCCGGCGGGGCTAGCTGCCGTTTCTCTTTGGATGGGGCGGCGAAGTGGGCTACAGTGATCCGGCAACAGAGAGGCAGGTCATCATGAGCGAGAGGGATGCCCACAAGAAGGTGAGCCGGGTCGGCCGGGACACGCCGCCGTTTTTGGTCATGGACGTGCTGGACCGGGCGAAGGTCCTGCAGCGCGAGGGACGGTCGGTCATCCACCTGGAGGTCGGCGAGCCCGACTTCGACACCCCGGAGGTCGTCCGGGAGGCCGGCATGCGGGCGATCCGCGACGGCCGGACGCACTACACGCACTCGCTGGGCCATCCCGAGCTGCGCGAGGCGATCACGGACTGGATGCAGCGCCGGTACGGGGTGACGGTCTCGCCGGAGCGCGTGATCATCACCCTGGGCAGCTCCGGGGCCATGGTGCTGCTCTTTCTGGCCATGCTCGATCCGGGCGACCGGGTGCTGATGACCGATCCCTGCTACGCCTGCTACCCGAACTTCGTGCGCTCCTGTCACGCCGAGTCCGTGCGGCTGCCGGTCGGGGAAGCGGAGGGCTTCCAGTTCGACCTCGCGCAGGTCGAGGAGCAGGTCGCACAGGGAGCGCGGGCCATCCTGCTGAATTCCCCGGCCAACCCCACGGGCATCTTGACCTCGCCCGAGCGGCTGCGGGGGCTGGCGGAGCTGGCGCGCGGCCGCGTGCAGATCGTCTCCGACGAGATCTACCACGGCCTGACCTACGGCGACCCGGCGCATTCCGTTCTGGAGTTCGCGCCGGACGCCGTGGTGATCAGCGGCTTCTCCAAGCTCTTCGCCATGACCGGCTGGCGGCTCGGCTACGCCATCGTGCCGGAGTACCTGCTGCGGCCGATGCAGAAGCTGCAGCAGAACCTGTTCGTCTCGCCGTCGGACTTTCCCCAGTTCGCCGGCATCGCGGCGCTGACCCGGGCCGACGCCGACATCGAGCGGATGCGCCGCTGCTACGACGAGCGGCGGCGGCTCGTCCTGCGCAAGCTGCAGGAGATGGGCCTGAAGATCCTCGTCGAGCCGACGGGGGCCTTCTACGTCTTCTTCAACGTCAGCCGCTACACGGACGACGTGCTCGCCTTCGCCTACGAGATCCTCGAGCGGACAGGGGTCGCGCTGACGCCGGGCGTGGACTTTGGCCCGCACGGCGAGGGCTTCCTGCGCCTGTCCTATGCCAACTCGCTCGAGAACCTCGAGGAGGGGCTCGATCGCCTGGCGCGTTTTCTGGCCGAGCAGCCGGCCGCCGGCCGGTAGGAGCAGGCCCCGCGCCGCATGTCTTCTCGTCAGGGAGGTCGTCATGCCGCCACGAGCGGTCCAGACGGACAAGGCGCCGGCCGCCATCGGGCCCTACTCCCAGGGCGTGGTCGCCGGCGGCCTGCTCTTTGTATCCATGCAAATACCTCTGGACCCCCGGTCGGGCGAGATGGTGGGCGCGACGGCGGCGGAGCAGGTGCGGCGCTGCCTCGAGAACATCCGGGCCGTGGTGGAGGCCGCCGGCGGCTCGCTGCGCGACGTCGTCAAGACGACGATCTACCTGACCGACATCGCCGAGTTCGGGGCCGTCAACCAGGTCTACGGGGAGTTCTTCCCGGAGACGCCGCCGGCCCGGGGTGTCCTGCAGGCGACGGCGCTGCCGCGGGGCGCGCTGACGGCCGTCGAGGCCATCGCCCGCCTCGGCCGGTGATCCGTTCCGGTGCAGGAGCAACTCTCAGCGGGGAGGAGAGAAGCATGACGCTGTTGCTTTCACGGAAGGACGTGGAGTCCGTCCTGGGCATGGAGGACTGCCTCGAGGCGGTCGAGAACGCCTTCGGCGAGCTGGCCCGGGGCAAGGTCATCATGCCCCAGCGGTCGGTCATCCGCGTGGCGCCGCACAAGGGGCTCTTCCTGGGGATGCCGGCCTTCATCGGCGGCGACCTGAACGCCCTCGGCCTGAAGGTCGTGACCGTGTACCCGGACAATCCGGGCAAGCACCAGCTGCCCACGACGCTGGGCACCCTGCTGCTCTGCGACCCGGCGACCGGCCGGGTGATCGCCATCATGGACGCGGGGTATTTGACGGCCGTGCGGACCGGCGCCGCCAGCGGCGTGGCCACGAAGTACCTGGCCCGGCAGGATGCGAAGGTCTGCGTCGTCTTCGGCGCCGGCGTGCAGGCCAGGAAGCAGCTCGAGGCCATGGCCGTCGTGCGTACCCTCGAGCGGGTCTTCGTGATCGACATCGTTCCCGCGGCCCGCGAGAAGTTCGTCACGGAGATGGGCGGCAAGCTGCATCTCGACGTGCTGGGCACCGAGGACGTCGAGGGCGCGGTGCGCGGCGCCGACATCATCGTCACCGCCTCCAGCTCGCCCGAGCCGGTCTTCGACGGTCACTGGCTGCGGCCGGGCACCCACATCAACAACGTGGGCTCGCATTCCCCGGGCGCGCGGGAGCTGGACACCAGGACCGTCAAGAGCGCGAAGTTCGTGGCCGACCTGAAGGAGGCCAACCTGGCCGAGGCCGGGGACATCCTGATCCCGATCCAGGAAGGCGCCGTGACCGAGGATCACATCTTCGCCAGCCTGGGCGAGATCGTCACCGGCGCCCGACCGGGCCGCGAGAACCCGCAGGAGATCACCGTTTTCAAGTCGTGCGGCCTTGCGATCCAGGACGTCTCGACGGCGCTGGTCGTCTACAACGCCGCGCGCAAGCGGGGGATCGGCACGGAGGTCGCGCTCTAGGTCCGCCCGCGCAGGCGTTTCAGCGCAGCATCACCATGCGGCGCGTGGCCGCGTGGCGCCCCGCCTCCAGGCGGTAGAAGTAGACGCCCGAGGCCGCAGCGCGGCCGGTCGCGTCCTTGCCGTCCCAGATCACCTGGTGGCGGCCGGCCGGCTGGAAATCGCCCTGCAGGAGCCTGCGGATCAACCTTCCCGCCACGTCGTAGATGTCCAGGGACACCCTGGCGGGCTCGGGCAGCATGTACGCGATCGTAGTCACCGGATTGAACGGGTTGGGCACGTTCTGCGCCAGGGCGAAGGGCCGGGGCAGCTCGGTGCGGATCTCCTCGACGTAGTCCGGCTCGCCGACGATCAGGGTGAGCCGGTGCTCGCCGGCCGCGGTCAGCGCAATGGACACGGTCGGCCGGGCGCGCAGGTCGATCTCCCGTTCCGCATCCACCAGGTAGACGTCCAGCCCGCCGGTCACGCTCTCCAGGCCGCTGAAGCTCAGGACGACCGGCTCGGGCCCCGCTGGTCCGGACAGCACCAGCTCCCAGACCGCGCCCTGGTCGAAGGGCTCCCGCACGTCGGTGCTCAGGTGGTAGGTCTTGCCGCCCGCGGTCTGGACGAAGCAGAGGCCTACGTCGCCCGGCAGGGATGGCGGCTCGTGGAAGTCCAGCGGATCGAGACCGTCGCGGGCTACCGACGAGACGCCGGCCAGGTTATCCAGATCCTGGTGATCCGCCCGCCGGGCGTCGATGCGCAGCGACCACGCGTGCGGGCCATCGAGCACGAGGCCGGCCGGTCGCAGCGGGCCCTTGGCCGCCGGCGTTCCCGGCACGTGCAGCTGGGCCAGGCTCGGCCCGGCGTTGTACACCCAGTAGCCCTGCCACGGCTCGAGCAGGGTGCGGTCCTCGTAGCCGCCCGGGTCCCTGCCGATCAGCCGGTCCTCGACATATCCGGCCGGCTCGCGGACGACGTCCGCCCAGGCCACCGGAAACAGGAACGGACAGGCGATCATGTTCCAGCCGGGCTCCAGGGGAATCGCTAGCGGCTGGACGGTGTCGGTCGAGAGGCCGCCGGCGTCGATGCCGACCGGATCCGCCTGGATGAGCCAGTAGCCGCGGCCGGGATAGAAGCCCTGCACGGCGGGATACTCCTGGTACGAGCCGGCGCCGCCCATGGCGCTGGGATCCCAGCGGCCGAGCCGCCACCGTGCGCGATCGTACGGCCCGAGATCGTCCTCGAGCATGGACGCCATGTTACCCGCGGGCACGAAGGGCAGACCCATCATCACGTACTGCCGGGCCTCCGGCGCGAGGGTCCAGGGCCGGTTGGCGAAGCTCACGCCGAGAAAGTGGGGGGTGTCCGGCCCCGTCGGCGGATCGACGCTCTCGGAGGTGCCGTCGCTGGCGACGACGAAGTACTCGATCCCGTGCACGGACAGCGAATCGGCGGGGATGGTGCCGGAGTAGACGCTGCTCTTACCCCCAGCCCTGTGCAGCGGAAGCGTCCGGTAATCCGTGCCGCTGCCGCCGGATCGGTAGTGGAAGGAGGCATCCTGGACCTCGTAGTTGTCCTCGATGTCCAGGCTCACGACGTAGGGGCTGCCCAGCTGGGCCGCCTGCGCGGGCAGCGTGGCGACCCAGGGAGCCACCAGCTCCTCGTCCCAGCGGGCGATGTAGCGCGAGCCCGTGCTGCCGGCCGTCAGGAAAGTGCCGGCCAGGTACAGGCTGCCCTGATGGACGCAGAGGGCGTAGACCACCCCGCTCGACACGCCCGAACCCAGCGTGCTCCAGGAGGTGCCGTCCCAGCGGGCGATGTTGTGTAGCGGCGTCGTGCCCGCGGCGGAGAAGTCCCCGCCCGCGATGAGGCTGCCGTCGTAGACCGCCAGGCAGGTGACACCGTCCCAGCCGGCTTCCAGGCCGGTTCCGAGAGGGTGCCAGCCGCTCCCGTCCCAGGCGGCGATGTTGCCGAGCCCTTCCTGGGCGCCGGACTTGTCGAAATGGCCGGCCGCGATCAGCCGGCCGGCATAGGGCATGAGCGCCCTTATCACGTCTCCACTCGCCATGTCGCCGATACCGTCGCCCAGCGTGCTCCACTGGCTGCCGTCCCAGGCCGCCACGCGCATGCAGGGGTAATTGAACTCGCCACCGGCGATCAACTCGCCGTTGTAAACCGCCAGGGACCGCACCGGGCCCGACAGCAGCTCGTCAGCGCCGAGGGGAGTCCAGCTCGTGCCATCCCAGGCGGCGATGTTGTTGACCGTGGTGGACCCCGAGATCCGGAAGTTGCCGCCGGCGATCAGCTGGCCTTCCCAGACCGTCAGAGCGTACACCACGTCCTCCCATTGCTCGGGATTGCCGAGCCCGTCGCCCAGCTGCTCCCAGGCCGTGCCGTTCCAGGCGGTTACCCGGTTGGCCGGGATGCTGCCGGAGGGCCCGGCGCCCGTGAACCCCCCGCCGGCGATCAGGCGCCCCTCGTAGACCTTGAGGGCGTAGACGGACGCGCCACGCAGGTGGTCCAGAAGATGCCAGGCCGTCCCGTCCCAGACCGCATTGTGATCCATCCAGACGCCGCCGCAGTCCTGGAAGTCGCCGCCGCAGACCAGCGAATCCCCGTAGGACTGCAGGGCGTAGGGAGCGCCGGAGGACGGACCTCCGGCGCCGAAGCCGTCCCAGAAGTGCACGTCGCCGGGGTGATTCACCCCGCACCAGATGCCCAGCACGTTACTGGAGGAGGTGTAGCTCATCTCGGTCCATTGCGATCCGTCGAAGTGGATGATGGTCCCGTCGCTGCCCCCGGCGTAGACATCGTCCGGGCCGGTTCCGCAGACGCACAGGAGGTTCGCCCGCGCCTGGGTCAGCTGGGGCAGCCAGGACTGCCCGTCGTAGTGGAGGATGGTCTGGTTGTTGCCCACGGCGAAGATGTCGTCGGGACCGGTGCCCCAGACGGCATTGAGCGTCTGGCTGGTCGCCGTGTCGGTCATCAACGCCCACGACGCCCCGTCGTAGTGGTAGATGCCACCGCCCGAGGCGACGGCGTAGACGTCATCGCCCGCGCTGCCCCAGACCCCGTTCCAGACGATGTTGAGTTCGTTGTACTGGTTGATCCAGCCGCTCTCGTCCCGGTGCAGGATGACGTACTGGCCCACGGCGAAGATGTCGTCCGATGCGGTTCCCCAGACGTCGTTGAGGGCGAGCGTCGTCGGCGTATCCTGGAGCACCCAGCTGTACCCGTTGTAGCGGTAGACGCAGCCGCCCACGCCCACGGCGAAGGCTTCATCCTGAGCGAGGCCCCAGACACCCATGAGATTGGTGCCCAGCGGCTCGGTGTACCAGCCCAGGCCCGTGTACTCGGGATAGCTGCTCTGCTGGGGGTAGTAGTGCAGGATGTTGCCGGCGTTGCCGGCCACGAACATGGCGACGTCCGACGCGCCCCAGATATCGTAGAGGTATCCCGATGCCGAGGTGTCGGTGTGGGCGAGGCTCCAGCTGCCCCCGTCCAGCCGGATGATGTCGGAGCCGCAGACGGCGTACATCACGGGGGCCTTGGCCCCGCCGGTCACGGCCAGCCGGGACCCCGCCCACCCTCTTCCCTGGTCCGCGGAGGCCGTGCCGGCCGCCAGCAGCAGACAGGCCAGCAGAACCGCCCGGCAGGATGGTCTCGAATGTGCAGCAGCTTCTTGCAGCAGCGATGGGCGCGACGGCCTCATGGCTCTCCTCCCCCCGGGCAACCGGCTCTACCTGGCCTTGAGAGCCTTGGCGGCGCGGTTGTAGTCCTTCTTGTTCACCCAGAGCAGCATGCCGTAGCGCTTCTTGCCGGCCGCCACCGCGTCCGCGGCGACGATGTTGATGTTCACATCGGCGAGCCGCTGGACGTGGCGGTGCACCGCACCCGGCTTGTCGTCGCCCTCGATCAGGAATCCCCGCTTGGGCTTGCTCAGCCGCCAGCCGTTCTTGCGGGCCAGCCGGCGCAGGGGTGCCAGGCTATCCACGACGAAATCGAGCTGGGCTTTGCGCGGCGGCCCGGGGAAGCCGGAGAATCCCAGCAGGTTGATCCCGGCGTCCTTGATGTCGGCCAGGAGCTTGGCGCCCTGTCCCGCCCGGCGGGGCACCATCATGTAGCAGTAGCTGATCTTTCTGACGCGGTCGGCCATGGCCTCTCTCCTTTCGTGATGGGTCACTGCATCCGTCGCTCGAAAATCAGGAGTTCATTCCCGCCGGAGTATACCGCTCTTGCATCGGTCCGACACGGACTTTCTGGGTGCGGGAACGCATGGCAACGCTCGGCATCTGCAGTACCTTGGTGGTAGCGTGCGTGGACAACAAGGTGACATGATGCGCTTCGGGAAGCATGTCCTGCTCTGTTTTGCCGTCCCGATCTTGACGCTGGTGGCATCCGCCTGCGGCGCCGCTGATCCGGCCGGTGGTGGCGTGGACATCCGCACCGGTCACGGGGCGGGGGTCTGGGGCGTCGTTCCCGCGCCCGCCGACTCGGTGACGGCGAGGTTCGGGGAGCGTCCGGTGCCTTTCTGGGTGCACGCCGTCGATCTGCCGTACCACGTCGTCGGGCTCCCCCTGCGCGCCTTCACGGCTGGGCTGGGACAGACCGTCGTCTTCCTCGACCAGAAGAAGGTCGTCTACCACATCCGCAAGCTGATCTCGCCGCGCGAGCTGCCCTACGGCTTCGTGTTCTCCTTCAGCGCCGGGCGGCTGGCCGGCGCGGGCATCGGCGCGACCTTCGTGCACGACGAGTTCTTCGGCCCGCACAACCGCCTGCGCCTCGGGTACGAGCTGAGCAGCGCCGGCCACCGGCGCGTCAGGCTCGGCACGCTGTTCGCGATCAGGGACGAGGACGAGTTGCAGTTCGGCGCCGGCTACCGGCTACAGCCCAACGCCCGGTACTTCGGCATCGGCCCGCACGTGGCCGGGGCGGAGGGCAGCGTCGAGACGAGGGAGTCCTATTACACTTAGAAGCTGACCTGGGTCGGCTTGGACTACCGGCGGCATCTCGGGGCCGACTTCTACGGCAACCTCAAGGCCATGTTCACGACCATCGGGGCCCGCGGGCCGGGCGACCGCAAGGACCCGAGCCTGGCCGAGGTCTACGCCGGCGATCTTCCCACCGGCTACGGCCGGCGCTCGGACGGCTGGTACCTCGGCACCTCGCTGCAGCACGACACCGAGACGCAGACGGCATGGCCCAGCTCCGGCGGCATCCGCCGCCTGAGCGCGAGCTACTTCGCACCCACCGACGCGCAGGACGTCCCCTTCTGGACCTACCGTGTGGAACTCGAGCAGTTCATCCCCCTCTGGCATCCCACGCGGGTTCTCGCGCTGCGCGCGTTCTACTCCTGGATCGATCCCACCGAGGGCCGCGGCACCGGCGACGTGCCGTTCCAGCGCCTGATGACGAACGACGATCCCGACCTGCTGCGGGGCTACGAGGATTTCCGCTTCCGGGATCGCGGCATGGCCCTCTTCACGGCGGAGTACCGCTGGCCGGTCTGGGAGGACGAGGCGGCTCACTTCCTGGGCGTGGACGCCTACCTCCTGACCGACATCGGACAGGTGTTCGGCCGGACCAGGGACATCTCCTGGGACAACATGACGGTCTCCTACGGCATCGGGCTGCGACTGATCCGGCCGGCCGGATTCATCGGGCGGCTCGAGTACGCGCGCAGCGAGGACGACGAAGTGATCCGGCTGCGCGCCGACCAGGTGTTCCAGTTCAACAAGGGTGATCTCTTTCATGGGCGGAATCCGGTTCCCACGCGCTGATCGTCTCGCCGCGGCGCTGTCGCTCGTGCTGCTGTGCGCCGCCGCGCCGGTCCGCGCGGCCGAGCCGCTGCGGGATGCGCCCGTGATCTGGTACGCGGACGATCGGCGCAACGTCACTTCGGAGATCGCCGAGCGTGATCCGAACCTCATCTGGAACGCGATCAATGAATCCATGCTGCGGCCCGTGTCGCGCTGGACGAAGCCCAGCCGTCTCGTGCGGCACGTCGGGGTGCTGTTCGGCGGCGACCACGTGCCGCCGGCGGCCGACGTCAACACCCTGGACGAGGCGCCGAACTCCAGCTGGTTTACCAACCGCATCGGTCAGTTTCCCATGACCTCGGACGATATCTTCCGGGGACCCGTCACCGACGCGGGACCCGACACCACGTCCATCTGGACGGTCGTGAGCGCCAAGACGCAGGGCGTGACCCCCGGCTTCAACATCCGTGACGGGCGGGGCATCCAGTACGTCATCAAGTTCGATCCGCCCGGCTATCCCGACATGAGCACCGCCGCCGGTGTGATCGCGAACCGCATCTTCTACGCGGCCGGTTACAACGTGCCGGCCGACGTCATCGTCCACTTCCGGCGCGATCAGCTCGTGCTCGGCGAGCACGTGCAGCTGAAGCTGCCGAACGGCTCCCGGCGGACGATGACGGTCCAGGACCTGGAGCAGATCCTCGCGAAGGTCTACAGCTCGCAGGGACGCTGGCGCGCCCTCGCCAGCCGCTGGCTGGCCGGTCGCCCTCTGGGCCCGTTCAGCTACACGGGCCGGCGCGAAGACGATCCCAACGATCACGTCGATCACCAGCAGCGGCGCGCACTAAGGGGGCTCAAGTCGTTCGCCGGCTGGGTGAACCACTTCGACACCAAGGAGCTGAACTCCCTGGACATGCTGGTGGACGTGGACGGCCGGCACTTCGTGCGCCACTACCTCATCGACCTGGCCAGCACCCTCGGGGCCGGCGCCACCGGCCCGACCCACGAGTACGGCTACTAGTTCGCCCTGGATCTGCCACCCGTCTTCGGGCGCCTCTTCGCGCTGGGCATCCACGAGGACACCTGGCGCCAGCTCCAGCGGCCGCCCGGGCTGGACGAGGTCGGCACCTTGGAGAGCGACCTGTACGATCCCCGCGACTTCAAGCCGCTGGAGCCGAACTCGGCCTTCGCCAACCTCACCACCCGCGATGCCTACTGGGCGGCCAAGATCATCTCGGCGTTCACCGACGAGCACCTCCTGGCCGCCTGCGAGGCGGGCCGGTACGAGAACCCTGACGCCACCCGCTACGTGGCGTTGATCCTCGGGCAGCGGCGCGACGAGATCGCCCGCTGCTGGTTCGACAAGATCCCGCCGCTGGAGTACTTCGCCTGGCACGGCCGGATGATCGTGTATCACGACCTGGGCGCCGAGCGGGGCATCTACCCCGAGTCCACGCCGCGCTACCGCGTGCGCGTGGCCGCGGTCACCGCCAATCGATCGCTGGCTCGCTTCTCGGAGTGGCTGGAGTCGGGACGCACGGAGATCGACCTGGCTAAACCGCGCCTCGCGGCCGCGATCGACGACGTCGATCCCGGCACGCATCCCTTCCTGGCCGTCGAGTGTCAGGTGAAGCGCGACCGCGACTGGAGTGGATCGGTCACGGCCTGCCTGGCCCGGGCCAGCGGCCGCGTGGTGGCCGTGGACAGGCCTTGACAGGAGACCGCCCCGCATCAGCGGGGCGGTCCGCGGCGGCCATTCCCGCCGGGTCATTTCAGCAAGGTCATCCTCTTCGTCAGCGCCTGCTTTCCGACCTGTAGACTGTAGAAGTAGGTCCCGGAGGGAATCTGCCGCCCCAGGTCGTCCCGGCCGTTCCAGCGGACCTCGTGGCTGCCGCCCGGCAGGGTCCCATTGAGCAGCGTGGCGATCCGCCGGCCGTCGACGGCGTAAACCGCCAGCACCACAGCCTGCGCTCGGGCAAGGTCGAAGCGGATCGTGGTCAGCGGGTTGAAGGGATTCGGGTAGTTCTGGGCCAGCCGCACGCCAGCCAGCGGCAGCTCCGACAGCCCGACGCCCGTGCTCTCGCACTCGTCGGGGATCCCGTTGCCGTTTTCGTCGAGGCTGAAACCCGAGGCGATGTCGCACTCGTCGAGCACGTCATTGTCGTTGCAGTCGGTGAAGGCCGAGCAAGCCGCCAGGACCAGTTCCACGATGGCATCGGCGATGTCGCTGGACGGCGTGGTCGAGGCGAAGTGGATGCCGCCGGTCTCATCCGCCAGGGACTGTGCCAGGGCGATGACGCTGCTGCTCGAGCCCGAACCCGTGATCGGTGAGACGATCACCCCGCTGGCCAGCGCGACCGCGACGGCAAAGGTGATCGCATCCTGGTCGAGCTGGGTGACCGGATCACCGCACCAGGATCCCTCGTCGCTGAGGGGAATGACCAGCCTGATGGACTCCGTGGCTGGCAGCCAGGGATAGGCGCCCGCCACCACGGCCGTGGCCAGGCCCCAGTCCTCCTGGCAGACCTCGAGGCCCCCGGGACAGGCGCCGAGCGTCTCCAGACCTGGCGGCGGCGTGCTTGGCACCGTCGTGCCCAGCAGGTTCGCCACGTGATCCTCGAGGCAAGCGTAAGCGCCGCCGGGCGTATCGCAGATGCCCAGCAGACGCGCTTGCACTTCCACGCCCGCCGCCTCGAGATGCACCACCACGGCGTTGATGCTGCCGCAGAGTGCCGCGGCCTCGTCGTCCATGGAGGTCGAGGTGTCCATGATGAACACCACCTCGACGGGCGGGCAGATGGGACAATCGTCCGGTATGCCGTCGAGATTGCAGTCGTCGCTGGTCCCGGAAGCCAGATCGCAGACATCCGGCAAGCCGTTGCCGTTGCAATCGGTGGCCGTGCCCAGGGCAATATCGCACAGGTCATAGACTCCGTTGCCGTCACAGTCCAGGTCGGGATCCTCGCTGGCATCGCAGCGGGCCAGGATGTGAATCTGGTTGGCACCAGACTCGGTGACGACGAGCTGACGGGCGTCGGAGCTCATGTCCACGCCG
Organism: uncultured Fibrobacteraceae bacterium; assembly: GCA_964524645.1. Lineage (GTDB taxonomy): Bacteria > Krumholzibacteriota > Krumholzibacteriia > LZORAL124-64-63 > LZORAL124-64-63 > CAZGEC01. Next base: position 7,177 of record CAZGEC010000050.1, on the reverse strand, counting down.
GCCCAGGCGGTGCCAGCCGCCAGGCCGGTGACCACGTCGTTCACGACTCCCGTGGAACGGTTCACCCGCACCACGCGGCCGGACGTCTGGTCTATGACCAACAGATCGCCACCCGCCGGATCGAACACGATGCCGGCCGGATCACCTATGGGCTCCGAGGTCGCGAACGGGCTGAGGGTGCCGTCCGCTGCCAGCTCGTAGATGATTCCATCGGCCGCGCCCCCGCCGTCCACGAGATAGACCGCCGTCTCGTCGACGGCGATGTCCAGCGCATCAACCAGGATGCCGCTGTCGGCATGCACGAGGACCTCGCCTTCCGGGATCAGAGGTGACCAGCGCCAGACCTCGTCCGGGCCGCTGTTGCCGCGGTCGACGACCAGCGCCTCTTCCGGAGCCAGGACATCGCCGGTATAGCCCGCGGGAGCGAAGGCCATGCCGATGGGATCGTCATCGCCCGAATGAAAGCCGGACACCCAGGTCTGACGGCCGGTCGTGCCCAGGGCCGTGCGGTAGATGACGCCACCGTAATCCTCGGACACGAAGACGTGTCCCGAGTCGGGCTGGATGGCGACACCCGCCGGATTGCTGCCGCTGGCGATCCACACGGCAAGCCCGTATCTGTCGATACGATACAGCCCGTCCGCACTCGTCCCGCGCCGCCCGACGTAGATCGAGCCATCGACCTCGTTCAAGCAGGCGGAGATGGGACTCGTGAAATCGATGGTGCGGATCAGGGTCCAGCTGGGCTCGGAGATCACCGGCTGTGCGCCCGCCTGGCTGACGAAGGCGAGCAACGAGCTCAGTAGTACGGCAACGGCTGTCATCCCCCTGGTCATCATGGCCTCCCCCTCTTCATGCAGTCGATCGATGGATATCTGGAGTCGAATGTACCTCAAGCATACCACATGAGCGGCACTCAGGGGGCCCCGCGCGGTGCAACATGGCGATCTGGATAAGACGGGATCAGCCTCCTCTGGTTGCTCACTTGACCATGACCATTCGTCCGGTCTGGCTCCTGCTTCCAGCCTCCAGGCGGTAGAAGTACGCCCCGGAGGGCACCTGGCGCCCATGATCGTCCCGCCCGTTCCAGCGGACCTCGTGGCTGCCGGCCGGCAGAGAGCCATTGAGGAGCGTTGCGATCCGCCGGCCGTCGACGGCATACACCGCCAGCACAACGGCCTGGGCCCGCGTCAGGTCGAAGGTGATGGTCGTCTGGGGATTGAAGGGATTGGGATAGCAGGGCCGCAGCGCGGCGGCGGCGGGCTGCGGGCGGCCGTCGCGGGCGGCCGAGAGCGGGTTCTCCGCGTAGAAGACCTTGACGCAGGGCTCGCCGGAGTTGCCCACCACCAGGTCCGGCCAGTCGTCGTCGTTGATCTTGCCGAACGCGATGGCCGTCCCCACGGTCGGCGAATCGTAGGTCCAGGAGGGCGTGCTCTCCAGCACCCCGCCGTCGTTCAGGTAGATGTGCACCTTTCCGTCCGAGAAGTGCACCTCGGCCAGGTCCTCGTCGCCGTCGCTGTCCACGTCGCAGAAGCGGATGTCGCTGTGGCCGAAGTAGGTGGCGCTCGACGTCCAGACGACCGCGAGCCTCCCGCCGTCGTTCCCCCACAGCTGCGTCGGATCGTGACCGAGCGCGAGATCGGGCCAGCCGTTGCCGTCGACGTCGGCCCAGGCGACGCCCTTGTCATCACTCGTGTCCCCGGTGGTCCAGATGGGGGTGGTCTGGATCGCCCCCAGCACGTTCCGGTAGATGCCGCTCTCGAAGTCGATCCACTTCGAGACGGCGATGTCCTCCCAGCCGTCGCCATCGTAGTCCGCGGCGGCCAGGAAGCCCTGGATGGAGCTCTCGGCGGACTGCCATCCGGGCACGGTGGACAGAACGCCACCGCTGTTGAAGAAGATGTACATGGGCCGGTAGGGCTCCGGGCTCGAGTTGCCCTGGTTCGCCGTGACGACGTCCACGTCGCCGTCGTGATCGAGGTCGATGGGCAGGGCGTAGTTGTTCCAGGCCCCGCCCGGCTCGGCACTGGACCATCCCGGTGTCGTGGCGGGCCCGGCCGGTCCGCCCCAGTAGATCACCGAGGGCGCCATTTCGAAGCCGCCGTTGGCCGCGAAGATGTCGGGATACGTGTCGCCGTTGATGTCGGCGACCTGGACGTCGCCGGTCGAGACCTCGTCGGCCGAGACCCAGGAGGGGTCCGCCTCCAGCTCGCCGCCGGTGTTGTAGTAGATGAGGTTCTCCCAGTCGGTATAGGGCGGGTAGCTGTTCGAGATGTAGCAGCCGACCACCACGTCCTCCAGGCCGTCGCCGTTCATGTCGGCCACCTGCAGGCCTCCGACCTGCCTCCGCAGGCTGTTCTGCCAGTCCGGGACCGTGCCGTAGGGAACGCCGGCCCGATGGATCAGGACCTGCCCGTCGGTCACCGCAGGGCTGAGGATCACGGTTTCCCGCCCGTCGTCCGAGACCTCGACGGCCGGCGGCTGCGCGCCGGTCGCCAGAGCGACCAAGCACGGGGCCACGAGCACGGCCGCGATCAACATCCTGGATCTCATCCTCTAACCTCCTTGCCTCGCACCATGGAGCATCACGCCTTCACGGCGGTTTTCTCGTCCGGGGGAGACCATGATACCACAGGACGCGGCCCGGATGGCCGGCCCGTTGCAGGGCCTCGTGCGAGCTGGTAAGCTTCTGCCCTCGACCTACAGCCGCACGTCCGCCCTCCACCGGGAAGCAGCCCGTGAACGCGAAGCCTGGACTCTCGGCCTTCTGCCACGTCTTCTCCTGCAATGGGCAGCCGCACGTCTACGACGTGGGCACGAACGACATCTACCGGATCGATCCCGTCCTGGCCGCCGTCCTGCCCCTCTACGGTCCCCTGGACGAGCCCGCGATCGTCGCCCACCTGCAGGACAGCCACGCGCCGGCGGCCGTGCGGGCGGCCATCACCGAGATCGACGAGGCCCGGCAGCGGGAGGGCCTGTTCCTGTCCCTGCGACCGGACATCATCCGCACGTTCCCCCCCCATTTCGACCGGAAGGCCTACGAATCCCGGCTCTCGCATCTCATCCTGACGGTGACTGAGCAATGCAACCTGAGGTGCCGCTACTGCCTCCACAACTCGGCCCTGCCCTGGATCCGGCCCCATCGCCCCCGCACGATGTCCACCGAGGTGGCCCTGCGAGCCATCCACTACTTCGCGGGCAGGTGCGGGGAAAGCGAGAACCCCACCGTGTCGTTCTACGGGGGGGAGCCCCTGCTCAACCTGCCCTTGATCCGCAAGACGGTCGCGGAGGCCCGCGCCCATCCGCAGTGGCCACCGTTGCGCTTCGCCATCGAGACCAACGGCACCCTCATCACCCAAGACGTGGCCGAATTCGTCGTCCAAGAGAAGATCCACCTGCAGATCAGCCTGGATGGCGACCTGGCGCAGCACGACCGCTACCGGACCGACCGCAACGGCCATGGCAGCCACGCCGCCGTCATGGCCGGCCTCGCGCGCCTCCTGGATTGCAATCCCGAAGCCGCCGGCCGCCTGTCCTTCAACGCGACGCTGGCTCCGCCCTACGACATCGTCGGGGTGGCCGCCTACTTCGCGGACTTTCCCCCCTTCCGCGAGCGGGGGATCGCGACCCCTCCCCGCGTGAGGCTGAACGTCGCCGAGCTCGACGGCGTCGACCTGGGCGCGGGAGCCACAGGGCAGGACGGCCGCCCCGAGCTGGAGAGGAACCTCGCCGCGGCCGAGCGGCTCTACGTGCAGGCGCACCTGGAGGGCCGCCGGGAAGCGCTGAATCCGGCCCTGCGCCGCTTCCTCGACGGGCCGCTCATCACCTACCACCATCGTTCGCGGCGCCCCCTGGACGCTCAGGTGGTGCCCGGCGGCTGCTGCCTGCCGGGCCAGCGCCGGCTGCACGTACGGGTGAACGGCTCCTTCCAGCCCTGCGAACGAACGGGCGAGTCCCTGGTGATGGGCTCGGTGGAGATGGGAATCGACCTCGAGCGCGTCGAGGAGCTGTTCGCCGCCTTCTACGGGGCGCTGAGCGATCGGTGCCGCCAGTGCTGGGCGCTGCGGCTCTGCGACATCTGCTTCCTGGCCCTGGCCCCCGCCTGGGACTCTCGAAGCTCCTGTTCTTGCGCCATTTCCGAGGATCTCTGCGCTAGCGTGCGCCGGCGACAGGAGGGGCTCTTCAGGCTTTATCTGTCGCTCCTGAGGGGCGGGCCCGAGACCCTGGTCTTCCTTCAGCACACCATGATTTCCTAGCTCTTTTGCCCGCATCCATTTACAAAATTGCTTCAATGTGCAACCATATGAGAGTCGCGGCATTGTATAATTGATCCATCGTCGCAGAGAGGCCGGAGGTGAATCCGTGGCGCTCCGCAGGGATCCCCTGGAAATCGAGAAACGCTGGCTTCTGCTGGTGCGCATCGACCGGGAGTATTTCTTCCTCTTCTACGACCGATACGTGGATCGCATCTACCGTTACATCTTCTGGCGGACCCACGACCCGGATCTGGCCCAGGATCTGACCGCGGACACCTTCATGACCGCCCTGGCGAAGCTGCAACTGTTCCGCTTCCAGGGCGTGACGTTCGGCGCCTGGCTCTACCGCATCGCCCTCAACCTGGTGCGAGAGCACTTCCGGGCCCGGCAATCCCGCTCGTTCACCGATCTCACCGGCGCCGAGAACCTGCCCGACCGGCGGCGCAATCCCCTGGACGAGCTGGAGTACAGCGAGGAGCAGACCCTGATCCTGGACCTGCTCGAGATGCTGGACGAGCTGAGCCAGAACATCTTCATCCTCCATTACTGGGAGAACCTGAAGGTCCGCGAGATCGCCGCCATTTTGAATGTCAGCCAGGGGACGATCCAGTCGCGCCTGAAGCGGGACCGTGACTGGATGGCCCGGATCGTTCGCCGTCGCCTATTCCAGGAGCGCTGGCTCCCCGAATCGAATCCCAAAGACCATGACAAGGAAGAGGCTTAGATGAGCGCGAAGAAAGGCAGTATGCATGAGTTTCAGGACGAGCTGGACCGCGACCTGAGGCGTTCCGCGCCGGGCACCCGCCTGTCGGACGATTTCAAGCGCAATCTCCGGCTGACGCTGAAATCCCGTTACCCAAGACGCCGTCCTTCTTTGCTTTTGCCCGCTGTCGTCTTCGCCTCCGGTCTAGCCCTTCTGCTGGCGAACAATCACGAGGTCGGCAGCGATGATGGCAAGCTCCAGCAAACCGGTGTGACGGTCGAAGGGGAGCCAATCTATGGCAGTTGGTCCATGCCCAAGCGTTTCGTCGGTAGTCCCGATATGACAATTAAGCAGTACGAGGATTGGAACTGGCAGCTTGCCGCCAACGGGGGCGAATTTTATGCGGTGGAAGGGTTGTTGTTCAAGGGCAGAGCTAATTGGATCGTTTTTGATGATATAAATATAGAGGGGCATGAAGGTGAAGGACTTTGCAGGGATCCTGAATGGCCCCCCCACACCATGGTCGAGAAAGACGGCGCGTTCTATGAATGCTGTTACGATTCACTCATGGAGATGATCGAAAACGACGAGGCCGAGTACATGGGAACATTCACCATGAGGGTGGATGACACCCTTTGCCGGATGAAGGAATGGCGAGCCTACTTCGAGGGATACGGGGCTGTTCATTTATACCGGGGACAGCCTATCCGTTGAGCTTGTAATGTGTGCCCCAATGAACGGAGGCACTAGCGTCTGGGCCGTCCGGTTCCTTCTCAGCCCTTGATTCCTTGCATCGGCACGGGCATTCCACTTTGGGGCCCTCACCAGCGGCCTTGCGCGGCAGTTCCTTGTCGACCAGGACGTGCATGATTCCCTACTCCTTGGATTGAGCCGATGAAAGCAGATCGTGCACGATCTGCAGGAGGGCCTCGGTGCTGATGGGCTTGGCGAAGGAATCGTTGGCGCCCATGAGGCGTGCCGCGCGGAGGTAGGGTTCCGGGGCTCCGCGATCGCGGTCGGACATGGCCAGGATCTTCAGGTCCGGGAAGGTATGCCTCAGCTCGACGATGGTCTCGAAGCCGTCCTTCTCGGGCAGGAAAATCTCGGTGATCAGCAGGTCGCACGGGTGGGCTTCCTGGAGTTCGATGGCGGCCTTGCCGTCCCCTGCCTCCTCGACCTGATGGCCAGCCCGCTCCAGGGCGGCCCTGATATCGGAACGTGCACGAACATCGCTATCCACGACGAGCACTCTGGGCAAGGATCGCTCCCGCGGTGATGGGTGTTTCTAAGGTCAATGCAGGAGGGGCGTTTCCGGTTGCGAGAAAGTGGGCTCCTCCGTCGATTTTCGAAGGAGCCTCCGCATGATGGGCCGGCGGATGGGGCCGTGAGGCCCCGGCGTCCGCGATCCGGTCTAGAGCCCTGAGAACCTGTACGCCGTGAGCCGGTTGTCGTAGAGACCGGGCACCACGATGAACTTCCGGTCCGGTACGTAGGCGAAGTCCGCGCAGAAGGCGCCCGAGGCGGTGGTGTTCAGCAGCTCCGTCGTCTCGCCCTGCGGCGTGACCCGGAACAGCCGCCCGCTGAAGTCGGAGACCAGGTACTTCCCCTCGCCGTCCGGCTGCAGGCCGTCCACGTTCGCCCCGGCGCCGAAGCTGGCGAGGGTGCGCACCTCCCGCGTCGACAGATCCACGACCTTCAGGCTGCCATCGCTGGAGTTGCCGAAGAGCAGCCGCCCGCCGTCGACCAGTAGGCCGTTGGGGTCAATCACCTCGCCGCCCTCGAGCCAGACCTCGCAGTCGTCGCCGCGCAAGCGGTAGATCTTGCCGCCGCGGGTGTCGGAGACGTACGCGACGCCTTGCTCGTCGAAAGCCACATCGTTGGGAAAGCCGGGATCCGGCAGCTTGTGCTGCCGGACGATCTCACCCTTCTCCAGGTCGATCTCGCTCAGGTGCGTGCGATCGACGATCCAGAGCCGGTCTCCCCGCAGGGCCATGCCGGTGGGGCGGTTCAGGCCGGTGATCCACTCCGCCGCCACGATGCGGCCGTCCCGGTCGATCTTTGAGATGAACTCGTTGCCGCCGCGGAAGTAGTTGCTGACGTAGAGGACGTCGCGCTGCGGATCGTAAAGTACGGATTCCGGCAGGCGACATTCCGTCTCCAGCTGCCACAGCCGCCGCAGGCCGGGATGCAGGTAGTCGTCGCTGTTGTCCTGGGC
>CAZGEC010000049.1:0-21823 GCA_964524645.1 uncultured Fibrobacteraceae bacterium | reverse complement strand
TCAGGCTCGGAATCTACAACCTGCAGGGGCGGCTGGTGCGGACGCTGGTCAGCGGGGTCAGTCCTGGCGGGCGTCATGAGGTGGTCTGGGACGGCCGGCAGGATCGGGGAGGTCGCGCTTCCTCGGGCGTCTACTTCTGCCGGCTGGAGGCACGGGGCGTGGTCGAGGCCATCAAGATAACCATGGTGCAGTAGGCTCATCGGACCTTAACGACGTGCCTGCTTCGGTGCCCTGTTCGTCTCAGCTGATGTAGTCAGCGCTGCCTGCGTGGCTGATGACCCTGGCCGGGACGCCTGCCACCACGGCGTTCTCATCCGTGTCCCTGGTGACCACTGCATTGGCGCCGACCACCGTACCATTGGCCAGGGTGATGGGGCCCACCACCTTCGCTCCCGGGGCGATATAGACGCGATCGCCGAGGCGCGGAACCCCCCAATTGCCGCCCTTGCGTCCGAGTCCGATGGTCACTCCTTGCGACAAGTTGCAGTCCTTTCCGATGACCACATCCGTGTGAAGAATGATCTGCCCGAAGTGACCGATGTACAGGCCAGGACCAATGCGACAGTCTGGCGAGATGGATATGCCCGTGGCCACCTCGACCTGTTTCCACCACACGTGGTAGAAAAGGAGCACCAGGTGGCGCAGTACCGGCGGCAGCCGGTGGCTGCCCAGCCAGCGACCGGCCCGATAGCAGCCGATGGCCCAGAGCCCCTGATTGAACAGCAGGAGCTGCAGCAACGGCTGGCGGTTCCCGTAGCGCCGGAGCCGCCCGACGTCGGCCTTGAAATCTGCGAACATTGCTCCCACCCTTCACCCCGACTGCCGCAATGCCCTCACCGCCAATATGGCCTGGTCGCCCACCGGCCAGAGGCCGCTTCTGTAGGGGGCTGAGCCTGGCCGGGGCTGCCGCCCAGCCAGCCGGTCGACAGAGCACGAGAATAGGCTATACTAATTCCTCAATCTCTGGCAACGGATCAATACGAAGGCAGGCTGTCGATTCGTCTTGCGGTGCCCATGAAACAGCGTCTGAAAGCGTGGTTGCTGGCCATTCCGGGCTTCGAAGCGGTGTGCCGCTCCCTGACGCGCCATCACGTACGAGCCATCATGTACCACCGATTCTCGGAGGAGCCCACCGCCGATCCGCGCTTCGTGGATGTGGCCAGTCTACGACGGCAGATGCTTTACTTGACCGCTCACCATCCGGCCTGGACGCCCGACCGGCATGTCGCGTGCGCCTCCCAGGGCCAGCATCCCGCCGAGGCCTGTCCCGTCGTCGTCACGGTGGACGATGGCTACCACGATTTCTACGGTGCGGCCTTTCCTGTCTTCAGGGAGTTCGGAATTCCGGCGACACTCTTCGTGACCACCGGTTTCGTGGATAGGGCCATCTGGTTCTGGTGGGACAAGCTGGAGCACATCATCTTCCGGGCGGCGAACCAGCAGAGGACACTGGAGATTTCAGGCCGTGCCATTCGATTGGACGTGGACACCCAAGCCGGCCGCAAACATGCCTGGCATCAGGTGGCGGACCGATGTCGATTCCTGCCCAACATCGAGAAGGAAACGGTTATCCAGGAGGTGGCGGATCTTCTGGGGGTTTCCTTGCCTGCCGATGCTCCTCCGGAATTCCGCCCCGTCACTTGGTCTCAGCTGAGGGAAATGCAAAGGGCCGGCATCCGACTGGGTGCCCACACGGTTCATCATCCCATCTTGACGCGGGTGACATCCGCAGAAGCTCAGCTGGAGATCTCGCTCTCGCAAGAGCGCCTGCAGCGGGAAAGCGAAATCCCCATCCACTGGTTTTGCTATCCCCAGGGCGGCCCGGCTGATTACAACGCGGAGATCCAGAGCCTGGTGAAGAAGGCGGGCTATTCCCTGGCCTATATCGCCTATCAGAATCTCGAGGTACCTGATGATTCGTTTGCCATATCCCGCTATTGCGTGGCAGCCGACATGTGCGAATTCCGCTGGATCCTGTGCGGCGCCGAGTACCTGAATCTTCGGCTGCGCAGCATGCTGGGCTGCTCTACGGCTCTGGGAAGAGCTTACTGGGCCGGGTCGGCTGAGGAATCTCAGCGGACCGGGAACGCGTGAAGACCCCTAGGCATCGCAGCCGAGATTGTGCCATGGCCCTGGAACCGGCAAGGCGGTATCATGTTTCTGCTGCTGCAACGGAACGTACCAGGAAGGGCGCCACCGGATGCCAAATGAAAACGCCTCTCATGATGGCTGCGGCTCAGGGCAATGCCCCAGCGGCCTAGACGGACACAAGCGCGGATTCCGCGGCGGTCTGGCGTATCTGGCTGAATGGCACGCGGTGGAGGTCATCATTGGCGCCCGTCGCTGAGAGGGTCGAATCCCGCATGGACACGTCCACTCGCCCCGTACGGCCACCGCGGTACTGGGAGCCCCCACTGCTCGTTACGGCGGTTTTTCTGACCTTCGTGGTGGCCAGGTACATGCAATGGGGAGCACGCAAGCCGATTTTCGAAACGCTGCACATCGAGTTCATGCTGGGGCTGGTTGTGGCCCTCTCTTGTGTCCTGTTGCTGCCAGCAGCACCGCTACCGCTGGGTCGCCTCAGACCCGCTCGACGGGTACTGATCGCCATCGGTTTACTGTTCTTCGCCATGATCATTCAGTTGCCCTTCGCCGCGGATCCCATCACGGCGAAGCACATATTCATGGATCGCGTGATCAAGTTCGCGATGCTGACGTTCTTCATGGCGGTTTTGATCCGATCGCCGCGAGCGATGCATTGGTTCATCGCGGCGTTCCTTTTCGCATGCTTTTACGTGACACAGGAGGCGACACGGGGAGCGATAAGCGGCTATCTGATCTGGGAGAATCAAGGCACGATGCGGCTGCACGGGGCGGTACCCATCTATGCCCATCCAAACAGCTTGGCAGGCGTAGCCATGGGGGTGGTTCCCTTTGTCGTCTTTCTTTATCCAAGGATCCGGCGCCGCTGGGTCAAACTGCTGACCCTGGCGCCGCTCGGGACCTCGCTGACCTGTCTGCTCTACTCCGGTTCACGGACCGGATACGTGGCTTTCTTCTCCTTCATGCTCTACTGGTGGTGGCAGTCGCCGCGAAAGGGACGTTGGTTGCTGGTGGCGACAGCGGTCAGCCTGACGGTCTATCCACTGTTGCCACGTCAATACGTCGAGAGGTTTGAGAGCATTACAGGGCAGGAGAAGGAATCGCATTCCAAGGAGGCGAGGATACAGATTCTGAAGGATGCGGTCGTGGTGTTTGCAGAGCATCCCTTGGGCGTTGGGGTGGCCTCGTTCCCCGCCGTCCGCTGGAAGCAGTTCGGCAGGATACAAGACACCCATAATCTGTATCTGGAAGTGGCGACGAACCTTGGCGTCCAAGGACTCGTTGTCTTTGCAATGCTCCTCGTCGCATTGCTGCAGGCATTTGCCCAATCTAGGAGGCAGGCGAAGAGAATTGGCAGGAGACTTCAATTGCTCATGTCCGAGAGCAACCGGCCGTCGCCAGCTTACCGTGTTCTTTACTCGAACCTTCGCTACCTGGACGCACTGGCCGTTGCTGGCGCTGGATTCGTCTGGGTCCGCATGGCGCTGGGAATGTTTGGTATGGATCTCTACGAAGTGTATTGGTGGTTCGCTTCCGGACTGGCAATATGTCTGGCGGTAATCTTGGACAGGCTCGAAGGGTACGTCAATATGCTCGAGTCGCGTGACGTGGCGAATTCATCCGCACTCGGCTTGGGAGAATAGAGTGTTCAAGGCCGAGTAACATTGGCTCGCGAAAGCGACGGTGCTCGCGTGAAGACCGCCTGGTGAAATCCGCAGCAACAAGTCAGCCCGAATCCCAGCGAAGTACCCGGCTGCTAGAATGACTCTGAATCGCCCGGGCAGATGAACCACTGATTCAGGTCGAATGAGGGCGCACGAACGGGGCGAGAAGCGGACGGCCGGAAGAGGAAATTCCCGCCCGCCTTCCGGTGTAGAGGATTGGTCAGGAAATGCTGGCGGGCAAGAACAGGTGTGGTTTGCCAGATGCAGGTCCAGGCGTTCCTGTACCTTTGCGCGAGAAAGGGCAGAAAGGGGCTCAGGCGGAAATCTCCCCGGTGATAGTCGACCAGGTCCATGATATAAAGAGCGTTCCGGGACGCGACGAATTCCGTGATGCACAGCCCAGCGATCCGGCCATCGCTGAACCGCGCCCAGCAGTCGTATTCATGCAGCGGGCTGTCCCGGTAACGCCATTTCAGATAGGGAAGAGATCGTTCGACCCAAATGCGACCGGAGGGCGGCACAGGACTTCTGTCTGTGAACTCCTCCAGCTCGTCGAATCCAATGCTGCGGACGATCTCCGCGTCCCGACTGCCTATTCTTGAGCCCGTCAGCAAGTAGAGACAGAACTTCCGGGACGGGATTCGCTCGTATCCCAGCTGACACACGTAGTCACGCAGATTGCCGACCAGCTTCCAGCCGTTCTTGAGGAATCCCGGCGTGGATTGGCTGTTGGCGAAGTTGAAGAAGAAGTCGATCTTCGTGAAGTTCGTCAGCGCATGTTGCAAGAGATTAGAGAAGATTCCTCTCCCGCGGTAGTCAGGGCTGACGACGGGATCTATGTCGCGGGCGCCGAGGTGCGCGACGCCATCGATGATGACCTTCTTCTTGATGGCTGCGTAGAAAGCGACAACCTCACGATCGTCCACGCAGATGGCGATGTCCGAGGGTGCCATGGGATTCTGGAAATGCAGCCAGTCGAACCTCTCGGCACTGAAATCCCGGTCGTGGCCCCTGCGGAGCAGGTCAAGACAGCCTTGGCGATCTTCCGGGCGGAATTCCCTGATTTCCAGCATGGCTCAACGTCCCAGCAGGAGGCGGGCGGCACTCTTCCATAAGCGCAGGTCGTGTGGCCACCGGACGAGTGCCCTTCCGTAATCCCGCCAGGCGGCTCCTTTCCTGTTCTCGGCGGCATGCCACAGTCCCCGGGTGACGTACGTGTGGGCCCAGGCGCGCCGGACCTCGCCCGCCGTCACGCTCTCAGGGTGGCACGACAAGAAGCGCTGCAGCAGCCTCAAGTAGTTGTCGAGCCTCTCGCCGGTGCGGTGAGACATCTGCCCGCCCCAGATACGATACCGCACCAGGGGGGCTGCGATGTGCATGAACTCGTAGTTGACGGAGATGCGCAACCACAGATCGTAGTCTATGGCCATGCTGAGCGATTCGTCGAAGCCTCCCGCCTCGACGATGACCGCCCGGGGTACGAGGGCGGTGTTGAAGGTGACGAAGTTGTCGACCAGCAGCCTGCCCGTGATACGGCCGCTGTAGCGTTTCGTTGCCGGCGCGGGCAGGGGAATGCCGTTCTCGTCCATCAGCTCGATGTCACCGTAAACCACCCCTAGGCGGGGATGCGCACGGAACATCTCCAGCTGCCGGGCCAGCTTACCCGGGAGCCAGGCATTGTCGGCGTCGCAGAATCCTATGTACTCTCCCGCCGCCGCCGCCAGGCCGCTATTCTTGGCGGCGGTTTGCCCCGCGTTCTCCTGCCTGATCACGGTGACACGGGAATCGTCACGGTACCGGGCCAGCACCTCCGGCGTGTCATCGGTCGAGCCGTCGTCCACCACGATGCTCTGCACGCGAGGGTATTTCTGGGCCAGGACCGAATCGACCGCCTCCTGCACATAGCGGCCCATGTTGTATGTGGCTGTGATGACGGAGACGAGCGGTACGGCAGGCATGAACTCTCTCGCCGGGGATCGGGTCGTCTGCGATCAACTCACCGGTTTTCGTCGCCAGGTTGCATCGTGGCCGGGCGCCGGAGGCCTGCGGCGCCTCACCCGGTTCGCTGCCGCCCCGGCTCCTGGATCCGGCCATGGCGCCCAGGATCCGGTGCAGGCCATCATAAGGTACTCGATGACACAAAGCACGCACTCGAAATCTGAGCGGGGAAAGGCAGGCTCACCTGTCGTCCAGGCCGGTCCGTGCCGGCCCCGGCGCCCACCACCGCAAGAGGCCGGTGCGGATCAATCCCTTCACTACCAACAGGTTGTAGCCCATGGCCGCGGCCGCCTGGTAGGCGCGAAAGGCCTCTTCGTAGCGTCCCTCTTCTCTCAGGCAATACCCGTGTGTCACCAAAGCGAAGTGGAGCCGTTCACGGAAAATTCGCCTGACCCGCTGGTCCCTGGCCGTTTGCAGGTTCTTCTGCAGCATCCTGACGGTGCTGCCGGTCCGGGGGGAGCCGCCGCGGGAGATGCTCTCCGGCCGACGGCGATAGCTGTGCAGGGGGGTGTCGAGAAAGGCAAAGGTCGCGCCGGCGCAGGCCAGCCGGTACCACAGGTCGATGTCCTCGGATTTCAACAGGGTCTCGTCGAAACCGCCGGCCTCGAGCACGGCTTGCCGGCGCACCATGACACTGGAGGTGCCAACGAAGTTGGCCCGTGCCAGCTCGCGCTGCAGGTCCAGGCCAGACAGGAGATGGCAGCCGGGCACCTCCGTTTCCTGCAGGAAGGCCCGGAACCTGCGGTAGTGACTGAGGTGGCTGTCTTCCAGAAAGGCGCCGTGGGGATCGATGACGTGGAAGTCGGTGAAGAGCAGGTCGACTGCCGGCAGCCGCCTGCAGACGTCCACCGACCGCGACAGCTTCTCCGGCAGCATCAGGTCGTCGGAATCGAAGATGGCGACCCACTCGCCCTGCGCCTGCCGGATGCCCCGGTTGCGGGGACGAGAGGGCCCGCCGGAATTCTCCTGTCTGATGACGGTCAGGCGACCGCCGTAGCGAGCCAGGATTCGAGCGGTCTCGTCAGTCGAGCCGTCGTCGACCACGATGACTTGCACCTTCGGATAGGTCTGCGCCAGCACCGAATCGAGAGTTTCGGCCAGGTGGGCCTGATCGTTGTAGGTCGCCATAACGACCGAAACGAGTGGTGATTGCGGCTCCATGTCCATTCTCCCGCCCTCACCTCCGAGATATCGCTGCCCGGCCCGCCGGCGGGTCCGCCAGCCGCCGGCAGACCGCCACCGATAATGCTGGTTGAGATACTGCGGCCGACGTACAATGCGCGGGCTGCGGTACGGTGTGGTGGAATCTGGAATGGCATATCCTGCCGGGATCGACTGGCGTGAGCATCCTCAGAAACACCTTCAAGCACGCCTCGGTGTACATACTGGCTGCCATGGCGAGCCGCCTGATCGGCTTCATCATGCTACCCTTCTACGCCAACATCCTGCGCGACGTGGGCTACGGCGTGATCGGCATGCTGGACACCACCATGGCGTTCCTGCTCGTCCTGCTGGCCTACGGCCTGAGAGGCACCCTGATCCGCTTCTACCACGAGGAGACGGGCGATGACAAGCTGCAGGTCATCAGCACAGGCGTCCTGCTGGTGGCGGGCGCGGCCCTGGTCCTGGCCTTGCCCGTTCTGGCGTTCAGCCGGCCGCTTACGGCGCTGCTGATCGGCGACGCCAGCAAGAACATCTTTCTCTGCATGGCCCTGGGCGCCTTCTACCTCGACCTGGTGGGCGAGTCGGCCACGAGCCTGATGCTCATCTGGCAGCGCTCGGGGCTCTTCTCGTTCATCAGCCTGTTCCGGCTCTGCGTGGGCCTGTCCCTGAACATCTACCTGATCGTGATCCTGCGCTGGGGTCTGTACGGCTACTTCACCAGCGTGCTGCTGACGTCGCTGGTCAGCAACTCCTTGTTTCTGGCCTATGCCTTCCGGCACTGTGGCCTGAAGTTCAACCGTCGCATCGCGCGCAACCTGATCCGCTACCAGGCCCCGCTCGTGCCGGGCAGCCTGGCGACCTACGTCTCCCGCATGATCGAAAGGGTCCTGGTCCGGTTCTGGATCGGACTGGGTGGGGTGGGCGTCCTGGAGATGGGCTACAAGTTCCCACCGCTGCTGACCTTGCTCTTCGCGCGGCCCTTCATGCGGTCCTGGGAGACCAAGCGGGTCGAGATCGCCGAGTCGGGAGCCCCCGACGCTCCCCTGGTGATCGGCAGCATGTTCACCTACTTCCTCTTCGTCATGATCTTCCTGGGCCTGCTGGTGGCGGTCAACATCGCGGACATCCTGAAGGTCTTGACGCCCCCGGAGTTCTGGCTCGCCCACCGCATCGCTCAGATCGAGGTGCTCACGGTCATCTTCAGCGCCGTGTTCATGAACATGAGCTTCGGCCTGCTCTACATGAAGGACACCCGCAGCTACTCGATCATCCTGGGGGTCACCTCGATTCTTAAGGTCGGGCTGAGCTTCATCTTCATCAAGCTTTGGGGATTGTATGGCGCCGCCTTTTCCGGCTGCACGGTGACGATGATCCAGTCGACCTGTTCCTTGGTCGTATCTCAGCGCCAGTACCACATTCCCTGGCAATACCGCAAGATCGCCATCATGGCGGGGGTGGCCGTCGCCCTGTTTCTTCTGTTGACCAACATCGATTTCGGCCACACAGCCCTGGCCGCCGATTTCGAGCGCCGGCAGCTGCCGGCGATCGTGGCCTGGCTGCGGACCACGCCCCTGGGGGAGTGGAAGGACGGGAAGGTGCCGGAGATTCTGGTCAGCAAGACGCCCTATCTCCTGGACATGCTGGGGAAGGTCCTCGGCTGCTGCCTATTCCTAGTGCTGGCTCCCTACGTGCACCCTCCGTATCATCAGGCCCTGCGCCGCCGCTTTTTCTCCCTGGCCGGTGTCCGGCGCTAGCTCGTCAGAGTCGGTTGGGCTTGAGAAGGCGCTTGGCGGCCTGGAAGAGCCTTTCGCCCCCAGGAGAGCGTCTCATCATTGTCTTGAACGCCTCGGTCAGGTCCCGCCGCAGGTGGGCCTGACGGACGCGCAGGTGAGGGAGGATCTGCCGGTAGCAGGCCAGCTTGGCGCCCATGGGTTGGGGCACGCGATGCACCGAGGCCATGGTCTCGCGCAGGATCCGCCAGTTGGGGAAGCTGATGTTTCCGCTCTGGGCAGGATCGAACCAGACCAGCCGTTCGCTCCTCTCATCCAGCATCCACGAGGTCTGGCCATGACGGCGGCGGAAGAAGAGCCGCTCGGGCAGCTGACGCATCGGGCCGTGCAGGGCCAGTTCTCCCAGCAGCACGCGGTCCGATCCCACATAGGAGCCGATCCGGGGAGTGCGGCGCAGGATGTCGGCCCGCATGACCCCGAAGACGATGACGCAGGGGTGCCGCAGCACGCACATGTCGTGGAACCGCTCGCTGCTGCGAGGCGAATCGAGCCGCAGGTCGTGCGGGTCGTCCTCGAGCAGGTCGCCGTTCTCGTCGATGATGACCGTTCTGGCGTGGCACAGCACCAGCTGCGGGTCGGCGTCCAAGGCGGCGACGCAGCGCGCCAGGAACTCCGGCGCACAGACATCGTCGTAGCTGGCCCATTTGAAATAGGGCGCCGTGGCCTGGTCGAAGACGAAATTGAAGTTCCGAGCCGCCCCCAGATTGCTCTGGTGGCGGTGGTACCGGATCCGTGAATCCCCGGCTGCGAAGGAACGGCAGATCTCACCGGTGGTGTCGGTGGAGCCGTTGTCTCCGATGATCAGCTCGAAGTCCGTCAAGGTCTGACCCAGCAAGGACTCCAGCGCCTGAGTGAGGTATCTCTGCCCGTTGTAGACCGGCAGGCCTATGCTCACACGTGCCACGAGGGAGTCATCCTCTCCGGTACCGGTCAGCGGTCCCGCTTGCAGAAAGCCCGCAATTGCGCCCGGCTGTGGGTACTGACGCCGGCGGGCAGATCGCGGCACAGGCGGTCCGCGAGAATCCTCGCCAACTCCGCGGCCAGCATTCTATTGCCTTTTCCGGCCATGTGAACGTAATCCACGTAGATGGGCTCGCGGGTCTGCGCGAAGAGGTCGCTGATGTCGTAGACCCCCTGGAGTGACGGCGAGGCCCCCAATGAATCGCGGACCGCTCGCCGCATCACTTCGTAGACGTCCATGCTGACCTTCTTGGCCTCGTTCTCGCTCTCCGAGACGCGAAGCTCCTGCTCGTCGGGATGCAATGGCTTCTCGCCCACGAACAGGGATGGTTGCAGAAAGTAGAGGGGAACGAAACCGAAGGACTGCCCCAGGGCGTCGGTGAGGTGGTAGTTCTCCAACCACACTCGGGCTGCCTGCTCCCCTCGCTCGCTGATCTGGGCGGCGTTCGTGGGCAAGGACCACAGCGGTGAGGGACGCAGGCCGGACAGGCCCAGCTTCTGGCGCAAGTAGTCCGCCAGCCGCACGATCCCCGACGACCGGAAGACCGCCAGCCAGGGATGGACGCCTCGTCGCGCCGGCATTTCGAAGCGGTCCCGGATCTTGTAGAAGCTCATGTGAGTGCCGGGCACATCGGGCCATAACGCCGCCGCCGGCGCGTCGTTCACGCCGTCCAGGAAGATCACGAAGTCAGGCCGACGCTTGATCTGCAGCTGCCGGATCAGCTCGACGATCTCCTGCGTGCTGACGTAGCCGATCTCACCCAGGTTCCACACCCGGGTATCGATGCCAAGCTGTTCGTTCATGATTTCGGCCAGAAAGCTGGGAATCGTCTCCGTGTCAGGGACTCCTTGACCCCAGAGGACCGATCCCCCCAGCAACCAGACCTGCAGGGCATCGTCGCGTGTGGAGTTGTGGTACGTGGCGCGATGTCCCTCGGCGTCGATGCGGATCAGCTCTCCGTCGAAGGGTTTGCGGCTCCAGACGACATAGGGACGGTACATCTCGTCGCGCAGTTCGCGTTCTTCGCGGTCCAGGAGGTCCACGTCGTACGAGGCATCCGCATACACCAGCATGCGACTGTGCCGCGGCGCCGCCTCGTCCGTCTCGGGCTGCGTCAGGGGGGGCGCCACGGCCAGGAAGGCCCGGCTACCGATCTCGAAGGCCACGAGGGCCAGGAATGTCACCGCGGTGACCGCCAATATCGTCTTGAGCCTCTCCTGGCGACCGTGGTCCGGGATCGTGTCTTGCCTCGGGGGGCGCGACGGCATCATGTCCCGCCCTTCCGGCCGGACCTGGCGGCACAGGCGGCAGCCAGCTGACCGCTCGCCCACTCGTTGCACGGCAGTGGCGGCGCGGCACAGAGATCTGCACTGAGGAGCGCGAAGATCCGTCGGGCCACGAGCCGATTGCCCGGCGGCGAGACGTGGCACCAATCGACATAGAGCGGCTCGGTGACCTCGCTGAAAACGTTGCTGATATCGAAGACGTGCTCCGGCACTTCGCCTCTTGCCAGCCTCGCCTGGAAAACCCGGCGCTGCTCTCTGGCGCAACGAATGATCCAGTTCTGCTCCGGAGTGGCCATCAGGTCGGCGAGGAGCTTCTCCTCCGAGGGATCCATGGGTTTTTCGGAGACGCCGGGCTGCGGCTGAAAGAAGAAGTAGCAGCGGAATCCGTACTGCCGGCCTAGGGCGGCCATCAGCCGGTAGTTCTCGATCAGGATGTCGGCGCTGTGTGCGGCCACCGTCGGGATGTCGGCGTTGTTGACAAACGGCGGCGGAGTTCCCTTGGTTTCCTCTGGAAGGGCGATCAGGCCCAGCCGCGAGCCGATCGACATGGCGAGCCGATAAAAGGCGGTTGCTTCCGCGGCGTCCCGCAATAGACTGGTTTGGGTGGGAGGTCTCGTCTCACGCTGCTCGAAGATGGCGGCAATGCGATCCACAAGATAATGTGGGTTGTTGAGATCTGGTCTCTCGGAGATGCCGAGGGCCTCGTTCAGACCGTCGTAGACGATGAGCAGGTCAGGCGGCTGCCGGACCTGCAACTCCCTCACCACGCACAGCAGCTCCTGGGTGGAGCAGAAGCCGGTTTGAGCCAGGTTCAAGACATGCGCATCCACGCCGCTGTCATTGAACAGGCGGGCGATCTGGCTGGGGAGCGTGCTGCTGTCCGGGGAACCCACGCCCCAGGTGGTCGAGCCGCCTATCATCCAGATCCGCAGGGCCCGCGGGTCGTCGGAGCTGAAGAGGGTTCGGCGATAATCATCGGGGGAGACATTGACCAGCTCCCCGGTGTGGGAGCGATTGCTCCACACGGTGTAGGGCTGATAGTCCAGCCACCGGTGGGTGGTCAGCTTGGTCTCGTGCCACAGCTGGGCCGGGTTGAAGTCGACTCCCTCGTAGGCCGGCAGGAGGGCTCGCGGATCGTAGATGTAGGACTCCTCGGGAGGCTTGCTTGCATCCCAGATGGCAAAGACCAGCCGCAACGTGGTTTCCATCGCCACCAGGAAGATCAAATTGAAACCCAGCATCGCCAGCAGGGTTTTCGCCCGGCGACGGACGCCATGTTTCTCGATGGGCAACAGGTTCTCCCAGCTGTAGGGGCTGGAGCCGGTGCTGCAACGGGCCCCGGCCTCGGCCCGGACAAGAAAGGCGAATTACCAATGTACTCCAAGTCCATCGGGGCTTCAACATCACTACAGTTCAAGATCTCCGCGGTCGTCGGCGCGGGGACGGCGGCGGACGGCGCTGCGGGGCGACCGGCCCGCCCGCCCGGAGCTGCACCATAATTCGGCGGCAAAGCCCAATTCGGCGGCAAAGCCCTGGCAGGTTCGATTCGGCTGATATATACTGGGGAGCCGTCGATTTTCAACGAATGAGAGTTGTCTCGTGTCGCGAACAGTGGTGGAAAGCATCTGGAACTGGCGAGCGGCCGATGACCCGCTCCGGCACCGGGTCGTCGAGCGGGCCGATCTGCGGCGCCGCGCCCTCTTGCAAGGTTCGGTGATGGTCGCCGTGGGAGCGCTGGTCTTCTTCCTGCTCGGACATCGCACCGCCGGCCTGGCTGTCTGGGGCCTGGCGGTTCTGATCCTGGGACTGGGGCTGGCCGTTCCCGCCGCCTACCGGCCGCTGAATCGTTTCGGCGAATGGCTCGGGCGCACCGTGGGGGCGCTTCTGACCTACCTCATGCTGGTCCCGCTCTTCTACCTGGTCTTCTTGCCGGTCTCGGCAATCCTGCGCATGAAGGGTCACGATCCCATGAGCCGCAGCAAACGCGACTTGAACCAGACCTGCTGGATACCGCGCCGCCGGCCGGTTTCGGCCGATGCCTATGCGCGCCAGTTCCTGCTGGAGGATAGCGAGGCCCGGGCCCTGGTGCGACCTGTCGGCGCCGGTCCCGATCTCCAGAGTGAAGGCGAATCTTGAACATACTCGGCATATCCGCGTTCTACCATGATTCGGCGGCTTGCCTGGTGCAGGACGGCCACATCATCGCCGCGGCCCAGGAGGAGAGATTCAGCCGCAAGAAGCACGACGCCCGTTTCCCCATCCATGCCGTGCGCTACTGCCTTGCCGAGGGGGACGTGGGACCGGGCCAGCTCGACATGGTGGTTTTCTACGACAAGCCGCTGACCAAGTTCAGCCGCATCCTGAAGACCTACTTCGCCGTGGCGCCTCACGGATTGCGCTCTTTCCTGATGGCTTTGCCCCTCTGGCTGCGTGAGAAGCTCTGGATTCCGGCCGAGATCGAGAACACCCTGAAACAGGCCGGTGCGGGCCGGCCAGGCCGCATCTTGTTCACCGAGCACCACGAGTCCCACGCCGCCAGCGCCTTCTTCCCGAGCCCCTTCAAGCGGGCCGCGATCCTGACCACCGATGGGGTCGGTGAATGGGCCACCAGCAGTCTGGGCTGCGGAGTGGACAACCGGATCACCATGCTCGAGGAGATCCACTTTCCCCATAGCCTGGGCCTGCTCTACTCG
Source organism: uncultured Fibrobacteraceae bacterium (assembly GCA_964524645.1). Taxonomy (GTDB): domain Bacteria; phylum Krumholzibacteriota; class Krumholzibacteriia; order LZORAL124-64-63; family LZORAL124-64-63; genus CAZGEC01. The sequence goes on along the minus strand of CAZGEC010000049.1, from coordinate 8,164 downwards.
GCCCTGACCTACTTCACGGGATTCAAGGTCAACTCGGGCGAGTACAAGCTCATGGGTCTGGCCCCTTATGGCGAACCGAAGTACGTCGACGTGATGCGCGAGCGGCTCATCGACATCCGGGCCGACGGCAGCTTCCAACTCAACATGGACTACTTCGGCTACCTGGACGGACTGACCATGACCAACGCGCGCTTCGCCAAGCTGTTCGGCGGGCCCCCTCGCCAGCCGGAGAGCGAGCTGACCCAGCGCGAGATGGACCTGGCCCGCTCGGTGCAGGCCATCACCGAGGAAGTCGTGCTGAAGATGGCCGGCCACGCGAGGAGGGTGACCGGTGAGAAGAACATTTGCTTGGCCGGGGGGGTCGCCCTCAATTGCGTGGCCAACGGCAAGCTCCTGCGTTCCGGGCTGTTCGAGGACATCTGGATCCAGCCGGCCGCCGGCGATGCCGGCGGTGCGCTGGGCGCCGCCCTGTTCGCCTGGCACCAGCTGGAAGGCCATTCGCGCCGCCCGAACGGCGGGCCCGACAGCATGGCGGGAGCCTACCTGGGGCCGAATTTCCCCGACGATGAGATCGCCGCCTGGCTCGATCATCATGGCCTGCCATACCAGCGGCTGTCCGATGCCGAGCTGCCCGAGCGCGTGGCGCAGCTGATCTGCGATCATGAGGTGGTAGGGCTATTCCAGGGGCGCATGGAGTTCGGGCCACGGGCCCTGGGGAACCGCTCGATCATCGGTGATGCCCGTTCGGCCAAGATGCAGTCGGTGCTGAACTTGAAGATCAAGTACCGCGAGTCCTTCCGCCCCTTTGCGCCCTCCTGTCTGGAGGAAAGGATCGGCGACTTCTTCGAGATCGACCGGCCTTCGCCGTACATGTTGCTGGTCGCTCAGGTCCGGCGGGAACGCTGCCTGGAGCCGCAGGGCGATGCGGCGAAGCTCTCGGTCATCGAGCGGATCAACCAGCCGCGCAGCGACGTGCCGGCCATAACGCACATGGACTACTCGGCACGCATCCAATCGGTGGCGAATTCGACCAATCCTCGCTACCACGCCATCATCAAGGCCTTCGAGGAAATGACCGGCTACGGTATCATCATCAACACCAGCTTCAATGTGCGAGGCGAGCCCATCGTATGCACGCCCGAGGATGCCTACCGCTGCTTCATGCGCACCGAGATGGACTCCCTGGTCATGGGCAATCTCGTACTCAGGAAGAAGGATCAGCCCCCGTGGCAAGATCGTCGGGAAGACTGGCAGAAGGAGTTTCCCCTCGATTGATGGCCGCAGGGGCAACCGGAGGGCGGACATGCACAGGATAGGCTACCTCGGCAGGTTGCTAGGCGAGGTCTGGGCATTCGCGTGGCATAACAAGGCCTGGTGGTTGGTGCCGCTGGTCTTGGTGATGCTGATCCTCGGGGTCCTGATCTTCTCGGGCCAAGCGATTGCTCCTTTCATCTACACCCTCTTCTAGCCCGCGTTGCAAGCCAGGGGGGGCAGGATTTGGCTCCGCCAGGCGGGTGCAATCGGCATGAGGGGCGCGAGCTTGAGTCGCTTGAAGATCGCCTTCGTCAGCCAACCTTTCGATGGAGTCAGGCCCCCGCTGCAGAACTCGGTCGGAATCTCCATTTACGAGCTGGCAAGGCGCCTTGCTCGCGATCATGACGTCACCGTCTTCACCCAGCATCGCACCGTATGCGAAGAGCCAGCCTTCGATGAAGGGGTTCGTTACCGCTATGTTCCGGTGGAGTTGGATCGCTGGTTGCACCGGCAGTACGACAGGCTGAGCAGGTGGCTGCGGACAGGACATGTCGATTTCTCCTCCCGCCTGTTCTACTTGTTTTACGCTCTCCGCGTGGCGGCCGGCCTGCGCCGCGGTCGTTTCGATGTCGTCCACCTGTTGAACTTCTCGCAATTCGCTCCGATCGTGAGGGCCTTCAATCCGCGATCCCGCCTCGTGCTGAACATGCGGTGCGAGTGGTTGTCACAGCTGGATCACGCCACGGTGGCCAGACGTTTGCGGGCCGTCGACCTGATCGTCGGCTGCAGCGAGCACATCACCGCCCGGGTGCGCGATCGCTTCCCCGACCTGGCCAGGCGTTGCCTCACGGTCTACAACGGCGTCGACATGCGGCTCTTCCATCCCAGCGAGAGGACCGACGGCCGACCGGACGACTCCCGACCCCTTCTGCTCTTCGTGGGGCGGGTCTCGCCCGAGAAAGGGGTGCATGTCCTGATCGAGGCCTTGCCGGTGATACGGGAGCAGGTACCCGACCTCGCCGTGGAGATCGTCGGGGGACTCAGCCAGCTGCCATACGAGTACCTGGTCGGGCTGAGCGAGGACGACCTCGTTGCCCGGCTCGCACGGTTCTACCGGCGACGCACCCCGGACGAGTACATCGGCACCCTGCAGAAGTGGATCGGCGAGCAGCGGCTGGGCGGCGTCGTGACCTTCACGGGGGCCTTGCCCTACGCCGACGTGATCCCACGCCTGCAACGGGCCGCCGTCCTGGTGAATCCCTCCCTGAGCGACGCCTTTCCCCGCAGCCCGGTGGAGGCGATGGCCTGCGGCGTGCCGGTCGTGGCGGCCCGCGTCGGGGGCGTGGTCGAGTCGGTCGTCGACGGCGAGACGGGTTTCCTGGTCGCTCCCGGCGACCCATCCGATCTCGCCGCGGCCCTCACGCGCCTGTTGACCGATCCGAACCTGCGATACGCCATGGGGGCCGCGGCCCGCCGGCGCTGTGAAGAGGTCTTCTCCTGGGAGAAGGTCGCCGAGGCCTGGGCGGTCACCTACCGGAAGCTGGTGACGGAGCGGTGAGAAGATCTACTTTCAGGCGGGGGCTGCAGGCTGCCTTCCTCTGGGTCCTGGTCCGGCGGGCCAGGCCGTACGCCGGGGACGATCTGGCGCGGCCCGCCCTCGTTTTCGCTCCCCATCAGGACGATGAGACGCTCGGCTGCGGTGGGATGATCCTGAAGAAGAAGGAGGCGGGAGCTGATCTCGGCCTCGTGTTCCTGGCCGATGGGGGCACCTCGCACAGCCGGCTCATGACGCCGGAGCTGATGGCCCAAACACGCCGACGTGAGGCCCTCGCCGCCGCCGCCGTCCTGGGGCTCGAGCCCGCCGACGTGGTGTTTCTCGCCTTGCCCAACCGGCGGGTGGCGGAGCACCAGCCCCAGGCCGTCGCCGAGATCCTGACCATCCTCGACCAGCGGCAACCGGCGGAGATCTTCGTGCCCTATGCGAAGGAACCGCCCGCCGATCACACCGCCACGCACCGGATCGTGATGGCCGCTCTGCACCGCTGGCAGCGAGCGGTGCGGGTTTACGAGTATCCCATCTGGTTCTGGGAGCACTACCCATGGATGACAGGGCGCGTCTACGGCCCACGCTCGCGGCTGGCCGCGGGTCGGTGGAGCCTCCAGGCCACCGGTAGCGCCATGCGGGATCTGCGGTGCAGGATCTTCATCGGCGATGTCCTGGACCGCAAGCGGCAGGCCCTGGCGGAGCATCGTTCGCAGATGAGCCGGCTCGTGGACGATCCCCGCTGGCACACCCTGGCTGACGTCGGTGCCGGAGATTTCCTGGCCTGCTTCTTCCGGCGACACGAGCTGTTCCATGCTTACCGGCTGGCGTCCGCCGGGGGGAAACGGGCCGGGTAACTGCCTGTCGTTGCGTTCGCAATCGGTCTTGCTTATCATATCGACCCGATTAAATCGGTCCAAATTGAATTGGTTTTTGCATCATAAGGCCCCACGGTGGTCTGAGAGTTGAGTTTCATCGTGTAAAAAAACTTATAAAATCAAAAATATGTTCTTTCTCACAAGGGGAGAATCGCGCTATAATTTCATGGTACGCTAGCAGCAGACGAGTGGAGGAAGTGAATAGCCGGGCTGGATCTGAGGCCCTTGGCTGGTCCACTGAAGACATACATCGTGACCGGCAGCGAAGATTGGACATCGCCGCATGGGGCCCCGGATCGTACGACTGGAATTCGATCGGACTTGGATGGCGTTTGTGGAGGTTCCATGATGAGGAAGGATGCCGGTTCATGGAAGCTTCGTTTCCTGATCCTTCTGGCGGGCCTCTCAGCTGTTGCCGGCCTGGTGCTACCGTCATCGCAGGCCCTTGCCGCCGCCCCGGCCATCGATGTCTGGTACGGTTTGGACCAGACGTTCGGACAGCTGGGCGTACCCCAGACCTGGGCCAACATCCTGGGAAACGTCTCCGACCCTGACGGCGACATCGTCTCCCTGGTCTACACGCTCAACGGCGGACCGGAGGTGCCCCTCTCCATCGGGCCCAACGGCTGGCGCCTGGCCGATCCCGGGGATTTCAACGCCGACATCGCCATCGCGGATCTGATAGAGGGGGCCAACAGCGTGGTCCTCACGGTCACCGATGCCCTGAGCAACGAAGATGTCGTGACCGTCACCGTCAACTTCACCGGCACGAACAGCTGGCCTCTGCCCTATTCCGTTGACTGGAGCACGGTGACCGATGTGCAAGACGTCACCCAGGTGGTCGACGGTCTGTGGGGAGTCGTGAACGACTCGCTGCGCACGTTGCAGGTCGACTATGACCGTCTCGTCGACTTCGGGGACATGGCCTGGACCGACTACGAGGTGCTAGCCCCGGTGACCGTACACGGACGCGAGCCCCCGGGACCGAACAGTGGCAACTACGGCGGCTTCGGCTTCACCTCGCGCTGGACCGGGCACACCGACAACCTCGCCAATGCTCCCACCATGCAGCCGCTGGCCGGCTGGGACCCCAGCGGCGCTGGTTTTCAGCTCCGCTACGGGGACGGGCTGGCCATGGACGACCTGTTGGATACGTCCGTGAGCATGGTCATCGGTGAAACCTACATGTGCCGGTTCCGGGTCGGGTCGACCCCGGGGCTAGGCGGCCTGTACAAGGTCAAGATCTGGCCCGCGGGCGACGCCGAGCCCGATGACTGGAACCTGGTCAAGCAGCGGAGCGCTGGAGACGAGGCCAACGGCTCGCTCCTCTTCGTGGCCCACCACGTCGATGTCTCCCTGGGCAACGTTCAGATCGACCCCGTGCCCTTGACCATCAGCATGGTCCAGGTTGTCGTCGGGGCGACCTCGGCCACGATCCGCTGGACGACCGACGAACCCGCCGACAGCCGGGTCGACTATGGCCTGGACAGCTCGTACGGCTCGAGCCAGTACGACGGCACCCTGGTCACGGAGCACAGCCTCACGCTGCCGGCATTGTCGCCCGGGACCACCTACCATTTCCGGATCTACTCCACTGATGGGAGTGCCAATACGGACAGCACCTCTGACCATGTGTTGACGACGTCGCCATCGACTCTCGTTTCAGACGATTTCAATGCTTGCACCCTGAATCCAGCCTGGACCTACCAGGATCCCGTGGGCGACGCCGTCTTTGCCCTGAATGGTACGCAGGCGCTGATCCAGCTGCCGGCCGGCTCGGTCCACGACGTGTGGGGAACCGGGCCGGGTGATTTCAGCAACACGACGGTGCGCCTGGTGCAGCCGGCCAACGACGTCGACTTCGAGCTGGAGGTCAAGTTCGAGTCCAGCCTCGATCAGCCGGGTGAAGTCCAGGGAGTGCTGATCCATCAGGACGACGACAGCTTGTTGCGCATCGAGCTGTACCGCGATGGCATCACCTCGACGACGAATATCCGTGCCCTGAAGATCGAAAACGGCCGCGGCGGGCCGCTGAGCGACTGGGGTATCCCCATCGCCCCTGCCGGCGTTTCGCCGCTCCATCTGCGGGTGAACCGCTTCGGGGATCAGTGGACGGTGTCGTACTCGCTGGACGATGGGGCGACCTGGCCCGTCTACAGTGTCTTCCAGTATGCCATGAACGTGTCCGCGGTGGCCGTCCACGCCGGTAACGGAGGAGGAATGGTCGAGCATGTGGTCGCCGTGGACTACTTCTTCAACGACAATTCGCCCATCGATCCCGAGGATCCGCTCGTGCACAATGCGCCGCTGCTGGATCCGGTGAGTGTCGTGCCGTTGGAGGAGGGCGATTCGCTGAACGTGCCCGTTTCCGCCAGCGACGTCGACGGTGATCCCTTGACGCTGGATGCCGCGCCCTTGCCTTCATTTGCTTCCTTCTCGTACACCGACAACGGTGGGGGCAACGCCACGGGGACGCTGGAATTGAATCCCGGACCAGGCGACTGCGGCAATTACGACCTCACCATCACGGTGACGGACGATTGTGGACTGACGGACAGTCAGATGATCCGGGTGGCGGTTTGCGCCGGGATCGTGTCGGACGATTTCAATGCTTGCGCGTTCGACACGGATCTGTGGTCGTTCCTGGATCCGCTGGGGGACTCGGTGTTCTACCTGTCGGGTACGCAGGCCCAGCTGTCGGTTCCCGCGGGGGAGAGTCACGATCTGTCCACGGGTGTGAACAATTTCTCGCGGATGATGCAACCGGCCAACGACCTGAGCTTCGGAATCGAAACCAAGTTCGATTCCGGGCTGAACGCAGCCGAGCAGCGGCAGGGGGTGCTGATCGAGCAGGACGCGGACGACCTGTTGCAGGTGGAGTTCTTCTACGACGAAACGGGCCAGACGCAGCTGGTGGCGCGGGCATATGTGGCGGGCGTGGAGACGCTGGTGGGCGATCCGGCGATGGTCGTCGGGGGTGCCGGCATAGCGCCTCTGTACCTGAGGGTGACGCGAGACGCGAGCACGGACCAGTGGACGGTGGCCTACTCGACGGATGGGGCCGTTTGGACGTCTTACACGACGTTCACGCACGTGCTGGCGGTGACGTCGGTGGGTCCGTTCGCGGGCAACAGCGGGGCGACGCCGCCGGCGCACACGGCGGTGGTGGACTACTTCTTCAACAATGCGGACGTGATCGATCCCGAGGATCCGCTGGTGCTGAACGCGCCGGTCTTGGCTCCGATCGGGGATCAGAGCACGGCGATCGACGTGCCGCTGAGCGTGCCGCTGGCGGCGAGCGATGCGGACGGGGATCCGCTGACGCTGACTTCGAGCCCGGCGTTGAGCTTCGTGACGCTGACGGACAACGGTGACGGGACCGGGAGTCTGGATCTGAACCCGGTGGCGGGCGACGCCGGGGTCTACAACCTGACGGTGACGGCGACGGACGCATGTGGCTTGTACGACCGGGAGACGATCCGGCTGACGATCAGCTCGGGGGTCGTCTCGACGGTGGTGTCGGACGATTTCAACGCCTGTGTTCTGGATCCGCTATGGACCTTCACGGAGCCGGGGGATGCCACGCTGACGCTGAGCGGGACGCAGGCGGTGATCCAGGTGCCAGCGGGGCAGGCGCACGACGTGTGGGGGACGGCGCCCGCCAATTTCAGCAACACGACGGCGCGGGTGATGCAGGCGTGCAACGACGCGGATTTTCAGCTCGAGGTGAAGTTCGAGTCGGGCCTGACCCAGAACTACCAGGCCAACGGGGTTCTGGTGCAGCAAGATGCGGACGACCTGTTGATTTTCAACTTCCACAAAGACAATTCGGCCGGGACGGAGATCGTGGCGTTGCAGATCAACAACGGCGTTGGTTCGAATCTGGGTGACTGGGGAGTGACGGTGGCCCCCGCAGGCACGCAGCCGCAGTACATGCGGATCGGGCGGGTGGGTCATGTCTGGACGGTGGACTGGTCGCTGGACGGGACCAGCTGGACCACGTACAAGAGCTTCACGCACGTCATGACGGTCAGTTCGGTGGGTTTCTACCTGGGGACCAGCGATGTGGCGGCGCACACGACGGTGGTGGATTACTTCTTCAACGGCGATTCGCCCATCGTTCCCGAGGACCCGGTGGCGCATAGCGCGCCGGTGCTGAGCCCGGTGGGTGATGTTCTGCTGGACCGCGGCGAGTTCCTGAGTGTACCGATTTCCGCCAGCGACGTCGATGGTGATCCCTTGACGCTGGATGCGGCGCCCTTGCCTGCGTTCGCCTCCTTCTCGTACACCGACAACGGTGGGGGCAACGCCACGGGGACGCTGGATCTGAATCCCGGGCCTGGCGATTGCGGTGATTACGAACTCACCATCACGGTGACGGACGGTTGCGGACTGATGGACAGTGAGACCATCAGGGTGGCGATTTGCGCGGGGATCGTGTCGGACGATTTCAACAGCTGTGTTTTGCAGCCGCTGTGGACCTTTGCGG
>CAZGEC010000048.1:0-22888 GCA_964524645.1 uncultured Fibrobacteraceae bacterium | reverse complement strand
TCTCCGCGGCACAACTCAAACCTTCCGGGCCGCTCGCACGTCCTAGACTTACAACCCCGACCCTGGACATCACACGGGAGGCTTCCATGCGCGCGAGACACGTGTTTCTGTCCGCCTTCGTCGTGTCGCTCATGGTCCTGGGCGGCGGCCAGGTCGGGGCACGGCCCCACGGCTGGCTCGGCAACCATGGGCTCGATGGCTCCGGCGACCTGGTGACAAAGCAGCTGCACCTGCCGGAATTCAGCGAGATCGACGTGGGCGGCTGCTTCGACGTCCACGTGAGCTTCGGTCGCGAGCAGAAGGTCGAGCTGACCGCGGACGACAACCTGTTCGAACACTTCGTCATCGAGGTTCGCGGCGGGACCCTCGAGCTGGACTTCGACCGCAACCTGGATCCCAGCGAGAAGCCCCGGCTCGACATCGTCGCGCGGAAGCTCGACGCCGTCTCGGTTCATGGGGCGGGGGAGCTGGAGATCGAGGACTTCGCGGGCGAGAGGTTCGAATTCGACCTGAGCGGGGCCGGCAGCCTGGCCATCGACGGGTCGGTGGACGAGCTGGACGTGGATCTGTCTGGAGCGGGCAGCGTGGATGCCCGGGACCTGAAGGCCCGGCGCGCCGACGTGCAGCTCTCCGGGGCCGGCAACGCCACCGTGACCGTGACCGATCGCCTGCGCGCCCGCATCAGCGGGGTCGGCAACCTGACCTACTACGGCGATCCCGAGGATCGTGACGTGCACGTTTCGGGTCTGGGCCACGTGCGCCGGCGCTAGCCCGCCGCGCCACCGGGATCCCTCAGCGCTCGCGCGCCAGCCGGCAACCCAGGGCGATGGAGAGGAACTTGCACTCCTCGTCGTCCGCGCGGCTGGTCAGGACGCAGGGGGCGGTGGTGCCGACCACAGCCGCGGCGAGCCGGGCGCCGGAGAGGATCGTGGACGACTTGTAGAAGATGTTGCCCGACGCGATGTCGGGGAAGATCAGGATGTCGGCCGCGCCCTCGACCGGCGATACGAGCCCCTTGATCCGGCAGGCCTCGGGCGAGAGCGCCACGTCCAGGGCCAGCGGGCCGTCCACGATCGCGCCGGTGATCTGCCCGCGCTCGGCCATCTTGGCGATGACGGCCGCCTCGCCGGTGGCCGGCATCTTCTCGCTCACCTTCTCGCTGGCCGCGAGCAGGGCGGCCCGGGGCCGCTCGATGCCGAAGCTGTGGGCGGCCGCGATGCAGTAGGTGAGGATCTTCACCTTGGTCGCCAGATCCGGCGCGGGGATGATGGCCACGTCGCTGACGAACAGCAGCTTGCCGTGGAGCTTCTGGTAGGCCGGCAGCTCGAGCACCGACAGGTGCGTCAGCACGTTGCTCTTGCCCAGCAGCCCCTGGTCCTTGTCCAGGATCAGGCGCATGTACTGCTCGGTGCCGAGCAGGCCCTTCATCAGGACGTCGGCCTTCCCCTCGCGCACCAGCCTCAGGGCCCGCGCTCCCGCGCGCACCGCGTCCGGCTCGTCCACGACGGTGAAGAGGCCGGCGTCCAGCCCGTGCCCCGCGCAGAGCGCCTCGATGCGCGCCCGGTCGCCGACGAGGGTGACCGCGGCGATGTCCTCGCGGGCGGCCCGCGCCGCCGCCTGGATGGTGTGGGGATCGTGACCCGCCGCCACGGCGAGGCGTCGCGACGGCTGGTCCCGGAGCTGGGCCACGAGCTGATCGAGCGTGCGGATCGGTTCCATGCATCCCCCTCGTCTCAGGCCGCCGGCTCCGGCGGATCGTAGGTGCGCTCGGCCTCCTTGCGGTTCAGGACCCGCAGGGCGCCCTTGACCAGGGCGAACATCTCGTTCTCCCCCGGGTAGGCGGTCACGCCGCAGCCCACCCCCGCGACCGCCCGGGTGATGCCGGCCACCAGCATCTCCGAGCGGGCCAGGCCGCCGGTGAGCAGGATGCGGTCCACCTTCGCACCGTCGAAGGCCGGCAGCAGGGCGGTGATGTGCTTGCCGATCTGGTAGACCATGGCGTGGAAGACCTCGGTCGCCTCGGGATCGCCGTCCCGCACGCGCTGCTCCACCTCGCGGAAGTCGGAGGTGCCGAGCAGGTCGATCAGGCCGCCGCGGCCCTTGTTCAGCAGCTTCAGCTCCTCGCGGGTGTGCTTGCCGGAGAAGCACAGGGCGATGAGCTGGCCGGTGGGCAGGGAGCCCGAGCGCTGCGGCGTGAACGGTCCCTCGCCGTCCAGGCCGTTGTTGACGTCGATGTAGGAGCCCTTCCTGTGGGCGCCGACGGTGATGCCGCCGCCCATGTGGGCGACGATCAGGTTGAGGTACTCGTAGAAGGTCTCGTGCTCCTCCGCGTAGCGGCGCGCGGTGGCGATCTGGTTGAGGGCGTGGCTGATGACCTTGCGCCGGATCTCCTTGAGCCCGGTGATCTTCACCCGCGCGGGGACCTCGTCGACGACCACCGGGTCGACGATGTAGGCCGGCTTGCCGCTGCCGGCCACCAGCTCGCTGGCGATCAGGGCGCCGAGGTTGGAGGCGTGGTCGCCGCCCACCCCGGCCAGCAGGTCCTCCTTCATGCGCGCGTTGACCCCGTAGGTGCCGTGGGGGATGGGCCGCAGCAGGCCGCCCCGGGCTGCGACGGCGTCGAGATCCTCCAGGCCCAGGCCGTGGTCGGCCAGCGCGCCCAGGACCGTCTCCTTGCGGAAGGCGTACTGCTCGACGATGCGCTTCTCCGCGAAGGGCTCCAGCTCGGCCGCCGCGTGCTGGATCTCCTGGCTGAACCGCTCCAGATCGCCCTCGTAGACGGCGATCTTGGTGGAGGTCGAGCCGGGATTGAGGGCGAGGATGCGGTGGCGCCGGAAAAACGTGTCCTTGGGGGTGCGGGTCCAGTGGCCGAAGCGGTGCAGGCGGAGGATGCTGGCCTTCACGCCGAGCTTCGCGTCCTCGGCCGTGCAGTCCATGGCCAGATCGACGCCCTGGAAGCGGAGGCCGAACATGACGCCGAACTTCTTGGCGTCGGGAAAGCGCGTGGCGTAGAGATGGAAGAGGAAGTTCCCCAGGTCCAGGTTCGGCGCGATGATGACGTTGGTGCCGCCGATGAAGGTGTTCTCCTGCCCCTTGCGGTAATAGGCGGCCGAGCGCCGGGAGAGGGCGACGCTGACCTTGACCTCGCTCTCGATCCGGATCGAGCTGTAGCGCCGGCCGCGCCGCACCCGCTCGGCCAGGATGTCCGGGATCAGCTGCGCCGCCTGGCGCACCATCTCGGGCGAGGGGCCCTCGTCGGAGCCGCGGTTCGAGTAGGAGACCAGCGCCCCGTTGATCACCGGCAGGACGTCCTCGGGAATGATGTCCCGGGCCGCGGCGCAGGTGCCGACGGCCACGTGCGCCAGGATCTCCGGGGTCATGGTGGCGTTGACCCCCACGTCGCCGAAGACCACGATGTTGTGGGGGAAGATGTCGTTGGGGTGGCTGTCGGGCAGGACGAAGATGCCGGCCTCACACAGCACCTTCTGCTTGCGCAGCAGCCGCAGCATCGGCCGGAAGTACTCGCGCGGTTCGTGGCGGGCGCCGGCCACCACCATGTCGGCGTGGCCCTGGCGCGTGGCCATGATGCCGAAGCGGGCCGGCTGGCTCATGAGGCGGCGCGCGCCCTCGGCATCCTCGGCGCGGCGCATCTCCTCGGGCAGCGCCATGTAGGCGTCGACGAACTCGCTCACCAGGTCGTCGCGCTCGTCGATGTCCACGAAGGTGCTCTCGGAGAGGGCGAACTCGATGCGCGTGGGATCGACGTGGCGCAGCTCGTTGGAGATGACGGCCTTGACGTGCTCCTCGGGCGCCAAAAACACCGGGCGGGCCAGGCGCGGCAGGTAGCAGGCCGCCTCCACCACGCGGGCGTCGTAGGATTCGGCGAAGACGATGGTGGGGCGGTTCTGCATCACTTCCTGGATCTGGCGATCCAGGGCCTTGTCGATGTCGTACATGCGCTCGGACCTCCCTCGGCCTCGCACGGCTTCAGCGGGCGATCCGGCCCGGCGGCGCGGATCGCGGCCCGTTGGCGACTCATCAACTCCGAATAGTGGTCTGCGGCCGGGCCGAAGGCAAGAGGGGCGCCTCCCCCGCCATTGCCGCGGCGACCCGCCCGGTGCTAAGTTGCGAGCAGGACCGGACGCTGCCGGCCCGGGAGGACCCGATGAGCGCAAGGCGCAAGCAGGACGAGCAGCAGGAGAGCGCCGGGGGCGCGGCGGGCGAGCGGCCGCCGGCCGCGCTGCAGGAGGCCGCCCGCCGGCGTCTGGAGCGGGTGCTCGGGTCGCTGCCCGAGCGCTGGCTGCTGGTGGACGTGGCGGCCCAGCGCCTGCACCTGCTGCAGGCCGGCACCCCCGCGCTTTCCTGGCCGATCTCCACCGCCGCAGCCGGGATCGACGGCCGCGAGGGCTCCGGCGGCACCCCGCCGGGGGTGCTGGTCGTGGCCGAGAAGATCGGCGCCGGCCAGGCCGCCGGCGACATCTTCCGCAGCCGCCGGCCCACCGGCGAGCGCTGGCAACCCGGCGGCCCGCTGCAGGAGGAGGACCTCGTCCTCAGCCGCATCCTGGTCCTGGACGGCCGCGAGAACGGGCTCAACCGCGGGCCCGGCTGTGACAGCCGGACGCGCTACATCTACCTTCACGGCACCAACCACGAGGACCGGCTCGGCCGGCCGGTGTCGCACGGCTGCATCCGCCTGGGCAACGCCGACGTGATCGACCTCTTCGCCCGGGTCCAGGAAGGGGATCCCCTTGTCGTCATCTGAGCGGCGGCGGTCCTGGTACCACTTCGTCGGGGTCGCCGGCAGCGGCATGAGCGCCCTGGCCCAGTTCCACGTCCAGGGGGGAGGTCGCGCCACCGGCAGCGACCGCGCCTTCGATCGCGGGGAGCGGGAGCGGACGCGCCGCCTGCTCGCCGAGGCGGGCGTCGAGATCGTCCCCCAGGACGGCAGCGCTCCCGCGCCGGGCTGTCAGAACGTGGTCGCCTCGACGGCCGTCGAGGACTCGATTCCCGACCTCCGGGAAGCCCGGCGGCTGGGAGTTCCGCTGCTGCACCGGTCCGAATTGCTGGCCCGTTACGTGCGCGAGCGCCGCACCGTGGCCGTCACGGGCACCAGCGGCAAGTCCACCACTGCAGCCATGATCTTCACAATCCTGCGCGGATCCGGCCGCGATCCCTCCCTGCTGACCGGCGGCAACCTGCGCGACTTGGAGGCGGAGGGCCGCCTGGGCAACGCCTGGGCCGGCCGGAGCAGCCTGCTGGTGATCGAGGCCGACGAGAGCGACGGCAGCGTGGTCCGCTACGAGCCCTGGGCCGGCGTCCTGCTGAACCTGCGTTTGGACCACAAGGACCCGGCGGAGCTGGCCCGCATGTTCGCCGTCTTCCGCGAGCGGACCCGCGGCCCCTTCGTGGTGGGCGAGGATCACGTCCTGCGCTCGTTCAGCCGCGGAGCCACCGTGTTCGGACTGGGCACGGGCTGCGACGTGCGGGCCGAGCAGATCGCCGTCACCGAGAGCGGAACGGAGTTCACGGTCGACGACATGCGCTTTCGCCTGGGGATTGCCGGCCGCTACAACGTGCTGAACGCGGCGGCGGCCATCGCGGCCTGCTGGGCCGCGGGGGTGAAGCTGGCGGAGATGGTCGAGCCGCTGGCCGCCTTCGGGGGCGTCGCCCGGCGCTTCCAGCCCGTGGGTACCGCGGGCGGGATCGAGGTCGTCGACGACTTCGCCCACAATCCCGACAAGATCGCTGCCTCCCTGGCGGCGGCCCAGGAGCGGCTGGAGGGGCGCGAGGGCGGGCGCCTGCAAGTCGTCTACCAGCCGCACGGGTTCGGCCCGACCCGCTTCCTGAAGGACGCCCTGGTGCACACCCTGGCCCGCGGCCTGCGCTCCCAGGATCGGTTGTGGATGCCGGAGATCTACTACGCCGGGGGGACGGTGATCCGGGACATCTCCTCGCGCGACATCGTCGAGGGAGTGCAGGCGCGCGGCTGCAGCGCCGATTTCGTGAGCGAACGGGCCGACCTGGTGCCGGCCGTCGCGGACGCCGCGGCGGAGGGGGATCTCGTCCTGGTCATGGGAGCGCGGGATCCCTCCCTGACCGACTTCTGCCACGCCATCCTGGATCGCCTGCACTCGCGCACAAGCTGAGGCCGGCCCAAGGGCGGCCGGCCTCGGCACACGGGACGGGCGGGCGGCTACTTCCGCGTGTAGACCATCTCCATCCCCTTGAACTCCTTGCCGTCGGGGCCGGGCATGAACATCTCGAAGCGATGCTCGTTCTCGCTCACGACCGTCGTGACCATGCGGGCGGTCACCAGCTGTCCGCTGGCCGCGTCCAGGTACTCGGCCTTCATGGTGTAGGTCTTGTGCACGGGATCGTACTGACCGCTGTACGGCATGAGCTGGGTGCTCATGTTGTCCAGCCAGACGCCGCTGTACTCCTGGCGCAGGTTGTCGTAGCCCAGCAGGCCCAGGCCCTCGAAGGGCATGTCCATCATGCTGGAGTTCAGCGTCTCTTGCAGGTAGCGCCCCCCCAGGACCATCTTCTTCACGGCCGCGCCGGCGGTCTCGACGGGCGGTGCACCCGGCATCTGCCACGACGTGGACTTGATCCGCCAGCTGCCGGCGAGCTGGGCCAGCTGCTCGTGCGGGGCGCCCGGCGCGGCCGCCTGCATGTAGACCTTCATCATCGCTTCCTCGTCCTGTCCTTGCTGGGCCGCGGCGGGGCAGCTCAGTGCCGCGACGGCCAGCACGAGAACGATGCTCCGGAGCACGTGCTTCATGTCTTCCTCCCGGGGGTACGAATCAGCGGGAATCGCGGTCGCCATGCGCCGCCGGACTGGCCGGCGGGAGGAACCGCGCGGGCTCGCAAGAACCGTCATGATAAGGGAGAATGGCAATCCGGCAAGGAATGCGCCGGGGAATCCCGGCCCGGCCTAGTCCTCGTCCCGGACCACAACGACCGCCGCCCCCTCGAAGCGGCCGGCCCGCAGGTCGTCCAGGGCCTCGTTGACCTGCGCGAGGGGGTAGGGATGGACCGTGGTGCGGACGGGCACCCGGGGCGCCAGGGCCAGGAACTCGTCGCCGTCCCGCCGCGTCAGGTTGGCTACCGAGCGCAGCACCCGTTCCTGCCAGAGGATGCTGTAGGGGAAGGACGGGATGTCGCTCATGTGGATGCCGGCGCAGACCACCACGCCGCCGCGGTCGACGGCCCGCAGGGCGGCCGGCACCAGCTCGCCGACCGGGGCGAAGATGATGGCGGCATCCAGGGGCTCCGGAGCCGGATCGTCGGAGGATCCCGCCCAGACGGCGCCGAGGGAGCGGGCGAACTCCTGGCTGCGCTCGTCGCCGGGCCGGGTGAAGGCGTAGATCTCGCGCCCCTGGTGGCGGGCCACCTGGATCAGGATGTGCGCCGCGGCCCCGAAGCCGTACAGCCCCAGACGCCGCCCCTCCCCGGCCAAGCGGTAGGCCCGGTAGCCGATCAGCCCCGCGCAGAGCAGCGGCGCCGCCTGCTGATCGGGATAGTCCCCCGGGATGGGAAAGCAGAAGCGCGCGTCGGCCACGCACTGCTCGGCGAAGCCGCCGTCCCGCTGGTAGCCGGTGTAGCGGGCTTGCTCGCACAGGTTCTCGCGCCCGGATCGGCAGAAGCGGCAGTGACCGCAGCTGCCGCCCAGCCAGGGCACCCCGACCCTGTCCCCCGGGCTGAAACCCTCGACGTGCGGGCCCACTTCCAGCACCCGGCCCACGATCTGGTGACCGGGCACCAGCGGCAGCCTGGGCTCGGTCAGGTCGCCGTCCACCACGTGCAGGTCGGTGCGGCAGACGCCGCAGACGTGGACCTGCAGACGCAGCTCCCCTGGTCCGGCGACGGGATCGGGCAGCTCGGTCGGCTCGAGAGGCTCCCCCTGGGCGCGCAGGACCATGGCTCGCATGACGCCCTCCTCAGGCCTCGAGCAGCTCGCGGATGGCCGTCAGCAGCTGGTCGCGATCCACGGGCTTGGCGAAGGTGCGCTGCGCACCGAAGCGGGCGGCCGTGTCCAGGTAGCCCTGCGGGGCCAGATGCCCGCCGCCCGAGATGGCGATGACCTTCACCCCCGGATCGTCGCGGCGCAGCTCGAAGATCGTCTCGAGGCCTTCCTTCTCGGGCATCACGATGTCCACGATCAGCAGATCGGCCGCCTGCCGGCGGTGTGCGTCGAGCGCAACCTGGCCGTCGGCGGCCTCCTCGACCTCGTAGCCCTCGCGCTCCAGCGTGCGCCGGAGCATGGCCCGGACCTGCTCGTCGTCGTCTACCACGAGGATACGTGCCATGAACAAACCGTCCCCTTCGTAGCCGGGCTTGCTCAGGGCCGGGCCGCCAGGATCCTGCGGATGCGGCCGGCCATGTCCTCGAGGTCGATGGGCTTCAGCAGGAAATCCCGGAAACCCAGCTCCCGTGCCTCGTCCTCGGCGATCCGCTGGCTGTAGCCGGTGCAGAGGATCACGGGTTCCTCGGGCCGGGTCTGCCAGATGTTGCGTGCCAGCTCCAGGCCCGTCATGCCGGGCATGGTCAGGTCGGTGACGACGATGTCGTAGCGTTCCGGCTCCGCCAGGAAGGCCGCCAGCGCTTCCCGGCCGTTGGTGAACGAGGTAACCGCGAAGCCGCTCCGCCGCAAGGCCGTCTCGCCCAGGCGGGCGATCATCTCCTCATCGTCGACGTAGAGCACGCTGCCGGCGTTGATCCCGGGCGCCAGCTCGCCCGGTTCCGCGTCCCGGGCCCCTGCGATCGCCTGGACCGGCAGCAGGATCCGGAACTCGGCGCCCTGTCCCGGCGTGCTCTCGACCTCGACCGACCCGCCGTGGCTCCGCACGATGCCGTGCACGGTGGCCAGCCCCAGACCGGTGCCGTAGCCGGCCGGCTTGGTGGTGAAGAAGGGCTCGAAGATGCGGTCCAGGAGCGCGGGCTCGATGCCCGGACCGGTATCGGAGACGCTGAGCACGGCGTGGGGTCCCGGCCTCAGGTGGGGATCCCGGGCCGCTCGTTCGCGTCCGATCAGCTCCTCGACGACCCCGATGTGGAGCCGCCCGCCATCGTCCCCCATGGCCTGGTAGGCGTTGGCGCAGAGATTCATGAGCACCTGGAGGATCTGCGCCGCGTCGCCCAGAACCGGCCGGCAGGACTCCTGCACGTCCGCCGTGACCTCGATGGTGGCCGGCAGCGAGGCCCGCACCAGGACGAGCGCCTCGTCGATCACCGGCTGCAGGAACAGCGGGACCAGCTCGTGCTCGGACTGCCGGCTGAAGGTCAGGATCTTGCGCACCAGATCCGCGGCCCGCCGGGTGCCGCGCAGCACCTGCTCGAGGTTGACGTGGGCCTCGCTGTCGGCCGGCACGTCGTCCATCACCAGGCGCGCATAGCCGGAGATGGCGTAGAGGATGTTGTTGAAGTCGTGCGCGATGCCGCCGGCCAGGGTCCCCATGGCCTCCATCTTCTGGGACTGCTGCAAGCGTGCCTCCAGCTCCGCCTCGTGGGTCACGTCGCGCTTGACCCCCACGTAGTGGCTGACGGCGCCCTCGGCGTCCCGGACCGGCGAGATGGTGGCCTCTTCCGTGAAGAGGACGCCGTCCTTCCGGCGGTTGACCAGACGCCCCGTCCAGACCTGGCCGCGGGTCAGTGCTCTCCACATCTCCTCGTAGTAGGCCGCATCGTGCCGACCGCTCTTGAGGATCCGCGGGTTCCGGCCGAGGACCTCGGCCCGGCTGTAGCCGGTGACGCGCTCGAAGGCCGGATTGACGTGCAGGATGTTGCCCGCGGTGTCGGTGATGACGATGCTCTCGGCGGCCTGCTCCAGGGCCGCGGCCAGGATCCTGGTGCGTTCCTCGGCCTGCTTGCGGGAGGTGACGTCCACGCCCACGCCCCAGGAGGCCCAGCCCGGGATGGCGATGTCGTCCGGGATCTTGGACCAGGCGATGGTGCGCCGGCGACCGTCCTTGCAGAGCAGCTCCCACTCCCGGCCCCGGAAGACGCTGGCGCGTTCCCGCCAGCGGGCCAGCAGGCGCTCCCGGTAGTCGGGATCGGGGTAGAGGATCTCCAGGGCGCGCGGATTGCCGACCATCTCCGCGGCCGTGTAGCCGGTGACGATCTCGCACTCGCGGTTCCAGAAGACGAAGCGATCGTCGTCGTCGAGGGCGATCATCAGCACCGGCATGTTCTCGACGATGACCCGCAGGCGCTCCTCGCTCTCCCGCAGGGCCCCCAATGCGCGCCTCTGGATCGACACGTCCGCCGCCACGCAGATGGCGCCCTCGAACTCGCCCGCGGCGTTGCGGACGGCGGCCGAGTTGATCTGCACGTCGATGACGGTGCCATCCTTGCGCATCATCTGGTACTCGCCGACGTGCCGGCTCTCCCGGGGCAGGACCTCTGCCAGCAGCTCCTGCAGGCGGGCATGCTGGGCGGGATGGAAGAGCCTGGCCATGGGCTGTCCCAGCATCTCCTCGCGGCGGTAGCCCAGCATGTCCTGGCAGCGGTGGTTGCAGTCGACGATCATGCCCGCGGCATCCACCGAGCCGATCAGGCTGGGCGCCGTCTCGAAGATGGAGCGGTACTTCTCCTCCGAGAAACGCAGGGCCTTCTCGGTGCGGGCCAGCGGGGTGATGTCCCGGGTGATCGTTACCAGGCAGCGCTGCCCGTTCACCTCGGCCGTGGTTCCGGCCACGTGAACGGGGATGAGCCGGCCATCCTTCAGGCGCAGGTCAGTGCGCAGGCCGAGGCAGCGGCCCTGCTCCTGGATCTGGCCCAGGTAGGACTCCCGCGCCGCGGGATCTGCCCAGACGTTCAGCTCCGGCACCGTGCGGCCCACCATCTCGTCGCGGCGGTAGCCGGTCATGCGGCAGGTGGCCTCGTTGACCTCCAGGATGATCCCGTCGTCCAGGCGGGTGATCGCCACGGCATCGGGCGTGGCCCGGAAGGCATTGGCCACGATGTCGCCGATCGGCAGTGCGGCCGCGCTCCCGTCGGCGGCCGAGGATGCGGCGTCCATCGCGGGCTGCGGCTGCCGAGGCGGCGGTGCTCCCTCGCTCATGCTTCCCCTCACACCGTTGCTGTTCTCGTGCTGTCGTGACGGACGGCCGGCTGGGTCGGCCGGAGCGCTCAAAGTAAACAATCTTCGCCGGAATTTCAGGCATTTTCGGCCGTGCCGCCCTCAGTCCGCCTTCCAGCGCTCCTGCCAGGCCTCCGGCTGATCGCGCAGCCAGCGATCGAACCACTCCAGCAGCATGCTGCGATGAGCCTCGAGGTCGGCGAAGCTGCCGGCGATCCCGTGATCCTCGCCCGGAAAGAGCACCAGCTCGACCGGTTTGTCCTGAACCGCCAGGGCGGTGAACAGCTGCTCCGACTCGCCGGGCGTGACGTTGACGTCGGCGAGGCCGTGCAGGAGCAGCAGCGGCGTCTTGATCCGGTCGGCTCGCAGGAACGGGGAGTGGCCCAGGTACAGCTCGGGATCGGTCCACGGCAGGGCCCCCGCCGAGGCCATGTCCCCGTAGGTCCAGCCCCAGGTCCCCTGCCCCCAGTAGGTGGCGATGTCGGAGATGCCGTACATGGAGACGGCGGCGGCGAAGCGATCCGTGACCGTGACCAGGTACTCGGTCACGAAGCCGCCGTAGGAACCGCCGTAGATGCCCACCTTGCTCCCGTCCAGCTCCGCGTGCGCGGCCAGGAAGGCATCCAGGCAGGCCAGGATGTCGGCCGACGCCTTGGGGCCCCAGTCCCCGGCGTGAACGTCGGCGAAGGCCTCGCCGTAGCCGTAGGCTCCGCGGGGATTGACCACCAGCACGGCGTAGCCGTTGGCGGCCAGCCACTGGTTCGTGAAGTTGAAGCTGCGGCTCCGGGGCGAGCTGCCGCCGTAGTAGTAGAGCACCACGGGGATGGCACCGTCGGGCTCCAGCCGCCGCAGCGGCGGAAACCACCAGGCCTCGATCCGCTCCCCTCCGGGGCCGGTGCAGGAGGCGTCCTGCGAGCTGGCCAGAAGCCAGCGCTCCAGGAGCCCGGCGTCGGGATCCTCCAGCCGCCGCGGCTCGCCCGCCCGGCCCTGCAGGTCCGCCAGCAGGTAGAGCGCAGGCGGCCGGTCCGCCTCCGACAGGCTGAAGGCGGCCGCCGCCGCATCGGAGGACAGGGCGGGGCTGCCCAGCCCCCCTGCCTGCACGAGGGTGGTGAGCCGCCTGCTCCCGTCCCGCGGCTCCAGGCGTCCCAGGCCGCTCTCCGCGCCGTCTTGGTAGCGGACCAGCAGGGCCTCGCCCGTGCGGGTCCAGGCCGGCAGACCGCCGCCGCCCTCGAAGGCCTGGCTCAGACCCACCGTGAGCCGGGTGAACTCGCCGCTCGCCAGGTCCAGCCGCCAGACCTGCTTGTTGTAGGTGTTGTGCTCGGCGTGACCATCGCCCACCTGCTCCGGGGGCCCGAGGAAGGCCAGCGTGCGGCCGTCCGGCGCGACCGCGAAGCTCTGGGGCCGCACCTCCCAGCCCGCCACGAAGCTGGCCACCAGCTCGTCGGCCCCGCTCGCGAGGTCGAGGCGCCGGATCTCCGTGAAGAACCAGGGGCGATCCGGCCGCGGCAGGGTGCGCCCGTAGATCACGCCGCTGCCGTCGGGCAGGAAGATGGTGTCGTCCAGCACGAAGTCCCCCGGCCGGGTCAGGCTGCGGCGGGCCCCGGTGGCCACTTCGACCAGGTGCAGGTGCGGCTCCGGTGTCCAGTCCGTCAGCTTCTCGCGGAGGTACCGGCGGTGCCGCGCCGCCTCGGTGTCCTCCTCCTCCGGCTCGACGCCGCGGCTGGAGGCCAGCAGCAGGTAGCGGCCGTCGGGGCTGAACCGCACGGCGCCCAGGTCCGGCTCGTCCCGCAGCAGGGTGCGCACGGGACCGGCCGGCGCGGTCCAGAGCAGCAGATCGGTGCCGTCCTCGCCGCGGAGCGCCAGCAGCAGGCTCTGCCCGTCCGGGGCGAAGAGGAGCGGCCGGGCGTCCGGCCCGCCCAGGTCCGCGGCCACCTGCCGGCCGCGGGCGTCCAGGACATCCAAGGAGGAGCGCTGCCCCTCCCCGGTGGGATTGCGGCGCGACAGGCGCCGGGCCACCAGCTTGCCCTGCGCGGACACGGCGAGCGGACCCAGACTGGCCAGGCCCCGGTCATCCGCGAAGAAGGCCGGCGCGCGCCGCGCCTCCAGGTTCCAGCTCAGCCCGGCCGCCGGATCGGCCTTCGCCGTCACCCGCAGCGTGTCCGGCACCGCTTCCGGGATGATCTCGAGCCGCAGCAGGAGCGTGTGCGTGCCGCGGGGGGCCGCCCGCTCGAGGCTCAGCGGCGATGCATCGCCCTTATGGCGCACCTTCTCCTGCTCGCCGTCCCAGTAGACCGCCACCGCCGATCGCGTGCGGACGTCCAGCGTTACCTGCGTCCAGCGATCGCAGCGCAGGCGCGCGGCCAGCCACTGGACACCCGGCACGTCGAAGACGAAGCCCCCGTCCTGGCTCGCGATGCGTGCCCAGACCTCGCCGCGGTCCGGCACGAGCGCCAGCTCCTGTCCTGCAGCCGGAAAGGGCGCCTGCGGGTCGATCTCGGGCACCAGCTCCTCCTCGCCGTGCAGGAGAGGCTGGGCCGGCTCCGCGGGCGGCAGGGGCAGCGGACCGAGACGCAGGGCCGCCGGCAGGGGCAGCTCCGGCGCCTCCTCCGCCGCCGCCGCGGCGCCGAGGAGCAGCAGAACGAGCAGGGCGGGCAGCAACGCATGCCGGTACGAAAGGACGGCGCGAAGACGGGTCGGCGTGGACATGACACACTCCCGGTTGGCTGAGGCGGGACGGTGACGGATAGCGGCCGCAGGCGCTTCCGAGGCGGGGAGTATTCTACAGAAGGCGACCGGGCAGAACAATGCTCCAGAAGATCGCGTAGAGGAGCATGCCCGCGGCTCCGGCCAGGAAGAGGAGGCTGTAAACGAGGAAGAGCTGCTTCATGATCGTATCCTGCTCGGGTCGCGCGTCGGATACTACATAGACGCACGAGCTACCCGAAACGTTCAAAAATAATTCTCGCTTTTCCGTGAACCCTGCGCCCCCGCGCGCTGTCTCATCAGGGTGCAAGCGGGCGACGCCCCCCGGAGGAAGACATTGGACGAGAGCCGGCTGATCTCACGTGCCCGGGCGGGCGACGCCGCCGCCGAACGCGAGCTCTACGAGCGACACGTGGACCGGATCTACCGGCTGGCCCATCGCATGACGGGAGACGAGACCATGGCCGAGGATTGCACCCAGGAAACCTTCATCCGGGCCTTCGACCGGCTCGCCGGCTTCCGGGAGCAGGCGGCCTTCTCGACCTGGCTGCACAGCATCGCCGTGTCGGTGGTCCTCAATAGCCTGCGCAAGGTCAAGCGCCTGCGCAGCCGCGAGACCGAGCTTGCGGACGCCGGTCCGGCGGCGGCCACGCCCGCCGTCGACGGGGCGCTGAAGATCGCCTTGCACCGCGCCATCGACGCCCTGCCCGACGGCCTGCGTCTGGTGTTCCTGATGCACGACCTCGAGGGCTACAAGCACGAGGAGATCGCCGCGGTTTTGGACCTGCCGGTCGGCACCAGCAAGAGCCGCCTCGCCCACGCCCGGGCGGAGCTGCGCAGCGCGCTGGGAGCAGCCGGGAGGATCCGTGCCGGGGAGGAAACGCTGTGAACAAGGACAGGCTGGACGAACGGCTCCGCGAAGCGGCCCGGGACTACAACGCGCCCCCGCCCACGCCGCGGGAGCGGATGTGGGCCCGCATCGCGGACGAGCGCCGCTCGCGGCGGCCGGCGCGCCCGGCTTTCCGGCGCACCCGCAGGATCTGGTATCCCGTGGCCGCAGCCGCCGTGCTGCTCCTGGGGATCGCCATCGGGCGCTGGGGCCTGAACCCCACGCAGCCCGCTGGCGGGCCCGTCGCCATCAGGGAGCCGGCCGATCGATCGCCGCGAGGCGCTGCGATCACCACAACCCATGGTACAGACCGCGACGAGATCGCCGTCTACCGCTACGCCGCGGCACCGGTCCTCAGCAAGGCCGAGCTGCTGCTCACCCAGTTCCAGGCGGGACGAGCCGCCGCCGGCGACGACGCGGACTTCTCCAGCCGTGCGGCCGCCCTGCTGGTCGAGACCCGCCTGCTGCTGGACTCCCCCGCGGCCGAGAACACGGAGCTGCGGATGCTGCTCGGCGACCTGGAGCTGATCCTGGCCCGCATCGTGCGCATCGCCGCCCAGCAGGAGGAGGACGAGCGCGTCTGGGCCGAGCAGGGCCTCGAGGAGCGCGCCATCCTGCCGCGCCTGCGCGCCAACATTCCCTTCGGTCCCTTGCCGTTCAGCCTGTGAGGAGGACGATCATGACCACCCGCGTGATGCACCCCAAGCCCCGCCCGGCAATTGCCGTGTTCCTCGCGGCGGTCCTGCTGGTCCTTCTGGCGGCCGTCCCGGCGACCGCTCGCGCACACGCCGGCGACCGGCAGGCGGCGCAAGCGCGCGAGGAGTTCCGGCAGCGCTACGCCGAGGCCCAGGAGCTGCTCAACGCGCACAAATACCCGGAGGCCGCTCGCCGCTTCCAGGAGGCCTACCTGCTGGACAGCAGCTCCGACGACGGCGCCAGCGCCCTCTACTGGGAGGCCTTCGCCCTCTACCGCGAGGGCGGCAAGAAGCGGCTGCGC
Organism: uncultured Fibrobacteraceae bacterium; assembly: GCA_964524645.1. Taxonomy (GTDB): domain Bacteria; phylum Krumholzibacteriota; class Krumholzibacteriia; order LZORAL124-64-63; family LZORAL124-64-63; genus CAZGEC01. The sequence goes on along the minus strand of CAZGEC010000048.1, from coordinate 7,219 downwards.
GAGGCCGCCGAGACGCTGGAGCTACACCTCGAGCGGCACGAGGAGGCCAGCAGCTACGACGACGCCTACGGCCTGCTGACGCGGGTCTACGGCCAGCTGGCCCAGCAGGGGGACGCCCGGGCCGCACAGCGCCTGACCGAGCTGACGGACGAGGACGCCCAGCAGGAGCACCGGCACGAGCAGGACATGGAGATGAAGCTGATGGCCCTGCAGGCCCTGGTGAACATGAGCTCCGAGCGCGCCCTGCCCATCCTGCGCAAGGTCCTCGCCGACCGCGACCCCGCGAAGGCCCCCCTGCGCCAACAGGCCCTCTTCCTGCTGAGCCAGCACGCCGGTGACGAGGCCGAGGACATCCTGCTGGACGTGGTGCGCAACGATCCCGACCGCGACGTGCGCAAGCAGGCGGTCTTCTGGTTCTCCCAGCTGGGCTCCGAGCGTTCCATGGACGTCCTGGAACAGATTCTGAAGGAATCGGACGATGCCGAGATCAAGGAGCAGGCGGTTTTCGCCATCTCCCAGCAGGGCGGCTCCCGCGCCACGCGCATCCTGCGGGAGCTGGCCCTCGACAAGGACATGGACCCCAAGATCCGGCAAATGTCCATCTTCTGGCTGGGCCAGAACGGCGGGAGCGAGGACGTGGCGTTCCTCAAGGAGATGTTCCCGAAGGTCGAGGATCGCGAGATGCGCGAGGCCATCGTCTACGGCGTCGCCCAGCACGGCAACGAGAAGGACGCCGAGTGGTTGCTGTCCGTCGCCTTCGACGAGAGCCTGGACGATGACATCCGCAGCGCCGCCCTGCACTGGGCCTGCCAGACAGCGCGCTGCGCCCCGGCGCAGCTGATGAAGTACTACCGGACGGCGAAGGAGCGCCAGCTGCGCGAGATGATCGTCTTCCAGATCTCCCAGCAGGAGGGGAGCGAGGCCCTGGAGGCCCTCATGGAGATCGCGCGCACGGAGAAGGACCCGGAGCTGCGCAACTCGGCGATCTTCTGGATCGGCCAGATCGACGACCCCCGCGTCGAGGACTTCCTGCTGGAGATCATCAACGAGTGAGGTCGGACATGTCGAAGCGCCGGGTTGCCACATTGCTGACGCTCGCCGCCATCCTCGCGCCGGGCTCGCCGGCCGCCGCCGCGGACAGCGGCTCGCTCGTGGAGCTGGCCGCGAAGCTGGGCGAGGGTGAGATCCGGTTGGCCTTCCCCGCCCGCGAGGACGCCTGCGGCTGTCGCGACGATATCTGGATCGAGAGCCTGGACGGGCACCGCATCCACCTGAATCACGACGACGACTGGGACTGCGATTGCGAGCACGGCCCGGTGCGCGTCGGCCTCAGGGTGCGGGACGGGGAGATCGTGCGCATCCGCACGCGGATCGGCGAGCCGGACCGCATACGGGATCGGGATCGCGAGATCCAGGACCTGGGCCTGCTGGAGCCCCAGGATGCCGCGGACCGGCTGCTGGAGCTGGCCCGCAGCGGCTCCCGGCGGGTCGCGGAGAAGGTCCTCCTGCCGGCCTACCTGGCCCGGGACGCCGTGATCTGGCCGCAGCTGATGTCCCTGGCCCGGGACGACGGTTCCTCGGACGAGGTCCGCGAGCAGGCGGTCTTCTGGCTGGGCCGGATCGCCGGAGACAAGGTCACCGCGGGACTGGTCTCTCTGGCCCGGGACGACGCCGCGGAGCTGGATCTGCGGCAGACCGCGATCTTCGCGCTGGCCCAGCGGAAGGACGCGGCCTGCGTCCCCGCCCTGGAGCAGATCGCCCTGCAGAACCCGCATCCGGAGCTGCGCCGGTCGGCCCTCTTCTGGCTGGCCCAGAGCGAGGACGAGCGGGCCCTGGACCTCATCGAACGGATCCTGACCGGGGAATGAGCGCCCGCCGGCCCATCGCCCCGCCGAGCCCGAGAGCACACTTGGACATCCGTCCTGCCGGGGCCTATGCTATCCCTGTCCCCGGCGGCTCATCCCTTTCTCGCCAGAAAGGCAGGTCGGCATGTCCCAGGCTCTTCTCCAGACCATGCAGCGGCAGCAGGGCGATCTCGTCGAGACGGTCACCCAGCGGCTGCGCAAGTCCACCGCGACCCACTACCAGAACCTGGATGCGAACCTGCTGCACGATCGAGCTGCGCGGCTGGTGGACACCTTCCTGAAGTCCCTGGCCGGCGCCCCGGGAGATTTCGGGCGCTACATCCGCGGCATCACTGAGGAACGGATCAGCGAGGGCTTCTTCCTCCAGGAGATCCAGACAGCCCTGAACATCCTCGAGGAGAAGGCCTGGCAGATCGCCGTCGGCGACGCTGTCGGGGCCGCCGCGGCGGACCTGGGCCGCGACCTGGCCCTCATCAGCGGCACCATCGGGGCGGCCAAGGACCAGCTGGCCCTGGTCTACCTGGAACACAAGGAGCGCGCGGAGTCCCGGGCGGCCCGTCTCGAGGCCAAGCTCCAGGAGCTGTTCAAGGGCACGGACGCCCCGCCGCTGGTCGATGACGAATGAGCCCCGGCGGCTTTCGCAACGCGACGCGAATACGCAGCTGCCGGTCCGGGTAAGTGGGCCTGGAGGTCTGCCATGAGCAATCCGGCAGTGTTCACGGCCACGACGGCCGGCGCGACCGCGGCGACGGCGGCTGCGGCGGCCGCGCAGCGCTTGCGCGCCGAGGAGGAGGACATGACCAGGTACGGGGCCGACGATCTGGAGGGCTGGGAATTCAAGATCGTGCGCTCGACGGGGCGCTCCTTCCGCAAGCCGGAAGATCTGCGGCGCATCTGCGAGGAAGAGGCCCGCTTCGGCTGGGAGCTGCTGGAGAAGTTCGACGACTATCGAGCCCGCTTCAAGCGGCGCACCGAGCTGCGCGAGAAGGACCGTTACCAGGCGGGAGATCCCTACCGCACGCAGATCGGCGTATCCGGCGAGCGGATCGGCATGCTGATCGCCATCGGCATCCTCGCCGCCGCCTTGGTCACCGGCCTGGCGTTCTACCTGATGGGGCGCTGAGGTCGCCCCTGGTCCCACGCGCGTCCACGCTCCCGCCTGCAGACAGACGACCGCAACCGGCTCGCGCCGGTTGCGGTCTTTCATTGCCAGCCCACGGGGAGGTGACAGGTATATGGACCGGCAACGTCCAGGCCAGGCGAGCTAGGAGGCGTCGCTGGCCTTGTCCTTGGCGGTCTCGGCGGTCTTCTTGACCTGAGCCGGCTTCACCTCGACCTCGCCGGCCTTCTCGGCGGAGCAGGCCGCGGCCTTGCAGGCCTCGACCTGCGCGGCGTACTTGGCCTGCAGGCCCGCGGCATCCAGTCCGCAGCAGCCCTTGCCGGCCGTGAGGGCCGCGCGGCAGCACTCGTGCAGCGAGTTCTTGGCCAGGATCTCGGCCTTGGCCTGCGTCACGGCGGTCGCGAACGAGGCCTTCAGTTCCGCCGCATCGTGTCCGCAGCAGCCCTTGCCCTCCTCGTAGGCCGCGACGCAGCAGGCGTGCATCTGGGTCTTGACCAGCTGCAGGGCCTCCTGCTCGGCCTGGTCGTCGGCGAACTTGGCCTGCTCGGCCGCGGCATCCTTGCCGTGGCAGCTCTCACCGGTGGCGGTCTGAACGGCCGCATCCTTCGTGCAAGCGGCACTCGCCGGGCAGGCAGCGGCGCCCTTGGTGCAGTGCGCTTCGGCCGAGGCGGACGCGGCGGCGGCCTTGGCCTTGGTCTTGTCGCAGGCGGCGGAGACGACGGCCAGCGCGGCCACCAGGGACAGGGCCAGAACGAGAGACAGTGTCAGGCGCTTCATGGTCTCGGTCCTTTCATCCTCGGTGCGGAGGCGCTTTTTCGACCGCCCCGCCTCGGGCCGGAGCGGCAACGTACAAAGTCATAGTGGATCAGTATACTTTCCCCCCATCCGGCCCGCAACAGCGAAGTTGCATCTGTCCAAACTGATAATTCCCTGTCCTTTGCCTAGTGACATCGTCGGCCCGGTGCGGTACAATTGCCAGCAGCGGGATGATTCGCCCCTCCATGCCCGCCTCGAGGCTTCCAAGTCCTTACGTCCATTCTCTGCCTCATGTCTCCGCAAGGGGGGGAAGTCATGTCTCGCAGAACGCAACTGGTCCTGCTCGCTGCCGCTTTCGTGGCCGTCGTCCTCGTAGCCGGATCCGCTCAGGCCAGTGACATTCTCGGCATCTACAACAACAGCGAGGGCACCGGGGAGTCGTACCTGGACATCGCCGCCGGTTCAGCCACCGTGTACCTCGTCCTGACCGATGTATCGAGACCCGACGGCGTCTCCGGCTGGGAGTGCCACCTCACCGGCGACTGGGGCAGCAATCCGAACATCTTCTTCGCCGGCGAGACCCTCCACGGCCAGGCGCTCAACGTCTCGGCCTTTCCCGACTACGCGGTGGGCCTGGGCACCTCGCTCCCCCCGGATCCGAACGGCAACATCTGGCTGGCCAGCTGGAATTTCATCTTCCTCGCTCAAGAGGAGATGTACCTGTATCTCGGGCCCAGCGACCGACCCAGCATTCCGGATCACATGGTCTATGCCGCGGGGGACAACCCTGGCATCCTTCTCCCGATGTACCCCTCCTCGGGGAGCCACGATCTGCCCGTGTTCGGCTTCAACGGCATACCTACCCTGGCCGGGGCCATCGCCATCGATCCCGATCCCGACGAGATCGAAGCGCCCTGGCGCCTCGAGGGCCCGGACGGGCTGCTGATCGAGGGGAACGGGGACGAGTATCTCGAAGACATGGACGAGGGTGACTACAGTCTCACCTGGCTCGATGTGTACGGCTACGCGACCCCGCCGCCCCAGCAGGGACATCTCGTGCTCGGAACAGTTCTGACCTTCCAGGCCACGTACCTCCCCTCCGGTCCCGGCTACTGGTCGATCGGCATTAGTGCAGCGCTGGGCGACCTGCGCGACCAGACCAACAACATGGGCATCAAGCCCATGGCCACCGACGGCTACGACGACGGGCTGGACCTGCCGGAGCCCCCACCTTCCCCCTCCGGCTATCTGACCGCCTACTTTCCCCATCCCGAGTGGAGCAGCCCCCTCGGCGATCGCTTCCGGACTGATTACCGCAGTGGGTACAACGCGCTGCTCCTGCAGAAGACCTGGCGGTTCGAGGTCGCCTCGGATCTGGGCGGCGAGGTCTTGCTCAACTTCACCCCGACCTTCGGCCCCCTCAATGGCTATCCCTTACTGCTGCAGGATCTGACCACGGGTGAGTCTCACAGTCTCTTCCCCGACCTGCAATACGCCTACCAGAACACCTCGGGAGAAGTGCGCAGCTTCGACATCACCGTCGGCGACGACGTGCCGCTCCTCACACCCGAGTCCCGTGACATTCCCCAGGGATGGTCCCTGATCGGCTTCCCCTTGGTGCCCGAGGGGGTCCTCGGGATGCTCGACCACGTGATCTTCGACGATGCCACCGGCACCACCTACGCCTTCTCGTACGCCGGGCATGACGGGTACGTGCAGGAGGAGGGTTCGTCCCATGTCACGCCCGGGGTGGGGCTCTGGATCGCCACGACGGAAGGCTTCGGCTGGAGCATGGAAGGAAAGCGGGCGGCGGGCGGCGTGGGCGTGCCCTTGCGCAACGGCTGGAACCTGTTCGGCTACCCGATCTGGATTCCCGGCAGCCTGGCCGGGCTGATGGTCCGTTCACCCACCGACTGGCTCAACTACGACGAGGCCGTGGCCGCCAATCTGGTCGCGGGATTCGCATACGACTACGATGCGCCCAGCGACAGCTACGTGGAGACGAGCCAGCTGGAAACCTGGCACGGCTACTGGCTGGCCGCCTACGCGGACAGCCTGTCGCTCTGGTGCGACTACCGTAACCTGGCCGGCAAGCAGGGCGGCAGCGGTGAACCGCTGGCCGGAACCGCGGCCGGCGACTGGCAGGTGAACGTGGGACTGGCCGGCAGCCCCGACGCCGTGGTCTTCGGCGTGCGCGGGGGTGCCACGGCCGGCTTCGATGCCGCCTGGGATCTGCCGTCGCCGCCGGCCTCGCCCGCGGCGGCGTCACGGCCGCGCCTGACCCTGCGGCATCCCGAGTGGGATGTCAGCACGGGTCCGGCCTTCCGCAGCGAGTTCCGCGGCGGCGGGGACGACCTGAAGGTCTGGCCCGCCCTGCTGCAGCGGCCCCAGGCGGGACCGATGACCCTGCACTGGGATGCGCAGACCTGGCCGGCGGACCTGGACTTCCAGGTCTACCTGCCGGCGCAGAACCGGGTGGTCCTCAGCTCCATGCGTTCGGCCGAGAGCCTGAGCCTCGACGTCGGGGCGGGCGGCCTGGCCGTGGAGTTCCGCGATCCGAGCATGCTGTCCGGGGTGCCGGAGACCGCGGGTCGCGGACCGAACCTGTACGCGGTGCCGAATCCCTTCAATCCAACCACCGAAATCCGCTTCCGGCTGGCGCGAAGCGGCACGGCCGAGCTGCGGATCTACAACGCCCGCGGGGTGCTGGTCCGGCACCTGGCGGCGGGGCTGCTGGGGGCGGGAGAGCACGCGCTCACCTGGCGGGGGCAGGACGACCAAGGCCGGCGAGCGGCCAGCGGGTCCTACTTCTACCGCTTGTACGTCGACGGCCGGCAGGAAGGTCCGGCCAGGAAGATGACGCTCGTCAAGTAGGAGCCCGACCGCGGACGCGAGAGGTGGCGACAAACTATGCGTGCAGCACGACACATCCTCACCGTTCTCTGCGGGGCGGCCGTTCTGGCGGCGGCCGCTCCCACCGCGGGCCAGGTGGCAATCCTGTCCTTGCAGGCCCAGGCCGGGGATCTTTCCGCCAGCGGGTTGCAGTTCGGCTTCCACGACGACGCGCTCGATGGTCCGGATTCCTTCGACCTGCCGGAGCCGCCGGCGCCGCCGGCCGACTACCTGAGCCTCGCCTTCGCCATGCCCGATCCCGGGGGAATCTTCCCCAACCGCTGGCGCCGCGACATCCGCTCCGCGGAATCCTTCGTCGATCGGCTGGAACTCTGGGAGCTGCACGTCTGCACGGATCAGCCCGGTTTCGACTGCCAGTTGGACCTGGCGTTCCTGGTGGGGATGGAGCTGCCGCTGCGCCTGCGGGTGCTCGGTCTGGGCGGCGAGCCGCTGGAGGTCACGCTCCCGGGGCAGGTCGTCTTCCCGCTGAACGCCGAGGAAACAGTGATCTGGCTGGAGTTGTCCTCCGACGTCCCAATCGCCGCCCGGACCTGCTCCTTCGGGCAGCTGAAGGCCTGCTACCGCT
>CAZGEC010000047.1:7458-24290 GCA_964524645.1 uncultured Fibrobacteraceae bacterium | reverse complement strand
GTCCCGTTCACCCGGATGGACCGCCCGGCTCGTGGCCCGGATCGCGGTTGCATTTTACCCGAGTCGAATTGCTGGTGGCGGATCGCCGGTCCGATCTCCGCACGCCAGCGGTCTCAGATGATCTCCAGCCGCTCGGCCGTGACCGAGATGGCGCCGTGATCGTCCTCGACCCGGCCGGTCACCAGGTACGGACCCTTGGTGATCAGGAGCGGTCCGTAGCGGGCGTAGACCTTGGGGAAGAGGGTGACCTCGCAGAGGGCGGTCTCGTCCTCGAGGGTCAGGAACTTCATCAGCTCGCCGGTCTTGCGCACCTGGGCCGTCTTGGTCGTCACGAGCAGACCGGCCACCCGCACGTGGCGGCCGCTCCAGCCGGCCAACTCGGCGGCCGGCACGACGCCGCGGCGCTGCAGGAATTCCCGCAACATGCCGAGGGGATGGCGCGTGGCGGTCAGATGCAGGACCTCCATCTCCTGGCGCAGCTTCTCGGCCTCGGGATAGTCGGGGATGGCCGGCACCAGCGAGACCGCCGAGCCGCCGCGCCCCAGTGGAAAGAGGGTGGGAGCCTGCACCGCGGGCACGTTGTGTGCGGGCACGGCCGCCGTCACGCGAGTGCCGTCGCGTCCCCACGCCCGCACCGTGGCCAGCTCCGGCCGGCCTTCGCCGTTTCCGTCCCTCTTGCCGGCGGTGCGATTTCCCGCGGGGACGGCGCGATTGCCCGCCTCGTCGCTGCTTGCGCCGCCGCGGGCGGGACGGCGGGTGCGGCCGGCGGCGGCAGCGGCGGCGACGGTGCGCCGCTCCTTGCGCAGCAGGGCATGGCGCCAGAGCAGCTCCGGTCGCGTCAGCTCGAAGCCGTCGCAGGAGCCGCAGCGGATCAGGTTCTCCAGCTCGTTCTCGTGCAGGGAGGGTACGCGTTCGAGGAGATCGCCCAGCGAGACGAAGGCGCCGTCGCGGCGCCGGGCCTCCAGCAGCTGGTCGATGCTCCGCCGGGACAGGCCGTGCACCTGCTGCAGGCCGATGCGCACCCAGCCGTCGCGCCCGGTGTAGTCGGCCTCGCTGCGGTTGACGTCCGGCAGACGGATCTCCAGGCCCAGGCGGCGCGCCTCCTCCAGGTAGGCCGAGGTGGAGTAGTAGCCGCCGCCGTTGGACAGCACCGCGGCCATGAACTCGGCGGGATGGTGGGCCTTCAACCAGGCGGCCTGGAAAGAGAGCACCGCGTAGCTGGCCGAGTGCGCCTTGCAGAAGGCGTAGCCGGCGAAGCTGCTGACCTGCCGCCAGATCTCGGCGATGGCCTCCTCGCCCACCTCGTCCAGGGCGCCGGTCTCACGGGTGCCGGCGAAGAAGCGGTCCTTGAGGGCCAGGAAATCGGCGGGATCGCCCTTGAAGCTCATGGCCCGGCGCATCAGGTCGGCCTCGGCCAGGGACATGCCGGCGACGGCGCTCAGGGTGCGCATGACGTCCTCCTGGTAGATCATCACCCCGTAGGTCTCCTTGAGGAACGTCAGCCTGGGATGCGGCAGGACCGCCTCCTCCTCGCCCAGATGCCGCAGCACGAAGCTGCGAGCCATGCCGCTGTCCGAAGGTCCGGGTCGGATGACGCTGCTGGCCGCCACCACCACGCTGAAGGTGTCGGCTTTCAGCTTGCGGAGCAGGGCCCGCATGCCGGGGGACTCCACGTAGAAGCAGCCCAGGGTCTCGCCCTCGCGCATCAGGCGCCGCGTGGCCGGGTCGTCGTCGGGCAGACGGGTCGGGTCCACCGCGAACCCGTGGTGCTCCCGCACGGCACGGGCGGCGTCGGCCACCACCGCGAGCCCGCGCTGGGCGAGCAGGTCGATCTTCACCAGCCCCAGGTCCTCGATGGCGTACATGTCGAGCTGGCTGATGAGGATCCCCTTGCGCGCCCACTGCAGGGGGAAGAGGTTCGTGAGCGGCTCCTGTCCGATGACCACCCCGCCGGCGTGGATGCCCAGGTGACGCGGGAAGTGATCCAGGCCGCGGGCGACTGCCAGCAAGGAGCGGTAAGGCTCGCTGTCCAGCGGCAGGGTCGCAGCCTCCGGCACCCGCGCCCGCGCCTGCTCCGGATCGCCGAGGGTGTGCCGCGGCAGCCGCTTGCTGACCCGGCCGACCTCGCGGTCGCCGTAGCCGGCGGCCTTGGCCACCTCGCGGAAGGCCGAGCGGGAGCAGAAGCGGTTGATGTTGCAGATCATGGCCGTGTTGTCCCGCCCGTACTTCTCGTACACGTAGTCCAGCACCTGGTCGCGGTCCTTCCAGCCGAAGTCCAGATCGATGTCCGGAGGCGTCAGGCGCTCCGGGTTGAGGAAGCGCTGGAAGTAGAGGTCGTGCTGCAGGGGATCCACGTGGGTGATCCCCAGCAGGTACGAGACGAGGGAGTTGGCCGCCGAGCCGCGCCCCAGGGACGGCATGCCCTGGGCGGCGGCATAGCGCACGATGTCCCAGACGATCAGGAAGTAGCCGGCGAAGCCGAGCTTCTCGACGGCGGCGATCTCGGCCTGCAGGCGGCTCATGGCCGCCGAGCCGACCCGGCGGTAACGCCGCTGCAGGCCGTCGAAGCAGAGCTTCCAGAGATAGGACTCGGCCGTCTCGCCCCTGGGCAGGGGGAAGGCGGGATAGCGCCACTGCCCCAGCCGGTGCTGGAAGCGGCAGGCCTCGGCCACGGCCTCGCTCTCGCGGCCGGCGGCGGGAAACTCGCCCAGCAGCTCCTGCATCTCGGCGGCCGATCGCAGGTGGCTGCCCCGGGGAGCGCAGGCCTCGGGCCGCACGGTGCGGGTGGTGGTGCGGGTGCGGATGGCCGAGAGCAGCCGCTGGCGCGGCAGGTCCTGCGGCGTCGCCGCGTAGACGTCGCCGCCGGCGATCACCGGGACGCCGTGGGTCTCGGCCCAGGCGGCCAGGCGGCGCAGCCGGCGCAGGAGCGGTCCCGCCTCGCCGCCGGCGGTGGTCAGCAGCACCCGGAGGGAGCCGCCGGTCCACGCCATCAGGTCGGGGCGGCGGCCGTTCCCGTCGCCGGCCGCGGCGCTGATGGCGCCCAGCAGCTCCTCCGAGTCGGTCAGGCAGAAGACGCCGCCACCCTCGGCGTGCAGGAAGGGGGGCAGCTCCCGCGCCAGGCGGAAGTCGGGACGCACCTGGCGCAGGGTGGTCAGCCGGCAGAGGGCGGCGAAGCCGCTCGCGTCCCGGGCCAGCAGCACGGCGCGCCGCCGCCCCGGCGCGAGGGACGCCGGCACCAGGCGCACCGGTCCGTCGCCCGCGGGGCGGTCGTCGGTCAGCTCGACCCCGTGGATCGGGCGCAGCCCCGCCTCCCGGCAGGTCTTCTGGAAGTCGATCATGCCGTGCATGGCGTTCAGGTCGGTCAGGGCCAGGGCCGGCATCCCCAGCTCGGTGGCGCGGCGTACCAGGTCCTGCGGCGAGGAGGCGCCGCAGAGGAGGGAGTAGTGGCTGTGGCAGTGCAGGTGGATCATGGTGGGTCCTCGGGTTGCGGAGGCCCCCACCCGGCCGGAGCATCTCCGGCCGGGGGATGGGGTGGGGGGCTGCGGCGGCCTGCCGAATGCCAGGATACAGTGTAGGCGAAAAAAAAGCGAAAGTCAAGGGTTGTGCCGCGGAAATTGTGTTTGACCCGCGGAGCAGGGGAAACACCGCATGAAGCCTGACGGGGCAGAATTAAAAGATCAAATAGTGACCCTCTCTAGGGCCGAGACACATTCTCCGCGGCACAACCGAACGTTGCCGGCCGGGTGTAGGGGGCCTAGGCTGCAGTGGCGGGACGATCCGCCCGTTAAGGTCCGCCCGCTACGGGCCGTCCGGAACCGGCCCGCCCGAAAAGGACCGCCCCCGAACGACCAGCCAGGAGGACGGCCGCCATGGTCCACGGCACGCAGATCACGCTCCAGAGCGAGGGCTTCTCCGACATCCACGACATCACCGACGAGGTGCGGCGCATCGTCCGCGACTCGGGCCTGCGCGACGGCATCGCCTGCGTCTTCAACATCGGATCGACAGGCACGATCACCACCATCGAGTACGAGCCGGCCCTGGTCCGGGATCTCCAGGAGCACCTCGAGAAGGTCCTGCCGCACACCATGCGGAGCCACCACTCGGCGACCTGGGGCGACGACAACGGCTTCTCCCACCTGCGGGCCACCACCATGGGGCCCGGCATCACCGTTCCCTTCGCCGGCGGCGAGCTCCAGCTCGGCACCTGGCAGCAGATCGTGGTCGTGGACCACGACAACCGTCCGCGCCAGCGCCGCGTCTATGTCCAGGTTTTGGGGGAGTGAAGAGACCTTCTTGGCGGTATCGGATCTCGCGGGGCGGCCCGCTGCGCCGGAGCGACTCGAGGTTTTGAGCTGGCTTCAGTAAGAATCGATAATCCGAGCCATTCATGACATCGGTATTTAAAACTACTCCTGAAACCAGATCTCGACGGCCAGCAGGCTCCAGATTGTGTCAGCCAGGGTCTGAACTTTACCTTTGTGCTCTGTCGCCAGATACTTCCTACCTCGATAGAATTGCTCAACGAGTTCTTGAACGTACGCCTCCTGAAACAACCCTCGTCGACGCACCGCCTCCCTCGATAGGCAATCGTGCACGAGTTCCCGCCAAGCTTTAGTCTTGAGCCAGGTTTCCACTGGTGACCTGAAGCCCATGTGAGGACGGCGAAAGATGTAGGCCGGAACCACGGTATCCGACATGGCCATTTCCATAAAATACCGCCATCCACGTCCGTAGATGTACTCGTATGGAACCCGTAACATGAAATCCACGAGCTTTCTGTCGAGTAGAGGGAACAAAGGGAAGATATCGTTTGCGATCGCATTGTACTCGACATAGCTCATGACATCATAGGGAATGAAGCTGTTTGTTCGGACGGATATGAGCTGTTGTAACGGGTGAGCGTCATCTTGAGGGTCAAAGTAGTCGAGCAGGAGATCCTCGGCGGTGAAACTTCCAAGAGCCTGTTGTATATCCGAATTGTAGAGCTTCATTCTGTTTTGGTGGTCCCACAAAGCCACCTGTATGATGTAATGGCGCGCCGCGGCAATGAATTTGCTTTCGTCCATAGTCCTATTTCCTGATTCCAATTTCCGGTTGACGATTCGGAAATACAGCCTTGAAAGCTTTTGGAAAAGCCCGTCGAGCCCGGTGCCCTCAAGGTGGCGCCAGACTTTTTGACCAATGTTCTTGATGAATTCTTGCAGGCCATTGCCATCAAGGCTGAACAGGTAATGCATAACCTGGTGGTACTTGTATGTTCCCCCAAAGATCTCGTTGCCGCCGTCACCGGTTATGACCTCGTCCACTTCGGAAGCAATCTGTCGGAATAGTGCATGACTGATCAAGGCCGCTGGATTGCCCACGGGGCAGCCAGCATGCTTGGTGATGTTTGGGAGTTCTTCAATGCAATTGGAGTCCACGGTAACTTCATGGTGCTGTGTATGGAAGAAAGCGGCGATCTGCCGTGCGGCTTGTCGTTCATCGAGATGAGGACAATCGGGAAATCCGAGCGTGTAGGTGCGCAAGGTGCTCCCGGAGATATGTGATGCGCCACCCACAAGAACTGCTGTATCCGCGCCTCCACTTAGCAGGAAACCCAAACGGCCGGCTCCGGTCATGCGGGTTTCCAACGCTTCGCGCATCAATTCGCGCACATGAGTCGACCAGGCAGGCAGGTTGTGATCCGTCAGGAGTGGACGATGAGTCGCGCCGTTGCACTTCTCACGGCACGACATGTCATACCCGATCACACAGGTGTGGGCTGGCGGCACCTGCCGAATGCCGCGAAACATTGTCTCCCGCATCGGCACGTAGCCATAGGTCAGGAAGGCATCTAAGGACCGCCAATTTGGCTCCTTAGCCTGATTGTGCGGGCTCAGCACCCCGGAAATCTTGGAAGCAAAGGTCAGCCTCCCGCCCTTTATCGTATAGAATAATGGCTTACTGCCTATTGGATCACGTGCGAGGAGGACGGTGCGCATGGATCCGTCCCAGATCGCTATCGCATAACATCCCTCGATATGATCCACGAAGTTGTCGCCGTAACACCGATAAAGCTGCAGCAGTGTCTCGCCTACCTTTTCAGTGCGAATGTGGCTCCCTTGTATGGATTGTGGAAGCCTGTGGAAGCTGCCATCATAGGCGATCCATTGCTTCTGGTCGCGACTGCAAGACAGGCCGCCGTGTCTTGGTTCCCCCCTATCAGCGATGGCCAATGTGAGCACACTGCCCACGCAGATTTGCCGCACTGGTCCTCCTCGTTCCGGCATGCTGTCTAGTGCAGCATGACACTCGGTCTCCGTGATGCCGGCCGAGAGATCCAGAATGCCGAATATAGCTGCCATGCTTTGAGGCTCACTCCCCTTGGTTGGACCTTGCCGTGGGCCGCTCACCAATCATTGGTTGTTTCGTATCCCAATTGAATTAGTAGATCACCGGCGATCTCCTTGAACATCTCTTTGTGTTCCATTGAGAATACCTCTCGCCAGGATCCTGGACGTCCTGCGCGGAAAGTACGCGATTTTCGAGCATCGACATTGCCGCGCAGCTTGGCAATATACTCATTGCGATCCAGCTCAAGCGCCGTGCATTGGTTGAAGTGATCTATCATCCTGGCGATGGTTGACTCGCTTTGGCGTGCCACCAGGTTCTCGAATCTGATGGCACAAATATCGTTATCCTCCAGCCAGCCCAGAAAGGGCTCAATGCGCCTTCTTATGTTCTCGTACTTGAAACAGGTCAGTTTATCCGGCATGCCTTCTATGGATGCGGTAATCCTTTCGTCGTCCGTCTTTGAATAATGCCTGTAGTAATTGTGGGCCTTGTGCCATCTGGTCATGTACGTCAGGTACATTGCTTCCGATAACGCAATGTCTCTTGGATCACGGTAGATGAAGTAGTGGATTATGCGTTTCTCGGATAGCCAGTTTCTGTAGATGTTCTTGTGGAAGAGATGGGCGCTCGCAAGCTCCCCGGGAATGATCCGGTTGATCTGCCTATGGATGAACTTGTCATCTCGAAAACGATAGGGGCGCGGAGGCAACGAAGCGATGAACGTATCATAGTTTTTAACCCGCGGCAGGGGCTCCAATAGCTGGACGAGCAGATGTGTCCCGCTCTTTGGAATGGAATTGCAGAGCACTGAGTAGTGAGGAGAAGATGATCGCAGGTGCCGTCTGAGGAAGCGAGTTGCCTGCTTCGTTAGCGAGACGCCCTTTCTGATCATCGGGCGCCTTCGTTGGATCTCGTACCAGATTTGCAATTCTGGCCTGGGCGAATGCTAGTGGGTGATCCCGATCCGTGCGAATCTGCTGATGTCTTGACTGGCTTGATGGTACTGCAGCATCACCAAGGAGCCACATTGCTCACGCCATTATAGCGCTCCGCTGGGGGGTTGTGTAGGCATTATAATGGCCTATAGAATAAACGCTTACCAGTGCCCACCCTCAATCGTCAATTGGGCCACAGAACACCCAACGGGTTCCCCGTTCGGCTTCGGGCCTTGAATGTCAGCTTGCCATCCGACCATGTCTTCATAACCAATTATATATCAATGTATTAGCTGTTACGTGTCGGTCATTCCTCGCAATCCGGAGCTTTCCGTGGAGACAACATAATAAAGCATGTGATATAATAAAAGAGCAAAATATTGGGGCCAAGGGACGAGCCTGGCAGGTCGACAATCGTTCGCCCGGATGGACGGGCTGGACGGGGACCGAACGACCGTGATCCGTTCGCCCGGCTGAAACGGCCAGCGGTGAGCGTGGCGGAGGCGACGTTTCCGCGGCCCGAACGGTCAGGGAGAGCCGAAAGGAGGAGCCTCGTGGAAATGCAAGGAGGTCGTAACGGTCGCTGGCTCTCCTGGCTCGGGCTGATCGGTCTGCTGGCCGCCCTGGTGGCGCTCGTGGTCTGTGGCGTCGGCCGTGCGGATGCTGCCGTCTCCAAGCGCGTCGCCGAAGAGGCCTCCACCCCTGCTTCTCTCATACCCCGTGCTCTCACGGAGACCCCCATAACGGTGCCCCCAAGCCCCACGGGCGCCTGGCCGGGTCCCCTCGTGATTCACCCGCCCGGTCGTCAGATACCCATGTCCTTGCCACGACCCTCGCCCGCGGCACCGGATGGCACCGTCGTGACTGGCCGCGTGCCGGCGCCGCGGCATCTGGTCCGCACGGCAGCCCATCGTGTTGCCGCCAGCAAGGCTCCCGAGCGAGTGCATCACGCTCCGCTGCAGGATCTGAAGCTCGCCGCCGGCGACGCCGGGAGCACGGCGCGCCCCGCACCGGAACTCGCCGCCGAGTTGCGGGCGCGGGTCGCCCGGATGGGCGAGCTGGACGACCTGCGCAATCCACTCGACCTGCACGATCTTCGCGCTCTGCGGCCGGGGCAGCCAGCAACCGTAAATGGCGAGCCGGTGGAATCAGAAGCCGCTCTGACAGCGGCCCCGGCGTCGCTGCCAGCTGCCCTGCCGGGCGCACCGCGCCTGACCGCCACAACCTCCGGCGCCAAGTCCGCACCCTGGACCGCCGATCACCTGCTGGCCGATCCGACCCACATGAACGACCAGTACGTCTCGCTGCAGGTCTCGCCGGTCAGCGGACAGCTCTATGCCGTGTTCGAGGCGTACGACCTGGGGGGGACCGATCGCGACATCCACGTGGCCCGCAGCACCGACCACGGGTTGACCTGGTCGGTCTGGGAGCTGCCATCGTCCAGCGTGGACGAGTACGAGCCGGAGCTGGCGATCGACGGCGCCGGCTACCTCTACGTGACCTGGATCCGGGCGGACGGGGTGGTGGCCCGCGTCCGCTCGGCCGGACCGGACGATCCCGTGCACTGGGGCGACACCTACGGCCTGGTGGTGGGCGAGCCGTGCGCCACGCCCTGCATTGGGGTCAGCGGGGCGGGCCAGTTCTCCACCGTGTTCATCGCCACGAGCTGGCTGACCTTCAACTGGGACCTCTACGCCTATGAGTGGACCCTGCTCTGGATGTACAGCACCAACGGCGGCCAGACGATCACCTACGACTACCTGATCCCGGACGGCTACCAGGATCTCTGGCCCGACGTGGAGCTGAGCGGCGGCACCGCCTACCTGGTCAACGGCGAGCAGGACTACGACAGCGGCACGGTAGAGATCCTGCTGGCCGCCGATGCGGTGAGCGGGGGCTTCGCCGACGTGATATCGCTCTCCGACTGGACCGACATGAGCTGCGGCTTCCCGTCGCTGGCCGCCGACGGTCCCGACGTCTACTGCGTCTTCCAGCTCGACTACGACGACGGCACCGGCAGCATCGACGGCGACATCATCTACTGCTTCTCCTGGGACGGGCTCCAGAGCGTCTACGGTCCCTACGAGCTGGTGGCCGATTCCTACGAGAGCGTGGGTCCCGTCGTCTACACCCGGGACGGCGTCGTGGGCTGCCTCTGGCTGGAGGCGCCGCCGGGCGGCGACGAGTTCGACCTGGTGGCCAGCCAGGCCGGCTCCGCGGGGCACCCGGATTACTGGAGCATGATCGAGACGGTCAGCGACCAGAACCACGTGGAGCCGTCCTTCCGCTCGGCCGCGGGCGCGGTGGGAACGGACCGGCTGCATGCGGCGTGGATCGACCGGCGCGACTTCCCCACCCAGGGCCTGAACGTCTACGCGAGCGAGCGCACGCTGGCCGCCAACCTGGCCCCGTTCATGCCCGAGGGCTGGGAAGAGGCGCTGGTGGCGAACCTGGAGCCCGGCGTGCGCGAGGACGGTCCATTGGGTGCCGATCGGCCTGCCTACGTCAGCTTCGCCCTGACCAACGACGGCCTGGCCGACGCGACCGCCGATTTCCAGGTGCGGCTGAGCCTGGACGGGACGCAGATCGGGCTCTGGTCCGTGCCCGGCGGCCTGCCCCTGGGCACGTACGTCGCGGTGGAGGACTTCGAGATCACGGCCGGTGCGGACGAGCACGAGCTGGCTCTCGACATCGACGTCACCGGGAGCGTGGCCGAGTCCGACGAGGGCGACAACCGGCTGGCCAAGACCTACACCTTCCATAGCGGCGGTCCCGTGCTGCGTATAACGCCTCAGCTCGTGGTGCAGACCTTCCCGGCTCCGGCCAAGAGCGAACTCGACCTGGCCCGGCTGGCGGCGGATCCGCCCCTGCGCCGCCTGGCCCATCTGTCGGTCGTCTCGCCGCGCCTGCAGGAACGGCTGGCAGGAGCCGCGCCCACCGAGCAGCTGCGGGTGGTGGTCGAGCCCGCCGAGCGCGTGGACGCGGCGGCCCTGACAGCCGCCCTGCAGGGCGCCGGGAAGCAGGACCGCCGCGTCACGGTCGTCGGGGCCCTGAAGACCCGGACGGACCGCGCAGCGGCCGACTTCGCGCCCCTCTGCCGCGAGCTGCAGGCCCGTGGCGAGATGGCCGCGCCGGAATGGCTCTGGCTCTCCGGCGTATTCGTCGCCGCGATGACGCCGGCGGCCGTGCAGGAGCTGGCGGGCCGATCCGAGGTCGGCCGGCTCTGGCTCGACGACGTGCCCAGCGAGCTGTTCGCGGGGGGGACCGGCAGCGCCCGACCGGGCGACGCCCCCTCCCGCGAAACAGCTGCCGCACGCGAAGTCGGATCGGCCAGCAGTCTCTCTGCCGCACACGGCCCTGCCTGCACCGCTGCCGCCGCCATTGCTCCCGCTGCGGCCATTGCTCCCGCCACCGCCAAGGCCCTGGGTTGGCATTTGACGCGGGTGGGCGCCGATCAGGCCTGGGCCGCCGGCTGGGACGGCGACGGCATGATCGTCGGCCACACCGACACCGGCGTGGCCTACGATCATCCCGACCTGGCTGCACATCTCTGGAACGGCGGGACCGCCTATCCGCACCACGGCTGGGACTGCCTGGACGAGGATGACGATCCCTACGACGGCGACACCTCCTACTGGCACGGCACGCACACGGCCGGCCTGATCGTGGGCGACGGCACGCTGGGCAACGCCACGGGCGTGGCGCCGGGCGCCCGCCTGATGCTCCTGCGCTGCGTGCCGGGATACTTCAGCGACATGGTCGAGGCCTTGCAGTTCTGCCTGGACAACGGCGCCGATCTGATCTCGACCTCGGCCGGCTGGGGCGATCCCGGCGATCCCCTGCGCGAGGCCAATCGCGCGAACGCCGCGGTGCTGCTGGCCGCGGACCTGCCCTGGTTCTGCGCGGCGGGCAATGGCGACAACGCGGGCCAGCACTATCCCGTGCCGCACGATCTGACCAGCCCCGGCGACAGCCCTCATCCCTGGTACGGCGCCGCCGGCCACAGCGCCGTGATCGCGGTCGGCGCCACCACCACCACCGACATGGTCTGGGCCGAGAGCAGCATCGGACCGACGAGCTGGGAGATCAGCGGCGAGGAGGGCTTCGACGATTATCCCTACCCGCCCGGGCTTCTGAAGCCGGACCTGGCGGCACCCGGCGACGCCGTCACCAGCACCGTCGGCAGCTCCGGCTACGTGACCTACAGCGGCACCAGCATGGCCACCCCCATCGTCGCCGGCGGAGCGGCGATCCTCCTGCAGGCCGCTCCCGAGCTGAGCTGCGTCGAGCTCGCCGAGGCGCTCGAGCGCGGAGCCAGCGACGTGAATCCCCCCGGCCGCGACAACTGGTCCGGTGCCGGACGGCTCGACCTGCCGGCGACGCTCGATGTCCTGGCGGAGCAGGGCGCCGCCGCCTTCCAGCTGCACAACGACGGTCCGCTTCCCCTGCAGGTGAGCGGCATCTGGGACACGGCCAGCTGGCTGGCGGTGACGCCGACCACGGCCAGCGTGGCGCCGGGCGACTCGGTGGAGTGTCTGGCCGCCATGGATCCGGCGGGGCTGGGCGTGGGGATCTATCGCGCGCAAATCCTCATCGTCTCCGACGATCCCGCAAGCCCCCACCTGCTCGAGGCCAAGATGGGGATCGGCGACCTGACCGATGTGGGGGAGGGGGACAGTTCACCGCCCCGGCCCGCCGTCGCGCTGAGCAATCATCCCAATCCCTTCAACCCCCGCACGCTGCTGCGCTTTTCGCTGCCGCGGCCGGGTCCCGTGCGCCTGGTGGTGTACGACCTGCAGGGCCGCCGCGTGCGCACCCTGCTGGACGAGCCGCGCCCGGCCGGTCCACAGGAGCTGGTCTGGGACGGGCTCGACGACGCCGGACGAGCCGCCCCCAGCGGGATCTACCTGGCTCGCCTCGACGGTCCCGCCGGCCTGCACGTCTCCCGCAAGCTGGCCCTCGTTCGCTGAACGCCCGGCAAGTCTCGCGTCGCTTCCCGAGCGCAACACGACGCTCGCCGGCGCGTATGGCTGTCGTCCCCCATCGCCCGGAGAGCTGCTCATGACGCTCGCCGCCCTGCTCAAGGAGCGCATCGGGCTCCTGTCCGACGTGCACGGGAACCGCTGGGCTCTGGAAGGGGTCCTCGCAGACGCCGCCCGGCGGGGCGTTCAGCGCTTCGTCAACCTGGGTGACAGTGTGTACGGACCGCTGGATCCCGCTGGTACGGCCCATCTGCTCCTGACCCTCGCCGCCCCCACCGTGTGCGGCAACGAGGATCGCACTGTCGTCCGCTCCACGGAGGAATCGTCCCGGAATTCCACGCTCGCCCATGTGCAGGAGAACCTGCCCGCCGCCTGCCTGGATTGGCTGGCTTCCCTGCCGCCGACATGCACTGTCGGCGAGGAGATCTTTCTCTGTCATGGTACGCCGCGCAGCGACGAGGAGTATCTCCTGCACCGTGTCGTTCCCGCGGGGGCGGTGCCGCGTCCCGACGATGACGTGGCGCAGCTGCTGGCCGGCGTGACGGCCCCACTCGTTCTCTGCGGGCATGATCATCTGCCGCACATACGGCACCTGCCGGACGGACGTCTGGTGGTGAACCCAGGCAGCGTCGGCCTGCCTGCCTACCGGGACGATTATCCGTACGCACACACCATGGCAGCAGGCTCCCCCCATGCCCGCTACGCGATCCTCACCCGGCACGCTGCAGGCTGGGACGTCGAGCTCCTGACCGTCGTGTACGACTGGGAAGCTGCTGCGAGGCAGGCGAACATGAACGGGCGCCCGGACTGGGTGGGCTGGTTGCAGACGGGTCGAGCCGAAGACTCCAGCTGAGCGGAGGGTTGCGAGAGCGACTGATTGCTGGCTGCCGCGCTCGACCGATGCGATACCCATGCCTCTCGCCCGGCCGGCCCCGATTGTGATAATATGATATCAACAGGAAAACCACCTGCCGCCCCGCCCTCTTCTTGCGCAGGGAAGGCGTAAGCTTGGCCGCTGTGCCCAAACATGGATGCTGACAACAAAGCCCAGGCCCTACGAACTCTCATGCCAAGGAGAGAACCATGCGCCGTATCCTCTCGCTCGCGGTGACTTGCGGCCTGCTGGCCCTGGTCTCCGCTGCTTCCGCTGCGGCCCAGTCCTGCGTCCTGCCCGACAACGGCAGCGGAACCGTCGATCTGCCGCCGGACTGCCCCGACGGCTACCTCGGAGCCCTGCAGATCGTCGACGGGCTGCCGCCCGGCACCACGCTGGAGGGCCCGGCCAACCTGCGCGACTTCGCGAACGTCGTCCGCTTCCCCGGCGGCACGCTGGGCGGCGAGGTGCAGCAGTTCGACGCGACGTTGACCTGGGAGGTCTCCGGCACGGGCTCGCTCCTGGGCTACACGCGCTCGCTCTACATTCCCGTCACCTGCGAGGTGCACACCACTCCCCGCAACCCGGGGGATCCCGTCCAGACCTTCGCGCAGGATCTGTTCCGCCTGTCGGGCCAGCTGTTCGGAGATCCCGACTTCTGCACCTTCCAGCTGGTCGCCGGCACGGATTTCGGTTTGCCTAGCCCCGGCCAGACGACGCTGGCCAGATTGCCGAGCGGTGACTTCGCGGTGGACAGCTTCTTCGACGTCACCTTCCGCATCGACTGGGCGGGCTGTCCCGGCAGCCCGCTCGACGGCTTCATGGGCAGCAGCACGGGCACGGAGCACTACCATGCCGGCGAGCCCTATCAGGGTGCGAGTTGCGTGCTACCGGACAACGGCACGGGCACGATCGATCTGCCGCCGGAGTGCCCGGACGGCTACCTCGGAGCCCTGCAGATCATCGATGGCCTGCCGCCCGGCACGACGCTCGAGGGGCCGGCGACCCTGGACGATTTCGCCGGCGTGGTGCGCTTCCCCGGCGGGATCCTCGGTGGCGAGGTCCAGCAGTTCGCCGCCACGCTCACCTGGCAGATCTTCGGCACCGGCGATCTGGCGGGATATACACGCATGCTCGCGATCCCCGTCGAATGCGAGGTGCACACCGCTCCCCGCAATCCGGGCGACCCGGTGCAGAACTTCGCGCAGGACTTGTACAGCCTCTGGGGCCAGCTGTTCGGGGATCCCGACTTCTGCGCCTTCCAGCTGGTCGCCGGCACGGATTTCGGTCTGCCCAGCCCCGGCCAGACGACCCTGGCCCGGTTGCCGAGCGGTGACTTCGCGGTGGACAGCTTCTTCGACATCACCTTCCGCATCGACTGGCAGGGCTGTCCCGGCAGTCCGCTCGACGGCCTGGGCGGGACCTCGACGCACACCGCGCGCTACCAGGCCGGCGATTCGGGTGCGCTCTCCGCGGCGGGCACGCCGCGGACACCGGGTTACACGCTGCACGCCAACACCCCGAACCCGTTCAACCCGCAGACAACGATCGCCTACGAGGCGCCCGCCGGCAGCGGCCGCGTCCGGCTCGTCCTGTACGACCTGCAGGGACGCCGCGTGCGGACGCTCGTCGACGAGGTACCGCAGGCCGGGCATCACGAGGTCGTCTGGGACGGCCGCGACGCCTCCGGCAGGCGGGTCGCCTCCGGCGTCTACTTCTACGCCCTGCAGACCGCGCAGGGCACCCTGACCCGCAAGCTCGCCGTCATCAAGTGAGGGAGAGCGAGAGCAGGGCCGGCCGGGTGCGACAGCATCCGGCCGGTCTCCTACCAGCCGGCGGCCTTGGGGCAGGCGGAGCATGCGTCAGGGAAGGGATTCGCCGCGAGCGCGGCGGACCGGCGCCGATCGGCCTCTTCCAGCCCGCGCAGCCGCCCGATCCAGCTGCCCGTGAAGGAACCCAGGAACCGCCTTTCCGCCGCGCGCCGGGCCTGGAAGGGTGACAGGAAGTTGAGGCGCGCAATTGAGTCCAGCAGATCGGCCAACCGGGCATCCGCGAGACCGCCGTACCAGACCGGTGGGACCTCGACCATTCCGGTGGCGGTCCAGCGGGGGATCGCTCCGCCGACAGGCAGGAGCAGGTTCACGCAGGGAGCCACGCGGCCGTCCCAGCCGACGAAGGCGAAGCGCAGCGGATCGAGCGCACAGGCGATGAGTTCCTCGGCCGCCCGCGGCGGTCCGCGATAGCGGAGGCCGCACGCGCGGGCAACCTGCTCGGCCGCATCGAGGTGCGTCGCGATCCCCTCCCGCAGCGCGTTCCCCGCGAAGGCGGATCGCTCTTCCTGATAACTTGACGTGCGGCAGTCGAGATGGATCACGAACAGCTCGCTCAGGCCGGCCGCCGCAACAGCCCGCACGACCTGCGGCAGGTCCGCCGCGTTCTCGCGCGTCAAGAGATAGCTGCCGAGCACGCGCAAGGGGATGCGCCGCTCCCGGGCACGGCGCTGGAGCCGGCCGCCCGCTGCCAGGACGGCGGCCAGGGAGGAACCGTCGCGCAGGGCGGCATGCTGCGCCTCGTCGCCCGCCAGCGAGAGGTCGACCTGACTGACGTCACCACAGAGCAGCCAGTCCTCGGCCTTGCCGAGCAGATCGCCGTTCGTAGTCAGGCCCACGCTGCAACCGGCTCGGCGCGCCTCGACGACCCAGTCAGGCAGGGAGCGGTGCAGCAGGGGCTCGCCCCAGCCTTGCAGGTGGACATGCTCGGCCAGATGGAGATCGCGGGCGAGGATCCGCCAGAGGACGGCTGTCAGATCCCCATCCCGCCATGTCTCGGGTACAGCCGCGCGCGGGCAGACGGTACAGCGGCGCGTGCACCGGCTGGTGACCTCCACCTGCAGGGCGCGCAGGGGCCGCGCCCCGCGGCGCCGGATCCACTCACGGAGGGACATGCCGCGCCCTTTCGAATGACCGGGACGGTCCGGACGGACAGGACCGCCCAGACGGTCTGATCAACCCGCAGGCCGGCGGCCCGGGAGCCCGGCCTCAATCCGAATCACCGGCCTCCTCCCGCAGCCGCTTGTAGTACGAGTGCGCGGTGTACAGCGCCGCGGCCGGATTGTGTCCGGTGACCCGGTCCTTGGCCAGGAGCACGGTGACGGGTGCCTCACTGTAACGGAAGAACAGGCTGTCGTGCCCCACACAGAGTCCGACGAGCACGTTGAGCTGCGTGCCCGCCTCGGCCAGCAGGCGGGCCTGGGCCAGGGGATTGCAGAGCGCCTCGAACTCGCCGGGCCGGATCTTCTCCTGCTCGCTCAGCCCCACCTCTTCCTTGGGGATGGATCCCACCTTGCAGACCACCGACGAGACGCGGAAACCGTGGGCGGTGAAGATCTCCTGCGCCAGCCGGCCCTCGCGCTGGGTGCCCACGCAGCAGGCGATGCCCAGGTGCTGGGCCTCGATCCGGCGGGCGAAGGCCATGATCTCTTCGATGCGGGTGTCCCGGCAGTAGCCGCCCGCCTCGGTCCGGGCCGCCATCAGAGCCAGCATGCGGACCTCGGGATCGCTCTCGTAGATCCGGCGAACGTCGGCGAGCAGCTCCTCGTGGCCGATGGCGGGACAGAACGACGGCGGCTTCTTCTCGCCGGGCCGGAACTTGCAGGCCGTCGTGCCGCATTGCGTGCAGCTGGGATCCTTGCTTGCGCTCATCGCA
>CAZGEC010000047.1:0-7358 GCA_964524645.1 uncultured Fibrobacteraceae bacterium | reverse complement strand
GCAGGCCGTCGTGCCGCATTGCGTGCAGCTGGGATCCTTGCTTGCGCTCATCGCAGAACCTCACCGTGTTCGCTGCCTGGCAAAACTCCTGGCCGGTCAACGGGCCTCGACGAATGCTCTTCCCTTCAGCTCTTCCTGTCTGCAGGCAACATCGTGCCCGCTTCGGATCATAGCAACTTCTTTGGTCCCGCGGCCTCCTGCAGATTTCTTGCCCGGTCGGTGCTATGCTGCGCTTGAATGCCTGCATCGTCGACCGCGGAGGAGCGGCAGGGATCCCGCGGCCGGAAACCGTTGCCCGGGCCCGGCGGCCGGGAATCGATACCCGAGCCCAGCGAGCAGATCGGAAAGGCGGCATGTACGAACCCTACCGGATCAAGACCGTCGAGCCGTTGCCGTATGTCTCGAAGGCGGCGCGCGAGAAGATCCTGGCCGCAGCTGGCTACAATCCCTTCCACATCGCCGCGGACAGCGTGGAGATCGACCTGATCTCCGATTCCGGCACCGGCGCCATGAGTTCCCGCCAGTGGAGCGAGGTCGTGGGTGCGCGCGAGGATTTTTCCGGCCAGCAGTCCTATACGGACTTCGTCGCGACCGCCCGGGATATCCTCGGCTTTCGCTACATCCAGCCGGTGCATCAGGGCCGGGCGGCCGAGAGCCTGCTCTTCCGCCTGCTCCTGCAGCCAGGCGACGTGGCCCTGTCCAACACCTTCTTCGAGACCACGCGCAGCAACATCGAAGCGCTCGGCTGCGAGGCCGTCGATCTGCCCGACCCGGGTCCGCCCTTCTGCGGGAACATCCACCTCGAGCGGCTGGAGCAGGCCCTGCGCCGCCATGCACGGGCCCGGCTGGTCGTCATGACCGTGACCAGCAACATCATGGGGGGGCAGCCCGTTGCCCTGGACAACATCGTCCGGGCGCGGGAGCTGGCCGAAGCGCGCGGCGCGACCCTGGTGCTCGACGCGAGCCGCTTCGCCGGCAACGCCTTCCTGGTGAAGGAGCTGACCCGCTCCCGCCGCTCGCTGCGGCGGCTGTGCTGTGAGATCTTCGCGGCGAGCCACATCGCCTACCTGAGCTGCAAGAAGGACGGCCTGGCCAACGTGGGCGGCCTGATCGGGTTCAACGACGGGGTGCTCCAGGAGAACCTCGCGCAGCAGGTGATCCGGCAGGAATCCTTCCCCAGCGCCGGCGGCCTGGCCGCGCGCGATCTGGCCGCCATGACCGTGGGGCTAAAGGAGGCGGTCGACGAGCGGATCGTCGGGGCCCACGTCGCGAGCGTCCGCTTCCTGGCGGCCGAGCTGAAGCGGCACGGCGCGCGGATCTTCGAGCCAATCGGCGCGCACGGCCTCGTCATCGAGCCGCGCGGGGGCACCGAGCACGAGGCGTTCGCCCTCGCGGCGGAGATCTACCGCGAGAGCGGGATCCGCGCGGGGGTGTTCGACGGTCGGGTCAGGCTGGCGGTCCCGCGCCGGGTCTACACGCAGAATCATCTCGCCCACGTGGGCGAGGTGGTCGGCCGCGTCTACCAGCGCGACCTGATGCGGCTGCGCTGCGTGCACGCTCCCGAGGAGTTCTTCAACTTCTTCGCCCGCTTCGAGCAGGTCGGGCGCACGGCCAGCGCCGGCGGTGCGCGCTCCGCGACGAAAAGAGGATGACGATCATGACCAGGATGTGGCGCAGAGCGGCCCCGTGCGCGCTGGCGATCGGCTTGCTGGCCCCGGCGGCCGGCGCGGGAGGGGGGCCGGGGCGGCCCCGCGTCCGCGACCTGGGCCTCGAGCCCGGGATCCTGCCACCGGGCCCCTGGAACGCCATCACCGACGTGGCCGGCGTGCGGGTCGGCCAACGCACGCTGAGTGAGGGCGAGGACGTCCGCACCGGGGTCACCGCGATCCTGCCCCACCCGGGCAACCTGTTCCAGCAGAAGGTCCCCGCGGCCGTCTACGTGGGCAACGGCTTCGGCAAGGCCGCCGGCTTCCTGCAGGTCCGCGAGCTGGGCAACATCGAGACGCCGATCGTTCTGACCAGCACCCTGAGCGTCGGCACCGCCGTCGCCGCCGTGGTCCGCTGGACGCTCGCGCAGCCCGGCAACGCAGACGTCCGCTCGGTCAACGCCGTCGTGGGCGAGACCAACGACGGCTACCTCAACGACATCCGGGGCCTGCACGTGAGCGAGGACGACGTGGTCGCGGCCATCGAAGCGGCCGCCTCCGGCCCGGTGGCTGAGGGCAGCGTGGGGGCAGGCACGGGCACGCGCGCCTTCTGCTGGAAGGGCGGCATCGGCACCTCCTCGCGCGTCGTGCCGGACGAGGCCGGCGGCTACACCGTGGGCGCGCTGGTCCAGTCCAACTTCGGCGGCGTGCTCACCATCGGCGGCGCACCCGTCGGCGAGCTGCTGGGCTGCCTGCCGTTCGGCCTGGGACCCAAGAAGCGGCCGGGATCCGCCAGGGAGCGCGAGGCGCCCGATCCCGGCAAGGGCGACGGCTCCTGCATGATCGTGCTGGCCACCGACGCCCCGCTCTCGGCGCGCAACCTGGAACGGCTGGCTAGGCGGGCCGTGCTCGGGCTGGCCCGGACCGGCTCGTTCATGAGCAACGGCTCCGGCGACTTCGTCATCGCCTTTTCGACCCGCAACCTCGAACCCTATGCGCCGGCTGCCCGGGAGCGTGAGGCGACGCTCCTCGAGAACGACAGCATGAGCCCGCTCTTCCTCGCCGCGGTCGAGGCGGTGGAGGAGGCGGTCTACAACTCGCTCACGCGCGCCACCACGGTGACGGGCTTTGCGGGGCACACCGTCGAGGCGATCCCGGTCGACCGCCTGCAGGAGATCCTGCGCGCGATCCCCGGGGCCGGGCGATGAACCAGCCAGAAAGGAGTGAAGGGAGATGAGGCGAACGATCCGGCTGCTGCCCGTGTTGACCGTGCTGGGCGTGCTGCTGGCTTCCCTTCCGGGCGCACCGGCCGGCATTCCGGCCGCAAGGGCGCAGACCCCGGCCCCGGATCAGGAAGCGCTCGTCCAGCGGGTGCGGGACCTGCTCGCCGAGGTGCCGCTGATCGACGGCCACAACGACCTGCCCTGGCAGATCCGCGAGCAGTATGCCAGCAAGCTCGCGGCGATCCCGCTCGAGCAGGACACGCGCGCGCTCGACCCGCCTTTGCAGACCGACATCCCGCGGCTGCGGGCCGGCTGCGTCGGCGGGCAGTTCTGGTCGGTGTACGTTCCCACGGAACTCGAGGGCCCGGCCGCGGTCCAGGCCGTCCTCGAGCAGATCGACCTCGTGCACCGCATGATCGCCTGGTATCCCGGGACCTTCGCCCTGGCCCTGACCGCCAGCGACGTGGTGTGGATCCATCGCGACGGCCAGATCGCCTCCCTGATCGGCGTGGAGGGCGGGCACAGCCTGAACTGCTCGCTGGCTGTCCTGCGGCAGCTCTACCGGGCGGGGGCACGCTACATGACCCTCACGCACTCGGACAACGTGCCGTGGGCCGACTCGGCCACTGACGAGCCGGAGCACGACGGGCTGACCCGCTTCGGCGAGGAGGTCATCCACGAGATGAACCGCCTCGGCATGCTGGTCGATCTCTCGCACGTCTCGGCCGCGACCATGCGCGACGCCCTGGCGGTGACCGAGGCGCCGGTGATCTTCTCGCACTCCGCAGCCTTTGCCCTCTGCGCGCATACTCGCAACGTTCCCGATGACGTGCTCCTGCAGCTGCGGGACAACGGCGGCGTGGTCATGGTGACCTTCGTGCCCCCGTTCCTGTCCGAGGACGTGCGGGCGTACTACGAGGAACTCAAGGAGGAGCGCGAGCGCCTGGTGGCCCTGCATCCCGACAGCGAGGACACGGTGAAGGCCGCCCTCGAGGCCTGGCGCGAGCAACACCCCGAGCCGCTGTCGACCCTGGCCATGGTCGCCGATCACATCGATCACATCCGCTCCCTGATCGGCGTCGAGCACCTCGGCATCGGGTCGGACTTCGAGGGCATCCGCCACGGGCCGGTCGGGCTGGAGGGCGTCTCCGGCTTCCCGGATCTGCTCGCCGAGCTGCTGCGGCGCGGCTACAGCGACGCCGACGTGCAGCAGATCGCCGGCCTGAACGTGCTGCGGGTCACACGAAAGGTCGAGCAGGTCGCGGCACGGCTGCAGGCGGAGCGGCCCGCCTCCGAGGCGCACCTCGAGGATCTCGATCCAGTGGGAGATTGACGGCATGATCGTCGCCATCCATCAGCCCATCTTCCTGCCCTGGCCCGGCTTTTTCCACAAGGCCGTGCACGCGGACCGGCTGGTCCTGCTGGACGACATCCAGTTCCCCCGGGGCGGACGCCACTGGCTCGCGCGCAACCGCCTCAAGAGCGAGCAGGGCGAGCTGTGGCTGACGGTGCCGGTCCTCAAAAAGGGCCGGGGATTCCAGTCGATCCGGGAGGTCCAGATCCACAACAAGCGCGGCTGGCGCCGGAAGCACCTGGGCAGCATCCAGCAGAACTACGTGCACGCGCCCTACTTCGCCGATCACTTCCCGGCCCTCGAGTCCATCTACCGCAAGCACCACAAGCTGCTGGTCTCCCTCAACCTGGAGCTGATCGCCTTCCTGCTGGATGGGCTCGGCATTAAGACCCGCCTGCTGCTGCAGTCCGAGCTGGGGATCACCGGCAAGGACACCGACCTGCTGGTGGGGATCTGCGAGCACCTGGGCGCCGACCGGCTGCTCGCGCTGCCGGGGACCGAGAAGTACCTCGACGAGGGCGCGCTCGGGGCCCACGGGATCCGGATCGCGCGCGCGAGCTTCCGCCCGCCCCTCTACCCGCAGCTGTGGGGGGATTTCATCTGCAACCTGTCGGCGCTGGATCTGCTGCTCAACTGCGGGCCGCGGGGCCGGCAGATCGCGGCCGGTCCGGGCGAGCGGGCAGGCTGAGAGAGGCCCGCACACGGGCCTGCCGGAACGGGAGGCAGCCGATGTCGCAGCGCCGGGGCCAACTCTACGTCGGGACCTCCGGCTGGACCTACGACTGGGAGGAGTTCTATCCCGCCGATCTGCCGGATCGCCGCCGGCTCGAGTACTACGCCGGTCAGTTTCCGACCGTCGAGGTGAACTACAGCTTCTACCACCTGCCGCTCCGCAAGACCTACGACAAGTGGGCCGGCCAGACGCCGGACGGCTTTCTCTTCGCGCTCAAGCTCAGCCGCTTCATCACGCACATCAAGCGGCTGCAGGGCGTCAAGACGGCCTTCCGCACCTTCCTGCAGCGGGCGGCGCCGCTCGGCGCCAAGCTCGGCCCGGTGCTCGTGCAGCTGCCGCCGAGCTTCCGCCTCGACCTGCCGCGGCTCGAGAAGTTCCTGGCCCAGACGCAGGAGGTCGGCCGGGAGCGCCTCATCCAGCCGCTGCGGATCGCCTGCGAGTTCCGCCATCCGTCCTGGTTCGCCGACGAGGCGCGGCCCGTGCTCGACGTGCTCGCGCGCCACGGCGCGGCGTTCGTCTGCGCGCACTCGAGCCGCTATCCGTACCCCGCGGCCGAGACGCCGACGGGCGACTTCATGTACCTGCGGTTTCACGGTCCGGAGAGGATGTTCGCCTCCGCGTACGGACGCGAGGGGCTGAAGCGCTGGGTGCCGCTGGTGGAGCGGCTGCTGGCCGGCGGGATCGACGTCTTCGCCTACTTCAACAACGACGACGGCGGCCACGCCGTCAGGGATGCCCGGGCTCTGCTCTCCCTAGTCGGTGAATGAGCTGCTCGGCCAGCGCATCGCGGTTGCGCGCGGTCAGCTCGAGCAGTTCGACGTCCGGCCGCTGCTTGACCTCGGCGATCAGCCCGCCGCCCCGGCGGGCGACCGTCGCGAGCAGCGGGATGTCCGCGCCCAGGATCCGCTCGACCAGCGCCCGGAACCTGCCCGAGAAGCACTCCATCTTGCCGATCTCGTCGATCACGACCAGGCCGCCGCCAGGCGCGGGCCAGGCCAGGGTGTCGAGGAAGCGCTCGAAGCCCGCGACGTCAACACCGTAGCGACCCACCCGGTGCGGACCGCGCACGTCCACGTGCGAGAGCAGGCCGCGGCGCCCGTCGAGGCTCACCAGCTCGAAGCCCTGGCGAACGCCCTGCTCTAGGATCTCGGCGGTGTAGAAACCCACGGGACGGCGGGCGGTGAGAGCGCCGGCGACCTTGCGGACCAGGGTCGTCTTGCCGGCGCGTGGCAGGCCCGTCACCAGGAGGCGCTCGGTGTCCCCGGCTATCGCTTGTACCTGCCCATGAGCTGGCCCTGCGCCAGGATGTGCCCCTGCATGGCCTTCTCGAGGTCCTTCTTCTGCGCGCCGGGCTTCAGGTCGGGCATGTTGTCCAGGGCGTACAGCTTGAAGAAGTAGCGGTGCGGCTTGCCGGGCGGGGGACAGGGGCCGCCGTAGCCGATCCGCTTGAAGTCGTTCACGCCCTGCCGCGCCACGCTGTCGATGGCCTCGTACGTCGGCAGCGCCTCCGGCAGCGCTTTCCGTTCGGGCGCGAGCGCGTAGAGTACCCAGTGCACCCACGTCCCCACGGGCGCGTCGGGATCGTCGCAGATCAGCGCCAGGCTCCGCGTGCCCTCCGGCACCTGGGACCACTCGAGAGGCGGCGAGATATCGTCCCCGTCACACGTGAACTTCACGGGAATGATCCCGCCCTCCTCGAAGACCGGGCTGGTCAGTTCGATCTTCATTGGCAACTCTCCTTCCTTCGACCCGCCGCCGGCACACTGCACGAGTGCCAGCACCGGTATCGCGCCGAGGAGCAGCATCCAGCGCGCGAGGTTCCCGTCTCTCATCATGCCACCACCCTGTTCGAGCCTCGCCGCAGTCTATCACGCCCGATCATGCCGCCCCAAGACCGTTCCCCCTCCGGCGTCTCAGCTGGCAATCGTCGACAGTGTAGCGTTTCCATGCCAAAGCCGCTCTCGTCCCGCTACCATCCGCAGACACCTTCCCCGGTTCTTCTGTGCTATACTAGATCCAGCACTCCGGCTCGCCCACAGCCCTGGAGCCCAGCCCTTGAAGCCCAGAGCCAAGTCGGTTCTCCTCTGCAGCGTCGCCTGCCTTCTGCTGCTGTCCGCCCCGACCACCGCCCGCACCTGGCGGGTGGCACGTGACGGGAGCGGCGATTATACGACCATCCAGCCGGCAATTGATTGGGCGTCAGCCGGAGATACGATTAGCATCGGCGCGGGGGTGTATACGGAGTGCCGCACGGTGCGCCTGCCTGGCTGGTCGTGGTCCATAGAGATCTACGTCTACGCTATGAAGGACAACCTGACGCTCATCGGCGATGATCCGGAGTCGGTGGTTATCGGGCCGGAGACAGCGAACTTCTGGGACTTTGGCCCAGTGGGGATCGCGAC
>CAZGEC010000046.1:0-28682 GCA_964524645.1 uncultured Fibrobacteraceae bacterium | reverse complement strand
CTGACCCCCCGGACACATTCTCGATGGCACAACCGATTAGTAGCCCATGTGCGTCGGGTACTCGGAGAGCGGGATCTCGTAGGTCATGCCGTCGGAATCCCGGCGGGCCGCCAGCAGCGGCTCCCAGTCCCCGCGCCGGCGGAGGCGGATCATCGACCAGTCGTAAGGCGGGATCATCACGTGCCGGCAAACGCGGATCTCCCAGGCCGCTCCGAGGAAGGTCCAGTGCTCGACCACCAGGATGCTCGGGTAGGTCTGATAGGCGATCCGGTACGGCTCGTCCAGGTCGCCCAGCTCGGGATGGGCCGCGATAACCCAGGCCAGCAGCTCGTCCCGCTTCTGGATCGCCGTCGCCGGGTCCCCGGCGATCCAGGGTATCAGCTCGACTTCCAGCTCGAGCCGTCGCCCGGGGGAACGGGCCGCGGCGGGCGGGTCCTGCGGCTGCGTGTCTGCGGAATCTGCCGGCCGGCCGGCCGTCACGACGATCCGGCAGGTTTCCGCGCCGGCCGGAGCGAGGGAGGGATCCGGCCGCAGGGTCAGCTCGGCCACGGGGGACAGCGCGTTCAGGAAGCGATGGTCCAGGCGCGCATGCAAGGACGGATCCGCCGCGAGGCCCAGCACGACGTTGCGGCCGCCTGCTGGCGCTGGATCCAGGCGCAGGAGGAAGATACCCCCGCCGCCTGCATGGCTGCGCACGAAGGTGTAGCGGGCGACCAGAGCGAAATCGGGATCATCCGGAGGCGGCGGCACGGTGCTTTCGGTGAGGCAACCGGCGAGGCTCAGGGCCAGGGCCAGCGGAGCCAGGCCCCTGACGAGATCGGCCAGCGAGCCGGGAAAGCGGCGCCGAGATAGGAAGGCGCGCAGCAATCGCGTCGCGGGGTGCCTCCGCGGGGTTCCCATGGCGAGCCTCCCGTGCAGGTCTCATTCTGTACGCGGAATACCCGAGATTGTTGCGCGATCAGCCCCGGAAGAGGGCCTTGATTCGTCCCCAGCTCCCGATCTCCTGCAGGGAACTCGGCCCCGGGAACCTGAGCCGCAAGCGCAGCTCGGGGCCGGGGAAGTCGAAGATCAGCCCTCCTGGCACCGTGATGTGACGTTCCCTTGGACCGAGACCGCTCACACCCAGGAGATGATCGCCGGGCAGTCCCTCGGTCTGTTCCACGGCGAGGCGGCAGGAGCCGCCGCCGGTGCTGCCGGCCAGGACCAGCTCCCAGGTGTCGTTCCTGAGGAAGCCCGCATCCGGTGGGCGATAGTCGGCGAGCCAGCGGTGGGGCAGAGAGGTTGCGATGCCGGGCATGACGAGGGCCGCATCCAGCGGTGCGCCGGGTGCCGGCGGCGGTGCCGGCAGGTCCAGATCGTCGAGGCCGGAGGACGCGCCCCGGCGGTAACCCAGGCTCAGCTCGCAGGGGGTAGCCTCATTCCGGGAGATCTCCAGGCGGCAGACCAGATCCTGGCCCCGGGCCGGAGTGGCCGCCACGGCCGCGAGCAGGAGCGCCGCCCCGATGCCGGACGGCCCCGGGAACCGGGTGTGATTCCGGCGGTGCATCCCACCCCTCCCGGTACGCCGGAGGCCTCGCTGCATCCGGTCGCTCACTTGACCACGCTCAGCTTCCGGGCGGCGCCCAGCTGGCGCCCGTCGAGAAACAGCCGGTAGACGTAGGCTCCGCTGGCCACCGTTCGGCCCTGATCGTCGCGGCCGTTCCAGGCCAGACGGCAGGGGCCGGCCTCGCGGCGGCCCGCGACCAGACGCCGCACCTGGGCGCCTCGCAGGTCGTAGATCGCCACCTCCACGCCGCCCGCCGCCGACAGGTGGAAGCGGAACTCGGTTCCTGGATTGGCCGGGTTAGGCGCGCAGCGCAGGGCCAGAGGTCCGGGCGCCGGGGCCGGCCCGCCGCCGGCGGGCGTGCGGATCTCCAAAGGGATCACTGCTGACGACGCCGCGAGCACCACCTCGTCCTGCTGGCGCAGGGAGGGCACCAGCAGCTGCTCCCGGTCCGGCAGGTAGATCTCGAAGTCCCGCTCCGGCGGCAGGCCGGCAGCATCCCAGACCAGGGTCCAGTCGCCCTGCGCCGGCACCACCAGCTCGGCCTGCCAGCAACGCGGCCCCGTGCTCGGGGCCCGCAGATCACGGAGGAAATCCCTGCCGGTGGGGGACTCCCATTCCGGGTGGACGAAGTGCAGGTGCGCCCGCAGGCGGCCGTCGGGCAGGGGAGGGGGCTCGGGCCAGTCCCAGCGCGGATCGAACCCGTCGCGCGCGCCGGGTCGCTCGCCCAGCTCGAGCGACTGCCTATCCCCGGCCAGGCCCAGGCTCAGCGTCCAGCCCTCCGCCGCCGCGGCCGTTTTGGCCGGTGGCGCAGGAACCGTGGCATTCATGTTCCAGTACGCGAAGTCCAGGCTCAAGCCCGGGGCGAGGGCGGCGAGCCAGTAGCCGTGCCAGGGCTCCAGCTGGGTGGTGGCTGCGTAGGCTTCGGCGACGGTGTCGAAGTCCAGCACGTCCGCGACGACCAGCCCCGCCGCCACGGCATCGGCGAAGGAACGGGTCGTGCCGGCCTCCTTCACCATGACGCCCGCCAGCGAGCCGCTGAACCAGAGGGGATAGCCCACCAGGTTCCAGCCGGGCTGCAGCGGCACCTGCACGGCTTCCTGGTCGCGCCGGCCCTCCATGCTCCAGGTGAACCCGGTCTCGCTGGCCAGCCAGAAGCCCTGCCCCGGCACGACCGCCTCCTGGGGCGTCACGGGCCGGTAGCCCGCTTCCGCGGTGTGGGAGTAGAGCCAGGTGTGGCCCACGGCGTCGTCGAGCAGCACCTCGCCGACGGTCGCCGCCGGGGACGGCACCAGGGGAAACCCGACCAGAGACCAGCCGGGGACCAGCGGACGTGCGATCGGAGCCAGCTCCGGCACGACCAGGTGGACGTGCAGCGTGACCGGAACGCCGACCGAGGCCAGCTGGGGGTCGTTGTTGAGCACGATGATCTCGCCGTGATACTCGCCGTCGTGCAGGTGCCGGGCATCGAAGACGATGTCGAAGTCCCGGCTCGTCCCCGGGGACAGCTGTCCGCCCCTCGCTTCGGGGGCGAACCAGCCGGGAGCCGTCGCCAGGTACTCGATCTGGTTCTCGATCAGCTCGATCACGTCCGGCACCTGATCCTCGTCCAGATCCGTGGAGCCGTAGGCCGCTGCGTGGAACGCGTTGAAGAGGCTGCGTCGCTCCCGGTTCAGGACGATGGCGCTGTGCCGCTCCAGGCCCTCGAACTTGGCCAGCTCGGTTTGCCCGTAGCTCATGTAGGCGAGCCGGAAGTAATGGTTCAGGGACGCGACGTTCTCGCCCTCCCAGCGGCGCACCGCGTTGGGGACGTTGAAGACCGGGTGGCCGCTGTCCACGGGGAGGACGGTCCGCGGACTGTCCCCGTACCCCGTGATGGAGACCCCGAGGCCCACGAAGAAGGACCACAGGCCATCGGTGTAGTAGCTGTAGCCAATATCGTGAAAGAGGATGCGGCCACCGCCGAGCAGGTGGTCGGTCAAGGCCGCCGCGGTCGCGTCCGGCACCAGGGTCTGGCTGTGCCCATTCACGACGACGAGGTCCCAGGGAGAGCTGTCGGCGAGCGAATCTCCCAGCTCGCTCCAGGAGCTCACGCCGACCCGGGGCAGGGAAAGACGGGACAGGGCTGAGTCGTAGTACGCGGGCAGGACTGTTCCCGGCGCCGGAGATTCCTCGAAGAGCAGGACGTGATCGAGGGCCAGCCGGGTCGACGCCGTGCGATCGAACTGGAAGGACAGATCGCCGCTCCCGGTGTTGGTGATGGTCAGCTGCGCGATGTCCTGCCGCGGAGCGGAGAGTTCCAGGCTCAGCTCGGAGGGCGCGAGCGCGATCGCGGGCAGAGCACATCCCTCGCCGCGCAGCAGAACCTGCAGCTGAGGCTGATCGGGATCGTCGGAGGTGATCAGGACGGTCCCCGACTCCTGCTGCGGGAGGTCGGGCGTGAACGTCACCGTCACGGAGGTGCTCTCCGCCAATCCGAGCTGGAAGGGAGCGGCGCTCACCGCGAAGACGCCCGGCTGGGTCCTGATCTCGGTGACGTGGAGCGGAGCGCAGTTCCGGTTGCGCACCACCAGCTCGGCCGCGACCGTGCGGCCGATCCCCACCGAGCCGAACTCGATGACCGGGGGCCGGACCGCGATGTCCTGCTCGCAGGTGACCGTGACGTTCACCGGAACGGTCACGTCCGGCTGCCGGGGGTCGTTGCTGTGCACGTGAAGGGTCGTGGCGTTGGTTCCGCCGGCCATCAGGCCGGCAGAAAAGGTCAGCTCCACGGCCCCATCCTGTCCGGATCGCAGATAGCCCGTGCTCGGGACCGCCGCGAGCCAGGGCACCGCGGGATCCGCGTCGATGCGGTAATCGAGGACACCCGGACCGACGTTGGTGAGCGTCAGAACCTGCGACGATTCCTCGCCGAAGGGGACCAGCGCATCGATTACCGACGGCGCCAGGGCGAGCGTGGGAGGGGCGAGCGTGGTGGCCGCAGCCGTGTTGGAAAGGGACGAGACGTTGTCGACGTTGTCCAAGGCCACCAGGGCGAAGTGGTAGGTCGTCTCCGGGGCCAGACCCGCGAGCGTGAAGAACTCGGGTGTACCGGCGGGCGCGGGCGCGGGCACGCCGGACGCCGGCGTGGCGGCGGCGAAGTTCTGGGCGTCGATGGGCTCCCGGGCATAGCGCAGATCGTAGGCCGTGGCCCGGCCGTAGATGCCGTCGTCCCCCGGGGCTGTCCAGCGCAGGCGCACCCAGCTGGTGGCGGTGTCCACGACCGCGAGATCGATCACGGCCGCGGGCGGCACCAGATCCTCGCTGGCGATCAGCTCGAACAGATCCAGGCGGGCGCCCGTGACCAGCAGGCCCTGGAGCCCGGGCAGGGGATCGGCGACGCTCAGCAGCCGCGCCCTGGCTTCCTCGGCGGTCAGCTGTGGCTCGTTGGCCAGCAGGAGCGCCAGCGCCCCCGCCACGAAAGGGGCGGCAAAAGAAGTACCGGTGCCGTGGCTGCCGCCGAGCACGTCGAGGTATAGGCCATAGCCGCCGTCGAGATCCGTGCTGAAGATGTGCACTCCCGGCGCGGCCACGTCGATGCTGATCGCTCCGCGGTTCGAGAACGAAGCCAGCTCGTCGTTCTCGTTGGTGGCGGCCACGGTCACGATGTTCTGGAAGTCGTAGCAGGCCGGATAGAACGGAATGGTGCTGTCCACGTCCTGTCCCAGGTTGCCGGCGGAGCATATGGCGAGGATGTCCCGGTCCCGCAGCAGGCCGAAGGCATCGCGCAGAGCGTCCGACTGGCCCGTCCAGCCGAAGCTGCAGTTGACGATGTCCACGTTCATCACGGCGACGTAGATCACCGCCGCCACGAGATCAGCGTTGTTGCCCGAGATGTACTGGGCCCACTTGACGGGCATGATCCGCGACCGCCAGGCCACTCCCGCCACACCGCTGCCGTTGTCACCCGCGGCCCCGAGGATTCCGGCGACGGCCGTGCCGTGTCCGTCCTGGTCCGCGACGTTGCCGCTATGGGCGAGGGTGTTCCAGCCGTGGACATCGTCGATGTAGCCGTTGCCGTCGTCGTCCAGCCCGTTGGCGGGGATCTCCCCCGGATTCGTGTAGAGGTTCGAGACCAGGTCCGGATGGTCGAGGTCGATTCCGGAGTCGATGACCGCCACGATCACCTCCTCGCTGCCGGTCCCGAAATCCCAGGCATAGACGGCCTTGATGTCCGCTCCGGGGGTCCCACCCGTCTGGCCCGTGTTGCGCAGCCCCCACTGCTGCGGAAACAGCGGATCGTCCGGCACGTGACAGAGGGGGATGATGGCGTTGGGTTCGATGTAGGCGACGTGCGGATCGTCCCGGTAGCGAGCGATGGCCTCCTCGACGCTCAGCTCTTCCAGTCGCAGCTGCAGGATGTCCAGGGGAGCCAGGCTTCGCAGGACCTGCGCGCCCAGCCCGCTCAGCACACCCTGCCGGTCGGACTTGGCGGCCGTTGGCGCGAACTTCAGGAGCACCTCGCCGGGGACGTGGTCCGGCAAGGCCAGGGAAGCCTCGCCTGCCGCGGTCGCCAGCAGGCCCACGAGGCACACCAGAGCACAGATTGCCGGGCGGTGTCTCGAGCGAAGCATGATTCCGCCCATGCCGGTCGGGGGTTGGAAGGGATACCACAGTATAGGGAGATCCCGCCCGGACCGGCAAGCGGAGGCTCGGCGGCCGGTGGCGGGGGACGCTCAGTGCAGGAGGGAACGGAAGAGGCCGCTCAGCCTGCGGCCCAGGCCGCCCGCGTGCGCGGCGCGAGCGGGACGTTCGGCCGAGCGCCCCCCGCGTGCGGGTGGCGCCGGCGGCCCGGTGGGTTCCTCCGCAACGGGCGACTCGACGCCCACGATGAGGGCCGATTTCTTGCGGACCGCGTCGCGCGTCTCGGCGGCGATCCGTTCCAGGGTCTCCAGCTGGGCCAGCGGCCCGGTACCCTGGCGCACGTACCAGGAGCGTTCCAGTTCGGTCTCGCGACCGTCGCCGCTGTGCCCCAGACCGCAGCGGTTGGCGATCAGGTGGGCGAGCTGGGTGAGGGCCGCGATCTCGCGGTGCTCGTCAACCGCGGCATTGGGCGCCGGGTACGTGCCCACGGCGGTCCGGATGGAATGCGGGAGGTTCCAGGCCTTCAACAGCTTGGCGCCCAGGATGGCATCGGTGAAACCGAGGATTTCGCGCTCGGCTTCCCGCAGGAGCAGGTTGTGGCGGCGAGCCTCCTGCAGGCACAGGCCGAACTTCTCGGTGCAGTGGAGAACCAGCACCAGCTTGCCGATCCCGTGCAGCAGGCCGGCCATGTACAACTCGCCCGGCAGGACCTGCACCCGGTTCTCGGGATGGCTCAGCAGGCGACCGGCCATGGCGCAGGCCCAGGAGTGCGCCCAGAAGTCCTCGCAGCTGTAGCCCTCCAGGGTCGGAAACTCCGGCAGGGTCTCGCGCAGCACGAAGAAGGATACCGTGTTGATCGTCTCCACCAGGCCGAGGCGCATGATGGCCTGACTGAGGCTCTTGATCTGGCTGGTGGAGCCGTAGAAGGCCGAGTTGGCGATGCGCAGCACACGCGCCGCCAGGCTGGGATCGTTTTCGATGAGCTTGGCGATCTCCTGGACGTTGACCTCGTGGAGCGGCTTGCGCAGCGCCGCCAGCAGACGGGTGCCGTTGGCCGGCAGCGGGGGCAGCGAGGCGCCCCCGTCCAGGACCTTGGCGATGAGGACGTCGGAGGGATCGGTGGTGACCGCCATGGTCGCTTGTCCTCCCGGATCGGACATGACGCCCGCGACCGCAGCCTGGTGCGCGGCGCGGACTTCCTCCCCTGCTATATCGCCCGCCGCCGGCCGTCATTGAGCCAGGATTGCGGTTCGCCGACCCTGGCGCGGAGCCCGGCGGGCTGGTAGGCTCCGCGGCAGGAAGACGCTCGGAGGCATGTCATGATCCCCAGATCCGGTGCAGGCCGCTCCGGCGCGGCTCCTGCCCTGCTCCTCGTCGCGGTGCTGGCCGCCGGCCACGGCGCCCCCGCGGTCGCGGACGCAGGTGCCCTCGTGGCCGAGGCCTGCGGCGAGGGGATCGTGCGCTTCTTCGCCTCGCCCGCGGTCCGGCAGGACCATCTGCCCTCGCTGGCCCTCGTGCGCCCCCTGACCGCCACCGGTCCCGCCGCGCCGGGATTCCCGGTGCATCCGGTCTTTCAGCGCATCGCCGGGCGGGCGGCCGCCCGGATCGCCGTCGAGCCGGGGACCAGCCTCTACGGCACGGGCGAGGCGGCCGGCCCGCTGCTGCGCAACGGTCACCGGTGCGTGGCCTGGAACTTCGATGCTTACGGCTACGATACCGGGAGCCTCAGCCTCTACCAGTCCCATCCCTGGGTACTGGCGGTGCGCGCCGACGGCAGCGCCTTCGGGGTGCTGGCCGACACCAGCCATCGCTGTCTCCTGGATCTGACGCAGGACATCCTGATCGTCGCCGACGGGCCCGACTTCCCGCTCCTGGTGATCGACCGCGACTCGCCGCAGGCCGTGCTGGAGGCCCTGGCGCAGCTGGTGGGCACGCTGCCCCTGCCGCCCCTCTGGGCCCTGGGCTACCATCAGTGCCGCTACTCCTACACGCCCGCCTCGCGCGTGCTGGAGGTCGCCCGGGAGTTCCGCCGGCGCCACATCCCCTGCGACGTGATCTGGCTGGACATCGACTACATGGACGGCTACCGCTGCTTCACCTTTCATCCACAGGATTTCCCCGACCCGGACGGGCTGACGCGCCAATTGCACGAGCAGGGCTTCCGGACGGTGGCCATCCTGGATCCGGGCATCAAGGAGGAGCCCGGCTACGCGGTCTACGATTCCGGGACGCAGCTCGACGTCTGGGTGCGGACCCGCCTGGGCGAGCCGTACCGCGGGACGGTCTGGCCGGGCACCTGCGTCTTTCCCGACTTCACCAGCGCGAGCGTGCGCGGCTGGTGGGCCGGCTGGGTGGGCGGGTTCCTCGCCCACGGGCTCGACGGCCTCTGGAACGACATGAACGAGCCGGCGATCTTCAACGTGGAGTCCAAGACCATGCCCCTGGACAACCGGCACCGCGCCGATCCCGAGCTGGGAGGCCCCGGTCCGCACGCCCGCTACCACAACGTCTACGGGATGCTCATGGCGCGGGCCTCGCAGGAGGGCATGCTGGCGGCGCGGCCGGAGCGGCGGCCCTTCGTGCTGTCCCGGGCGAACTTCCTGGGCGGGCAGCGGTACGCCGCCTGCTGGACGGGCGACAACACCGCCACCTGGGAGCACCTGGACCTGAGCATTCCCATGGCCCTGAACCTGGGTCTCTCCGGGCAGCCGTTCTGCGGTCCGGACATCGGCGGCTTCGCCGGCGACGGGGGCGCTCACCTGTTCGCCCGCTGGTTGGGCTTCGGCGCCCTGCTGCCCTTCGCCCGCGGGCACACCGGCAAGGGGCAGCGGGACAAGGAACCCTGGGCCTTCGGCCCCGAGGTGGAGCAGATCTGCCGCCTGGCCCTGCAGCGCCGCTACCGGTTGCTGCCCTTCCTGTACACGCTCTTCGAGGAGGCCTCGCGCAGCGGTCTGCCGGTGGCCCGCCCCCTCTTCTTCGCCGACCCGGCCGATCCCGCCCTGCGGTCCGCGGACGACGCCTTCCTGCTGGGTGACGATCTCCTGGTGGCCGTGCAGACGGCTCCGGGCACCCGGCGCGCCGCCGTGCCGTCCGCCTTCGCGGACTGGGCCGGGGTCACCGGGGTGTTCGGCGATGCGCAGCAGCCGGACCTGCCGGACCTCTGCCTGCGACCGGGCGCCATCCTCCCGCTGGGACCGGTGCGCGAGCACGTCGCCCCGGAACCCGCAGATCCGCTCACCTTGCTGATCTGTCCGGATGGGGAAGGGCACGCCGAGGGGTGGCTCTACGAGGACGTGGGGGAGGGCTTCGGCTACCGGCGCGGGGAGTTCCGCCGCCTCCTCTTTGCCGCCCGCTGCGCAGGCGACACGCTGGTGGTCACGAGCCGCGTGGTCGAGGGCGACTGGGAACGACCGGAGCGCCGTCTGGAGGTTTATCTCCTCTCCGCGAGCGGGGCGATCCATTTCGGCCCGCTGCCGGATTCGGCAACTCTTCGCCTGGTGTTGCCCGATTCCATGACCTGCCCCGCGGTACCCCGCTAGCCCTGGAAGAAGGGCCAGATCGCGGCCGCTCTGTGCCGGTTGCGGGACATGACACAGCAGCGCAGTAGGTTATGCGGGAGATGAATGGCCGGTCCCCCTTGACCTCGTGGTATCATTGGCGCAGGTTAAGGTCGTCGGGAGGGGGGGCCGGAGCCGCGCGGGGCGGCGCTTGCGAGCTGGGAGCGAGAGGATGGAACGAAGGGTCTTCCTGAAGCTGGCCGGAGCGGGCGCCCTGCTCGCCTCCGCGTCCGGAACTCTCCTGCAGCGGCTGCTCGGACCGGGCCGGGCCTGGGCGGCGGACGGCGATCCGCTGCGGGCCAAGGTGCTCTGCCTGGGCCTGGACGGCATGGATCCGCAGCTCTTGCAGCGGTTCATGGACGAGGGGATCCTGCCCAACTTCACCCACCTCGTCCAGCGGGGCGACTTCCAGGTCTTCGGGACGTCCATTCCTCCGCAGTCGCCGGTGGCCTGGTCCAACTTCATCACCGGCCAGGATCCCGGCGGGCACGCGATCTTCGACTTCATCCACCGGGACCCGCAGACCCTGATTCCCAAGCTCTCCTGCTCGGAGGCCAAGCTGCCCAGCGCCTTCTGGAAGCTGGGCAGGTGGAAGGTGCCGCGGGGCAGCGGCGACGTCGAGAACCTGCGCCGGGGCAAGGCCTTCTGGGAGTACCTGGCGGACGCGGGCGTGGACGTGACCATCTTCAAGGTGCCGTCCAACTTCCCGCCCGTCCGCTGCGACGTGCGCAGCCTCTCCGGGATGGGCACGCCCGACATCCTCGGCACTTACGGCATCTTCAGCTACTACACCGACGATCCGCCGCAGGAGACGGACATCGGCGGCGGGCGCATCATCCCCGTCCAGCTGGTGGACGAGCGCTTCACGACCGAGCTGCACGGTCCCGTCAACACCTACCGGGAGGGCGATCCGGAGGCCTCGGTCCCCTTCAGCGTGGTGCGGGACGCCCGCAATCCCGTCGCCGAGTTTCGCGTCGGCGACGCGCGCTTCGTTCTGCAGGAGGGGGAGTGGAGCGACTGGATCACGCTCAGCTACGAGATGGTGCCCGGTCTGAAGCACGTCTCCGGCACCTGCCGCTTCTACCTGATGGAGGCGCGGCCGCGGTTCCGCCTCTACGTGAGCCCCATCCAGATCGACCCGGCCAATCCCGAGATGCCGATCTGCACTCCGGACAGCTACTCGCGCGAGCTGGCCGGGAGTACGGGTCTGTTCTACACCCAGGGCCTGCCCGACGACACCAAGGCCCTGGACGAGGGGATCTTCGGCGACGCCGACTACATCTCCCAGGCCAACCTGGTCCTGGCCGAACGCCGGCGGCAGTTCAGCCACGAGCTGGACCGCTTCCGCACCCTCGATCGCGGACTGCTCTTCTTCTACTTCAGCAGCCTGGATCAGAACTGCCACATGTTCTGGCGGAACATGGACCCGGATTCGCCGATGCACGCCGATGCCGGCGGGCTCTTCGCCGAGCGCATCCGCGACATGTACGAGGCCATGGACCAGGTGGTGGGGGAGGCCCTGACGGCGCTGGACGAGCGCACCACTCTGGTGGCCATCTCGGACCACGGCTTCGCCCCCTTCCACCGCAGCTTCCACGTGAACAGCTGGCTGCTGGAGAACGGCTATCTCGCCCTCAAGCCGGGGGTGCGCCGGAGCGAGGTGGCCTACCTGAGCGGCATCGACTGGCGGCGGACCCGGGCCTATGCCCTGGGCATCAACGGGCTCTACCTGAACCGGCGTGGACGCGAGCGCGACGGCGTGGTCAGCCGTGGCGCCGAGAGCGAGCAGCTGCTGCAGGAGCTGGTCGGCCGGCTGGAGGCGCTGCAGGATCCGGAGACCGGCCGCGTCCCCGTCAAGCACGCCTACCGCGCCGACGTGGTCTACACCGGCCCGCATGCGGGGGACGGTCCGGACATCGTGCTGGGCTACGAGCGCG
The DNA here is from genome assembly GCA_964524645.1 of uncultured Fibrobacteraceae bacterium. Taxonomy (GTDB): domain Bacteria; phylum Krumholzibacteriota; class Krumholzibacteriia; order LZORAL124-64-63; family LZORAL124-64-63; genus CAZGEC01. The sequence goes on along the minus strand of CAZGEC010000046.1, from coordinate 17,022 downwards.
GCTACCGGGGCTCCAACGAGTCGGCGCTGGGCCGGCTCCCCGAGGCGATCTTCGCCGACAACCTGCTCAAGTGGAGCGGCGACCACTGCATGGCCGCGGACGAGGTGCCGGGGATCATCGTCAGCAGCCGCAAGCTTGAGAAGCCCGATCCCAGCCTGCTCGACATGGCCCCCACCTTCCTGCGCATCTTCGGCCTCGAATCGGCGCCGGACATGATCGGCGGCGACCTCTTCACGCCGACGAAGAACGCCTGAGACGGCGGGAGACCGCCCCGTTTCCGGGACGGTCTCCTGCCGCCGGCGGCTGCCAGCGGTCTGTCCGGATGCAAGCCGCCGGCCGGGCTCAGATCTTGACCTTGAAGACGTCCTTCAGCGCGAAGCCGAACAGCAGCGAGAAGACGCAGAACGCCACCAGCCAGTGCATGCCGAGGCCCAGGTAGCGCGTGTGCCGCGCGGGCAGCTGCAGGGATATCGCCGCCAGGGGGCTGTCGCCGGGGAGCGGAGCCTCGCCGGGATTGAGGAGCGCGTGCTCGAGGCCGGCCCGCTCGCGGCTGGCGGCCAGCCGCGGCAGGCCGTCGTCGGCCACCAGCCGCTTGGTCCACCGTCCGCCGTCGGGCCCGGTCACCGCCAGGTCGTAGTCGCCGGCCTGCTGGACCCGCACCCGCCAGGTCGCGGTGAGTGCCTGCTGGTCCCGCACCGGCAAGGTTTCCACCTGCACGCCCGCCGGCGCCGCCAGGGAGAGACCGTCCAGCAGCTCAGCGTTCTCCGGCCTCACCTGGGCCGTCACCAGCGTGGACTCGCCGGCGTGGAAGGGCCGATGCGCGTAGCGCGTGTCCAGCTGCGCGAGGATCAGCACCACCGGCAGGACGACCACCAGCAGGGCCGGTGCGGTCGCGGCAAGGTAGCGCAGGTTGGCCAGGGCCAGGTCGCGCTGGATCTTGAAGAGGACCGCCAGGTTGTCCTGGAAGAGCCCCATCTCGTAGACGTGGCCGATCAGCCGGCGCTTGACCAGGGCCAGCTTCTCCTGGTTGGTGCTCCACTTGAAGAGCAGGAGCATGATCACGCCGGTCACCACGGACACGCAGAACATGCCCCAGGCGGCGGCGTTATCGAACGGCCTCAGCAGCAAATCGAACAGCCCGTTCATGGCGTTGGCGACGAACGTCACGGCGATGGTGCCCCTTCCCTCGGCGGCCGCAGGTCAGCGGGTTCAGGAGATGTAGCCCAGACCCTGCATGCGCTTCTTGATCTCCTCCTCGGAGGCGCCGCCTTCCTCGAACTTGGCGATCTCCCGCTCCAGCACGTGCTGGACGAACTCCTCGGGGGAAGCGTAGCCGGCCAGACCGGCGTACTTCTGGATCTTCTCCACCAGCTCCTTATCCAGCTTGATCTTGTTCCCGCCTCCGAACATCAGCTCTCTCCCTTCGGCGCGAAGATGTCGTGGCCGACCATGTCGGGGGCCGGCTCCAGCCCGAACAGGCGCAGGATGGTGGGCGCCATGTCCAGCAGCTCGGGGTCGTCCGCGGCGATCCGGCGGCTGGAAACGATGATCCCCGGCACCTCGTCCGCGGCCATGCAGTGGTCGCCGCTCCACTTGAGCAGGTTGTCGGCGAAGATCGCCTCGGGGATCTCGCCCAGCGCGGACTCGTTGGAGCCCCGGTAGCCGCGATAGTAGCCCAGGATCATGTCGGGGCCAACCTCCTGGTACGGACCCTGGTAGATCTGGTCCGTGCGGTAGGCGTACTTGATGACCCGCTGGCCGTTCGCGGGATCCGTCAACGCCTCGAGCTGGCCGACCAGCTCCTGCAGCAGCTGCTCGCGCTCGGCGCCGCGCGCCACGATGCCGCGCTTCTCGCGGCCGCGCATGTTCAGGTAGAGCCCGTTGATCCCGACGGCGTAGGCCCGGGTCCGCTGCCAGTCGATGCCGCTCAGGAAGCGCACGTCCGCGGCCTTCACTCCCGGCTTGAGCACGAGGTAGCCGTTCCGGTAGAGCCAGGAGTTCACGTGGAAGGACCGGTTGTAGGGGGCGAACCCGTGATCGGACATGGCGATGATCAGCGTGTCGTCGTCCAGTCGCTCCCGCGCCATCCCCAGCACGCCGTCCAGCTGCTGGTAGATGTGGCGGATCCGCTCCGGGTAGAGGCCGTGGGCCTCCTCGTGCATGGGGGAAGCGGGATCCATGTTGCGCCAGAACATGTGGCAGGTCTGGTCGGGGCTGTTGAAGTAGAAGAAGAGGAAACCGCTCGGCAGCTCCGCGAAGTGCTCCAGCTCGTAACGGAACTGCCCGATCCGCTCCTGGAGCACCTGGTCCGACTGGGAGACGTAGTCGGGATCCTCGAAGACGTCCTCCTCGAGGGCCTTGGTATCGTCCGGCATGCCCTGGGTGTAGTAGGGGCCGATGGCCTCGGCCAGGTCGCGCGAGTAGCCGGCGGGCGTGCTGATGGGCATCTCCGGGTTCAGCGGATCGATCTGCACCGGCGTGACGTAGAGCCGGAAGTGCGGCCGGACCTCCATGAGGTAGAAGCGGCAGGTGCCGGTCACCTTCTTCACCAGGGGCAGCATCTGGTAGTCGAGCGTCACCCAGTCGCTCCACTCGCCCTGCTGCAGGAGGAAACGGTCGTCGCCCACCTCGAAGGTGGCCGCCGGGTTGACCGGATCCACCGTCACGTCCACCGGGGCCAGCGCCTCGGGATCGCCCTCGCGATAGCTGTTCACCGGTCCGGGAATCGCGGTGTGGAAGTGGTGGTCCTGGATCTCCACGGGGATGATCCGGCCGCCGCCGATGTCGGTGTCGGCCGGCGGGTGATCCGTCACGTAGCTGAAGATGCCGTAGGTGCCGAGGATGTCCGGGGTGCCCATGCCCGACAGGCTGCGCCCCTTCATCACGACGGGCGGGAAGTTCGAGGGGACCTTGAAGATGGTCACGTCCACGCCCGCGTCCGCCAGGTACTCCCAGAAGGCCTTGCCGTGCCGCAGCAGCTCGACGTGGCCGCCGTTGCGCGGGAACTTCCAGGGGCCGAACTTCCACCACTTGGTGGGAGCCTGGGCCTCCGAGGTCGATAGAAACAGCTGGAGCGTCTGCGGATCGCGGTGGATGAAGTCGAAGATGCCGTGCCCGCCGGCGTTCTGGCCCGTGATGAAGTTGGACCAGGCCACCGGCGACTGGGGCGGAATGGCCGTGCCCAGGGGCTTGAAATCGCCCTCCGCCATGAAGCGGGCGAAGTTGGGCATCAGGCCCTCGTCGACGTACTTCTGCAGGAACTGCGGGTCCATGCCGTCGAAGCCGATGACCAGGACCTTGGCCGGCCAGGCGGTGGGGTGCTCGGCGGCCGCCGCCGGCCGCGCCGGCAGGGACAGCGCCAGGGCCAGGATCGTCAGGATCAGGAAACCGGGACCGCGCCCGGAAATCCGGCGCCGTGGCAAGCGATTGCTGATGTGCATGGGGATCAGGGCTCCTTGAATATGCTCGAGCCGGTCATGTGGCCCGGCGCCGGGATCCCGAACAGCTCCAGGATCGAGGGCGCCAGGTCCACGAGGGCCGGCTGCTTCTTGGCGAACGGAATGTTGCTGAAGAGGATGCCCGGCACCTGGCGGGGATCCATGCAGTGATCTCCCGACCAGCTGCGGGTGTTGTCGCAGATGGCCTGTCCGGCGACCCGGCCCACGGCGGCGTCCCAGTCGGCCCGGTAGCCGGTGCGGTAGCCGATGATCAGGTCGGGCGCGTTGTCCACGTAGGGGCCGGCCAGCGCCTCGTGGCTGTCCCACACCTCGGTGATGGCCTCGCAGGAACGCTCGTCGTCGCGCAGGCCGCGCAGCCTGCCGATCAACTCCTGCTTGAGGGCCTGGGCGGCGGCCGGCTCCACGCAGCCGTCCCGCTCCCGGCCCTTGATGTTCAGGTAGGCGCCGCCCAGGCCGTTGGTGTAGGCCCGGGTGCGGGGCCAGTCGATGTCGCGGGGCTCGGCCTTGCGCCCATCGAGGGGGGGCAGGGGGCCGTCGCGGGGGTCGTCCTTCAGGTAGAGGTAGCCGTTCTCGCGGAACCAGGTGTTCAGGTTCACGCCGCGCTGGAACTGCTTGAAGCCGTGGTCCGAGACCACCAGCAGCACGTCGCCCGGGCGCAGCGCCCCCACCGTGCGTCCGAGCAGATCGTCGGCCCGCCGGTAGAGGTCGAGGATGGCGCTCCGGTGCCGCTCGGTGTCCTTGTCCAGGTTGGCCGGATGCCGCGCATCCAGGTAGCGCATGAACATGTGCTGGATGCGATCGGTCGCGTCGAAGACCACGGCCACCACGCCCTCCCGCCGCCGATCCAGGGCATGGAAGAACTGCCGCTCGCGCTCGGCGTGGATGGTGTAGGTGAGGTCCAGGAAGGCCTGCTCGTCGATGGCCCGCATGTTGAGGGCCCAGGTGTCCTCGGCCAGCCCCAGCGTGGCGTACGACCCGTGCAGCTTGGCCAGGGCAATGGCGAAGTGGGGCGGATGCGAGATGGGCAGCGACGGGTTCTCCGGGTCGATGTGCATCGGCGTCACGTAGATGCCGAACGGATCGTCGAAGCTGGTGATGCGGAACTTGCAGATCCCCTTGGCCCTGGCCCGGCCGGCGCTGAAGGTCAGGGGGATCCAGGCCGAGTACTCGCCCTCGCCCAGGCTGAAGCTGTGACCATCGGCCTCGAAGTGAGCCCGGCGGGCGGCGGGCTCCCGGCGCACGCGCAACGGCAGGGTCATGGCGCCGCCGCCGTCGGGTCGGTCCGGCCCCACCAGGTGGCTGCCCCAGGTCTCGTCGCCCACGCGCTCGAGGGTCAGCCGCTCGCCGCCGATGGTCTCGCCGGCCGGCGGCGGCTCGGCGCTGTAATGCGAGAAGGTTCCCTGGGTGCCGCGCAGGTCCGGCACGCACATGGCCGACAGCAGGTTGCCCCCGAACTTGTCCGGCGGGAAGGTGATCGGCACGCGCAGCACCGTGCTGGGGACGCCGTGCCTGGCGAGGATCGTCCAGAACGGCTTGCTCTTGCGCAGCATCTCGATGTGGGGCCGGCCCCCGCCGAGGATCCACTTGCCCAGCTTGCGGATCCGGCCGCGGGTCGTGATCCGGGTCGAGGAGAGCACCGGCAGATGGGTGACGAGATCCCGGCCGAGGAAGTCGAAGATGTTGTGCCGCCCCGCGTGGACACCGGTCGCGAAGCTGGACCAGGCCACGGGCGACATGGCGGGCATGGCCGTGTGCAGCGGGCGGAAGCCGCCCTGCTCCTGCAGGCGGGAGAAGTTCGGCAGCCGGCCCTCGCGCATCCACCTGCGGCAGAGATTGGGATCCAGGCCGTCCAGGCCCAGCACGACCACGCGCTTGGTCCGGGCGTGCTTCAGGCGGCCCCGGCTGCGCAGGCTGCGGATCAGCAGCCGGATGGGCCACATGAAGAGGGCGCCGATGGCCAGCAGGATGCCCACCAGGGCGAAGAGGAACGAGCCGCCCAGGGCAAAGCCGGCGCCCGGCCCGATGTAGGCGAGGGCCGGTGACGGGAGGCAGAGCCCGGTCCCGATAACGGCGCAGAGCAAGGGAAACCAGCGTTTGCGGTTGTTCGATCGCCGGAGCTGACCTAGCATGGATCCACCGATTCCCGGTTGGACGTCAGGAGCTGGCCTGGAAACAAGAGTGTGACGGTTCTCTAGGATCGTCAAGGTTCTCCGATCTCGCAACCCAGTGTTCATTGGCCTTTCTCCGGGAGGGCGGCGCGCGATGCTCCGTGTGGGCAGGCCGATCTGGATCCTGCTGGCCCTGCTGGCCGGGTTGCTGGCCTTCGAACTGTTCCTGGGCCGCTGCGTGCAGGAGGATGCCTTCATCTCCTTCCGCTACGCGCGCAACCTCGTGGCCGGACACGGCCTGGTCTACAATCCCGGCCAGCGGGTGGAAGGATACACCAACTTCTTGTGGACCCTCTACCTGGCCGCCGGCCTGAAGCTGGGGCTCGATCCGGTGCCGCTCGCCCGCTTCACGGGGCTGCTGGCCAGCCTGGCCCTGGTGATCGTGGTCTTCCGCCTCGGCCGCAGCCGGGATGCCCCGCGGCGGGTCACCGGTGGGCTGCTGGCCGCGGCCCTGGTCGTCGCGACGCCCGGCGTGGCGGGCGAGGCGGTCCAGGGGCTGGAGACGATCCCCTTCGCCCTGCTGGTGACCGGCGGGGTGGGCCTGGCGGCGGAGGCCTGGCGCCGGGAGGTCGCCGGCGGAGCGGGCATGGCCCGCCGCCATCTGGCCGCGGCCGGGCTGCTGGCCCTGGCGGCCCTGACCCGGCCCGAGGGGCTGGGCGTGTTCGGCCTGGCCCTGCTCGGGGGCATGATCTGGCGGCGGCGTCAGGGGCTGGGCCCGCTCTCCCGGGCCGCCGCGGGTTCGATCCTGCTCTTCCTGCTGATCTACGGATCTTACTGGCTCTGGCGCTTCCAGTACTACGGCTATCCGTTCCCCAACACCTTCTACGCCAAGACCGGCGGGGGCATCTGGCAGGCGCTGCGGGGGCTGGGCTACGTCGGCCACTTCCTGCTGCTGCATCCGGTGATAACCCTGCTGAGCGGCTGGGTGCTGGTCAAGGGGCTCCGGGACAGACGGGCCGGAGCCGCCCCTGGTGCGGCCGGGCCGCCAAGCGCGAGCGCCGGCACGGCCTTCGTGGCCCTCGCCGGCACCGTGGTGGTCGGCTACCTGCTCTACGTGATCGTCGTCGGCGGGGACTTCAAGAAGACCTCGCGCTTCGTCCTCCCGGTTCTGCCGCTGTGGGCCCTGCTCCTGGACGATGTGGTTTCGCGGCGGGGCTGGCCCGCCTGGACCGGCCTGCGGGGCTCGGCGGTGCCGGCGAAGGCCCGCGGCGCCGCCGCCGGCGGCCCCGGGCGGCTCTGGGCGGCGACACCGGGCGCCTGGGCGCTGCTGGGAGCCGTGCTGCTCGGCGGCCTGGTCGCCACGCCGTCCGCCGTGCGCTGGGCGCACTGGCGCGCCTGGGACCTGGTCCGCCGCACCGCGTGCGGCCGCTACCTCGCGGTGCACGCGCGAGCCGATGCCATGCTTGCCATCCACTCCGCCGGCATCATCCCCTACTACGCGGGGCTGAACACCATCGACATGTGGGGGCTCAACGACCTGCACATCGCCCACCGGCGGATGGCCGACATGGGACGCGAGCGGCCCGTCGGCCACGAGAAGAGCGATCCGGCCTACGTCTTCGCGCGGCGGCCCGACTACTACGTCGACGAGTTCTACTACGTGATGGGGGAGCCCATCCGGGACCTCATGGAGCGGTTCGCGCCGCAGCAGGACATGGTGGACGGCGTGGCCGAGCTCTACCGGGTTCGCAACGTGCCCCTCTGGCTGGACGATAGGCGGGGGCGCCACCGCTACTGGTTCAATTTCCTGGAGCTGGCCTCGCCGGAACCCGCCGTTTCCGTTCCCGCCGCGGATCCCTGATGCTCCGGCCACGGTGCCGCTCCTCTAGCCTGCCAGCAGGATGAAGGCCCGGATCACGCTCGCCAGGTAAGCGGGCTGCTCCAGCATGGGGAAGTGGCCGATGTCGGCCAGGCGCTTGAAGTTGATGGTGGGGGCCAGCAGGAAGCCCATCCGGTCCAGCTCGCTCCGGACGTTGTCCTTGTCGGGGAAGAAGAGCTGGCTGCCGATCACCAGCAGGGGCGGGGTCAGTCCGGGGAGATCCGCGGTCAGGTCGAAGTCGAAGCTGCTCATCAGCAGGGTGATGAAGCTGGCGCTGTCGGTCCGCAGCGCCTGATCGAGGACGCGGTCCGTGACGTCCTTGCGGGGGCTCATGTTCAGGAACATGCGGGCCACGAAACGATCGTAGTCCTTGGTCAGCCCGTCCGTGATCTGCATCTTCTGCTCGGGCGTCGCGAGCTGCTTGGGCGCGGCGTCGATGACGACCAGCCGCTTGACGTCGCCCGGGTGGTCGAGGGCGTAGCGCATGGCGATCACCCCGCCCATGGCGTGGCCCACGAGCGACGGGTAGACGATGTCGTGCTCGGTGATGAAGCGCGCCAGGTCTTCGGCGGCCGCGGACATGGTGAGTCCTGGCTGTGGAGGCGTGCCGCCGTGTCCCGGCAGCTCGTAGGTCCAGACCTCGCAACCCCGCAAATAGGGCACCATCTCGTCCCAGACGGCGGCGCTCGAGCCCAGCCCGTGGATCAGCACGATCTCGCAGTCGCAGCGCCCCTGGACACCGCCCTCGACAGTGAGCGCCGGCTGGGTGCGCGGCTGCGGCCGGGCGGGCGTGGTTGCCGCGGTCAGGCTGTCGATCGTGGCGACTTGCGCCGGGGCGGCGCTCAGCGGCGGCAGACCGGCGGTCGCGAGCAGGATCAGCAGCAGCACGGTCCCCCCGACCGGGTGCGATACGGCGTTACGGAGCTGCGGACGCGGGGCGGAAACCTTCATGTTCGCTCCTTGGGCGCGGAGTTGGATTCCGGCACGCTGAAGCCGTCGCCGTCCCGGGCGACGTGGACCGGACCGGAGTAGTGGCGTCCGACCAGCGCGGGCAGGTCCAGGGCGGCCGTCGGGGGGTACAGGTGCACGAGCACGACCCGCCGGGGATGGCTGGCGGTGCAGAGGCGGCCGACCCGTTCGGGGCTCATGTGACCCGTCATGGCCAGGGCGTCGGGGGTCGAGCACTCGACGATCAGCAGATCGACCCCCTCGCTGGCGGCGGACAGGCCCGCGCAGGGCTCGGTGTCCCCGGAGTAGGCGACCCGGTGCCCGGCGGCGTCGGCGAGTCGGAACAGCAGGCTGGGGGAGCCGGGGCGGCTCTGGGGATGTGCGGCCGCGAAGGCCGTCAGGCGCGGCAGGTCGCCGGCCGCCGACGTGCTCCAGAGATCGTCCGGCCGGCGGCCGGCCCTGAGGGTCTCGCCGGCAGTGAACTCGGTCACGACCAGCGGCCGCCGTGCCGGGGTCAGCCAGTCCCCATAGATGCCCCGCAGCTGCTCCAGATGAGCGGCCAGCCCGGGCGGGCCGATCAGCTGCAGGGGGCGCGAGGATTCCGGTACGGGGGTGTGGAGCGCAAAGAGCAGCGGGGCCAGATCCGCGCAGTGGTCGATGTGCAGGTGGCTGAAGAGGACCGTGTCGATCCCGTCCAGATTTCCGGGGCCCGCCGCCAGGTTCACCAGGCGGACCAGGGCTCCCGGTCCCGGATCGACGAGCAGGGAACGGCCGTCCACGACAACCCAGTGGGCGGGCTGGCCGTGGCCGGGCGAGGGCACCGAGGCGCCGGAACCGAGCACGGTGAATTCGATCATGACGCTAAAGCAACGGAAAACCCCGGGAACGTCAAGCGGGATGAGGGGTTCCTTGCCGGGGGTTGGAACCGCGCAGAGGGCGCCGGGTTCCGTCCGAAAGCCAGCCGGAGGGGCAGCCGGGGCCTCGTAGCGTGGCTGGACAGCCACCTTGACGGCCACTATCATGAGCCCCGGTCCGTGAACGACGTGGCGGGAGCGCAGGAACCACCGGAACGGGATTCTCCAGCGGCGAGGAGTCGGCATGCGACATAAATGGACCGGCAGGGATCGTGGACACCGGCCTCTTCCCGCCAGGCGCCTCGTCGGCGCTGCCTGGTCGCTCGTGTGGCTGACGGCGGCCTGCTGTGCCCTGTTCGCGGGTTCCGCGGCGACGCCGGCTCCGGCGCAGACCGCCGCCCCCGACACGCTGGCCGGCGGTGCCGGCGGGAGCAAGGCCACGGCCGAGCAGCGCATCGCCGAGCTGAACGCCAAGATCCTCCAGGATCCCCGCAACGGGGACCTCTACAACGACCTGGGCGTGATCTACGCGGGGCAGGAGAACTGGGTGCTGGCCCGTGACGCCTTCATCGCGGCGGTGCAGGCCAAGCCCATCGAGGCCGACTTCCACCGCAACCTGGCCTTCGTCATGATGCGCCTGGAGAACTACGATGTGGCCGTCCAGGAGTTCTTCGCCTACCAGCAGCTCTCCCTCGACGGCGGTCACGACGCCTACCGCTTCATCGCCGAGGCCTGGCGCCGCGCCGACGAGCCGGACAAGGCGCGCGAGGCCTACCAGGAGGGCCTGAAGGCGCTCGGCCCCGGCGGTGGGGCCGAGATGCTGCGGCTGGCCCTGGGCCTGTCCGACCTGGACCACCAACAGGGGCGCGCGGCCGAGGCCCGCAGCGCGCTCGAGGAGCGGGTGGACGTCGCCCGCAAGCTGCAGGCCGAGGCCAAGGCCGGCGGCGACGACACCACGGCCGACCTGGCGGGCCAGCTCCTGAACAACCTCTTCGCCCTCTACATCGAGGACGGGAATCTCCTGATGGACTCCGGGCTGCCCCTGGAGGCCGCCACCCTCTACGAGAAGGCCTTCACGCTCGACCCCAGCCGGGACGAGGTCATGCCGCACGTGGTGCGGGCCTACCTGGAGGGCGGCGAGCCGATGCAGGCCAAGGTGGCCGTGCGCCGGGCCGAACAGGAGCGGCCGGACGCCTCCGGCACCTGGCAGGCCGCGGGCAAGGTGGCCGAGGCGGAGGGCATGCTGTCCGACGCCATCCAGGCCTACATCAAGGCGAGCAGGCTGGAGCCCGACAATCTGGAGCTCAAGCTGCTGATCGGCGACCTGTACATGAAGTCCGGCGATACGACCCGGGCCCAGCAGTGGCTGGCCGAGGGCATCGCCTCGCCGGAGGCCACCCCGGCGGTGGTCTACAACTACGCGATCAGCCTGCTGAAGGCCAAGCAGTACAGCCAGGCCATCACCCAGCTGCAGCGGGTGCTGGCCCAGGAGCCCGACATGTCCCAGGCCTGGCAGGCCCTCGCCCTCAGCCTGCGCCAGGCCCGGCGCTGGACGGAAGCGGTCGACGCCTACCGCAAGGCGCTGAGCTTCGGCGAGGATGCCACCCTGCAGTTCAACCTGGCCTACTGCCTGCGCCGCGCCGGCAGCGTGACCGAGGCGGTGGCTGCCTACCGGCGCGCCATCGATCTCGATCCCACGATGAAGGAAGCCTACTACAACCTCGGCAACACGCTCATCGCGGCCCAGCGCTACGAGGAGGCCCTCGGCGTGCTGGGCGAGGCCGAGAAGCGGGAGCCGGACTCCTATCGCATCCTCTTCAACCAGGGGCTCTGCCTGTACCACCTGGGCCGCTACGACGAGGCCATCGACAAGTACGAGGCCGCTCTCGAGCAGCGGGAGACGGCGGACGTCTACAACAACATGGGACTGGTCTACGACAAGCTGGGCGAGAAGGAAGAGGCCAAGGCCCTCTACCGGGAGGCCCAGCGCGTCAAGGGAGGCGGACGTTGATGCCGATGAAGGCTCTGCAGAGAGACGGAATCGCGCGCCTGGCGGGCTGGCTGCTGCTGGTCGCGCTCACGACCTTGCCCGCCGGCGGAGCGCGGGCGCAGTTCACGTACGAGGAGCGGGCCATCGAGGTGGCCCGGGCCAGTCTGCCCGACAGCGTCTCCTTCCCGGGCGGCCTGGTGGATCACCCGGCGCTGCTGGCGCCGCTGACGGCCGACGGTCCCTTCCCGCGCTTCACCCCCGAGCAGCTGGCGGCGGCGGGCTTCCCCGACCACCTGCACGCCTTCATGTGGCCCGGCTGGACCCCGCCCCTCGACACCGACGGCCGGCCCTACGGGCCCGGCAGCATCTGCGACAAGGGCGTGCTGACGCAGCGACCCGATCTGGACTTCTCCGCGGGCCAGACGCGGCTCGGGCCGTTCACCTTCACGTACGAGCCCGATCTGAGCGGGTGCGACCTGATGCCGATCGTGGAGCTCTGCGATCTGGCGCGCCACCGCTGCCACGAGCTGCTGGGGCTGGATCCCGTCGGGGTCCTGCAGATCTTCGACACGCGGGACATCAACGACTACCGCGCGCGCACCGGCAATAGCTACGTCCGGACCTACTCCCTGCGGGGCGACACCTGCATCATCGAGCCCGCGGCGACCCTCTGGAACCGCACGCTCGCCGGCCATACCGTGTGCACCTTCGTCACGCGCTGGGAGCTGCGGCAGGTCGCCGGGGAGGCCCTGCCGCCCTGGCTGGAGCAAGGTCTGGCCCTCTACCTGGCCGACATGGGCAGCCACCTCCTCAACTACATGGCCGAGTTCCGCGCGGAGAAGCAGCCCGGCACGGACCAGATCACCCTGACCAGGCCGGTCCTGCTGGAGGTCGGCGTCATCGACTCCCTCCTGACGGCGCCGCCCGCTGCGGACGACGGGCGGGATCGCGAACTCTATCGCAAGGCTCTCTACGGAGCTTTTCTCATGGGCTGGCGGCTGGTCGAGGACAACGGGGGCCTGCCCGCCGTCCGGCGGTTCCTGGCTGCCCTGGGCGAGGGGCGGAAGGCGGACGTCGCGGCCCGGCAGGTCTGGGGAACGGATCTGGCCGGCCTGGCCGAGCGGCTCGCTCCCCTGGCCCACGAGGAGCCCGTGGGCCGCGCTTTCCAGTCGCGGCCGGCTCACCGCTCGCCTGGAGACGTCTGGCGCCAGAAGATCCAGGCGCAGGGACAACCCTAGCCGCCGTCCCGACCGTACCGGAATCCGAGGAGGAACATGAGCGAGCAGGCGACTGTCCGCGTGCGCTTCGCTCCCAGCCCCACCGGCCACCTGCACGTGGGCGGGGCGCGGACCGCTCTCTTCAACTGGCTCTACGCGCGCAACCAGAAGGGCCGTTTCATCCTGCGCATCGAGGACACGGATCGCGAGCGCAGCACGGCCGCCTCCTACGACGCCATCCTGCGCGGCATGAACTGGCTGGGGCTGGACCGGGACGAGGGCCCGGGCGTGGGCGGACCGTACGGCCCCTACCTGCAATCGGAGCGGCTGGAGCTGTATCGCGATTTCCTGAAGCGCCTGCAGGAGGCGGGGGCGGTCTACCCCAGCTACTGCACCCCTGAGGAGGTGGAGCAGCGGCAGCGCGCGGCGCAGACGGCCGGCGGGATCCCCGATTACGGGCGCGACCTGAGCGACGCCGAGCGTGCCCGCCTGAAGGCCGCCGGACGGCCCGAGGCCTGGCGGCTGCGGGTCCCCCGGGAGGGGACGACCTTCTGGCACGACGTGGTGGTCGGCAAACGCGAGTTCTCGAACGAGGCGCTGACCGACCGGGTCTGCCTGAAGGCCGATGGCTTTCCCACCTACAACTTCGCCGCCGTCGTGGACGATCACCTGATGGGCATCACGCACGTGCTGCGCGGCGATGATCACGTCAGCAACACTCCCTTCCAGCTGCTCGTCTATGCGGCCCTGGGCTTGAAGGCCCCCAAGTTCGGCCACCTGCCGATGATCCTGGGGCCGGACCGGCAGCGGCTCAGCAAGCGCCACGGGGCCACCAGCATCGAGGAGTTCGCCACCCAGGGCGTCGTTCCCGACGCGATGATCAACTATCTGGCCCTGCTGGGCTGGTCCATCGGGGCCGCCGGCGACGAGGTTCTCACGCGGCAGGAGCTGGTCAAGCGCTTCAGCCTCAAGAAGGTCAACAGCTCGCCCGCGGCCTTCGACTACGACAAGCTGAACCACATCAACGCCGAGCACATCAAGCGGCTGCCGCCGCACCAGCGGCTCGCCCTGGCCCTGCCGGCGCTGGAGGAACGCGGCTGGAGCCTGTCCGCCGCCTGGCAGCTGGCTGAGGGAACCGACACCGGCGCCTACCTGCAACGCTTGCTCGGGGCCCTGGGGAATCGCTTCAGCAACGTGGGGCGGCTCCCCGAGCAGATCGTCTTCTTCTTCCGCGAGGACTACCCCGTCGATGCCGAGGCCGCGGCGGAACACCTGGCCGGCGACGAGGCGCGCGCCCGGCTGCGGGCTCTGGCCGAGGCCCTGGAGGCCGGCCTGGATCCGGCCGTCCCGGCCACGGCCGACCGGTTCGAGGAGATCGTGCGTCTCACCGCGGAGAAGCTGGGGATCGCGGCGGGCCAGCTGATCCATCCCGCGCGGGTGGCCCTGACCGGCCAGGCGCGCAGCGCCGGCATCTTCGAGGTGATGGAGCTGATCGGTCGGCCGCGCGTCATCGCCAGGCTGCGGCGCGCCGCCGGCGCGGGCGGTTGAGCGGGTCGTCCCGGATCCCGGGGCGAGCGGGGGGACCGTGAAGCACCTGCTGGGCATTCTCGGTCGCTACGTGCTGGTCTGGGCCATCAACGTGCTGGCCCTGCTGCTGGCCGCCTCGATCCTGCCCGGCTTCTACTTCGACACCAGCCAACCGCACTGGTGGGTCTTCGCCCTGACCGTGCCCATCGAGTTCGCCCTGTTGCTGATCCTGCTGCGACCGTTGCTGCTGCTGCTCACCCTGCCCCTGAACACCCTGACCCTCGGCCTGCCCACCCTGCTGTTCAACGGCCTGATCCTCTACCTGGCCGGCCAGACGGACAGCAGCTTCGTCATCAACAGCTTCGGCGATGCCCTGGTGGGGCTGGTCGTGCTGACGGCCATCACCACCAGCATCGTGGGCTGGCTTGGCATCGACGAGGCCTACCCCTTCTTCCAGTCCGTCATCTACCGCCTGGGCCGGCGCTACGGCCCGCCGCGGCGTGCGGAGATCACGCGGGGTCTGCTGATGATCCAGGTGGACGGCCTCTCCTTCCCCAGCCTTGAGCGGGCCCTCGAGCGGGGCCGCATGCCCACGGTCACGGGACTGCTGGCCCGGGTGTCGCACCGGCTCTTCCGCTGGCACTGCGGCCTGCCGTCGAACACCCCCGTCGTGCAGGCCGGGCTCTTCTACGGATCGCGCGCGGAGGCGCCGGGCTACCGCTGGTACGATCGCGCTGCGCGCAAGGTGCGCGCGGCCAGCCATCCCCCGGATCTGCGCCTGCTGGAGAACCGGGCCGCCGCCGCCGGCGGCGAGCCGCTCCTGGCCGGGGGCTCCTGCATCAACAGCTTCATGTCCGGGGGCGCGGCCAAGCGGCTGATGACGCTCAGCGCGCAGCAGCTGCCGCTCTCGGATCGCCGGCAGGGTGAGCTGGCCGACTTCAACCTCTTCTGGCTCAGTCCCTACGCCTACACCAAGGCCCTGCTGGCCTCCTTCTGGGACCTGGGGACGGCCATCTTCTGGGGGGCGATCGGCCGCCTGGGCCGCCGGCGGGTGCGTCTCGGCCTGAGCCTGCGGCGGCTGGCCACGCGCGCCGTGGCGAACGCTTTCCTGCGCGAGACCGCCTATTTCTGGATCAAGCAGGACCTGGTGCGCGGCATACCCGTGATCTACTCCAACTTCGTGGGCTACGACGAGGTGGCCCATTACAGCGGTCCCGACACCTACGAGGCCCAGATCACCCTGGCCGCCCTGGACCGCAAGCTGCGCCGGCTGGCGCGCATCATCCGCGGCGGCGCACCCATCGCCTACGATCTGGTGCTGTTCTCCGACCACGGGCAGACCCCGTCCATCCCCTTCCGCCATCGCTACGGGCGGAGCCTGGAGGAGACGCTGGCCGAGCTGGCCGGGGGCACCTCGACTCCCTTGGAGGTTCCGCCCCTGGGGACCATGCACGTGACGACCCTGCTGGAGGAGCTGCGCGAGAGCCATGCCGGCGAGCTGACGCGGGTGGCGGCGCGCAGCCACCGCACCCTGGAGCGGCTCAGCGGCGCGGGGCGGGAAGGCCACGAGCTGCCGGAGGAGGTTCCGGAGCTGGTGGTCTGCGTTTCCGGCTGCCTGGCTCACGTCTACGTCGGCGGCTCGGACTGGCCGCTGAACCTGGAGGGGATCCGCGAGCGCTATCCGGGATTCCTGGAGAAGCTGGCCAGCCATCCCGGCATCGGCTTCGTGGTGGCCCGGCGGGAGGGCGGCGGCGCGGTGGTCCTGGGGGGCAGCGGCCTGCGCGATCTGGACACCGGGGAGATCCGGGGCGAGAGCGATCCCCTGGCGCCCTACCCGGAGCCGGACCGCTGGGCCGCGGAGCTGCGCCGCCTCGTGGGCTACCAGAGCAGCGGCGACCTGCTGCTCAACGGCGCCCTCCTGCCGGGCGGCGAGGTGGTGGTCTTCGAGGATCAGCTCAGCAGCCACGGCGGGCTCGGCGGGCCCCAGACGGAGCCGTTCGCCATCCTGCCCGCCTACTGGGGCACCACGCCCCAGGACCTGGCCTCGCCGGAGGACCTGCACGCCCACATCCTGGACGCCCTGCGCTCGCAGCGCATGAAGCGGCCCGCCTGAGTGGCCGTTCCGGCCGGGGCTTGCAATTTCCCGGCATACGGTCTATTTTTGCGGCCGCTTGCCCGGTCGTCCAATGGCAGGACAGCTGACTCTGGATCAGTCGATGGGGGTTCGAGTCCTCCCCGGGCAACCAGAGATATCGCTGCGGCCGACCCTGCCGGCCGCTTCATGCATATGGCCCCTTCGTCTAGCGGCCTAGGACGCCGCCCTCTCACGGCGGAAACACGGGTTCGAGTCCCGTAGGGGCTACCAAATCCCCCAGTGTACGAACCGGCGCCCCCTGGGGCAGCCTGTACCAGATCTCCACGTCTTCCCGATCCCGAGCGAGCACCTTCTTCACCAGCAGCTGGAGAAGGTGCTTCTTCTGGGCGCTCGGGACGGCGGCGACGATCCCCCCGAGGTTGGTCAGGATCTGCTCCAGGAAGTCCATGCGCAGGTCCTGGAGCGTCAGGGACTCCCGCTGCTGCTCGACGGCCTCGCGCTCGGCCTCCAGCTGCTGGATCTGGGTGGTGAGCGCCTCCACGCGCTGGCGGCAGGCCGCGGGGTCCATGGTCCCGGCTTCGAAGGCCGCGAAGTAGCGGTCCAGCGTGGCCTGGACCTTCTTCCGCTCGGCCTCCAGGTGCCGGAGGTCCGCCGCCAGGTGGGGAGCCTCCGCCTTCAGCTTCTTCTGGGCCTTGGCCCAGATGCTGGTCAGCAGGGCCTCGTCCCGGAAGATGGTCTGGACCTCGGAGAGGATCCGCGCCTCGAGCTTGTCGGCCCGGACGTAGTCCTGGTCGCAGTCCTTGGTCTCCAGCCGCCGGCGACAGGCGTAGTAGGGGATCTTGCGGCCGTTCCTGCGCGTGCTGACTCCGGTCATCCGGGAGCCGCACTTGGCGCAGAAGACCAGGCCGCTGAGCAGGAACTCGTCCTGGTTGTGCCACTTCGTGCC
>CAZGEC010000045.1:0-29365 GCA_964524645.1 uncultured Fibrobacteraceae bacterium | reverse complement strand
GACGTCCTGTTCCCGGAGGAACTCCTCGGCGTGGCGCCCGCGCAACAGGGCGAGCGTCGCCAGCATCCCGGCCTCGAGGCTGCTGTCGGCGATGACGGTGACCGACCGGGGCGCCTGCCGGACCGGCCAGCCGGTGCGGGGGTTCAGGACGTGCGAGTAACGCACCCCGCGCCGCAGCAGGAAGCGCCGTGCATCGCCGCTGGTCGCGAGACCGCCGCGGGCTAGCGTGATCTGGCACCACGCGTGGCGATCCCGCCGTGGATCCTCGATGCCGACCGTCCAGTGACCGGCGCGCGGCGGCCGCAGCGCACGCAAATCACCGCCGAAGTTGACGAGCACGCCCCGGTCGGTCTCGTGGCCGAGGATCTCCGCGGCGCGATCCACCGCGTACTCCTTGCCCAGTCCACCGAGGTCGATCTCCATGCCGCGGGGCAAAATCAGCACCGGCGGCTGCCAGTCGACCTTGGTCCAGCCGATCAGCGGCAGAAGCGCCTTGACCTGGGTCCGCGAGGGCACGCGGTCCGAGCCGTCGAACCGCCAGACGCGACGCAGGATCCCGGTCGTGATGTCGAAGTGCCCGCCGCTCAGCTCGTGACAGCGGTCGGCGAAGGCGAGCAGCCCGGCGGTCTCGTCGTCCACCGTCACCGGTGCGCCTTCGCTCGCGTTGATCTCGTGCACGAGACTGTCGTCGCGGTAGCGGCTGTACTTGCGCTCGATGCGCCAGGCCTCGGCGGCGGCCAGCTCCGTGAGCCGCCGGGCCTCGTCACCATCGTCGACGTCGACCAGGACCTCGCACGGGCTCGCCATGGCACCGAACCGCCCGATCCAGTGGGTCTGGCCGGCCGGCCGCTCGAGCGAGACGCCGGCGTTCATCGCGTGTCGAACGAGTAGCCCACCTGGACGATGACGGCGTCCACGGTGGGAAACAGATCGTAGCTGCGTAGTCCGGCCGGCACGCCCAGGGGATGGCCGTCACCGATTTGCCAGTAGTACTCGCCCCGCAGGGTGATCGAGTGACCGTTGGCGAGCGTGCGCCCGTACTCCAGGCCAAGGGTCCTGGCGATGAACTTCCCCAGGCGGTAGTCGGCCGACGCGAACTCGGGCAAGGCCGCGCCCGCCAGCAGGTAGCGGCGGTAGAAATCCGCGGCCGACTGGCTGTAGTAGCGCAGATGCGGCTGCAGGTAGGCCAGCGGGCCGAGATTGTAACGAAAACGCAGCTCGCCGGTGTGCGAGCGCACACCCCAGTCATCCCAGTAGTAGCGGTACGATAGATCGAACACCGACCAGCCGAAGTGATGCTTGATCCTGCCGAACAGGGACTGCCGGCTGCGAGCATCGGGCCGCTTCTCGTACAGGTACTGCGCCGGATCTCCAGTTGCCGGATCGACCACGCTGAGCAGCTTGTAGGGATCGGTCTGGTAACCGCTGACGTGACCCTGGGAGTAGTTCACTTGCACCAGCGTGCGGCGGTCGAGGATCTGCGTGGCGCCCAGGATCAGGTCCGATACGTTCTTCTGGGCGGCGCCGAGCGTGCCGGACCGGTCACCGCCATCATCCTTGTCTCCGCCTTCGCCCGCGGTCGGCGGCGGCATCACGTCGAACGGCACCGGACGGCCGCCCATCGGTCGGACGAGGTCGTGCGACAGGCTGAGGGCGACCGACAGCGTGGTATTGCGCTTGAAGAAGTCCCGCGAGAGCGACGCGTTGGCGCCGAGCGACGTGTAGTCGCGCTCGACCGAGACATCGGCACCGACGCCCGTGCTGGTCAGCCGATCCAGTGGAAACAGGTAGTTGCCGCTGAGAGCGATGCGCGTGTCCTTGAAGGTGTCGTCCAGCGGCGTCCGCCCGGCCGGCGTCGTGTAGCTGCCGCCGCCGGAGGGGCTCGTGAACGTCTGCGCCCCGCTGGCCGGCGTGGCGCCGTTGGCCGAGGCGCCGGTCAGGGCATCGAGGACCAGCTTGAGGTTGCCACTGCGGCCGTATCCGAAATCCTTGCGCGCCTCGAGCAGCGCCTCGAGCGCCCCGACGCGGTGGGGCTCCTTGTAAAGGAGCAGGGCCGAGTCGACCGTCACCGTCTGCGCTGGCGCCGCCTGGATGCCGACGAGCGTGCAGGCGGCGGCCAGCCCGGCGCGCAGGCCGATTTTGCGGACGCGCCGGCGGGGCCTGCCATCAGTTGCAGCCACAGCCGCCACCTCCCGTCCCCAGGCCGCCCGTCGACGCCTCCTTGCTGAAGTAGATGTGGCCGTCCACCGCGGTCGTGAGCGGGCTGGCATCGACGGCCATGGCGTCCTGGGCCAGCAGGTCGCGCTCCCAGGGTTGGACGCCCACACCGGCGCAGCCGCTCAGGAGCCCCAGCAGCAGGAGCGCGCCCGCGAGCGCCAGCCACCGGCAGCCGCGCGCGGCACGAATCCCCGCGATGTTACTGCGCATGGTCACCCTCCTCCTTCAGCAGGGCGACCAGCTCGGCCTCGAGCTGCGTCGTCTCGGCTGGATCGAAACCGAGGTGGGTTTGGCGCAGCTTCCCCCGGCGATCGTACACGAAGGTCATGGGCATGCCCTCGAGCTCGAACGCGCTCGCGATCTTGCCCGCGGGATCATACACGACCGCCAGCGAGTCCGGCAGGCCGGCCAGGAAGCGGTCGGCGCGTTCGCGTTCGCGATCGACGTTGACGGCGAGGACGGTCAGGCCCCGGTCGGCGTAGGTGGCCTGCAGAGACGCCAGCCACGGCAGCGACGCCTGGCAGGGCTTGCACCAGGAGGCCCAGAAGTCGACGACGACGACCTCGCCGCGATGCGCGGCGAGGCCGAGGGCCGCCGGCGCCTGCTCGACGCTGGCGGGTGCGGCCGCAGCGGCCGGCTGCGCGATCACGATCCCCGTCGCGAGAGCGGCTCCGAGCACGAGCACGCACACGGCGACGCGCCTCCAGATGATCCTGGTCATGAGAAGCCCTCCACAGAATGTCGACAGGGGCGGCAGCGGCGTGGCAGCCGGCGTCGTGGGCCCATTGAACCCCATGTCTCAGAGACCGTTCCAAAAATATACTGAATTGGTGGGAGTTGCTAGCGGGTTTTCAGAACGGCCATTCCGGACACGGCCCTGCGCGACGAGCGTTCACCCGGATGAACGCTGCCCCTGGCCGCCCTGTAGAACGGGACCCGCCCGGTCGGCGCCGGACGGGTCCGCTTCGTCTCTCCTCATTCTCCTACCACGCAACCATCCCGCGGTCACGCGTTCACTCCTGTTCGGCCGTGATCTCGATGTCGACGGTCTGCTGCCCGTCGTCCTCGTGGATCTCGACGACCGCGTCGCCGGTCAGACCCTGGGCCGCCAGCTGCTCGAGGAAATGCTGCCGGATGGCCTCGGCGTCCATCTCGCCGGCGTCGATTTTGAAGACCGCGTGGCCGAAGGCGCCCGCCAGGCTGGTCTCGACCGGGCCGACGACCTCGTTGATCTCGAACAGGGCGCTGCGGAGCACCGGGAACTGCGCTTGCAGGCGGTCGATCAGCTCCTGCTCGGGAACGCTGTCGCGCAGGAGGATCATCGCGATGTCCGTGCCGCCGTCCGCGGCCTGGTTCCGGGAAACGGAGACGTCCCGGGCCAGCTTCTCCTGCTGCAGGAAGGCCAGCAGCTCTCCCTGGGCGGGAGCCGTCCCGGCCTTGTCCGGGACGTGGATCAGGAAGCTCTTGCCGACCTCGTCCTCGTAGCTCGTCGGGATCGTGCAGGCGCCGACGCCGAGCACGGCGACGGCCAGGCCGGCCAGCACCAGCCGGCCGGTTCTCCAGCGGGGATTCAACAGCATCTTCCAACCCACTTTCCGCTCGTACAGTTCACGGTGGCGGGAGAGAAGCTCGCCCTCCAGCCGCGCGCGGGCCCCGGTGTCCGGTGCCGCGGGCCGCCGGTGCAGGCGGGACAGGATCTCGTTCAGGTTTCTAGACCGCATAATCCACTTCACCTCCCCTGGCTGATCGTCCCCGCATGCGCTGCCGGAGATCCCGCAGGGCCCGCGACAGGCGCTGCTTGACCGCTTCCTCGCTCAGGCCGAGCATCGCGGCGATCTCGCGGTGGCGCAGGCCCTCTCCGAAGCGCAAGGCGATCATCTCGCGGGTCTGCGCCGGCAGCTCCCGCAGGTGGATCTCGACCTGCCGCATCTGCTCGTCGCGGACGAGTTCGCTCAGGGGATCGCGCGCCTCCCCGGCGAGAACCTCCGCGAGGTCGTCGAGCGGCAGGGCGGGCCGCCGCGCCCGGTGATGATCGACCAGCGCGTTGCGGGCCATGCCCAGCAGCCAGGAAAGAACGCTGCCCCGGCGGGCGTCGTAGGCGTCCAGATGCATGAGGAAACGCTGGAAGACCTGGGCGACCAGATCCTCGGCGTCTTCCGGCGTGGCCGCGCGGGGGGCGACGTAGTGCGCCACCGGCTCGTACAGCTCTCGATAGAGCCGGCGGAACGCCTCGCCGTGGCCCGCGCGGGCCAGGGCCAGAAGACCCTTGTGTCGCTGATCACGCAGGAACCTGGCGGTCGTCACCTCGGGTCTGCTCCCGGCTGGGGTTGCGGAGACGCCCCGTATACGGAGGTCCCACGGAAAGGGTGACATGAAATGGACCGTGAGCGCGAGCCCTCCCGTCATCCGACCAGCACCGGTACCGGTCCCGGCACCGGACGGCTGGCAGGGTCGGCAAACGAAGCACCACGCTGCTGATCATCGATAAATGCCTGTCAAATATCAAATTGAATCTGACCTCATCAATCTGCTTGTGCCGGACCGCTCCCGCTGTATATTGCCGATCCTTCGAGCCGATACCCACAGGAGGCTGCAGCATGAAGGATACGCTGACCAAGCGGGATCTGAACCATTACCGGGAGATCCTGGAGGCCGAGCAGGCGAGGGTCTCCCGCTCGCTGAAGCGGCGGACCAAGGACATCGAGACCGCGGCCGAGGAGGCCGGCAGTGCCTCGGGTCGGGCCCATTCCAACCACATGGCCGACCAGGGCAGCGACGAGTCCCAGTACGAGACCATGCTGCAGACGGCGGCCTCGGAGCGGGAGTACCTGCGGGAGATCGAGGCGGCCCTCGAGCGCATAGAGGATGGCACCTACGGCATTTGCGAGCTCACGGGCAAGCCCATCGGACGCGAGCGGCTGGAGGCCATCCCCACGGCTCGCTTCTGCATCGAGGCCCAGGAGAAGCTGGAGGCCCGTCGGGCCCGCCGGGGCAATTGATCCGCCAGGCCGGCTACTGTCTTGATTTTTAGACGGATGGGGTTGCATTAGCCGTTTCGATGGCCTATATTCCTTCTCCTGTGCTTTCGGGCCGCCCCGCAGCGGGGCGGCGCGAGTCTGAAAGGAGCCGGTCATGGCCAGCAAGGGCCCGCGCAAGATCATCACGCTCGAGTGCACCGAAGCGCCCGGGACCTCGTCGTACACGACCTACAAGAACCCGCGCAACACGCCGGACCGCCTCGAGCTCATGAAGTACAACCCGGTGCTGCGGAAGCACACCAAGCACCGCGAGAAGAAGTAGATCCGCGGAGGACGATCATGTCTCGTCGCTGCAAGCTGACCGGTAAGGGGCCGCTGGTGGGCTATGCCGTCTCGCACGCCCACAACAAGACCAAGAAGCGCCAGCTGCCCAACCTGCAGACCAAGCAGATCTACGTGCCCGAGCTGGGCCGCTGCCTGCGCATCAAGATGTCCACCCGCGCCATGCGCACCGTGGACCGGCAGGGCCTGATGCCCTACATGCGCAAGAAGGGCCTGACCCTCAAGGACATCACCTAGCCACCGGCTCGGTCTGCTGCACCGCATAAGTTCGAGGTCGCCCGGCAGTCCGGGCGACCTCTTTTCGTACCCGCATCAGCTTCAACTGTCACCAGCACCGCTGCCGCCAGCGATGGTTCCGTCTCTACGGTCCCACCAGCAGGCAAATCTGAATGCAGTGCTTGCCCTGGCCCTCGATGTAGTAGGCGTCCGGCTCCCCGTCGTGGTCCACATCCCGAATCCAGTAGCCGACCGAACCGGGAAAATGAACCGGCCCCGGCGCCGGTGTGTCGCACAAAAGCATAAAGGGATTGATCATCAAATGTCCTTCTGGAAGAAAATCGATGAGCGTGTTTCCCAGAGGGGACAAGGAGGCCAGACAGGCAGGGATCCGGCTCCCGCTCTCCGCGGCCCAGGCTTCCACGGCCGCCTTGACAATCCAGCAGTTGCGGATGACCTGCTGCTCCCGGACGTCGGCCACCGACATCGCCGACAAGCCGAAGCCTTCCAACTCGCTGGCGGGATCGTAGATGTACTCAACCGGGAGCAGCGGGGGCGGCTCCCCCGGCCAGAACTCGCCCTGGACCCCCGCCGCGGGCGGGACGGCGGCCGGGACGGCCGCCTGGTCGAGCGAGGATGTCTGCACGGCCGTTGGATCCATGCTGTCGGAGCAGCCGGCGACGACCAGCAGGCATGCAAAAAACAACCACCATGGGGTTCTCATGGCAGAACTCCTCGGAATCATTCTCTTTTCAGGTCCCCCACCCGCTTCCCGCAGGAACCGTGCCGGATCGGCAGTGTGGACCGCTCCGCCCACGCTCCAGCTTGACGGATCGGGGAATCGTCTGTTTCCGTATGCCGGTCGATGACGCTGCGGCCCCCGACGCCGAGGAGATATCCCATGGCTCACCAGTTCATCTTCACCATGAAGGGTCTGAAGAAGATCGTGCCCCCCAACCGGGAGATCCTGCGGGGGATCTGGCTCTCCTTCCTGCCGGGCGCCAAGATCGGGGTGATCGGGCTGAACGGCGCCGGCAAGAGCACCTTGCTGCGCATCATGGCGGGCGAGGAGAAGAACTTCGAGGGCGAGGCCTTCCCCGCCCCCGGCATCCGGATCGGCTTCCTGCCCCAGGAGCCCGGGCTCGACCCTACCAAGGACGTGCGCGGCAACATCCTGGAGGCGGTCGCCGCGACGCAGGCCATGGTGGATCGCTTCAACGAGATCAGCCTGAAGATGGCCGAGCCGCTGGACGACGACGAGATGAACCGGCTGATGACCGAGATGGGCGAGCTGCAGGACAGGATCGAGGCCGCGAACGGCTGGGAGCTGGACCGCACGCTGGAGATCGCCATGGATGCGCTGCGCTGCCCGCCCGGAGACGCGGAGGTGGCCCGGCTCTCGGGCGGCGAGGTGCGCCGGGTGGCCCTCTGCCGGCTGCTCCTGCAAAAACCCGATCTGCTGCTCCTGGACGAGCCCACCAACCACCTGGACGCCGAGTCGGTGGCCTGGCTGGAGCGCCACCTGCGGGAGTACGCGGGCACCGTGATCATCGTCACCCACGACCGCTACTTCCTGGACAACGTCACGGGCTGGATCCTGGAGCTGGACCGCGGCTACGGCGTCCCCTGGGAGGGCAATTACTCCTCCTGGCTGGAGCAGAAGCAGCAGCGGCTGGCCACCGAGGAGAGGAAGGACATCGCCCGCATGAAGACGCTCGAGCGGGAGCTGGAGTGGGTCCGCACCTCGCCGCGGGCGCGCCACAAGAAGAGCCGCGCGCGCCTGGAGCGCTACGAGGAGCTGCTCGGCGAGGAGCGCGAGAAGCGGACCGGACCCGCGCAGATCCGCATCCCGCCCGGCCCGCGGCTAGGCGACCTGGTGGTGCGAGCGGCGAGCCTGCGGAAGGGCTACGGCGAGCGGCTGCTCTTCGATGACCTGAGCTTCGACCTGCCCCGCGGCGGCATCGTGGGGGTGGTTGGCCCCAACGGCGCTGGCAAGACCACCCTGCTGCGGCTGATCACCGGCCAGGAGCAGCCCGACGGCGGCAGCCTGCGCGTGGGCGAGACAGTGCAGATGGCCTACGTGGACCAGAGCCGGGACACCCTGGACGGCGGCAAGACGGTCTTCCAGGAGATCAGCGGCGGCGCCGAGGAGCTGAGCCTGGGCGGCCGTCCGGTGAACAGCCGTGCCTACTGCGCCGGCTTCAACTTCCGCGGCCCGGACCAGCAGCAGAAGGTGGCCGACCTGTCGGGCGGCGAGCGCAACCGGGTACACCTGGCCAAGCTGCTCAAGAGCGGGGCCAACCTGATCCTCCTGGACGAGCCCACCAACGACCTGGACGTGGACACGCTGCGCGCGCTGGAGGATGCGCTGCTGGAGTTCGGCGGCTGCCTGGTCGTGGTCAGCCACGACCGCTGGTTCCTCGACCGCATCGCCACCCACATCCTGTCCTTCGAGGGCGACAGCCGGGCCATCTGGTTCGAGGGCAACTACCACGACTACGAGGAGGATCGCCGGCGCCGCCTGGGCGAGGACGCGGACCAGCCCCACCGCATCAAGTACCGCAAGCTGACCCGGGACTAGAGCCCGGATCCGCAGCCGCCGGTCCGGAAGGGACCGCTGAAGGTCGTCATGCAGTTGTAGTCCGTGTCCGCGTCGGCCACGGTGCCGCCGGGGCAGATGGCGAGCGGGTCGTTCACCGTCTCGAGCCACATGTCCGTGGCGGGATAGCGACCGATGGGGTCGTAATTGATATCGTACAGGTAGAGGGTGATCGTGGCATCCACCGGGGTACCGTAGGAATCCCGCGCCTCGTTCAGCACCTCGCCGTCCCCCGCCGGGCAGTTCGCGACCCAGGCCGGCCCCGGGCACGCCATGATCGCCTCGCTGAGAAAGTAGTCGGGCCAGACGTCGGCCCGCGCAGGACCGGCCGAGACCGCCAGGATGCCGCAGGCCAGCAGGACTGTGGGAAAAAGAACCGCGGCGTTCTTCATGCCTCCGCCCTCCCCGGAAAAGAAAAACGCCTCAAGGACACGCGTGAGTCAAGTGCTGCGCCAGCAGGATCACGTCGGTGAGATCCAGCGCGCCGTCGTGGTAGAAATCGCAGCACGGTTCATAACCATGCAAGTAGGCGGTCGCGAAGTGAACCACATCAGTCAAGTTCACGACCAGATCGCCGTCGAGGTCGGGGCTGACGAAGCCCAGCTCCAGCGGGGGATGCACCAGCGGTTGGCCATTGATGACAACCATGGTCCCGTAGCCGCAGGCACCGGCCCGGAAGGGACCGCTAAAGGTGGTCACCCCATAACTGTCAGTCATATCGTCGGCGATCATGCGTCCGGGGCACGCGACGACGAGCGGCCCCGGCGGCGCGGTCTCCAGCCACAGGTCGGCGGCGGGGAAGAATCCGACGGGATACATGAAATGATCCACCAGGTGGACAGTGATGGTGGCGTCGGAGTCCCCAGGTAGGGCATCCAGAGTCTCCCCGTCTCCGGCCGGACAGACCAGAACCCAGTGGGGCCCCGGCGTGGCCATCTCGGCCGTCGAGAGCTCGGGATCCGGAATCCCGACATTCGCGGTCGCCGCTCCTGCCATCAGCAGGATACCCGCCATGAGGACAGCGATAACGCGAGAACTGCAGCACATGACGTCCCCCTCTCGCCGTAACGTATGTGCCGCTCCCCTCCTGAAGATACGGAACGCCATGCCCGCCCTCCAAGCTGCAGGCGACGGATTCCAGGGGAATGATACCATAGTGGCCGGTGCGGGGACATGCCGCTGCTCCGAACATCGGTCCCCGGCCGCGGGCTACTCCAGCGGCAGGGACTCGAGGACGGCCCGGTCGTCGATCAGCCCGATCGGGTAGACGTTCACGCGGTCGTCCCAGTAGGGGGTGCGGCGGTAGAACCAGTCGCGGATCGCCCGGGGATTGCCGGAAAACTCGGGATCGGCGGCCTTGGCCGCCGCCAGATGGCGGGCCAGGTCCGGATCGTGCGCGAGCATCTCGCGGGCCATCGGCTCGATGACGTACGGCTCGACGTACTCGCTGCGCGAGAAGATGGGATCGAAGAAGCCCCACTGAACGTAGGCGTCGGGCGCCTGCGGCTCCAGGACGTGGATTGCCACCCGGGCCGCCCGCTGGTGCAGGTCCACCACCCAGCTGCCGGCCGGCAGCTGCCGCTCCTCCTGGATGCTCTCCACCGCGAAGTCGAGCGGGTGCCGCCCCTCGTAGGGTTGCTCCTGCCAGGAGACGTCGCCGAAGCGGTAGCTGCGCACGGTCAGGGTGACCGGAGCGGCCAGCCGTCGCAGCTGCACCCCGTGCAGGGCGAGCCGCTCGGCCACGGTCGACCATTGCGGCGGGATGAGGTAGGCCTCCGGCACCTGGACGGAGACGGCCGGCTCCTGGCGGTCGAAATAGGGGATGCGGTAGGTGACCGGCTCGCTCCCGTAGCGGAACCAGGTGCCGCCGGTGATCTCGCTCTCGACCTGCTCGTACTTCACGCCCAGGAAGTCGATCATGGTGCTGTCGGCGGTCGCCCGGAACTTCAGGGGGAAGGGCTCGCGGCGCAGCGCCCCGGCGGCGGTGGCAGCATCGGCGGCCCGCACCCGGGCCTGCAGCTCCGGGCCCTCGTCCCGCAGGAGCTGGAGGGTCTCGAGCAGCAGGGCATGGACGGCCTCGACGCGCACCCGGTAGGGCTTGAGCATGTGCGTCTCGACCAGCAGGCCCGGCCGGTTCTGCAAGGCCACGTATCCCTCGGAGAAGCGGGGGGTCGCGGCCCAGCTCATCAGACCGCTCCGGGGATCGTGCCAGCGCCGGAAGATCACGTAGGGCGTCAGGGGAAAGCCGCGCCCCGCCATGCCCGTCTCGAGGGCGGGCAGGTAGCTCTCGCACACCCAGCGGGTCACCCCCTCCTCCAGGTTGCCATGAATCTCGAGCGCATAGGAGATCGCGTACTGGTAGTCCGCGCCGTCGGTGGCGTGCACGTCGACGAAGAAGTCCGGCAGCCAGGCCCCGAAGAGGCGCAGCCAGGCCTGCATCTCGGGGGTGTCGGCCTTCAGGAAGTCACGGTTCAGGTTCAAATTGGTGGCGTTGGTTCGCCAGCCCATCTCCACGGGGCCGTTCTGGTTGATCCGGTTGTAGGGCCCGAAGCGCTCGTGGCCGTCCACGTTGAAGATGGGCACGAAGAGCAGGGTCACGCCCTGCAGAAGGTCGAGGGATTGCCGGCCGACCAGCAGGTCCCGCAGCAGCAGCAGGCCCGCGTCCTTGCCGCAGATCTCCCCCGGGTGGATCCCCGCCTCGACCAGGATCACCGTCCGCCCCGCCGCCCGCGCGGCCTCGGGCGTGTCGAGGCCCTCCCGGTCGGCCACGAGCAGGGGCAGCTCGCGCCCCTGCGGACTGGTGCCGAAGCTCAGGTAATGGAAGACAGGCGAGGCCGCAGCCAGGCGGCGGCAGAAGTCCACGGTTTCGGCGTAGCGGGGCGTGGCCTGGTATCCGGAACTCTCGTAAAAGGTGATCCAGTCCTCCGCTGGAGCGGCGCGGCCGCCGGCCGCCAGGAAGGCGAGCATCAGGCCCGTCACCAGACCTGACCGGATGGGCAGGAGGCCGCTGCGGTGGTGGATCGTCCGGTTCTGCTGCATGAGTTCGTCTCCCCGGGGCGTCCGTTCTCCCGGCCGGGGAAGCGGTGTCCCGTTGCCGTCAGCGGTTCGGGGGTCGAGCCAGCATACTCCGCCACGGCGGATAGGCAAAGCCCGGTGCCGACGACGTGCCGACGACGGGTGTTTTAACGAGAAATTAACGGCCCCCCACTGGCGGAGCCGATAGATTTCGTTTGTTCATGGACGCGGCAGGTGCGCTATCGTCGGTCCGGGAGGCGGTCCGAGGAAGGGGTTGGAGATGGGTCGTGAGCTGATCCTGGTGGTCGAGGACGACGACGACATCCAGGAGCTGCTCGAGTACAATCTGAAGAAGTCCGGCTACCACGTCGTCTGCGCGGTCAGCGGCGAGGAAGGCCTGGACGTGGTGCGCGAGCAGACTCCGGACCTGATCGTGCTGGACCTGATGCTGCCCGGGCTGGACGGGCTCGAGACCTGCCGCATCCTGAAGGGCGCGGCCACGACGCGTTCCATTCCCGTGATCATCCTGACCGCGAAGGGCGAGGAGGAGGACATCATTGCAGGCTTCGAGGCCGGAGCGGACGACTACGTGACCAAGCCCTTCAGCCCCGCCGTGCTCACGGCGCGCGTCGGCGCCGTCCTGCGCCGCCAGCCGAGCGCGGTGGGGGGCGAGGCCAGGCTGCTGCGTTACCAGGGCCTGAGCATCCACCCGGGTCGTCACGAGGTGAAGGTGGAGGACCAGCAGGTCGCGCTCACCAGCACCGAGTTCCGCATCCTGCAGTACCTGGCGTCGCGCCCGGGTTGGGTGTTCACGCGCACCCAGATCGTGCGGGCGGTCCACGGCGAGGACTACCCCGTGACCGGCCGCTCCATCGACGTCCAGATCGCGGCCCTGCGCAAGAAGCTGGGTCCGGCCGGAGCGTACATCACGACCGTCCGGGGCGTGGGTTACAAGATGGGCGACTGAAGCGTATGCGCCGGAAAAGCCTGCTCTGGCAGCTCTTTCCCCCCTTCCTGCTGATCATCCTGGTCTGCGTGATCCTGGTGAGCTGGTCCGCTTCCCGCTCCCTGCGCGGCTTCTACCTGGAGCGAACCGCCGCCGACCTGCAGGCCCGCGCCGCTCTGCTGCAGGAGCCGTTCGCCGCGCGCCTGGCCGCCGGGGAGCCCGACAGCATCCAGGCCCTTTGCCGCCGGCAGGGACTGCGCACGGGAACGCGGATCACCGTGGTGGCCCGTGACGGAACCGTGTTGGGCGACAGCCAGGAAAATCCCTCCCGCATGGAGAATCATGCGAACCGCCCGGAGATCCGCACCGCCCTGGCCGGGGGGCGCGGCACCTCGATCCGCTACAGCCACACGCTGGAGCAGGAGATGATGTACGTGGCGGTCCCCCTCGGTCGGGGCACCCCGCCTCCCGCGGTGCTGCGCACCTCCATCTCCCTGGCCTCCATCCAGCGGGCCCTGCGGGTGGTCTACCTGGACATCCTGCTGGCCGGTCTGGTCCTCGCCCTGGCCGCGGGCCTGGTCAGCTACCTGGTGGCCCGCCGGATCAGCCGCCCGCTGCAGGGGCTCAAGCGCGGAGCCGAACGCTTTGCCTCGGGCGATCTGGATCTGCAGCTCGCCGTTCCCGATTCCGAGGAGATCGGAGCCCTGGCCGAGGCCATGAACCGCATGGCCGCACAGCTCGACGACCGGATCCGCACGGTGGACCAGCAGCGCCGGGAGCTGGAGGCCGTGCTCGCCAGCATGGTCGAGGGGGTCCTGGCGATCGACGCCGACGAGCGGGTGATCGGTCTGAACCGCGCCGCGGCCCGCCTGCTGGACGCGGACAGCGAGAGCGCGTCGGGGCGCGACGTGCGCGAGGTGGTGCGTAATCCTGACCTGCTGCGGCTCATCCAGCGGGCCCTGGCGGGAGACAGCCCGGTCGAGGGAGACGTGATCCTCTACGGCGAGCGCGAGCTCTACCTGCAGGCGCACGCCACCGGGCTGCGCGGCGGGGCGGACGGGCGCATCGGAGCCCTGGTGGTCCTCAACGACGTCACCCGCCTGCGACGCCTGGAGAACGTGCGGCGCGACTTCGTGGCCAACGTCTCCCACGAGCTGAAGACCCCGATCACCAGCATCCGCGGCTTCGTGGAAACCCTGCAAGGAGGCGCCCTGGACGATCCCGCCGACGCCCGGCGGTTCTTGCAGATCGTGGGCGACCAGGCCAACCGCCTGGGAGCCATCGTCGAGGACCTGCTGACCCTCTCCCGCCTCGAGCAGGAGGCCGGGCCGGAGGGCCTGAGCCTGGCGAAGGCCTCCGTCGGCGAGGCCTTGCAGCACGCGGTGGCGGCCTGCAGCACCGCCGCGGCCGAGCGGAACATCCGCGTGGAGGTGGACTGCCCCGCGAATCTGCAGGCCAGCTTCTCGGACGTGCTGCTCGAGCAGGCGGTGGCCAACCTCGTCGACAACGCGGTGAAGTACTCGGAGCCGGGCGGCCGGGTGGAGGTGTCGGGGCGCGAGTCCGCCGATGGACTGGAGATCAGCGTGCGCGACCAGGGCTGCGGCATCGCCCGTGAGCACCTGCCCCGCATCTTCGAGCGATTCTACCGCGTCGACAAGGCCCGCAGCCGCAAGCTGGGGGGGACCGGCCTGGGCCTGGCCATCGTCAAGCACATCGCCCAGGCCCACGGCGGCGAGGTCGACGTGAAGAGCCGCCCGGGCGAGGGCAGCACCTTCACCATCCGCCTGCCTCGCTCTTGATTCAACTTATTGCCAGTAAATCAATTGCAGGGCTTACCCGAGATTTGCAGAACTTTTTGCAGAGCGTTGACCGGATCCTAACAATCGGCAGCTAGCGTGCTAGCGGCTCACAGATCGTCAGCCGGATCCAAACGGACGGCCCCGCATCGACGGCCGCGGTCCGGCCCGCAAAGGGAGGGCGACATGCCCGTGCATCTGCAGAAGGAACTCGCCACGCTCAAGAAGCAGGTCCTGGCGATCAGCGCCCTGGTGGAGGGGGCCCTGCAGAAGTCGGTCCACGCGGTCCAGACCCGGAACGCCGCACTGGCGGAGCAGGTGATCTCCGCCGATCGCGAGATCGATCAGCTCGAGGTGCAGCTCGAGGAGGAGTGTCTGAAGATCCTGGCGCTCCATCAGCCGGTGGCCATCGATCTGCGCTTCATCATCGCCATGCTGAAGATGAACAACGATCTCGAGCGGATCGGCGACCTGGCCGTCAACATCGCCCAGCGGGCGGTTCACCTGACGCGCAAGCCCCCCGTGACACTGGAATTCGATCTCGTCGCGATGGCCGCCAAGTCGCAGGCGATGCTCCGCAAGAGCCTGGACGCCGTGGTGGACATGGACGTGGATCTGGCCCGCCAGGTGCGGGAAGCCGACGACGAGGTCGACGCCGACAACCGGGAGGTCGCGCGCCGGGTCAAGGCCGGCATCCGCGGCAACATCGCCAATCTCAGCGCGCTCCTGCACCTGTTGCTCGTGGCCCGGCACATCGAGCGGGTCGCGGACCTGGCGACCAACATCGCCGAGGACGCGATCTACATGGTGGAGGGCAGGATCGTCCGCCACCGCCCGGATATCGGGGAATGAGAAGCCCCGCGAGTCCGCCGGACGGCCCGGCCCGACGTCGCGGCCGCCGTCCAACCCCTGAACGGATTGCAAGGAGGTCCAAGGTGTCTCGCAAGTGCGACAGGAATCTCTGTGCCGCCCTCGCCCGGCGGGGATTCGTTTCCGCCGTCCTGATCCCGGCCCTGCTCCTCAGCCTGCCGCAGCCGACGCGCGCCGAGGAGGCGGGCGCGAATCCGCTGGCCGGCGTCTCGCTGAGCACGCTGGCCTACTTCGACTACTCCGCGGGGCAGAGCCCGCTGCCCGGCGACGCCGAGGCCGACTACAACGACTTCCGGCTGACGCGCGGCTATCTCACGTTCAGGAAGCAGGCCAATCCGTGGCTGAGCGCACGGGTCACCCTCGACATCACCCAGGACAGCACCGGTGACTACAAGGGCCGCGAGAAGTACCTCTACGCCGAGCTGCAGCCCAGGGATCTGGGCTTCTTCACGAACATGAAGGCGGAGATCGGCATGGGCCACATGCCCTGGCTGGACTTCGAGGAGCACATCAATCCCTACCGTTGTCAGGGTACCATGGCCGCCGAGCGGGCCGGCGTCTTCAACTCGTCCGATCTGGGCGTGAGCCTGCGCGGCTACCTGGGCGGCAAGCTGGCGGACGCCAAGGCCAAGACGGGTAGCCGGCACTACGACGGCCGGTTCGGCAGCTGGCACGTCGGCCTCTACAACGGCGGCGGCTACCATGCCGCGGAGGCCAACCAGAACAAGACCCTCGAGGGCCGACTCACCATCCGGCCCCTGGCCGAGTCCTTGCCCGGCCTGCAGCTCAGCTACCTGGGAGTCTTCGGCAAGGGCAACACCGCCGCGGCTCCCGACTACGTCGTCAACCTCGGCATGCTCACCTACGAGTACCCGGGACTGATCTTCACCGCCCAGGTCTTCGCCACCGAGGGCAATGCGAAGGGCAGCTGGGTCGACAACGGCAAGGCCGTCAACACGCTGGGCTTCTCCACCTTCGCCAACCTCCAGATCCCGGGGACCCAGGGCCGCTGGAGCGTCTTCGGACGGTACGATCACTTCGATCCCGACCGGGACGAGGTCATCGCCGAGAACACGTCCTACGACATGGTCCTGGGAGGCGTGGCCTACGACATCCACCAGGGCAACCTGATCATCCTGGACTTCGAGACCACGGACTACCAGGCCGGCTCCCAGGGCAAGGGCCAGCTGCCGACCGCCGTCTTCCTCGACGACGGCGAGCCGCTGGGCCATCTGGGCCGGGATCGGAAGATCCAGCTGGTCTACCAGATCGATCTCTGAAGCGCGGCCGCTGACACGGTTCTAACGGCTTCCTGACAGGATCTTAACAGTGTGAATCTAACGTGTGCACCAGGATGAACGATGATTGCGGACCGCACGCGAGGGAAAGGAAGTGACGTGATGGTGGCTTCGAAGTGGATCGTGCGCTGTCTGTCCGGCGCGTCCCTGCTGGCGCTGGTGGCTCCCGTCGTGCTGGCAGCGGTGGCGGTGGATCCGCAGCTACCCGACTACCAGCCGGTGCAGGGGGTCTCGGGCAGCATCAAGAGCATCGGCTCCGACACCATGAACAACGAGATGACCCTCTGGGCCGAGGGTTTCCGCAGCATGTATCCCGCCGTGCAGGTGGAGATCGAGGGCAAGGGCTCATCCACCGCGCCGCCTGCCCTGATCAGCGGCACCTCCCAGTTCGGTCCCATGAGCCGGCAGATGAAGGAGGCGGAGAAGGACCAGTTCGAGAAGACCTACGGCTACGAGCCGACCGCCCTGAAGACGAGCATCGACATGCTGGCGATCTACGTGCACAAGGACAATCCCCTCGAGGGTCTGACCCTCCAGCAGGTGGACGCGATCTTCTCCAAGACGCGCAAGGGCGGCCACCCGACCGACATCCGCACCTGGGGCGACCTCGGGCTGACCGGCGAGTGGGCGAACAAGCCCATCAGCCTCTACGGCCGCAACTCCGCCTCGGGAACCTACGGCTACCTGAAGGAGCACGCTCTGTTCAAGGGCGACTACAAGGACGAGGTCAAGGAGCAGCCCGGCAGCTCGTCCGTGGTCCAGGGCGTGGCCAGCGACAGGTACGCCATCGGCTACAGCGGTATCGGCTACAAGACGGCCGACGTCCGGGCCGTGCCGCTGGCGCTGGATGCCGGATCCCCCTTCGTGGAGGCCATCCCGGAGCACGCCTACACCGGCGAGTACCCCCTGGCGCGGTTCCTGTACCTCTACGTGAACCACAAGCCCGGCGCCGCCCTGGATCCCCTGCGCCGCGAGTTCATCCGGTTCGTCTTCTCGCAGCAGGGACAGCAGAACGTGGTCAAGGACGGCTACTACCCGGTCACGGCGGCTCTCGCCCGCGAGGCCCTGACCTCCGTGGGCCTCAAGCCGGGATTCTAGAGGAGACGACGGCGGCGCCCGCTGCGGCGCGACACGAAGGTCCCGCAATGCCCAGTGCCCAGGACAGGGGAGGCAGCTTCACCGGCCACCGGCGGGATCGCGTGCCCCGCCGCAGCGTCAAGATCGGTGATCGTCTCGCCCGCCTGCTGATCACCCTGGGCGGTGTCGGCAGCATCGTCGCCGTTTCCCTGGTCGGCATCTTCCTGATCTGGGTCGTCTTGCCCTTGTTCCTGCCGGCCTCCATGCCGGAGCCCAAGGACTTCGCGGCCGGCACCACGTCCGCGATCTGCCAGCCACCACAGGCGGCCGTGAACGAGTTCGGCACGCTGGCCTGGGCCTACTGTCCGGACGGCCGCCTGCTCCAGTGGCGGCTGGACACCGGGAAGCTGATCGCCGAGCAGCGGCTCGACGACGGCGCCACGCCCACGGCCTGGGCGATCTCGCCGCTGGACGGGGCCTGTGCTTTCGGCTACGCGGACGGCAGCGTCCGGCCGGGCCGCATCGGCTTCTCCGCCGCCTTCCTGGCCGCGGCTGACCTTCCGGATTCTCTGCGACAACTGGCGGTCGGGGTGCCAGCAGCTTTCGGGGGCGGCATCCTGGAGCGGACCCCCGAAGATCAGTTCCGCCTCGAGAAGCTCAGCGTGGATCTTGGGGAGCCGCTCCGGCTCGCCGACCGGCCGATCCTCCTGCTGGATCGCACGGACGGCCCCAGCGGTCCGATCCTGGTCGCTCTGGATCGTGACGGGATGCTCCAGCTGAGGAGCGTCCGCGAGCGTCGTAACCTGCTGACCGGCGAGGTGACCAGGCAGCTGAGCGGGGGACGGCTGGATCTGGCGGACGCCTGCGATGGCGCGCCGCCCGCCTATCTGCGCCTGACCGGCCTGGGTGACAACGTCTTCGTGGCCTGGACCGACGGCCGGCTGCTGCGCCTGGACACCCGGGACATCGCGGCGCCGCATCTGGAGGAGGAGCTGGACCTGGTGGAGGACGAGCTGGCGTCGCTGACCAGCCTCGGCTTCCAGCTCGGACGCAGCTCGCTGGTCTCGGGCGACAGCCGGGGACGGCTGCGCGTGTGGTTCCGGGTCCGGGACGAGAACGCTCTCGCCGGGGACGGGACGCACCTCGTGCTGGCCCGCGAGCTGCCGGCGGCGGGGGCCGCGGTGACCGCCCTGGCCCCCTCGGCGCGGACGCGCATGCTGGCCGCTGGCTACGCGGACGGCAGCGTGCGGCTCTTCCACGTCACCAGCCGGCGCCTGCTGGCCACGGGCAGGCTGGGCGACGCCGCGGGGCCGGTGTCGGCCCTGGCCCTGGCGCCGCGCGACGATGCCCTGCTGGCCGTCGAGGACGCACGCCTCGGGCTCTGGTCCATCGATGCGCCCCACCCGGAGACGACCTTCGCCACCCTGCTGCGGCCCGTCTGGTACGAAGGCTACGACCGGCCCGCCCTGGTCTGGCAGTCCTCCAGCGCCACGGACGACTTCGAGCCCAAGTACAGCCTCGCACCCCTCATCTTCGGGACGCTCAAGGCCACGCTCTACTGCATGCTCTTCGGGCTGCCCCTGGCCCTACTCGCCGCCATCTACACCAGCGAGTTCCTGCACCCGCGGGTGAAGGGGCGCATCAAGCCGGTCATCGAGATGATGGCCAGCCTGCCCAGCGTGGTGCTGGGATTCCTGGCGGCCCTGGTCTTCGCCCCCTTCCTCGTGAAGGTCCTGCCCCAGACGCTGGTCGCGTTCGTGACCATCCCGCTGGCCCTGCTACTGGGCGCGCACCTCTGGCAGCTGCTCCCCTCCCACACGGCCGCCCGGCTGCACCGGTACAAGCTGCCGGTGATGGCGTTGATGCTGCCGGCGGGGCTCGGGCTGGCCTCCGTCCTGGGCGCCCGGATCGAGCGGCTGCTGTTCGCCGGCGACATCATGGCCTGGCTCGACGGCCAGGTCGGCAGCGGCCTGGCGGGCTGGCTCTTCGCGCTGCTGCCCCTGAGCGGCCTGGCGGCCGCTTTCCTGCAGAGCCGGGCGGTGAACCCCTGGCTGCGGCGGATCTCCGCCGACTGGTCACGCTTGCGGTTCGCGCTCGTGGACTTGGTGCGCTTCCTGCTCGGGGTGGGGCTAGCCCTGGGCCTGGCGGGAACGGCCGCCTGGCTGCTGGCCTCCCTCGGCTTCGATCCGCGGGGCTCCTACCTGGACACCTACGTGCAGCGCAACGCGCTGGTGGTCGGCTTCGTGATGGGCTTCGCCATCATCCCCATCATCTACACCATCGCCGAGGACGCCCTCGCGGCCGTCCCGGAGCATCTGCGCGCCGCCTCGCTGGGGGCGGGAGCCACGCCCTGGCAGACCGCCGTGCGCGTCATCATCCCGCCGGCGATGAGCGGTATCTTCTCGGCCACGATGATCGGCCTCGGCCGCGCGGTGGGCGAGACCATGATCGTGCTGATGGCGGCGGGGAACACGCCGCTCATGGAGTGGAACATCTTCAACGGCTTCCGCACGCTCTCGGCCAACATCGCCGTGGAGCTGCCCGAGGCGGTGCGCAACAGCACGCACTTCCGCACGCTGTTTCTGGCAGCCCTCACGCTGTTCCTGATGACCTTCGCCCTGAACACCGTGGCCGAGGCGGTCCGCATCCGTTTCCGCAGGAAGGCGTACGAGCTATGACACTCTGGGCGCCGGCTCCCGCCCCTGCGCATCCGGCCGTCGCGGCCGCCGCCCCGGCGCCCGTCCCGCACCGGCGACGGCGGAAGCGCTCGCGGGGCGCGAGTTCCATCCTGGCCCAGGGCGAGCCCATGCTCTGGCTGACCGGCGGCGGCCTGGTGATCTGCCTGGCCATGATCGTGGGGCTGCTGGGTCTGATCGTGTACCAGGGCGGGACCACCTTCTGGCCCCGGCCGCTGGTGCTGTTGCGGACCTGGTCCGGTCACGTCCTCATGGGCGAGGTCAACCGCCGCGACCACTACCGTCCCGCGCCGGCGGTGCTGCAGGATCTGCCGGAAGCGGGAGCGGCGGCGGCACGCGCCAGCCTGGCGGCCGATAAGGGCTGGGCGCGGCGGCGCCTGGTCCGCACCGGCAACTTCGAGCTGACGAACGAGCACTTCAACTGGGTCAGCGACTTCGAGATCGCTCCGCAGGGCGAGACGCGGCCCGCCTGGGGCGTCATCCTCGAGCGGCTCGCCTGGGGGCGGTTCTACGGCGAGCCGGTGGCCTTCCTGGAGGGCTGCGATACGCTCGCCACCGCCCCGGCGGCCGTCTGGGAGCAGTTCCGGCGCCGCCATCCCGAGGTGCGCGCACGCTGGCGCGCACGCCGGCACCTGGAAATCCACGCCATCGGCGCCATCAACCGGGAGCTGGAAGACGCCCGTCTCGAACTGCGGAAGCGCGAGCTGAAGGAGGGCCGCGAATCGCCCGCCTGGCTGGTCCAGGCGGCCCGGCTGCAGGAGATCCAGACGCGGGCCGAGGGCCGCATCGCGGAGATCCACCAGCGGATCGCCGCTCTCGACGCGGCGAACGACCGCTACGGGCTGGTGCTGCGAACGGCCGACGGCGCGCGCGAGCGGGTGGCGCTGGCCGACATCGTGCGGGCTTATCCACCCAATCAACTCTCCTGGCACCAGAAGCTGGGAATCTACCTGTCGCGCTGGTGGGAGTTCCTGACCGACGAGCCGCGGGAGGCCAACAGCGAGGGCGGCGTCTTTCCCGCCATCTTCGGCACCGTGACCATGACGCTCATCATGTCGCTCCTGGTGGTCCCGTTCGGCGTCCTCGCCGCGCTCTACCTGCGCGAATACGCCAAGGCGGGGC
This sequence comes from uncultured Fibrobacteraceae bacterium, assembly GCA_964524645.1. Taxonomy (GTDB): domain Bacteria; phylum Krumholzibacteriota; class Krumholzibacteriia; order LZORAL124-64-63; family LZORAL124-64-63; genus CAZGEC01. The sequence continues at coordinate 8,193 of CAZGEC010000045.1, read as the reverse complement.
CGTTGGTGAGCACCGTCCGCATCTCCATCAACAACCTGGCGGGCGTGCCCAGCATCGTCTTCGGCGTCTTCGGCCTGGGCTTCTTCTGCTACATCATCGGGGGCGGCATCGACCGGCTCTTCTTCGCCGCCAAGCTGCCCAGCCCGACCTACGGTACCGGCGGCATCCTCTGGTCCTCGCTCACGCTGGCTCTGCTGACGCTGCCGGTGGTGATCGTCGCCACCGAGGAGGCCCTCGCGGCGGTGCCCAACTCCATGCGGGAAGGCTCCTACGCCTGCGGCGCCGGCAAGTGGCAGACCATCCGCCGCATCGTGCTGCCGCGGGCCATGCCCGGCATCATGACCGGCACCATCCTGGCCATGGCCCGCGGGGCGGGTGAGGTGGCCCCGCTGATGCTCGTGGGCGCGGTGAAGCTGGCCCCGGAGCTACCCGTGGACGGCGTCTTCCCCTACGTGCATCCGGAGCGCAGCTTCATGCACCTGGGCTTTCACATCTACGATCTCGGCTTCCAGAGTCAGAACTCGGAGGCGGCCAAGCCGATGGTCTTCACGACCACCCTGCTGCTGATCGCCATCATCACGTTCCTGAACCTCGCCGCCATCTGGCTGCGCCTGCGATTGCGCCGCAAGTTCGTGGCGGCCCAGTTCTAGAGGGAGATCGGGCCATGAACGCTTCCCAGCCCCTGAAGAATCCCTGGCCGCCGGCACCGGCGACGCCGGCACCACCGCTGGCGACTGTTGCGCACCGGCTGGAGCGCCCGCCGCCGCCCGCACCCGGCGGCTCCACCCAGGACGACCTGCCCGGCGTTCCGGCCACGACCGGGCGACGGAAGGCCGGAGCCAGCGACCGCCTGCTGGCCATCTCCCGCGGCGAGAGCGTTCCCAGCGAGATACACCCGGAGGTCCTGGCCGAGTCGAGCGTCCTGGAGGTCGAGAATTTCAACCTCTGGTACGGGGACAAGCAGGCTCTCTTCGACGTCACCATGACCGTGCCCCGCGGCAAGGTGACGGCCCTGATCGGTCCGTCCGGTTGCGGCAAGAGCACCTTCTTGCGCTCGGTGAACCGGCTCAACGACCTGATCGACATCGTGCGCATCAGCGGGGACATGCGGCTGAACGGCGACAGCATCTATGCGCACGGGGTGGATGTCATCGAGCTGCGCCGGCGCATGGGGATGGTCTTCCAGAAGTCCAATCCGTTTCCGATGAGCATCGAAGAGAACGTCATCTACTCCCTGCGCATCGACGGCGAGCGGAACCGGAGCATCCTGAAGGAGGTGGGGGAGCGTTCCCTGCGCGGTGCGGCGCTCTGGGACGAGGTCAGCGATCGCCTGACCGACAGCGCCCTGGGACTCTCCGGGGGCCAGCAGCAGCGCCTCTGCATCGCCCGTGCCATCGCGGCCGAACCCGAGGTCCTGCTCATGGACGAGCCGTGCAGCGCCCTCGATCCCCTCGCCACCGGCAAGATCGAGGACCTGATCCTGGAGCTGCGGGGCGAGTACTCCATCCTGATCGTGACCCACAACATGCAGCAGGCCTCGCGGATCAGCGACTACACGGCCTTCATGTATCTCGGCCGGCTCGTCGAGTACGGGCCGACCGAGAGGATGTTCACCAATCCGCACCTGCGCGAGACCGAGGACTACATCACCGGGCGGTTTGGTTAGCGGGAACCGCCCTTCTGGTCCTACTTCTTGATCAGGGCCACGTCGCCGCTGAAGGTCTCGATCCGCACGCGGCCGCTCCCGGAGCCGACCTTGAAATGCAGCTCATGGCCCGGGGTGAACTTGCCGGTGCGCTCAGCGGTGGCGCCGAAGTCGTTGTCGATGTCCCCGCTGAAGGTCGTGACGTCGAACTCGGCGTTCACCTGACCCCGCAGGTAGAGCCGCGTGTCGCCGCTGTGGCACTCGATTACGTAGTCGCCGTCGTTCACCAGTTCGGTGTCGAAGGTGCAGTCGCCCGAGACCGAGTTCGCGCGCAGACGCGCGATCCGCCCGCCGTCGACCTCGATATCCCCGCTGACGGTCTGCACCTCGACCTCGCCGCGCACCTTGCGCAGTATGATGTCGCCGCTGACGCTCTGTGCGTGCACCTCGTCCGTCTCGACAGCCAGGGTGATGGCGCCGCTGACGGTCTCCACGTCGACCTCGCCGGGCTTGCCCGTGGCGTCGACGTCGCCGCTGACGCTGCTCAGGTCCAGCTTGCCGGCGACGTCCTGGACCCCGATGTCGGCGCTCACGGTCGAGGCCTCCACGCGGCTGCGTGCGGGCAGGTGAATGGTCAGCTCGCAGCCCTTGACCTGACGCGTGCGCCGCGGGTAGACGACCTCGATCAGGATGCGGTCACCATCCCGCTCGAAATCCAGGCGCTCGACCTGCTTGTCGAGAGTTCCCTCGAGGTGCACTTCCTTCTTGTCCCAGCCGTAGATGGAGACGGTACCGGCCAGGTTTTTGATGACCACGGTGCCGTCGGCCGCCGCCGCGAGACGCTTGTCCACGGTCTCCTGCGCCAGGGCGGCTCCCACCAGCAGAACCGTCAGGGCCACGGCTGGGATGATGATCGACTTCTTGCCTTGCATGGCTCGTCCTCCTCCAGGATTACAGCTGAGCCGCCAGCCGGGTCTCCTGCCGCTGCAGGGCGGCCTTGGCCCGGTATGCCGAGGTCAAGAGTCGCATGAGCTGCGGGCTCTCGGGATCGGCTTGCCAAGCTGCGCGCGCATCGGCGATGGCCAGATCGATGATGCGCAGGTTGTGGGAAATGAGCTCCAGGATGGGGGAGCGGCCGGCATTGTCCTCCCCTTCGCCATAGGTGGCGGTCTCCAGGGCGCTCGGGGCGCACTCGGCGTCCAGGTCGGACAGGACAGCCAGCACGGCCGGGTTCGTCTCGCCGCCGGCCAGCGGGCCCCGGTCAGGCGAGCCGGAACCCCCGATCCTCCAGACGGCCATGACCGCCAGCAGCACCACGGCCGCCATGGCCGCGGCCGCGAAGACCGGCCGCCGCGTGCCGAAGGAGCCGAACGGGTGCCCGGCCAGCCACCGCAGCCAACTGCTCCCGGAGCCGGGCTGCTCACCCGCCGGACGATGCACCGGCCCCGTCGCAGCCTGCTGGGCCGGACTGTCCCCGGCCAGCCGCTCCGCGATGTCCGGCCACAGGTCGCGCCCCGGGGCCAGCTCATCCGGCAAGGCCTGCGCCCCCTCCAGCAAACTGCGCAGGGCAGCCAGCTCGCGCTGAAGCTCGGGCGAAGCGGCGAGGTGACTTTCCAGCTCGATCCGCTGCTGCGGCGACAGCTCCCCGTCCAGGTAGTCGTTCAGCAGGATGCGGGCTTCCTCGATGTTCATGATTCCACCTCCTCCGCCGGATCCGTGAGGGCCTTTCGCAGGAGCCTTCGGGCGCGGTGCAGCTGGGCCTTGATGGTGCCGATCGCCAGGCCGGTCAGGACGGCGATCTCCCGGTGCTTGTACCCTTCCACATCGTGCAGCACGAAGGCCAGGCGAGCGCCCGGCGGCAGCTCCGCGATGGCACGTTCCAGGTCGATGGCGGCCTCCGTGGCGGGTGGGGCCACGGCTCCGGCCCTGGTGGCCGGCCGCACCCGTCCGCTGCCGTTCTCGACCTCGATCGGCCCCTCGGCGGGGTCCCGGTAGGGCTCGAACCAGCGGCGCCAGCGCCCCTGGGCCCGCCGGTCCTCCACCACGACGTTCACCGCCAGGCGGCGGAGCCAGCCGGCGAACTCCCCGCGACCGGCAAAGGTGTCCAGCTTCTGCCAGGCCCGGACGAAGACGTCCTGGGTCAGGATCTCGGCCTGGACCGGATCGGCCAGCAGCCTCAGGCAGATGGCGTAGATCCTGCCGACGTACAGGCGATAGAGCCGCTCGAAGGCCCCGGTATCGCCCCTCTGCGACTCGACCACGAGCGAGGGAGCGAGAGCCTCGGGACCCCCGTCGCCGCCGTTCATGGTCGCCAGGTCGCCGTACTCGAACAAGCTGCGCCTCCCGCTGAGGACCCGCCGGGATCCGGTCACACTTCCTGGACGGCTGGAGAGCCTGCAAGGTTGGAACAGCCTAGCGGATAACTCCCGGCCGTGGAACCTGCTGGTTGTGCCATCGAGAATGTGTCTCGCGCCCGCCGTCGCGTAGATCTCGATTCTGAGGCCAGATACGGCCGCCAAGCTGCGGAGTTTCCGGCCCCGCAGGGCCGGGACACATTCTCGATGGCACAAGATGCTTCATGCTTGACAGGGGAGAAATTCATATTATCAATAACGATTCCTGATAGGAGGTGACCTTGTCCACCCCGATCCTCCGGCGCAACACCTTGCAGCGCCAGGTCATCCTGGAGGAGCTGCGCCGCCTGCACAGCCACCCCACGGCCGCCGAGCTCTACAGGATCGTCCGGACTCGCCTGCCCAGGATCAGCCTGGGGACGGTATACCGGAACCTGGAACTGCTCGGCCAAATAGGGCTGGTCCGCAGGCTGGAGCTCGGAGGGGGGGAGACCCGTTTCGACGGCGACCCGAGCCAGCATGACCACGTCCGTTGCATCCGCTGCGCGGAGGTAACCGACATCCGGCAACCGCCGGGACTCCGCGTCGAGCCGGCGTTCGGCACCCTGAGCGGCTACCGCATCCTCGGACATCGGCTGGAGTACTACGGCATCTGCCCCGACTGCCAGCAACGTGAGGATCGTAGAGGAGATGGAAGCTGAGTCGACAGCCTCCGGGAGCACCCGGGGCGAGCCCTGACCCGAACCGAACAAGGAGACGACCAATGTCCAGCCTGATCACCAAGGAAGCTCCCGACTTCACCGCCACGGCCGTGATGCCCGACAACACCTTCAAGGAGGACTTCAAGCTGTCGGACCATCGCGGCAAGTACGTCGTGCTCTTCTTCTATCCCCTCGACTTCACGTTCGTCTGTCCGTCCGAGATCATTGCCTTCGACAAGAAACTCGCCGAGTTCAAGAAGCGGAACTGCGAGGTGATCGGAGCCTCCATCGACAGCCACTACTCCCACTGGGCCTGGAAGAACACGCCGGTGGAGCGCGGCGGCATCGGCAACGTGCAGTTCCCGCTGGTCGCCGATCTCAAGAAGCAGATCGCCGAAGACTACGGCGTCTTGCTGGGTGGCGAGGTTGCTCTGCGTGGCCTGTTCCTCATCGACCGGCAGGGCATCGTCCGTCACTGCGTGATCAACGACTTGTCCCTGGGGCGCAGCGTCGACGAGGCTCTGCGGATGCTGGACGCTTTGCAGTTCACCGAGGAGCACGGCGAGGTCTGCCCCGCCAACTGGCATGCCGGCGAGGAGGGCATGAAGCCCACGTCCGACGGCGTGGCCGCGTACCTGGCCAAGCACGCCAAGTAGGCCGGCGCTCCCGCGGTTCGACCCCGAAGGCCCCGGCCGGCGCGCCGGGGCCTTCCGCCGCCTGGACGCAGACCTCAAGGCCGCCGGCCGCCGCCCGCCGCCCGTTACCGGCTATCCCCCGACCCATCCCCGTGCTAGGATGACCGGGGTGCGACCACCCGGGCGGGGCTCGCGGTCGGCCGGAATACCGGGCTCCCCTCCGGGGCGGGCGCAGATCCCGGCCAGGAGGTACGCCATGCCGATCTTCGTGCTGATGACTAAGCTCAGCTCCGAGAGCATGCGGGACGCCCGGGATCGCAAGAACCTGGGCAAGTCCTGGCTCAGCAAGGTCAAGACCACGTGTCCCCAGGTGCGGTGGATCGCCCACTACGCGCTGCTCGGTCGCTACGATTTCATGGACATCTACGAGGCCCCCGACAGCCGGACGGCGCACCTCGTCAGCCTCATCTCGCGCTCGGAGGGGGCCGAGAGCGCCGAGAGCTGGCAGGCGCTGCCGTACGAGGACTACCTGAAGCTGCACGAGCAGGTTCAGGCCTAGCTCGCGGCTCGGCCGCCGAGGAGGAGACCCATGCCTGCGACCGTTCGCGCCGTCGATTACTTCTACGTGATGGTCAAGGACCGCCCGGGCGAGGCCTGCCGCCTGCTCTCGCAGCTGGCGGCGGCCCACATCAACCTGCTGGCCTTCAGCGCCATCCCGGCGGGACCGCTGCTGACCCAGCTGGTCATCTTCCCGGACAGCGCGGAGAACCTGGCGCGAGCCGCCGAGGACACGGGCCTGACCCTTTCCGGGTCCCAGCGGGCCTTTCTCATCCAGGGCGACGATCAGCTGGGCTCCCTCGTCGACGTCCACCAGAAGCTATGCGACGCCGGTATCAACGTGGTGTCGTCTTCCGGAGTGGCCGACGGACGCGGCGGGTACGGCTATGTCCTCTACGTGCGACCGGAGGAGTACGACAAGGCCAGCAGCATCCTGGGCTGCTAGCCCTTCACCGCCCGGACGTCCCGGCACAGCCTCCGAGCAAGCATGGCGCGACCCCGCTTCAAGGTGCCCCACGTCTTCGTCCTGTTGACGGGCGTGATCCTCTTCTGCTCCCTGCTGACCTACGTGGTGCCCTCGGGCCGCTACGACCGCGAGAAGCGGATCGTCGAGGGGCGGGAGCGCACGCTCCTGGTGCCCGGGACGTTCCAGCTCGTCCCCAAGCACTTCTCGCTCCGCGGCATCCTGCTGGGCGAGGAGTCGCCGGGCCGCGCCACCCCAGTCAGCCTGCACGGATTCCTGACGGCGGTCCCGCGCGGGATGGAGGCGGCCGCCGACATCATCTTCTTCATCTTCATGGTCGGGGGCGTCTTCGGCATCCTGCAGCGGACGGGCGTGATCGCGGCCACTCTCCAGCGGCTGCTCGACCGCATGGGGCATTCGGGACCGCTGTTGACCGTGGCCCTGATGGCCGTGATGGCGGTCGGCGGCTCCACGCTGGGAATGGGCGAGGAGTTCATCCCGCTGGTGCCGGTGTTCCTGCTGGTGGCCCAGCGCCTGGGCTACGACCGGGTCTACGGCATGGCTCTGGTCCTGCTGGCCGCGGACACCGGCTTCGCGGCCAGCACCACCAATCCATTCACCGTCAGCGTGGCGCAGGGGATTGCTGAGGTCAAGCTCCACAGCGGCATGGGCTTGCGCGTGATCTTCCTCGCCTGCGCCCTGGCCCTGTCGATCGGCTACCTGCTGCGGTACGGCGCCCGGATCCGGCGCGATCCCTCCGCCTCGGTGCTCCACGGGGAGGAGGACGCCGGCCCGGCACCCGTGGCCGAGCCCGTGCTCTATCGCCCGCGGCACACGGTCATCATCCTGAGCTGCGCCGCCATCTTCGGCTTCATCCTCTTCGCCACCCAGCATTACGACTGGTGGATGTCGGACATGGGCGGCGGCTTCTTCCTGATGGGGATCGTGGCGGTCGCGGTGGCGCAGCTGCCCCTGGCCGACGCCGCCCGGGCCTTCGTGAAGGGCATGGAGGAGATGGTGGTCGCCGCCCTCGTGGTGGGCTTCGCCCGCGGGATCGCCGTGGTGCTCAGCGAGGGCCTGATCATCGACACCATCGTGCACGCCGCGGCCACCCTCCTGCTGCAGGTGCCGCGGCACGTGGCGGTTCTGGGCATGCTGGCCTACGAGTCCGGCCTGAACCTGTTCATCCCCTCGGGCTCGGGGCAAGCCGCCGTCAGCATGCCGCTCATGGCGCCGCTGTCCGACATCCTGGGCGTCACCCGGCAGACCGCCGTCTTCGCCTTCACCTGCGGCGACGGGTTCTCGAACATGATCATCCCCACCAGCGGCATCCTGATGGCCATGCTGAGCCTGGCGCATATACCCTACGGCCGGTGGCTGCGGTTCATGATGCCGCTGTTCTGGCATCTGATGTTGCTTTCCGCTATCTTCCTGACCGTTGCCGTGTTCCTCCCCTATCGTTGAGGGGAGACCAGGACCATGCAGCGCACCGCGGTGGCCGGTGCCGGGGCACGGAACGCGGAGAGTCGTAGGATCCTCGAGCAAAGGAGACCCGGAAGATGAATCGCTACCGCTACATGCTTCTGAGCATCCTGGTCGGCCTCTTGATCGGCGCGGCAATCGGCTACTTCATCAAGAGCATGCCCATCGGCCTGGGCGTCGGCTTCCTGGGCGGTGTCCTGGTGGGGCTCACGCGCAACCGCTGACGCCGCTCCCGCGTCGCGTCACGGAGCACCGACGGAGAGAGAATCCTCATGAGCTACCTGACCCACCTGGAATGCGGGCTATGCGGCCGGACCCACGACGCGGATCGGCTCTGGAACCTCTGCTCCGCCTG
>CAZGEC010000044.1:0-29648 GCA_964524645.1 uncultured Fibrobacteraceae bacterium | reverse complement strand
GCCCCACCGCGCTTGCCCGACCTGCTCGCGCGACCGGCCCACGCGATCTGCTAACGCGACCGGCTCCCCCGGCGGCAGCGATCTCCTGTATCTCTCCCGCTAGGGGCTTCCCTGGCGATAGAGCTTCTTCACGGCGCCCCAGGTCTGCGGCTCGATGCCGATGACCCCGTTCACGATGAGAGCGACGTCCGCAAGGTCCAGCGTGGGGTAGTCCAGCGGGCAGAGGATGGCGATGAGCTCTTGGCCGAAGAACACCACGTGGACATCGACGGGTCCTGTGAAGAGGAAGTCCAGGTTGCCCGCTCCCGCTCCATAGTAGCGAAAGTCGCTAGGGGCCTGAAGATCATGCCAGTCACCCTCCAGAACGCAGTGCAGGACACACCGGCAAGCTGTCATAAGGATACCAAACCCGAGTGATGCGCTCAATCGTGGCCGGACGAACCGCTGCTGCCGGACGAACCCCTGCCGCCGGACGAACCCCTGCCGCCGGACGAGCCGCCGCCGGACAAACCACCGCCGCGCGCTTGCGGGTTCTTCCAGTCCACGGGGGGCTGCGTGCTGAGGATCCAGCTGATCTGCTGGGCCGCCGCCGCCCGCTGATTTACATCCTTGAGCAGCTCGACGAAGTTGCCCCGCAGGAGCAGATCCTGCGGGTGCTCCTGGACCGCCCGCGCGTAGGCCTCGCAGGTCTGCTGCCGGATCTCGGGTGTGGCGCGGTCCATGATGGCCTGCAGGCGGGCCTGCATCCGCGCGTAGCTCTCGGCGTGATCCAGCTGCTCCGGGAACGGGTACTGGCCCATCAGGTTCAGGATCGTGGCCGTCATGCGGTACTCGTTCCAGTCCGTGTAGACCAGGGCATCGGCGCACTCCCGCCGGGTGGGCAAGGGAGCGGCTCCATCCTCGTGCTGCTGCACCCAGGCGGGCAGCGCGTCGGCCACGGACGGTAGGAAAGACCGGGCCAACAGGTCGTTGCCCATAAAGGTCGGGTGCACGTGCTCGTAGAAGAGATCCGCATCCGAAGGGGCAGCGGGTCCGCGAGTGGAGTCCGCGAAGACCCGGGCGGCGTCCGCCAGGAAGATCCCGGGCTGCGTGCCGGCCGTCTCGCGGATGATCGCGTTGATGCGGCTGTCGGCGCGGAAGCGCAGGGCATCCCGATCGCGGGCGCGCAGGAAGTGCTCGCGGGCCAGGCTGGTGTCGCCCGCGGCCAGATAGAGGGTCCCCTGCCGGAACTGCAGGTCGGCGTAGCAGCTGTCGATCTCCGCCGCGGCCGCGAAGCCGGCCAGCGCCGCGGCGATGTCTCCCGTTTCCGCAGCCTCCACCCCCCGCGCATAGAGCGAGTCCCAGGCGGCCAGCTGCGCGGATGCCAGGTCGGGCCGATGCAGCGAGGCGAAGGGGGCGCTGTCCCGCAGGTTGACCGCCACCGTGCCGAGGACGACGGGGACCCCGGCCTGCGACGCCGCATTGCAGATGTCGGTCAGGTTGCGCTCGAAGTAGCCGTAGACCTTCTGCAGGCGCGGATCCTCGGCGGCGATCCTGTTGCGGGCGTACTGCTCCATGCCGCCCCACTCCTGCAGCACGCGGTCGCGACCGGAAAGGCGGCCGACGGCGCTCTGCAGGAGCTGCCCGATCTTCGTCCTGCGCAGCGCGATCCCGAAGCGCACGGCGGCCAGGCTGCCGGCCCGCCGCGTCAGGTCGGAGCCTATGCCGTAGGGACCGATCACCTCGTTGTTGCCCAGGTAGAGGATCAGCAGGTCGGGATCGTAGTCCACGACCTCGCGGGCGATCGGCAGCACCACGTGCGAGTTGGTGGCCACGATCGAGGTGTTGATCACCTCGAACTTCACTCCGGGATACCGTCTGGCCAGGAACACCTCGAGGATGCGCGCGAAGCTGAAGGCCCCGTCCGGGTAGCCCTGGGCCGCCGAGGCGCCCAGGACGAAGATGCGGCAGGTCCCGGGTGGCTTCTGCGCCGCGAAGGAGAAGAGCAGGGGGACCCGGGCGATGGCCGGCGGAAAGAAGCGCCAGCCGAAGCGCAGGTTGACCCCGTAGGTGAAGCCGTCCCGGACCGGGAGCGCCAGCCGGGTCGGATAGCCGTAGCCGGAGGTTCGCAGCGCGATCTCCAGGCTTCCCAGCAGCAGGACCGGCACGAACAGGGCCAGCGCGAGGCGCGCCACCCAGCGCCAGGGCCCGCGCAGGGGGAGCAGACGGGGTGGCTGTCGTCGCTCCCGCGCCCCTTGCGGTGCCGGATCGCCGGCATTCTGCCGCGGCGGCCGGTCCTTGCGCTGGCGGCTCATGACGTCTCCATCTGCGGATCCAGGCAGGTCTTCGCGTCCGACGTGACAGGGGCGGCATTATAGCACGGGCCCGCAGGGCTCCGAAGGTCGTCTTCCACAACGTCTGGATAACGTCGACGGGGCGGGCGCGTTCCCTCCATCCGGTCGCTTTTTCGGTTGTTCTCAGCGCCTCTCTTGGTATTCTCTCGCCCTTGGCCTCTCGTCCTCTGAGCGTGGGTCGATTCGGACGCATCCGGCATCCGGCTGCGGGACCGAGGGTGAATGGCGCATGGCGCGGCGATCACAGCCAGAGATCGGAGGAGCCAGCCGCCGGGGCTGGACCGCATGGCGGGTCTTCGGGGGCACGGACCCTTCCGCCGGGGATCTCCTGGTGCGACGGGCCCAGCTGCGGACGTTTCGTCTGGTGGTGAGCATCGGGGCGGCCGGCCTGCTCGCCATGGTGTTGCGGGGCATCGTTGTCGGTGGTCCCTTCCCCTGGGACGATCTTGCCAATGCCGTCTCGTTCCTGGCCATCCTGATCCTGGTGACCTGGGAGCCGGGCTGGCTGCGGGCGCTGTCGTGGCTCGGCCTGGCAGCCCTGTTCGTCAACGCCGTGGACGGCCTCGTGCCGGCGACGGTGGAGGTCATCAGGCCCGCCCATGTCCTCGTGCCGCTCCTGGTGCTCTACGGCGCGCTGCTCGGGGATCTCTGGCTGAGCCTCGCCGCCATGATCGGGGTCCTGGGCATCTATGCCTTCACGTGGCTGGAACACCGACCCTTGCTGCGGACGGACCTGTTCATCCTGACCAACCTGAGCCTTGCCACCGTGGCCTCGGGCCTGGCCGCTTTCGGGGTGCGGATCCAGCATCGCCGGTTCACCGAGACGCTCCGGATGCAGGCCGAGGATCTCCGAAAGGAGCTGGATACGCGGCTCCGGCTGAACGCGATCATCTTCCACGACATCCGCAATCCTCTCGGGGCCCTGATGGCTGCGGCGGAGCTGGCCAAGGCCAAGCCCCGAGCGGAGCCGGAGGATCTGGAGACCGTCGACGTCATGTCCAAGCGCATCCGCGCGATCATCAACTCGGCGCACGAGATCGGGAGCGACGTCGAGATCGGTCTCGCCAGCGTTCCCGTCGCGAGCGTGTGGGAACGCCTGCAGATCCTCTTCTCCGGCCGGCTGGCCGCAAAGGATCAGAAGCTGGTCCCGACGGAGGGTGCGGAGCACCAGGTCCGGACCAACCTCGAGGTACTCTGCAACTCGGTTCTGGGCAACGTCCTCGACAACGCCATCAAGTTCTCGTCCCGGGGCGCCGTGATCCAGCTGGCCGCGGAAGCCGCGGGTGCGGAGGTGCGTCTCGAGATCCGGGACCGGGGGCCGGGCTTCCCGGCGATCGTGCTTCATCGAGGGGAGCGGGGCCGGCGCTATCCTTCCTCCATTGGCACCGAGGGAGAAACCGGCAGCGCTCACGGGCTGCGGATCGCGGCGCTCTGCCTGCAGCGCCTCGACGGCCGGCTCGAGGTGCGCAACCGGGACACCGGAGGAGCCGCGGTGGCCGTCGTGCTGCCCCGCGCCGAGGCCGGCGCCTCCCGCCCCGCCTGACCCCGGATCCGCAGGATTCTCGCGCAGGAGCGCCAGATGCCGACTCGATCGACTGATCGGCTGCTCGATATGCTGCTGCGGGCCAACCGCCTGAAGACCACCCGGCGGGCCGGCTGGGCCGTGCGCGGTGTTCCCGCGCCCGAGAGCGTGGCCGACCACAGCCAGGGTACGGCGCTCCTGGCCCTGCTGCTGCTCGATCAGGTTGAGGGGCCGCTCGACCGGGCGAAGGTGCTCGGCATGGCCATCCTGCACGACCTGCCCGAGTGCGAGATCGGCGATCTCACCACGGCGGCCGTCCGGCACCTGCCACCAGGCGCCAAGACCGCGGCCGAGGCCGGCGCCCTGGCCGAGTTGCTGGCCGGCCTGCCCTGCGGGGAGAGCTGGCGCGCGATCTGGCAGGAATACGCGGATCAGGGCACACCGGAGGCCCGCCTGGTGCGGGATGCCGACCGGCTCGACCTGCTCCTGCAGGCCCTCGTCTACGAGCGCACCACCGGCCAGCGCGAGCTGGGCGAGTTCTGGGAGCATGCCCGGGCGGAGAGCTTCGCCTTCGAGCCGAGCCGGGATCTCGTGCGGGCGCTGACGCGCGCCCGTGGAGCGCGAGACCGATGAAGATCCGCCTGGCCGAGACGCAGGACATTCCGGCCCTGCAGGAGCTGTGGAAGGAGTTCATGGACTTCCACGCCGCGCGGGAGCCGTTCCTGACCCGCGCCCGGGACGGGCACGAGACCTGGGCGGGCTTCGTCCGGGAGCACATCGACGACGACGACAGGCTGGCGGTCGTGGCCGAGGACGCCGGTCAGCTCGTGGGATACGGCCTGGCGGCCCTGCAGGAATACCCGCCCGTGCTCGTCCTGAGCCGCTACGGCATGGTGCGGGACGTGGCCGTCACGGCCGGCCACCGGCGTCGCGGCGTCGGTCGCGCCCTCTTCGCGGAGATGGAGCGCTGGTTCCTGCTCCGGGGCGTGGAGCACGTGGAGCTGCACGTTTCCGTGGCCAACGAGGGGGCCCGGCGCTTCTGGCGGGCCATGGGATTCCGGGAGTACATCGAGAAGCTCGCCCGGGACTACGGCGCCGATCGCCGCGACGGCTAGCCGGGACTCTTCGCGCAGAATCCGCTGCGAGAACCGATCAGGCCAGGATCAGGGGAACCAGCATCTCGGCCGGGCTCAGGCCGCCGTGCACGGCGGTCAGGAAAGGCTCGCCGCCGCCGGGCATGCGGGCCAGCAGCTGCACGGGCTCGGGCGCCACGCCGACGTAGGAGCCCAGCCGTTCCCGCATGACCGCCGAGAGGGGTTCGGGGCCGTAGAGACCCAGGGCCGCGGCCTCCTCGGGCGCCAGCAGCGCAAAGCGGTCTCCGAGCCGCTCGCCGAAGGCGGCGGCGAACGCTGCCGCCGCATCCGGGCGGCAGTGAAAGACCGGTGCCGTGCGCTCGGCCGAGGGGGCGCTGCGCAGCAGGGGCAGCAGGGGATCGTCCTCCGCGAGCAGGATCCGACGCCCGGTCGGCGTGTCCACCAGGCCGTGATCGGCCGTGATCACCAGCCGCGCGGTGCCGGCGAGGGCTGCGGCCAGATCGCCGAGCCGGCGATCCAGCTCCAGCAACAGGTCCCGCACGTGCGGATCGGTGATGCCGCGCTCGTGGCAGAGCCCGTCGTACTGGGGCAGATAGAGGTAGTTGAAGGTGGTCTCCTCGACGCCGCTCACCGCCTCGAGGACGGTGGCAAACGCGTCGTCCAGATCCAGGTAGCCGTACACGGCCGTCTCTCCGCAGGCCCAGCGGGAGTAGACACTGGCGCTGACCGGGGCCGGGAGCAGCGTCAGCGGCCGGTGCGTCAGGCGGGGCCAGAGGCTCGGCAGCGGCAGCAGCTCGCTCACCGGCACGCCCAGCTCGCGGAGGGAACGCCGCGTCCCGCGCTCGGCGAAGGGCAGCGTCACCGCACAGAGGTCGCGATCCGGCAGGTAGGTCCACCAACCGGGGATGCCATGGGCGGCGGGCCAGCGCCCCGTGGCCAGCGTCGTCAAGGCGGTGGCCGTGGTGGAGGGGAAAACGGTCACCAGGTCCCGAACCGCATGACGACGCAGAAAGCAGTCAGGCGGCAGGTCGTGGAGCTGGGTCGTGCCCAGGCCATCCAGCAGGACGAAGACATGGTGCACGGCCGGGCCGATGCAGGCCTCCAGCTCCGCGACGCCCGGACCGCTCGGGACCTGGGTGGCTCCGGCCAGGCGGGCGAGCGCGCGCACCAGGTCCACGAAGCTCGCCGCCCCGGATCCGGGTCGCACGAGGCGCCCTTCGGCGAACCAGTGCGCCACCCGCTCGCGATCGGTCACGATCGGCCCCCTCCACGTTCCTGTCATCATAGCCGGGCCCGGCCGCCGCCGCCGCTCTTTCCGTGGCCCTGCAGGACGGCTTCCCCGAGCGGTGCATCCTTGGGAGGGCGCCTGCGTATATCCCCTGAGTGCTTTGCGATGTGAAATCGATTGGGGAGGTGACATGCGCCGGTTGACCGAAAGTCCTCGCACCCTGCGACACACCGGGCTCGCCGCCGGCGCGCCCCTGGTCGTCCTGGTCGCGCTGGCCGGCTGGCTGATCGGCTGCACGGACAGCGGTTCACCCGATCCGGCGGATCTCACCCGCCGGTTCGAGGTCCCCTACGGCGAGCCCCCCGTACCGGGGGAAACCTGTCCTTGCATCCTCTCGCTCCCGGACGGCTACAGCCCGCTGCGCGCCTGGCCGCTGCTGGTGGCCCTGCATGGATTCGCCGGCGACGGGGCGTCGTTCCACGCCTTCTGGCAGGAGGCCGCGAAACGCAACGGCTGCCTCCTGCTGACCCCGCAGGGCGAGGAGCTCGCGGACGGGGGGCCGGGCTGGTCCTGGGGGCCCGGTGCGGAGAACGTGATCCTGCGCGCCATCGACGGCGCCAGGGAGCGCGCGCACGTCGACGGGGACCGCGTCTACCTGCTGGGTTTCTCCCAGGGAGGCAGCGTGACCTACCGCTTGGCCTTTGCCCATCACGACACCTTCCGGGGCATCGCCCCGCTCGCTGCCTACTTCGACCCGGAATGGCTGCCGGTGGGCGAGGAGGCGCTCCCGCTGGCGAACCTGCGCGTCTACATCGGCCACGGAACCCTGGATCGCTATCTCGACAGGGCGCGCGCGGCCGCCGACACCCTGAGCGCCCGGGGCTGCGAGGTGCATCTCGAGGAGTACGAGGGGCTGGGCCACCGGCTGCCAGCTCCCATCGAGCCGGAGCTGCGCCGCATCGTCGACTTCCTCGGTTCGTGAAGTGGGAACTACCGGCTGGCGAAACGTTTTCGCATACCATACCTTGCGAAGCATCCGGCGTGGCCGGAACGGGCTACGCGGCTCTTCGCGGGAAGAGGTGGCTGTTGGTCCCGCCATCGCGATCGGAGGAGGAAAACCGCATGCAGACGCTCGACATCTTCAAGCTGGCTCTCCAGAACGAGGTCCGGGCCTCGACGTTCTACGCCAAGGCCTCGGAGATCACGGAGAACGACGAGTCCCGCATGCTGTTCCTGGAGCTGACCCACATGGAGGAGGATCACGCCCGGCGCCTGGTCGAGCGCTCCCGGCAAATGGACCTGGGCGAGGCCTTGGATGCGCGGGCCTACCTGCAGAGCCTGCAGGAGGATGCGGCGCGGACCCTCGGCGTGGAGGAGACGGGGCTGATCAAGAGCGGGGACATGCACGCGGTCGTGGAGTTCTCCATTGGCCTGGAGGCCACCGCACGGGACAACTACCGGGCCCTGGCGGCCAGCGTGGACGATGCCGACGACCGCGCCTTCTGCGAGAGCCTGGCCGCCGAGGAGCAGAAGCACTACGACTCGCTGTCCAAGCTGCGCCTGGACATGGACATGGATATCGAAGAGCGCCCGATGCTCTGAGCGTCGGCCGCGCGCCTTTCAGGCTACCCTCCCGTGGCGAATCCCGGGTACAGCGTCATCCCGCCGTCGATGAAGAACGAGGTCCCGTTGACGTAGTCCGCCTGGTCGGAGACCAGCCAGACCACCGCGCGGGCGATGTCCTCGGGCTCGCCGATCCGGTTGTAGGGGATCAGCTTCATCAGCGCGGCGTAGGCCTCGGGCGTGCTCCAGGCCGACCGGTTGATCGGCGTCCGGATGGCTCCCGGCGCCACGCTGTTGACCCGGATGCGATAGGGCGCGACCTCCTGCGCCAGGCTCTTCATCATCAGCATCACGCCCCCCTTGGAGGCCGCGTAGTTGGCGTGGCCCGCCCAGGGGATCACCTCGTGCACCGAGCTCATGCAGACGATCTTGCCCGCCGCACACGAGACCTCGGGCACCACGCCCCGCCGCTTGAACTCCCGGATCGCCTCGCGCGCGCACAGGAACTGGCCGGTCAGGTTCACGGCGAGTACGCCGTTCCACTGCTCCAGGGTCATGTCCGCGAACGGTGCGTCCTTCTGCACGCCGGCGTTGTTGATCAGGATGTCGACCGTGCCGAACTCCTCCCGGATCTGGGCGAACATTTTCAGCACCTGATCCTCCTGCGAGACGTCCGCCTGGATGGCCAGGGCGCGGCTGCCATAGCCACCGATCTGTTCGGCCATGTTGCGCGCCGTGTCGCCCCCGTCGTAGTAGTTGATCGCCACGGAGGCCCCGGCCTGGCCCAGCGCCAGCGCGCAGGCCTTGCCGATGCCGGAGCTGGCGCCGGTGACCAGCGCCACCTGGCCCTGCAGGAGCGGATGAACCTTCACGTCGGGCATGACGACGTCGGGTAGCTCCTCGTCCTTGCGTTCAGCGTGCATGACGGTCCTCCATATCGTTTTCCGAGTTCTTGCTCTGACAGCCGGCGGCGGCGTGGCCACGGCCCCGTCAGGCCAGCTGGCCGGAGCCCGAGAGCCTGCGGTTCAGATCGTAGGCCGCGCTGATCAGGGCCAGGTGGGTGAACGCCTGAGGGAAGTTGCCCAGGTGATGCCCCCGCGGCCCCAGCTCCTCGGCGTAGAGCCCGAGATGGTTGGCGTAGCCCAGCATCTTCTCGAAGAAGAGCCGCGCCTTCTCGATGTCCCCCGCGCGCGAGAGGCATTCGACGTACCAGAAGCAACAGATGCAGAAGGTGCCCTCGTCGCCGGCGAAGCCGTCGGACGCGGCCTCGCTGCTCCGGTAGCGGTAGACGAGGGAATCGGCGACGAGATCCTTCTCGAGGGCGCTCAGCGCCGACAACCAGCGGGGGTCCTGCGGCGAAACGAATCGCACCAGCGGCATCAGCAGGCTCGCCGCGTCGATGGCGTCGGCGGACTTGCTCTGGACGAAGGCGCCCCGCCCGGGATGCCAGAAGTTCTGGAAGATGTCCCGGTAGATCGCGTCCCGGGTGGTCAGCCATTCCTGCAGCGGAGCCGGGAAGGAGCGCTTCCTGGCCAGGCGGACGGCGCGATCCATGGCCACCCAGCTCATCAGGCGCGAGCTGAGGAACTCCCGGGGGCCGCCGCGAACCTCCCAGATGCCCTCGTCGGGCTGCCGCCAGTTCCGGCCGAGCCAGTCGATCAGGCGGCAGAGATCCGACCACAGGTCGTGCGAGATGGGGCTCCCGTACTTGTCGTACAGGTAGACCGAGTCCATCAGCTCCCCGTAGATGTCCAGCTGCAGCTGTTTGTAGGCTCCGTTGCCGATCCGCACCGGGGAGGAGCCCCGGTAGCCCTCGAGGTGCGGCAGGACCCGCTCGGACATATCGTGCCGGCCGTCGAGACCGTACATGATCTGCAGGGAGCCGTCGGGATTGCTCTCGCCGCACCGGGCCTCGATCCAATGCATGAAGGCCGCGGCCTCCTCGGTGTAGCCCAGCCGGATCAGCGCGTAGAGCGTGAAGGAGGCGTCCCGGATCCAGGTGTACCGGTAGTCCCAGTTCCGCTCGCCCCCCAGCCGCTCGGGCAGTCCGAAGGTGGGTGCGGCCACGATGGAGCCGTGCATCTGCGAGATGAGGAGCTTCAGCGTCAGGGCGGAGCGGTTGACCATCTCGCGCCAGCGGCCGCGGTAGGTGGACCGGCCGACCCAGCCGCGCCAGAAGTTCAACGTGTCCTTGAAGGAGCGGGAAACGAAGTCGGGCGCGCGGGCCAGGGTCTCGCGTCCCCGGACCGCGTCCTCCAGGACGAAGGTGGCGGTCTCGCCGGCCGCGAGGCTGAACTCGGCCACGGCGTCGCCGTCGCGGATCTCGATCGGGACCTCCGTGACCAGCCGCAGGGCGGTCTTGTCCTCGCCCCGCGAGACGAACAGGACCTCGCCGTCCTGCTTCTCCACCGTGTGGCCGGCGCGGGCGTAGTCGAAGCGGGGCGCGCAGACCATCCGGTAGCGCAGCTCCCCCCGCACGGTCTTGGCGCGGCGCACCAGGTCGTGCGTGTGGTTCTCCTGCTCGACGGGCATGAAGTCCGAGATCTCGGCCACGCCCTCCTCGGCCAGAAAGCGCGTCAGGAGCACGTTGGTGTCCGGCAAGTAGAGCTGGCGGTGCCGGACCCCGTCCAGGATCGGGGCGATCTGGAAGCGCCCACCCTTGCGGGCGTCGAGCAGGCCGGCGAAGATCGTGGGCGAGTCGAAGTTTGGGAAGCACATGAAATCGATGCTGCCGTCCATGCCCACCAGGGCGATGGAGTGCAGATCACCGATGACGCCGTAGTTCTCGATCGGCTGGTATACGGCTTCCCCGCCGGTCTTTTCTTGCTGCGACAACGGCCACCCCTCTCCTCTCGCGCGGGAGCGCATCCCGCGTCTCGCCGCTCACTGTCCGGCCCCCTGGGAATCGCGGACGATCTCCGCCCCGGCGGCCTGCAGCTCCGCCAGGACCTGCATCTCCTTGTCCGGCGCCACCGGACGGGTGGCGTCGGCGAGCAGCATCACGGACAGGCCGGCGGACAGGGCGTCCAGGACCGAGGCCCGGACGCAGACGTCCAGGGCCAGACCGCCCACCCACAGCCGCCGCACGCCGTCGCGCTGCAGCTGCGCGGCCAGTCCGGTCTGATCGAGGACCGAGTACTGGTCCTGGTCGAAGCGCACCCCCTTCGTCACCTTCACCACGTCGCCGGGCAACTGCAGGTCGGGATGAAAACGCGCCCCCTCGCTGTCCTGCAGGCAATGAGGCGGCCAGTCGCCGCCCTGCTCCCGGAAGCTCGGGTGGCGGGCGGGATGCCAGTCGCGAGAGGCGAAGACGGGGCACCCGACCCGGCGGGCGGCGGTGAGCCAGCGGTTGAGCACCGGCACCACCCGGTCGCCCTCCGGCACGGGCAGCGCCCCGCCCGGACAGAAGTCGTTCTGGACATCGACCAGCAGCAGGCCGTCCCCTTTCTGCAGCTTTTCGCGCGCATCAGGCATGGTCTCGCCTTCCGTCCGTGGGCCGCCTGGGAGGCACCCTGCGGGCCATCCGCCGCCGTCCGCCGGCGGCGCGCGACTCGACAATCGCCCGGGTTCGCTTCAATATGTGACCCAGGGACAAGGTGATGGCATTCGGCCGGCACGGCCACCCGCGGCCAAGGAGCAGGACATGAAGGCCCAGGATCGCCGCTTCGCGGAGGGGATTCTCTTCACGGACGAGTACCAGCTGACCATGGCCCAGCTCTACTTCCGGCAGGGCCTGCAGGAGCGGCGCGCCCAGTTCGACCACTTCTTCCGCAGCTACCCCGACTACGGCAGCCACCAGGCCGGTTACTGCGTCAACGCCGGGCTGGAGTGGCTGCTGGACTGGCTGGGCGAGGCGCGCTTCGGCGAGGAGGAGATCGCCTACCTGCGATCGCTGACCGGTCAGGGCGGCACCCGGCTGTTCGGCGAGGACTTCCTGGACTGGCTGGTGTGCCATGGCGATTTCGCCGCCCTCGATCTGCTGGCCATCCCCGAGGGACGCGTCGTGCACCCGGACGTGCCGCTCTCGGTGGTGCAGGGGCCGCTGGCCATGGCCCAGATCCTCGAATCGGCCCTGCTGAACTTCCTGAACTACCCCACCCTGGTGGCCACCAAGGCCGCCCGGCTCAGCCAGGCCGGGCGGGGGCAGCTGCTCCTGGAGTTCGGGCTGCGCCGGGGCCACGGCACGGGGGTCAACGCCGGCGCGCGGGCCGCCCTCATCGGCGGGGCCGGCTTCACGTCGAACACCGGGATATCCAGGGTTCTGGGCTACCCGCCCAAGGGGACTCACGCGCACAGCATGGTGCAGGTCTTCATGGCGCTGGGAGAGGGGGAGCTGGAGGCCTTCCGCGCCTTCGCCGAGGTCTACCCCGATGATTGCCTGCTGCTGGTGGATACCATCGACACGCTCGAGAGCGGCCTGCCCAACGCCATCCAGGTGTTCGAGGAGCTGCGCCGCCGGGGGCACCGCCCCGTGGGGATCCGGCTCGATTCCGGCGACCTGGCCTACCT
Source organism: uncultured Fibrobacteraceae bacterium (assembly GCA_964524645.1). Lineage (GTDB taxonomy): Bacteria > Krumholzibacteriota > Krumholzibacteriia > LZORAL124-64-63 > LZORAL124-64-63 > CAZGEC01. The sequence goes on along the minus strand of CAZGEC010000044.1, from coordinate 17,399 downwards.
CAGCCTCCAGTCGGCGAAGATGCTCGACGCCGCCGGCTTCGCCGAGGCGAAGATCGTCCTGTCGAACCAGCTCGACGAGCCGACCCTGGTGCAGATCCTGGCGCAGATCGAGGAGGAGGCCGTGCTCTACGGCCTCGATGCCGATGCGCTGATCCGGCGCTTGGTCTATGGCGTGGGCACGCGCCTGATCACCTCGGCCGGGGATGCCGCCCTGGACGGCGTCTACAAGCTGGTGGCGCTGCAGGACGGGCCGCGGTGGCAGCCGGCCATCAAGATCTCCGAGACTCCCACCAAGACCGGAAATCCCGGTGAGAAACGGGTCTGGCGGATCTACGACCAGCGCGGCCGGGCCACGGCCGATCTGCTCACGCTGGCGGACGAGCGGCCGGACGAGGCCGAGACCCTGCTGCTGCGCCACCCCACCGAGCACGAGACGCACCGTCGGCTGGACCGCGCCGGCATCAGCGCGATGGAGCCGCTGCTGGAGGAGGTGCTGCGGGAGGGCCGGCTGCAGCTCGAGCTACCCGATCTGGAGGAGATCCGCCGCCGCCGCCAGGCGGACCTGGAACGCCTGGATCCCGGCGTGCGGCGGCTGATCTATCCCCATCGCTACCACGTCTCGCTAAGCCAGAGGCTGTGGGACATGAAGCAGGAGCTGATACGGGAGGCCATCGACTAGCCTTGGACTGCGGGAAGGAGATCGCTCATGGGCCATGTCCTCAATCTCGGCCAGCATGCGCTGCACGCGCTGATCGTGCTCGCCATCGGGATCCTGGGGGGGCTGGTGCTCCACTGGATCCTGTTCAAGCTCCTGCAGCGTCTGGCGCGCCGCACCGGCACGGTGCTGGACGACTCCATCGCCCGGCACTGCCGCGGGGCCTCGCGCCTGCTGGTGCTGCTGCTGGTGCTGCAGATCTGCCTGCCGCTGCTGAGCCTGCCGGCCGGCCTGGAGTCCTTCGTGCCGCAGCTGACGGGCATCCTGCTCATCATCAGCGTGGCCTGGCTGGTGATCAGCTTCACCGATGTCGGAAGGGACCTGCTGGCGGTCCGCTTCGACGTGAACGCGCCGGACAACCTGCGGGCGCGCAAGATCCACACGCAGTACGATGTGCTCCGCAAGACCGTGATCGCGATCACCGTCGTCCTCGCCCTGGCCAGCATCCTGATGACCTTCGACAAGGTGCGCCAGCTCGGCGCCGGGATCCTCGCCTCGGCCGGCATCGCCGGCATCATCATCGGCTTCGCGGCCCAGAAGTCCCTCGGCACCCTCCTGGCGGGGATCCAGATCGCCATCGCCCAGCCCATCCGGCTCGACGACGTCGTCATCGTCGAGGGCGAGTGGGGTCGCATCGAGGAGATCACCCTCACCTACGTGGTGGTGCGCATCTGGGATCAGCGGCGGCTCGTGGTGCCCATCACCTACTTCCTGGACAAGCCGTTCCAGAACTGGACGCGGGTCTCGGCCGAGCTGCTCGGCACGGTCTATCTCTACGTGGACTACACCGTGCCGGTGGAGGCCCTGCGGCAGGAGCTGCAGCGGATCGTCGAGGCCGATGAGCGCTGGGACCGCCGCGTCGTCGGCCTCGTCGTGACCAACGTCAGCGAGCGGACCGTGGAGCTGCGGGCCCTGGTCAGCGCCGCGGACTCGGGCCGGGCCTGGGACCTGCGCTGCCATGTCCGGGAAAAGCTGGTGGAGTTCGTCCGCGACAACTACCCTCAGGCCCTGCCGCGGCTGCGGGCGGAGCTGCCGGGCGGACTAGGCCGGGAGGCGCAGGGGTCCGCGTGACCCATCCCGGCGGCCGCGGGTGACCGCTACCTGGCGACGACCGACGACGAAGCGAGGAAGCACATGGGAGTCCTGTGGGAAATCCTGCAAACCGGCCTGATGTACGGCCAGAAGCGCAAGTCCGACTCGGTGGAGGATCGCGTGGAGCACCTGGAGAACCAGGTGATGTCGCTCCAGACCACGCTCCGCGCCCTGGTCAAGAAGCTCGAGGAGATGCACGGGAGCGACATCGACGGCGACGGCCGGGTGGGATGAGCCACGGGCCAGAACGGGCGCCCGCCCGAGGACCCCGCAGGCGAGGATCGGCCTTCCCGAGATGCCGCGCACGAACGGGAGGCTGGCATGTCCAGTCGAAAGCGGATTCTTCTGGTCATGGACGCCGTCGTGAACCTGATCCTGGGCCTGGCGCTCATCATGACACCCAATGGCGTGACCCGGCTGATCTGCCTGCCGACCGCCGATATCCATTTCTACGGAGTGATCCTGGGGGCGGTGCTCGTCGGCATCGGCGTGGCGCTCTTGCTCTCCCTTTCTTCCCCGGGCGGTCTTGGTCTCCGGGGTGCCGTCGCTATCAATCTCTGCGGGTCAGCGGCCGTGGCCATCTGGCTGATCCTCCAGCCAGAGATCTTGTGCGTGAGGGGTCTCGTCATCCTGTGGGCCGTCGTCGCCATCGTGCTCGGCCTCGGGATCGTCGAGCTGGCGGAGCGAGCCTAGGCGCCGCCGGCGACCAGGCCGGTGAGCACCTCGCGCGAGGTTGGATCTTCTGTCCATGAAGCGGGGGCGACAATGAAGAAGACCAAGGCCCATGAGCGGCGGGTCTGTCAGATCTGCGGCAGCGATCGCGAGGAAACCCTGCGGCCGGGGGTCCTCGTGCGTCCGGCTGTCAGCGAGCTGATCCGGAAGGAGACCGGGAGCTGGTCCGAGGAGGGCTGGATCTGCATCGAGGACCTGCTGCGCTTCCGTCACATGTACGTGGAGGACATCCTCCAGGCGGAAAAAGGAGAGCTGACCGCCCTCGAAAAGGAGGTGCTGGAAAGCCTGCAGCAGCACGATCTCATCTCGCGCAATCCCGAGGAGGACATCGAGGACATGACGCGGGGCCAGCGCCTGGCCGATCGCATGGCGTCCTTCGGCGGCAGCTGGCACTTCATCACGCTGTTCGCGCTCGTGCTCGGCCTCTGGATCGGCATCAACTCGGTGGTCCTGATCCTGAAACCCTTCGATCCCTACCCGTTCATTCTCCTGAATCTGGTTCTCTCCTGCCTCGCCGCGCTCCAGGCCCCCGTCATCATGATGAGCCAGAACCGCCAGGAGGCGAGGGACCGCCTGCGCGCGATGAACGACTACCAGGTGAACCTGAAGGCGGAGCTGGAGATCCGCCACCTCCACCAGAAGATCGATCACATCCTGTCGCACCAGTGGGAAAGGCTGGTCGAAATCCAGGAGATCCAGATGGAGCTCATCACCGAGATGCGCGAGCACCGCTAGGCAGTCGTGCGGCATCCGCCGGCGGCTCAGCCCACCAGGATCGCAACGGCGTGGCCCGGCAGCACGATCGCAGCGTCCGCCGCGGTGATACTTTCCTCCGAGGACAGAACGATCTGCTTTCCCTGGATCTCGGGACAGGGAACTCGTCGGACCGCGTCCGCCAGATTGCAGACCACCAGCACGGGTCCTCGTCGCATGATCAGCCAGCGTGCCGCGTCGTCGCAGCGTACCGTGGTTCGCTCCAGCCGCCCGTCGCGCAATGCCGGCAGCCGGCGGCGCAGTCCGGCCAGGGCCTTGTACCAGGCGAGGATCTCGCGGTGCGGCTCCTGCCCCGGCTCCTCCCATTCCAGCCGGGAGCGGAGAAAGGTCTCCACGGCCTGCGGATCGGGGATGGCCTCGGGATCCCAGCCGAAAGTGGCGAACTCCTCCCGGCGTCCCCTTTTGACGGCCGCACCCAGCTCGGCGTCCTGGTGATCGGTGAAGTAGAAAAAGGGCGTCGAGGCCGCCCACTCCTCGCCCTGGAAGAGCATCGGCACGAAGGGTGAGGTCAGCACCAGGGCCGCCCCGATCTTGAGCTGGCCCGGCGAGAGCAGACGGCTCGTCCGCTCGCCCACGGCCCGGTTGCCGACCTGGTCGTGGTTCTGCAGGCAGGCCACGAAGCGGTGGCCGGACAGCCCGGCCGCCGAGCGCCCGTGCCGGCGGCGGCGATAGCGGGAGTAGCGGCCGTCGTAGGCGAGCCCCCGCGTGAGCACCGCGGCCAGATCGGCCAGCCGGCCGAAGTCCTGGTAGTATCCCGCGCGCTCGCCGGTCAGGACCGCGTGCAGGGCGTGGTGGAAGTCCTCGTTCCACTGCGCGGCGAGACCGTAGCCCCCCGCTTCGGGCGAGCGGATCACCCGCGGGTCGTTCAGGTCGCTCTCGGCGATGACCACCAGGTGCCGGCCCAGCGCGGCTTCGAGGTCGCGCATCTCGGCGGCCAGCTGCTCCAGGATGTGAAGCGCGGACGTGTCCACGATGGCATGGATCGCGTCGATGCGCAGGCCGTCCAGGTGGTAGTCCCGCAGCCACATCAGGGCGTTGTCCACGATGAACCGCCGCACCTCGTCGCTCTCGGGCCCGTCGAGATTGACGGCCTCGCCCCAGGGGGTGGCGTAGCGTTTGGTGAAGTAGGGACCGAAGCGGCCCAGGTAGTTGCCCGCGGGGCCGAGGTGGTTGTAGACCACGTCGAGCAGCACGGCCAGGCCGCGACGGTGGCAGGCGTTCACGAGCTGCTTGAGACCCTCCGGGCCGCCGTACGCGCTGTGGGGCGCATAGAGATCGACGCCGTCGTAGCCCCAGCCGCGCTTGCCGGGAAACTCGGCCACCGGCATCAGCTCCACGTGGGTGACGCCGAGGTCCAGGAGATGATCGAGTCGATCGCTGACCGCGGCGAAGGTGCCTTCCGGGGTGAACGTGCCCACGTGCAGCTCATAGATGACGGCCGATCCCAGGGGAGGCTGCTGCCAGCCCGCGTCGGTCCAGTCGAAGCGGGCGTGATCCACCCACCGCGAGGCGCCGTGGACTCCGTCCGGCTGCCAGGCCGAGCGTGGATCGGGGAAGGGGCCCTCGCCGTCGACCCGGAACCCGTAGTCGACCCCGTGCTGAATGAAGGGCGCATCCACGCGCCACCAGCCGGACTCGTCCCTCGTCATGCTCAGGACCCGGCCGCCGCCGTCCAGCTCCACCTGGCGGGCCCGCGGGGCCCAGACACGCATCTCCGCCATGTCCGTCATTCCTTCTTCACCAGCAAACCCACCGGGAAACGGGCCAGGAGCTCCCGCACCCGGACCGCGCCGCCGCCCACCTCGTCGCCGGTCAGGATACTCTCCCACTGCCCCTCCGGCAGCTCCAGAACCGTGTCGTCCCAGTCTCCGCCCAATCGCAGGATAAGCCGCGGGGCCAGCGAGACCACGCTTTCCCCGCGCGTGAAGGCCACCACGTGGTCGGCCCTCGCGCCCCGCGCCGGCAGCTCGCGATAGGCGCCGGCCGGCCCGAAGACCGCGGGAAACCGCCGGCGCAGGTGCAGCGCCTGGCGGATGATCCAGAGCTTGGGCAGGCCCTCGTCCATCCTCGCCAGGATCTCCTCGGGGGAGAGGTGGGCCAGCTCCTCGAGCAGGCGGCGGCGCCGGAGGAAGTCCACCGGCCCGCGGTTGTCTGGATCCACGAGGCTCAGGGTCCACAGCTCGGTCCCCTGGTACAGGTCGGGGACCCCGGGGGCCGTGAGCTTGAGGAGCGTCCGGGCGAGGCTGTTGATCCGGCCGGGATGCACGAGGTCGGCCACGAAGCTCTCCAGGTCGGCCCGAAAGGCCTCGTCCTCCAGCACCGCCGTGACGAATCGGGCCAGGCCGCGCTCGTAGGTCTCGTCCGGCGCCCGCCACGAGGTGTGCACCTTGGCCTCGCGGACGGCCTTCTCCATGTAGGGACCCGCCCGCTCGGGACCGATGGGCCAGGCCCCTACCAGCGTCTGGTAGAGCAGGTACTCGGTGTTGCGATCGGGCACCTCCTCGGGCCGGTGGCGCTCGTTGTGAGCGGTCCAGCGACGGACGGCCTCGGCCCAGCGCTCCGGCATCTCGGAGAGCAGGGCCAGCCGGGCGCGGACGTCCTCGCTGCGCTTGGTGTCGTGCGTCGTGGAGGCCAGGAGCGTCAGCGGGCGCTCCGCCTGCGCGGCGGCGCAGGCCTCGTGGAAGTCCGACAACGGTATGCCGAAGCGGCCCGGATCTCCCCCCACCTCGTTGAGAGCGATCAGGCGGTGGTAGCGATAGAGGGCGGTGTCCTCGACGCCCTTGGCCATGGCCGCGCCGGTCAGCTGCTGGAAGCGCATGGCCAGCTCGCCTTCCCGCGGGCCCGGAACTCGCAGGAGCAGCACGTCCTCGAGAAAGCGAAAGAGTTCGGGGTCCAGATCCGCCCGCTCCGCCATGACGCTGCGCACGGCCTCGCCGACGCGGTCCTGATCCTCCTCGGCGACGGCCTGCGCGGACGTGGACACGTAGGTCCGGTACACGGGAAAATGAACGGCCGTCTCGCAGAGGGCCTCCTGCAGCTCGTGCCGTGTGTAGTCGCGATGGCGGCGGTGCCGCTCGCAGATGTCCACGAGCAGGCTGGTGAGCCGGTTCAGCTCGCTGCCCAGGAGTTCCTTGAGCACCAGACGCTTGCACTCACGCACGAGGGCCGGGAAGCTCGTCTGCGTTCCCGCGAACTCCTCGTAGAGCCGGGTCAGCCCTTCCTCGCCCTGCGGGTCGATGAAGACGCCATCCAGCAGGTTCAGGAAGTCGTAGCCGGTGGATCCGGCGACCGGCCAGCTCGCCGGGAGCTTCTCGCCCGGTTCGAGGATCTTCTCGGCGACGATCCAGGCCCCAGGACAGGCTTCGCGCAGCCGGGAAAAGTACTCGGTGGGATCCCGCAGGCCGTCCGGATGGTCGATGCGGAGCCCCTGCAGCCAGCCTCTGCGCAGCCAGGTGATCGCCAGGGCGTGGGTGGCGCGGAAGACCTCCGGGTCCTCCGCTCGCAGCCCCACCAGATCCTTGATGTCGAAGAACCTCCGGTAGCCCAGGTCCCGACTGGCCGTGCGCCAGTAGGCCAGGCGGTAGTTCTGCAGGTCGATGAGCGCATCCAGGGAGTCGGGATCCTGGTTCAGGCGGGCGACCTCGGCGTCCACGGCGGCGGCCGTCTGCGGATCCTCGCGGCAGAGCCGGGCCCGCAGGCGGTACAGGACCGCCTTGTCCCGGTGGCGGCGCTTCACGGCCTGATGGGCGGTGACCGTCGGCCGCGGCAGGCGAGCATGGCTCTCGGCGAGAAAGGCCAGGATTTCCGAACCACAGGCTTCCGCGGCCTTGCCCAGCAGCCCCGCCAGGCTGGACGGGTCCACCGGAAAGACGTGCTCGTGATAGTGCAGGATGAAGACCCCGGCCCGGTGCGTCAGCCTCAGCTGTCCATCCTCGAGGATGCGGCCGTAATGGTTGCCCAGGACCGGCAGCAGGACCTTGTTCGGCCAGCGCTCCTCGGAGGATTCCCAGTCGACGTCGAAGTAGTTGGCGTAGAGGCTGGAGGGGCCGTTCTCCAGCACGTCCCACCACCAGGGATTCTGTCGGCCCGTGATGGCCATGTGGTTCGGCACCACGTCGATCATCTGGCCGAGCCCGGCCGAAAGCAGGGCCTTGCACATCCTGGCATGCGCCCGGGTTCCCCCCAGCTCCCTGTTCACGTGCTTCGGATCGACGACGTCGTAGCCGTGGGTGCTGCCGGCGGCCGCCTGCAGGTACGGGGAGGCGTACAGGTGGCTGATGCCGAGGCCGGACAGGTAGGGAACGCTCTCGGTGGCCTGAGCGAAGCCGAAACCGGGCTGCAGCTGCAAGCGATACGTTCCGGTCGGCTCAGGATTCATGGCGCAGCACCACCAGCGAGCGGGCTTCGACCTCGACCCGGTCCCCGGCCCCGAACGAGGGACCGTCCTCCAGCCAGCCAGCATGGGTGTCGAGTTCCTGCACCCAGTGCTCGCCCCAGTCGGCGCCGGGCAGGACGAAGGTCACGGGCTCGTGGCTGGCATTGAAGATCAGGTAGAAGTTGCTGTCGGTCACCGGCTCGCCGCGCGGGTTGGGATTCGGGATGGTCGCGCCGTTCAAGAACACCCCGAGCGACTTCTCGCATCCCTGCCCCCAGTCCGCCTCGGCCATCTGTCCACCGTCCATGGCGAACCAGGCGATGTCGCTGACGTCGCTGCCATGGATGGGCCGTCCCTGAAACCAGCCACGGCGGCGGAAGACCGGGTGATCCCTGCGGTAGCGGACGAGCCTCCGGCACAGCTCGAGTAGGTTCTCGTCGGCGTGTTCCCAGTCGAACCAGGAGACCTCGTTGTCCTGGCAGTACGCGTTGTTGTTGCCCCGCTGGGTGCGGCCGACCTCGTCGCCGCCCAGGAGCATGGGCACGCCCTGCGAGAGCAGCAGGGTGGCCAGGAAGTTCCGCTTCTGCTTGTCGCGCAGGCGGCGGATCTCCGGGTCGTCCGTCGGGCCCTCGGCACCACAGTTCCACGAGCGGTTGTGGCTCTCGCCGTCGCGGTTTTGCTCGCCGTTGGCCTCGTTGTGCTTCTCGTTGTAGGAGACCAGGTCGTGCAGGGTGAATCCGTCGTGGGCGGTGACGAAGTTGATGCTGGCGTACGGCAGGCGGGAGGTGCTCTCGTACAGGTCGGAGCTGCCGGTCAGGCGGGCCGCGAACTCGCCCAGGGTCTGATCCTCGCCCCGCCAGAAGTCCCGCACGCAATCGCGGAACTTGCCGTTCCACTCGGTCCACACCGGCGGGAAGTTGCCGACCTGGTACCCGCCCTCGCCCAGATCCCAGGGCTCGGCGATGAGCTTGACCTGGCTGATCACCGGGTCCTGCTGGATGATGTCGAAGAAGGCCGACAGGCGGTCCACGTCGTGCAGCTCGCGGGCCAGGGTGGCCGCCAGGTCGAAGCGGAACCCGTCCACGTGCATCTCGAGCACCCAGTAGCGCAGCGAGTCCATGATCAGCTGCAGAACGTGCGGGTTGCGCATGTTCAGGCTGTTGCCGGTGCCGGTGTAATCCAGGTAGTGACGCGGATCGTCTTCCAGGCGGTAGTAGTAGGCGTTGTCGATCCCCTTGAAGCACAGCATCGGCCCGAGGTGATTCCCCTCGCCCGTGTGGTTGTAGACCACGTCCAGGACGACCTCCATGTCGGCCTGATGCAAAGCCTTCACCATCTGCTTGAACTCGGACACGGCACCGCCGGGACGCTTGTCGGCGGCATACTCGTTCTGCGGGGCGAGATAGCCGATGGAATTGTAGCCCCAGTAGTTCTTCAGGCCCTGGTCCACCAGGCGCTTGTCGTGGATGAAGTGGTGGACCGGCATCAGCTCCACGGCCGTCACCCCGAGATCCTTCAGGTGCTTGACGACCGCGGGGTGGGCCAGCCCGGCGTAGGTGCCCTGCAGCTCGGGCGGCACCTCCGGATGGCGCGCCGTAAGCCCCTTGACGTGCGTCTCGTAGATGATGGTCTCGTGCCAGGGCAGCTGCAGGCGCCGGTCGCCGCTCCAGTCGAAGTGGGGCTGATGAACCACGCTCCTGGGCATGTAGGGGGCGCTGTCGCTCTCGCTGCGCGCCTCGGGGCCGCCGGCGAAGGTGTACGGGAAGACGGCCTCGTCCCACCGGACCTGGCCGTCGATCGCCTTGGCGTAGGGATCGAGCAGCAGCTTGGCGGGATTGCAGCGCCGGCCCTTCTCGGGATCCCAGGGCCCCTGCACGCGAAAGCCGTAGCGCTGGCCGGGCTCGACGGCCGGCAGGTACCCGTGCCAGCAGTGGCCGGTCACCTCGGGCAGATCGATGCGCGATTCGTGCCCCTCCTCGTCGAAGAGGCACAGCTGGACCCGCTCGGCCACCTCCGAGAACAGCGAGAAGTTCGTCCCCGCCCCGTCGTAGACGGCCCCCAGCGGATAGGGCTGACCCGGCCACACCTTCACGTTCCCCGTCCCTTCGGTGGTGCCAAGGTCTTCAATCTAGTGGCATACCGCCACTTGCGCCCCCTTTCCAGGCCCTCACTCCTCGGAGCGGGCGTTCAGGGAGACCTGAGCTTCGTGGACATTGTACCGCTTCATGATCTCGGCGTTCGCGTGCTGCAGCTCGGAGACGGGAAGCATCACTCGCGTGTGATCGTCGAAGCGGAGGTCGATCCAGTCGCCCGCCGGATCGTCCAGGAGCTGCTTCAGATGAGCAAAGTCCCGCACCCTCTCGCCCATCGCCTCGGTCAGGAGAATGTCCTCGAGTTCGTGATACCCCTTGTTGATGGGATGGGGCAGAACCCGCACCAGCACGACGGCCTGCCGTCGATCGTCCGTCCGCTCGTTGTAAGCGAAGGCCGCGGAGGCGAGGTTGTCGGGAAACTCGTCGAACAGGAACAGGTACGCGATGTCGAAGGGGGCCAGCACCAGACCGCCGCATATCAGGTATTCGGGCCGGTCGTCGTGCTGCGGCCCGGGCACGAGGTCGGGCACGTTCTCGAGTCCGATCTGCACCTCGCGCCGCTTCCCGTCGCGCCACACCGTCACCGCCATGCTGTCGCCGACCTGCTTCCGGGTCACGAGATAGCCACAGTCCAGACGACCGTAGGGTTTCAGGTCCACCGTCAGGTCGTTGGCCACGTCATGTCCGTCGATCCGCAGGATGACGTCGTCGACCTCGAGCGCGCCCTCGGCGGGGGTGCCCGGAAGAACCCAGTTGACCAGACCTCCGGACGTCCCCTTCGACATGTGCAGGGCCTGGCGCAGCGCCGGCGACATCATCGGCTGCAGGAGGACACCCAGGGACGGTGGCCCGCTGATGACCCCATCCTCACAGTCCTGAAAGAACTGCTCGATCACCGGAGAAGGAATGCAGTAGCCGATGTTCTCGGCCTCCTCGAGAACCTGCATCGCGAGCCCGATGAGTCGACCGTCGCTCAGGACGGGTCCGCCGCTGTTGCCGCTGTTCATGGGCGCATCGAGCTGGAGCAGCAGATTCTCGCGAAAGGAGTGCGAGTACAGGTCCGTCTCAATGCGGGAAAGGACGCCCTCCGTCACCGATAACGACTTCCCCCCGAGGGGATATCCGCAGACCTCGACGGGGCTTTGCAGCTTCGGCAGCGGTCCGAGTTCGAGGGGCGTCGCGTGCTCGAAGAAGGCCGGATCGTCGACGGTCAGCAGCGCCAGGTCCCTCTCGTGATCGATGGACAGCACCCTGGCCGCGTACATCTCGGGATCACCGTGACGCGAGACCTGGATATCGACGGCGTACACGACGACGTGGGCGTTCGTCAGGATGCGATGATCGGCAATGATCGCTCCCGAGCCGCTCACCTGATCCATGGGCCTCTTCTGCCACGGCGAGGCGAGATCGGGGTAGCTGCAGCCGACGACGATCTTCACGATCGAATCGAGCGCGATCTGCTCCGCTGAACCGCCCCGCGACGTCGCGACTCCGCAGGCGGAAAGGGCCAGACAGCCGAGAATCGCCAGAACGGTGAGCCCATGCCGGGCCCCGCCGGACCGAGGGTGGGGCAACATGAGAACATCCTCCAGTGGCGAGATGGGTCATCTCCAGCAGATGATGACTCGCGAATTCAACTCGAGCCATCGTTCCCTCATCGGCCGCCACCGCCCAACCTGGAGTCCTGGTTGCCGGCGGCGGCATCCGGAGGACAGGTGCGCCGCCCGCGCTCTAAACAACAAATCCCATGTCCGGGGGTAGGATTCTCTGCAAGGGTCTCCCGAGGTACTTTCCCTTCAGCGATCAAACAGCCCCGTCCTGCCAGATGGCTCCGCCGGCCAACAATTCCGCGAACCGCGCGAAGGACGTCACCTCGATGCCGTCTTCCGTGCGCATCGGCGGGCCTTCGGGATAGACGATGAGCCGTCGCACCAGGCCATCGAGGGGCGCGATGGCCCGCAAGCCACGGCACCACGGCTCGTGAAACTGCCGGCCCGACTTGACATCGATCGCGATCCGTTGGGTGCCCCGAGCGAGAACGAAGTCGACCTCCGTTTCCCGGCCGCCCGCGGACCAGTACGAGATCTCGTCACAGATTCCCGCATAGTCGCGGTAGGCCCGCAGCAGCTGGGCGACCAGACCCTCGAACAGGGCTCCCTTCTCCTCGGAGAGGACCGGCCCGGACGACCGCTTCATCGCCCGGACCAGGCCGGGATCGCACCAGTACCACTTCGGGTGCTTCTTCTCCCGGATCCTGAGCCTGGCCTCGAGTCCGGGGACCTGAAAACAGAGCAGCGTATCTTCCAGGATTCCGAGGTAACCGATCGCTGTCGTCCGCGCGATGCCGGCCTCGCGGGCCATGTTCGTCACGTTGACCGCCTGGGCGTGGTACAGCGCGGCGATGGGCAGGAACCTCGAGAACCCCGGCAGGTTGCGCACGACCGCCTCGGCCTGGATCTCCTCCCGGAGGTAGAGCTGGGTGTACGCGGCGAGGGTCTCCGCCGGCTCGCTCGAGTCCCAGACGATCGGCAGCAGGCCGAAACGAAGGGCCTGGTCGAAGTCGAACTGCTCGGCCAGTTCCGACGGGATGAAGGGGTGCATGGTCCGCTTCAGGGCCCGGCCGGCCAGGAGGTTGACATCGGCCCGCTTCAGCTTTCTCGCGCTCGATCCGCAGAGCACGAAGCGCGTGCGCCGCTCTTCGATGAACCGATGGACCTCGTTCAAGAGGCTCGGAAGCCTCTGCACCTCGTCCAAGACCACCCAGCGGGCGGGATCGACGGCTCGCAGCTCGGCTGCGAACAGGCCCGGATCGGCGAGGAGGGACTGGTAGGTTGCCTCGGAGAGCAGATCCACATAATGGGCATCCGGGAATTCCGCCCGCAGCCAGGTGCTCTTTCCCGATCCGCGGGGACCGAAGAGGAAGAAGCTCTGCCCGGGCGCCCGGAGGACTCGCTGAAGCATTTTGTCCACCTCGTCGTCATTTTTCATCGAAAAACGACGACATGGTAGACAAATTTCACCGACATGTCAAGGCTTGGACTGGAATGTCGCGGTCCGCCGCCGTCGACGCGAGCAGCTTCGGCGCCAGGGCCTGCACCGCCGAGACGACATCGGCAGGCCGCTCCTCCATGACGTAGTGCCCGCAGCCGGACAGGCGGCGAACGGAGAGATCGGGGAGCGCGTCCTGCATCCGGGCGATTTCCGCCTCGCTCACCGAGCCGCTATGCGGCGCCTCCCCGACGAGCATGATGACCGGGCATTTCACGAGCGGCAGTCGCGGCGCCAGCGGCTCCGGCTCCTCCGCGTTCGTCATGGCCTGCAGCGACGCGATGGTGGCGTCCATGTCCCGTCCGAAGCTCGCGTAGTAGCGGTGGAAGGTGAGGCCGTCGAGCCAGCTCGCGTCCCCGCTGGCGCCCTGCAGCGCCTTTTCGAGCCTGTTCCGCATGAAGCTCTGGCCCCCCAGCTTGCTGGCGAGCCCGGCGATGGTCAGAACCTTGCGCATCCCGGGAGTGCCGAAGGTCTCGGCCGGGGTTCCCTCCAGCGAAACGATCCCGGTCACCAGTCCGGGCCGCGCCAGGGCGAGCCGGAAGGCCGTGGAGGCCGCCGCGCCGTTGGCCACGATGATCGCCTGTCGGACCCCGCGGCGGTCGAGCGCGGCCCCGATGCGGGCGGCCTGGGCGGTCAGGCTGTAGTCGGCGTCGCGGGGCTTGGGGCTATCGCCGACCCCGAGCGGCTCCACGACGATGGTCCTGAGGCCGGCATGGTTCAGCTCCGGGACCACGTGGCGGTACCCGTAGGCGCACCCCATGAAGCTGGGGATCAGGACGACCGCCGAGCCGCCCGCCGCGCTCGAATTCCCCGCGGAATCCTGCACGGACAGGTCGTCGCCGGCCAGTCCCGCCTCGCCGGCTGCGGTCGCCACGGCCGGGGCCGCGGCGGCCTGCCCTCCGCTGCCGGCCAGGCAGGGACCGGCAAGGGCCAGGACGAGGGCGAGGAGCGCGAGCCAGGGCCAGGAAACTCCGCTGGCGTGGGGCAGCGCCCTGGATCGGATGCGAGGGGCGAACAGTCGGTGCATGAAGGAGTTCTCCTCGTGCAAGGGGTCAAGCAGTCACCCTGTGGCGGACGCTGGAGATGCGGGCGGCTCGAGGCAGGCCTTGCGATAGTGTTCGGTAAGCTTGAACGGGTTGGGACACAGGGAGTTCCGCCGGGCCCGCAAGACCCTGCCAGGTCCACGTATGGAGGGCATTCTTGCCTCAAAGAGCTGGAGAGGCAGGCGGGCTCTGGGTTGCCTACCGAACGAGGGTGACCTTCTCCGTGCGCCCCCCCGCCGGCGTGTCCAGGCGCGCGAAGTAGACACTCGAGGGCACCGGCGTGCCGTCCTGGCCGATTCCCGTCCACGTCAGGTTCTGCTCCCCCGCCGGAAGATCCGCGTTCGTGACGGTGGCCACCCGGGCGCCCCGCACGTCGTAGATCGCCAGCATGACGCGGCCGGCCTGCGGCAGGTCGAAGCGAAACGTGATGCGTGGATTGAACGGATTGGGCTGGACCCGCAAGTCCAGAGGCGCGGGAATCCGGCCGGGATCATCACCACCGACGGCGGCCAGAGGATCGCATTGCAGCCAGGCGACCTCGAGCCCGTTTCCCTGTTCCGCCAGGAATGCGTACCGGTCGGTCAGGGCGACGGCGTAGGCCAGGCCGGGCGTCTCCAGCGCGCCGAGGAGCTGCGGCCGGGCCAGGTCGCTCAGGTCGACGACCTGCAGGCCCCCGGCCCGGTCGGCCAGGTAGGCGAGATCCCCTCGCAGGGCGACGTCGTAGACCGAGCCCGGGGTGTCGGTCGTGCTGAGGACCCAGGGATTTGCGGGATCGGCGACGTCGATGATCATCAGGCCCGCCGATGCGAGGGCGAGATAGGCCCGATCGCCCGCCACGACGACGCCCATGGGATAGCCGCCGGTGACCAGATCCCCGACCGGCAGCGGCGCCTCGGGCTGGGACACGTCGAAGATCTGCAGGCCGTCCACCGTGTTGCTGGCCGCGGCGAAGACGTAGTTGCGGGCGATGGCGAGGCCCCTGGCCTGTCCGGACATGGGCAGCGCGCCGACGAGCTGCGGCTGTTCGGGCACCGAGACATCGACGATCAACGCATCGCAGTGGACCTGCCCGCTGCAGTAGCCGGCCAGGTAGGCATGGTTGCCGGCCACGGCCACATCGGTTGCGGAGAAGCCCGGGAATTCCAACGTTCCCAGCAGGCGAACGTCCAGAGGATCGACGATGTCGAAGACGTACAGGACCGCCGGCCAGAGATCCGCGACGTAGGCGCGATCGCCGTCGAGGGCCAGGCAGAAAGCCCGCTCAGCCGTATCGATCGTGTTGACGATCTGGGGGGCGCCAGGCTCGCTGATGTCGATGATCCGCACGCCGCCGTCACCGTCCGCCAGATAGGCCAGCTCTCCTGCCAGCGCGATGTCCAGCGCATCGTCGGTCCAGGACAGACGTCCGGCTGCGGGCGCAAAGGACACCTGGGAAACATCGAAGACGTGCAGCGAGCCGCCCCTCTCGGTCGCGAAGGCACTGCCGGCCGCCACGGCGATAGACGAGGCGTCGAAGTAGTCCAGGCCGCCGATCAAAACCGGGACCGCGGGGTTTGAGATATCGACCACCAGCAAGCCTTGCGGATCGCCGGCCAGGAACACGAAGTCACCATCCAGGGCCAGGTCGTAGGCCACCGCATCGAGCGGCAGCTCGTTCAGGAACACGGGATCTGCGGGAGTGGAGACGTCGTCCACGACCAGCCGGCCGTCGGCGGACAGGACGAAGGCGTAGCCGTCCCGGACGAGCACATCCGTGGCCGAACTGTGATCATTGGATCCGATGATCGCCATCGCCGCCGGGTCGGAGATGTCGACGACGTAGAGACCGGAATCACTGCAGGCGACGAACACCGCGTTGCCGGCCACGGCCACGCCGATGGCGGCATCCGGGAGTTCCAGCGACCCGATCAGGTTCGCCTGGCCTTCGACCTGCGGGCTCATCATCAGCAGCATTCCCGGCCCTTCCCAGGCCCAGCCGGTCGCCACGGCCAGCAGGCTGTCCGCCAGGACGACGGCCTGGGCGGGCTGCGGGGTCAGGGCCGAGTCGAGCACGTATGGGCTTTCCGGGCTGGATATGTCGACGATATCGAGCCTGCCGGTGGCTTCCATGGGACCACCCGCAGCCACGTAGGCGCGATTATCCCGCACGACGATCCCGTTCCCGTTGAGCAGATCGACGGCGCCGAGCGGCACCGGCGCATCGGGATCCGTGACATCGAGAATCCCGAACTCGTACAAGCCGACGGTCAAGGCCAGACGTCCCTCGATCGCCAGGTCGTACGCCGGTTCAGTGTCCACCTCCGCCGTCCAGTGGATATATTGATCGTAGTGGAGGCACTCCTGTGCCCAGCCGCCCGTCACGGCCACGGCACACAGAGCAAGACACAAAAAGAACGCTGATAATCTCCGGATTCCCAACAACATGTCGCCCTCCAGCCGATTAACCGGCTGGAGAGATTCTATCATGATGAAGCCGGCCGATCACCTGTAGAGGCTCTTGACGCTACCCCAGCTCGCGTGTTCGGTCGCGATGATGGACGTCATGTGGCCGCAGACTTCCATGAGGTAGTCGAACTGGCCCAACGTCCCGCCCCCGGGCGGACTGAACACGTTGGAGCCGACCCAGAGAACGAACTGTTCGCCGGGCGTCGTCGCCCAGGTCAACGTGCCGGTGCCGCCGCTCGTGTCGGCACTGTACAGAACGGCCGGAGCGGGCTCGCACGTCGGGTAGCAGTTGTTGAGCACGAGCATGTTGCAGGTATAGGGGGACCAGACGGTCATCGTCATCGATGTGCCTGCTGCCGTGACTGGGTACCAGTCGGTGTCGCGGTTCTGGATGCCATCACCACCCAGGAACCAGCCGCCGCTTCCACACAGCCAGCCACACTCCGTGTCGACGGTCTGCCAGTTGTAGATGACGTTCCAGGACGGCGGGTTGCTGTTGCAGCCCGCGTTCCAGCTGTCCGTATAGCCGTCGTACAGCTCAGGCTCGCCCTCCAGCACACCATCCGGGGGGCATATAACAGGAGGAGGCGGGGGAGGGCCCGGGAATTCGATCACGTAGTTGCCGCAGTCGCCACCGTAGCCGTCAATGACGATGTAGTAGTCGTGGCCCGCCCTCATGAGGCATTCAATGTATGAGGTGTATTCGTAGCATGGTGGTCCGAAATAGTAGTCGTCGTTGCAGGCGATCGGTGTCCCAACGGCATCTTCGTACACATACACCTTGGTGTCATACGTGGAATAGCAGAGGTCGAAACTGACGAGCACGTCACCGAGCGGCCTGTAGGCGTACACCACGTCAGGCGACGTCGAGTTAGGATACGGACATGCGTAGTCGTAGTCGTCGATGTTGTCACATGTGTTCCCCGTGTCAAAGAAAGGCAGGCTGGTGATCCACACGGCGGTAGGAATGTTCTCCCCACCCTCCCGCCCGTCGGGTGTCCCGGGATTCGTCAGTACATGCGAGTCGTTTTTTGGGGTGCTCATCCGACTGCCCCAATTGTCGTCCGACCCCAGGGCCATGG
>CAZGEC010000043.1:0-31727 GCA_964524645.1 uncultured Fibrobacteraceae bacterium | reverse complement strand
TCAGATCAGGGCCTCGTCCGGCCAGCCGAGCTTCACCAGCTCGATCCGCTCCGGATCGGCCACCCCGATGCCGTGCCTGGTCTCGGCCAGGGCAACGTGCTTGGAGGAGGTGCCGCCCCGCGGCGGGCGCGCGAAGAAGCGCCGCCGCTTCTCCGCCAGCAGGCGCACGCCGGTGGCGTCGAGCGCGACGGGATCGGTGCCCACCAGCAGGCCCCGGTAGGGCCAGACGTGCTGGGGATCGAAGTGGTGCGGACCGATGCCGTAGAAGAGCGGTGTGAGGACCACGAGCACGTTCAAGCGGGTCCGGCCGTGGCAGGCGGGCAGCTTCCAGAGGCCGCCCAGGTCGGCGCAGGAATCGGCGTGCCATTGCCAGGGCTCCGGCACGAACATGATGTAGTTCTTCAGGCAGCCGCCGATTCCCGCCCAGTGGTGCGTGCGCAGCGGGCGGGCGTTGATCAGGGCGGTGGCCCGCTGAAAGACCGGATCGTCCAGGACACCCCGGTCGCGGGTGGCGATGTCCCGCGCGGGGATGCCGGCCTGCCGGGCCCGCTCCGCGATGGCCTGCTCCAGGCAGGCGGGCGTGGGCAGCTTGGGCCAGGCGTTGGTCTTGATGCCGAGCACGTCCTCCGGACCCAGCAACCGCCGCCAGGCCGCGGGCGGCTCCTCCTCGTCCAGCAGCGCGCAGACGGCTTCGTCCAGCATGCGGGCCACCACCGGCCCGTTCGGCTGCCCCGCGGCATCCAGGGCGTCAGGGTGGCGGACCAGCACGACCCGGGAGGTCGTCGCACCGGCCGCACCGGCGGAGTCCGTGGCCGCCGCGGCCGGGGCGCCGTCCTGCGCCCTCGCCGCGGCCAGGGGAAGACCGAGGGCGAGGCCGGCGGCGCCGCAGGCCGCCTCGCGCAGGAAATCGCGACGGGTCAGCGGCTGCTCCTTGTTCATTGCGGGCTCCTTTCCGGGCTGGTCCTCGCGGCAGCCAGCAGCGCCGTGGCCCGTGCCGCCGACTGCGCGTCGTAGACCGCGAGCAGGTACGAGCCGCTGCGGACGGCTGCCGACCACGTGCCGTCCTCGATCTGCACCGGCTCCCCCGCCGCCGCCTCGGGCAGGAAGGCCTCGCGGTAAGCGGCGAAAGCCGCCCGGGCGCGTTCGGGTGTAGGGTAGCGGACGATCAGCAGGTAGGCGTACTCCTCGCCCCGTTCGTAGCCGGCGAGGGCCGCCTCGGTATCCGGCCCCAGATCGAGAATGTTGTCGTCGGCCACGAAGTAGTGCTGGTTCAGATCGGTATGGAGGTGGAAGTAGCGCAGCGATCCGGGCACGAGATCGGCACGGGGCAGGCGATCGAGCAGGGCGGGCTCGCGACCGGTGATGCCGATGCCCTGCGCGATGGCGGCTCCCAGCCCCCGCACGGCCGCCTCCTGATCCGGGCCCTGTCGGTCCGCATAGACGGTGGCGAAGTACGGGCCCTGCCACAGGACGAGGTAGCCGGAGCGGAACTCCGAGCCCTGTCCGACGCCCGCCTCGGGTCCCTGGCGGTTGCGGCTGAAGATGCCGTAGGCTTCGCTGTCACGTCCCATGTCGTAGAGTTCGGCCGTCAGCCGCGCGCCGTCCGGTCCCGCATAGGTCCGGACCAGCAGCTCCCGGAAGGCGAAGGAGAGGTAGACCTCGGCCGCGCCGTCCATGTAGTGGAAGATGCTCTGCCGGTCGTAGCGGGCGTCTTCGCCGGTGCGGTGCCAGGCACCGAGGCTGTCCGGCATCAGGCTGCCGATTTCCATGCTGGGCACCTCGGAGGCGAGAGCTGGGCTGCCGGTCGCAGCGAGGAGCATGCCTCCCAGGGCGCCGAGCAGCAGGAATCCGGGGCTGGCGGAAGGCAAGGGCGTGGTCTCCTCGCAGGTGCAGGGCTCCGTTCGGGGACTCGGGTATTGTAGACCGCGGCCATTGCGGGGACAACCCCCGGTGCCGGAGGTGCCGGAGGAGCAAGGGGACGCTCGGGCGATGCCCGCGAAGGGGGCTGACGGCGGGCCTCCCATGTCCTAAGCTGGCGGTGGCCGCTGGCGAGGCGCCGGCGAGTCCGGAAAGGGGTCGACCATGAAGCAATCCGCCCGTCACCGCCGAGTGATGCCCGGCCTGCTCGCCGCCGGGCTCCTGCTGCTGAGCGCTGCCTGTCCGGCCCAGGAGACTGCGCCCCGGGATTCGCTGTCCGCCACGGCCGTGGAGCAGGCCGCCACCGTCATCGGCCTGGAGTTCACGCCCGTGGAGATCGATTCGCTGCTGCCGGACCTCGGCGATCAGCTGGGAAGCTATCGCGAGCTGCGCGCCCTGCACCTCGACAACGCGGTGCCGCCGGCCCTCTATTTCCGCGCCCTGCCTCCCGGAAGTGCGCCCGACATCCCGGTCCGGCCGGCCATCTGGAGCAACCCGGGCGGCGTGACGCGACCCGACGATGCCGCGGATCTGGCCTTCATGTCCATCGCCGAGCTGGGCGCCCTGCTGCGCAGCGGGCAGGTCACCTCCGTGGAGCTGACCCGGCTCTGCCTGGAGCGGCTCGAGCAGTACGGCCCGCGGCTGGAGTGCGTGGTCACGCTGTTGCCGGAACGGGCCCTGGCGGCGGCGGCTCAGGCCGACGCCGAGCTGGCGGCGGGCCGCGATCGCGGACCGTTGCACGGGATACCCTGCGGCGTGAAGGACCTGTTCGCGGTGGCGGGCGCGCCCACCACCTGGGGCGCCAAGCCCTACGAGGGCCAGTTCATCGACGACACGGCGACCGTGGTGGAGAAGCTGGATGCCGCCGGGGCCGTGCTGGTGGCCAAGCTGACCCTCGGCGCCCTGGCCTGGGGAGATGTCTGGTTCGGCGGCAAGACGCGCAATCCCTGGAACCCGGAACAGGGCTCGAGCGGCTCCTCGGCCGGTTCGGCGGCGTCGGTAGCGGCGGGGCTGGTGCCCTTCGCCCTCGGCACCGAGACCTGGGGCTCCATCGTCTCGCCCTGCACGCGCTGCGGCGTGACCGGCCTGCGGCCCACCTTCGGGCGGGTCAGCCGCGCCGGAGCCATGGCCCTGAGCTGGTCCATGGACAAGGTCGGGCCCATCTGCCGGACGGTGGAGGACTGCGCCCTGGTCTTCGACGCGATCCGTGGATCCGACGGGCGCGATGCCACGGTGGTGGACGCCCCGTTTCCCTACCGGGCGGACGTGGATCTCTCGACCCTGCGCATCGGCTACCTCGAGGCGGCCTTCGCCGCGGAGGAGGATCCCGCCAGAGAGCAGGATCGGGCCGTTCTCGAGGTCCTGCGCTCCCTCGGGGCCGATCCGCAGCCCATGGCGCTGCCGGATCTGCCGGCCGGCGACCTGGCCTTCATCCTGAGCGCGGAGGCGGCGGCCGCCTTCGACGAGCTGACCCGCTCGGGGCGCGACGACCTGATGGTGCGTCAGGTCCGCAACGCCTGGCCCAACGTCTTCCGGGCCGCTCGCTTCATTCCCGCCGTGGAATACCTGCAGGCCAACCGGATCCGCACCCTGCTGATCGAACGGATGGCGCAGCTGATGGACGGCTACGACGTCTACGTCAGCCCGTCCTTCGGCGGCGACAATCTGCTGGTGACAAACCTGACCGGCCATCCCTGCGTCGTGGTGCCGGACGGGTTCCGCCAGGAGAACGAGCCCGGAAGCATCACCTTCATCGGGCGGCTCTTCGACGAGGCGACGGTGCTGGCGGTGGCGCGCGCCTACCAGGAAGCCACGGATTTCCACCAGCGCCGGCCGCCCGGCTACCGCTGAGGTGAGGGCACGGCGCGAAGGGCGGTGATGCAACATGGCGGGCAACACCCGGAACTGGCTCGTGGGCTGCGGCATCGGCTGCGGCGTCGTGATCGTGCTGGGCCTGTTGCTGGCGGGGGGCGGCTACCTCTTCGTACGCAGCAAGCTGCACGGTGTCCAGGAGGTGCGGCAGAGCTACGACGAGCTGGTGGAGGCCCACGGTGAGGTCCAGGACTGGACCCCCCCGGGCGACGGCGCGGTGTCGCCGGTGCGCATGGAGATCTTCCTGGCGGTGCGGGACAGCCTGGGCGGGGACCTGGACCGGCTGGACACGTTCCTCGCGGAGTTCCCTCCTGGCGCCCTGCGCGAGCACGGAAGGTCCTTCAGGAAGGTCATCGAGGTCTTCCGGGCTCTCGGCCGACTCCTGCCTCTCGTCACGGATTACCTGGATCGGCGGAACCACCTGCTGCTGGCGGAAGACATGGGGGCCGGCGAGTACACCTACATCTACTGCCTGAGCTACGATTCCTTCCTCGGCCACGCTCCGGACGATGGACCCCTGATCGTCGAGCGAAAACGCGCAGGGGGCCCCGCCCGCAGCGAGCGCCTCTTCGACGACGAGGGCACCTTCGGACGCGCCGAGACTTGGGGCCGCTACCGGCGCGACATGCTGGCCCTGCTGCAAAATCAGCTGGCGTCCCTGCCCGCGACCGGCGCCGGTCCCCGGGCGGCCGCCTGGCGCGACGAGCTGGCGGCAGAGGTGCAGCGCTTCGGGGACACGCCGCACACGGTGGCCTGGGCGGAGGGCCTGCCGCCGGCGATCGCCCGTTCCCTGGAGCCCTATCGGGCCGAGCTGGCGGCCACGTACCACGCCGCCAGCAACTGCTTCGAGCTGACGCCGCGCGGCGAGGTCCGCTGGGAGCAGCCGTAGAGCGCAGCGGCGCCCGCGGCCGGGGCAAGGCCGCCGCGCGGCGTTGGCGCCGGCCGCCTTCTTGGCTAGAATGGGCGGTGATGGTAGCGATTTCCCCTCCTGCCTGAGGAGGCCTCGTCATGAGCGTCAAGCTGACCTGGTACGGGCACGCCTGCTTCCTGATCGAGACGGGTGGCGCCAAGCTGCTGACCGACCCCTTCCTGACCGGCAACCCGCAAGCGGCCATCGATGCCGGCAAGGTGCAGGCCGGGACCATCCTGGTGTCCCACGGCCACGGCGACCACGTGGGGGACACGGTGGCCATCGCCAAGCGCACGGGTGCCGAGGTGATCACCAACTACGAGATCGCCAACTGGCTCTCCGGCCAAGGGGTCCAGAACGTGCACCCGCAGCACATCGGCGGCGGCTTCGACTACCCCTGGGGGCGGGTCAAGCTGACCATCGCCCATCACGGCTCGGCCCTGCCCGACGGCAGCTACGGGGGCAATCCGGTGGGCTTCCTCTTTTACCTGGAGGGCCGGAAGATCTACCACGCCTGCGACACGGGCCTCTTCTACGACATGAAGCTGATCGGCGAGGAGGGGATCGATCTGGCCATCCTGCCCATCGGTGACAACTTCACCATGGGGCCGGACGATGCCCTGCGGGCGGTGAAGCTCATCGAACCGGCGCAGGTCGTGCCCATCCACTACGATACCTTCGAGGTCATCAAGCAGGATCCCCGGGCCTGGGCGGCGCGGGTGAAGTCCGAGACGTCGGCCGAGCCGGTGGTCCTCAAGCCGGGCGAGACGCTGACTCTCGAGTGAGCCGGCGGCCGTAGAAGAGGTCCTCGCCGAGGAGGGCGATCCGCCGGGCGAAGGCCGAGCGGGCGATGCCGGCGCGCACCAGGTCGTGCACCAGGGCCCGGGGATGGCTGAAGGGACAGACCCGCATGCAGATCCCGCAGTCCGTGCCGAGCCAGCGCCAGTAGGCGAGGCAGCTCTCCACCTCGAGAGGCCACTTGGCGATGCCACGGATCACGCTGCGCGGGCCTCCGGGAATCGAGCCGGAGGGGCAGTTTTCCGCGCAGCGCCGGCAGATCTCGCAGAATTCCTGCACCCCGCAGCGGACCGGGACATCGGGTACCAGGGGCAGATCCGTGGTCACCGCGCCCAGCCGCACCCGCGCGCCCAGACGCCGCGAGATCAGGTAGCCGAAGCGCCCCAGCTCGCCCAGACCGGCGTCCACCGCCACCGGCGGCAGCATGATCTGGTAGTTGCTGCCGGCGATGTGGGCGCGGGCCGGCCAGCCCAGCCCGCGGATGTGGGCTGCCAGCGTGATGGAGACGACGGCCCCTTGCAGGTACTCCCGCGCCGACTCCTCGGTGATGGCCAGGCGCGGCGCCGCTTCCACGTGCGCGTAGTCCATGGGCAGGGAGAACACCACGGCGAAGTGGTGCTCGTTGCGGATCGGGCTCCCCCAGGGCTCCGGACCGCGTCCCACGTGGGAGTAGACGAAAGCGGGATCGAGCCGGGCAATGCCCACCTCGGCGGCTCCCAGATGCAGGGCCAGCGCCTTGATGTCGGCCGTCGCGGCGGCGAGCGCGGCCGGGCCGGCCTCGTCCTCGCCCTTCCCGGCGGACGGCGGCGCCGCGACGGGGCCGTCCACCTTCTCCAGCAAGCCCTCGATCACCTCGAAGATGGCCCGGGTGTAGCGGGAACGGGCGGGTTCGTAGTACTTGCCTCCAGGGGCCAGCAGCTCCGGGAGGGCGCGGATGCGATCGTCCGTCCGCTGGAGTTCGGGTCTGCGGGCGTAGTAGCGGACGTACTTCTTGCTGCCCGTACGGTACTCCTCGCGCGAGAAGATCACGTCGCGCTCGTCGACGCGCTCTCCGCTCGGCGTGCCCATCGAACCTTGCCTCCGGCCGAGGGGCAGGAAGCAGAGGGCTGCCAGGAGCAGGGGCAGGGCGGCCATCGCCGGCCGCAGCCAGGCGGCCGGCTGCGCGCGTACTCCGGCGGCGAGCCACGCGCCAGCGACCGCGAGGCCGGCCAGGCTGCTCCACCAGGCGGCCCGCGGTCTGTGCTCGCGCAGCGAAGTGATGGTGAAGAGCGCCCAGAAGACGGTCACCGCCGCTCCGACGAGCCAGTAGATGACGGCGGCGGGCGACATGCGACCTCCGGGACGGGACGTGAGACGACCAGGTGAAGATAGCCCGGCCCGCCGGCGAGGGGAAGCGAGGACGGCGAGCGGTCGCCAGCCGCCGCGGAAGGTCCGGCCGGTCCTTCAATCGCAGGCTCGACTCTGTTAGAATCGAGTGCCGGCCCCATCGCGAGATCCTCCAGACCCGGGGGCGAACATGCTGAAGCGAAACCTGGTCGAGACCATCGCCGCGAGCATCCGTGGCCACTGGAACGCACCCGCCCTGACGGACTTCCAGGGGGAGACCCTGAGCTACGGCGAGGTGGCTGCCCGGACGCGGCAGCTGCATCACCTGTTCCGCACCTGCGGCCTCGAGAAGGGCGACAAGGTGGCCGTGGTGGGCCGCAACTCCGCCCACTGGTGCATCACCTACCTGGCGACCGTCACCTACGGGGCGGTGATCGTGCCCATTTTGCCCGAGTTCACGGGCGATGAGATCCACCACATCATCAACCACTCGGATGCCAGGCTGCTCTTCGTCTCCGAGGCCATTTACGACCGCATCGAGGAGCTTCGCCTGAAGCAGCTGCTGGCCATCCTCGATCTGAAGGATTTCCGGCCGCTCTTCTGCCACGACGGCGACGCGCGCGAGCTGGTCGAGGAGGCGGCGGCCTCCTTCACCAGGCCCCAGCCCGGCGTGGAACCGGCCGGGGATCTCGGCTTTGCCCGGGTCGGCAACGCCGAGCTGGCCGCCATCATCTACACCTCGGGCACGACCGGCTTCTCCAAGGGGGTCATGCTCTCGCACAACTGCCTGATGGCCAACGTGCAGTTCTACTGGGACAACCTGGAAATCCACCCGGGGGACGAGGTGCTCTCGTTCCTGCCCCTGGCGCATGCCTTCGGTTGCGCCTTCGAGTTTCTCTGCCCCTTCACGCGGGGAGTCCACATCACCTTCCTGGACCGGCTACCCACTCCCAAGGTCCTGCTGAAAGCCCTGGGCGAGGTGAAGCCGAAGCTGATCCTGGCGGTTCCGCTCATCATCGAGAAGATCTACAAGAACCGCCTGAAGGCCCTGCTGCAGGGGCGCAAGATGCAGGTCCTGCTCAAGCTGCCGCTGATGAACCGGCTGGTGTACAAGCAGATACGCGAGCGGCTGCTCGAGACCTTCGGCGGTCGCCTCTACGAACTCGTCATCGGCGCCGCGCCCCTGAACCGCGAGGTGGAGGACTTTCTCGGTCTCATCGATTTTCCCTTCACCTGCGGCTACGGGATGACCGAGTGCGGTCCCCTCATCAGCTACACCGCGCACAACGCCGGGCGCTCTCCCTACTCGGTGGGCCGCGTCATCCCGTACCTCGAGGCGCGCGTTCTCAGCCCCGACCCGCAACAGCAGGTGGGCGAGATCCTGCTGCGCGGCGAGAACATCATGGACGGCTATTACAAGGACCCGGAGGCCACCGCGGCGGCGCTGGACGCCGATGGCTGGTTCCATACCGGCGATCTGGGGATCATCGACGCCAACGGTTGCATCGTGCTGAAGGGGCGCTCCAAGAACATGATCCTCTCCGCGTCGGGACAGAACATCTATCCCGAGGAGATAGAATCGCGGCTGAACAACCTGCCCTACGTGGAGGAGTCGCTGATCGTGGAGAGCAACGGGGTCCTGGTGGCCCTGGTGTATCCGGACATGGCGAAGGTGGACGCCGACGACGTCGGCGAGACGGAGCTGCGGCGGATCATGGACGAGAACTGCCGGCAGCTGAACGCCATGCTGCCGTCCTACAGCAAGGTGTTTCGCATTCGCATCAATCCCGAGGAATTCGAGAAGACGCCCACCAAGAAGATCCGTCGCCAGCTCTACACCCTGGCTTCGCACGAGGCGCAGGCCTGACGGCCGGCTAGCCTCCCTCGGGTGCAGGCGCCTGGCCGGGGGGTGGGAGAAGATCCGCCGGCCCGGGGATCGCGAACAGACCCAGCTGGCGCTCCCGACCGCAGGGAGCCCGCAGCGTCTGCACCAGCAGCGGCCGCAGGCCCGCGATGTCGTGCAGGCGCTGCGGGCTGGCGATGACGTAACCCCCCTCCCGCGCCTGGGTCCGGGCCGCCACCGCGGCCACGTCCACGATCTCCACGTCCTGCCGATCCAGGTAGAATGCGGCGAAGGGCCGATCGTCGTGACGGACGACGGCCAGCAGGGGCGGAACCGGTTCGGCGTCCAGCACCTGGGCCGCCGAGCGCCAGAACATGCGGCCGGAGTAATAGTTGTCGAGCTTCGGCACCATGCGGCCCAGGAAAGGCAGGTACACCAGGCAGAGGCCGATGATCAGCGAGCTGAAGGCCCGGCGCCAGCGGACGTGCAGGATCCGGTAGCCGGCCAGCGCGCCCATCACGACCGTCGCTGCGCCCGCCACGCCGAACAGCGCGCGGGAGGGAACGGTGCAGATCCAGGGCAGGACGATCGTGGCCAGACCCGCCAGGACGACCACCGCGGCGACCAGCAGCGCTCCCCACAGCACGAGCCGCCGGGGCAGCCGGTCCACTCCGGGATCGCCGGGTGCTTCCTCCCGGGTCGGCTCTTCCAGTGCGTAGTCGACGGGCGGGAGGCTCCGCCCCGGGGCACCGGCCGCGGCCCCGGCGTGCCGCAGCAGCTCCGGGAGGGCTCTGCGGTAGGACTCTCTCGCCGTGTTCCAGACGGCGCCGCACAGCAGCGCGAAGGCCGGATAGATGGGCAGCAGGTAGTAGCTGCGCTTGGAAGCCGAGGCGAACGAGAAGAACAGGAAACCACCCACGGCCCACCAGAGCAGCAACCGGAAGGGTCTCTCCCGGCGGCGCCGGAAGGCGAACACCAGGCCGGCTGGCAGAACGGCGAGCCAGGGCAGGAAGTTCACGAGGTCGGGTCCGTAGAACCACCAGGGCTTCTGGGTCCAGTCGTGGAAGGGATTGCTCGCGGAGAAGCGCCCCAGCAGCTCCACCTTCAACACGGTCGCGGCCTCCGGAGCACGCTGCAGGAGCACCACGTACCAGGGCGCCACCACCGCCACGAAGACCAGCAGGCCGAGCAGGGCGGTGCCCAGGATCCTGCGGGCCCCGGTCCCCCGCCGCCAGCTCCCGATCAGGATCAGGAGGAAGATCGGCAGGACCACCGGTCCCTTGGCCAGGGTCGCCAGGCCCAGGCCCGCCGCCGCGAGCAGCCACCAGAAGAGGCCCAGGCGGCCGGGCGCGAAGGCTGCCTGCACGGCGGAGGCATAGGCCATGGCGAAACCGGCCATCATCACCGTGTCGATCAGCGGCTGGCGGGCCATCATCAGGAACAGGTAGGAGGTGGCCAGGATGACCGCCGCTCTCAAGCCCGTCCGGCGTCCGAGGAGAACGCTGCCGGCCCAGAAGGTGGCCAGCACCGCGAGGAAGCTGGAGAGGGCCGAGGACAGCGTCGCCGGCAGCTCGTCCCGCCGGCCGGTCAGCTTGTACAGGGCGCCCGCCACCCAGTACATCAGGGGCGGCTTGGTGTAGATCGGCTTGCCGATGAAGCGGGGAACCACCCACCGCCCCGAATCGGCCATGGAACGCGCGATCAGCGACCGGTTCACGTCGTCGTAGAGCCCACGGAACGGCGTCCGGTAGATGGCGTAACCGTAGAGAATTGCGCAGAGGAGAGTCAGCAGGAGCAGGCAGAGCCCGAGCGGCAAGGGTCGCGCGTCACGCACCGGGACCTCCCAGGGCGAGAGATGTCGAGGTCGGGCGGGGCGGCACGGCCGATCCTGCGTCCCGGTGCCGCCGCCGGGAACCTCTCCATTGTCCACCCTGGCGGGAATTTTGTCACGCCCCCGCGGCGAGGAAGGGATTTTTGCTTGGCCGGCCGCGGCGATGGCGTAGCTTGATAGCCGGAGATCGCTCGCGGCGTCCCGGCTCCGACCCGGCAGGGAGAGATCGTGGTCATGACCCCGGAACTGAGCATCGTCGTCCCGATCTACAACGAGGAGCAGGCCATTGGCGCCGTCGTGGAGGAGATCGTGGCCGCCGTGGGGGACGACCCGGCGCGCGTGGAGATCCTGCTCGTGGACGACGGCAGCCGGGACGGCACGCCCGAGGTGCTGGCCCGGCTCGCGGCTCGTCATGCGCCCGTGCGCGTCATCACCTTCGCCCGCAACGCCGGGCAGTCCGCGGCCATGGCCTGCGGCTTTCGCGAGGCCCGGGGTCGCCACGTGGTGTCCCTGGACGGTGACGGGCAGTCCGATCCCCGGGACATTCCGCGGCTCGTCGCCCTGCTGGATCGCTGCGAGGTGGTCTGCGGGATCCGCCGCACCAGGCAGGACTCCCTGGCCAAGCGCTGGGGCTCACGCTTCGCCAACTGGGCCCGCCGGCTGGCCACCGGCGACGAGATCGAGGACATCGGCTGCTCGCTGAAGGCCTACCATCGCGAGCCGCTGCAGCGCATTCCCTACTTCGACGGCGCCCATCGCTTCCTGCCGGTCCTGCTGACGCTGGAGGGCTGCCGGATCGTCCAGATCGAGGTCAACCACCGCCCCCGCCTGGGCGGACGTTCCAAGTACGGCAATCTCTCGCGCCTGGGGCGCACCTGGCAGGACCTGCTAGGCGTGCGCTGGCTGCAGAAGCGCCGCCTCACTTACAAGCTCAAGGATTCTACGTGATGAAGACCTGGTACCTGATCGGATTCGCAGGGCAGATCTGCTTCGGCTCCCGCTTCCTCGTGCAGTGGATCGCCTCGGAGGTCAAGAAAAGGAGCACGGTGCCCCTGGCCTTCTGGCACCTGAGCATCCTGGGCGGGCTCCTGCTGCTGGCCTACGCCATCTGGCGGCGCGATCCCGTCTTCATCGTGGGACAGGCGTTCGGGCAGGTGGTCTACGTGCGCAACCTGATCCTCATCCGCCGCGAGCGCGCCGCCGGTGAAATCGCCTGAGGCCGGGAGCCGTAGGCCGCCCCGCTCCGCTCCTCCCGCGCCCGAGACGATCTCCGCATCCCGACTCAGTGCCGGAAGGTGCCCCGTGCTTCCAGAGCCGCCAGGGCGACATCGATCAGCCGTGCCCGGTCGTAGTGCTCGGTGTTCAGCACCAGATCGTAGTGATGGCAGGCGTTGGGATCCACGTGGAAGACCTTCTCGATGAAGGCACGCCGTTCCCGATCCGCCCGCTCGACCTGCTCCCGGGCGGTATTCTCGTCGATGTCCTCGTAGCGCATCACGTTGCGGACGCGCACGTCCATGGCCGCCACCATGAGGATGCGCAGCGAGCAGGCCTCCTCCAGGATCAGGTTGGCGCCGCGGCCCAGGAAGACCACCCCCCCGTGCGAGGCCAGCGTGCGGACCGCCCGCGCCAGCGCCACGTGGTAGTTGTCCCGCAGGAAGATCCTCTGCTTCAGCACGCCGGCCACCCACATGTCGATCTGCGAGCGGACCCGCTCGTCCAGGCTCTCGACGACCCGGCGCTCCAGGCGCGCGTCACGGGCGATCTCGTCGATGATCGAGATGCCGTGGATCTCGAGGTCCAGACGCTCGGCGAGGGCGCGGGCCAGCTCCCGCGCGCCGGACCCCATCTCGCGCGAGATGGTGATGATGGGGCGCTGCTGGACCTCTTCAGGCTTCTCCGCCGTGGCCAGCAGCTCGCGGTAGCGATTCCACTGGTGGATCTGGCGCTGGATGAGCTTCTCGGTGGGGATGGACGGCATGTCATGCTCCTTCGAAGGGCCGGGATCGGGCGCCGCGCGTCGCTCTCGCCCGCTTGGCCCGGCGGGGCCTGAATCTCATTGTATTGTTCAAGATACAACGAGAGGAGCCAACCCTCCAGCACCGGCTCGACCGGAACCGGAGAACACGGGGGCTGTCGCCCGATTGTGCCGGCGGACTGCTCAAGCGTGGGCGACGGCGCCCCGGGGCCGCTCCTGGCCCAGGAAGTAGCGCAGCAACGCCTCCACCTGCAGAACGGCGCCGGCGCCGCCGCGTCTGACCACGCCCCGGCCGGCCCTCCCGGCGAAGGGGAGCAGGTAGAGCATGCCGCTCGCTGCCGGGCCACCTGAGGCTCCGCAGCCGGTCAGCTGGACTGGCAGCAGACCGCAGTAGCGGACCAGCGAGGCCGCGGCCTCCGGATCCGGAACGCCGCCCGGTGCCAGGCTGAAACCGCGCCGGGCGAGGATCGCCCGGGCCTCGCCGAGACCCAGGCGGGCATGGCCCAGGTGGAGCATGCGGTCCAGCCTGGTGACGTTCGCCCCGCCGATCAGATCGGCGTGCAGGCAGCCGGCGGTTTCCTTCACGAGCCACTCCAGGAAGTCGCACAGCCCCTCGAGCGAGCGCGTGCGGGTGGCCAGGGCGATGGCCGTGGTGTCCCCGGCGGTGGTGCCGGCCGGAGTCGCAGCGTGCCGGCCGCATCGGCCCTCGCACCAGGAGCCGGGTCGGCTCCAGCCGAGGAAGGCCTCCAGGAAGGAAGGCCCCGCCAGGCGGGGCGGGGCCGCGGCGTAGCCGTGACCGTCCAGGAAGCGGTGGATTCGCGCCAGCACCAGCTCGCGCACGGCCTGCTCCCGCTCGCGGGTCAGGGGCCGATCGGGCACCAGGCCGCGGTGTTCCGGATCGAGGCCGACGGTAAGGAAGCCGCCGCGGTCGGGGGAGGCGAGATCACTGCTCTCGCATGATCGCGTGGGGGATGTGGACCAGGTCATGGTTCCCTCCTTCCGGCGCTCACGGACGCCGACTTAAAGGTGGTCACCGGCGGTCGCCTGCAGACGCGCGGGCCACCGCCAAGAAAAAAAACCCGCGCCGGCGCGGGGGCCGTTCACGGGCGTTTCATCGTTCCGGCTCATGCCACTTTCCTTCCGGGCTCACGGGCCGCGGTTAAAGGACCACCTGCATCGTAAGGCTGAGCGGGGCGGGGGGTCAAGCCGTATCCCGGGCTATGTATCCCGGGCTACCGGCCACCTGCGCCGGGGAAGCCGCTGGGTGGACGGGATACCAAGGCAGGCAAAGGTAGGTGGTCGCTCATGCTCGTCATCGGCGCATCCTGGTTGCCGACAAAAATATACTAAATTAGTTGCATTTCTGGAGCCACGCGCTAACTTCTGCCAGTCCAGAAAAAACCGCATTCTCCGGCTGGAGGCTCCGCCCTTGGCGATCGTGCCGATTTCGCGCCCCTGGAGATCTGGAACTTCGTACCTCGTTCTCCTCACTCTGCTTGTCGCGGCGCCTCTCGCCCTGCCGGCCGCCCTCGCCGCTGCCGACCAGCCGGAGCCGTCGCGGCCGCTCCCGCGAACGTACGCCCCCGATCCCCGCGAGAAGCACTTCGGCCCGCTGACCATGCTCACCGACGGCGGCGAGAACGCCGAGGCCTACTTCAGCTACGACGGCCGGCAGCTCGTCTTCCAGACCACGCGCCCCCCTTATTCCTGCGACCAGATCATGGTGATGCCGGTGGCGGGCGGCGAGCCCCGGCTCGTCTCGACGGGCCGGGGGCGGACCACCTGCGCCTACTTCACCGGCGACGACCGGCGGATCCTCTACGCCTCGACCCATCTGGCCGGGCCGGACTGCCCGCCCCCGCCGGACATGAGCCGCGGCTACGTCTGGGCGCTCTACCCCGGCTACGACATCTTCTCGCTGGATCTGGAGACGCAGCAGCTGGTGCGGATCACGGCCACCCCCGGCTACGACGCCGAGGCCACCATTTCGCCGGACGGCCGGCGCGTCGTCTTCACCTCGGTGCGGGACGGCGACCTGGACATTTACACCATGGACCCGGACGGCGGGAACGTGCGGCGCCTGACCGACACGCCGGGCTACGACGGCGGGGCGTTCTTCTCGCCTGACGGCACGCAGATCTGCTACCGGGCCGACCATCCCGCGACGCCGGAGGCGCTGGCCGATTACCGCGCTCTGCTGGCCGAGCACGAGGTGCGTCCCTCGCACATGGAGATCTGGCTCATGGACGCCGACGGCTCGCACCAGCGGCAGATCACCGGGCTGGGCTGCGCTTCCTTCGCGCCGTTCTTCCATCCCTCGGGTCGCAAGATCATCTTCGCCAGCAACTATCCGGACCCGCACAGCCGCGAGTTCGATCTCTACCTGGTGAATCTGGATGGCAGCGGGCTGGAGCAGATCACCTTCAGCGAGGGCTTCGACGGCTTTCCCATGTGGGCGCCCGACGGCGAGACGTTCGTCTTCTGCTCGAACCGCCACGACGGCAAGCCCGGCGAGACCAATGTCTTCGTCACCCGGTGGGTGGACGAACCGCCGCCTGCGCCGTGACCCGCCTGTAGCGCAGGGGCTGGACGAACCAGAGCACCGCCGAGCCCGCCAGCAGATCAGTCGGGCAGCTCCGAGCGAACCTCCAGCTGCACGGGCTTCTGGAGGGGATCGCCCAGGTCCAGCTCCCAGATCGCCGTGCCGTCCTCGATCCGCGTGGCGTTGGACTCGACGATCCGCCCCGGCATCTTCACCCTGAGCGTGTAGCTGGTGAACACGGCGGCATCGACGCCGGGCAGATTCTGGTCCAGGAAGTCCTCCATGGCATTGTCGGCGTCGGAAACCACGCCGGAGACCAGGTCGTGGAGCCCGGAGACGTCCGCGGCGGGTCGGGTCTCCTGCACGATACGGGTGGCCCGCTCGGTCACCGAGCTGGTGAGCGGCTCAGGGGCAACCTCGCCTTCCTCGAGGTCCAGCTGCGTCTGCAGGGCGACGAGCATGGCGCCGTCGAAGAACCCTTCCAGCTCGGCGAGCTGCGTCGTCCCCAGGAAGGGATAGGCGGCGGCCATCTTCTGGCGGAAGAGCCGGGCCTGAAAGCCGGCCACGGCCTCCCAGATCCCCTCCCAGGCCAGGCTCTCGCGGTAGGTGTAGCTGCGGCCGTGCGCGGTGTGTCCCATCTCCACGCCGACGCTCTGTTGCAGGCGCACGCGCGGGTGCGCGTCTCCGCCAAGGCTGCCCTGGACGATGACATGGGCGCTCATCGCCGACCAGTCGGACAACCGCCGAGCCACGTAGCGGCAACGGAAGCCCTTCTGCTCCCCCTTCGCCTCGCCTGGGACGGCCTCGCAGGGGGCCTTCTCGTCGCCCATGCGGAAGAGCACGGCCATCTCGCGCAGCGCCTGCGCGTCGGCCCGGACATCTTCGCTCACCTCCAGGGTCACGGTGCGGGTGCCGCTGCCGTCCGGCCGCAGCACCACCTCGCAGTCGTAGCTGTTGCAGCCGCCCAGCAGGATCAGGGCGGTGCCGGCCAGCAGCGGTCCGGCGATCCTGATCGTCCACCTCGTCGACGTCATGGCTCACGCTCCTCGTGGATGGCGGGTGCGCGGTGCGACGCCGGACGCCGGGCTTCCGCGAAGCCGACCACCGGCAGGTCGGCCTCGGTCAGCGCCGTCCACCAGCGCGCGGGAATCCTGGCCTCGGGAGTCAACCGGAGGGAATGCAGGAGGGCCAGCGCCTCGGCCGCCTGCAGGCCGTCGTCCATGACGACCGGTGCGCCCGGGTCCTGGCCCGCCAGGCCCTTCCAGGCGAGCCGTTTCCAGAAGAAGGCGCTGGCGTCCGGGGCGCTCAGGAGGGTGGTTTCCGGCGGAAGCTGCCCCAGCAGCCGGGTCAGCTCGCCCAGGGTGGGGGCCGCCTCGGGGCGGGACCACCGCTCCCGGCTCTGGCCGGCGGGCAGGGGGGTCCAGGGGCCGCGCTCGGCCAGGATGCCGGAGGCGAGCTGCAGGAAGCCGTCCACCAGGCGATCCTGGCGGGCCAGCTCCACGGCCAGCCGCCCTTCCCGCCGCTGCAGGTGCCGGACCTCGCTCCACAGGTAGCCGCTCAGCAGGGCGAACAGGATCACCGCGGCGGCCAGCAGCGGCGCCAGCGGGCCGGAGGAGAGGTCGCGGCCGCCGGCCCGCTCGGCGGCGCGGCGGCGGCGGCCCACCCAGGGGGCCCAGGTCTTGGCGGCCCCGGAATCCGGCGCCGGCAAGGTCTGCTCGACCTGCGCCCACATGCCGGTCACCAGGTCGTCGGGCACGCGAGCTTCCAGCTCCGCCGGCGGCGGCAGGGCCAGGGCCTCCTGGACCCTGAGCAGCAGGGCGCAATCGGGGCACCCGGCGGCGTGGCTCGCGAGGGCGGCGCGGCCCTGCTCGTCCAGCCGCCCGGCGGCCCGCAAGTCCAGGAGGTCCTGGAAACGCTCGCAGGTGAGCTTCCGGTTCATGGTTCGGCTCCCATCTCCCGCAGCAGGCCCGCCAGGCGCCGGCGGGCGAAGTGGAGGGTCACGCGGAGGGTCGAGAACTTCATGCCCAGCTCGCGGGCGGCCTCGGCCTGGTCGGCCTGCTCCAGGTCCACGCGGGTGAAGACCTGGAGCTGGTTCTCCGGCAGCCGCGCCAGGGCGCTCCTGAGCAGAACGTCGAACTCCGTCCGTCCGGCCGCCATCAGGGGGTCGGGTGCCGGATCGGCCGAGGCCGTGCGCTCCAGGATCGCATCCTCGGTGGCCAGCTCGCGGCGGACGGAGGCGCGGCGCAGGTGGCTGAGGCAATGGTTGCGATGGACGGTCAGCAGCCAGCTCCTAAAGGACCGGGCGGGATCGTAGCGGCCCAGGTGCTCCCAGACCTTGATCCAGGTGTCCTGAGTCAGGTCCCGGGCGGCCTCCCAGTCTCGGGTGTAGCGATAGGCCGCCGCCAGCAGGGGGCGGGTCAGCATTTCCACGAGTTCGTGGAAGGCCTCGCGATCCCCCCGTTCGCTCGCCCGCGCCAGGGCGTCGATCCGGCTCGTGTCCATGCGCCCTCCTCCCGGGCTCGAATCTTCCGGTCGAGAAGATTACGTCATGACCCCGGGAACTGTTTAGACGGAATCCCCGGGGCGGGAATGACGGTGGACATTGCGGTGCCGTGCCCGTAGGTTATGCGCGTCGCGGCCGGCCGCGAGCCTGGTTGCGGAGGGGATGGAGAACATGTCCGATCTGGAGCCGACCGGCAACATCGATTTCATCCGGCAGATCATCAACGAGGACAACCGCACGGGCAAGTTCGACGGGCGGGTCCAGACCCGCTTCCCGCCCGAGCCCAACGGCTACCTGCACATAGGGCACGCCAAGGCCATCTGCCTGAACTTCGGCGTCGCGGCCGAGTACGGCGGCAAGTGCAACCTGCGCTTCGACGACACCAATCCCGCCAAGGAGGAGGAGGAGTACGTCCAGGCCATCCAGGAGGACGTCCGCTGGCTCGGCTTCGACTGGGAGGACCGCCTCTTCTTCGCCTCGGACTACTTCGAGCAGATGTACGTCTACGCCGAGCAGCTCGTCATGAAGGGGCTGGCCTACGTGGACGACCTGAGCGACGAGGAGATCAAGGAGTACCGCGGCACGATCAAGCAGCCCGGCCTGGACAGCCCCTACCGCACGCGCAGCGTCGAGGAGAACCTGGATCTGCTGCGCCGCATGCGGGCCGGTGAGTTTCCCGACGGTTCGCGGGTGCTGCGGGCCAGGATCGACATGGCCTCGCCCAACATGCTCCTGCGGGATCCGCTGATCTACCGCATCCGCCACGCCGTGCATCACCGCACCGGCGATCGCTGGTGCATCTATCCCATGTACGACTGGGCCCACGGTCTCGAGGACTCCATCGAGGGCGTCACCCATTCCCTCTGCAGCCTCGAGTTCGAGGTGCATCGCCCCCTTTACGACTGGTTTTTGGATCGGCTGGAGGTCTACCATCCCCAGCAGATCGAGTTCGCGCGGCTCAACCTCGGCGCCACCGTCATGAGCAAGCGGCGGCTGCTCCAGCTCGTCCAGGACGGACAGGTCGGCGGCTGGGACGATCCGCGGCTGCCCACCCTGCGCGGCCTGCGCCGCCGCGGGTACCCGCCCGAGGTGATCCGCGCCTTCTGCGACCGCATCGGCGTGGCCAGGCGGGACAGTACCGTGGACCTCGCCCTGCTGGAGCATTGTCTGCGCGAGCATCTCAACCTGCGCGCGCCGCGCGTCATGGCGGTGCTGCGCCCCGTCAAGCTGATCCTCGACAACTACCCCGAGGGGCAGCTCGAGTCCATCGAGGCGGTCAACAATCCCGAGGACCCCGGCATGGGCACGCGCGAGATCCCCTTCGGGCGCGAGCTGTGGGTCGAGCAGGACGACTTCCGCGAGGATCCGCCGCGGAAGTGGTTCCGCATGGCGCCGGGGCTGGAGGTGCGGCTCAAGCACGCCTACTACGTGACCGTCACCGAGGCCGTGAAGGACCCCGTCACGGGCGAGGTGGTCGAGCTGCACGCCACCTACGATCCCGCCTCCCGCGGCGGCAACACGCCCGACGGCCGCAAGGTGCGCGGCACGCTGCACTGGGTCTCGGCCCCGCACGCGGTGGAGGCCGAGGTGCGGCTCTACGATCGCCTGTTCACGGTGGAGGATCCCGTGGGCCGGGCGCAGGAAGGCGACTTTCGGCAGTTTCTCAATCCGGAATCGCTCCAGGTGCTCCGCGGCTGCCGGCTCGAACCGGGGCTGGCCAAGACCTTGCCGGAGCAGTACTTCCAGTTCATGCGCCACGGCTACTTCTGCGTCGACCTCGCAGACAGCCGGCCCGGCGCCCTGGTCTTCAACCGCTCGGTTTCCCTGCGCGACAGCTGGGCCAAGATCGAGAGGTCGCTGCAGCCGGGCGGCTGAGCGGCGCCGCCCCTCCTCGCGCCGGCAAATGGATTGAATGTTCCCCGACCGGAGTGCTAGAATCTAGAGGTCAGGACTTCTCGGATCGGGGAGCCCGGCGAGGCCAGCTCGCCCCCCCTCTCGCCAGGCCTTGTTGCGGCTCCCCACCACAGGCTGCCAGGTCGCGACCGGCCCCGTCGCTCGCCCTCCCGGAACCGGTCGAGCGGGGCCCTCCGCGGGCACCCGGAGGCGGCCGGCCGTCGCTCCGGCCGCGGCCAAGTTCGTAACTTCTGCCGCGATAACCGGCTGCGAAGCTAACCGGTTCATGACCGCGTTTTCATCAAAACGGAACGAGACATCCCGCAGGTTCACGCTATCATTCCGTGGCCTGCGCTGGGCTGGCGGTCGTGCGGCCCCTCGGGCGGTACTGGAACCCTTGTGACAGCCGCCTCGCGATCCCCGCACGAACCCCAGGCCGGCGATCCCGATCCGTCACGCCTTCCCCGGCACGCTCGGTCCCGCCCGGGATCGGGCCGCCGGGGAGCGTGCCGGTCTCCTGCACCTCCGTCTGCGCTGTTGTCCCTCCCCTTGCCGCGCGGTAGACTTGCCCGGCGACAGGAGGCGTACCATGCCTGACGAGCAGCAGGAAACCAGCAGCACCTCGTCCCAGACCGAGACTCAGCAGGCCGGGACCCAGCAGACCGAAATCCAGCAGACCGAGACCCAGCAGGCGGAGCCGGTCGGCGACGGCGACTACCGCGTGCAACAGGGCGACTGCATGCAATCCATCGCCGCGCGCCGCGGATTCCTCTGGGAGACCCTCTGGAACCTGCCGGAGAACAAGCAGCTCAAGGAGACCCGCAAGGATCCCAACTGCCTGCTGCCGGGCGATCGCGTCCACGTCCCCGAGCCCCGCCCGCGGCAGGAAGGCGGCGCCACCGAGCAGAAGCACCGCTTTCGGCGCAAGGGTTTGCCCGCCATGCTGCGGCTGCAATTCCAGAACGAGGGCGAGGCGCTGGCCAGCCAGCCCTTCACCTTCACAACGGATCTGACCGAGCCCTACGAGGGAACCACCGACGGCGACGGGGTGGCCGAGATCCCCATCCCCACCGGCGCGCACCACGGCACCATCCGGGTCGGGGTGGGCGAGGAGCAGAAGGTCTACGAGGTGGATCTCGGACAGCTCGATCCCTACGACAGCATCTCGGGCGTGCAGGCTCGGCTGAACAACCTCGGCTACGGCGCCGGGGAGGTGGACGGCCGGCTGAGCGCCCGCACGGAGCGGGCGCTGCGCCAGTTCCAGCGCCAGCAGCAGCTGGAGATCACCGGCCGCCTCGACGAGAAGACCTGCGACAAGCTGCGCGAGCTGAACGGCTCCTGATCAGCCGGCCGGCGGCGCCTCGCCGCGCAGGCCGCCGGCGCGAGGAGGATTCCGGTTGAACACGCACGGGCACAACAGCGTGGCCAAGGAGGTCGGGCTGCCCCTGCTGCAGGCGTCCCTGCAGCGGGCGGGCAAGGGCAGCCCGCGTCTCGGCGCCTTCTACATGGGCAACTGGCTGACCGACGTCTCGCAGGCCGTGGATCCGGTCGCCTATGCCGGCCTCATCAGCAAGGGCCCCAAGTTCGTCAACAACCTCGTCCAGGGCCTGCAGAGCAGCCGGCTCGTCGGGTTGATGGGCATGAAGGACGACCTGGGCAAGTTCGGCAAGGACCTGAACGGCATGCTCGAGCTGCTGGCCACCCGGGAGGGGCCGATCGCCAAGGCCTTCAAGAACGCCTTCCTGGTGCTGGGCTACTTCAAGTTCGTGCACCCGCGAACCCCGGGCGCGCGCAGCCGCATGAGCTGCAAGGCCTTCCTGAAGGTGTTCGATACCCGCTACGTCCAGTACTACCCCCACGAGCATCTGGACCGCCCGGAGATCCTCACCTCGACGAAGGCGGAACCGGAGTACGAGACCGGGATCGCCAAGGGGACCCTCACCCCCGCGGACCGCGGCGGCTCCGCCTCGCTGAAGCCCCACATCTACCAGTACCTGCAGGACGATCTGAAGATCGCCGCCGGCTACCTGGCCCGGGCGGATCTGGAGTTCGCCCGCCGCACGTTCCTGCCGGGTTCCGGCTTCCTGCCCGACGACACGGACGAGGAGTGGAACCTGCAGCTGGCGGAGCTGGGCCACGCCATGCACATGGTGGAGGACTTCTTCTCGCACTCGAACTTCGTCGAGCACGCGGCGCGGGAGCTGGGCGACGAGTACCTGCCCAGCCCGAAGGATGCCAAGGGGCTCGAGGCCATGGTCTACGGCAAGCGGCTGAAGAAGTACACCAACGTCCACGACTCCGAGGCCGAGAACTGGTCCGGCGTGCCGGACGAGCCCAACGTGGTGACGGGCTACTTCGACTCCAACGACACCATCATCAGCCTCAGCCACATCGCGCGTGACCTGTTCGGCAACTTCAAGGAGCGCCGCACCTACCGCAAGCACCTGAAGGATGAGGCGCGCGAGGGCAAGGACGCCACGCCCGGCAAGGCCGCTGAGCTGACGCTGCAGCACCTGTTCTGCAACAAGCAGGAGGACTGGACCGGCAAGGACGACATCTACTTCTACGTGGTGCCCGAGGGCGGCGAGCGGACCCGGGTTCCCCGTGTCGGCACCTACCGCATGAGCGACAAGGAGAAGACCCCGAAGGTCATCAACCAGCGGATCTCCTTCCGCGGCTCGGTGACGCTGGAGATGTGGGAGGAGGACATCGACCTGGACGACAAGCTGGGCACGGTGACCCTGAAGGCCGTGGCCACGCCGCGCGACGCGGCTTCCTTCAACGGGCACAGCACGGATTATGTCCTGGCCTACGACATCAACGTCCCGCCGGAGCCGGCCAAGCCGGCCGAGAAGGCGTCGCCGGCCAAGGACGGCGAGGTCCAGCACGTCGCCTCCACCGAGCGCTACCGCGAGATCTTCGGCGACACCCTGGAGTTCGTGAACGATCCCAAGTCGGCCCTGGGCAACAAGGAAAATACCCTGGCGGCCGAACTCGACGCCCACTTCGCCGCCAAGAAGGGGGTGGCCTACCGGGAGGACGCCTCGCTCAAGGCCAGCGATCCCTTCGCGCGCGAGACCGCCGAGCTGGTCTGGAAGAACCATCTGAACAGCGGCATGAGCCAGGAGATGGAGTGCGAGGAGCTGAACAAGCGCATCCACACCGCCTGGGTCGAGGCCATCGTGGCCTTCAGCACCTACTACAAGATCGGCGAGACGGCGGTGAACCTCTACCGCACCGTGCAGTCGATCTACCACCTGATCACGGCGCCGTTCCACGCCCTCAAGGAGGCGATGCTGGCCCTGGGCCTGCAGCGGGCCGCCGACTGGTTCAGCGAGGTGGGCGAGACCATCAACTGGTACCTGGAGTACCTGGCCTACGAGTACCTGGGCCACTACCGGATCGGCTGCCATTCCCTGCTCAACAAGGACTGCGGGCCCGAGGTGCTCTACAACCAGCAGAAGGAGTGCACCAAGGCGGTGCACTGGTACATCCTGCACAACCTGACGCGCTGGTCGCGCCCCCTGAGCATCCGCGCCTCCAAGAGCCCCAAGACGGCGAAGGGGGCCAAGGATCAGAAGAACCGCGTCAACAGCCACCAGTGGATCGACTGGCGGGAGCTGCTGGAGTACTTCCTGCGGCACCCGGCCGCCGAGCTTCCGCAGGCGGCCGATCAGGAGCGCGACCTCACCTTCGCGGTGCGCGTGCCCCACGAGGTGAAGAAAGGGGACACGCTGAACGGCCTGGTCAAGACCTACGGCGGCAAGGCCACGGTCCAGCCGTTCACCTGGCGCAACATCGCCGACGCCAACTACGACACCGCCGGGCTCTCCCAGGAGGAGCGGGAGCGGGTGGTGCGCAAGATCCTCGGCGGCGGCGCGGGCGCAGTGGGCGATCTCGCGCTGCCGGAGAAGTGGGTCCTGCAGATCCCCGGCCAGCCGCACGTGGTCAAGGTCCGGCAGCGGGGCGCCACGCTCCTGGACGATCACGAGAAGTGGTGGTACCACGTCATCCAGCAGGGCTGGCGGGCATTGGCCGCGGACGGCCAGGGGGGCAAGCCGCGCGCGGTGAACCGGCACGTGGCGGTGATCATCGACGAGGCGGATCTGAAGAAGCTCATCGACGAGGGGATGCAGCAACGCGACAAGGGCGTCCAGGCCTACCAGCCGCGCAAGCAGCCGCGCCGCGAGAGCAAGAGTTCCGACGACTCCAACAAGCCGGCCTACGACTCCGACCACCGCGGGTCGATCCACACCTGGATCGTCCACGAGGACATCGACGAGAGCACCATCGTGATCTCGAACCTGCAGGGCGGCTTCGTGAAGCTCTACTTCGAGGAGCGGATCTGGCAGACCTGGGGCGCGGTTCACCCGGACGGGACCGAGGTCCATCCCGAACATTGTCCGAAGACCTTCCAGATCGAGGTCGACAGCAAGGTCTGGGACGGCGACCACCGGCTGCGCGTCGCCTGCGGCGAGGACGTCACCTACACGCTCAGCTTCAGCTCGAAGGACCGCTGACGCGCCGGCGGCCGGTTGCGCGCGGGCCCTTCCGATCGTGAAAGAGGCCGCCTCCCGGCCAGCGGCGCGGGAGGCAGCCCCGTCATTCACGA
This sequence comes from uncultured Fibrobacteraceae bacterium, assembly GCA_964524645.1. Taxonomy (GTDB): domain Bacteria; phylum Krumholzibacteriota; class Krumholzibacteriia; order LZORAL124-64-63; family LZORAL124-64-63; genus CAZGEC01. Next base: position 7,702 of record CAZGEC010000043.1, on the reverse strand, counting down.
ATGCGGCGATCCTATCGTACGAGCAGCATCTTGCGCTCCTCGTGCACGGTGCCGGTCTCCAGCCGGCAGAGATAGGTGCCGCTGCTGACCCCGCGGCCGGCGCCGTCCTTGCCGTCCCAGACGATGCTGTGCAGTCCCGTCGGGTACAGCTGGTCCACGAGCTGTCGCACGAGCCGCCCCTGCAGATCGTAGACGCTCACGCGGGCCCGCGCCGCGGCGCTCAGCTCGAAGCGGATCTCGGTCAGCGGGTTGAACGGGTTGGGCCGGTTGGGCAGCAGCCTGGCCAGCGCCACGCCGGCGTCCGGGGTGGCGCTGATGCTCGACCGCCGCAAGCCCCACACCTCGATGTCGTCGATGTTCCAGCCGCAGTACAGCCAGCTGCCGTCGGTCGCCCCCATGGTCCAGCGCAGGTAGACGGTCGCCTGCCCGTCGGCCACCGCGGAGATGTCGTACTCCTGCTGGCTCCACCCCGCGTCCGTGATGGTGACGTCGTTCTGCCAGATCGTGGTCCAGTTCAGGTTGTCATTGCTGACACGCACGTAGGCATGATCGTAGGCGGGCTGCTCCACGCCGAGCCAGCGCCAGAACTTCAGCGTGACCGCCTGCAGCTGCGAGCAGTCCAGGGCCGGACTGGTCAGGTCGTACTCGGGCATGTTGTTGGTGTAGTCCCCGGCCAGGTTGTAGCCGTAGACGTAGCTCCCGGTGTGTCCGGACGTCGGGTCGGGCCCCCCGTACTGGCCGCCGCCGCCGGTGGGTACGCCGAAGGCCCAGGCAGCCTCGGTGGCCCAGCCGGGATCGCTGTCCAGCGGGAAGCCGTAGACGACCTCGGGCTGTCCGACCTGCAGGCGGACCGGTCGCACCGTGTCGCCGCTCCCGTTGGTCAGGTTGGTAATGATCAGAGTGTCCTCGTGAACGCCGTTGCCCAGCGCGGCGGCCTGGCCGTTCAGCGAGACGGTGACGGTGGCCTGACCCAGGGCCGGGATGGTGCCGCTGGCATTGGCCAGATCGAGCCAGGGGACCGTCTTGGTCACCTGGTAGGCCAGGCCGGTGCTCTCCCGGTTCTCGAGCAGGAAGTCCATGGTGGCGGGGGTGAAGGGCCCGCCCGCGTCGCCGGCGGCCTCGAATCCACCGCCGGGCGTGACCCGCAGGCCCGCGGCGTTGGGGCTGAAGGTGTCCACGGCGAGGGCGCCGCTGCCGAGCGGATCGAGCCAGTCGCTCAGGCGCGTGGCGGACGTGCCGCCGCCGGTCCAGGAGACCGAGAAGCGCCCGTACCAGTCGGAGAGGTCGTTGCCGCAGGCGGCATAGCCCCCGTGCAGCTGGCCCACGATGTGATGGTTCTGATCGAAGAGCGGGGAGCCGGAGGAGCCGGGTTCGGTGGTCCCCACGTCCCAGTCCGTGATGCGCAGGTGGCTGCCATTGCCGGGCGACGTGGTGCCGAGGTAGCTGGTGGTGGTCAGGGGGTCGAACTCGAAGCTGATGCTCTTCTCATCGGTGTTGGGATGATGGATCGCCGTGGCGCTGGTCGGATCGGCGCTGCTGCAGTCCCAGCCGGCGTAGGTCACGCCCCAGTCGGGATTGGGATCGTCGTCCAGCTCGACCAGCGTGAAGTCCGAGGTGGAGTAGCTGGCCCGGAAGAACGAGCCGGTCTGGAAATCGGCCAGCGAGCCGCCCCCGTGCTGCCCGCAGGCTGGGCTCTCGAAGTTCCAGTAGACGACCAGCGACGCCGCGTTGCCGACGTTGATGCCGCAGTGGTTCGCGGTCATGAAGAACGGTTTGCCGTCCTGCGCCGTGTTGTTGACCATGAAGCCGGTGCAGAAGGTGCTGCCGCCGGTGGAGATGACGCCCACCGCGGGGATCTCGTCCCGCCAGTCGTCCCCCTCCGGACAGACCACGTCCACATTGCAGGCGCCGGACTTGGCCTCCGGCGGCTCGCCGAAGAAGCGGTAGCCCACGTTGATGGCGGTCAGCTCCAGCTCGAGTTCGGGAACGGCCTTGGCGGGCAGGGACAGCTCCACGACCATGTCGTCGGCAAGGACGACGGGCGTCCAGAGCTCACCGTGCTCCTCGTTGTCGGCATCGCTGAAGCGGTAGATGCTGTGGGTCAGCTCGGCGTCGTAGAGGTAGAGCTGCCCGCCGGCGGGCATGTGATACCGCGTGAATCCCAGGTTGAGCGACCTGGCTCCGGGAGCGCCGATGCGCAGGCGCCAGACCCGCGTGGCCTGGTCGACCTCCTCCCAGGTGCCATGCGTCGCCGGGGTGATGCGCACGGCGTGGGGGACGGCGTAGCGCGGGGGCAGGCCCGCTGCATCGCGCTCGAGATCCTCGAGCTGCAGGGCCTTCAGATCGGGGCTGGGGGCGCTCACCCGCTCCACCCTCGCCAGAGGCTGCAGGGGGCGCGAGAGAGCGAGGGGCTGCTCGGTGCCGGCTGCCAGGGCCGGTGCTGCGGAGGAAGCCGTCACGGCGCTCAGCAGGACGATCAGGCCGCAGACGGCCCGGGCGGCCGGGTTCCACCGCGTGAGCGTGGGGTTCGTCGTCATGGGGTTCTCCTCGTCGAGATCGCGGGTTGATGCCGAACCATGAGCCTTCCAGGATAGCACAGTTCTCCGTTATGATAAAGGGCTGGCAACAGGCAAGTGCTGGTATTTCAATAACATAATTAAGATCAAAAATTATCCCTTTTTCGTGAGACGCCCCGGCTTCCGCGCCGGTCGCCCGCAGCAGGTGCGGCTCCGGTGAGATCCCTAGCGGTAGTAGGGATTCCGGCCGGAAGCGTGATCGGTAACGTCATAGACCGCCGTCACTTCCGGAACGCGGGCACGAACCGCCTTCTCGACGCCCTGCCGGAGCGTCATCCGCGCGGAGGCGCAGCCCTGGCAGCCACCCCCCATGGTGAGGTACAGCTCGCAGCCGCGCACGTCCGCGATTTCCACGAAGCCGCCGTGCCCGGCCAGCGCTGGATTGATCTGCTCGTCGAGCAGAAGCTGGATGCGCTCGCGCAGCTCCGCCTCCGCCGGCGTCCTGTGCAGCAGTTCCTCGGCGATGAGGGCCTCCCCCCCGACCAGGGCCTCGCGCACGGCCGCACCGATGCGCCGGCCGATGACCGGCCAGGCCTCGTCGCCCTGCTTGGCGATCATGAGGGTGGAGCCGAAGACGTAAACCTCGCGCACGCCCTCCACCGCGAACAGCTTCTCGAGCAACGGAGAGCCCGTGGCCAGGGCCGCATCGTCGCAACGCACACCGACGTGGTTCAGCAAGGGCCGATCGAGATGGAAGCGACAGACCTGCGGGTCGAAGGTCGGTTCGCCCGTGATCTGGATGTTCTCGGGATGCAGTCCCATGCCGTTCTCCTCGACCGTTGCCGCTCAGACGGAAAAGGCCTCCGCGGCGCGCGAACCTCCGCCGCGGCAGCTATCGCATTCGCACAGCTGTCGCAGTAGATCGAAGTGATAGATGCCGGTCTGGTGTCCGTCGGAGAACTCGAAGGCCAGGGCGTAGCGACCCACGGGCACCACGCGCTGCACCGCGATGTCCAGCGGCACGCGCTGCGGATCCAGGCGGCGCTCGCCGGTTCGCTCGTCCACGCACTCGGCGCAGGGACAGTTCAGCCGCAGATTGTAAGGCTTGTGCACGCCCTGGTGACCGTCTCCCCAGGTGATCAGCAGGTCTCCGGCCTCGTTTGCCGTCACCTCGCGGGGGCCGGCCGCGGCTTCGGCGGCCAGCGCGGCCACCTCGGCCGCGAAGCGCTCGGTCACGGCCAGCAGGGCCCGGGCCGCCGGGCTCTCCGCGTTCCGCACCAGCAAGGGAGCACCGTCCTCGCCGCTCTGCATGACCTCGGGATCCAGGGGGAGGGATCCCAGGTAGGGAACCTCCATGGAGGAAGCCAGGCGCTGTCCCCCGCCCGTCGCGAAGATGTCCGTAACCTCGCCGCAATGGCTGCAGACGAAGCCGCTCATGTTCTCGATGATGCCGACGATGGGCACGTCCACCTGCGTGAACATGCGCAGCCCCCGGCGAGCGACGTCGAGGGCCACCTGCTGGGGCGTGGTCACGACGACCGCTCCGCTCAGGGAGGCCTGCTGGGCGAGCGTCAGCTGCACGTCGCCCGTGCCCGGCGGCAGGTCCACGATCAGGTAGTCCAGCTCGCCCCAGGCCACGTTGCCCAGGAACTGGTGAATCATCTGCATGGCCATGGGCGCCCGCCAGATCACGGGGGTATCGCTTCCGGCCACCAGGCCCATGGAGACGAAGGCGACGCCGTGACGGCGGACCGGCAGGATCATCTCGTCGTGCACGCGCGGTGCCTCACCCTGCGAACCCAGCAGGCCGGGCTGGCTGGGGCCGTAGATGTCGGCGTCCAGCAGGCCCACGCGGTCCCCGTTCCTCTGCAGGGCCACGGCGAGATTGACGGCGACCGTGGACTTGCCCACGCCTCCCTTGCCGCTGCCCACGGCCACGATGTGACGGATCCGGGCCAGGCTCGCGTGGCCGGAACCGAGGAGGGGTGAGGGACGTGCCTTGGCCATGCTGGCTCTCCTGCTTCTGCCGCCACCGGAGACCGTCGCCCGGACCGGGCGGCCGCCACCCGGAGACGGCCGCTCGCACCCTTATTTATGACAAGTTTAATCCAGAATTCGGGGCTGTCAACGTACCAGCGGAGGAGTGGGGGGGGCGGCCAGGCGGGCGCTGGCCGCCCCCTGGTGGATTCTCAGTAGGTGCCCTCGGACTCCAGGTCGGTGTCGTCGCTGTCGCCCTCGTCCAGGAAGGCGTCGTCGTCCTCCTCCGGCAGGAGGTCGTCGTCCTCGTCGAAATCGTCCGTGAAATCCTCTTCGTCCCACTCGTCCTGGAGAGGGGCCGGTCTGGGAGCCTTGCGCTTCCGGGAAGCAGGCTCCTTTTCCAGATCCTGCCAGGGTTGCTTGCGCGGCTTCCGCTCCACGCGCTGACTTCGTTTGGAGCGGGGCTTGTCCTCGCCGGAGTCCCGTTCCGGCCGCATGTCTCGGGGTGACATCCTCGCCTCTCCTTCTCGCTGTTGTAGCCTCCGCAGGCCTCTCCCGGTACTCGCCTCCCGCGCCGTTCAGACCGAGGTACCGAAACGGCGCCCGATGAGGCGATAGATCAGCTTGGCAACGGTGAATTGAGGGTGATGCAGCCACGCCAGTGGGGCCAACTCGCTCACGTCGAAACCCACCAGGTACCTTTCCTGGCAGATCCGCGCCAGGAGCGAGTCCACCTGGAACCAGGACAGCCCCCCGGGCTCCGGTGTGCCGGTGGCCGGCAGGACGGCCGGATCGAACACGTCGCAGTCCAGGGTGACGTAGACGTCGGGGCCGCAGGCGGCCAGGACGTTTCCGATCCAGTCCTGGCCGCCGGCCTCGGCGGCCAGGATCTTGTGGGCGTAGAAGACGGAGAGACCCAGTTCCCGGCTCGTCTTGCGCTCGCTGCCGTCCTGGCTGCGGATCCCGACCTGCACCAGCCGCGGGTGCACGTCCAGGACCCGCGCCATGGTGCAGGCGTGGTTCCAGGGATCGTCCAGGTAGGTGGGCCGCAGATCGCTGTGGGCGTCGAGCTGCAGGACGGTCAGGTCCGGATGCACCGCGACGTGGGCCCGGATGGCGCCCACCACCGAGGTGTGCTCGCCGCCGAGCGTGATCACGAAGCGCCCGCGAGCCAGCCAGCTCTCCACCTCGCCCTGCAGGAGGGTCGCCATGGCGGCGCCGTCTTCCGCCGGGGACAAGGCCGGCAGCGTGGCGATGCCTCCGGCCTCGCTCCAGGGTTCGATCCCCAGGGCGGCATCGAAGTGCTCCAGCTCGTGGGAGGCCGCGATGATGGCGGCCGGTCCTGCTGCCGAGCCGCGACCGAAGGTCGAGGTCCGCTCGAAGGGAACGGGCAGCAGGATGACCTCGGCCGTTTCCGGGTCGGCGTGCTCCGCTGGAAGGTCCAGGAAGCCGCCTGCGGGAAGAATGTCCGACGGGTTCATTCCCCGGCCTCGAAGTCCAGTTCCTCGAATACGGCTTTCATCAGCAAGGGCCAGACGACCGTGGCGTCGGCGTGGATCTCGGCAAAGCGTCCGCCCTGGGACGGGGGCACGAACTTGCCCCAGCTGACCCCTTCGGAATAGGTGCAGCCGGAGAGTCCGCCCCAGTGCACCGGTTCGGGGCAGATGCGGACCCCGTAGCGGAAGCGCGGTGCCCGCAGCTCGATGCCGAGCCGATCGGCCGCCACGTCGTAGTAGGGTGCCACCTGCTGGGCCCAGTTACGGGGGACCCCACCCCCGATGGTGAAGATGCCCAGGTGCTTGCCTTCCCCGGCCAACCGCGCGTACTCCTGCAGATCCAGGAAGGGATTGAAGGCCGGCACGTCGCGGAACAGCTCCTGCGGATCGACCGCCTTCCCCTCACCCCGCCGGAAACGCCCCATCGCCCAGGTTGAGAAATCCAGTCCCATTTCACTGTCCGTGAACGCCGGAATGAAGACCGGGACGCCCCGCCGCCAGGCGCTGCGCAGGATTCCGGGTCCCGCATCGAGCGCGTCCAGCCGGCGGCCCAGGGTGCGGCAGAAACGGGCCGAGGACCAGACGCCGTCTTCCGGCTGCTCTCGGTCCAGGACCTCGGCGACCAGCCGCGCGACGTCGTTGAGGTTGGCCTCCATCTCCAGAGTATCGTAAATACGATTGTAACCTTTCGCAAAGAGTGCGGCGTCGTCGATCTCCGGTCCCACCGCGTAGTGCAGGAGTCCCATCGACTCGGTCAGACCGTGGGCCATCAGCGCCCCGGTGGCCACGACGGCGCGGACCAGGCCCCGGTCGATCATCGCGCAGATGATCGACCCCATCTTGGCCACGGTCATGGCGCCGGAAAGGGTCAGGACGACCAGGCATTCCGGATCACGGATCATCTCGAGGGTGACATCCAGGGCTCGGCCGACCTGGCGACCGCCGAAGGCGGTCCGGCCCATGGCGCGGACGAGATCGGAGGCCGAGTGGATCCGGTCCAGCTGCAGGCTTTCCAGCGGGTTCAGACCGTCGTCGCGACCGTCGTGAAGCTCTCGCTTCGACATGTTGACCAGGCCTCGCGCGCGATGTGGTCAGTCACCCACGGCGCGTACGGCGCCCTCCGCGGCCAGGGCCCCTTCCAGGGGAAATCGGGAGACCGCGCGCACCGCGGTCTCGCCGAGGTCCAGCTCGGCCTGGATGAACTGCCAGACCAGAGCGGGATCGGTTCCTCCGCAAGTGAAGACGTCCAGGGCGATCAAGCCGAGGTCGGCGTAGGCATGGGCGGAGCAGTGGCTCTCGTCCAGCATGACGATGGCGGCGAAACCCGGAGGGGAGTCGCTCCCGAACCTGTACCGGATCTGGGAAATCACGGTCGAGCCCGCCTGTTCGGCGGCGCGAGCCATGACGTCCAGGAAGCGCCTGTCATCCAGGCAGATGTCGCGGGCGACGCCGCGGCAATCAATCAGGAGATGCTGGCCCTTGTGCAACGCATGAACCCTCCTGTCCGATGAGTCCCTGGATACGCCGGCCGCCTGTCACAGTGGCTCCAGACAAGAGGGCTTGGAGGCTCGAGGTCGGCGACCGGCTCTAGGCCCGCTTTCCGCGGGTCGCAGAGCCCCCTAAGTAACAATTCCCCACGCATACAAGTCAAGTACTTTGGTTGTGCCGCGGAGAATGTGTTTGGCCCTGAAGCTGCAGGCCCAGGGGCATGCG
>CAZGEC010000042.1:29342-33572 GCA_964524645.1 uncultured Fibrobacteraceae bacterium | reverse complement strand
ATTCCCTCACTCGGCTTCTCCCTCGGCTTCATGCCCCTGTCTTCATTGCTTCCTCATTCGCGGTCTTTGCTGTAGGCTGCGCCTAGGTCGTGAGCTTGACGCGCGCTCGATCCAGGGAGGGATTGGCATGAAAACGTGGTCTGATGCTGTCCGTCGCTTCATCCTCGTCGTCGCCATCGCCGTCGGTCTGGCGCCTATCGTCGCGATCGCACCCGCGGTGGCCGATGTGGGTGACGGCGTGAACATGTCGCTGGTGGGCCGCTGGGCGCATGGCAGCATGCAGGCCCTGGACGTCGACGGATCGCTGGTCTACCTGGGAGACGGGGGCCTGTTGTGCGTGGTCGACGTCACCGATCCCGCCGATCCGACCGTTCTCGGCGAAGTCGACCTGATGAGCCCCGTGATGAACATCGCGTGTGACGGCAATTACGTCTACGTGGCCGGCTACATGCAGGGGCTGTTCGTCGTCGATGTCTCGAATCCGGCCGCTCCCGCGGTGGTGGCCAACCTGCCCCTGACCGGGGCGGCCTTGACCGTCGATGTGATCGAGGGGGCCGACCTCTTGCTTCTGGCCGCCTATACGGGCGGTATGTACATCGTCGATGTGAGCGAGCCGACGGCCCCGGCGGCCGTCAGCCATCTCACCCCCGGCGTCATCTACAGCGTCCGGGGCAGCGCATCGACGGTCTACGCCGCGGCCTGGGCCGACGGCGTCTACGTCCTCGATATCACGACACCCGCCAGCCCGATCGAGATCGGCCAGTGCACCCACATGGACACGGCGATGGACGTGCTGGCAGCCGGCAACATCGCCTACGTGGCCAACAGCTACAACGGGCTGGCGGTCATGGACATCTCCAATCCCGCCGCGCCGGATACGGTGGCGACCATGTCCCTGGGCGGCTACGCCCTCCGTCTCGCCCTCGAGGGCGACCGGCTCTTCGTCGCCAACCAGAACGGGGGAATGGCCGTTGTCGACGTCAGCGATCCGGCCGACCCGAGTCTCGTCGTCCAGATCGACCCGGACGGCTTTCCCACCGACGTCGCGGTCATTGCGAACACGGCCTATCTGGCCGCCGCTCATGGCGGTCTCGAGATCCTCGACGTGACGGCGCCGTTGACGCCGACACCGGTGCTCCTGGGCTCGCTCCCGGGTCACGATGACATCCAGCAGATCGTCATGGACGGGGATCTGGCCTGGCTGGCCATGGGCATGGCCGGAGTCTGCGTGCTGGATCTCTCCGATCCGGCAAATCCCGTGGAGATCGGAGGATACCGCGGCGGCGGCGCCTGCTTCAGCGTCGCGCTCGCGGGCAACCACGCCTACATGACCGACAGCACATGGTTCCGGGTCCTGGACGTCACCCATCCGGACGCCCCGACGCAGGTCGGGCTGACCTTCACCAACAACACCGGCTACCACGTGGTGGTCGCGGACGACCTGGCTTACGTGGGCATCTGGCACGGGTTCCAGATCGTCGATGTCAGCGACCCGGCCGCTCCCGTCGCGCGCGGCCTGCTGAACCTGAGTAACTCGGTCATGAAGGTCGCGCTCGCGGGCCAGCATGCCTTCCTGGCCGCGGCCAACGGCGGACTGCTGGTGGTCGATGTCAGCGATCCGGATGCGCCCGCCCAGGTCGGCAGCTTCGCGACGCAGGGGGCCGCCTACGGGATCCTGGTGAGCGGCGATCTCGCCGTGGTCGCCGAGGAGGGCTGGGGCGCCCAGATCCTGGACATCTCCGATCCGACCGACCCGAGCCTGGTCGGGGCGATCGGCATGCAGGCCTTCGATCTCGCCATGCTGCAGAACCGGCTGTACCTGACGAGCGCCTACTACGGGGTCTACGCCTACGACATCGACAATCCCGCGGCCCCGGTCGAGGCCGGCCACTTCGAGACCGCGCGGTACAGTTCGCGGATCGCCCTGCACGGCAAGGACGTCCTGGCCAACGACCAGTTCAACGGCCTGTGGATCATCTCGGACGACACGATCACGCCGACCTACCTGTCGTTCTTCCGTGTGGAGCGTCGCGGACTCACAGCGGTGGTCTCTTGGGCCATCAGCGTGCCGCGACCCGGCAGCAGCTTCTCGGTGTGGCGGCAGGTGGCGGACGGATCCCGCACGCTCGTCAGCGAGCCGTCCCTGCCGGGCCAGGGTTCGTTCGTCTGGATGGACCCGTCACCGCCCCGGAGCGGGGCCGAGTACTGGCTGCGGGAGATCGCCGGCGACGGCACCGAGACCTGGTTCGGGCCCGCCGTGCTCGCGGAGGCGGCCGCACCCCCGCAGGCGGTCGTGCTGGCGCAGAACCAGCCGAACCCGTTCAATCCCCGCACGACCATCCACTTCGAGATCGGCGTGGGCGGGCCGGTGCGCCTGACCGTGCACGACGTGCGCGGCCGCAGGGTCGCCACGCTGCTCGACGAGGTGCGGGCCGCCGGGCCGGGCGACGTCGTCTGGCACGGCCTGGACGACCGGGGCCGGGCGCTGGCCTCGGGAACGTACTTCATCCGCCTGGCGACGTCGCAGGGCGTCAGCACGCGGAAGGCGACGCTGGCCCGCTAGGCGGGACCTCGCCAGCGGCAGCACCTTTCGCCGCCACGGCTCGCATGCGGCCGGCTAGGCGGGGAAGGCGGCCAGGAGCGTCGCCAGGGGCAGTAACATCTGCAGCGCCCCGCGCGCCGCGGGGCGTGTCGTAGAAGCTAGTCGGCATCCAGTAGCCGGGGTAGCACTCCGCCAGGCCGGCCGAAATGCGGCACGATGTCGGCGCTTTCGCTCCGGTCGGGAGCGACGAACCTCTGGGCTGACATCGACCAGTAGAGACAACCGGCTTCGTCCGCCGGCCGGCTCTTCACGAATGCTTCCGCCGTTTGCAAGGCATCACGCCAGTCGGCCTTGAGGGACTGCAGGTCCAAGGCCTCCACCAAGTCGAGCCGGCGCAGGTCCTCCGGATGGATCAGCCCGCGTCGCCGCAGCATCTCCAGCAGCGAGAGGGGCGAGTACCCGGGATCCTTGCCCGTCGCCGCCCAGACCAACGCGCCCAGCGGCAGCAAGGTTTCGTGCAGGAACAGCGTGTCCAGGAAGTCGCGCGGCTCGTCGCGGCCGGCCAAAGCGAGAACCTTGTTCGTCGCCAGATCCACCGGGTGCAACTGGTAACCGAAGATCTCGCTCCGCTGGACCGGCATGAATCGCCAGGTCGAGTCCTGTGCCCACTCGATCTTCGTCGCGTCGGCGCCCCTCCGCACCACCGCGCGGATGTAGCCCGGCTGGCTGATCTCCGTAGCCACGACACAACCGGCTTCCTCAAGCAGCCTGTGGTCCGCGGCGAAAGCCGTGGCCACGCGCTCGGCGCTATCGTGGAAGTAGTCGAGGTCGCGGCTGTAGCGGCGGCTGTTCGGCGCCGCAAGGATGGCGGCCCCGCCCGCCAGGTAGCTGTCCTCGGTGCGGTTTGTGGCGAGCAACCGTCCCAATACGGCCTGGAAACCGGTCAGCGGCACAGCCGGGCTCCCTTCTCCCACGCACGGCGATCGCCGTGCTTCATCAGTTGCTCGGCGACCCAGCCGACGTCGTCCGGACCGATGGCGAGATCCGGGGGATAGGACCAGAAGCACCGGGCATGAAACTCCCGATAGGCCCGCCGGGCCTCGCGCACCCGGACCATTGCGCGGGCCTCCTCGGCGCTCAGTCGGCGACGGCTGCGGGCGCCGCCCTTGCGGCCGATCTCTGCCAGGTACTTGCGGATCGCTTCATCCATAGCCATATCATAAGCCGTTTACGATATTGCGCAAGGAGCCATTGTCATTTTTCGGTCAAGTGCTGCAGGGCCATCCGGAGATCAGGGGCAGGATTCCGTACCAAGCGGGTTTATGTCGCGGATCCCACGGCCACCTGCCAGGTCGCCTGGCCGTAACCCCGGAAGGGGGGACAATCCCTGGTTTTCACGATGTAACTTTTTTGTATGAAACGTCTTTCAACGATTCGTGCTGATTGGGGATCAAATCCACAATTGACGCGATATCATCACAGAAATACCCTGCCACCATGATCTCGAGAATCCTGACACCGCACCTGAAGGCCATGGCCGGTCAGTACCCGGTCGTCCTTCTGACCAGTCCCCGGCAGTCGGGAAAGACCAACTTGGCCAAGGCTGTCCGGGCGCCGCGCATTGAGCGTCGAGTAAGTGCGACCATGGCTCTCCATTCTCCAGGTCGGACCGGATGGGTCACCTAGTG
>CAZGEC010000042.1:12987-29242 GCA_964524645.1 uncultured Fibrobacteraceae bacterium | reverse complement strand
AGGACCGACATGGTCTCGCCCGTCACCGCCGACACGCTGAACTGGGGAGCGCCGCAGAAGCTCGGCCCGTCGATCAACACCGACTGCCCCGAGGATGATCCCGAGATATCCGACGACGGGCAGATGCTGTTCTACTTCTGGTCACCGGAGGAGGGGGCCGACGACAGCGAGATCCTGACCGGCACGACCGGGGTGTACTACGCGTCGCGGACCGGCGGGCCGGGCGAGTTCGGGGAATCGAGATTCCTCGACCTGCGCAAGAACACCCTGGTCGGCGCCGGGGACGGCCACCCGCGGCTCGCCGCCGCCGCGGGGAAGATCTTCTTCCATTCGGTGCGGGCCGAGAACACCGGCTACCAGGTGCCCGAGCCCACCGACGACTACCTCGACGTCTACGTCGCCGATCTGGCGGGCACCGACGCCTCACCCGCGCGGAACCTGGGCACGGCGGTCAACTCCGTCTATCGCGACGGCGAGCCGGAGGTCAGCTCCGACGGCACGCGGCTCTACTTCACGTCGGACCGGCCGGACGTGGGTCTCGGGAATTACGACATCTACTATTCCGAGCACTCGGGTGGGCAGTGGTCGTCGGCGGTGGATGTCGGGGCGCCGATCAATTCGCCCGGAAACGACACCCAACCGGCGTTCGCCGCGGGCGACCCGAACACGATGTACTTCGTTTCCGACCGGGACGGCCTCGGAATCTGCATCTACCGCTCCCACTTCGACGGGTCCGTGTGGGAGACGCCCGTTCGGGTCATCGAGGGGCAGGTGGGCTCGCCGTCCCTGACGGCGGACGGGAGCCTCCTCTACTTCGTCCACGTGCAGACGGACGACACGCCGGACGATCCCATCTTCGGCGCCGACATCTATTACGTGGCGCACAAGTAGGACCGTGCCACCGCATGCGTTGTCTACCAGATCGACACTTAACAAGTCACGACTATACTAGTTTAGTCTAATGAAAGCTGCCTTGGGGATACTCCCGGGAGAACGCCCATGGCTCTGGAGATCGGCAGTTCATCGGCCGCCGCAGAGAGCCGGCAGCGCTCGCCCGCGCCTATGACGAGCCCAGGAGCGGACTCTGGCCGATCTACGGCCGCCGCCGGATCGGCAAGACCGAGCTGATCAAGAAGTTCCTGACCGAGCGGACCGGGCTATACTTCCTGGGCAAACAGGCGCCGGCGCCCATGCAGCTGCGGGAGTTCCTGACGGCGGCAGCGGGGGCGCTCGGGGAACCGCTGCTGGCCACGCAGGCGATCGCGGGCTGGCAGGAGGCGCTCCAGCTGGTGGTCGATCGCTGGCAGGGTCCGGGCAAGCTCGTAATCGCCCTGGACGAGTTCCAGTGGATAGCAGCGGCCAGCCCCGAGCTGCCCTCGATCCTGCAGGCCCTCTGGGATGATTCCTGGGGCACGGCGGACAGGGTCTTCCTCATCCTCTGCGGCTCGCTGGTGGGCTTCATGGAGAGAGATCCTCGGCTAGCGCAGTCCGCTCTTCGGCAGGCGCACCGGCCAGATCCACCTGCAGCCGTTCGGTTACCGCGAGGCCGCGGAGTTCCACCCCGGCTACTCCCTGCAGGACCGGGCCAGGACCTACTTCGTTTGCGGCGGCGTGCCTCTTTACCTGCGGGCATTCAGCGACAGCCGCTCGGTGGAGGACAACATCGCGGCGCTGATCCTGGATCCCCATGCTCCCCTGCACCGGGAACCGGACTTCCTCCTGCGGGAGGAGCTGCAGGAGGTCGGCCGCTACTAAGGCATCTTGCTCGCCGTGGCCACCGGCGATGTCACGCCGATCGCCATCGCCAACCGCACGGGCCTCGATGCGCGTCAGCTCGGCTACTACATCCAGCAGCTGGTCCAGCTCGGCTACCTGCAGCGGCGGCATCCTCTGCAGCCGGCCGGTGGCAAGCGGCGAGCCGTGCGCTATCACCTGGGCGATCCCCTGCTGCGGTTCTGGTTCCATTTCCTGTTCCCGCAGCTCAGTGCCGTCACCCGCCTGGGTCCCCGCCCGGCCTTGCGCGAACTGATCCGACCTGAGCTGTCCGCCTACTGGGGCCGCTGCTTCGAGGCTCTATGCCGCGAGGCCCTGCCGGACCTCCTGGCACAAGAGGGGTCGGCCACTCAGGTGGAGGTGGGAGAGTACTGGGACAGATCGATGCAGATCGACGTGGTCGGCCTGCAAGATGACGAGCGCATCGAGCTGGGCGAGTGCAAGTGGGGTGCTGTCCGGTCCAGCCGCGCCGCGCTGGCCGACCTGGAGGCCAGGGCTGCCGCCTACCCCAATCCGCGTAATGCGAGCATCGGCCTGCGCATATTCACCCGACGACCGATCAGACCCGCCGATTCGTAGCGGTTTTCTGCCTGCTGGGTCAGTTTGGAAGATCTCTACCAGGGCAAGGGCTGAAAGTCGTGCCGCGGAGATTGTGTTTCTGATCGGGGGAGGGCGCCTAGCGCGACGGCAGGGGCAGCAGGCGCAGCAAGTGCCAGAGCACCAGGGCGAGGATGGCTGAGCCGGGGATGGTCAAAAGCCAGGCCCACACGATCCGGTAGGCCACGCCCCAGCGGATGGCCGACAAATGGGTGGTGGCGCCCACGCCGATGATGGCGCCGGTGATGGTGTGGGTGGTCGAGACGGGGACGCCGCCGAGGGTCGAAAGAAAGATCGAGGAAGCCGCCGCCGTCTCGGCACAGAACCCGTGGACCGGCTTGAGCTTGGTCATCTTCATGCCCAGGGTCGCAATGACCCGCCAGCCGCCGACCAGCGTGCCCAGCGCGATGGCCGCATGGCAGATCAGCACCACCCAGAGAGGCACGCGAAACTCACCCGTCAGGTAGCCGGTGCTGTACAGCAGCACCGCGATGATGCCCATGGTCTTCTGGGCGTCGTTGGTCCCGTGACCAAGGCTGTAGGCCGCCGCCGAGACGAGCTGCAACCGCCGGAACCAGTGATCCACGCTCAGGGGAGTGCGCGACCGGCAGATCCAGTAGACCGCGACCATGAAGACGTAGCCCAGAACGGTGCCGATCAGCGGCGCCAGCACGATGAACACGGCGATCTTCAGCAAGCCGTGCCAGACCAGGGCCGCAGGGCCGGCCTTGGCGATACCGGCGCCCACCAGCCCGCCGACCAGGGCGTGGGAGGCGCTGATCGGCAGCCCCAGGCGGGTGCAAGCGTAGGTCCAGATGATGGCGGCGAACAGGGTGGCGAGAATCAGGACGGCATCGACCACCGCGGTATCGACCACCCCCTTGCCGATGGTGGTGGCCACGTGGACCCCGAAGAAGAAGGCGGCGACCAGGTTGAAGAACGCGGCCCAGGCAACGCCCATGCGCGGCGACAGCACCCGGGTCGAGACCACCGTGGCGATCGAGTTGGCGGCGTCGTTCATGCCGTTGAGAAAGTCGAAGGCGAGGGCCACGATCACGATGAAGATGACAAAGGCCAGCATGGCACCGGGATTCCCTGTTCAGGCATTCTCGAGCACGATACCCTCGATGATGTCGCTCACGTCCTCGCAGCGGTCGGTGGCTGCTTCCATGAGTTCCAGCAGATCCTTCCACTTGATCAGTTCCTTGGGATCCTCTTCTTCCTGAAACAGGCGGGCAATGGCCTCTTGATAGGCCCGGTCGGCCTCGTTCTCGATCTGGTTCAGTTCCACGGCCAGCGCCATAAGGCGATCGGCAGCCTTGGCGGGCTGTCTGAGCAGGGCGACCATCTCGGCGACCTTCTCCGCCCCCCGCACCACCAGGCTCGCCAGCTCCAGGGCTTCCGGCATGCGGTGGCGGGGCTGGTAGAGATCGAGGCGGGCGGCGACGGCCTCTGTGGTGTCGAGGATGTCGTCCAGGCCGACGACCAACCGGAGGATGTCCTGCCGGTCGATGGGCGTGACGAAGGTCTTGTGCAGCTTCTCGATGCTGTGGTGGGTCACGTCGTCGGCCTGGCTCTCGAGCGATTTGATCCGATGCGCCGCCTCGGTGTAGGGGGCGCCGTTCTCGAACATGGCCTGCAGAGCCTCGGCCGCCGAGGTCATCAGCCCGCAGATCTTCTCGAAGTTGTCGAAGAAGATCTGCTCGCGCGGGATGATGGAGCGAAACATGGGCCACCTTCCCCTGTGTTCGGGAAGTTCAAGCAGACATTTGCCGCTCGTGTCCGCTCGTTCGCGTGATTCTATCGGGGTGGAAGGACCGGCGTCAACGGGAGGCGCGCTCGGCGAAGCACTCACGCCTTGTCGTGGCTTTGGCGCAGCAGAGGGCTCGAGCGTGCGCTGAGCTGAGTACCGTCGCTACGGCGCACGCTCGAGCAGGCCCCGCCGGGGGGCCTGCCCCTGCTGCGTGCATGCATGCCTCACCTCACCTTCCCATGGCGGCGGTGTCCGCCGTTACCGGCGGTAGACCCTCGCCATCCGGCCGCTGAAGGCGGTTCCGCTGGCCAGGACCGAGGCGCCCAGTGCCAGCATGGCCACGAAGGTCAGCGCGATCGGCGCGACGCTCACCAGGGCCAGGATGCCCAGGGCTATGCCGCCGATCCCGACCATCATCTGCAGGTCGGACGTCGCCGTGACCGCTCCGCGCGCCCGGTTCTTGTCGTGCTCGGGATAGTCCGCATGCTGCCGGAACTCGAACTCGTTCAGTCGAGCCGTGGACGCGGCGCCCATCACCATCACCGTTCCGTACAGGATGGCCGCTACCGGTAGCAGCACCAGCGGGACCAGGCCCAGCAGCGACAGGATCCCCAGGACCACGCCCGTGATCCCGCCGAGGAACTCGGCCGTGATGCCCTTGCCGGGCTCCGGATAAGTTCGCCGGCCCTCGTTCGTCGGGACCTGCAGGTTGCTGAAACGGCTGGCGATGGCCCCGCCGCCGATCAGCAGCGCGCCGCCGATCGCGATGGTGCTGACCGCCAGCAGCGGCAGTGACAGCACTCCCGCCAGGCCGATGATGGTCAACACGACGGCCCCGCCGCCGGCGATCCCCTCGATCACCGAACCGCCGAGCACCGTGCCCACGGCCCGGTGTTCTCGGCGCTGGGTCTCCATCCAGTCCAATGAATGCGTTCCGTAGTCCCGCTCGCCCGTGCGGAGATTGCTCTCCGTCGACGTCGTCGGGTTGCTGTAGTTGCTCATGTCTATCACTCCTTAGGAGAATCGGGGGCGAACCGTCTCATTCCCGCGGGCGGAACGCATCATCCCTGTTTCTTCGACACCTGCGTCCACCCGCTCGGCAATCCCCGCCCAGGGGGTACCTGAACGAGCGGTTTCACCCCCGAACATTCGAGGTCGCCCTGCGGGGGCCCCTTTCACGGGCCTGCACCGCCCGGCAGTCGATCCTGCTTCTGCGGTGCCTTTCCTCATCGGGACGCCCTCCTTCAGTCGTTGCCTGCCGGAACCGCTTGCGCCTTCCGCACCAGCCTTCCGGCTCTGTTTCTTACTTAGTCGAGATCGCGAGCGGGGGCCATGGGGAGGGTTCGCCTTGGCGGGTGGGGGAAATGCTGAGGTGGGAAATGAGATTTCGGCAGGTCAGCGCCGGCAGGCGCGCACGGCGGCGATGAGGTCCTCGGCGGGCCCGTCCTTGGTCAGGTAGCCGATGGCCCCGGCGGTGCGCATGGCACTGGCCACCTGCCCATCCGCGTGCATGGACAGCCCCAGCACCCGCGTGCCCGGATTCCGGGCGAGGATCTTTTCGGTGGCTTCGATTCCGCTCATCTCGCCCAGGTTCACGTCCATCAGGACGACGTCCGGCTGGAGCCTCTCGGCCAGCTCGACGGCCTGCGGGCCGTCGGCCGCCTGGCCCACCACCTCGATGTCGGACTCGAACTGAAAGAGCTTCGTCAGTCCCTCGCGCATCAGCCGGTGGTCGTCGACGATGAGCACGCGGCACAGGTCCGGCCTGGGACCGACCTCGATGGTCTGCACGCGCTCCGCGTCGTCTTCCGCCTCGGCCTGTCCCGGCGGGGCGAGTGCGACCTCGCCGAGAGGCACGTTCAGGGTGATCCGCGTACCCCTGCCGGGCGCGGTCTCGATGGCCATGTGGCCCCCGACGTGCGCCAGACGCTGCTGGATGCTGAACAGGCCGAAAGTCGCCTCGTCGGGCCGGCGATTCTGCAGCAGCTCGCCGTCGAATCCCCTGCCCTGGTCGGAGACGGTCAGCTCGATCCGCCCGTCCGCATTCCGCATGAGGGTTGCTTCGACCTGCGCTGCGCCGGAGTGCTTGACGGCGTTGAAGAGCAGCTCGCGCGCGCACTCGTAGAGCAGGAAGCGCAGCTCCTCGGAGCGCGGCTCGGCGCTGCTGTCCGAGAGCACCTGGACGGCGAACTGATGCCGCTCGCGCATGCGCGTGGCCAGCCAGCTCAGGGCGGCGCTGAGGCCGGCCTCGTGCAGGACCGGCGGGCTCAGGTCCACGGCCAGCGAGCGGCAGGCGTCGATCGCCTCGCGCAGGATGCCCTCGACGCCCTGCGCCGTGGCGCCCAGGCGTTCCGGATCGGTCTCGTGCTTCAGCCACTGCACCTGCAGGCGGGCGGCGGCCAAGAGCTGCTGGATGTTGTCGTGCAGCACCCTCGCCAGGCGCTTGCGCTCGCGCTGCTCGGCGTTGCCCAGCTCGCTGGCCAGGGCGCGCAGCTGGTCGGCCTGCTGCTGAACCTGGGCGGTGCGGGCGCTCACGCGCTGCTCCAGCTCCTGGTTCAGCTCGCGCAGGGCCGCCGTCGAGGCCGCGAGCTGGGCCGTGCGCTCCTCGACCTTCTCTTCGAGCCGGCTGTAGGCCTCCCGCAGCTCCTCTCTGGCCTGGTTCCGCTGCAGATAGCTCCACATCCCGCTCAGGAGCAGGGTGATCTGCCGCTCGTCGGACTGGTCGTAGTCCGCGGACTTGTTGCCGACCCCGGCGAGGGCCACGATTCTCCGGCCCTCCTGGAGGGGTACGACCATGAACCTGTCGATGGCGAGATGACCACGGGGCAGGCCCTTCTTCGCGGGGTGGGGCTCGCTGTAATCGTTCACGAACAGCGTCCGGCGCCGGCGGATCGCGTCGGCCCAGATGCCGGCATCCGCGACGTTCCACTGCATCGGGTCGCCCTCGACCCGACACTGCTCCAAGACCTGCTTGGAGACGGCACTCAACGTGTAGACGGTTTCGTCCTCGTTCAGGAAGCCCACGAAGCCGATCTCGCTGTGCGTCAGGGCGATGCCCTGCTCGAGAATGAACTCGGCGATCTCTTCGATGGGAGCGTCGCTGATCTGGCTGAGGCGCAGGAGCGCGTCGAGCCGGGCCTCTTCCAGACGCAGGGCCTGCTCGGTGCGCAGGCGCTCCTCGTTCTCCCTCCTGAGCCGCTCGTTCGATTGTCGCAGCTCGGCGGTGCGCTCCCTGGCCCAGCTCTCCAGGTTGCTCTTGGTCCGGCGGAGGATCCCCTCGGCCTGCTTGTTCGCCGTGACGTCGAAGATCACCCCGTCGATGTATGCTAGGGTGCCGTCGGCGCCTTGGACGGGCTGCCCGAACTCGGCAAAGGCGCGGATGGAACCGTCCCGGCAGCGCAGCCGGTACTCGAGGCTGAACGGGGAGCGGCTCGCGACGGCCTCGCGCATGGCCGCCACCACGCGCGGGCGGTCCTCCGGGACCATCAGCAGCTCGAGGGGGCAGACGTCCCCGCCGGTCAGCTCCTCTTCCGTGTACCCGGTGAGCCGAGCGAACGCTCGGCTGAAGAACCGCATCCTGGGATGCGGCTCGTAGGAGACCCGGTAGACGATCGCGGGTAGGTGGTCCAGCAGCGTCCGGTAGCGTTCCTCGTTCTCGTGCAGCGCCTGCTCGGCCTGCTGCAGTTTGAACAGCACGGCGCCGCCTTGCGTTCTGGAGGCCTCCCCCTCTCCGGACCGGAGATTGTTCAGGATGGCCTCCGCGCGCGCCTTTTCATGGCGCCGAGCTTTCTCCGACTCGTCCATGCCGTCCGCCCCCCTGACCCCCGTGACCTGTGCCGGTGCCCCCGTCGCGCGATTCGCGGGCGATGACGGCAGCCGGCCAAATCCGCCCGCGATCGGCCGCCAGGATTGCTTCCGGCTGCTGCCGCCATGCTAAGAACGAATCGGGTGATTCACAAGCCCCGAGATGCCGTGGCGGCGGCGCGACCCTGATTGGTGACCGGCGCCGTGTTCGGTTATCCTGCCGAACTGGACTCTCAGGGGACGACACACGAGGCCCGGTATGAGCAACGAGACGACCTTCATCCTGCTGTTCATGGTCGCCACCGCGGTCGCCATCGCGGTGCGGCGGCTGAACGTTCCCTACACGGTCGCCCTGGTCGTGGCGGGTCTGCTGCTGGGCCTGGCCCACGCGTTCCGGCCGCCCTACCTCACCAAGGATCTCCTCTACACGCTTTTTCTGCCGGGGCTGCTCTTCGAGGCGGCCTTCCACCTCGACTTCGAGCAGTTCTGGCGCAACCGGCTGACCATCGTCTCGCTGGCCGTTCCGGGCGTCGTGGCGGCGACGGCCCTGACCACCGCGATCCTGACGCCGGTGGCCGGTGTGCTCGATTACGTGCAGAACTTCGACTGGCGGTACGCGCTCGTGTTCGGCGCGCTGATCGCGGCCACCGATCCCATCGCCGTGGTGGCCATCTTCAAGGAGCTGGGGGCGCCCAAGCGGCTGAGCATCCTCATCGAGGGTGAGAGCCTGCTCAACGACGGGACCGGCATCGTCTTCTTCACGCTGAGCCTATCGGTCGCGGTCGGAGCACGCACGGCGGTCGGCGGTCTGGCTCTCGATTTCCTGGAGATCGTCGGCTTCGCCCTGCTGACCGGGGGAGCGATCGGCCTGATCGTGTCCCAGGTCACCAAGCAGATCAACGACGCGATGATCGAGATCACCCTCACCACGATCGCCGCCTACGGCTCGTTCGTGGCCGCCGAGCATCTCGGCTGCTCGGGGGTGATCGCCACGGTCACGGCCGGGATGGTCTGCGGGAACTACGGAGCGCGGGTGGGGATGTCGCCCTCGACGCGCCTGGCGATCGAGTCGTTCTGGGAGTACGTCGCCTTCGCCCTGAACTCGGTCGTCTTCCTGCTCATCGGCTTCGAGGTCCACATCGGGGACCTCGCGGCCTCCTGGCAGATGATCCTGGTCGCCTACCTGGCGGTCACGCTGGGCCGCGCCCTGGTGATCTTCGGGGTCTCGGCCATCTTCCGGAATTCCCGGGAACGGATCCCCTGGTCCTGGAGCGCCGTCCTGACCTGGGGCGGCCTGCGCGGTGCGCTGCCCATGGTGCTGGCCCTCAGCCTCCCCCAGAGCTTCGCCCACCGGGACCTGCTGGTGACCATGACGTTCGGGGTCGTGATCATCTCGATCCTGGTGCACGGTCTGACGGTGTCGCGGCTCCTGGCCTGGCTCGGCATCGTGGCCGGGCACGAGGCGCGCGAGTCCTACGAGTTCCTGCAGGGCAAGCTGCGGGCGGCCAGTGCAGCGCTGACCGGCCTCGAGCAGCTGGGGCCCGGCGGCCCGCGGGAAGGCAGCGTGCTCGCCGCTCTGCGGCAGGAATACGAGGACATGATCCGGGATGGCGAGGAGGAGATCGGCTCCCTGCACATCGACCGGGAGCAGCTGCGCAAGGAGGAGATGCAGCGCGCCAGGAGACAGCTGCTCCTCGTGGAGAGGAAGCACCTGCTCGAGTCGTTCCACCAGGGGCTGCTGAGCCAGCGGGTCTACGAGAGGCTGCTCGAGGACGTGGACGCCCGCCTGCTGGAGCTGGAAACCGGGGACGGCCGCGATGACGAGCCTCGGGGTCGCTAGAACTCGAAGACGATTCCCACCAGAGCGGTCAGCAGGTCGGTGCGCGACTGGTGTACGTCGTAGGCCACCCGGCCGTCCGGGGTGCGGCGGATCGAGCCCTTCTTGAGGTACTGCGCCTCGCTCCCGAACAGGTACTGCATGTGCAGGGTCAGGAAGAGCCGCCTGAGGTCGCCGCTCTTGCTTCCCCCCGTGCCCTCGTGCAGGAGGATCTTCAGGCCGGCCCCGAAGCCGTAGCTGAACGCGGTATCGTCGAAGTTGGTGTCCCTGGCGATCGGTTCGTCGTCCTCACCCTCGATCGTCGTCTGGGTGAACAGGTACTTCAGGCCCACTAGACCGTCGATCTGCGGCTGGAGTGGTCCCGCGATGGAGGAGTAGCGCAGCAGCAGGTGGCTCATGAGGATCTGGTTGCGGTTGGTCACCTCCACGGTCACGTCGGGGATGGTGGTGCTGAAGGGCTCGCGGCGGCTCTCGGTGCCATAGATCAGGTAGCCGACGTCGAGGCCCACCCCCAGTCCGCTGCGGCCGAAGGTGTAGACATAGTGGCCGCCGAGCCCGTAGCCGTTCTCGTCGACCTCGTCGTCGAGTTCACCCTCCGGGAAACCCACCAGGAAACCGATGCCGACCTGGTGCGGGCCGCGCTTGGCCGCGGCCGTGGACGGTGCGCTCAGCAGGACGACGATCAGCACCAGGGGCAGCAGCGCCCTGGCCGGGAAGGCAGCACGGGGCTCGAGAACGAACATGGCCAAACCCTCCGCAGTCGGGATGCCTGCCTTCGGGCCCGCCGCGCGCGGCATCCGCGAACCGGGGCAAGGGCCGGTATCCAGAGTGGCTGCCAGCTAACTTCATCGGACCGGAGCCGTCAAGCGGGGAGACAGCCCCGATTCATCACGAAAACCATCCGGAGCCAGGGGCCTTCGGCCATTCTCGCGGCCGCCCGGCGGTGCTATTCTCCTGCCCGGTCCCCGAGAGGCCTCTGTGCCCCGGAACATCGCAATCCGATGGCGGGCCGACCGCCGGGTGGGCGGGCAGCAAGGAGAGGGTTGCTCGTGGCGATGAGCGCTTCGCAGATGACCCTGGCGGGCGCCTTCCTGGCGCTCACGGTTGCTCTCGGCCTGTGCCGGATCCGCGGTGTGAGCCGGGCGGTGGCGGTCTACCTGCCCTACCTCTGGACGTTCTTCCTGGTCTTCACGCTCATCGAGCTGGTCTCGGTCACCCTCGGGATCTGGACGCTGGCCGCGCTCTGCTTCCTGGCCCTGCGCGAGTACTTCACGCTGACCGACCTGCGTTACCAGGACCGCTGGGGAGTGCTCGCGGCCTACGCGGCCATCCCGTTCATGTTCTACTTCGTCCAGATCGATTGGTACGGGATGTTCATCATCTCGGTCCCGGTCTATGTCCTCCTGGTGGTGCCCTTCCTGATCGCCCTCGGCGGCAAGGATCCCCGCGGCGCCGTGCTGTCGGTGGGCATCATCGTTCTGGGTCTGATGCTGCTCGTCTACTGCGTCGGGCACGTCGCGTATCTGGCCCGCTATTCCACCTGGATGGCGGCTTACGTGGTGCTGGCGGTGGCCGCGTGCGATCTGCTGGCGTACCTGTTCCGGGCGCGGGACCGCTCGCCGCTGCGCAGCATCCTGCTCCAGCTCCTCGCACCGGCCCCGGTCACGACGGGCCTGGCGCTCCTGCTCAGGCCCTGGACCGGGATCCCCGTCAATCATTCCGTGGCCCTGGCGCTCATGATCCCCTTGCTGGTCGCCATGGGCTGCCACACGATCAACTACCTGGAGGCCGATCTCGGGATCGAGCGGGATCGGCTGCACCCCGGCCGCGGTCAGATCCTCAACGAACTCAAGTCGTTCGTCTACGTGGCACCGGTGACCTTCCACTACCTCAGGTACGTGCTGGACGTCTTCTGACGCGGGTGCCGCGCCGGCGTCCCGGAGTCGTGGCCATGGCCGCCCGATCGACCTCAACGTCGCTGCAGCTCCTGCTCCACTTCCTGGTGCTGCGACCCCTCACCAGGCTCGTCTTCGGCGCCGGGATCGAGGGGCGGGCGCACCTCCGCGGCCTGACCCAGTTCATCCTGGTGGCGAACCACAACAGCCACCTCGACCTGCCCTTGATCTTCCAGCTGCTTCCACTGCGCCAGATCCCGCGGACGCACCCGATGGCGGCCCACGAGTACTTCTCCCGGTCGCGGCTGCTGTTCCGGTCGGTCGAGTTGCTGTTCGGCCCGGTATGGGTCGTGCGCGGCGGCGGCGGCGGCGGCGCCGGTGCCGATCCCGTCGCTGCGCCGGCCCCCGAGCCGGGCAGCAAGGCCGGGCCGTCGCCGGAGGCCGCCATGGCCGCCATGCGCAAGCATCTGCGGGCCGGCAGGAGCGTCGTGATCTTTCCGGAAGGCACCCGCGGCCGGCCGGGCGAGATCGCGGCATTCCGGAGGGGTGTCGGCCGCCTGGCCGTCGAGTTTCCCCAGGTGCCCGTGATCCCGGTCTTCATCGCCGGCACGGAGCGGGCGCTGCCGCGGGCCGCCGGCGTGCCGATCCCGCTCTGGACCCGGATCGTGGTGGGGCCGCCGCTGCGGTACGTCGCGGCGGGGGAGCAGCCGGGTGTCCGGAGCGCAGAGGAGGCCGAGGCCGCGGCCCGGCGCGTGACGGCCGAGCTGGAGCGGCAGGTCCGGAGCCTGGCCGAGCGCGAGACGGCCCGGCGGCACCGGCGCCGCGAGCGCCGGCCTCCCGCCCCGCTGGTGGCGGTGCTGGGCATCGACGGCTCGGGCAAGAGCACCCTGGCGCGGGCGCTGGCGGAACGGCTCTCGACCGGACGACGCACCGCCCTGGTGAGCGACGAGGTGGTCTTCTTCGAGGAGGGCGAGTCGCTGCGGCTGCAGCCGCTGCTGGCCGAACAGGTCCGGCGGCGCCTGAACCGGCGCGTCAAGACCGCCAGGTCGCTGGAGAGCTACAAGATCCCGAAGCTGGCCGAGCTCCTGCTGAGAGACCGAGTCGCCGGGCAGCTCCTGCGCTGGCGCGCGGCGGACGTGATCGTCCTGGACGGCTGTCCGGTGCTGAACCTGGCGGCCTGGGCGAGGCTGTACCGGGAGGCGGAATACGACGACGATGCCTGTACCGCGTTGCTGCGCGCCATCACCGGACGGGACACGGATGTGGGGCGCCGCCATCCCATCTTCCGGCGCTTCCCGGAGCTGAGCGCTCTGGCCCGCCTGCGGCTCATTCCCCTGCGGGCGCCGGACGCCGTGATGTTCCTCGACGTGGAGCCGGCGATCGCGATGGCGCGAATCCTGGCGCGGGGCGAGACGCAGCAGGTCCACGAGACGGAGGACAAGCTGGCCAGGCTGCGCGAGGGCTACCTGACGGTCTGCCGGGTTCTGGAGTCCGCGCTGGGCCTACCCGCCCGCATACTCGACGGTGCCCGTTCGCGCGAGGCGATCGTGGCCGAGGCCCTCGAGCAGCTCGGTTCGTGGCACGACCCGCGCGTGGGAGCTCCCGATCCCTCGCAGCGCACGCCGCCACCGCCGGACGGGAGGTCCACCCATGCCTGAGCCGCGCGAGATCCCCGTGATCGCGACGACCATCTCCGGGTCGGTCGCGGACTGGGGGAAGGTCGAGCGGATCGTGCCGCTGTTCCGCTCGCACGGCCGCAGCGACGTCACCCTGCACGTGGCGAACAGCCATTCGGAGGCCCGGCGACGGACACGGGAGCTGGTCGCGGGTGGCTGCCGCGAGATCATCTCCGCCGGCGGATCCGGAACCTTCAACGCGGTGCTGGAGGGCTGCATCGACGCCGGCGTGGGTCTGCGGCAGGTGACGCTCGGATTCCTCCGCAAGGGCTCGGCCGACCTCATCGGCAAGGTTCTCGGCATGCCGGACGGGATCGAGCAGGCCGTCGAGACGTTCGTCGCTTCCCTGTCGCAGCACAGCAGGGTCCCGTGCGACGTGATCCGGGTCGAGAGCGCGGCGGGGGATGCGCCCCCCCGCCACTTCGTGGGATACGGCGGCGCCGCCATCTTCGGGCGCATCCCCCATTACACGGAGAACCGGGCGATCAAGTACTACAAGGGCATCCTCGGCCAGCTCTTCGGCGACCTGGGACCCTTCTCCGTCGGCGCGACGCTGGCCGCGGCCGAACAGGCCCTGCGCTTACGGCGCCGGCGTCGCGAGTGGACCATCAGCATCGACGGCGAAACCCGGGCGACGGGCCGGTACCAGGTGCTGATCATCGTCAACGGCGACCTGGGGCCGAACCTGCCCTGGGCCCGTGGCGTCCCGCTGGGCTCGGGCGATTTCCACCTGTTCGGCCTGCGCGACCTCGGCCTGCAACGGCTGCCGGCGCAGTTCCACCGCGCGTTCGACGGCCGCATCCAGGAAGACCCGGAGCGCTGGGGCTTCGAACATCACCGCGTGGACGGCGTGCTCTCGCTGGCGCCGGACGGGGGCGGCACGTTCCCGGTGAACGTGGACGGCTCGACGTTCCCCTGCCGCGACGCGGCGAGCTTCCGGATCGTCGACCAGGTGAACCTGATGGCACCTACCCGCCGACCTGCCGCCTGATGTGCTCCAGGACCGGCGTATGCTCGTGCTGCGGGCTGAAGAGCACGAACTCGGCGTCCTCCCGGACCTGCACCGTATGACCCGGGGGCCAGTAGAACATGTCGCCGGTCTTGACCTCCTCCTGCTGGCCGCTCTTGAAGATGACGTTGAGCTGGCCCTGGATGAGGTACCCCCAGTGGGGCGCCAGACAGGTGTCACCCTCCAGCCCCTTCAGAAGAGGCGTGATGTCCGTTCCGCCGGCCATCGTGAAGTGCTCGGCGCCCATCATGCTAAGGCCCGTGGCATCGCCGAAGTCGGTCTGCTGGCAGGCCCGGGCCCCGGGCGCATCGATCTTGACCGGCAGGTCATGCTTCGAGATTCGCATTCTTCAGGACCTCCCTTGGAAGCCATTACAGGATTGTTCTAGTCAGGTATCGTCCGTTCAGGGTAGGCGCATTTCCTCGCCGCAGCAAGTGGCCCCCTGGAGGGACACGTCTTGGCCCATCGGCGCTGCCGGCTGCCTGCGGCTTGTCGGCGGCATGGCCGTCACTCGCCACTTGGTCTATCATGGCTGTACAGTCTTGCCGCACAGATCACGGGAGCTCCAGGAGGACCTCATGCGGGAGCCTGCTCCCGGGACCATGAAGATCGGGAATCTCCGCGACGAACAGCGAGTCCACCAGACATTGCCACGGGAAAGCGAGCCTTCCGATGTCGCATCAGGATGAGCGGCAGCGGCTCGAAGGGGCCGAGGGTGTCCTGAAAGCTCTGCGCCAAGGGCAAGCTGACACCGTCGCCGACGAGCGCGGGGTCGCTTTCTTGCGCCTCCACGAGGTGGAGGAGGAGCTGCGCAGGAGCCGGGAGTATTTCCAGGCGCTGGCCGAGCAGATTCCGGACGTCGTCTGGTTCGTGGAGACGGACCCGTTACGTGTCACGTACATCAACCGGGCCTTCGAGGAAGTCTGGGGCATGTCCTGCGAGCGGGTTTACCGGGACCCGAACGCATGGGTCGGAAGCCTCGATCCCGAGGACCGTCCCCGGGTGCAAGCCGCCTTAGCCTCGTTCGTCCAGGGGGCTCGACCCGCCTATCATGAGGAATACCGGATCATCCGTCCCGACGGCGAGATCCGGTGGATCAGCGATAAGGCCGTGGCCATCCGCGATGGGCAGGGGCGGGTGACGCGCGTGGGGGGCATCTCCGCGGACATCACGGACATCAAAGAGGCCCAGCAACAGCTTTCCGCGGCCACACGTCGGCTCCAGGCCCTGATGCATGCCCTGCCCGTCGGTGTGATCTTCTCGGAGGACACCACCTGCCAGTACATCACCGGGAATCCCACCGCGCTGGAGCAGTTCGAGATGGGTGCGGAAGACAACATGTCGCCCTCGGCTCCCGACATGGACGCGCTGGGCCGGAAATTGCGGTTCTTCCGGGACGGCCGGGAGATGCGCGACGTCGAGCTGCCCCTGCAACGGGCCATCAACGAGAACCGCCCGATCCCGCCCGAGGAGCTCGAGGTCCTTCTGCCCAGCGGGCGGCGGTGGCTCGCGCAGGCCAGCGCCTCCCCCCTTCTGGACGCACGGGGAACGGTGATTGGCGGGGTCGCCGTGACGGTGGACGTGACCGAGCGCAAGCGGGTGGAAGAGGCCCTCCAGCGGAGTCACGCCGAACTCGAGCTGCGGGTCCAGGCGCGGACAGGCGAGCTGGTGCAGACGATCGACCAGCTGGAGCAGGAGATCGGGCGGCGGGAGCTGGCCGAGAAGGCGCTGCGCGAGCGATCGCAGAAACTGGAAGGCCTTAATGCGGAGCTCGAGCGCCGCACCCGGCAGCTGCGGGCCCTGGCGGTGGAGCTGTCCCAGGTCGAGGACAGCGAACGTCACCGCCTGGCGGAAATGCTGCACGACGATCTCCAGCAGATCCTCGTGAGCGTCCGGTTCCAGCTCGACCTG
>CAZGEC010000042.1:2789-12887 GCA_964524645.1 uncultured Fibrobacteraceae bacterium | reverse complement strand
AGCGGCCCGACTAGAGCTGCAGCGCGCCGGACAGACGCTTCAGCTGATCGTGCGCGACGATGGAAAGGGCTTCGATCCCCGGTCCGTTCTGTCCGGTACCGGGATGGAGGGTTTGGGCCTGCTCAACATCCAGGAACGACTCGAGCTGATGGGCGGACACCTGAAGATCGACAGCAAGCCCGGGGCGGGTAGCTCCTTCGAGATCAGCCTCTTGGACGAGCCTGGGCCCCGGAGCGAAACGGCGGAGGACACCATGGGATTGAACGGTACGGTGGATCGGGGCACCCACCGGGCTTTCCGGCGCCTCAGCATCAGGCCGAGCCGCGCGCTGCGCGTGCTGCTGGCCGACGATCACCGGATCATGCGGGAAGGTCTGGCCTCGCTGCTGGCCGAGGAGGGCGATCTGGATATCGTGGGCCAGGTTGACAACGGCGAGCAGGCTGTCGAACAGGCCCGCGAGCTGCAACCGGACGTCATCGTGATGGACATCTCCATGCCCGTGATGGACGGCATCGAGGCCACCCGAATCATCAAGCAGGAATTCCCGAACATGCGGATCGTCGGCCTGAGCATGCATGAGCGGGCCGATCTCGCGCAGGACATGCTCGAGGCCGGGGCCGAGGCGCAGCTGTCCAAGGCCGGCCCCTCGGCCGAGCTGCTGATGGCGATCCGCGGTCGCCGCGGCTGATTTCGCTCTGTCACTCCCTGATCGCTCGCCATCTCCTGGATCAGCACAGCGAGGGTGGACGTCCTCTGTCCGTGCAGAACGCTGTGAACCCTTGGCGGCGCGAGGGATCGCGATACCTTGTAATAACGAGGTTGGTGTCCTCGGCCGGTCCGTGGTGTCCGGCATGGTCGCCGAGGAAGGCGGGAGGAGGGGATCCGATGAACGACGAACTGCTGCAGCGGGTGGAGCACCTCGCGCAGGCAGGGGGCCGGCTGTTCCTGGCCACGGCCGCCACCGACGGGACGCCTCACCTGGCCACGGCCGGCGAGCTGAAGTTCACGTCGGGGGCGCAGCTGCGCGTCACGGCCTGGTTCTGTCCCGTGACGATCGAGAATCTCCTGCAGAACCGCAGAGTGGCGCTGGTGGTGCTGTCGCCGGAGGGCGACGAGGGATTCCAGGTGCTGGCCGACGTTTCCGCGGTCGAGGACCTGGCCATGCTGGACGGCTACGCGCCCGAGCTGGAGGCTGGCGCTCAGCCCCCGCAGGTCGAGCGCGCCCTGCTGATGGAGGTCGACCGCATCCTGGCCTTCGAGGACGCGCCGCACAACGACGAGGCGCTTACCACATAAGAGACCTGCGCACGCTGCTGCTCCTGATCCTGGTCGATGGAGCGCGGGACTTCGTCCTGCCCCGGCGCTGGTTGTTCTGAGCTTTCACGATCGGGCGCAATGACGTGCCCTCTCGATTCCCTTCCCGTGGCTTTCGCCGTTTCCGTAAGACTCGAGTCCATGGGGAATGTCCATCAAGGATGGGCCTGATACTGGCGGCCAGCTGCCAAAGATACTAAACTTGGACTAATTGACTAGGAATTACCAAATGGAGGGAGCGAACTCATGTCATACCGTCAAGGAACCGGCCGGCGGCGAAAGTGGGTGATTCCGTTGCTGGCGCTCATGCTGACGATGGGTCTGGGACAGGCAGTGCGGGCCCAGGGGTTGTATTCGCGGGCGGCGTGGATCGGGAACATCCGGTTCGGGGAGCACAGCGTCCAGGGGCTGGTGACCATCGTCAACGATCACACGCTGCAGGTCGAGCACTTCAGTTACGACGGCACGGCTCCGCTGGTCTACTTCTATCTCGGGGTGAGCAACAGCAGCCCTGATTTCGAGAACGGTCTGCAGCTGGATCCGCTGCTCGACCGGCCCTACAACGACGAATCGCTGACCTTGACCCTTCCCGCCGGGGAAACGCTCGACGGGTACAACGCGATCGCGGTCTGGTGCGCCGAGTTCATGGTCAGCTTCGGTTCGGCGTCGTTCGTGGCTCCGGCGTCCATGTACGAGCGCGCGGGCTGGATGGCGGACATTCCGCCCGGCATGCACCTCGTCGAGGGCCAGGCGACGATCATCACCGACCGCATCATCGACGTTCAACATTTCAGCTATGACGGCACCGATGCGATGGTCTACTTCCATCTGGGCGCCACGGACAGCGACCCCGATTTCCAGAACGGCCTGCAAGTCCCGCCCCGGCTCCACCGCGCCTACGCGGACGAGTCCCTGGTCCTGCTGCTGCCGGATGGCACCACGCTCGACGGCTACGGGGCGCTGGCGGTGTGGAGCGAGCAGCTCGCGGCCAACTTCGGCTCCGGGTCCTTCGACAATCCCCTGGCGGCCGCCGGGGACGGGCCGCTGGGCCCTGCCCGGTTCGCCCTGCACGGGAACGTGCCCAATCCCTTCAATCCGGTCACGACGGTGGCCTTCGACCTGCCCGCGTCCGCGCCGGTCGAGCTGGCGGTCTACGACCTGACCGGCAGGCGGGTCAAGCTGCTGCTGGACAAGCAGATGCCGGCCGGCCAGCACAGCGTTCGCTGGTATGGTCGCGATGATCGTGGTTCCCGGGTCGCCTCGGGCATGTACCTGTGCAGCATCCAGGCCGGATCCTTCACCGCCACGAGGCGCATGATCCTCGTGAAGTAGTTTTCTCTTCTCCGCCAGCGGATCCCGCCCCGCGGGGCGAGATCCTCGCTCTGCTTGAGATCCCGCCCACCGCGCACTATGATAACGGCTCGCGGCCCGCCGCCGGCCGCTCCGGCCCCGGCGAACCCGTCCCCCCGTGACCATGCCCAGCAAGGAGAGACCTTCGATGAACGAGCGCAGGCACCCGCCGGGGCTGTACGTCCTGTTCTTCACCGAGATGTGGGAGCGGTTCAGCTTCTACACGATGTTCGCGATCTTCGTGCTGTACATGGACGAGAGCCTGCGCCTGCCGTCGGAGCAGCTCCACAACACCTACGCCTTCTATAGCGGCTTCGTCTACTTCACGCCGCTGCTGGGGGGCTGGCTGGCCGACCGGTACCTGGGCTGCCGCAATGCGGTGCGGATCGGGGCCGTGCTGATGGCCCTGGGGCAGTTCGGCCTCTTCCTGGGCTCCTACTCGATCTTCTATCCGGCCCTGGTGCTGCTGATCTTCGGCAACGGCTTCTTCAAACCGAACATCTCGACGATGGTCGGCAATCTCTACCCGCAGGACAGCCCGCTGCGGGACTCGGCGTTCAACATCTTCTACATGGGCATCAACCTGGGCGCCTTCATCGCGCCGCTGCTCGCCGGCTGGCTGCACGAGGCCTTCGGTTTCCGCTGGGCGTTCCTGGCCGCGGCCGGCGGCATGGTGCTGTCCCTGGCCATCCTGACGGCATTCAACCGGCACATCGAGCAGGCCGACCGGATGCGCGCGCCGTCGGAGAACGGTCCCGAGCGCGAACTGACCAAGGCCCAGGAGCGGCAGCACATCTGGGCCCTGCTGGCCGTGTTCGGCATCGTGATCGTCTTCTGGACGGCCTACATGCAGTACGGCGACGTCCTGATGCTCTGGGCGCGTGACGACACGCGACCGCTGTCGATCGGCAGCTTCCACATGCCGGTGGAGTGGTACCAGTCGATCAATCCCATCTTCATCATCCTGTTCACGCCATTAGTGGTGTGGTTCTGGGGCTTTTTGAACCGCCGCGGCCGCGAGCCCTCGACCGGCGCCAAGATGCTCTACGGGATGCTGCTGACCGCCGCCTCCTTCCTGATCATGGTCCAGGCGGCGCGGCTGCAGAGAGCCACCGGCGGGCCGGTCTCGGGCTACTGGCTGCTCAACTTCTACGCCGTGATCACCCTGTCCGAGCTGCTGCTCAGCCCGATGGGTCTGTCCTACGTGACCCGCGTCTCGCCGGCCCGCATGCGGTCGACGATGA
Organism: uncultured Fibrobacteraceae bacterium; assembly: GCA_964524645.1. Lineage (GTDB taxonomy): Bacteria > Krumholzibacteriota > Krumholzibacteriia > LZORAL124-64-63 > LZORAL124-64-63 > CAZGEC01. The sequence goes on along the minus strand of CAZGEC010000042.1, from coordinate 8,979 downwards.
TGGGGCTGTGGTTCGTGGCCTCGGGCATCGGCGGCTACCTGTCCGGCTTCCTCGGCACCTGGTGGGACAAGATCCCGCACACCACCTACTTCCTGGTGACCGTGGCCGGCAGCCTGGTTGCCGTGGTCCTGATGGCGGTCAGCCTGAAGACGATCAACCGGGCGGAGGAGGCCTGACGTGGGACCTGTCGCCACCTTGCAGGGGGTGATGTTCTCCGGCCAGAGAGGGGCCGAGCCATCCCTGCCGTGCCGCACACCTGGCCGCCACGCCGGAACGGCGCTAATCTGTTTTCAGCGTCGCTCTGCAGCCTATGGAGCTATCGGGATCTGGCCCCTCTTCGGGACGATCCGGTTTCCCCGCTGCCGGTCGCTGTCGTGGCCATGATTCGGGGCCGATGAAGTCCGGTCGGGGAAGTGTTATCATCCCGTGGATTGCCGTCCGCTCGACAGCGGAATCCAGAACGGGCCAGGCTGGCCCGGGGGAGCGGTGTGGTTGGGTGCCTCTCGCGCGGCGCATCGCAAGGGGATCTGTAGTGTCAGCAGGTAAGCGCAGCGGGAAGCAGACCGCCAGGAGCAAGACCCCCAGGCGCTCCACGGCTCCGCGCAGGAAGCCGGCCCGTTCCGCCGATCCGGTCACCGAGACCGCAGCCGATCCGTCTCCCGCGCAACCTGCTCCCGCAGCACCAGCCCGCCCCGCTGTAGCGAGTCAGGTCCCGCCGATGCCGATCGTGGCCATAGGCGCCTCGGCTGGGGGCCTGGACGCGCTGCAGAAGTTCCTGGGCAGCATGCCGGTGGACAGCGGTGTTGCGTTCGTGGTGGTCACGCACGTCAGCCCGGACCGGGAGAGCATGCTGCCGGTGCTGCTGTCCGCCGTGACGCGCATGCGCGTCGGCGAAAGCCACGACGGCCTGCGGCTCGAGCCCGACAGCGTGGTGGTGGCCCGGGACTCCCTGCTGGACATCGCCGGGGGCGTGCTCCGTCACGTCGACAAGGATGACCGGCAGCAGGCGCGGCTGCATCCGATCGACCACTTCTTCCGCAGCCTGGCGACCGACCGGAAGGAGCACGCGATCTGCGTCGTGCTCTCGGGCTCGGGCAACGACGGCACGCTGGGCTTGAAGGCCGTCAAGTCGGCCGGCGGCATGGTGATGGTGCAGGATCCGAACTCGGCCGCCTACACCGGCATGCCGGACAGTGCCCTGGCCACCGGCCTGGCGGACTACGTGCTGGCGCCCGAGAAGCTTCCCGCTGCGCTGGTGGACTACTGCAGCGGGCCGTTTCTGAAGCTGGCCGGACGGGCCGAGGTCCCCACGCTCCCCGAGGATACGATCCACGCGATCCTGGTGCGGCTGCGCGCCCACTCGGGACAGGATTTCACCTCGTACAAGAAGAGCACCATCAGCCGCCGGGTCGAGCGGCGGATGAACGTTCACCGGATCGACAAGCCCGGGGAGTATCTCCGCTACCTGCGGGAGAATCCCCACGAGATGGACCTGCTGCTCCAGGAACTGCTGATCAGCGTCACCAGTTTCTTCCGCGATCGGGAAGCCTGGGACGCTCTGGCCAGCAAGGCCATCCCCGAGCTGCTCGCCAGCCGCAACGAGGACGCCACCATCCGGGTCTGGGTCCCCGGCTGTGCGACCGGGGAAGAGGCCTATTCCGTCGTGATCCTGCTGCACGAGCTGATCCGCCTCACCGAGCGCCTGCACGAGATCCAGGTCTTCGCCACCGACCTGGACGCCCAGGCCATCGACACGGCCCGCAGCGGGCTCTACCCGGAGGGCATCGCTGCCGACGTCGGGCCGGAGCGGCTGGCCAGGTACTTCACCAAGGAGGACAGCTCCTACCGCGTCCACAAGGGCATCCGCGACATGATCGTCTTCGCGGAGCAGAACGTGATCTCCGATCCACCCTTCACCCGCCTCGACCTGATCGTTTGCCGCAACCTGCTGATCTATCTCAACGTGTCCGCCCAGCAGCGGGTGCTGCCCGCGTTCCACTATTCGCTCAGGTCCGGAGGGTTGCTGTTCCTGGGCTCGTCGGAGACACTGGGCGAGGCCGGCCCCCTCTTCGAGACCATCGACAGCAAGCACAAGATTTATAGCCGCGCGACCCGTCCAGGGGGCAGCCATCCGCTGCTGGCCATGGCCGCTCGCCCGCACCGGACGCCCGCGGCCGCGGGACAGGAATCCGAGCCGGAACACATCGGGCAGCACCTCTCGCGCAGCATCGAACGGCTGCTGCTGGACCGCTTCGCCCCCTGCAGCATCGTCATCGATGATCGGGACACCGTCATCTACCTGCACGGGCGCAGCGGACTGTACCTGGAGCCGGAACAGGGGCAGCCTCGCAACAACATCCTGGAGATGGCGCGCGAGGGCCTGCGCACGGCCTTGATGATGATCCTGCGCGAGGCGCGCGAGCGCAAGGACGAGGCTGTCCTGCGCAACGCCCGCGTGCGGACCAACGGCACCACCATCGCCGTCGACCTGACCGCCCGGCCGCTCACGGTGCCCCCGTCTCTGCGGGGGCTGCTGCTGCTGACGATCCGTATGGCGGGGGAAGAGCGGGAGGCCACGGTCGAGACAGGAGAGAAGACCCCGGCGCCCATCGAGCGGCCGCTGGAGCTCGAGCGCGAGCTGCAGTACACGCGCGAATCCCTGCAGACGACGATCGAGGAGCTCGAGACCTCCAACGAGGAACTCAAGAGCAGCAACGAGGAACTCCAGTCCACCAACGAGGAGCTGCACAGCGCCAACGAGGAGCTGGAGACCTCCGGCGAGGAAATGCAGTCGCTCAACGAGGAACTCAACACCGTCAACGCAGAGCTGCAGGCCAAGGTGAACGCCCTGGGCCGGACCAACGACGACATGCACAACCTGCTGAACAGCATGCAGGTTGCGACCATCTTCCTGGACAACGAGCTGCGGGTCAAGCGCTACACCGAGCGGGCCAGGGACGTGGTCCGGCTGATCGAATCGGACATCGGCCGGCCACTCGCCGATCTGACCAGCAGCCTGGAGTACGACGAACTGATCGCGGACTGCCGCCGGGTGCTGGCCACGCTGGCGTCCCGGGAGGTGGAGGTCCAGGATGCCCAGGGCCGTTGGCATCTGGTCCGTCTGATGCCCTACCGGACGGCCGATAACGTCATCGACGGGCTGGTGATCACGATCGTGGACATCAATCGCAGCAAGCAGGCCGAGCTGCAGGCCCAGGCCAGCTCGCAGCTCTTCGAGGGCATCGTCCAGACAGTGCGCGAGCCGCTGGCCGTGCTCGATGCGGACCTGCGGGTGGTCCAGGCCAACGATGCCTTCTACAATACCTTCGCCACGCAAACCAAGCAGACCGAGGGAGTGCTCGTCTACGAGCTGGGCAACCGCCAGTGGAACATTCCCGAGCTGCGGACCCTGCTTGAGAAGGTACTCCCGGAGCGCGCCATGCTGACCGATTTCCGCGTCGAGCACGAATTTCCGCGGATCGGCCGGTGCGCCTTCCTGCTCAATGCCCGGCGGCTGTCCCGGGGAGCCGGGATGCCGGACCTGATCCTGCTGGCGTTCGAGGACGTCACCGGAAGGTCATGATGATGAACGCCGGCCCAGACGATCGCGACCCGGGTTCGCTGCCGGACGTGCGGCAGAAGGCCCTGCACCGGCTCCAGGACCAGTCGGCGGAAGAGCCGGACCTGGAAGGGGTGGATGTTCGGGAGCTGGTGCACGAGCTGAGGGTGCACCAGATCGAGCTGGAGATGCAGAACGAGGAGCTGCGGCGCGCCCAGGTGGAGCTGGAGACGGCCTACGACCGCTTTCGCGACCTGTACGAGTTCGCGCCGGTGGGCTACCTGACCGTCGATGCGCGGAACGTCGTGCGGCAGGCGAACCTGGCTGCAGCGCGTCTCTGGGACCTGGACCGCGGGCAGATCCTGGGTCGGCGCCTGGAGGGCCTTGTCGTACCGGAGCACCGGGACCGATGCTATCTGCACCTGCGCGACGCCGCGACCGGCGATGCGGCGCTGGCCTGCAAGCTGTGCCTGCAGCGGGGCGACGGACTCCCGGTGTGGGTGCAGATGGAGTCGGTGCCGACCGATGATGTCCAGGGCAGCCACACCGGCTGTCGCATCACGCTGACCGACGTGAGCGCCCTGACGCGAGCACAGGAGCAGCTGGCCGCTGCGGCCTCCCAGCTGACCCTGATGGAACAGAGGGTTCGGATGCGACTGGCCCACGTGCTTCATGACGGCCTGCAGCAGCTCCTGGTGGGGGCGCGGCTGCGCCTGACCGCAGCGGCCCGCAACGGCGGGAGCGCGCAGGACGCCGCCACCGAGATCGAAAGCCTACTGGGGGAGGCCATCGAGGTGGCCCGGACGCTGACCGCCGAGCTGGTCCCGCCCATCCTTCGCGAGGGCGGCCTGGGTCCGGCGCTGGCCTGGCTGGTCCGCTGGATGCAGAAAGAATACAACCTGGATGTGAACCTGGTGGTTCCGGTCCCCTTCGAGGTACGGCCAGGCGACGACGTGGCCGTCGTGATCTTCGAGGCCGTACGCGAGCTGCTCATCAATGTGGCCAGGCACGGAGATGTGGGCGCCGCCCGGGTGCAGGTCGACGAGCCGCCCGGAAACCTGCGGATCGTCGTCTCGGACAAAGGGGCCGGGTTCGACCCGGAGCCGCTGTCGGGCCAAGTGAACGGACACTCCGGCTTCGGGCTGTTCAACATCCGGCACCGGCTGGAGCTGCTGGGGGGGGTGTTCGAGGTGGACAGCGCGCCGGGCCGCGGCAGCCGCGTTACGCTCACCGTCCCCGTGGAAACGGCGAGCCCGCCGGTCGCGCGGGCCGGCTCATCGCCGTCCGCCCTCGCCGCGAGCGTGGCCCGCCGGACAAGAAGCGCCAAGGGCCGGGTCCGCATCGTGTTGGCGGACGATCACGTCGTCATGCGGCAAGGTCTCAGCTCACTGCTGATGGAGGAGGCCGACCTGATCATCGTCGGCGAGGCCTCCGACGGTGAAACGGCCGTCCGGCTCGCCCGCGAGCTGCGCCCGGACGTGATCCTGATGGACGTCTCCATGCCCGGGCTGGGCGGCGTGGAAGCCACCCGTCTCATCCATCAGGAACTCCCCGACGTGCAGGTGATCGGCCTGTCCATGTTCGAGGATTCCGAGCGCGGCGAGGCAATGCGATCCGCCGGCGCGGCGGCCTACCTCTCCAAGAGCGGCCCGACGGATCAGCTCCTGACCACCATCCGGAGCTGTCTGGCGCCAAGCCGAAGAACGGGTGGCGAGGCAGGGTAGCCGACCGCGATTCCCAGCCGGCGGGGGGCCAGGAACGGGGTTTGGATATACCCGATAACATTAAGCCATATATTAGTTTACGCCATCATGCCGGGTCTTATTAAAGGGAACACCACTTTTCTTTAATAGCGGCTGGTGTTATTAAAGGAGGCGTTAATAAGGGGAGGTGGTTGGCTTTGAAGCGAGGGCTAACAGGCCACTACGAAAGGACATCCATGCGCCTGCGATGGCTGGCCTGACGCTTGGCTGAGGGAGCTGGCAACATGAAATCACAGCGCAAGAAGAGCCGGCGATCCCAGGGCCGGAGTCGCCCGCGCGAGCGCAGGGAATGGGTCGGGGGTCGGCTTTCACCGCCGTTCTTCAGCGAGGATCGCGAGGAGCCTTACCGGACAGATCTCGTCGTCTGGATGGAAAATCCAGAGGGGACCTTGGTCGGCCTCGAGGCGATGGCTTCCGGGGAGACCGAGGGTGCCCTCGGCCAGGTGCTGTTGACCGCGATGGCGAGACCCCTCTCCGGCTCACCGCGCCGTCCCGAGGCGATCCGCGTGGCCAGCGCCTCGCTCGCGACCGAGGTGCGGGCGGCCATAGGCGGCGCGATCCCCATCACGGTCGCGCCCACCCCGGAACTCGACATCCTCCTGGATTCCCTGCTCGAATCGATGCCCGGAGGCTCGGAGGACGACGAGAGCGTGAGCTATCTCGAGGGCGGGCGCATCCCGGCCGAAGAGATGGAAGAGCTCTTCACCGTGGCCCGGATCATCTACCGTCTCGCGCCCTGGAAGGTCGCGACGGACGATCAGGTGCTGCGGCTGGACATGCCGGAGCTGGACGTCGTCGGCGCCTGCCTGTCCATCATCGGGAATCTGGGAGAGAGCCTGGGGCTGCTGATCTTCCCCTCCAGGAGCGG
>CAZGEC010000042.1:0-2689 GCA_964524645.1 uncultured Fibrobacteraceae bacterium | reverse complement strand
GGGGAGAGCCTGCTGCTGCGCGACATGCTCTCCCACGAGACGCGGCTCGTTCACGAGGTGACCGCCTCGCAGGATCTCGTGGTGCACGACGCGATCCTCGCGCGGGTCGTCGATCACGAGGGAGTCTCGCTGCTCTGCGGCCTGCATCCGCGCCCATTACCGCCCATGGAGGCGGCCGAGGTCGTGCGGCGCGCCCGGGGGAGGCTGCGGCGCAGGCGGGCCGTACCGGTGGAGAGGTTGCGGGATGAAGCCTTCGGCAGCTACCTGATCCGGCGCTGGGAAGAAGCGGTCGCCGAGATGGAGTGGAGGGCCGCGACCCCGCCCATGATGCACAACACCGACGGCGAGCCCCTGCTCTTGACCACGGATCACTTCGAGATCGCGCCCGGCTCGGGGCCCGCCGTGGCGGCGCGGCTGGCCGCCATGGAGGACGTCTCGGACGACTCCGAGGGCGGGGAACCACCCTTGTTCACCTTTCTGCGGCCCGGCAATCCCGTGCACAAGAGCTGGGACAACACGGTGATCGGCCACGCCCGCCTGATCGGCACCACCCTGCATCTCGATACCAACTCGCTGGCGCGGGCTGATGCGCTGCGGGCCAGGGTGGAGGCCGCCTGCGGCGAGCTGATCCGGCACAAGGTGCGCGAGCACGTCGATCCGCGGGCCCGCATGGGTTCAGGCGAAAGGGTCGAGCAGCCGCCGGATCCCGAAACACCCGAGATTCGGGAATTCCTCGCCGAGTACAAGCGCCGCCACTACGCCGACTGGATCGACCAGCCGCTGCCGGCGCTGGACGGGGAAACCCCACGGGAAGCGGTCCAGACCGCCGAGGGGAGGACCGCCGTGGATCTCCTGCTCAAGGACATGCAGAACCTCGAGTGCCGGTGGGAAGGCGACGGCGCCTTCGACTTCTCGGAGATCCGCAAGAAGCTGAACCTCGAGTAGACCCTTCTTGCAGCCTGCTGTCGGGCCATGAGAGGCCGCCGCCTGGCGTCAGCGGTCGCTTGCTACTAATCTGAGACCATTCCAGGATGCTCATGCGGTGCCGCGCGGCGTGGTACCTCCCGATCGGGGACCGGGCCGCGTGGCTAGGGTTTCCCCGGCATGACGGCGGGAGGACAGAACATGAAGCTGGTTAATGTTCCGCAGCCGTTGGCGCTGCTCTGCTGCCTGCTGGTGCTGCCGCTGGCGGCCCAGGCGACGACTCACCTGGTGCAGCAGGCGGGTTTCACCTTCGATCCCCAAGAGATGACGATCGCGGTGGGCGACAGTGTCCGCTGGGAATGGAACGACGGGATCCACACGGTCACCTCGGGGACCGGGCCGAGCGATCCTTCGGTCGGCAGTCTCTTCGACGCGCCCCTTGACGCGACCCATCCCGTGTTCATCCACCGGTTCCTTCAGCCCGGCGATGTCCCCTATTTCTGCCGGTTCCACTTCGCACTGGACATGACGGGCGTCATCCACGTGAGGCATGCCGCGCCCGTGGAAGCGAGCACCTGGGGCTCGGTCAAGAACCTCTACTGACGAGGCGAGCGGCCTTGCCGCGCCTGCTGGACCGCGGGGATGACAGGACATGACACGGTGTGACGTCCTCGTGATCGGTGCGGGCCCCGCGGGATCGCTGGCCGCGAAGCTCCTCGCCGGGCAGGGCCACTCCGTGCTGCAGGTCGACAGATCCACGTTGCCGCGAGAGAAGGCCTGCGGGGGTGTGCTCATCGCGGACAGCATCCGCTGCCTGGAAAGACACGGACTGTTCGGGGCCGTCGCCGAGAAGGCCCACGCCCTACCTCTTCTCGTCGTGTACTCGCCGTCCCGCATCCGGGCGGAGATTCCGGGCCGCTACCTCACGATCAAGCGCACCGTTCTCGATGCCGTCCTGCAGCAGGCCGCCATGGCAACGGGAGCCTCGTTCCGTCGGGCCTGCATTACCGCCGTCGAGGGAGAGGCAGGAACGGGCTTTGAGGCGCTGACGGCATCCGGCGAGACGATATCCAGCCGGGCGGTCGTCGTCGCCTCGGGGGCGACCACCAGCCTGGATCTGCCGGACAGGGCCAGGCGCTGCTTCCAGCCCAGCGCGATCGCCCTCAGGTGCTACCTGACATCGCAGCTCGACCTCGACGAGCTGATCATCTCCTACGACGCCTCGATCACACCCGGCTATGCCTGGATCTTCCCGCTCGGCAACGGGGAGTTCAACGTCGGTTGTGGGGTGTTTCACGAGGGAGCGGGGCGAAAGCGCCTGAACCTGCTCGACGTGCTCGATGACTTCTTCCGGCACTTTCCCCTCGCCCGGGAACTCCTGGTTGCCGGCGGCAGCCTCGGCAAGCCCCTGGGAGCGCCCCTGCGATGCAACCTGGCCGGCCTGCCTCCCCTGCTGCCGTCCGGCGTCGTCTCGATCGGCGAGGCCATCGGCGTCACCTACCCCTTCACCGGCGAGGGCATCGGCAAGGCCATGGAGTCGGCGGAGCTGGCCGCCCGCACCGTCGGCGAATTCCTGCGAACCGGCGACCGGGAACAGCTGAACAGCTACCCGCACGACATCGAGACGCAGCTGGCACCCAGGCTGCGCGGCTACCGGCGGGCCCAGAAGTGGCTCTCCAAGCCCTGGCTGAGCGACTTCATGTACCGCCGCCTCGCCAGGAGCGACTATCTCGGCGAGCTGGCCTCGGGTGTCCTCCGGGAGACC
>CAZGEC010000041.1:0-33754 GCA_964524645.1 uncultured Fibrobacteraceae bacterium | reverse complement strand
GGGTGTCGCGAGGAGTCCAAAAATACGAAGCGAAGGTTCGGAAGCAAGGAAATTCGCCGCGCGGGCGCGGTTCCCAGGGCCGCGGTGGGAGATGCGCGCCGGGGCGGAGACTTCTCAGGGCTTGAGCACCTGCGCCCGCCCCCGGCGGCCGTCGATCAGGACGGTCAGGGCCTGCGGCAAGCGCAGGTGGCGCAAGAAGCGGGTCTCCCCGATGGCCGGCTGGGCGGCGAGCCACTCCCAGTCCAGGGCGCCGCCGCCGGCCCCCTGGTTCACCGTCAGGTAGCCCACCTGGAAGGAGGTCAGGTTCTGGAAGAAGTGCGTGCCCTGGCTGGGGGTGACCCTGAAATCATCGAGATCCGTCTCCACGATGACCCGCGCCCCGCTGATCTGCGCCCAGCGCACCGGGATCCCCAGCCAGCGGTCCGCCGAGCCCCAGCGGCCCGGACCGATCAGCAGATAGGGGCGGCCCTCCCGGCTGAGCTGCTTGTTGAGCTGGCCGATCTCCTCGGCGATGGCCAGCGTCTGCCCGCGGTCGAAGCGTCCCGGCGGCACGTAGACCACATCCCGGATGCCCCCGATCCTGCCGTGTCCCAGGGCGATGTCCGTGGCGCAGAGCGGGTCGCTCGCCTCCTCCAGCTCGGCGGCGATCTCCATGGCGTCGTAGCCGCCGGCCAGCGGGCGGATCTGCAGGAAACCGAACTGGTGCGGCCGCTCCTCGTCCCGGCTCAGCAGCGCGGCGAACTCGATCTCCACGGGACAGCTCATGCAGCGCGAGCCCAGCTCCAGCAGGAGTTGCAGCGTTTCCGCCAGCGGAAAGAGCCCGTGCTTGAGCACGTGCGCGAAGGTGACCAGGCGCACTCCGGGCCGGTGGATCCCGTCGTAGACCACCTCGTTCTCCGCCGAGTAGACCGAGCCCACGGCGGCCAGCGTGCCATGCCGCTCGGCGGCCGGCAGGTCGAGGATCTCCAGGTTGAAGTCGTCGCGCAGCTCGGGATAGGCCGCGGGCCGGCTGGTGTCCACCGCGAAGAACTCGCGCTGGCTGTTGTGCAGCATGTCCTTGATCGTGGCGAACTGCGGCAGGTTGGCCGGCTGCCGCGGCGAGAAGCGCAGGCACTTCATGCCCTCGACGACCGTGCGCCCGAGCCCCAGGGCCACGAAGGCCACGCCGTCCTCCGGCTTCAGATCACCGGTCGGATAGAAGTTGGTCGAGAGCGCCACGCCGGCGAAGTCGGGATAGTGGTAGTGCTCGTGCGGGTGCCCGACCACCTGCTGGATGATGACGGCCATCTTCTCCTCCTCGACCCGGTTCGAGGTGGCCTCGAGGTAGGCCTTGGCGCCGCGGAAGTAGGTGGAGGCGTAGACCAGTTTGATGGCGTCGCAGAGCTGATCCAAACGGACCTTCACGTCGGGGTGGTTGTTGGCCAGCATGTAGGTGCTGTAGACGCCGGCGAAGGGCTGGTACTGGCTGTCCTCCAGCAGGCTGGAGGAGCGCACGGCGAGCGGGTAGGTGACCTGCTGCAGGAAGGCCTCCAGGTCACCATAGATCGCCGACGGCAGCTTGGTCGCCAGGAAGTGACGCACCACCTCCGCGTCGTCCAGATCTTCCAGCACCCGGGCTCGCAGATCGCCCTGATCGATAAAGCTGTCGAAGACGTCGGTGGCCACCACCGCAGTGGGCGGCACCACGATCTCGACGCCGGCAATGCGCCTGGCCATGCCGAAGCGGTTGAGCACCGAGTTCATGAAAGCCAGCCCGCGCGCCTTGCCGCCGAGAGAACCGCTCCCGATGCGGGTGAAGTCGGTGCTGGCGTCGAAGCGCTGGCGCGAGAAGTCGGTCACGATGCCCCGCTGCGTCTCCTCGCGGAAGCGGGACAGGGCTTCGATCAGGAAGCGCCGGATCTCCTCCGTGCTGGCGAACTCCGAGGCCTTGCGGGGGCGCAGCAGCGAGGCCAGTCCGAACTCGGTGCGCGCGCGCAGCCAGTTGGAGAAGTGGTCGTGGCTGGCGTGGTGCCGCAGCGAGGCGTCGGGGACCTTGCGCAGCACCTCGACCATCCCTTGCAGATCCGCGGCGCGGCCCACCTCCGTACCGTCCGGCAGCCGGAAGACGAAGTCTCCGAAGCCGAAGTTGTCCAGCATGAAGCCGCGCAGGTCGTGCAGCAGGTGCGGGGAGTCCTTGTGGATGAAACCGGCGCCCAGGCTGACCGCCCGCGGGGCCAGGCCCACCTCCGAGGACTGCAATACCACGGGCGTGTTGGGGTCCACGGCCTTGACGCGCCGCACGAACTCCAGACCGGCTTCCGGATCCTTCTGGCCCGCGCGCGGGAAGCGGACGTCGCTGATGACGCCCAGCAGCGAATCCTTGAAGGCCGTGTAGTCTTTCCACGCTTCCTCGAAGCTGCTGGCCAGCAGGATCTTGGGGCGGGCCCGCATGCGCAGCAGCCGGTGGCTGAGGTTGATCCCCTCCTCCATCAGTGCGTGCGTCTGGTTCAGGATCTCGGTGTAGAGCAGGGGCAGGTAGGCCGAGTAGAACCGCACCGAGTCCTCGATGAGCAGGATGGTGCGCACGCCGCAGGCCTGCGTATCGTGCTCGATGTTGCGCCGATCCTCCACCAGCTTGATGATGGCCAGCAGCAGGCGCACGTCTCCCGACCAGAAGAAGAGCCGGTCGATGTCGCCGTCTTCCTGCCGCTCCTGCAGCCGCGCCAGCTCCCGCGGGCTGAAGGCGAGGGTGATGACCGGCAGGTCGGGCTGCTTCTCCTTGACGGCCCGCGCCAGCGTGATCACCTCCATGTCCCCCAGGCGCGTCATCGAGATCACCAGATCATAGCGCCGGGTCTCCAGCAGCCGCAGGGCCTCCTCGCCGGTCGAGGCGCGCGTCACGTGGGGCGCGAAGCTGAGGTTCAGCTCGCGGTACTCGTTCAGCAGCAGCTCTGTCAGCCGCCCGCCCTCTTCCAGGGTGTAGGCGTCGTAGAGGCTGGCCACGAGCATGATTTCCTGTACGCGGAAGGGCATGAGGGTGCCGAAGCCGGAGAAGCGCTCCTCCGCGCCTGCGCGCAGCTGGCTCCAGAACATCTCGTTCATCGTTCTCGCTCCCGCCGGGTCCGGCGGGTCCGCCGGCTCCCCGCATACACGCTAGCACCGGGCGGCGGCGCGGCGCCATGCCTGAATTCCCGGCCCGCCCGCCGCCGGCCGCCAACGACGGAGCCCCGCCGGCTCGGAGCGGCGGGGCTCTCACGGCCACGCAACGCGGTGCGGGCTGCGGCCACCGGCCGCGCGGATCAGGCGCTGAACTCGACGCCCTGGGCCAGATGGATCTCCCCGCCCCAGTTGACCGTGTTGGTCTGGCGTCGCATGTAGGCCTTCCAGGCGTCGGAGCCGGATTCGCGCCCGCCGCCGGTCTCTTTCTCGCCGCCGAAGGCGCCGCCGATCTCGGCGCCGGAGGTGCCGATGTTGACGTTGGCGATGCCGCAGTCCGAACCGAGGCAGCTCAGGAAGGCCTCGGCCTCGGCCACGCTGTCCGTGTAGATGGCCGAGCTGAGCCCCTGGGGCACGCCGTTGTGCAGGGCGAGCGCCTGGTCCAGCGTCCTGTACTTCATGACGTAGACGATGGGCGCGAAGGTCTCCTGCTGCACGATCGGCTGCTCGTTGCCGATCGCGACGATGGTGGGCAGCACGAAGGTGCGCCGCCCGAAGGGCGGGTCGAGAACCTTGCCGCCGTACAGCACCTCGCCCCCCTGCTGGCGGGCGGCCTGGAGGGCGGCCTCGTAGTCCCGGACGGCGCCCTCGTCGATCACCGGACCCATGAGCGTGCCCGGATCCAGGGGATCGCCGATGCGCACCTTGCGATAGTTCGCGATCAGCTTCTTCACGAACGCGTCGTACACCTGCTCCTGGATGATCAGCCGGCGCGTGCTGGTGCAGCGCTGGCCGGCGGTGCCCACGGCCCCGAAGAAGGCGCTGGCCAGGGCCCCGGTCAGGTCGGCCTTGTCCGAGATGATCAGCGCGTTGTTGCCGCCCAGCTCGAGGATGGTGCGGCCGAGACGCGCGCCCACCACCTCGCCGATGCGCTTGCCCATGCGGGTCGAGCCGGTCGCGCTGATCAGCGGGACGCGTGTGTCGCCGATCAGGCGCTCGCCGACGGTGCTGCCGCGTCCGACGACCACGCAGCTGACGCCCTGCGGCAGCTTGTTCCGCCGGAACACCTCGTTGACGATGTTCTGGCAGGCGATGGCGCAGAGGGGGGCCTTGCTGGAGGGCTTCCAGAGGCTGACGTCGCCGCAGGCCCAGGCCAGAGCGGTGTTCCAGGCCCAGACGGCCACCGGGAAGTTGAAGGCGCTGATCACGCCGATGATGCCGAGCGGGTGCCACTGCTCCATCATGCGATGCTGCGGCCGCTCGCTCTGCAGGGTCGGACCCGACAGAAAGCGGCTCTGGCCCAGGGCGAAGTCGCAGATGTCGATCATCTCCTGCACCTCGCCCCGCCCCTCGGTGAGGATCTTGCCCATCTCCAGAGAGACCAGCGCACCCAGGACGTCCTTCTTCGCCCGCAGCGCCTCGCCGACCTGCCGGACGATCTCCCCGCGCTTGGGAGCCGGCAGCGTCCGCCAGGCGAGAAAGGCCTTCTGCGCCTGTCGCACGACCTTCTCGTAGTCCTTGGCCCCGGCCTGCTCGATGGTGGCCAGCAGCTCGCCGGTGGTGGGGCTGCGCACCTCCAGCAGGTCCCCGCTCGTGGCGAACCAGGAGGCGCCGCAGTTGGCGCCCTTCAGCTTGGAACTCAGGCCCAGGGTCCGGAAGATCTTGCTCTTGGTCATCTTGGCCATGCTGGCGCCTCCAGGACTAGAAGGTCTCCGTGGATTCCCGGCACTCGATGCCGAGCGTGGCCAGCTCGTCGAGCACTGGATTGTAGATCTCGGGGGTGACCGGACGCAGGACACCGGGCCTGTCGAACTTGCCCTCTAGGACGAGGTGCGCGCCGATGGCGGCCGGCAGGGACACGGTCCGGGACATGGAAGAATCCCCGTGCGGGATGCCGAAGTCGATCATCTGCGAGACGATCCGCTCCCGGTGACCGTCGGGGAAGGCGGCGCGGAAGTCGTGGTACAGCACGAGCAGATCGCGCTCACCGGGCTGGAACGCCAGCTTCTCGAACATGAGGTTGCCGACCGCATCCAGCGGGCTGATGCGCGGCACGCCGAACGGGCGGTCGTCGAAGAGGCCCAGCCAGTGCATGTTCGAGACCGGCAGAGCGTCCGGAGCGAGCCCCAGCTGGCGGGCGGCGGCCAGGCGCAGATCCTCGGCCGGAGCGGCACCGAGGTGCTCGCGCATCCAGAGGGCGTAGGTCTTGCCGGAGACGTCCACCTCGTCCAGCTCCAGCAGCCCGAGCTTGCGGAAGTTGAACATGGTGTCGCACCACCCCATGTTGCGGAGAGTACCGCGGAACAGGGTGCGGACGCCCTGCAGGCCGTAGACGTCGAGGTAGCCGATGGAATCGCGGTTCGGGTAGGCCTCGAAGTCGGCGAAGCCCTCCACCTGCAGCACGTGCATGTCGCGGAACAGGCGCTCGGGGGCCACCTCCACCACGCGGCCGTCCTGCAGGTACCGGGCTCCGTTGCGGCTGGCCAGGAGCACGCCGCGGGGGGCCCAGGAGAACTTGTAGCCGAAGGGATTGTCGTTGTCCGCGGGAGCGGGCAGGCCGCCGCAGTATGACCGGAACGACACGATCTCGCCGCCGCGACCGCGCACCGCGTCGATGATGCGCATGGCCGACATGTGGTCGATGCCGGGATCGACGCCGATCTCGTTCAGGATGACGAGGCCCGCCGCCCGGGCGGGAGCGTCCAGGGCCTGCATCTCGGGTGAGACGTAGCTGGTGGTCACCATGGGCCTGCGCTGGGCGAGGCAGTGCCGCGCCACCACGACGTGGTAGGCGGGCGGCACGAGGCTGACCGCCAGATCGCAATCCGCGATGAAGGCGACCAGCTGCGGCTCGTCCTGCATGTTCAGCGGGAAGGCCTTGCCGTGGGGATGTCCGGCGACGAGCTTCTCGGCCTTGGCAACGGTGCGGCTGGCGCAGACGACCTCGTGGCCCTTCTCGAGCAGGTAGCGCACCAGCGGCCTGGCCACCAGGCCCGCTCCCAGAACCAGTACCTTCTTCATCCCGTCCTCCTCGAGGAAACCGCCCCGCGGCGGTGGATCCCGCATGTCCGGCCCCGACCGTCGCGCGGTCAGGTCGGCAGATGCTCGCGCAGGTACGCGTAGGCGGGCGTCAGCTCGCCCCGATGTACGATGACCGCCTTCTTCAGGTGCGGCGGGAGTTCCAGGTCCGCGAAGGCGACCCCGTAGTCCGCCCGGGCCAGATCGGGCACCAGATCCCGCAGGACGCGGCTGAAATGCCGGGAAGACTCGCGCGGCAGCTCGCACGGCAGGTTGTCCACCGCCATGATGCAGGGGCCCACGCCCGCGCAGCCGTCGCTGATCTCGTCCCGCTCCGGATCGTAGACGTAGGCCGGCACGTCGGGGTGCGTCGCCTTGAGGGTCAGCTCGATGCTGCCCTCGATGTCGCAGCTGATGTCACCGATCACCTGCAGGCGCGCCCGGCGGCCGCCGCCGTAGTTCTCGCGCGCCCACACGCGCGTCACCAGCCGCGGGTAGCGCTCGTCCCAGTAGATCGTGTTCACCAGCACGTCCAGGTGGGGCAGGTGCTCGGCGAAGATCCCCCGGTACTTCTCGGGGTGCCGGTAGTAATCCTGCAGCGCGAAAGTCTCCGCGGGATCGCGCGGCCGCACCATGTCCTCTTCCTTGAAGATCACCTCGAGCAGCGGCGGAGCCGCGGGCTGCGGGCGCGCGGCCGCTGCCGCCAGCTCTGCCACCGGCACCTTCTGCACCGGCAGGCAGGAGAGGATCTCCTGGCAGCCCCGCGAGACGTTGCCGTAGCCGGCCAGCCCGCAGACCAGGGGCCTCAGCGCGGCGGGCAGCCCTTCGCGCTGCAGGCGGGCGCCGATCGCGCGCAGGTGCTCCCTGGCGGCGGCGAGATCCTCGTACTCGTAGGCGTGACGCACGTCCGCGAACGGGGTCGCGAAGCCCTGCGCCGCGAGCCGCTGCCCCAGACACCACAGGCTCTCGATCATGCCAGCGTAGCCGGCGTGCAGGCTGAAGAAGATGAGCCGCCGCTCCTGCTCGTCGGCGATCCGTTCGTAGTCCACCAGCGTGCAACCCAGATCGAGCAGCCGCTGCAGCATCGGCATGTTGTGGGGCTGACCCTTGATGACGTGCGCGAAGTAGACGTAGGCTCGGCCGCGTTGCAGCAGCTCGAGCGGGATCTCCTTCACGGCGAACACGAGCGAGGCGCCGGACAGGTCTTCCGCCACGGTCACGCCGGCTGCGCGATAGTCGTCGTCGCCGTACACGCGGATGGGCGAGGGCTGGACGACGAAGCGCAGACCGTGCTCGGCCTGGAGCCGGCCCAGGTCGGCCGGAACGAGAGGGACGCGGCGCTCCCACTCGTTCTTGTCTTCCCGACGGATGCCGATGAGCATGCTCATGGGCCCACCTCGCCTTCCGGGCCGCGCTGCGCGAAAAAGCCCGCAAATACCCTTCTGCAGGGCCGGGGCGACTAAGCTAGGCAGCGCTCAACGGGGAGTCAAGCGGGGGCGGGCGGCCGGCGGCGCCCGGCGGGCTAGAGGTAGCGTTCGACGACGAGGTAGGCGACGGGCAGGGCGACACCGAGCGCCAGCCAGATTCCCCCCCGCCCCGCGAGGCCCTGGGAGCCCTTGGCCAGGAAGATGCCGGTCAGCGCCAGCACCGCCAGCGCCCCCGCGTAGACGTCGGCGATCCAGGTCCACAGGCCTTTGCCGTGGTTCAGATGCAGGTAGTTGAGGTCGCGGAAGAGAGGACGGGGCTTGACGCCGTCCCGCAGGACGCGACCGGTGGACGGTTCGACGTCGTAGGTGGCTCCCTCGACGATGATCCGCAGCTGGTCCGGCGAGGCCCACCAGACCGTCTGGACGGGCTCCGGCGGAGCGAGCCGCTCCAGCACGGCCGCCGCCATCGCCGCGGTGTCGCCGGCCGGCACCGGCTCGATGTGCAGCTCGTCGCGGCCGAGACGATAGCTGGGATTCCAGGAATCGATGTGGTTGACGGCGATGCCGGAGACGGCGTAGATCACCGTCAACCCCACGGCGAAGTAGGCGATCTCCCGGTGCAGAAAGCGGCAGATCCTGCGCAAGCCGGTCACGGTCTAGCCGTCCGCCTTCTCGCTCTTGCCGGCGGCGGTCACCACGGCACCGGTTCCCTGGATGCGATAGAGGGTGATCCCCTCCTCGGGCACGATCTTCTTGTCGAAGGTCTCGCCCTGGCAGCTGGCCTCGCTTTCCAGGTAGGCACAGGCGTTCTCGTAGCTCAGCGGCACGGCCTCCAGCAGACCTTCCGCGCGCAGCGTCTGGCCCATCAGCTCAGGTGGGAAGACGATGACGCCGTCGTCGACCTTCACCGTGATCTTCTGAAACGGCTGGTCCGAGGCCAGATCGACCCAGCAGCCGCGCTTCTTGCACACGCCCACGACGGTGCCCTCGACCCGCACCGTCTGGCCCAGATGCGCAGCGGGGCTGGCCAGCAGCTCGCTGATGAGCATGGTGTCCGGGGCGGAAACGCCCTTGCCGTAGGTCTGCTCGGCGGCGACGGCGCCGCCCGTCCAGCTCACGGACGCGGCCAGCAACAACCCGGTGATCATGATCTTCCCGCGCATGATTCTCCTCGCCTGTCGGTGTGTGAGGACGTGGCCATCTCCCAGCGCCTAAAATGCAGCATCCCGCTGGGAGATTCAAGGCCCGGCTGCGCCCGACATCGCGCATCCGGCGGAGCCCGGGCCTGTGCCGCTCCTCATGGACTGCTCCCCGCGCCGCCGGGCGGGCCCAGGGCGAAGCGCAGCGCGCCCGGCAGGCCGTCGCTCCAGTTGACCCAGTTGTGGCCCGCATGTCGCAGGTGGATCTCGCAGGCGTAGCCCTTCTCGCGCAGGCCGGTGGCGAGGCGCAGATTGCAGGGGGCGAGCCACTCGAGCGTGCCGCAGACCAGGTACCAGCGCAGGGGCCGGCGCGGCGCGGCCCGCACCTGCTCCAGCAGCCACTCCGGTCCCTGGTAGGGATCGGCCACCTCCCGGTCGGGAGCGTAGAGGAAGGCGCCCGACTGGGCCGCCACGGTCTGGAACAGATCCGCGTGCCGCCAGGCCAGGCCCGCGCTCAGCAGTCCGCCCAGGCTGGCTCCCAGGGCGGTGCGCCGCCCGTCGCAGGGCACGCGTTCCTCCACGGCGGGAACCAGCTCCTCCACCAGGAAGCGCAGGTATTCCCTCCGGATCACGTACTCCCAGCTGCGCTCGGCCGGGATGACGAAGACCAGGTGGGCCGGCGGCACGCGCCCGGCGGACAACAGGCGATCCAGGACCTGGGGGGCGTGACCCCAGCCGAAATAGGACTTCCCGTCCTGGAAGTAGACGACGGGCAACGTCGCCTCGGCCAGCCCGGCGGGGCTGTAGACCAGCACGTGGCGCTCCCGCCCCAGGATCCGCGACGGCACCACCAGGCGCAGGACGCGGCCGGCCGGGCGTCGATCACCCGGCACGGCGTCGGGATCGGGGCGGTAGGCCGGTCCCTGCAAGCCGCGGGCGTAGTCCCACCAGGGATTCCGGGCGGGGTTGGGATCGTCGGGATCGGCCCGCGGCTTGCCGGCGGCGTCCAGCCAGGCGTACTCGAAGTAGGCGTCGTCGGGCAGGCCGAAGGGCCGCAGCTCCCGGACGGCCAGCGGGGCCCGCTGCCAGTCCGTCAGGTCGGAGAGCAGATGGGTCGCCCAGGCCGGCGGTTTCAGCTCGACGTCCACCGGCGGTTCCCCTTCCGCTCCACTCTTCCCGCCATGCCTTCCTCCGTGACATCGCCGCCGAACGGGCTATCCTTGGCCCATGAAGCCCGACCCCGCATCCGCCCCCCGCGCCCTGCTCGGCTGCCGCCGCTGCCCGCGCCTGGTCGCCCATCGCGAGGAGGTGGCGCGGAGCAAGCGAAGGGCCTACGCGGGCGAGGCGTACTGGGGCCGGCCCGTGCCGGGCTTCGGGGATCCGGCGGCGCGGGTGCTGCTGGTTGGCCTGGCCCCGGGCGCCCACGGCAGCAACCGCACCGGACGCATGTTCACCGGCGACGCCAGCGGGGACTTTCTCTACCCCGCCCTGTACCGGCTCGGCTTCGCCAGCCAGCCCGACGCGACGAGCCGCGACGACGGCCTGCGCCTGCGCGACCTCTTCATCACCGCCGCCGTGCGCTGCGTGCCCCCCGGCAACCGGCCCACGGCCGCGGAGCTGAGTCGCTGCCGCAGCTGGCTGGCGCGCGACCTGGCGCTGCCGGCGCTGAAGGTGGTCCTGGCCCTGGGACGCATCGCTCACGCGGCCTACCTGGACCTGCTGCGCGAGCAGGGCGTCCCGCTGGTCAAGGCGCAGCGGCCCTTCGCGCACGGGGCCGAGCACCGGTTCGCCGGCGGGCCGCTGCTCCTGGACTCCTTCCACGTCAGCCGGCAGAACACCAACACCGGCCGCCTGACCTGCGCCATGTTCGACGCGATCCTGAGCCGCGCCCGGATCCTGGCCGGGCTGCCGCCCGCTCCGGGCCATCGCCGGCGGCCTGCGCGCTAGGTACGCAGGTCCCGGCCCGTCTTCTGCTTGAGGCTGTCGACCTTGGCGATCAGGCGCCCGCTCCTGCCGCGGCGCCAGTCCAGCTTCATGGTGGCGGCGATGCGGTTGCAATCGACGGACATGCGCTCGAAGCATTGCCGGACCACGTCCAGCACCTGATCGATCTCCCCCTCGATGGTCGTGCCCATCGGCCCCAGCCGGTAGTCGAGGCCGCTGTCGTCGATGATCTCGAGGGACCGCTTGACGAAGTCCGAGACGCTCTCACCCTGATCCGTGGGATACATGGAGAACTCGAGCAGCACCACTTCCGCTCCTCCTTCCCGCGCGGCAGGAACGCCGTGGCGGCCGGTCCGCCGCGAGGGCACCGGGACGGCGTCGAAAACTCACACGAGGGCGGGGCCCTGCCCGGGCCCCGCCCCTCTGATATCACAAATGCCGCCGCGGCGCCAGGTGCGGCGGCCTACTTCACGAGGGTCAGTTTCCTGGTCGCCAGCAGCCCCGCCGCCTCCAGCCGGGCGATGTAGAGGCCGCTCGGCTGCGAGCGCCCCGCTTCGTCGGCGCCGTCCCAGACCATGTGGTGCGCGCCGGCGGACAGCTCTCCGTCCACCAGCTGCCGGACCCGCCGCCCCGTCAGATCGTAGATCCCCAGCCGCACCCAGCTTCGCGCGGGGATGGAGAAACCGATCCGGGTCTGCGGGTTGAACGGATTCGGCTGGGCCGATACGCCGAGGCGCGCCTGCGGGGTCCGGTCCGCCGCCGCCGAGAGGGACAATCCGTCCACGGCCGCGAAGGCGTTCAGCTTGACGCCGATGGGCTGGTCGAAACCCACCACGTCGCCCGTCTCGACCAGGCGCTCGACCACCTGCACCGCCGATAGCTGCGGCCCCGCCGCACGCACCAGGGCGCAGACCCCGGCCACCAGGGGACAGGCCATGGAGGTGCCGTCGCAGTACATGTACGGATCGCTTCCGTTCCACCCGTAGGACAGCATGAAGAGCAGCCGGCTGAGCAGATCGAACTGGTAGTTCTGGGAGATGGTGGACCAGATGTGCTCGCCGGGCGCCGCCACGTCCACCCAGGAGCCGTAGCTGGAGAAGCTGGCCCGCTGACCGCTCTCGCTGATGGCCCCGACCGCCAGCACGTTGTTCAGGGCCGCGGGGTACATGAGCGTGCTGTCGTTGTTGTTGCCGGCCGCGGCGACGCAGACCACGCCGGCCGCGGTGGCGTCGTCCATCAGGCTCTGCATGAAGCCGAAGTCCTGGTAGGTGCCCCCGAAGCTCATGCTGATCACGGCGGCGCCCTCGGCCACCGCGTAGAGCACCGCCTCGGTCACCGCCGCCGTCGTGAAGGGCTCCGCACCGCCGGTGAGCTTCAGCCCCATGAGCCGGCAGCCCCAGCCGGCACCGGCCACGCCGAGGCCGTTGTTCGTCGCCGCCGCGGCGATCCCGGCGCAGTGCGTGCCGTGGAAGCCCACGTCCACGCCCAGCTCGAAGTAGGGCTCGGGACGGGGATCGGCGTCCCCGGCGCCGCAGTCCCAGCCGTGGAGGTCGTCCACGTAGCCGTTGGCGTCGTCGTCGAGACCGTTGCCCGCGATCTCGCCCGGATTCTGCCAGGCGTTGGCCGCCAGGTCCGGGTGGCTGTAGTCCAGGCCGGTATCCAGGATGGCGATCACGACGCCGGGATCTCCCTGCGTGATCTCCCAGGCCTGCGGCAGCCCGACGCCGCCGGCCCCGGAGGTCACCACGTGCCACTGCAGGGCGAGGTCCGGATCGTCGGGCAGGATGCAGAGCTGGTGCCGGTAGTTGGGCGACACGGCACGGAACCAGCCGCCCGCGGTCAGCTCCGCCGCGGCGCGCACGGGATCGAAGTCCGGCCGCTCGCTGTACAGGCGCAGGAACAGGAGGTTCACGGCGGCGGGCCGGCCGTCCCCGGGCAGCAGCGGCTCGGCCCGGTCCAGACCGTACCGCTCCAGGATCGCCGCCAGCCCTCCGTCCGCCGGCAGGAGCTTTCCGTCCGCGGTCAGCAACGGAGCGCGATCCGCATGCTGGCGCACCAGCAGCTCGCCGGGCTGGTAGGCGGATCCGGCCACGGCCACACCCTGAGTCGCCAGCAAGACCACGAGAAGTCCGAGGCAAGCGCAACGCATGAGGGATCCCCCCCGGGGAAGGAGGCTTCGGAGCAAGGTCATGTCACGGGAGGGATTCTAGCACGCCGATCAGCGTATGACCACGAACTTGCCGATGAAATCGTCGAAGCGGTCGTCGTCGCTCTGCACCACGTACAGGTAGATCCCGCTCGCCGCCTGCTGGCCGTTGCGGCTGACCAGGTTCCAGCTCGCCTGACCGTAGCCGTCCATGCCATCGTGATCGATCTCCGCCACCAGATCCCCGTCCAGCGTGAAGATCTGGATGTGGTTGTGCGCCCGCGGCAGGTTGACGAACATGATCCGGTAGCCCGTCGGATCCTCCGAACTCGGGTTCAGGCGCTGGAACTCGGCGAGGGACTTGTTCGTAACCGGGTCGGGATAGACGTAGATGTTCGCCCCGTGCACCTGGCGCTGCTTGGCCGTCTGGGCCCGCGGGCTCGGAATGCCGTAGAGGAAGTTGGTGGCCGGATCACCGATCAGGCCGTGTCCCACGATGCGCGGCGCCTCCCCCAGGGGTTGCTCGATCAGGTGGTCGCTCGCCACCACCGCGTAGAAGTACAGGAAGCCGTTGTGCACGTTGTGATCCACGTACTCGTAGTAGCCCACCGCCCGCTTGCCCACCACCCCGTTCTCCGGAGCCGCCGCGCGCTCGGTCACCGCGTAGAACGTGTCGAGTACCGCCGGGTAGCCTTCCCAGGGCAGCAGGCCCTCCAGGCCCGGCACCGGCTCGCCCCCCGGCATGCGGACCTGCGGCCGCTCGCGCCAGCGCCCGAGGCTGTCCTGATCCACGACCGCCTGCATCGCCGCCCCGAGGCCGGCAAAGCGGGGATCGTCCAGACAGACCGGACGGTAGCGAACCGCGTCGAAGCCCGTGTTGTGACCCAGGGGCAGCGTGTCCAGCACGGTCAGGCTCGGACTGACGTGCCGCTCGCGCACGTACTGCGAGACCAGGTCGTACTCGGCGATCAACCGCCACAGGCTGCTCTCCGGCCCGTTCTCCAGCGAGGATCCCAGCGGCCGTTCCCAGTTGTCGGCCCGGTAGACGCGGTACGATTCGAAATCGAGGTAGCCGGTCTGGGGGTCCGGGCTGATCTCGCTCAGGTCGTCCCAGTAGACGTGCACCTTGCCGTCGGCCTCCCAGAGGCGCATGTCCGGCGGCGGCGGCGGCAGGCTGCCGAGAAAGAGCCAGTTGACCTGCTGCTCCCCGCCGCGGACGCCCGTGCAGACGGCGGGATTGGAGCAGTTGGAGGCCAGCACCAGCCGGTTCTCCTTGGTGCACTCCCGCCCGAACTGCCGCTCGCACTCCCAGCACTTGTCCGTGTCCACGTAGACGCACTTGCGCCCGTCCTCGTCGCGGAAAAACAGGTCATCCGTGATGTAGGGCACCGACAAGCCCAAGTTGGAGTCCGGCAGGCAAGCGGTGTCGAAGTAGATGGGCGATCTCTGCAGCAGCAGGTTCGAACCATCCGGCAGCCAGTACTCGTCCTTGCAGACCTTCGTCTCCATGCCCCCGCTGCCGGTCCAGTATTCGCCATCGTGGTCGAAGCTCATGCCATGCACGACGCTGCTGGCCTCGGCGCAGTTGTGCAGCATGCCCTCCAGCCCGTTCCCCACCACCAGGGCCGTCTGCAGTACCAGCGTCGAGTCCGGCTCCAGGATCGGGAATGGCCCCACCGTGATCAGGAAGCGGTAGTCGTTCTCCCGCCCCGGCGTCACGTCGGGATCCCGTTGCAGCCGGCTCATCAGATTGTAGCGCTCGCCGTCGTTGCTGGGATCGCCGCCCTGCTCGTACGTCGCCTCCCCCGTGAAGATCTGGAACGAGCGCATCCGCTTGAGCCGCGGCGCGCGGATCTCGTTGATGTCGCGCGTGTAGTCGATCATCGCCACACCGAAGTAGCCAGGCAGCCGATCTCGGGAGGCACCGTCGTACATGTAGCCCACCGACACGCAGGCGTAGGAGCCGTCGCTGGCCCGCACGAACCCCTCGTAGCTTCCCGCCAGATCGTCCAGGCTCGTCCGCTCCAGCCGCCGCGGCCCGATGTCGCAGTCCGCGAAGATGCCCAGATAGACGTCGTGAAGGACCATGGCCCCGATGTTCGTGATCCGGAACTCCAGGCCCACGAAGTCGTCGATATCGTCGTTCTGCCAGGCGTAGGCCTTCTGAACCACCTTCAGATTCATGGGCACGTGGTCCGGATAGACCTCGCGCGACAGGGGCGTGTTGTCGTACATCGTGCAGACCATCATCTGGTCGCCGACCTGTCCGAAATCCTCGTCGATGAGGCCATCACCGTCGTCGTCGTACCCGTTCAGCGTCTCCTCGTCCATGCGCCCGTCGCCGTCGTCGTCATAGCCGGGATCGGGAGCACGGCGGCCCCGCAGCCCGGTCTCGTCGGGCGGGCGGACGATGTAGCCGCCCCGCGCCTCGTAGATCGTGTCCTTCCAGTCGGCCAGGGGTCGCAGCTCCCGCTCGTACTGACCGGTGGAGACCAGATGCTGCCCGCCGGCGACGGCCCCGATCCACAGCCCCGCCGACCACAGGTACTCGTCGCCCGTGCCCGCGGGCCACTGACCCGAGGGAGCGTCCGACATCATGGAGAGCACGCTGTACTGGGAGCCGATCAAACCGTGGTTGGTGATGTTAACCTGCAGCTCGCCCACGTTCATCACGTAGGAGCCATCCACGACGTGCACGCCATCCCTGTCGTCCCGGAACCCGCTGTCCTGCTCGGGCAGCTGGATCCAGGCGACGGCCGATCCGGTGGAGATCAACAGAACTACCAGGGCGGTCCACAGGATGCTCCATCTGCGGCGGGCGCACCGCTGGAACGCCGCAGACAGGCATGTCTCGTAGCGATCGATCCTCACGTCTTGAACCCACCCGCGTGTGACGAGACTGGCAACGGACGGTTTGAAATTATGGATTCGTTACGTGACATGCAAACGAGAGTTTCAGCCGGCCGGCCGTCGGATCCCGGCCCAAGCACCGCCGGCCATTGCCGCCGTCGTGCCTCTGTGCTAGCGTGCTGGCCCGTGGCGGCCACCTGCAGTCTCCGGAGCTCCAGCGCATGAATGCACTCTCGTACAGCAGGATCATCCGCGGCTGGCTGCTGCTCCTGCCGCTGGCCGGTCTGCTGCCGGCCGGCGGTTGCGGCGGGCGGGCGAACGAGGAGCCGGCCCTCTTCCGGCGCATCGCGGGCGGGGATCTGCCCCGAGACGGCCTGACCTACGGCGGCGCGCTGCTGGATCTGAACGGCGACGGCCGGCTGGATCTGCTCCTGTCGCGCCATGGCGACCAGCCGGCGGCGTATCTGAACGACGGCGGGCTACGCTTCGCGGCCCTGGCGACGGCCGCTGCGCTTCCCCGCGACCTGCAGGATCAACACGGCCTGGCGGCCTGCGATTTCGACGACGACGGCGACGACGACGTCTACCTCACCCTGGGCGCCGAGCACGGAACCGAGCTCTCCTTCAACCAGCTCTGGATCCAGGTGAGCCCGGGCTCGTTCAGCAAGGTCAGCGCCGACAACCTGCTGCTGGCCGATCCGGTGGGCCGGGGGCGCGGGGCCCTCTGGGCCGACCTCGACGGTGATCGGCATCCGGAGCTGCTGCTGATCAGCTACCGGAGCCCCGCGCGACTGCTTTCCTGGAGCGGCCTGGCCTGGCGCGATGCGACTTCCTGGCTGCCCGTGCCGCCGGCGGTTCCCCTCTGGGCGCCGGGCTGGCCACCTCCCTCCCCCGAGGAGCGCGCCCGTTCCATGTGGATTCACGCGGCCCTGGTGACGGACCTCGACCAGGACGGTCACCCCGACCTGCTGGCGCTCGGCCGTCCGGGCTGGAGCGGCCTGTGGCGCAACACCGGCCATGGTCCGCTGCAGGACTACACCTGCAGCTGGGGCCTGCACGCGGCCCTCTGGCCCCATCTGCCGGGATACGCGGCCGCCGGCGACGTGGACGGCGACGGCGACCCCGATCTGGTGCTGTGCTATCGTCCGGACCGCAACGCGAACCCGCAGCGCGGACCCGTGGAAGTCTGGCGCAACGAGCTGCTGCCGACCGGCCGCCTCTTCGTGGCGGCCGCGGCTCCTCTCGGCCGCCTCGGCCAGGAGGTGCCCGAGGCCGCCCTGCTGGAGGACTTCGACAACGACGGACACCTCGATCTCTACGTCGTGCAGAACCTGAAGGATGGCGCCGGTCCGGCCAACCGCCTGTATCTGGGCGCCGGGGATGGCAGCTTCCGGGAGCTGCCCCTGTCCTGGGAGGACAACGCGACGCCGGGCGTGGCGGAGTCCGCCCTGGCGGCCGATCCGGATCGGGACGGCGACCTGGACCTGTTCGCCTGCAACGGCGGCGGCATCGATCCGCAGGCGGGCGGTGGAGTGGTGCTCTACGAGAACCGATCGCGGCACCGCGGCGTGACGCTGGAGCTGGTCAGTCCCGGCGGTCCTCCCCACGGCCTGGGGGCGCGCCTGGAGCTGACCGTGAACGGGCGGCGCCAGGTGCGCGAGATCGCGTCGGTGGCCACCCCCTTCAGCGCCTCGGTGCCCCGAGCCCACTTCGGTGTGGGCGACTGGACGGGGCCGCTGGAGCTGCTGATCCACTGGCCCAGCGGCCGCGAGCAGCGGCTCACGCTGCCCGCGAGCGGCGCGGCGTACCAGGTGGAGGAAGGAAACGCCACGGCGACGCGCCTGCCGGCCGCGACCGCCGAGGCTCCTCGTTCGTGAACCGCGGGATGAAGGACACCGGGACATGAGAGCGCCGAAAAGACCATCGCCGCGCAGCCTGATCCCGGCCCTGCTCGTGCTGCTGGGCGTGGGCCCGACCGACATGCCGGCCGCAGGGGAGGTGCTGCAGGTCCAGCCGGACGGACGCGGTCCCTACCCTACCATCCAGGCCGCCGTGGATGCGGCCGCGCCGGGCGACCTGGTCCGCCTGGCGGACGGCGTCTACCGCGGTCCCGGCAACCGGGACGTGGACCTGCGGGGCAAGGCGGTCCGCATCGTGGCCGCCGGCGACGATCCCGCGGCCTGCGTGATCGACTGCACGGGCGGCGACCGGGAGGCTCTGCACCGCGGGTTTCTCTTCCGCTCCGGGGAAGGGTCGGACTCGGGTCTGCGCGGCCTGACCTTGCGCCGCGGCCGCGTCGCGGGAGGCCCCGCGGAAGGTGCCGGGGGCGCCGTCCTCTGCCGCGCGGCGTCCCCCTCCATCGAGCGCTGTGTCTTCGAGTTCAACCGGGCGGAGCTGGGGGGCGCCCTCGCCTGCAGCGACGGAGCCGCCCCGCGGATCACGAACTGCAGCTTCCGGCAGAACACGGCCGCGCAGGGCGGAGCGCTGCAATGCCTGGAGGCCGCCCCCATCCTGAACGGCTGCTCCTTCGTCCTGAACACGGCCGACCGCGGGGGCGGGCTGGAATGCTACCGCGCATCGCCGGAGCTGCATGGCTGCATCTTCGATCGCAACTCGGGCGAGGGCGGCGGCGGGATCATGTGCGAGGCGGACTCGGCGCCCATCATCGAGAACGGTCTCTTCTGCGGCAACATCGCCTCCATCGGCGGTGCCCTCTTCGTGCAGGACTCCGCCCCGCGGGTGGACCGCTGCACCTTCGCCGTCAACTCGGCGGGTTCCGGAGCCGGAGTGAACTGGCTCGCCGGAGGAGGTGTGCGCCTGTACCGCTGCATCATCGCCTTCTCGACGCAGGGCGAGGCACTCGCCTGCAGCACCAACCGCGACCTGGACGTGAGCTGCTGCCTGATCTGGGGCAACGCCGGCGGCGACTGGGTCGGCTGTCTGCGCGGGGAGGACAGGCGGCAGGGCAACGTCCGGGCCGATCCTCTCTTTCGCCGGCCCGCACACGGCGATTTCCGCGTGCGCGCGGCTTCCCCGGCACGGGGTGGAGCGGCGGGATGCGAGCTGATCGGTGCCGAGGATCCTCGTCTTTCGCCCTGACCCCGTTGCCATCCTGGCCGGATTTGCCTATCATGAGAGTGCTGACTTGTGCGAGTGATTTGTGCAACAGCTCTCACAAGGACCTGTTGAATATAGGCGCGAATTCACTGCAGCAAGCAGCTTCGAGGGGCCTTCGGGCTCCTCGTTTCTTTGCCCGCTCGAAGCGGCCGCCGCTTCCCTCCCACCCTCTTGCCCTCGCCTGTCCGGATCTTTACTTTCATGCTGCTGGCCGCCTGCCTGGAGATAGAGCCTGATCCTGGAGCCCGAGGTCGGCCGGCATGCGGGGGAGCCGCTCGGCTCCCCTTTTCCTTGGCCCACCTCGCGGTTCCCGTCCTTCCCGTTTAAGATGGAGTCTCGACCACCGGATCCCACGTCCGGCGCCGCACCGGGGCGGCGCACCTGCCAGGAGGTTCGCGGTGATACCGCCGAGTTGCGATCGCCAGGGGCGCCGCGCATTACTGACCGTCGTCGCCCTGCTGGCAGCCGGGATCGGTTGGGCGCTCCCGACCGCGGCGCAGGTCCGGAGCCAGCGGGTCGTCGGCGGTCTGGAATGGCCGGTCTACGTGGCCGCACCAGCGGGGGACGAGCATCGCCTGTTCGTGGTTCTGCAAAACGGCCTGATCAGCATCGTAAAGGATGGCGTGCTGCTTGCGGAGCCGTTCCTGGACATCGATGCCCTGGTGCCCGACGTCTCCACCTACGACGAGCGGGGATTGCTGGGACTCGCCTTCCACCCCGACTACGCCAGCAACGGCACCTTCTACGTGAACTACATCGACGAGAACGGCAACACGGTCATCGCCCGCTACGCCGTTTCCGCCGATCCCGACCGGGCCGATCCGAACAGCGCGCTCTTGATCCTCACCGTGGACCAGCCTTACGCCAATCACAACGGCGGCACGCTCGCCTTCTCGCCACAGGACGGCTACCTGTACGTGGGAATGGGCGACGGCGGCTCGGAGGGCGATCCCCAGAACAGGTCCCAGGATCCCGGCACGCTGCTGGGCAAGCTCCTGCGGCTCGACGTGGACGGGGGCGCGCCCTACGCCATTCCCGCCGACAATCCCTTTGCCGGTGACGGTCCGCCGCTGGACGAGATCTGGGCCTCCGGGCTGCGCAATCCCTACCGTTTCAGCTTCGACCGCCTGAAGGGCGATCTCTACATCGCCGACGTGGGCCAGTGGACCTGGGAGGAGATCGACGTCCAGCCGGCGGCCAGTCCCGGCGGCGAGAACTACGGCTGGCGCCTGATGGAAGGGGATCAGTGCTACGATCCCCCCAGCGACTGCAACGACGGTACCCTGGTGCTGCCCGTCCATGTGTACGGGCACGACCTGGGCTGCGCCGTGACGGGCGGCGCCGTCTACCGGGGGAGCGCCTTGCCCGAGCTGCAGGGGCTCTACTTCTTCGCCGACTGGTGCAGCGCCCGCATCTGGTCGTTGCACTGGCAGGCGGGTGCTGCCGGGGATCTGCAGGACTGGACCAAGCGGCTCGCGCCCGGCGACGGCCTGGCCATCGAGAACATCGCGGCCATCGGCGAGGACGGCCTGGGAGAGATCTACATCGTGGATCGCTCCCCGAACCTGGCAGGGGAGATCTACAAGCTCGTGCCTGCCGGGCCGCAGCCGGCCGCAACGCGGAGCTGGGGCCGGCTCAAGTCCGGCTACCGCTGAACTCTCTCCAGCTTGCGGCCGCTCAGCGATATCCCTTGGGTACCAGCAGCCGGATGGCGTGATGCAGGACCTCGGCCTGCAGGGGGGTGGAGCCGATGACCTCACCGTCGATCTGGACCGGCACCGGGTGGATCCCGCGGATCGTCACCCGGCGGGCCTGCCGGTGCTGCAGCCTGGGCGCGGGATAGCGCCAGGTGAGCAGGCGCAGCAGGACCCGCAGGAAATCCCAGAGCGTACGGCTGGAGATGATGGTCAGATCGAACTTGCCGTCGTGAGGGCTCGTGTCCGGGGTGACGCGCAGGTTGAGATTGCGGATGCGCCCGATGTTCGAGACCAGCACGGTGTTGGCCGTGAGCCACTCCACCTCCCCGTCGGCCTCGATCTCCAGCCGCGCATGGTCCAGCAGGAAGATATTGCGGAAAGCCGCCCCCACGTAGGTCAGGGCGCCGAACATGTTCTTCAGGCGACGCGGGGAATCCTGGATGATCTTGGCGGGATACCCGATGGCGGCCATCAACAGAAAATGCTGGTTGCGCTCGGGCAGGTAACCCACGTCGAACGGCACGACCTGTCCCTGCTTGACCATATCGGCGACGTGGCCGCTGGTCCAGGGCAGGTTGAGGGCGATGGCGATGATGTTGGCGGTGCCCACCGGGACGTGAGCGATCGGGACGGCGACCGGGGCGCCCACCATGGCCGCCGCCACCTCCCGAAGGGTGCCATCCCCGCCGATGGCGAAGACGAGGTCGAATCCCTCCTGTCCGGCGGTGCGGGCCCACTCCGCGGCATCACCCGCAGCGGTCGTCTTGCGGACCACGCAGTGGTACCCCTCCCCCTGCAGGCGCTTGAGCAGGCGGAGCCCGATTCGCATGCCCTGGGAAAGCCCGGAGACGGGATTGACGACGAGCAAAATCCTGTGGAACTGGGACATCCGAGCCGATCCTCTCTCAGATCCCGGAAACGCCAACCTTAACCCCCTTGCGGTCATGCTGGCAAGCTTGCCGGGAGCTGGGCCAGTTTTTCGACTTATTTACAGAAATACTAAATATTTCGCATAATAATACGAAATATCGGCCAGTTGCCGGCAGGAACTCGAGTTTGCGCTTGACATCGGCACATAATTCGTTTATTTTTGCGAATTGTCATGAAGTTCGATTTATATAACGAAACATCTTACCTGGCCGTCATCGGCGACGTGCGCGGCTCGCGTCAGGCCGCGGATCGTGCCTCCGTGCAGGAACGTCTGGAGAAAGGGCTGCAGCAGGTCAACCAGGAGAACGAGGCGGCGCTGGCGGCCTCCTTCGCGATCACGCTCGGGGACGAGTTCCAGGGTCTGCTCCGGCAGGCCGAGGCGGCGATGGCGGTCCTGGTGAGCATGGAGATCGCCCTGCCCGGCATCCCCATCCGCTACGGCCTGGGCTGGGGCGGCCTGAGCACGCACCTGCGCGAGCAGGCCATCGGCATGGACGGCCCCTGCTTCCACGCGGCGCGCCTGGCCCTGGACCGGGGCAAGAAGGCGAATCGCTGGGTCACCGCCAGCGGCTTTGGCGAGGAGGAGGACGGCATCCTCAACGGTCTGTTCGGTCTGCTGGGAGGTGTGCGCTCCCGCTGGAAGCGCAAGCAGGCCGAGACGGTGTCGCTGCGCCGCCGCGCCCGCTACCAGAAGGACGTGGCGCGCCAGCGCGGTGTGGTCGACTCGGTGGTCAGCGACACCCTGCGCGCCGCCCTCTACGGTCCCGTGACGGATGCCGAGGAGGCCATGACCCGCCTGCTGGCCCGCTTCGCCGCGGGTCGCGCGGACCCGTCCTCCCGGGGGGAAGCCGGCGCGGGAGGGCGTCCGTGACGTTCCTGCCCCCCGTGCCGCTCTACGAGCCTGCCGCCGCCGCGCTGGTCCTGCTGGTTTCCGGCCACCTGCTCGCGGACTTCCTGCTGCAAAACCAGGGCCTGGCGGACGCCAAGGGACGGCGGGCGGGGCTCATGCTGCTGCACGGACTGCTGACGCTGGCGACCCAGCTGGTGGTGATCTTCCCTCTCTGGAACGTGCGGACGCTGCTCGTGATCGTGGCGCTGGGGCTGGTGCACGTCCTGCAGGACAGCATCAAGGCGCGCCTCGAGCGAGCCAGCCGACGCCGCTTGCTCGTCTTCACGGCGGACCAGACCCTGCACGGCGTCGCTCTCCTGCTCGCCTGGCTGGCGCTGCGTCCCGGCCTGCCGCCGGCCCGGGCGCTGTTCCTGCTGCCCGCGCCCTGGCTGGCCACCTACACCGCCTGCCTCCTGGTGGCCGCGGGCCTGGCCTTCAACGGCGCCGGCGGCACGACCATCGTGCGCAGGGTGCTGGAGCGCTACCCTGCCACGCTGACCGGGATCGCGGAGGGGGATCGTGACAAGTACGCCATGGGACGCACGATCGGCGTCCTGGAGCGGTTGCTGGTCTTCGTGCTGGTGCTGCTGGACCAGTGGGCGGCCCTCGGGCTGGTGCTGGCCGCCAAGTCCATTGCGCGCTTCAAGGAGCTGGAGAGGCAGGCCTTCGCGGATTACTACCTGATCGGGACGTTGACCAGTCTGCTGGTGGCCGTGGCCTCGGGGATCGCCGTGCACTGGATCCTGGGGTAGCCGGCCGGCTAAGCGCCCGGTCGCTCCTCCTCTTGCCTGCTTCCGCCGTCCCCGCCGGAGACGATCAGCCAGCCCACGGCCGCGCCGAGCAGCACGGCGACGAGCGGGCTCGTGGCCACCCGTCAGGTGCTGCCGGCACAGACGCTCAGATAGGAATAGAGATAGCCCCCCCCGGCTCCGAGGAGCGGGGCCAGAAGCGTTCGTCGACGGATCGCGCGCACCCCCTCACCCTCCTCAGACCACGGTATCGGGGGAAACGTAGCCGAGCTGGTCCTCGAGGCGCTGCATCAGCATGCCCATGATGCGCCGATCCAGGGCCCGCTGATGGCTCAGGTAGAAGGCCAGTTCCTCCAGGGTGAAGAGCCCGACGACGACACCCAGCAGCTGGTCCCGAAGTGCCCGGTCGCGCAGGACGGCTCGCAGGTCCAGGTCGGGGTCGTAGTGGTCGCGGCACTTCTCGGCGATGGCGACGATGACGTCATTCTGCAGCTTGAGGATGGGCCGCAGCACCTCGTTCTTGAAAACCTCTTCCTCGCCGGCCGCGCCGCCGTCCAGCGGCAGGACCGGGCGGATGGCTTTGAGAGCGTAATCGCGCTGATCGTTCATCGGGTACGTCCTTGTTGCGGTTTCCTTGCCTTCTACGCTTCAAGATAGGAAAAGATCCCGCGTCCGCAGGCAGATCCTGACCAGCATCAACATCACCGGCACCTCGATGAGCACGCCGACCACGGTGGCCAGGGCCGCCCCCGAACCAAGCCCGAACAGCATGACGGCCGTGGCGATGGCCACCTCGAAGTGGTTCGAGGCCCCGATGATCGCGCTGGGGGCCGCATCCGCGTAGGGCAGCTTCAGCAGCCTGGCCAGGCCGTAGCCCAGGGTGAAGATCAGGACGGTCTGCAGGAAGAGCGGCACGGCGATCCAGACGATGGTCAGCGGCCGTGCCAGGATGACGTCACCCTTGAAGGAGAACAGCAGGACCAGGGTGATCAGCAGGGCGGTGATGGTCACGGGTGTGAGGGTTTGCACGAAGCGCGTGCGAAACCACGTCTCGCCCTGCACGGCAAGGATCCAGCGCCGCGAGAGATAGCCGGCCACCAGCGGCAGCGCCACGTAGATGCCGATCGACAGCAGCAGCGCCTGCCACGGCACCGGGAGCCGGCCCACGCCGAGCAGGAAACCACCCAGGGGACCGTAGAGCAGCAGCATGACCAGCGAGTTGATGGCCACCATGACGAGGGTGTGACCATCGTGGCCCTGGGCCAGATACCCCCAGACCAGGACCATGGCCGTGCAGGGAGCGACGCCCAGCAGGATGCAGCCGGCCAGGTAGCTCCGCCAGAGCGGAACCTGCAGGAGCTTCACGCCGCCGGACAGGACGACCTGCCCCGCTCCGTACTGCGACCCGACGGGCAGGTCGAGACCGAACGGCATCTTCACCAGGTCCACGGCCGAGGCCCCGATGAAGCCGCGAAACAGCACTCCCAGGAAGAGCAGGGCGATGGCATACATCGTGAACGGTTTGACCGCCCAGTTGATGAACAGGGTCAGCCCCACCGGCCGGGCGTTCCGACCTGCCCGCAGGAC
Organism: uncultured Fibrobacteraceae bacterium; assembly: GCA_964524645.1. Taxonomy (GTDB): domain Bacteria; phylum Krumholzibacteriota; class Krumholzibacteriia; order LZORAL124-64-63; family LZORAL124-64-63; genus CAZGEC01. The sequence continues at coordinate 9,126 of CAZGEC010000041.1, read as the reverse complement.
CTCCGCGAAGTCGATCTTCACCATGATCGGGTACATCATGAAGAAGAGGCAGACGGCGATGGGAATCGAGACCACCGGGGCGCCGTTCACGTCCAGCGTCAAGCCGTCCAGCGTGCGCGCCACGGCGGGCGCCAGCCGGCCCAGCAAAAGGCCCGCACCGATGCAGAGAGCCACCCACAAGCTGAGGTAGCGCTCGAAGAGGGAGAGGCCGCGCTCGGGGGCGGAGCTGCTCTCGACCGTCGTCGCCGGACGTGCCATGTCGTCCTTTCCGAGCCGCGGATCCGGGGCCGGCGGAGCAGCGTTGGCCACCGCCGCTCGTGATCCGTGTCAGCTCCCGGGCTTGACCGCGCGCACCTCGAGGCTCGTCACGTAGTCGCCCAGCCGGGCTCCCGCGGGCAAAGCCTCGGCGATCCTCGCGTGGAGTGGATCATGCCAGGTGCTCATGGCGTCGAGGTAATCGCTCTTCTGGATCAGCTCGAGGTCGACCAGACCCGCCGCGCGCACCAGGCGGGCCGTCTCGTCCACCAGGACGGCGCCGGCCACGCAGCCGATGAGGGCGTCCACCATCCGCGCCACGGCGTCCGGCAGCGGCTGTCTGAGCGCCAGATCCGAGACGGCGACCCGGCCTCCCGGCCTCAGCACGCGGGCGATCTCGCGCCAGACCTGCGCCTTGTGGGGGGAGAGATTGATGACGCAGTTCGAGATAACCACGTCGGCGCTGCCGTCCGCCAGGGGCAGGTGTTCGATCTCCCCCAGACGGAACTCCACGTTGTCCAGGCCCGTGCTTTGCCGGTAGCTTGCCACACCGGCCCGCGCCTTCTGCAGCATCTCCGGGGTCATGTCCACGCCGATGGCGCGTCCGGCCGGGCCGATCCTGCGACCGGCGATGAAGACGTCGAAACCTCCACCGCTGCCCAGATCCACCACGGTTTCTCCCTGCCGCAGGGAGGCCAGGGCCACCGGATTCCCGCAGGAGAGCCCCATGTTGGCCCCCTCCGGCAGGGCCTGCAGCTCTTCCAGGTCATAACCGACGCGCAGGGCCAGCCGCGTGGCGGCCTCGCCGGCATCGCCGGTGCAGCAGGCGGAGGGACCGCAGCAGGAGCCGGACGCTCCGGTGGCGATCCTGGCGTAGCCCTCGCGCACGCTCGCGTGGATCTGCTGCGGGGCCGGCGCTGGCCTCGCTTCGCTCGGATCGTTCTCCGGCGCCGAAGGGACCGATCCGAGAGGCCCGCCGTTGCCGGGCTGCACCAGGGAATCGGGCAGCGAGGCCACGAAGCGGCCGATCTCGTCGCGCACGCGGCGGTAATGAGCCAGAGCCTCCTGTTCCGTGGCGGCCGCCTCCGCCAGCCGCGGCGGATCCTCGAACCCGACGTGCGCCACCTGGGCGGCGCCGGGAAAGACGGGACAGCTCTCGCGGGCATCGTCGCAGACGGTGATCACGTAGTCGAAGACCTGGCCGCGCAGGTCGTCGACGTGACGGGGCCGCTGCCCGGAGATGTCCACCCCCACCTCGGCCATCACCTGCACAGCCCGGGGATCGAGCGGCCGGGGACGGGTCCCGGCCGACCAGGCCTCGATGCGGCCGGGGCGCAGGTGCCGCGCCCAGCCCGCGGCCATCTGGCTGCGGCAGCTGTTGCCCGTGCAGAGGAAGAGGATCTTCAGCTTCCGATCGACGGCCTGCACAGCTCCTCCGGGTTACGGGCCAGGATCGCGGCCAGGCGGCGCCGATCAGCGACGGCCTGCGGTTTCCGGGCGAAGGTGGCGAACAGCCAGTCGAGCGTCCTGCCCACCAAGGGCGAGGCGGCCTCGCCCGGCAGCCGGTAGTAGATCCAGCGCCCCTGCTTGCGCGCGGCCACCAGCCCCGCCTGGCGCAGCACCGCCAGGTGCTTGGAGACGGTGGACGGCGCCAGGTCCAGCAGGGCGATGAGCTGGCAGACGCACAGTTCCCCCCGGCGCAGCGCCAGCAGGGCCCGCACGCGGTTCTCGTCCGCCAGGGCCTTCAGGATGTTCATCGCCACCTGCACGACTTCCGTCTCCATTTCGCCACATGACGAAATATACACCTAGGGGCGGCTCTGGCAAGCCCGGCAGGAAACATTTGGCAATCATGGCCATATTGCCATATTTTACTCGCGGAGGTTCCGCATGAAGTCGCCCGAGGTCTACAAGCGACAGGCGCGAATCCTGAAGGCGCTGGCCCACGAGTCCCGGCTGCTGATCGTCGATCGGCTCGGCCGCGGCGAGTGCACCGTGGGCGAGCTGACCGAGCTGGTCGGCTCGGACCAGTCCACCGTCTCGAAGCACCTGGCCGTCCTGCGCAGCCATGGCATCGTCGAGGACCGGCGCGAGGGCAACAGCGTCTACTACCGGTTGCTGACCCCCTGCGTCCTGGAGTTCTTCAGCTGCGCGAGCCGGGTTCTGCAGGAACGGCTCTGAGCGGCTCCGCGCAGCCGGCCGGAGAAGGCATGCGGGAACGCACCAAGCTGGTCTGGATCCTGGTCGTCTTCGCGGTCTGCTACTTCCTGCCCACCGGCCGTCTTGGCTTCGCAGGCGCGGTGGCGGAGAGCCTGGCGCTGGCGCACTGGTACGCCCGCGAGCACGTGCTGCTCTGCCTGGTGCCGGCCTTCTTCATCGCCGGCGCCATCGCCGTCTTCCTGAGCCGGGGCGCGGTGATGCGCTACCTGGGCGCCCGCGCGCGCGCCGCGATCGCCTACCCCGTGGCCGCGGTCTCGGGATCGATCCTCGCGGTCTGCTCCTGCACCATCCTGCCGCTGTTCGCCGGCATCTACAGCCGCGGCGCCGGCCTGGGCCCGGCCACGGCCTTTCTCTACTCCGGACCGGCGATCAACGTGCTGGCGATCATCCTGACTGCTCGCGTGCTGGGCTTCGGGCTGGGCCTGGCGCGCGCCCTGGGAGCCGTGCTCTTCGCCGTGCTCATCGGCCTGTCCATGCAGCTGATCTTCCGCCGTGAAGAGCGGGTGCGCGCGACCGCGGCCGCGCCGGTCCTGCCGGAGCGGACCGGCGAGCGCGGCCTGCGACGGAACGGGCTGGTCTTCGCCAGCATGATCGGGGTGCTGGTCTTCGCCAACTGGGGACACCCGCAGGATCCCGGCGGCTTCTTCGCCACGGTGCACGCGCTGAAGTGGGTGCTGACCGGCCTCTGCCTGCTGGGACTGGCCGCGATGCTCCTCGCCTGGTTCCGGCGCGCGGAGCTGGCGGAGTGGGTCGGCGAGAGCTGGGGCTTCGCGGCCCAGATCCTGCCGCTGCTCCTGGCCGGAGTGCTGGTGGCGGGGCTGCTGCTGGGGGGACCGGGCGGCCAGGGGCGCGGCCTGATCCCTAGTCGCTGGATCGCTCACCTGGTGGGAGGCAACGGCCTGGGTGCGAACCTGTTCGCCTCGGTGGCGGGCGCCCTCATGTACTTCGCCACGCTGACCGAGGTGCCCATCCTGGACGGATTGCTGCACGGGGGGATGGGTCAGGGGCCCGCCCTGGCCTTGCTGCTGGCCGGGCCGGCCGTCTCCCTGCCCAACCTGCTGGTGATCCGCAGCGTGCTGGGCACGCGCAAGACGCTGGTCTACCTGCTGCTGGTCGTGGGAATGTCCACGGCCGCTGGCCTGATCTACGGAAGCCTGTTCGGAACGGCGATGAACCCGCAGTGAGGAGACGACGATGCTGGAAGTGAAGATCCTCGGACCCGGCTGCGCCCGGTGCAGAAAGCTGTTCGAGGAGACGCAGAAGGCCCTGGCCGAGACCGGCCTGATGGGGAGCTTGACAAAGGTGGAGAAGATGCCCGAGATCATGTCCTACGGCGTGATGCTGACCCCGGCCCTGGTGATCGATGGCGAGGTCAAGTGCGCGGGTCGCGTCCCGCCGGTCCCCGAGATCGCCCGCTGGCTGCGCGACGCGGCGGACGAGGTCTGAGAGCGTGCTGGACCAGCTGCTGAGCCGTGCGGGGGAGTACGTCCACACCAACCCCTGGCTCGCCTTCGCGGCCGTCTTCGCCGGGGGCGCCGTGACCGCCTCCAATCCCTGCGTCCTGGCCATGATCCCGCTCATGATGAGCTACGTGGCCGGGCGCGGCGACCGCGGCCTCGGCCCCGGGCGCGCTCTCGTGTATTCCCTCGTCTTCGTGCTCGGCCTGGCCGCCACCTTCGTCGCGCTGGGCATGACGGCCGCCTTGGCCGGTCGGCTCTACGGCGACGTATCCGGCGTCTGGAACTGGGTCGTCGCCGCCGTTTGCCTGGTCATGGGCCTGCACCTGCTGGGCTGGCTGCGCTTCCCTTCGCAACTGGCGGTCAACCTGCAGCCGAAAACACAGGGCGTTCTGGGCGCTCTCGTCCTGGGCCTGCTTTTCGGCTTCGTCTCGGCACCCTGCGCGGCCCCCATCCTGGTGGTGCTGCTGACCTACATCGCCGGAGCGAACGCCTCCCTTGTCTACGGGGGATTCCTGCTGCTCCTTTATGCCCTCGGGCACAGCTTGTTGATCCTGCTGGCCGGGACGTCGATGGGCCTGGCCCGCCGGCTAATCGAGTCGCGCCGCGTCGCTCGCGGCAGCCGGATCCTGCGCCGCTGCGCCGGCGCGCTGGTCATCCTGGTCGGCGTCTACTTCGCGGCGCACGGCCAGGGGTGAGTCACAAACGAGAGGAGAGGTCATGACATCGCGATCGCTCGGCTACCTGGTTCTGCTCCTGGCCGTCGCTTCCCTGGCGGGCTGCCGGATCGGCGCCAAGGACGACGCAGCGTGCACCACAGCAGCCGCGGACCCGGATTGCGCGCTCAAGTGCGGCGCGGCGGCCACGGCAACCGCAGCGGCCACGGACAGCTCCCTGAACACGACGGCGGCACCCGTGGTGGCGCGCATCGTCTTCGTGGGCAAGCAGCAGGCCTGCGATTGCACGCGCGCCCGCATCTCGGCTTCCCGCAAGGTCCTCGACGCCGTCCTGTCCTCGCACGGCGAGCTGCCGGTGCAGACCCTGCTGGTGGACACGGAGGCCGAGCTCGTGACACCCTTCCGCCGGCAGCAAGCCTTCGTGGTGCTGCCGGCCATCTACTTCCTGGACGAAAACGGCACGGTGCTGCAGATGCTCCAGGGCGAGGTGGCCGAGGCCCAGGTCGTGCAGATCCTGGAGCCGACAGGCGCCTAGCAGTCCGCGCGGGGAGGTCGGGGGGGTGGCCCTGCTCTTTCCAGGCTCGGGTGTCGAGACACCTTTCTGGCTGCCGCCGCTGGTGGCGCTGGTCGTCTCCTCGTTCACGTCCATGGCCGGCGTCTCGGGGGCCTTCCTGATCCTGCCTTTCCAGATGAGCGTCCTGGGCTTCACCTCGCCCGCCGTCAGCCCCACCAACCTGGTGTTCAACCTGGTGGCCATTCCGAGCGGGGTCTACCGCTACCTGCGGGAGGGACGCCTGCTCTGGCCGCTGACCGGCATCATCGCCGCCGGGACGTTGCCGGGAGTGGTCCTGGGCGGGATAGTGCGGCTGCACTATCTGCCCGATCCGGCGACCTTCAAGGGCTTCGCCGGCGTCGTGCTGCTCTACGTGGGCCTGCGGTTGGTCGGGGACCTCGCACGGGGCAACCGGCGCGCCGCGGCCGCCCCGGCTCCGGCCACGGATTCATCGGCGACCGGGTGGCGGGTCGCGGGCCAGAATTTCGGCTGGCGGCGCTACAGCTTCCGGTTCCGGGATCGGGAGCACACCTGCTCCACGCCCGGCCTCTTCCTGCTCGCGCTGGTGGTCGGCATGGTGGGCGGCGTCTACGGCATCGGGGGCGGCGCCATCATCGCCCCCTTCCTGGTGGCCTTCTGCGGCCTGCCGGTCCACGCCATCGCCGGCGCCACGCTGGCCGGCACCTTCCTGACCTCGCTGGTCGGGGTCCTCTTCTACCAGCTGGCCGCACCCGCCTACGCGGCCACCGGTCTCGCCGTCGCCCCGGACTGGCTGCTGGGCGCCCTCTTCGGCCTCGGCGGCATGGCCGGCATGTACCTGGGCGCCCGCCTGCAGCGGTTCATGCCCGAGCGGGTCATCAAGCTCGTGCTGGTGGTAATCCTGCTGTTCGTCGCCGCGCGCTACCTCTCCACCTTCGTCCGCGCCATGCTCTGATCCGTGATCCCGGATTCAACGGGCTGCGATGGCGAGGTCGGGCACCTCGTCGATCAGCTCGCCGTAGGGATTGAAGGCCTGCAGGCTGACCCGCTCGGCCGTGGCGCGGAAGATCACCAGGTTCTCCTGCGAGGAGTAGCGGAAGCCCCGCCGGGGATCCGGCTGGGCCAGCCAGTAGTCGGTCCAGGGGGTGGACTGCTCGGCGTAGTAATGGGCGCCGCCGCCGCCGCTGGTCACGAACCAGAGCGCCCGCGGCATGTCGTGCAGCGGACTGGCGGGCTCCTCGTCCCGCCAGGCGATGCGCCCGTCGCCGTCGCGATCGTCGCGGGAGACATCGCCGACCGGCACGTCGGGCCCGATGAGGAGCCGGTAGTAGGCATGCTCGTCCCCGCCCAGCACCGCCGCCACCTTGCGACGGCGGGCGGCGGCCAGCAGCAGGCGGTTTCGCACCTGGAGGATGCCTTGCGGCTCGGGCGCGAGCACGCCAGCGCGCCAGACGTACGCCCGCACGTTGTTGTCGCCGTCGTAGAACATGGCGTCGTCCACGTGCCCGCCGCAGGGCATGACCGGCTCCTGGGCCAGCAGGAAGACCCAGCGAACGGTCGAGTCGGCCTCCGCGCGGTCCAGCTCCCGCTCCAGCCAGCGCATCTGGTCCTCCAGGATGTATCCCTCGGGGCTGCCGCCGGCCTTGGCGGGCTTGTCGGAGTACCAGTAGTTGTTGTTGAAGGCGATCAGGCGCACCAGGCCTTGCTGGACCGTGTAGACCGTTCCGTGGTACGGCGGCAGGCGAGGATCGGCCGGCCGCGGTCCGTCGTCCGGGTTGCCGAAAACCTGCCCGAAGACCGCCTCGGCGCTGTCCGTGGCGTAGGGCCAGCGATCCAGGCTCAGGCGCTTGCCGCCGTCCAGCTCGAAGACGCGCAGCAGAGCATCGTGGTTGCCCATGACCGGGTAGACAGGCCCGCTGCAGGAGAAGCCCGCCACGGCCAGCTCCCAGGCTCCCAGCTGGGTCATGAAATCCGCGCGGCTCGAGGTGTAGCCGATGACCAGATCCCCGCTCACGGCCACGAGGTCCGCGTCGTGCAGCCTGGCCTGTGCCGCCAGCAGCTCCACGGTGTGAAAGCTGACCCCCATGAGTGCGCGCTCGCCGTCACCGGCGGCCTCCCGCGTGTCCCCGAAGCAGGCCAGGACCACCGGTCCCTGGCCCGCGGGAAGGGCCGCTCGGAAACGGTAGCGCGGGCTGATGATCTCCCCGACCTCCACCCTGTAGGCATTCTCGCGGCCGGGCTGCAGCCCGTCCAGTTGCACGGCGTGCTCCCGGCCGACCGGACTGGTGAAGACACGCCCGTCGTCCAGGACCACCGCGGCCCTGACCGGACGGTCCGTCCGGAAGGCCACGGCGGCGCGCGTGGGATCCTTCGAGCTGATGCCCTGCAGCCGCGGTCCACCCATGAGCCAGGGTGGACGGCGGTAGCCGTCGCCCTCGCGGACGAAGGCCGCCACGACGTCGCAGACGCCGAGGTTGCGGTCACGGTCGCGCCGCTTCTCGAACAGCTCGAAGCGGATCAGGACCGTGCCGCGATCCCGCCAGCCCTCGCTGTTGCGGATCTCCTCCAGCAGACGCCCCACCCGGAGCACCGCGCGCCCGTCCTGCACGGAGGCACGCTCGCGAAACCGCTTGTAGCGGAACACGGTCTCGGCCCCCTCGAAGGGGTAGGGGCCGAAGAAGGCGGCGCCGTAGATGTCGCGCGGATCGACCTCGGTGCCGTCCACGAGCCGTTTCAGGCTCCTCAGATCCAGCACCAGGCCATCCTGCCCGGGGCCGAGCGCCTCCAGCAACTGCTCCGGCAGGATCAGGTTGCGGATGTGGTAGGACTCCACCGCCGGCAGCCGCGCCAGGTACGCGGCATCCACGGGCAGGTCGCCCGCGGCGGACCCGGCCGCGGGCGGGCTTCCGGCGACGGTGATCAGGTCGAGCAGGACGAAAAGGACGAGCAGGACGAGGCGATGTCGGTGGCTGGCGATCGGCAACGTGGCAGCTCCTTGATGTGCGTTCACGACAGTTCGTTTCGCGGGGCGCGGCATCCGCTCGCGAAGGTCGAGCCGACGCCGGGCCCGGCATCGACCCCACAGCATACCGATGCGCGGCTCGCGGGCCAGCCTTTTTCGCCGAGCGGAGGTGACGATGGGAACCACGGGGCGCTCCCGGCGGTTTGGGCGGCACGGGAAAGCAGTGGCCCGTACCTTGGGAGCAGGGAGCGGCCGGCCGGGACCTCACCCTCCCCGCAACCGGGTCGGGCGTCCGGCCAGCATCCTGCCCTACGCAGTCTCCGGAGGAGCGACGATGATTCGACCCACCCCTCTTCTCGCCGGCGCCGCGCTCGGCCTCCTGATCGCAAGCGGCGCCGGCCCGGTCGCAGCCCGGCAGCCGGCCTCGCCCGCGCAGGCGGCCGCGACGCCACTGCCGGCAGCCGCGGCCGCGGACACCAGCCAGCCGGCCGCCGGTCATCCGGACCTGTCGGGCGTGTGGCGGCTGAACAAGGAGCTGAGCGACGACGTCGGCGCCAAGATCAAGCAAGCCATGGAGAAGCTGCGCGAGGAGATGGGCCCCGATGGACCTCGTGGCAAACGCGGCGGCCGGCGGGGCGGGATGGGGCGCGGAATCGGCGGGGGCCTGGATCGCGGGTCCGGCGGCAGCGGTGTCGGAGGAGGCAACGATCCCATCTTCGAACAATCATTCGGCGGACGCCGCGGTGCGCCGGAGCATCCCGAGTGGCTGGCGGGGCTGGCGCAGGGCGTGGAGATGCTGCTCATCACCCAGGAGCGGGACACCATCGAGCTGGTCGATGGCCAGGACCGCACCAGCCGCTACTTCACCGACGGGCGCACGCTGTCACGCGAGGTGGGGGGCCGCCGGCACAGTACGACCGTCGGCTGGGTGGAGGACCGGCTGCGCATCGAATCGGTGATGGACGACGGACCGACCATCACCCGCACCTACGGCCTCGATCCCCAGACGGGACGCCTGCTGGT
>CAZGEC010000040.1:0-34566 GCA_964524645.1 uncultured Fibrobacteraceae bacterium | reverse complement strand
TATCGTTTTGCTGGAATGTCATGATCGCTCAATATACGCCCGGGCGCGCGTGCGGTTCCCTGCCGGCCCTGATGCCGGCCGACGGGGCGCTCAGGGACGCAGTCGGAGGGTGACGGGCAGCTCGTGCACGGAGATCTCCCGCGGCGGCCCGGCGAGGGGCGCCCGGACGGCGATGCCGCCCGGTGGCAGGTGCAGTCCGCCCTCGATCCGCACCACGGCGCCCTCGCCCTCCCGCTTCATCGCGAAGCTCAGCTTCCCGCAGGGCGTCGGCAGGTTCCGGACCGTCACGCCCTCACCGGCGAGCCACTCCGGGAGGATGCCCGCGCCCAGCACCAGGGTCTGACGGCCCTCGTCCAAATAGGCCAGCATGTCCAGCAGCGAGCGCGCGTAGTCCGTCCCCACCCAGGTGTGCGGCATGTCGCCGATGAAGTGCGGCGCCCGCACATCCCGGTAAACGACCTCGGCCCACTGGTGCCAGCCGGCCGGTCGCCGGTGGGCGAGGAAGAAGGCGAGCAGCTCGTGCGCGCGCGCGCGCCAGCCGAGCCGCACGAAGGCGCCGACGTTGCGGATCTCGTAAGGGGTGTAGACCTCCCACGTGCCCGCGGCGGCACGCTCGCGGAAGAAGTCGTCGTAGCGGGCGAAGGTGCGCTCGAGGGCCGCCGCCGGCAGGGCGGCTCCGGCGGCGACCGGTGAGAGAGCGATCGTGGTGGCGGTCGGGTCGAAGTCGCCGAGGTCGGCGCAGCCGGGCACGTAGTCGATTGCGTGCCGGCGCATGGCGGCCTCCACCGAGGCGCGCAGATCCTGCTGGAACGTGTCCCGGAGCTCGCTCAGGCGGGCCCGGTCCCGCTCGCGGCCCAGCACGGCGGCCAGGAAGGCGGCATCCCGGAATCCGCGCAGGGCCCAGAGATCGTCCCAGTAGGAGTGCATGGGCTGGGCGGAGTAGCCCTCGTGGCTGATCGAGGGGGGCAGGATGCCGTAGAACTCCGCCTTGTCGGGCGAGCGGTACTCGGCGGTGAGGCGTTCGCGCCGGAGGGCGTCGAGGTAGTCCACGGCCTTGGCGATGCGCGGCCACATCCGCGCCGCCAGGTCGCGATCGCCGGTGTAGCGATAGTACTCGGCGACGAGGAAGACGAACTCGCCGCTGCTGTCGTGCTCCGGCACCGGATCCGCGCCGCGAGCGTCGACCACGCAGGGGATCTTACCGCTGGCATACTGGTAGGGGGCGTACCATTCGAGGTAGTCCCGCACCGGTCCGGGCAGCCCCAGCCGCAACAGGGCCGAGCCCGTGAGCGCGCCGTCGCGGATCCAGGAGCGGGCGTAGGAGCGGGGGCCGGGCTGGATGGCCGGGCCGGCGCGGTTGATCAGCACGTAGGCGAGCTGGCTGCGCAGAGTCGCCACGAGATCGGCGGCGCCGCCGGGCAGCTCGATCGTCACCCGCTCGAGCTTCCGCCGCCAGCCGCTCTCGCAGCGGGCCAGCTCCCCGGCGACCCAGCGGCGGGATGCGGCGTCGCAGGCAGGATGCCGCCCCGCACCGGCGATTTCCATCTCCGCCGGGTAGAGCGGAACGAGCAGGTCGACCTCCTGCTCCGCCCCGGGCGCCAGGTCCAGCGGGAAGGCCAGCGCGGCCGAGGCGGCGCCGAAGGGATCGCGGACCCGCATGTCGCCGGGCAGGCGGCCCTGGCGCAGGAAGTCCGCGACCACGTCGCCGCCGGCGAAGGTGGCGGCACCGAACCCGGCCGGACGGGTCAGGCTCTCGAGCGCCGGCTCCCCGTCGACCAGGATCCGGAGGCCCCGCTGGGCGATCTCGTGGACGGGTGCCGTGCCACCCGGCGTGTTCAGGAACTGCATGGGGGGATTCACCTGGAAGGGCCGCAGGGCCAAATACAGCGTCGCCGCCATCTGTGCCGCGCCGTGGTTGCGGACCCGGTAGCGGAGAACCACGGACGAGGCGCCGGCATGCCCCCGGCCGAACGCGGTGATCGCCAGCTCGAGATCGCCGTGCCGCCAGGTCACGGTGGGAACGGGCAGATATCCCGCCGCCTGGGATTGTGCGGCCTCGACGTCGGCCCAGGTGACGAGCCGATCCGCGACGCGCAGGAAGGGCTCCACGGAGAAGCGGCGCCGGCCGGTCTCGAGAGCCCCGTCCTCGCTGAAGAGCGCCTCGCGCGCGTCGCCGTCCACCCCCACGACCGTCCAGTACGGCTGCTGCCCCCGCAGGGCGCGGGGATAGCAACCGAGCGGCGCATCCTGCGCCACGGCCGCGAAGAACGCCTCGCGCGAGGCCGACCAGGCGAGAGGCTCGAGCGTCAGCTCCGTGACGGCCGGACCCTCGGGCGACTCAGCACGGAGCGGGCGCAGGCGGAGCAAGCGGGACTCGCTCTCCGGCAGGTAGACGTAATCGCGTCCTCCGTTACTGCCCGTCACCGACTGCGCGAGGTGCCAGGAGGTCCCGTCGTCCGAGATCTCGACCTCGTAGTCGCGCGCCGGCCGCCCGGCGACCCAGTCGACGACCAGCCCGCCGTACTCTCGCAGCTGCCCCAGGTCCAGGGTGAGCCAGGGTTGCCCGTCGCCGGCCGCCGGGGCCCAGAAGGTGCCCGGATCGCCGTCCAGGACCGCGGCCGCCGGGTGGCCGGCCAGCGCCGAGGAGGCGCCGGCCACCGGAGGCGGAGGCGTCGCGTCGGCCGGAGGCAAAGGCCGCAGCCGCAGCTCGTCGATCCACACGGTCCCTGTGCCGCCGCTGCCGGCGGTGATCGCCAGCTCGAGAGCGGCCACGTGCCGGATTTCCCCCCCGCCCTGCGGCCCCCAGGCGAAGCTGATCTGGCGCTTCTTGACGACCACCCGCTGCCACTCGGCCGGAAACTGGAAATCGCGCCGCACCGACCACCAGACGTTCTGGCCGCTCGCATCGATCAGCTTGAACTCGAGGGAGTTGGACGGCGCGTCGCCCCGCAGCAGGAACGAGAACTCGTAGTTCTCCGGCAGGTCGAGGGAAAGCTCCTTGCGCGCGATCGCCCAGCCGCCGCCCTGGAACCGGAAGTCCAGGCGCAGGGCCCGGCCGCGGAAGCCCCGGTCGGTGCCCAGCTCGAGCTGCACCCCGTCCGCCGGCTGCGCCGACCAGCCGGACATGTCGTCGCACGAGTCCACGACGACGCTCCCGGCGCCGGCCGGCGCCGGCCCGCCGTTTTCCCCGGCCACGAATCCCACCGGCAGAAGCACGAGCACGAGCAGAACGCCGGCTGCCAGGTGCGCTCGCCGCATGCTCAACCCTTGACGCTGCCGGCCATGACGCCGCGGATGTAGGCCCGCTGGATGATCAGGAAGACCGCGAGCGCGGGGATCACCGTGACCACCGCGCCCGCCATCATCAGCTCCGTGTCCTGCACGTGCTCTCCCACGAGGTTCGCCAGGGCGACCGGCAGGGTGTACTTCCCGCTGTCGCTCAGGACGATCAGCGGCCACATGAAGTCGTTCCAGGCGCTCAGGAAGGTGAACGCCCCCAGGGTCACCAGGATCGGCCGGATGACCGGGACCACGATCGTCCAGAAGATACGAAATTCACCCGCCCCGTCGATACGGGCGGCGTCCAGCAGGTCGTCCGGGACGCTGAGGGCGTACTGGCGGATCAGGAAGATGCCATAGATGCTGGCGAAGTAGGCGATCATCACGCCCAGGTAGGTGTTCACCAGGCCCAGCCTCTGCAGCAGCAGGAACAGCGGCAGCATCGCCACCTGCGCCGGCACGACCAGGCCGAGGGCGAGCTGGCGGAACATGCGGTCGCGGCCGCGGAAGGGCAGCTTGGCGAAGGCGTAGCCGGCCAGGGCGTTCACCAGGACCGACACCAGCGTGGCGATCATCGTGATGAGCGCGCTGTTCAGGAAGTTGCGGGCCAGGTCGAGACGCGTGAACAGGGCGATGTACTGGGCGAAGGTGGGATCCCGCGGCAAGAAGCGCGGCGGGATCGTGTTGGCCTCGCCGGTGTGCATGAAGGAGGCGGCCACCATCCACAGCAGGGGCGTCAGGGTCACGACCGCCCCCAGAACCAGGACCGCATGCCGGATCACCGGGCCCAGCGTGCGCTTCATGATCCCCGCCCCTTCTGCAGGCGCATCTGCAGCAGCGCGCCGGCGAGCGTGATCAGCAGCAGGAGCACGGCGATGGTCGACGCCGTGCCCATCCGCCACCAGCGGAAGCCCTCCTCGTACATCAGGAGCACCAGGCTCCGCGTGCTGCCGAGCGGCCCGCCCTGGGTCATCACGTAGGGCTCGGCGAAGAGCTGGAACTGGCCGATCATGGTGGTCAGTCCCACGAAGAGGAAGATCGGCGCCAGCCCCGGCAGCGTCACGTGCAGGAAGCGGCGCCAGGCGCCCGCCCCGTCGATCGCCGCCGCCTCGTAGTACTCCTCCGGAATGCCCTGCAGTCCGGCGACGAAGATGAGCATGTTGTAGCCGAAGTTCTTCCAGACCGATAGCAGGATGATGGCGGGCATGGCCCAGTGCGGATCGCCCAGCCAGTCGACGGGCCCCAGGTGCAGCCAGCCCAGGACGTGGTTCAGCAGGCCGTAGCGCGGGTGATAGAGGTACCGCCAGACGATGGCGACCGCGACCAGCGTCGTCACCACCGGCGTGAAGTAGATGGTCCGGAACAGGCTCCGCAGGCGGACGACCCGCGCGCTGAGCAGGAGCGCCGCCGCGAGCGAGACCGCCACCGAGAGGGTCCCGCCGGCGACGACGAAGTACAGCGTGTTGCGCAGTGCTCCCCAGAAGGCGGCACTGCGTAACACCTCGACGTAGTTGCGCAGGCCGACGAAGCGCGCCGTGCCGGGCGAGCCGATGGCGTAGATGTCGAAATCGGTCAGGCTGAGCAGCAGGCCGGCCACCACCGGCAGGAAGAAGAAGACGCCGATCAGCAGGAAGGCCGGCGACAGGAACAGCCACCCCGATCTGGCCTGCCGCCTCTGCAGGGCCGACCTCATGGCGCCTCCCCGGCCGGGACCGCCGCCGGCAGCCGGTCATGGGCGAGCAGCCAGCGCCGCTTCTGCAGGATGCGGGCGGCGCCCCGATCCATCATGGCCAGCGCCGAGTCGGCGGGCACCCCGCCCCGGACGGCCAGCTCCGTGTCGTCCTGCACCAGCGTGGCGATCTGCTCCCACTCCGGGATCTTGGGGGTCGAGACGACCCGCTGCAGCTGCTCCCAGAAGGCCCGTGTCCGCGGCTCCCGCGCCAGGGCGGCCTGCTGCCAGGCCTCCCGGCGGGCCGGCAGGTCCCCGCTCAGTTCGTAGAAGCGCTCCTGCTGCTCCGGCCGCAGGAGATACTCCACGAGACGCCAGGCGGCATCCTTGTGCGGCGAGCGCCGGAAGATGATCAGGCTGGAGCCCCCGGCCAGCGAGATGCCGGAGGCCGGCCCCTCGGGTCCCGGCAGGGGCGCCGTTCCCCAGTCGTCCTGCAGACCCTCGGGCAGCCGCCGCTGGAACTCGCCCAGGTTCCACGGTCCGGTGATGTACATCGCGAAGTAGCCGCGCGCGAACTCCTGGTAGAGGTTGGCGATCTCGTTGTTGCGCACCGGCGGGGCCAGGCTGTCCCCAAAGAGGCCGAGGTAGAAGTGGAAGGCGCGGCGGAAGGCCTCCTGCGCGAAGGCGCCGCGGGTCGCGTCGTCGACGAGCAGGGGCGAGCCGGCCTGCAGGCCGAAGATGATGGGCTGGTTCCACTCGTTCACCGGCAGGAAGATCGCGAACCGCTCCGGTCCGACCAGCCGCTTGACGGCCTCCATGGCCTTGCGCCAGCCCTGCCAGGATCCGGGGACGGAATCGTAGCCTGCCCGGGCCAGGATGTCCCGCCGGTAGAAGAGCACGCGCGTGTCCACGTACCAGGGGATCCCGTACATGACGCCGCCGATCCGGTTGGTGCTCCAGATCCCCGGGAAGAAGGAGGTCGAGTCGAGCGCGGCCGTGGCCGCGAGCCGGCCGGCGAGCGGCTCGAGGGCCCGCAGGGCGACGAACTCCGCGATCCAGGTGTTGCCGAGCTGGGCCAGGTCGGGGGTCGAGCGCCCGACGAAGGCGGTCAGCAGCTTTTCGTGGGCCGCGGACCACGGGATCTGCTGGACCTGGACCCGGACCTCGGGATTCTCGCGCTCGAAGCCGGAGATCAGGTCCTGCAGGACCTCGCCCTCGCGCCCCATGGCCCAGAAGCGAAGCTCGACCGGCTGGGAGCCCTTATCCCTCCCGCAGCCGGGACCTGCGAGGATCACCAGCAGGGACAGGCCGGCCGCGAGAAGGCCCACCATGCCCCGGCGTTCCCAACTCCCGCCGGCGCTCATGGCCCGACCGCGAGGGAATCGAGCCAGCCACCGTTGAAACCGGCCGCCCGCAGGCCGCGCACGACGTGGGGATTGCCGCGCAGGGTGCGCCAGACCAGCTCGCTGCGCAGGTTTTCGATCATCGCCAGGATCGGCCCCTGGTCGATCCCCAGGTAGTCGGTGTCGAACCACCCGTTGCGGGGATCCACCCGGCCGTGCTGGACGGGAACGTCGAGCCGGAAGGTGGGGTTCAGCGCATCCAGGAAGCCGTATTCCCCGTAGATGCGCTCGCCGTACGTATCCCGCAGCGACAGCAGCACGGGCACGATGATCTCGGGCGCGAAGACGATGGACCCGGCCGTGGCCGAGGGACAGACCGTGCCGTCGTCCTGAATCCCCCGGAAGGAGACGCCGCGAGCCCAGTAGGTGTAGAACCGCCGTAGCCGGCCGTCGATCTCGAACTCGCCGTTGACCGGCCCGTCGCAGGCGGTCAGGCCCCAGAGGTCCTCGCCGTAGCCGGTCCAGCCCTCGGGATTGGCCACCGCGTAGGCGCGCTGCGCCAGAACCGCGCGCCGCGAGTTCTCGAAGTAGTCGATCCCGTGCCGGCGCATGAAAGCGTCCTGCAGACCGCGCAGGTCGAACCAAACCTGGGTATACTGATGACCGAAGAGCGGGCTGAAGCCCAGGCACTCCTGGCCCTCGAAGCTGCCCCACTTGTAGCCGGCCGTCCAGGCGGACCAGGCCGCCGGTGGCACCGGATGGGATGGAGAGCCGAGCGCCAGCAGGTAGAGCAGCATCGCCTCGTTGTAGCCGCGCCAGTCGTAGGCCAGGAACCCGCCCTCCGGAGTCCAGCCGTGGCTGATCGTCGGCGGGCGCACCGAGGCCCACTGCCAGTCCGCGCGCCGGTACAGCGAGTCCGCCAGCGCCCGGACCTCCGCCTCCTCCGGCTCGGCCCGGTCGAAGTAGGACTGGCAGAACAGGACGCCGGCCAGCAGCAGGGCCGTGTCCATGGTGGAGAGTTCGACGTCCCGGAAGCGCCGGCCCGTCTGCGGATCGAGGAAGTGGTAGAAGAAGCCGTGGAAGCCGATGCTGCCGGACGCCGCCGAGTCCTGGGGAGCGGTCCAGAGGAAGCGGAGCGTCCCGAGCACTCGCTCGCGCGCCGCCTCCCGCGAGACCCAGCCGCGCTCGACACCGATGGGGTAAGCGGTCAGCGCGAAGCCGGTGGCGGCGATGCTGGCGAACGAGGGCGTCGGGTAGCGGTCCGGCGCCAGACCGCCGGGCGCGGCGCAGAGATCCCAGAAGAAACGGAAAGTTCGCGCTTGCAAGCTGTCGATGAAAACGGTTACATGTGGAGAGAGAGAAGAGGGCACGCCGGGTGCCGGCCTGCCCGCCCCGCAGCCGGCCAGCACCAGCAGCAACGCGGCCGCAGCGGTTCCCAGCAGCGTCAGCCCGCGAGGCCTCAGGGACGAGATGAGCCGGCGGCGGACCGCGAGCAGCCCTCCGCCGCGTCGGCGAGCTTCGATACACCACGTCCTACGTGGCGCTGGACGGATCCTCGTCGCCATGATCGTTCGATTATAGGGCCCGCGATGGCTCGAGCAACCGAAATCGACCCATGACACGCCTGCGCACCTCTCACGGCCGCCTGCTGCTGCGCGTTCTGCTCTACACCCTGGTGATCGTCGTCCTCTATCATTTGCGGGGCGGGGGAAGCCTGCGCCAGCTGTTCCGCCGGCTCCCGGGACTGGCCCCGGCGGACACGACCCTGATCCTGGCCGGCGAGGACCTGGCCCCGGCGCTCGTGCAGCATCTGGTCACCAGCTATCACCAGGACTACCCGCATCCGGACATCCGGGTGCTCGGCGGCGGCACCAATCAAGCCCTCGAGGACCTGATCAACGACCGCGCCGACGTGGCCTTCCTGAGCCACCCTCCCACGGTGGACGAGCAGCAGCTGTTCCGCAGCGCCGGCGGGGACACCGCCGCCTGGTATCCGATCGCCCTGGGCGGGATCGTCCTGCTCCGGGGTGCGGAGACCGCCGCAGAGCCGCTGGCACTCGCGGACCTGCGCCGCTCCCTGCAGGATCCGGGGGCGGCCGGCTTCGACCACCTGTACGTGTCCGATCCGAACACGGGGTTGTGGGACGCCTTCCTGGCGGCCTTGGACCTGCCCTCCATGGAGGGGCCGGCGCCGGCGCGCGTGATCTTCCTCGTGGATCAGGCGGCCGTCCTGGACGCGCTGCGGGCCGACCACCGTTCGCTGGGCCTGGCCAGCTCGTTCACCCTGCCGGCCGACCTCGCCGAGCGCGATCTGCAGATCGTCACGCTCCGGCCCGCGGACGGCAGCAAGCCCGTGTTCCCCGACCTGGAAGCGCTGGCCTCGGGGAACTATCCCCTCTGGCATTACCTTTACGTCTGCTGCCGGGGTCATGGCAGCGGCGAGGGATCGATGTTCGTGACCTGGGTCACCGGCGACCGCGGCCAGCGACGGATCGAGAGGGCGGGCTTCCTCCCCGCCCGCCGGGTGCTGCTGGAGATCCACTTGACCCGCCAGCCCGTGGGAACGTAACTCTGACGGGCGCATAAGGAGTCATCGGCATGGGAAATCGACCAGCCACCGCTTTCGGCCGGACCAGGATCGCCGCCTGGACCGTCCTGCTGCTGCTGGCCCTGCTCCCGCTGCGGGTCATGGCCGACCGGCCCACCTACGCCCTCGACGAGGATCCGATCCGGCTGGGCGAAAAGGCGCTGGAGCAGGGTCGCCTCGCCGATGCTCGGGTCAGCTTCCTCGAGGCCGTCGCCCACGACTACCAGGTCCCCCGGGCCAAGTACGGCCTGGCGCAGGTCGCCGTGCGCGAGGGCCGCTACGACGACGCCGAGCCCCTCTTCCGGGAAGCGCTGGCCCGGAAGCAGCAGGAGGACAAGGCGGACTATCCCGAGGCCCGGGCCGGCCTGGGTCTGCTGCTGCTCCGTTACGGCCGCGACCAGGAGGCGGCCCAGGAGTTCGACAAGGCCCTGCAGGGCGATTCCCGGCTCTGGCAGGCGCGGTACGGGCAGGCCCGCCTGCTGCTCGCGCAGCAGCACTGGGAAGAGGCGAAGAAGCTCCTGGACCAGGGGGCTCAGCTCAAGGGGGCCGCGGAGGGCGAGGACGAGTACCACTTCGGAATGGCCCTCTACTGGCTGGGCAAGAACAGCCTGCCGGAGGCCGAGAAGGAGGCCCTGCTCGCCCTGCACCTGAACGCCTGGGATCCGGACTACGGGACCCTGGTCGGCCGGGTCTACGAGAAGCGCAACGCGCCGACCCTGGCCATCGACGCCTTCGAGAAGGCGCTGCAGAGCCCCGGGATGATCCCGAGCGCACCGATGCTGTGCTCGCTCGGGGCGCTCTACCAGAAGGTCGGGCGCTACAACGAGGCGCGCGACCGCTATCTCCGGGCCGTCGCCGTCGATTCCACCTACGCCCCGGCCCTGAAGGATCTCGCCGACCTCTTCCGGCTGGCGAAGCAGTACGACCGGGCGGCGCGGACCTACCTGCGCTACATCACGCTCGAGCACGACGACGTCGAGGCGCTGCTGGGTCTGGCCGAGTCCTGCATCGAGATCCGCCAGTACGAGCAGGCGGTCGAGGCCGCGCGGGCCGCCATGGCCCTCGACGACAGCCGCACCGACGTCCGCCTCGCCTTCGCCCGCAGCGGCATCCGCAGCCGCGAGATCGCGACCCGGGCCGAGGCGGCCAGGGTCTACGCGAACCTGCCCGCGGGGACGGACCTCCAGGCCCAGGACTACGTCGCCCTGGCCGACTACCAGACCGAGACCAAGCAGTATCCGCAGGCACGCCAGAGCCTCGACAGGGCCCTGGCGCTGGATCCGCAGCAGGCCAACGCCTACTTCCAGCAGGGCGTGATCGACCTGGAGATGGGTCAGCCCCAGGCAGCCATCACCCACCTCGAGAAGGCCATCGACCTGAAGTCGGACTCGCCCGTCTACTACCTGGACCTGGGCATCGCCAACTTCCAGGCCCAGCGGCTCGGCCAGGCCATCCCTGCGTTCCGCCACGCCCTGCGGCTGAACGAGGGGCTCACGGTCGGCAGGCTGCTCCTGGCCCAGGCCCTGGCCGTGAGCGATTCCCTGGCCGGCGCGGAGGTGCAGTACCAGAAGGTCCTGGACGCCGAGCCGCAGAACGCCAAGGCCCTGCGCGGGCTGGGCTTCTGCCACATCCGCCGGGCGGACTATCGTGAAGCCCTGCGGATCTACCAGGCCGCCACGGCCGCCGATCCGCAGAACGCCGACGGCTGGGCGGGCCTGGGCAACGCCTACCTCGGCCTGGAAAACTGGGACGCGGCCGAGACGGCGTTCGGCAAGGCCGCAGCCATCGATCCCGGCAACATCACGATGCGGAAGGGACGCGAGCTATTGAATCGAGCCCGGCAGGAGGCCGCCAACGATGGATGATTTAGTCCGCTGCGCGCTGCCGGCCCACCCCGCCGGCCCCGCGCCAGAAAGGAGAGCCCCGGAATGAAGAACTACGTCCTCATCCCCATCACCATCGTCTCCGTGGTGGTGTCATGGTACATCTGGGACCACGCGCCCGAGTACATGCGGAGGGGTGGGCCCTTGCTCATCATCGGGCTCACCTGTCTCTTCCTCGCCTTCACCTTCTGCATCGAGCGCTTTCTGGTCCTCTGGCGCGCGGGCGGGCGGGGCAACGTGCCCGCGTTCATCCGCAACGTCAAGGACGCCGTGCACGGCGGCGAGATCGCCCAGGCCGTCGAGGCCTGCAAGCGGCAGGGCGGCAGCCTCGCCAACGTCATCGGCGCCGGTCTGGAGCGCTACCAGGCCCTCAAGACCAAGACCGAGAAGGGCAAGGAGCTGCTGATGGAGGTCCGGCGGGCCATCACGGAGGCCAACGCGCTCGAGAGCCCCCACCTGGAGCGGAACCTGACCGCGCTCTCGACCATCGCCTCGATCGCGACCCTGCTCGGTCTGCTCGGGACGACCATCGGCATGATCCGCGCCTTCCGCGCGATGTCCCACGCGGGTGCTCCCGACGCCACGCAGCTCGCGCTGGGGATCTCCGAGGCGCTCGTCAACACGGCCCTGGGCCTGACGACCGCCATCATCGCCACCGTGCTGTACAACTACTTCACCACGCGCGTGGACGGCTTCAACACGCAGCTGGAGGAGACCTCCTACGAGGTCCTGCAGCTCCTGGAACTCAAAGAGGAGTCCTAGTCGTGGCCAGGCGTCGCCCGGTGCGCATCGACATGACCCCCATGGTGGACGTGGCGTTCCTGCTGCTGATCTTCTTCATGTCCACCACCCAGTTCAAGCCGCCGGAGGCGGTGGCGGTCCGCTTGCCGGCCTCCACGTCCGAGGTTCACGTGCCCGAGACCGGCACGATCATCCTGACCCTGAACAAGGAAGGCCGCCTGTTCATCTCCAGCGAGCTGGGGAACGACATCCAGGAGGTGCCCCGGCAGGAGGCCCTGGACGCCATCCTGAACTGGCGGAGCCAGAATCCCGGCGCCGTGGTTATCCTCAAGGGTGATCGGGACGCGCCGTTCGGCGAGATCGCCGACCTGATGGACGCGCTGGCCAGCGCCAAGACCCTGCGCTTCAACCTGATGACCGACCTCAAGCGGAAGCACGCCGCGGCGGAGTCGCGGTAGGGAGAACAACCATGGCGGAAGTGGCTGTCGCCGAGAAGAGCAAGCCCGCGGGACCGTCCTTGCTGGGGCCGCCGCGGCGCAAGAAGCGGGTGGGCATCCGCATCGACATGACGCCGATGGTGGACGTGGCGTTCCTGCTGCTGATCTTCTTCATGGTCACGACCGTGTTCCGGCGACCTCTGGCCATGGAGGTCAACATGCCCGAGCCCGGAGCCCGCGTCGAGGTCCCCGAGTCCAACGTGATGACCGTGTACGTCGACGGGGACGGCACGATGCTCTACAAGCTGGGCAAGGGCGAGCTCGCACCCATCGGCTGGGACGAGCTGCCCGCGGTGCTGACGGCGAACGATCTGGCCAATCCCGACCTGATCGTCCTGGTGAAGATCGACCGGTCGGCCCGCTACGAGAACATGGTGGACATGATGGACGCCCTCGATGACGCCCACATGCAAAGATTCAGCCTGATACCGATGACCGACAAGGACGTCGAAACCCTGGACCAGGCCCGATGAGCGCCAAGGATCCCCTGCACATCCCGTGGGCGTTCTCGTTGACCCAGGCGCCCCGGCTGCCGCTGACGGGCGAGCAGCATCCGCTACGGCGGGAGTCCTGGAAGTGGGTCTCCTGGGGCAACCTGGTCACGCTGCTGCTGAGCATTGCCCTCTTCGCGGGCTGGTACGTCTGGAGCCAGCGCGAGCCGGCCCAGCCGGTCGCGCGCCAGATCAGGATCGTGCGCTACACCGAGCTGGGAGTGCCGCCCTCGATCGCCAAGCCGAGCGTCCCGCAGATCAAGATCCAGGAGGCCGTGGCCCAGGCCGTGGCTCCCCCCTCGATCGGCATCCCCGAGCCGGTGGCCGACGAGCTGGCGCAGAGCCCCACCATCGCCACCGTGGCCCAGATGGCCGAGGCGCTGGCCCCCATCACCATGAGCGATCTGGGTGGGGGCGCGGGCGACTCGCTCGTGGTCGAGATCGACGTGGACCGGACCCCCTCCCCCACGGACTTCGTGGCGGTCGAGGAGGAGCCGGTCCGCATCAGCATCGACCCGCCCGTCTATCCCGAGATGGCCCAGTCGGCCGGCGTCGAGGGAACCGTGCTGACCCGCGTCCTGGTGGCCAAGGACGGCAAGGTTCGCAACGTCATGGTCATCGACGGCCCCGACCTCCTCAAGGACGCCGCCATCGCCTGCGCCAAGACCGCCGTGTTCCGGCCGGCTTTGCAGCATCATCGCCCCATCGAGGTCTGGGTCATGATGCCCATCACCTTCCGCCTGCACTGATCAGCAACGGCTAACTCCAAGTATTTGAAGGAAGTTAAGGCGATAAGCGTCTGCGCGGGCTCCATTGTTTCTCGCTGGCACGGCCTGTGCAATTCCATGGCGACTCCGACCGCTGGCGCAGAGCTTGAACTTTGATTGACACTTGGACTTGCATGAAGGCAGGATCTTGATCAGCCTGTAGGCAAAGGATTCTCGATCGCAGCGAAGGCGGGCAGAAGATGATCACGGCCGAGAGCGCATCGTTGCAGCTCTACCTCGACCGGCACTTGGGTGAGGCCGAGTCGGTGCACCTGGCCGCGGGGCGGGCTCTGCTGTTCACCGCGCCCTGTCCGGACAAGGATGGTCCGAACGAGGATGCGGCGGCCGCCATCGCGCTCGGCGAGGGCTCCGGGATCCTCACCGTGGCCGACGGTTTCGGCGGCCATCCGGGCGGGGCCGAGGCGGCCGCGATCGCGGTGCGCGCCATCGCCGAGAGCGTACACGACGTGGACTCGAGCGTGGACGATCTGCGGGCGCTCATCATGGACGGCTTCGACCGGGCCAACGGCTCCGTCCTCGGGCTCGGCATCGGCGCCGCCACGACCCTGGCCGTCCTGGAGATCGCGGGCCGCCGCGTGCGCCCTTACCACGTCGGAGACTCGGAGATCCTGGTGGTCGGGCAGCGCGGCCGGCTCAAGTGGCGGACCGTTTCGCACTCGCCGGTCGGCTACGCCGTGCAGGCCGGGCTGGTGGACGAGGTCGAGGCCATGAACCACGCCGAGCGCCACCTCGTCTCCAACATGGTCGGCTCCGCCGACATGCGCATCGAGGTGGGTCCCCTGCTGGATCTGGCGGCGCGCGACACGGTCCTGATGGCCTCGGACGGTCTCTTCGACAACCTGGTGATCGGCGACATCGTCGAGGCCATCCGCAAGGGGCCGCTCGACCGGGCGATCGCCCGGCTGGCCGGCGAGGCCCGGACGCGGATGTCCGCTCCCGGCGACGACCAGCCCTCCAAGCCCGACGACCTGACCATCGTGGGCTATCGTCTGGATCCCTGACCCTCCCGCCGCAGTGCAGATTGCATGAGCCGGGCCTTCGATTCTCCCCGGGAACCGAATGGCTCCGCGCAGCGGTCCAGGCTTCCCTGCCCGGGCGTCCCATCCCGAATCCCCCCTGCCTGTCGAATAGCGCGGTTGTTCGGGCCGTCGCAGCACATAGGGCCACGGCTCCGGAGAGCGGGTATCAACATTGCTAGGGTCCCCGCGGTTTGATCGCTCATGATTCCCGGTCGTGGATGGTCGTTCCGAGAAGGGGACGACAACAGGGGAGAGTGACCCATGTTTCAGGCGCTCGATATCTTCTCAAATGGTGCGCTTTCAATGGCCTTCTGGCTAGCCGTGCTGATGGTCATGCTCTATTTTGCGCGCCGTCCGGCCCACAAGGCCATTCTCTCGGCCAGCCTCGTCATCCGCAACGGCCTGCGCCTGACGGCGCGTTCGCTCCTGCTGGCGGAGAGGAGCCTGGTCAGCCGCAACCGGGAGGTGCTGCTCAGCTCCGGCGCGGACACGGCGGAGAAGGAGCTGGAGCGGGAGTTCCACCGCGTCGACGCGGTGGTCCGGCGCGACGTGGCGGCCTTTCCCTCGCTGCAACGCAAGCTGGCCGACCAGATCGGGCGGCTGGACGAGGACTACCGCGAGAGCTCGGAGCTGCCGCCGCCGCCCCCGGGCTGGGTGCACGCCGTGGAGGCGGTGGCCAAGCTGTCCGGCAAGAGCGACGCGCCCGTGGCCTCCATTCTCGAGGAGATCCACAAGTCGACCAACGAGCAGTATCGCAACACGATGGACGACTACCGCAAGGCCGTCGCGAAGCGGCACGCCCTGCTGGACAGGATGGCCCCCTACTGGCGCAGCCTGGCCACGGCGCTGGAGGACATGGGCAAGCGGATCACCAGCCTGCAGGAGCGGTCCATCATCATCGACCGCGACATGGACCGCTACGAGGAGATCCGCAAGGGCACCAGCAAGGCCGAACGCGTGCTGACCTCCTCGGCCCTGACCCAGTTCTTCATCTCCGCCCTCGTGCTGGCCATCGCCATCGGCGGCGCGGTCATCAACTTCAACCTGATCGCCCTGCCGATGTCCGAGATGGTCGGCGGCAACAGCTACATCGGCGATTTCAAGACCTCCGACGTGGCCGCGCTGGTCATCATCCTCGTCGAGGTGGCGATGGGCCTGTACCTGATGGAATCCCTGCGCATCACCCGTCTGTTCCCCGTCATCGGCCAGATGGACGACAAGATGCGGGGACGCATGGTCTGGGTCACCTTCAGCATCCTGCTGATCCTGGCCGGTATCGAGTCGTCGCTGGCCTTCATGCGCGATCGCATCGCGGCGGACATGCAGGCGCTGCGGCAGGTCCTGGCCAACGTCGAGGCCACCGGAGCGGCGAAGAGCAAGATCCCGACCATCGGACAGATGGTGATGGGTTTCATCCTGCCGTTCGCACTGACCTTCGTCGCCATCCCCCTCGAGACGTTCGTGCACGCGTCCCGCACGGTCCTGGGAGCGACGGTGGCCCTGCTGCTGCGCTGGTCGGCCTTCATGCTGCGCTTGCTGGGGAACGTGGCCCAGTTCATGGGCGAGTTCCTGGTGAACGTCTACGATCTGTTCATCTTCCTGCCCCTCTGGGCCGAGACCAAGCTGCGCGGCGAGAGCGAGCCTGACGCGCCCGTTCAGCAGCGCCGGACGCTGCGACCCGAGAAGGTCGCCCAGTCCCCCGCCACCGCGGAGGAGCCCACGGGCACGGGGCTGAACGACCGCCTCGTCGAGCCGGAGTTCGCCGAGCAGGAGGACGAGGCGATGGTCAGCCGGGAGGTTCTGTCATGAAGCACCTGCGTACGATATGCCTGGTGCTCTGCCTGGCGATCCTGGGCTACGGATGTGCCGATCACAGTAGCCACGCCATAGCGGTGTACATGCTGCTGGACACCTCCGGCACCTACAAGGCCGAGCTGGAGCGGGCCCACGCGATCATCAACTACCTGCTGGGTACGCTCAAGCCGGGCGATTCGCTGGTCGTCTCGCGGATCGACAGCGGCAGCTTCAGCGAGAAGGACATCATCTGCAAGATGACCTTCGACGGCCGGCCCTCGGTCACCAACCAGCAGAAGCGCGCCTTCCGCGAGGAGGTGGACAACTTCGTGGCCACCGTGCAGGGCAGCCCCTACACGGACATCACCGGCGGCATCGTCCAGGCCGTGGACTTCCTGAACGAGACGGGCGCCGGCCAGAAGCGCATCCTGGTCTTCTCGGACCTGGAGGAGGATCTCCCGGCCGGGGCCGTCCGCGACTTTCCGCTGGAGATGGACGGCTGTCAGGTCGTGGCCCTGAACGTGACGAAGCTGCGCAGTGACAACGTCGATCCGCGCGAGTACTTCAAGCGCGTCGAGACCTGGCAGCAGCGCGTCGTTTCAGGCGGCGGCGGCTGGCGGGTGATCAACGACCTGGACAACCTCGACGGCCTCCTGGCGCCGTAGGGGGCGAATCGTTGCTTGCCAGCTCCGCCTCCGGGGCGGTAGGGTGAGCACGCTTCGAGGGTAGCACGGAAAAACGTATCGCGGTTTTTGCTTCTGCTCATGCCTCGATGTGAATGCCGTTCGGCGGGCGCAGGATCGCTCGCCGAACGGACCGTTGCCCGAACCCCTACCCGGGAGGCCTGGCCATGGTGCGTCGAGCGATGCTCCTGTGCGGAGCTATCTGTCTCATCGGGGTCCTGCTGAGCAGCTGCGGCGACGACGATTCGTCGTCACCGCGCGTCGATCCCAACAAGGTCACCATCGAGAGCGTCACCGCGGCGCCCGGCGAACAGATCACCGTGGACGTCACCCTCCACAACGTGATGTCCGTCCAGGTCGTCGAGGTCCCCATCCGCTTCACGGGAACCGGCTGCACCGTGGACTCGGTCGTCTTCTCGCCGGACTTCTCCCTGGTCCTGGCCCCGTTCACCTGGGCGGATGCCGACCCGGATCCCCTGGAGATCGACATGATCAACACGCTGCTCCTGCCGAAGAGCGCCGGTGACTACACGTTCGCGACGATCTACATGACCATCGACGCGCAGGCCGCCGAGCAGACCGCGACCTGGCAGACCTACACCTACGAGGAGAACCAGCTCTTCGGGACGCCCACGATGCACAAGCTGTCCATCGCGTCGCCGTCCCAGGCCGTGGCCTTCCCCACCTTCGAGGCGGGCACGGTCACGATCGTCCAGCCGTAGGTGTGGGGCCGGGAGGCGTACCGGACGGGATCCGGCCCGGCGTGGCGGTCGGTCCGCTGGTCAGATCGCTTCAGGCCGTCGCGGAGCCGCCGGCGGCCCCTCAGTAGAAATCCGCGACGAAGGTCTGGTCGTCGAGCGGCGGTCGCACGTAGCCGCCGGTTTCCCTTCTCTCCGGCAGCTCGACGGGCGGCGGCGTCAGATCCTCGTACGGGAACTGGCCCAGCAGGTGGCGGATGCAGTTCAGCCGGGCCTTCTTCTTGTCGTCGGCGTTGACCACGTACCAGGGCGCCTGGCGGATGTCCGTGTACTTGAACATCTCGTCCTTGGCCCGGGAGTAGTCGACCCAGCGGTTGCGCGATTCCAGGTCCATGGGGCTCAGCTTCCAGCGCTTGCGCGGATCGTGGAGCCGCTCCTGGAAGCGCCGCTCCTGCATCTCGTCGCTGACCGAGAACCAGTACTTGATCAGGTGGATGTCGGCGCGCACGAGCATGCGTTCGAACTCCGGGCACGAGCGCAGGAAGTCCCAGTACTCCTCATCGCTGCAGAAGCCCATCACGCGCTCGACGCCGGCCCGGTTGTACCAGCTGCGATCGAAGAGCACCATCTCGCCGGCCGCGGGCAGGTGGGGCACGTAGCGCTGGAAGTACCACTGGGTCTTCTCGCGCTCGGTCGGGGTGCCCAGGGCCACCACCCGGCAGATGCGGGGATTCAGGCGCTCGGTGATGCGCTTGACCACCCCGCCCTTGCCGGCGGCGTCGCGGCCCTCGAAGACCACGACGACCTTGCGGCCCTCTTCCTTCAGCCAGTACTGCAGCTTGACCAGCTCGCCCTGCAGACGCGCCAGCTCCTTCTCGTAGGCCTTCCGCTTGAGCTTCCCGGAGCCCGCCGGCGGCTCCGCGGACGGACGCGACTTCTTCCGGCGCTTGGCTCGAGTCCGGGGCCTGGCGGTGCTCATTGTCTCCACCTGCTGCTGGAGGTCAAAGGACTGGCTTTCGCTCCTCTTTCCATCGGTCGCGGCGGGCGAAACTGGAGCGCTTTGATGTTGCGGCCGGCGAGCGCTCGACGAGGGCGAGGACTGGTGATACCATGCCTGGTGTACGAGTGGACATGACGTCTCGATTTCAAGATTCGCATGGCTGGTTGACGGGGAGGTGGTGGGGACGATGACGATTTGCAGGTCTTCCACGCGGCTGATCCCGACGGTCCTGGCGTTGACGCTCCTGATGGTCACCGGTCTGCCGGTCCGGGCCGAACACCCCATCATCAACCTCTTCGACAAGGACTGGAACACCATCGACCCGCAGGCGCCCGACAGCGTCCAGGTGCCGTTCAGCACCAAGCAGACATGCGGTCTGTGTCATGACTACGACAAGATCACCTCCGGGTACCACTTCCAGGCCGGCT
The DNA here is from genome assembly GCA_964524645.1 of uncultured Fibrobacteraceae bacterium. Taxonomy (GTDB): domain Bacteria; phylum Krumholzibacteriota; class Krumholzibacteriia; order LZORAL124-64-63; family LZORAL124-64-63; genus CAZGEC01. The sequence goes on along the minus strand of CAZGEC010000040.1, from coordinate 15,666 downwards.
GGCAGGCCATCGCCGACACCTTCGGCGTCGCCCGCCAGCGGCCCTGGATCCTGAGCCCCGGCTTCATGGGCGGCTGGTATCCCTACGCCTTCCGCCAGTTCGCCAGGAAGCACAACGATACGCCCGATCAGATCGATCTGACGGTCTACGACTTCGTGGGCTTCTCGGCGGCCGGATCGGATCAGCCGCCGTGCGGGGCCTGCCATCCGGGTGGCGGCGGGCTGGAGTTCGACCGGGACGGCCACCGCTACGACGAATACCTCGCCGCCCATCCCGATCTGCGGGACTCGCTGGACGGCGATTACTACCGGAGCGACTGGGACAAGAGCGGGGTCGTCGAGGCGGATTGCTTCATCTGTCATTTCAGGGGTTACAACTTCAGCGCCCGGGTCGACCAGCTCGCGAAGGGCAACTATGCCTGGGCCTCGGTGGCCGCCACCGGCATCGGCATGGTATCCGGCGCGGTCAAGAGGGGGCAGAAACCCACGGTCGTCTACAACCAGCGCTTCTTCAACGAGGACGGCACCATCACGCTGGACCTGTCCTGGCCGCCGCCGTCCGATAACTGCGTCTTCTGCCACGGCCAGTCGGAGGAGAAGAAGCGCGGCTTCACCTGGAACGACATCTTCAATCCCGACATCCACAACGAGCACGCCCTCAGCTGCTCGGCCTGCCATTCCGCCGGCATCGATCATCAGTTCGCCATCTCCGCCCACGGCGACGATCCCGAGCTGCTCAACCTCGAGAACCCGATGAAGGGCTGCCGGCAGTGTCACAGCGTCGGGATGCTGGGCTCACCCATTCCCAAGCACACCAAGGTGCGGGATTCCCACATCGAACGGCTCACCTGCGAATCCTGCCACATTCCCGAGCTGCACCGGGCCGCCGCCCTCTGCGGCGACGCCACGACCGGCGAGATGTACTTCGTGAAGAACCCGCCCGGCGCCAAGGCCTTCGACGCCAAGGCCCCCTGGAAGCCGGTCTACGAGCGGGATCCCGAGCAGAGGATCTTCCCGCTGAACTGCGTGCTCGCCGTCTACTGGGCGAATCGCGACGCGGACGGTCTGCTCTACCCCCTGTTCCTGCGCGAGCACGCGGCAGCCTGGAAGCTCTACGCGGACAAGGTGCACGACGACAACGGCGATGGGGAGCCGGAGGTGAACACGCCGGAGGAGATCCTCGCGGGGCTGCAGGCTTTCACGACCTCGCTGCAGGGCAACCGCCGCTTCCAGAGCGTTCATCCGGTGTACCTGAAGGGCGAAAAGGCCCACGAGCTGGACGCCGCCGGGCACCTGGTCGTCCGGGATTACCCGGAGAGCGAGATGATGATGGTCAAGTTCTCCATCAACCACAACGTCGCGCCGGCGGGCCTGGCGCTCGGCAATCGAGGCTGTCTGGAATGTCACGGCGCCCACGAGCATTTCTTCCAGGGCCGGCGGGTCGTCGACATGTACGGCCCCGACGGCAAGCCCGTCACGAGAGCCATCGGTCACTGGTTCGGTTGCCGGCCGGTCTCCTTCGCCGTCAACTCGTTCTACCAGCGGGTTCTCAGCCCGCTCGTCTCCGGGGCGGTCATCCTGGTCATCTTTCTCGTGACGCTGCACTATCACAGCTACGGGCCCAAGCGGATCCCCTTCGTGCCCTTCAGCGGGGAAGTGAAGCGTTTCACGCTCTTCGAGAGAGGCGTGCATCTGTTCCGCCTGATCTCCTTCGTGATCCTGGCGGGCACCGGGGTGATCCTGGCCTTCAATCTCACGGCGTGGCAGGCGCTGTTCTTCGCCGGCCCGACCCAGCTGCATCAGACCCACGTGGTTTGCGGCTTCATCTTCATCGTCACCACCGGGCTGGGCATCGTCGTATGGTTCAAGGACGCCATGTTCGCCTCGTACGACCGGAAGTGGGTCAGGGTGCTCGGCGGCTACCTGGGCTACAGGGGCGAGGTCCCGGCGGGGCGCTTCAACGCCGGACAGAAGATGTTCTACTGGTACACGACCGTTTTCGGCTCGCTCATGTCGATCACGGGTCTCTTCATGATCTTCAAGAACTCGTTCCAGCTCGCCTTCACTTGCATCGTGGTCACGACGCATGCCATGATCGCGTTCATTCTCATCGCCGGTGTCCTGGCCCACGCCTACCTGGGCACCATCGCAAATCCCGGCACCTGGCGCGTGCTGGTCGACGGCCACGTCACGCGGGAGTGGGCGAAGCATCATCATCCGCAGTGGTACCAGAAGATCACGGGCGGCGGGAAGCAGCCGAAAGACAATCCATGAGCCGCCGGGCGGTTCAGGAGTTGCAGCCAGGATCCCGGTCGCGGCGTGGCATGCCGGGCTCGACCGGTCGCGACCGGACGGAGGAGAAGTGAGCCGATTGATCGCCAGGCGGATGTTCTTCTCCAAGGGAGTGGGCATTCACCGCAACCAGCTCCAGAGCTTCGAGCTGGCCCTGCGCAGCGCAGGGATCGAGAAGTGCAACATCGTGGCCGTCTCCAGCATCTTCCCCCCCGATTGCCGGATCATCTCCAAGGACATCGGGATCGAGCTGCTCCAGCCCGGCCAGCTCATTCACGCGGTCATGGCCAGGAGCAGCACCAACGAACCCAACCGTCTCGTCTCGGCGGCCATCGGCCTGGCGCGTCCCAAGGACCAGAGGCAGTACGGCTACCTCAGCGAGCATCATGCCTTCGGCGAGACGCAGCGCAAGGCCGCCGACTTCGCCGAGGATCTCGCCGCCACCATGCTCGCATCGACCCTGGGCATCGAGCTGGACCCGGACGTGGCCTGGGACGAGAGGAAGCAGGTCTACAAGGTCGGGCAGCGACACTTTGTCAGCCGCAGCATCGCCCAGTCGGCTCGGGGTCACAAGGATGGCCTCTGGACGACGGTGGTCGCCTGCGCCGTGCTCCTGTTCGACTAGCTCAGCGCGACAGACGCTCCCGCACCGACGCCAGTTCCCGGGCCAGGAACTTCATGGCGACGGTCCCACTTGAGCCGGGTGTCCTCGGCCTCGTAGACGACACCCATCCCCCCCTCGCCTATCCGGCGCAGGATCCGGTAATGCGAGATGGTCCGCCCTATCACCTTGCCATCCTTGCCGCCGCGAACGCGGCGGCCGGCCCCTGGACGCAATGCTCTGGCGCCCCGGGCGCTACTTGTCGATCACCGCGTAGCTGATCACGACGCTGTCCCAGGCAGTCGCCGGATTGTAAGCCTGGCCATTGACGTCCCAGACCTCGAAGCTGATGGTGTTCGTGGACAGCAGCGTGCCCTTGACCGCGAGCGGGGTGGTGACACCATTGACCGTCTTGTATCCTGAGGCCACGACACAGGTGTTGGTGGCCGAGGCCCCCGCCAGCGAATCCGGCATCACCACGTTGTTCAAGCTGCCCGGCGGCAGACTGACCTGGCCCGTCACGACGCGCTTGCGGGTCTGGGCGGTCCAGGCCGGAACACCGCTCATGTCCCACGCCAGCACCTGCCGGTTCGCCGGGGCGGCCGCATTCACGTCACCCACGTCATCGAGCTTGGCGATGCCTCCGCCGCCTCCGGGGATCTGGATCAGGGACTGGTGCGCGCTGTCCCCTTGCGAGACCTGCACGCCCGCACCGGTGAACTTGAGGCTGGTGGCGCACCTGAAATGGGTGGTGTCCGCACCGGTCCGGGGATAGACCCGGATCGCGCCGTAGCAGCAGCGGCAGAGCCAGGGAGGACGACACGGCCAGCTGTCGCAGCACCTGCACCAGTCACAGAGGCACAGCAGCATCTCGCGGAAATCGTCGGCGAACGCGGGGTCGAAGCAGCACCTGAGAAACGCATCCAGCGGCGGTCGGTCCCGGTTGGCCAGCATGGACGCCAGGCGCTGGAAATCCCCGCCCTTGCGGCTCATCGCGGCCAGCATCCGCTCCCCGGCCTCGATCGACCAGGGTAGCACATCGATCAGCTCCCCGAGCTGCGCCTGGCTCAGCGCCTCGATGGACCGGCGAATCCCTGCCGGATCCCCGTCCTCGACGGCCTTGAACAGGATGTCGATGGCGCGCGGAATCCGCGAAGCCACCGCAGCCCTGGTGACCGCCTTCTTCCTCGTCACCTTCTTCCCCGCAGCCTTCTTCCTGACCACTTTCTTCCGGGGCGGCCTCTTCTTGGCCGCCTTCTTCTTGACGAGCTTCTTCTTGACGATCTTCTTCCCGGCGGTCTTCTTCTCAGCCACCTTCTTCCGGCGAACGGCCTTCTTTCCGGCCGGCTTCCTCGCGACTTTCTTCTTGATCGTCTTCTTCTTGGGCATGACTTTGACCTCCTTGGCCGGGTCCGGACCACGATGCATCGCCGGATATCAGCGTTCGATCCTTACGCGACTTCTTCGATGGTTCTCCGGCCGAGGATGCCGTCTGGCGCAGAGCGTGTCAATGGCCCGGCTCGCCGCCGCTGAGCAGCCTGAGTGGTGCCGCGGATATCATGTGCGGGGTCGGGGCCCGGCGCGCCGAGCGGCCGGGCCCCGGGGGCGAAGGATCAGGGACAGACGGTATTGAGACCCTGCGACATGCGCGCGACGTCCGAGAGATTGAGGACTCCATCCCAGTAGAAATCCGACCGGTAGTTGTACGGGCCGAAGAAGTCCTGCGTGAAGATCACGACGTCGCCGAGATTGACCACCCCGTCACCATTGAGATCCGGGCTGTTGAGCGAGATGTTCAGGTTCGGGGGAATGGGCACGACCAGACCGCTGGCCCACTCCACGAAGACCTGCAGGGGCTGGCCCGGTCCGGTGTAGCCGCCCGCGAAGATCGGGCCGGTGAACTCCGTGATGCCTGCCGGATCGGTGGGCATGCTCGCCACCGAGGCGAAGCGGAGCGGATTGGGCGGGCAGAGATACAGGTTTCCCGCCAGATTCTCCAGCCACATGCGCTCGACGGGCAGTCCGACGATCGGCATGTTCTGGGCGTTCATGGCCTGAAACCTCACCCTGGCATCGACCTGCTGTCCGCCGAAGGCGAAGGCCTGGGTCAGCGGGTCGCCCAGGCCGTTGGGCAGGCAGAAGAGCGAGACCTGTCCCGCGTAGGCGGGCGTGACCTGCGAGAAGACCGGATCGGGATCGCTGGGGCCCTGGGCGTGGACCGTCGCGGCCCCGCACAGCAGCAGCACGGCTGCGAGGATCGGCTTGCTCATCGACATGATGGACCTCCTCATTCGCGAGGAATATTCCGCGGAGCGGGCAGCGCTCCGCCCGGTTTCGTCTGGGGATGTTTGGCATTGCCTGTATACCTTACCATTTTACTCGGATTTTGTCTGCGTGAAAATCATTTTTCGGCACGCGGCCGGCGCCGGGACCCCGTGCCCGGTGATGGGGAGCCCCCCCGATTGCGCTTCGGCAGGGCCGCTTCTAGGTTGTCTCGGCACGCGGCAGGGAATCAAAGGCAGCCGCTGGTCATGCAGACGGCGAGGGCGTGTTCATAGAGACGATTCTTGGAAGGAGCGAACCATGTTGCGCAGAATATCCGCAATCCTGTTCCTGCTTTCATTCACGATGTGGGCGAGACCCGCCTTTCCCCAGACGACCGTCGATGTCGGCCGCTTCTACGACGAACTAGCTCCTTACGGCGAATGGATCTCCACGCCGGAGTACGGCTGGGTCTGGTCTCCCTACGACATGGAGGCAGGATGGCGCCCCTACACGAACGGCCACTGGGAGTACACCGATTACGGCTGGACCTGGGTCTCCGATCTGGACTGGGGCTGGGCCACCTTCCACTACGGCCGGTGGTACTTCGACGACATGTACGGCTGGGTCTGGATCCCCGGCACGGTCTGGGGGCCGGCCTGGGTGGCCTGGCGCCATGGTGATGGTTACATAGGATGGGCGCCCCTGCCGCCCGGCGTGATCTGGCAAGCGGGTCTGGGCCTGAGCTGGGGTGATCTGGACTTCGGCGTCGCCCTGGGCTGGCATGACTGGAACTTCTGCAACGACAGGTACTTCCTCGACCGCCATCTCAGAAAGCACCTTCTGGGGCCCGCCCACAACCTGACGCTGATGGAGCGGACGAGAAACATCACGGACTATCAGTTCATGCACGATCACGTCTTCAATCGCGGCCTGTCCGTGGAGCGGGCCGAGCAGATGACGCATCACAAGATCCAGCACTACATGGTTCAGAACTTTTCGGAAAGGGAAAAGAGACATGTCGGCAGGATCGTGGGGCACGAGCTCAGGATGTTCCGTCCCGCCATAGCCGAGCGCCACGTCGAGCGCACGCCTCCCCCGCCCCAGGCCGGGCGCAGGTTCGACCTCCAGTCCCGCGAGAAGAAGCTCCAGGCTTACCAGGCGAGGCAGCGCGAGGAGCTGCGGCGTTCCCAGGAGGAAAGGCTGAAGAAGGCGGAACCAGGCCAGTCACGGCAGGAGATGCGGCGCCGCCAGGAACAGGAAACGACGGAGCTGAGGGATCATCAGCGGCGCGAGTCGAGTGCACTGGATAACCGGGCCCGCCGGGCCCAGGAACCTGCGGCGCCGCCGCGGGAGCCGCAGCGGCAGGAACAGCGGCAAGGGCACGGGAGAGGCCGGCACTGAGCCGCGGCGGGCAAATACAGCCCGGTCACCCATCCGCGTCCTCCTGTTGTGCCGCAGAGACGCCGAATCTGGCGCGCCATTTGCGAAGGCCAGGGATGGGCTGATTTCGTGGCGACGGCTTGGCTCGGCATGTCCAAGACGTCCCGCTTGTTCCCGCGCGAGGTTCGAGCATGCAGGTTCCGGGCGGCTTTCTACAGCGCGGAGGAGCGCTTGGTCCCCGCACCAGGTGGGGCGTTCTGCCCGTTTTGATGCTGGCCCTGGTCCCGCTTGCCGGCTGCGGAAGCGGCGATCCGGTCTCACCGCCGGACGGCGGCGGTGCGGACGGCCCGCCGGTCTTCTCATGGGATCCGGCCGACTTCACCCACGTCTTCGAGGTGGGACCGGGCCGGGAATACGCCGACCCGACCGAGGTGCCGTGGGAGGACCTGGAGCCCTCCACCCTGGTGCGGATCCACTGGCGTCCGAAGCCGTACCGTGCCAAGTGGGTTCTCAACACGGCCGCCACCTCCGACGGACCGCTGGTGGTTCTCGGGATTGCCGACTCCGGCCGGCTGCCGGTCATCTCGGGCGAGGAGGCGGTGACGCGCCGGGTGCTGGACTACTGGAACGAGGACCGCTCGGTGATCAAGGTGGGCGGATCCAGCCTGCCGCGCGACGACGTCGTGCCGGCGTACGTGTACATCCAGGGACTGGACGTCCGCAGCGGCAGGCCGCCCTACGGGTTCACCGACGACGACGGCCGCCCGCAGACCTACCGCGAGAACGCCGCGGCGATCCACGTGGAGACGGGCATGCACATCACCGTGTGCGGCTGCCTCCTACACGATGCCGGCAACGGCCTGTTCGTCAGCGCCCCGGCCAGCGACGTCGTGATCAGCGCGAATCACATCTACGACAACGGAATCGAGGGCAGCATCTACGAGCACAACAGCTACACGGAGTGCCTGGGGATCCTCTTCGAGGCCAACCACTACGGGCCCCTGCGCGCGGGCTGTCTCGGCAACAACCTGAAGGACCGCTCCGCCGGCACGGTGATCCGCTACAACTGGATCGAGGGAGGCAATCGCCAGCTCGATCTGGTCGAGACCGACGACGCACGCATCCTGAACGACCCCGGCTACGACGTGACCTTCGTCTACGGCAATATCCTGCTCGAGCCGGACGGGGCCGGCAACAGCCAGATCCTGCACTACGGAGGGGATGGCGGGGACACGGCGTCCTACCGGCGGGGGATTCTTTACTTCTACCACAACACGGTGATCTCGACCCGCACCGGCAACACGACCCTGCTGCGCTGCGCCACCAACGACGTGATCGTCGACGTGCGCCACAACATCCTGTTCGCCACGGCCGGCGGCTCCCGTCTGGCCATCACCAGCGGCCAGGGGCAGATCACGCTGGCGGGCAACTGGTTACCGGAGGGTTGGTGTGCCACGCACGAGGCCGCGCTGTACGGGACGATCACCGATACGGGGAACTTGGAAGGCGGCGATCCCGGCCTCGTCGACCTCGCCGGGCAGGACCTGCGGACGGGGCCCGACTCTCCCTGCATCGATGCGGCCGGTGCGCCCGCGGCCGGGACAGGTTCCTATCCAGTCGACCGTCAGTACAAGCGACACCAGGCCACCGAGCCCAGACCAACCGACGGCGCCCTGGACATCGGCGCCCAGGATCGCTGAACAGATCGCGAAGGGATAACCGCGGAATCGAGGTGGTCCCTGCCTGTGCTCGGACTCTCAGTCGTACACGTCGAAGTCCAGCACGCAGCCGCACTGTACTTCGGCGTTGGCTGCCGGCGGCACGTCCCAGGGCATGGGATCGGCCCCGCAGTAGCCGATGTTGAAGGGACCCTGCCCCAGATCCACGGTCATGTAGACGTAGTAGGTACCGGGCGTTACGCCGCTGATGTCGAAGGAGTACGTGAATGGGTCGGTGGGGAAGGTGCCGGTGAAGGACTCGACATCCCCGTTGCCGGGATTGGGATCGTCGTCGATGTACAGGACGTAGGTGCCGCCGGCATAGACGTCCTGCCCCCCCAGATCGGTAATGGTGCCGGACATCGTGCAGCTGTTGTGCGGAGGATCCCCCGGATCGTCGTCCGAACCGCAACCCGCCGGCCCGACGAGCAGGACCGCGAGCAGCACCAGCGCGGTTCTCGTCCACCTGCTTCCACCGTTCGTCCCGATCATGGCTCCTCTCCTCGCTGAGTCCCGTGCCCATGGGCAAATCCGTCTCCGTCTCGGATCGTCAAGCCCGGACGGAACTTGACCACCAAGATCCACGGCGGCGGCGGGGCTCAGTAGGCCAGGACGTTGATGGTCAGCAGGACCGAGAAAGCGCAGGAATGGGGTTCGGGATCGACGGTGTCGGGATAGCGGGTGTCGTCCTTGTTCTGCTCCTCGGTGCCGTCGAGAAGATCGCACCGGATGCTGTAGTGCGGTGAGAACGCGTGCCCACCGCCGATGGACACCCCGAAGCCGCCTAAGGTATCGTCGCGATACTCGTCCGGGATGATCCCGGCCCCCAGGGTCCCTTCCATGAAGAACGAGGGCGCCTGTTCCTGGAAGTAGTGGGCCAGGCCGATCAGACCGAACGTGGAATGGCCCCCCCCATCCAGAGGATGGGCAGCACGATGGGCGAGGCGATGGTCGCGAAGACCCCCTTCAGACCGCCGCCTCCCATGGCGTCGGTATAGGTGTCGTAGGCGCGCGCGATGCGGTCCATGTAGGCCAGCGACGACTTGGTACCCATGAAGATCACGGTGCGATTGCTGGTGGCGATGCCGATCTTGAAACCGACCGCCGGGGCTCCTTTCCAGACGCTCCGGTCGCCCAGCTCACCCTCGGACTTGATGTAGGTGGCCCCCATGCCGAGATCGAGACCGAAGACGAAGCCCTTGCGCTGCCGTCGAAGGCCAGCACGGACGTGGCCACCAGAAGCAGCAGCAGGATGACACAGATCGTCGTACCGGTACGCATGGCATCTCCCCCGTCAGGACTCGCGCATTGTCCCGATGAACCCCTTCGCCTGCGCGGTCATAGTGACAAGGGCGCGGGGCCGCGGCAAGAAGGGACTCGACTCCGCACGCGCGGGGCGGCGGCCTTGCGGCCGCTCTCCAGGCCGTGAACCTCCCGTGCGTGATCAGCCGGCACCTGCAACGAGATCAGCTACCGGATCGGTAGCTCTTCGGGCGAGGCACCCGCGCGAAGGCCCTGGTTCAGCCGGCGCGAGAGGATTACAATCGCAGGCAAACCCGTCAGCGTGCAGCGAGGGGCTGAAGCCACGGCGGTCCTGGTCCTCAGCATCATGCAGGGAGGAAGTCGATGAAGAAGGTCATGGTGATCGGCTGCGGCGCCTACATGGAGAGCGGCTACGGATGTCCCGGAGAGTGGCGCTGCCTGAAGGCGGCAGCCCTGGGCGAGGGCGAATTCGACGAACCGGTCCAGGCGATCTCCTTCGTCAAGTGCGAGTGCCCGGGACGAAGTGTGGCGCCCAATGTAGGAATGGCCATCAAGCTGTCCGAGCTGAAGCCCGATGTCATTCACCTGAGTTCTTGCCTGGTGAACGCCAAGCCGGATTGTCCCTACGGGGAGCCCGAGCAGTTCGCCCAGATCATCGAGAAGAAGACCGGCATCCCCGTTCACCTGGGAACTCACGAGTATCACTGATCGATCATGACTCTGACTCTGACTCTGACTCGGCGAGGCATCGATCCGCATCGATCTGCATCCGAAAGGTGATCATCCGCGAACAAGGTCGATCCTGATCCCAACCGAAGGAGGATATGATGTTGAAGGGAGAACAGCTGGTCATCATAGGTTGCGGAGGCGTGGGTGCGCCGGCGGCCATGCTGGCCAGGCAGCTGATGCCCGAGGTCGAGATCGTCGTCGTTCGGGAAGAAAGAGAGTTCATCGTCAGATGAGCTCTGCCCCATGTGGTGGCCGGTCTGGTCACCGGCGAGTCCATCACCAACCCGGATGAGAAGTTCGCCAGCGCGGGCATCCAGCTGGTCCAGGCGCGTGCGGATCGCATCGACGTTCAGGCCCGGATGGTCTACCTGGCGGACGGCCGCCAGATCACCTATGACAAGCTGCTGCTGGGAAGCGGCGCGAATCCTCTCATCCCTCCCCTGGCGGGCCGGGATCTCCGGGGCGTCTTCGCCCTCCGGACGCTCACGGACGCGGAAGAGATCAGGGACCATCTCGCCACGGCGAATCCGCGCAGGCTCGTCTTCATCGGAGCGGGTTTCATCAGCCTCGAGCTGGCCATGCTTCTGGCGTCCCGGCAACCGGACGGCCGGGAATACACCGTCATCGAGCTCCTGAGTCATCCGTTGCCCCTCATGCTGGATCCCGAGTTCGGGAAGAGGGTGCATGATCATCTTCAGGCGCAGGGCCTCACCATGAGGATGGGCGAGACGGTCACGCGGATCGTCGGACGCGACGGGAAGGTCGCCGGTGTCGAGCTCGCGAGTGGAGAGCAGCTGCCCGCCGACGTGGTGTTCCTGAACGTGGGCGCCCGGGCGAACACCCAGCTCGCGGAGGCCAGCGGCTTGCGGACCAGTCGTTTCGGTATCAAGGTCAACTCGTTCCTGGAGACGTCCGATCCCGACGTCCTGGCCGCGGGTGATTGCGTCGAGAAGCAGCACTTCATCACCAGGAAGCCCGTTCCGGGCCAGCTGAGAGGACCGGCGGTCATCCAGGGCCGGCTGGCGGCCAAGAGGCTGGCCGGATACGCCATCGAGTTTCCCGGCGTTCTGAACAACTGCGTGGTGAGGCTCTTCGACCGGTACGTCGCGTCGACGGGATTGACCGAGGAGCAGGCGAGGCAGGAAGCACTTGAGACCGTCAGCGCCACCGTGGATTCCCGGAGCAAGCACGGGATGATCCCGGGCGTCAAGCCCTGGAGCATCAAGCTGGTCTTCGACCGCACGACAGGAAAGCTGCTCGGGGGGCAGATCATCAGCGAGGATATCGCCCCGGTGAAGGAAATCGATGCCGTCAATGCCCTCATCCTGGGCGGGAAGACACTGTACGACCTGACGGTGCTCATGTGTGCCGGTACGCCGGATTGCTCGCCGGAGCCGAGCCTCGAGCCCATCAGCATCGCCGCCGAGCAAGCGTTACAGAAGCTGCGAGAGTAACCGCACGCTCTCCTGGAGGCCGCCTCCGGCGGTTCCTCCCACCTGCCGGCGCGAGGCGCGGTGCGCATTCTGCCGCCCGCCTGGCGGGTGTCTTGCCGACCCACCATGGACCCTCCGCGGCGGCAACAATCCGAACTGACGGCCGATCGACGTGCCCACCGCCGGAGCCGCGTTATCATGTCATGGCAGGCCGGGGGTGAATCATCATGCCGCTGACGCTCGTGACCGGAGGCACCGGCTGCTTGGGGCGCCGGTGGTCGCGATCCACTGGACGACGGGAGTGGCCATGAACTGGTTGCTGGTGACGTCCCACTGAGCGCCCGGGCTTCGTCGCGCGGCCCGGCGGGTTCAGCCTGACGTTCGAGCTGACAGCGGACCCGGTGCCTCTGCGGCAGGAGGCGCCTAGCGAAGAGGTGGAAGCCATGAGAAAGAACGTGCTGATCCTGTGGATACTGATCTGTGCGCCGATCATCGTGGCGGCCCTGGTGGTGGAGGCCGGACAGGAAGTTCATGCGGCCGCCGGCCCGCGCGCGTCCCTCGCCCCGCCCGTGGGCCAGATGATGCCGATGAGGGGCATGATGCAGCGGATGATGCCCGACCTCGTGCCGCCCGGCACCGAGCCCGAGAACCTGCCTGCCCCCGCAAGCCGCGGCGCGAGGCTCGTGGTCCAGTACTGCTGGCAGTGCCACAACCTGCCCAGCCCGAGCATGCACGCGGCCGCCGAGTGGCCGCAGATCGCCGAGCGCATGTATGTCCGGGCGGAGCGCATGTCGGGGATGATGGGAATCGAGGTCCCCACCCCCGCGGACGAGGACACGCTCGTGTCCTACCTGAAGACCTATGCCATGAAGTCCGTGCCCGCGGACTCCCTGCCGGCGCCGGCCTCCCCGGGCATCGCTCTTTTCAAGGACTTCTGCGCCCAGTGCCACGCGCTGCCCGATCCGCGGAGCCACACCGCGTCGGCGTGGCCGGCCGTCGTCCAGAAGATGGAGACGAACATGCAGCTCATGCACAAGCGGGTGATGACCGCCGCGCAGCGGAAGCAGATCCGGGACTACCTGGAGCAGAACGCGAAGTCGCCCTGACGCGGGAGCAGGCCCGGAGGCGCGGGGCCGCGGGAACGGCTATTCAAGATCCTGCCGCTGCTGTTCGGCGCAGCCGGCGTCATCGCCCAAGGACCGCAAGGCCACGCCGTCGCCATCACGGACGGCACGCTGGAAGGCCGAGAGGCAATCCTGGTGGACATTGCCCTCGTACCGAACGCCGTCTCGAACGAAGGTGACGCCCTGATGGCCGGCAAAGGGACCGATACCCTTGTGGCAGACAACGCAGACGTTCGCCGTGCATTGGCGGATCGGCATACCCGCGTCCACCCCCGGCGGCTGCCTTGGTTTCTTTCCAACCAATCCCGGCCACCGCCCTCCATCACCACTGTACCGCGCCAGCGCTCGGGAAGTGATGACAATGCTCCCACAGCCGATATCATGAAGGCCGCGGCGTTCCCGTGAGAACAGAATCGAGAAGAACGAGATCCAGCCGAGGAGCACCTTGATCACCAGCCGCACATACGCCTGAAAAATGGATATCCTCTTGCCGGTTTCCAGGGTACGGACTCTGACACCAAGCAACGATTGTCCGACGGTGCATAGCCGGCTGGTACACAAGGGCTCATAGAGGCCAATGAATCCCACGATGGCCGCCACGCGAACGGCCGCGATGCCGCCGTGACCTTCGAATACGGCCGAGAGGATCATGAAGGCGGTGAACACCAGCATCCCATCCACGAAGACCGCGAGATACCGCCGGGTTATCGACGGTAGATCTTCCTCGGAAAACGGTGTATGGATAGCTCCAGACGTGTCCATTCCATCGCACCTCCGGATTCTCGGCCTCATGGATCAGGTCGCCCGCTCGACTATGTGCGCTCTTGCGAGGCGCCTCTGACTTCGATTCGCTCGCTCCGATAACACCAATAGATACCGATCAGAGAGCCGGTGGGCGAAAACGGCTTTTGACCTTGGAACTGGAATTGCCGAAGTCGGTTGTAACGGTTCTGTTCCGGTAGACTATCAGGATGGATAGCGCTTTTCAAGGCAAATGGGCTGTTAAGTGACGCTGAGCTTCTAATGAGCGAGGCAAGACCTACCTTGACGCATCATACGTCAGCTAAGCGACACAATGACGTAGGATTGATCCTCACATCCGTCCTTGGGCCACATCAACGGCCTCGATTCCCGCCTCAGGCGGTCGCCACGACCGCCCTTTTCGATTCCCGCCACCGATAGTTCCGCCCCGAGCCCATCCCGTTCTGATAACCCATCAGCATTCCGCCCCTGGAATGAGAAACCGGCGGCCCGCAGGGGCCGCCGGTTTCCGTTCGTCCCGAACGACAGCTGCAGCTAGAAGATCTTGTGGATCTTCCGCTTCATCATCTGCCACTCGTCGTTCTGCACCTTCAGGTTCGCGAAGACCAGCCAGTTGCCCTCGTCGAGCTTCGGCGTGTCTGCGCGGAAGTAGTAGCCCGGCCAGCGGGTCTCCTCGCGGAACAGGATCGTCCGCACGTGAGCCTCGGCCTGCCACATCCGGTGGATGTTCTCCCAGCACCGCATCAGCTCGTGCAGGTTCTCCGCGCCGAGCTTGTCGCTGTCTTCCTTGAGGAAGGCCAGCAGCTCCATGCCCTTCTGGAGAAGGTGCTTGCTGGTGGTGAACTGGGACGAGACACCGCCGGCGTACTCGTCCATGATCTTCTGCAGACGGAACATGAACATCTTGGGCCGGATGTAGTTCGGGTTGATGTTCGGATCCGTCGTCTGGCCCTTGGTCTGCTCGAAGAGGTCCAGGGGCTTCAGGATCGTCTTCTTCAGCTCGTCGACCTTGCCCATGTCCACCTTCGGCTCCGCGTTGTTGTCCACGACGTAGGCGATCGCGGCCTTGGCGGCGATGCGGCCCTCGGCGTGGGAGCCGGAGCTGAACTTGTGGCTCGAGGCGCCCGAGGCGTCACCCGCGGCGAACAGACCCTTGACGGTCGTCATGTTCGGGTAGCCCCAGAAGTAATCACCCTTGGAATCGGCCGACTGCAGGTCCTCGGGACCGCTGACCCAGGCGCCGCTGGCGCCGGAGTGCGAGCCGATGAAGTAAGGCTCGGCCGCGGCGATCTCGGAGGACTTCTCCTCGGGCTGCGTGTTGGTGGCGGCCCAGAGGATGGACTGGCTGATCGTCATGTCCAGGAAGTCTTCCCAGGCTTCGCTCTCGAGCTCCTTCATCTTCTTCTTGAAGGCCTTCGGGTCGTCCTTGTAGGCGTCGGCGATCTTCTGGATGGCTTCCTCGGTACGCATGTAGATGGGACCCTTGCCCTCCATCACGTCCAGCATGCCGAGCCAGTTGCGCAGGTTGGCGGGGATCGGCTTCACCTTGCCGTACGGGCCCCACTTCTCCAGCTCGCTGCGGCGCTCCACCATGTACTCTCCGCCGAAGGCGTTGGTGGCGCGGCTCTTGAACAGCAGGAACCAGGCGCCGACCGGACCGTAGGCGTCCTTGAAGCGCACGGGGATGAAGCGCACTTCCTGGCACGTCATCTCGGCGCCGGCCTTCATCGTGAAGTAGGCGCTGGAACCGGAATTCCAGGGCGGGTACCAGGCGCGGCCCAGACCCTCGCCCGAGCTGCGCGGCTTGAACACGTGCACCGCGCCGCCCATGGCGCAGAGGACGGCCTTGGCCTTGAACACGTAGAACGTCTCATCGCGGACGCTGAAGCCGACGGCCCCGACGCACTTGTCGCCGTCCATCAGCGGCTCCGTGATGAAGACGCGCTCGTAGATGTTGTCCGTGCCCAGGGCGTTCTTGGCGGCCTCGGCGACGACGACCTTGTAGGACTCGCCGTTGATCATCAGCTGCCAGCGGCCCTCGTGCACGTAACCGCCGTTCTCGTCCTTCCAGATCGGCAGGCCCCACTTCTCGAACAGGTG
>CAZGEC010000039.1:0-38006 GCA_964524645.1 uncultured Fibrobacteraceae bacterium | reverse complement strand
TGGCCTCCTCGAGGGCCTTGCGCAGCCGGTCGGCGTCGAAGTCCGAGGTGTAGCACGGCGTGCCGGGCTGCTGCCGCCACGAGTTTTCCAGGCTACCGGCGTCGACCGGGTCGAAGCCGAGCTGGTCGACGAGCTTCATGACCACGCTCTTGGCCTTCTCATCATCCCCCGCGACGGGCAGGGCGATCCGATCGCGGTCGCCGGCCGGCTTGCCGCGGTCGCGCAGATGCTTGGCGTAGATGTTGTTGAACGCCTTGATCACCGGGTGGCCGATCTGTCGTTCGACCCAGCGGCTCTCGATCATTCCCTCCTCGATCTCCTTGATGCGGCCGTCTCGCTCCGGGTAGTAGTTGCACGTGTCGACGATCGGCGCGCCGCGAGCGCGGCGATCGAAGATTTCGCGCGAGAGCTCCGGGACGCGTCCCAGCGGGATCGTTACGACCACCAGCTCCGCGTCCTTGACGGTGTCCGCGGCCGTGGCTGCCGTCGCGCCGGTCTTGCGGGCGAGTTCCGCGAGGGTCTCCGGGCCGCGCGAGTTGGCCACCGAGACCTTGTGGCCGAGGTCGCTGAGACGCTCGGTGAGCGTTCCACCGATGTTGCCGGCGCCGATGATTCCGATCTTCATGGCATATCTCCTTGCCTTTGAATGGCTTGAGTTCACGTCTGGTGACCGTCGGGCCGCCCGGGCCCGCCACACATGGCACTTGGACAGCCTCCTAGCCCTGCCCCCATTTCCAGTCGCGGATCTCCGGCATGTCCTGACCGTACTTGCGCACGTAGGCCTTATGATCGAGCAACCTGTCGCGGATGTACTGCTTGGCGTACGCGGCCTTCGTCTCCAGCGCCGGCACCCGGTCGATCACGTCGCCCGCCAGGTGGAAACGGTCCAGGTCGTTCATGACCACCATGTCGAAGGGCGTGGTGGTGGTGCCTTCTTCCTTGTAGCCGCGGACGTGCAGGTTCCGGTGATTGGTCCGGCGGTAGGTCAACCGGTGGATCAGCCACGGGTAGCCGTGATAGGCGAAGATGATGGGCTTGTCCCGGGTGAAGAGATCGTCGAAGTCGCGGTCGCTCAGCCCGTGCGGGTGCTCGGAACGGGGCTGCAAGGTCATCAGGTCCACGATGTTGACCACGCGTATCTTCAGCTCGGGAAAGTGCTCGCGCAGGATCTCCACGGCGGCCAGGATTTCCATGGTGGGCACGTTGCCCGCGCAGGCCATCACCACGTCGGGCGAGCCGCCCTCGTCGTTGCTGGCCCATTCCCAGATGCCCAGCCCCGCGGTGCAGTGCTTGATGGCCGCGTCCATGTCCAGCCACTGGGGTTCGGGTTGCTTGCCGGCCACGATGATGTTCACGTAGTCGCGGCTGCGCAGGCAGTGGTCGGTGACCGACAGCAACGTGTTGGCGTCCGGCGGCAGGTAGACGCGAATGATGTCGGCCTTCTTGTTCACCGCCAGGTCGATGAAGCCGGGGTCCTGGTGGCTGAATCCGTTGTGGTCCTGCCGCCAGACCAGCGAGGTCAGCAGGTAGTTCAGCGAGGCGATCGGCCGGCGCCAGGGGATGTCCCGGGTCACCTTCAGCCACTTGGCGTGCTGGTTGAACATGCTGTCCACGATGTGGATGAACGCCTCGTAGCAGGAGAACAGCCCGTGCCGGCCGGTCAGCAGGTAGCCCTCCAGCCAGCCCTGGCAGAGGTGCTCGCTCAGGACCTCCATGACGCGCCCGTCGGGCGACACCTTCTCGTCGGTGTCGCGGATCTCGGCGGTCGAGATCCGCTCGGTGACGTCGAACAGATGGGACAGGCGGTTCGAGGCCGTCTCGTCGGGGCCGAAGACGCGGAAGTTGCGGGCGTCCCAGTTCATCTTCATAACGTCGCGCAGCAAGGCGCCCATGATGCGGGTTGGTTCGGCGATCACGGCACCGGGCGCCGGCACGTCCACCGCGTATTCCCGGAAGTCGGGCAGCCGGAGGTTGTGCAGCAGCAGGCCCCCGTTGGCGTGGGGATTGGCCCCCATCCGCCGCGTCCCGGCGGGTGCGAGTCCGGCCAGCTCGGGAACGAGGCTGCCCTGCTCGTCGAACAGCTCCTCGGGCCTGTAGCTCTTCAGCCACTGCTCCAGCATCTTCAGGTGCTCCGGGTTGTCCTTCACGCCTGGCAATGGCACCTGGTGAGCGCGGAACGTGCCCTCGACGGGCTTGCCGTCCACCACCTTGGGCCCGGTCCAGCCCTTGGGTGTGCGCAGGACGATCATGGGCCAGCGCCGTCTCTTCACGAAGCCGTGCGCGCGGGCGTCGGCCTGGATTTCCAGGATCTCCGCGATGATCGCGTCGAGCGTGGCCGCCATCTGCTGGTGCACGCTGGCGGGCTCGTCGCCCTCGACCACGCGCGGAGCGTAGCCGTAGCCGCGCAGGAGCTGGTTCAGCTCCTCGGGATCGATGCGCGCCAGGACCGTGGGATTGGCGATCTTGTAACCGTTCAGGTGGAGGATCGGCAGGACGGCGCCGTCGTGGACGGGGTTGAGAAACTTGTTGGAGTGCCAGCTCCCCGCCAGCGGCCCGGTCTCGGCCTCGCCGTCGCCGATCACGCAGACGGCCAGCAGGTCGGGATTGTCGAACACGGCGCCGTAGGCATGGGCCAGAGAGTAGCCCAGCTCGCCCCCCTCGTTGATGCTGCCCGGCGTCTCTGGCGCCGCGTGGCTGGGGATGCCGCCCGGGAAGGAGAACTGGGTGAACAGGCGCTTCAGGCCCGGCTCGTCCTGCGTGACCTCCGGGTACAGCTCGGTGTAGCTGCCCTCGAGGTAGGTGTTGGCCACCATGGCTGGCCCGCCGTGGCCGGGTCCTGTGACGTAGATCACGTTCAGGTCGTGCTTTCTGATGACGCGATTCAGGTGGGCGTAGATGAAGTTCAGGCCGGGCGTCGTGCCCCAGTGACCCAGCAGCCGCGGCTTGATGTGCACCGGCTGCAGCGGCTCCTTCAGCAACGGATTGTCCATCAGGTAGATCTGACCGACCGACAGGTAGTTGGCCGCCCGCCAGTAGGCGTTCAGCTTGCGGAGCTCGTCCGCGGACAGTGACTCGTTGATGACAGGACTCCTTGTTGGCGATCCTCGCGATCCCGTCGACGGGGACCATGCGGCCACAGGAAGCCGCCGGCCACCGCCCGGCACGTTAAGGGTGATCTCCGCTGGTCGCCACGGGCGGTGTGCGCGAGGACCGGAAACCACCCCGAACGGCCACGGAACCCCTTGGAGCGGGCAAATCGGCTGGGGGAAACCCCCAGGCCAGGACCATGTATCGCCCGATTCTCGCCTGTCCCGGAATCTGGTAAACATTCTCCTGTTCCGAACAGGACCGAGGACGGAAGGTGATGAAATGGAAATCAGCACAAGCCCGGACGCTACGCAGAACGCCGCCCTGTACCACTGGCTGCGCCTGGCCCGCCGCCAGCCGCCTCTGAGCCGCGAGCGCGAGCAGGAACTCCTGCGCTGGGCCCGCAGCAACGAGCGCTGGGCCGTCGAGGAGCTGGTCGACGCCAACCTCATGCTCGTGGCCCACGTGGCGTGCAGCTACGACGCCAACAAGCTGGACCCCATGGACCTGATCGCCCAGGGCTCCGTGGCACTCATCTCGGCCTGCCGCCGCTATCGCGGGGAGCGGGACGGCAACTTTCGGCGCTACTGCCTGCGGCGGATCAACCAGGCCGTCGAGGACGCCGTGATGGCTGCGAATGACGCGTCCGAGACTCAGCTGACGAGGGCCGTCGCATCCGCCTCCTAGCCGGCGACGGCCATCCAGCCCGCTGCTCGACCGGAGGGGCGGGGCTCGCTGCCCCGCCCTTCCCGGCGGTCAAGAAATCCCTCAGATTTGCACCTGACGGACGCAGTCGATCACGGTGCCGTCGACCCACTTGATGGCGGCGACCACCTTGTCGCCGAGGTGCGGCCGCGCCGGAGGGCCGCCGCATATCTCCTCCACCTCCGCTTTCAGCTGCGTGATCGGCTTGAGGGGCAGGCTGCTGCCCCGGAGCCTGTCGATCAGGTCCTGGCGCCGGGGATTGATGGCGATGCCGCGCTCCGTGACGACGACGTCGATCAGGTCGCCGGGGCCGCAGAGAGTGGTGACCTCGTCGACCAAGATGGGAATCCGGTCGCGAAAGCTGGGTACGGGCAGGATGGTGCAGGAGGAGGCCAGGCAGTTCTGCCAGCCGCCGATGCCGTGCAGGAGGCGGCCGTCGGAATGGGTGACCACGTTGGCGTTGAAGTTGACGTCGACCTCGGTGGCGCCGAGGACGACCACGTCGACCAGGCTGGCGAAGTTCCCCTTGCCGTGCCAGTTGTAGCTGGTGAAGGGCGACGTGTTGACGTGGGCGGGATTCTCGCGCATCGAGCGGACCCCCTCCAGGTCGAAGGTCTGGCCGTCCAGGATGTAGTCGGTCATCCCCTCCTCCAGCATCTGGACCAGGTACTGCGTGGAACCGCCGCGCACGAAGCGGGCCTTGATCTTCTTCTCCTTCATGATGTCGCGCAGGAAGATGGCGAAGGAAAGGGCGGTGCCGCCGGCGCCGCCCTGAAAGCTGAACCCCTCCTTGACGATACCCGCCTCGTCGCAGAAACGGGCCGTCAGCTCGGCAATCAGCAGGCGGTCGGGCGACTTGGTGATCTCGGTCGTGCCGCTGACGATCTTGCTGGCGTCGCCGATGCGATCCCGCACGACCACCTGGTCGACGTTGTTGCCCTGGATCTGCCAGGGAATGCAGGGAAACGGCACCAGGTTGTCCGTCACCACGATCACATGGTCGGCGTAGATGCTGTCGGCCAGGGCGAAGCCCAGCAGGCCGCAGGCGGCGGGGCCGCGGTCGCCGGTGCAGTTGCCGAAGGAATCGGCCGTGGGCGCGGCGATCACCGCCACGTCGATGTGCACCTCGCCGTCCTGGATGGCCTGCCACCGGCCCCCGTGGCTGCGCAGGACCGCCATGCCGCGCATCTTGCCCTGGCTGCAGTAATCGCCCAGGGGACCGTTCATGGAGCCCTCGATGTGGTGCAGGACCCCGCTTTCCAGGTGCTTGATCTGCGGTGCATGGCAGGGAAAGCTGGCACTGGGAAACCAGCGCAGGTTCTTGGCGCCCAGCTCGGCGGCGGCCGTGAAGACGGCGTTGGCCACGAGATCGCCGTTGCGCAGGTGATGGTGGGTCGAGATTGTCATCCCGTCCCGCAGGCCGACCTTGCGCAGGGCGGTCTTCAGATCGGGCAGCACCTTGTTCCCGTCGGCCGGGTAGTCGGCGCAGCTGCGGATGGGTGGGGCGGCCTTGCCGCCGGTCGGACGATGCCTGCCGACGCCCTTGAAGGGGACCGCCGGCTCTCCATTGATCTCGGCCGGAACGAGGCGTCCGGCGGCGTTCTTCACCATCTTGCTCATCCCTGGCCTCCCTGACCCGCGCTCTTCCCCGTCTCCCGGACACGCCAGTCGGGATCCAGCTTGCCCGCCGCGATGGCCGAAGCCACGGTGGCGAGGGCCCGCTTGACCACCGGGGGATCGATCATCTTGCTGCCGAGAGCGACCACGCCGAGGCCCTCGCGCTCGGCCTGCTCGAAGGCCAGCACGATCCTCTTGGCCCGGGTGATCACCTCCTCCCTGGGGGCGAAGGCATCATGGACCACGGCGATCTGCCGGGGGTGGATGCAGCCCTTGCCCACGAAGCCGAGGGAGCGCGCCTCCTCCACCGCGGCCCGCAGTCCCGCCAGGTCGTCGACGTCGCTGAAGACCGTGTCGATGGGCTGCACGCCGGCGGCGCGGGCGCCGTTGAGCACCTGGCTGCGGGCCCAGAAGGACTCGGTCCCGGCGAGCGTGCGCTCGGCGCCGATGTCGGCGGTGTAGTCCTCGAGCCCGATGGCCAGGGCCACTACGGTGTCGGCGGCCGTGGCGATCTCCAGGGCCCGCCAGGCGCCCAGGGCCGACTCGACGATCGGCATCAACCAGATGTCGTGGGTATGCCTGTGCTTCTCCTGGATCTCCTCGATGCGGTTCTGGATGCGGTCGACCTGCCGTGGATGCTCCACCTTGGGCACCAGGATCAGGTGCACGTGGTGGGGCACCACCCATTCCAGGTCCTCGAGCCCGCGTTCGCCCTGGTTGATGCGCACCATGCGCTCGGCGCCGTGAAAGTCCACGGCCCGCAGGGCGTTGCGCACCAGGACCCGGGCGGCGTCCTTCTCGGCCGGGGCCACCGAGTCCTCCAGGTCCAGGATGATGCCGTCGGGGCCGTGCAATCCCGCGTTGATGAAGAACTTGGGCTCGTTGCCCGGCAGGTAGAGGCGGCTGCGGCGTGGTCGCTCGCGCGGGCTGGCGCCCGTGTTCCGGGGGCTCAGGGGCGGCAGGAACTGTCCCTGGCAGTCGGGATCGGCCCGGCGGACGGCGGCCTCGAGGCGGGCCGCCAGCACGAAGGGTAGCGCTCCCTGGTCCTCCACGGCGATCACGGCGTCGGCGACGCCGAGAGCGGCACAGCCCTCCTGGATCAGGCGCCGGATGTCCGCGCCGTAGAGCGCGTCGACCTTGCTCTGCAGCTCGATGGCGAGCCCACCACCGTCGCGCAGGTTGACCGACACCCAGCAATCGGAGCGGACCTTCTCGCCGCGGCGGCCGGTTTCGCCTTTTCCGGTCATGGTTGCGACCTCGCTTCCTGGGATGCAGGGCCCTGCCGGGCACGCATCGGGCGCCGGCCGGCCCCGCCGGACCACTATCGACGTCCTCGCGGGCCATGGCAATGATGGAGTGCGCAATTGGCCATTTCAAGAGGGATTGCGGACCCGGGACAGCTGCAAGATCCTGCAGCCGTTCGGTGGATAAAGAGGATCAGGCCTTCCGTGTTTTCTTTTTTAACATTTCGTAAACAACCGATTAAAATGATATGGGAAAACGAATTAGCAAGATTTCGGGGTGCTCCCCGCCCGCATGGCAGACAGCGCCGGAGCCTGTGGATAACATGTGCAAAGAAACACCGCCCGACCCCGCCCGGTCGGAGCCGGGGCTCGGGCGACGACAGGGACTGGCGACCGGCTCAGTTCAGGTCCGAGATCAGTCCCGTGAACAGCTTCCAGACCCTCTGAACGGAGCCGATGCTCACCTTCTCGTCCGGCGAGTGGGCGCCCAGGATGTCGGGGCCGAAGGAGACGATGTCCAGATCGGGGTACTTCTCGGTCAGCAGACCGCATTCCAGCCCGGCGTGGACGGCCTTCAGCTCGGGATCGCGTCCGAAGGCCCGGGCGTACCCCTGGCGGGCGATCGCCAGCAGCGGCGAGTCCAGGTTGGGCTTCCAGCCGGGATAGCCGGCCGGCTGCTCGACCCGGGCACCGGCCAGATCGCCGAGGGCGCGGATCTGCACCACGAGCCCGTCCAGGGCCGACATGACCGAGGAGCGGCTGCAGCAGACGATCTCGACCTTGGCGCCGCTGGTCCGCACGACCCCCACGTTGTTGCTCGACTCGACCAGCCCGGGGATGGACCGGGACATGGCCGTCACGCCGTTGGGCAGTCCGGCCAGCAGGTCGAGGGTCCGCTGCGTGCAGCCGGTGCTGAAGCAGCGCGGAGCCTGGACGGTCGAGACCTTGACCTCGAGGCCGTCGTCGATGCCGGCCAGCTCCTCGGCCAGGATCCGCGCCGCGCCCGTGTCGACGATCTGCTTGAAGCGCCGGCCCTCGTGCTGGGGGATGACCACCCTGGCCTCGGCCTCGCGCGGGATGGCGTTGCGCATGCTGCCCCCGTCGAGGGCGACGAGCCGGAGATCCAGCTCGCTGCCGGCCGCCAGCAGCAGGCGCGTGAGGATGCGGATGGCATTGCCCCGGTTCTTGTGGATGTCCAGACCCGAGTGCCCGCCGAGCAGGCCCCTGACGATCACCTTGCGGCCCGCTCCCGTCTTGGGGGCCCGGGCCTGCGTGTTGGTCAGCGTGAGGACCGAATCGCGGCCCCCGGCGCAGCCGACGAAGAGCGCGTCGTCCTCCTCCGAGTCCAGGTTGATCATGCGGCGGGACTGGAAAAAGCCGGGCTGCACCCCGGCGGCACCGGTCAGGCCGCGCTCCTCGTCCACGGTGAGCAGCACCTCGACCGGCCCGTGCGCGACGTCGGGGTCCTCGGCCAGAGCCAGTCCCATGGCCACGCCGATCCCGTTGTCGGCCCCGAGCGTCGTGCCATCCGCGGTCACCCAGTCCCCTTCCACGAGCAGCTTGATGGGATCCTTCGCGAAGTCGTGCTTCGTGCCGCTGTTCTTCTCGCAGACCATGTCGACGTGTCCCTGGATCAGGATCGGCGCGACGTGCTCGCGCCCTGGCGTGGCCGGGATCGAGATCAGCAGGTTGCCGACCTCGTCCTGCTGGACGTCCAGGCCCCGCTGGCGGCCCCAGCCCTGCAGCATGGCCATGACGCCGGCCTCGTCGCCGGAGCCGCGGGGCACCTTGCTCAACTCGCCGAAGATCTGCCAGACGGCCCTGGGCTCGAGAGTGTCGTAACTGCTCATGTCGTCTCCTCGGGAAGGAAAGCCGTCGATCAGGGTCGGGGGCTGTGCCATGCCAGGAGAACAGGTATAGCGCTCGCGGCGGTTGAAGTCAAATCGACCCTCGGCGCCACCCGACGGCGTGACGGTGCCAGGAGGGCGGGAATGCTCAGGGACCGTAGCGCAGGATGCCGCCCCACTCGCCGACGGCGTAGATCGTGCCGGCGGGGGAGCCCCAGACGCCGTTGAACCAGATCTGGGTGCCGACGTCGAGGATGGCCCAGCCGCTGCCGTCGTTGTGCAGGACCAGGCCGCCGTAGCCCACGGCGTAGATGTCCGCCGGATCGTTACCCCAGATGTCATAGAAATTGAAGAAGGTGCCGACGTCCAGCGGTGTCCAGCCGGAGCCGTCGTAGGCCAGGATCTCGCCGTCGAGCCCCACGGCGTAGACCTCGTCCGGAGCGGCGGACCAGCCTCCGCGCAGGGAGCGGTCGGAGCCCGTGTCCTCGGTGCTCCAGTGCGTGCCGTCGTAGTGCAGAACGGTGCCCTCGGTGCCCGCGATCCAGACGTCGTCGCCTGCCAGACCCCAGACCCCGTAGAGACCGGCGGTCGTGCCGCTCGGCTGCAGCGACCAGATGACGCCGTTGAAGTGGAGGATGATCCCGTTGCCGCCCACGGCGAAGATGTCGTCGGGCGCCGCCCCCCAGATGGAGCGCAGGTACTGGGTCGTGTTGCTGGGCTGGGGGGTCCAGGCGGTTCCGTCGTAGCGCAGGATCCTGCCCTGCCAGCCCACGGCGTACACGTTCGTGGGCGAGCTGCCCCAGAGGCCGTAGAATCGGTCGGAGCCGCCGCCCTCCATGGGCGTCCACTCGCTGCCGTCGTAGTGCAGGAGGGCACCGTCGAGGCCCACGCTGATCACGTCGTCGTCCGCGAAACCCCAGACGGCCATGAGCGACTGGGTCAGGCCGCCCCGGATGGTCTTCCAGGATCCCGCCTGCATGCGCAGGACCGTGCCCAGTTCACCCACCGCGAAAACATCGTCCGCGGCCAGGCCCCAGACGGCATAGAGGAACTGCTGCGTGTCCGAGGTCATGAGCGACCAGGCCGTGCCGTCGTAGTGCACGATGGTGCCACCCTCTCCCACGGCGTAAGCGTCGTTCGCCGAGGTGCCCCAGATCCTCTCCAGACGCGCCCGCGTGCCGCTGGCCTCCTCGCTCCAGCCCCCGCCATCGTTGCGCAGGACGAGGCCGTGATCCCCCGAGGCCAGGACCTCGCCGCCGGCCGCCTCCCAGACGCCCAGCAGGCCCAGCGTGGTACCGCTCGGCTGCGCCGTCCACTCCAGGCCGTCGTAGTGCAGGATGGTCCCGCTCTCGCCCACCACGTAGATGTCGTCGGCCGCCCTTCCCCACACGGCGCGCAGGGCGACGTTGGTCCCGCTATCCATGGCCGACCAGCTGGTCCCGTCGTGATGCAGGATCGTGCCGCTGCCGCCCACGGCGTAGAAATCGTCGGGTGCGCGACCCCAGACGTCGACCAGGTTCACCGTGGTGCCGCTGTACTCGGCCTGCCAGGACTGACCGTCGTAACGCCGGATCGTCCCCCGATCCCCCACGGCCACGATCTGGTCGCTCGCCACTCCCCAGAGGGCCTTGAGCCAGGAGGCGGATTCGCTCTCCTGCTCCGTCCAGCGCACGCCATCGAAACGATAGATGAAACCATGGGCGGCCACGGCGTAGATTTCGTTGGGGGAATGGCCCCAGATGTCGAAGAGCGGGTAGGCGGGCCGGAGCGACCAGGACCAGTCCGGTCCCGGCAGGGGGGGCGAGGTGCCCTCGTCGCTGCAGCCCAGGGCAGCCAGCATCAGAACCCAGACCGCAAGAACGCCGAGGCGGGAGAGCCGCAGCTGCATGGATCCACTCCCTTTCGTGGAGCCGCCGCCCCACGTGCCAAGCATATTCTAGAACACCGCCACGCCATCTGACCACGACGAACTGGCGGGCGGTCCTCGGCCGGGCTCCATCCGCAGCCCGTCAATGATAGTGCAGCA
Source organism: uncultured Fibrobacteraceae bacterium (assembly GCA_964524645.1). Classification (GTDB taxonomy): domain Bacteria; phylum Krumholzibacteriota; class Krumholzibacteriia; order LZORAL124-64-63; family LZORAL124-64-63; genus CAZGEC01. The sequence continues at coordinate 27,480 of CAZGEC010000039.1, read as the reverse complement.
CGACCCCGTTGTCGCCCACGGCGAACAGGTCGCCCGCCGGCAGGCCCCAGAGCGCCTCCAGCCGCTCGCTCAGGGGGACTGCGACCCCGCTCCAGGCGCGGCCGTCCCAGTGCAGGACCGTGCCCGACTCGCCCACGGCCCAGACGTCCCGGCCGGAGCGGCCCCAGATGTCGAAGAGAGCGTTCAGCGTGTCGGTCTCCTGCCGGGACCAGGCCCGGCCGTTCCAGTGCAGGATCGTGCCATCCATACCGCAGGCGAAGACATCGCGGGCGGTAGTTCCCCAGACGGCGAAGAGGCTTGCGTCGACGCCGCTCGCCTGCTGCTCCCAGGTCGTGCCGTCGTGGTACAGGATCAGGCCGCCTTGACCCACGGCGAAGACGGATCCGTCGGGGGCACACCAGACGCCCAGCAGTTGCTGGCTGACGCCGGTCTCGAGCCGTTCCCAGATGTCCCCGTCGCGGAGCAGGACGATGCCGTTGTCCCCGACCACGTAGACCGGGCCCGTGGCGCACCCATGGACGTCGTGCAGCTGCCAGGCGCCGACGACCCCGCTGTCCTCCTGCTGCCAGGCCGTACCGTCCCAGCGCAGGATGCCGCCGGCGCTGTCGACGGCATAGACCTCCGCGGAGCTACGGCCCCAGAGCGCGTACATCCAGTGCTCGAGGTGCTCCACCTGGACGATCCAGCCCGCCGGTCCGTGGTGCAGGATCAGACCCTCACTGTCGACAGGATCCATGTCGGCTCCGCCGACGAGGAGATCCTGCGGGCCCGTGCCCCAGACTCCGAAGAGCCGCCGCTGGAAGCCGCCGCTCTCCGTCGACCAGCCCTGGCCGTCCCGTACAAGAATGAGGCGATTTTCACCCACGACCCAAGCACGACCGGCGTCGTCGCACCAGACGCCCCTTAGTCCAAGGACGCTGCTGCCGCTGTCCTCGTCAAACCACTGGTGGCCGTCGTAGTGTCGAATCTGCCCGTAGTAGTCCACGGCGATGACATCGTCGGGAGCATGACCGCAGACGGAGCTGAATTCCAGACGCATGCCGGTCATTTGCGTCGTCCAGCTACTGCCGTCATAGTGCAGGATGGTGCCGATGCCGCCCACGACGAAGACATCGTCTCCGGCGGTGCCCCAGACCCCGCGCAGGCTCGCAGTCACACCGGCCGATTGCTCTTCCCAGCTCGCGCCATCCCAGTGCAGGATCGCACCATCGAGACCCACGGCGAAGACGTCCTCGCCGCTCGCGGCCCAGACCCCCATCAGGTCGCGATCCGGCACGCCGGCCAGCGGCGTCCAGGACGCCCCGTCCCAGCGGAGCACGGTCCCGCCCATGCCGACCGCGAAAGCAGTGTCAGGTGCCACGACATAAACGGCGCGCAAGTCGACCAGCGTGCCGCTAACCAGGGGAGACCAGCCATTTCCGTCGTGATGCAGGATCGTCCCCTCCACCCCCACGGCGAAGACATCATCCGGCGCAGCACCTCCGACGCCCAGAAGGTTCGCCATCGTGCCACTATCTTCCTCGATCCAGACCCCGGCCGTCCCGCGGACGATTGCTCCCGCCTGTCCAACGGCCACCACGTCGCTGCCGGGCGAACCCCAGACGGCCGCGAGATTGCGGAGGGGACGGGCGAGCAGCTCCCACGAGCCAGGCTCAACCATTTCTGGTCCCCCTTCGTCCGCGCAGCCGATGAATCCGAGCGAGCCTGTCAGCAATCCCAGAAGCAGGAGTCCGCAAGTCCATGCACGCTTGCTCACGAGACGGCCTCCAGACTCAGGGGAGAGAGAAGGGTGGTGGGATCTCCACTCAACATTAGCAAACGGGCCGGCCCCCTGTCCAGGGGGCCGGCCCGGTCGAAGACGCCAAGGAAGCAAGCGCGGCCGCCGCTGGGGGCTTCAGGAGCCCAGATCGGCCCGGAGGCTGGTGCCCTGCACCGGCCAGTTGCCCCGCAGCACGTCGCCCTGGCCACTGGTCGGCAGGAGCAGCCAGCTGTACTTGCCGTAGTGGCCGATGCGGTTGGCCAGAGGGACCAGCCGCGCGGGATCGAGACAGAAGACGAGCAGATCGGTGGCCGTCGGATCGTGGGGATCGACCACCGCCAGCACGGCGTCGTACTCCTTCAGGCTGGAGCGCTTGCCCTCGATGAAGAGCAGGTTGCCGCTCACGGTGATCCAGGACGGCAGCCACTCCTTCAGCACGTCGGGCGGGGGATTGATCAGCACGCTGTTGACCGCCGTGCCGTAGCTCACGTCCACGGGAGGATGGCCGCCCGGGATCATCATGGGCGTCGCGTTCTCGCTGAACTGGATCGCGAAATCCCGGGCCGCCGTCACCTCCGCCTCCGTCCCGTCCGGCAGGACGAAGAGCGGCACGTCCTCCCCCAGGACCTGGCTCACCGTGGGCTCGATCTCGTCGCGATGCAGGCGGCGGAAGAGCTGGAAGTTCGGATCCACGGCCACCCGCAGAGCTCCCGGTACCTCCAGGACGAATTCCTCCTCCCGCTGCTGCAGCCAGACCAAGTGCTCGACGGCCCCAGCCGAGGTCGTAACGACGATCGGCACCTGCAACTGGTAGACCGGCAGGCCCTGGCCAAGCCTGACGTACACCTCGTCCCCGTCGCGCCGGGCCTCCTTCAGCTCGAGCGCCGGCGCCCCCGTGCGCTCGATCCACTGCTCCTGGAAGTAGGAGAAGTCCTGCCCCGAGACGTCCGCGAAGGTCGTGAAGAAATCGTTCCAGGTGGCGCCCCGGAAGCGGTGATCCTCGTAGATCTTGCGCAGGGCCGCCAGGAACACGTCGCGGCCGATCAGCCGGTCCGCCATGTGGAAGACCATCATGCCCTTGCCGTAGCCCACGGCCCGGGTCGCCCCGCTGTGCCGGACCTCGAAATCAACCAGCGGGAAGTCGTTCACCGGGTCCTGCACGTAGGCCGCGTAGTCCTTCAGCAGGTTGCGCCGGTACTCGCGGGCGGCCTCGGCCGACTCCTCCTCCTCGTAGTGGTAGTCGGCGCAGTAGACGGTCAACCCCTCGCACCAGTTGCCCCCCTCGCCCACGTAGACGCTGTTGCCCCACCAGTTGTGGCAGATCTCGTGCCCGAAGGAGGTGTAGGGAATGAACGGCAGGCGCAGCACCACGCTGCCCAGCAGGGTCCAGCCCGGCATGCCGTAACCGGTAGGGAACCAGTTCTCCACAGTGGCGAAGCTGCCGTAGGGATAAGGGCCGATCATCTGGGAGTACATGTCCAGATACACCCTCGTGCGCGCGATGTAGAGATCGCTCAGCCCGGCGTCGTCGGACAGCAGGCAGGTCCTGATCATCACCGGACCGTGCTTCGCCTCCGTCACGATGAAGCGGTTCGCGACGAGCGCGATGCCGTCGCTGGGCCAAGGCGCGTCCCAGACGGTGACGAGCCGGTCGCCCTGCTCCTCCTGGCTGATCCGGGTGCCCTGAGTGACCGGGATCACGCCGGCCGGCGTGTCCACGGTCAGATGATACGACGCCATGGTCTTCGCGAAGGTGGGCAGCCACTGGGCCTCGCTCCCCAGGAAGATGCCCTCGTCACCGATGGTGGCCGAGATCTCCCCGCCGACGTTCTCGCGGGAAAAGCGCACGTTGGCCGTCGACTGCAGGAAGCGCCCGCCGTACTCCAGGGTGATGGTTTTCGGATCGGGCCGCAGGAGAAACTCCTGCGGAAGGCGCAGCGTGTCGATCACCGTGGTGTCGGTCGGCGCCGCTTGCCGGTGGGGCAGGTCGCGGATTCCACGCCACAGGTCCCCCTCCCGCCATCCTCCGCCCGTCAGGACCATGCCGTGGTTGAGCGTGTAGGTGTCGAAACCGGGCGGGACGCTGATCTCGTCCACGATCTTGACGCTGTTGCCGGGGACGTCGAAGACCAGGCGTGCTTCGTGATGCACGACCGGCCAGTCCCGCGTGTCCGCTCTGGCCACGACGACGCTCAGAACGGTCAGCAGGGCGAGCGAAATAACGACGATCCGAAGCTCACGCTGGCACATGACAGGCTCCCGTAGAGGATTCATGGGCGGGCTCTGCGAAAAGCGCAGCGGACTCCGCCCAAGCCGCGCTGCTACACAAGTAATTTATTGACAATGAACTATAAGCATAAATCATTAAAATCCCCTTACCTCGCGAAGTGCCGGCTCGCGAGCCAGGCATTCCATCAGCCGAGAAGGTCCGGCCGGGTGCGTTCGCATCGGGCCGGCGAGCGACTCGGCGCGCTTCGCGCCGAGCGAGGCGCCGCCCCGCGTCGCCGAGCGCGGAGCGAGACGGCCCGGTACGAGCGCACCCGGCCCCTCCCCTCAGTCGACGACGACCGTCACCAGCGGCTGCTGCGCGAGGTACGCCCGCCCCACCCGCAGCAGATCGCCCAGGCTGATCCCGTCGTAGCCGTGCAGCATGCGCATCGCCCGCGTCACGTCGCCGTCCAGCTCGGCCATGGCCAGGTAGTAGGCCTGGCTCATGCTGGAGAGCCGGCGCAGCTTCCAGCGTCCCACCCGGGCGTTGCGGATGCGGTCCAGCTCGTCCTGGGTGATGGTGGCCGGGTCGAAGCTCTTCAGGAAGCCCTGCAGGGCCGCTTCACCCTCCTCCAGGCGCTCGCGGGGGGGATTCAGCCAGGCGGTGTACTCGCCCTGCCCGTTGTGCAGATCGACGGAGGCACCCACGCTGTAGGAGAGCCCCTTGGTTTCCCGCAGGTCCATGGCCAGGCGGTCGGAGAGGATGGCCGTCAGGATCTCCAGCGCCTTCTCGTCCGCCGGATCGTAATCCAGGAGAGCCCCCAGGCGGATGGCCGCCATCTCGCCCCCGAGGTTCAGCGTGACCCGGTCCGCGCTCCCGGTCACCGGCAGCGGGGGCAGACCGTCGGTGGGCTTGCCGCGACCCGGCAGCAGGTTCTCCAGCTGGCTGGCCAGCTCCTCGTGGGGAACCGGACCCACCACGGCGATGATCAGGTTCGGCGGCTGGAAGGCCTTGCGGTAGAGATCCCGGGCGTCGTCGTAGCTCAGCGCCTGCAGCGAGGCGACGTCGCCCTCGGGCGGCCTCGCCAGCGGATGCGCGCCGTAGAGGGTGGCGGCCAGCAGCTCGTTGGCCCGGACCCGGGCACTGTCCTGCTGCTTCTCCAGGAGGGCGATCTGCTCCCGGCGCTCCCGCTCGAAGTCCTGGCGCGAGAAGCTGGCATGCTGGGTGATGTCGGCCAGCAGCTCCAGGACTGCCGGGCCGTTCTCGGCGGCGACCTCCACCCGCACGAAGGAGAAACGGCCGCTGGTGTAGTAGTCGTCCATGGGGAAGTCCGGATTGTCCACCAGCTTCACCACGGCCCCCAGGCGCCGCAGCTTGCGCGAGAGACAGCCGGCGTCGCACCCCCCCACGCCGCTCAGCAGCAGCCGATGCACCAGGTTGAGGGAACCCGGCCGCCCGTTGTCTAGGACCGCCCGGTTGCGCACGGTGAGATGCACGGCCATCAGGGAAGAGGCGGGATTCTGCTGCGAGACCAGCACGGCCCCGTTCTGCAGCTCGGTCCGCTGCACCGGCAACACCTTGGGAGCCGGCGCCGCCCGCGGCGGCATGGGGCCGCCGTCGGTCCGCGGCTTCTCTTCCTGCTGCGCTCCTGCTTGCGCCTGCATCTTCTTGAGAGCTTCGAGCATGGCCGGGGGCACCTGCATGCCCTCCGGCAGCTGCATCCCGGCCGGCATGGCGGCCTCGGCGCCCGCTTCCGGCTCGATGAGCAGGGCCTCGCACGGCGTATCCACCAGATAGGTGCTCAGGGCCAGGGCGACCTCCTCGGCCGTCACCTCGCGCAGCCGGTCCAGGTACGAGACGAAGAAGTCGGGTCCGCCCAGGACCAGCGGTTCGGCGGCGTAGATCCCGGTCTCGCGCAGCTGCTCCCGCTGCAGCAGGGTCTGCGTCTCCTCCATGCTCACGATCTCGCTCACGTCCTCGTCCGCGATGCCCTTGTCCAGGGCGGCGGCGCAGGCCTGCTGGACGAGGCTATAGTAGCCGGCGGGCTCCGCGGCGGCCGGCAGGTCGAACTGCAGCACCAGCCTTGCGTACCCGTCGGCCCGCTCCCACCAGTCGGAGAACTCCGGCCGCTCGGCCTCCGGCAGGCCGTTCAGGGCGCGCGTCAGGATGCCGCTGGCCGGAGCGTCCAGCAGCTGCACGAGCACCAGGAAGGGGAAGTAATCGACGGCCTGATAGCTCGGGGCGTCGAAGGCCAGCACGAGCTGGCGTTCACCTCCGCCCCGCCGCACCACGGTCCGCGTGCGATCGATGAAGGGCGCCGGCCGGGGCAGCGGTCTCTCGACGGTGCCCGGAGCGGAAGCGCCGAAGTACTGCTCCAGCAGCTTCAGGGCTTCGTCCCGCTCGAAGTTGCCGGCCAGCGTGGTGATCATGTTGTTGGGCACGTAGTAGTTGCGGTAGAACGCGTAGACGTCGTCGCGCGCCAGATGCTCGATGGTGCTCCTGGTCCCCAGGGTCGGCAGGGCCAGGCTGCTGCCGGCAAAGAGCACCTCGCGCAGGGCCTCGCCGGCGAAATATCCCGGCGTGTCGCGATCGCCCACGAGTTCGCCCACGACGATCCCCTTCTCCTTCGCGAACTTGTCGGCGGGGATGAGGGAGTGGAACAGCATCTGGGACTGGATCTCGAGACCCGTGGCCAGATCCTCGCTCGAGACGACGGTCATGAAGTTGGTGTAGAAGTCGCTGGTGTTGGCGTTGTTGTACGCACCGTGCCGGTCGGTCAGCTCGTAGAGCTGCTCCTGCGTGTACTTCTCGGTGCCGTTGAACAGCAGATGTTCCAGCATGTGGCTCATGCCGCTGGTGCGGAAGTCCTCGTAGGCGGAGCCGACGCCCACCTGGGTGTAGATGCCGACCATGGGCTGGGCGGGATTGCGCATCAGCAGGACCCGCAGACCGTTCTCCAGCTGGAGGATCTCGATGTTCTCGGGCAACCCGTAGAAGGTGGGCTCCAGTTGCTGGCGATCGATGCCCGTCGCGCCGGGCCAGGCGGCGGCCATCCGCGGGGCGGCCGCCGCGCTGCCGGCCGTGGCCGTGACCAGGGCTGCAACGGCGAGGCCGGCCAGCAGGAGCAGGCCGGCCCTGCCGGGTAGGTGGCGGATTCGCTTGCGGTCGGACACATCCACTCCTTTTGCGTTTCGATCGGATGAGGCCAGGTCGCTTAGAGACCGACGTCCTGGGCCGCCTCCACGATCCCCAGGAAGTCCGCGGCCTTCAGGCTGGCGCCGCCGATGAGGCCGCCGTCCACGTCGGGCTGGCGGAACAGCTCCCGGGCGTTGGCGGGCTTGCAGCTGCCGCCGTAGAGAATGCGCAGGCCGTTCGCGAGTTCCGCCCCGAGCAGGTCGGCCACCAGGCGGCGGCTCAGGGCATGGATCTCCTGGGCGATCTCTGGCGTGGCCGTCTCGCCCGTGCCGATGGCCCAGACCGGCTCGTACGCGAGCAAGGTGTTGCCGGCGGTCAGGGTCTTCAGGTGGGGGAGCACGCCTTCGATCTGCGCGCGGACCACGTCGGCCGCGCGGCCGGCGCGGCGCTCGGCGATCTGCTCGCCGTAGCAGAAGATAGCCGTCAGACCCGCCGCGTGGGCGCAGGCGATCTTCTTGACGAACTCCTCGTCGCTCTCGTGCTGGTACTGCCGCCGCTCCGAATGGCCGACGATGACATGACTGCAGCCAACCTCGGCCAGCATGCCCGCGGCGACCTCTCCGGTGTAAGCGCCGCTCGCCTCGGTGGCGCAGTTCTGCGCCCCCAGCAGCAGCGGCGAGCCCTTCACCTGCTCGGCCGCGGCCGGCAGCGAGACGAAGGGAGGGCAGATCAACACGTCGCCCGCGAGGTCGAAGCGGCGCAGCCCGTCGCGCACCTCGCGCGCCAGCCGGCGGGCGTCCGCCGGCCCCAGGTTCAGCTTCCAGTTGCCGGCCACCATGTATCGGCGCATGGCACAGTCCTTTCGTCCTGGGCTCCGCAACGGGGGCCTACGGACTTCAAGGTAAACGGCCCCCCGCGGTGCCGCGAATCATGGCATCCGCGGGGGGGAAAGTCCAATCACATGGCCATATCAGCGGTAGAGGTTCTTCACCCCGCCCCAGGTGTCCGTCAGACTCGCCAGGGGGAAGCAGGTGTCGCAGGTCGTGTCGATCCAGGCCACCCGCTCGTCCACGCTGCCGGAGACGGGCATCAGCGGCAGGGTTCGCGGCGGTTCCTCGGCCGTGACGTAGGACGGCCACCCCGGTATGCTCGGCGACGAGACCGGTCCCACGAAGAAATCCAGCTGCGCCTCACCCAGGAACATGTAGCGCATCTCGATCACGGGCACGAGTTCCGGCGCTGGCGGTTCGGTCCACCCCATGTAGACCTCGCCATCCTGGGGCGGGTTGATCCAGATGATGGGTCCGATGGGGTGGAAGCCGAGGTCCACGACCGTGGCCGGCAGATCGACCGAGATCTTCGCCTCCATGCCGCTGGGCGACGCGCTCAGATCGGTGAGAATGAGGTAGGCGGACAGCTGCTGGCCCACGGAGATGCAGTCCCAGCAGGTGTAATGCGCCTGCAGGTCGAAGTAGATGCCGATCACGTCGGAATCCGGCTGCGCCGCGGCCGGGAGGGCCAGCAGGAGCCCGAGGATCGGCAGGAGGAAGGCACGTGGATACCGCATGACCTCTCCTTCCTGTTGGGCCGGGGACCCTGGATCGCCCACCGTGATTAGAACAGAAAGACGCGCCCATGACAAGATGGGGCCACGCAGATGTGCTCAGGGGATGAAAAGGGGCGGCACAGCGTTGTGCCGCCCCGGTTAGCCGCCGGCCGCGGGGACTGCGGCCCGGAATGCGCGCTACTTGCCGGTCAGGGCTCCCTTGAAGTACTCGCGGCGCATGCGTGCGATGTTCTCGATGGAAATCTCCTTGGGGCAGACCGCCTCGCACTCGCCGTGGTTGGAGCAATCGCCGAAGCCTTCCGTGTCCATCTGCTCGATCATGGCCAGGGCGCGCCGGCCGCGCTCGGCGTGGCCCTGGGGCAGGAACGAGAGCTGGCTGATCTTGGCGCTCACGAACAGGGAGGCCGAGGCGTTGGGGCAGGCGGCCACGCAGGCGCCGCAGCCGATGCAGGCGGCCGCGTCCATGGCCTTGTCGGCGTCGGTCTTGGGGACCAGGATGGCGTTGCCGTCCGGGGCCGAGCCCACGTTGGCGGTGACGTAACCCCCCTTGCCCTGGATGCGATCGAAGGCGGAGCGGTTCACGATCAGGTCCTTGACCACCGGGAAGGACTTGGCCCGGAACGGCTCGACGGTGATGGTCTCGCCGTCCTGGAAGTTGCGCATGCGCAGCTCGCAGGTGGTGGTGGCGGAGCGGGGGCCGTGCGCCACCCCCTGGATCACCAGCCCGCAGGTACCGCAGATGCCCTCGCGACAGTCGCTGTCGAACTCGATGGCGGCCTCGCCCTTGGCGGCGAGCTGCTCGTTCAGCAGGTCCAGCAGCTCGAGGAAGGACATCTCCGGCAGGATGTCCGTCACGGTGTAGTCGACTAGGCGCCCGCGCTTCTCCCCGCGGGCCTGGCGCCAGATCTTCAGGTGGATCGTCATCTTCTCGCTCATGGATCGATCCTTCCTCTACTTGTAGCTGCGGGTCTTGACCTCGATGGACTCGTATTCGAGCGGTTCCTTGTGCATCACCGGCTCGCTGTCGTCGCCGGTGTGCTCCCAGGCGGAGACGAACATGAACTTCTCGTCGTCGCGCAGGGCCTCGCCCTCCTTGGTCTGGTACTCCTCACGGAAGTGACCACCGCACGACTCCTCGCGCATCAAGGCATCGCGGGCCATCAGCTCGCCCAGCTCCAGGAAGTCGGCCACCCGGCCGGCCAGCTCGAGCTGCTTGTTCAGGTCCTGTCCCTCGCCGGGGACCATGACGTCCTGCCAGTAGGCCTCGCGCAGCTTGCGGAGCTTGTCGATGGCCTCCTGCAGCCCGTCAGCCCGGCGGGACATGCCGACCTGGTCCCACATGATGCGGCCCAGCTCCAGGTGGAAGTCCCGGATCGTGCGCGAGCCCTTGACGGCGAGCAGCCGGTCGTAGCGCTCGCGAACGTCGTTCTCCGCCTCCTGGAACGCCGCGTGGTCGGTGCCGGCCCCGGCCAGCTTGGCTCCGGCCACGTAGCTGGCCACCACCCGCGGGACGACGAAGTAGCCGTCGGCCAGACCCTGCATGAGGGCGCTGGCTCCAAGGCGGTTGGCGCCGTGGTCGGAGAAGTTGGCCTCCCCGGCCACGAACAGCCCCTCGATGGTGGACTGCAGGTTGTAGTCCACCCACAGGCCGCCCATGGTGTAATGCGGCGCCGGGTAGATCTTCATCGGCGTGTGGTAAGGATCCTCGGCCGTGATCTCCTCGTACATGTCGAACAGGTTGCCGTAGCGATCGGTCACGACCTGGCGGCCGAGGCGCTGGATGGCGTCGGCGAAGTCGAGGTAGACCGCGAAGCCGGTGGGCCCCACCCCCTTGCCGGCGTCGCATTCCAGCTTGGCGGCGCGGCTGGCGATGTCCCGCGGCACCAGGTTGCCGAAGGCGGGGTAACGACGCTCCAGGTAGTAGTCGCGCTCCTCCTCGGGGATCTCCACGGGGCGCCGCTTGTCTCCCGGCTCCTTTGGCACCCAGACCCGACCGTCGTTGCGCAGGCTCTCGCTCATGAGGGTGAGCTTCGACTGGTAGTCGCCGGCGTGCGGGATGCAGGTGGGGTGGATCTGCGTGTAGCAGGGATTGGCGAAGTAGGCGCCGCGCCGGTAAGCCCGCCAGATGGCCGTCGCGTTGCTGTTCACGGCGTTGGTGGAGAGGTAGTAGACCGGCGAGTAGCCGCCCGTGGCCAGCACCACCGCATCCGCCTCGTAGCGCTTCAGCTCGCCGGTGATCAGGTCCCGGGCGATGATGCCGCGCGCCTTGCCGTCGATGATCACCACGTCCAGCATCTCGTGGCGGGGGAACATCTTGACGGTGCCGGCCTGGATCTGACGCACCAGGGCGGAGTAGACCCCCAGCAACAGCTGCTGGCCGGTCTGGCCCCGGGCGTAAAAGGTGCGCGACACCTGCACCCCGCCGAAGGAGCGGTTGGCCAGGGTGCCGCCGTACTCCCTGGCGAAGGGGACGCCCATGGCCACACACTGGTCGATGATTTCCACCGACAGCTGGGCCAGACGGTAGACGTTGGCCTCCCGGGAGCGGTAATCGCCGCCCTTGATGGTGTCGTAGAACAGCCGGTAGATGCTGTCGCCGTCGTTCTGGTAGTTCTTGGAGGCGTTGATGCCGCCCTGGGCCGCGACGCTGTGGGCGCGGCGGGGCGTGTCCTGGATGCAGAAGTTCAGGACGTTGAAGCCCAGCTCGCCCAGCGTGGCCGCCGCACCGCCGCCGGCCAGGCCGGTCCCCACCACGATCACGGAGAACTTGCGGCGGTTGGCCGGGGCGACCAGCAGGCTTTCCATCTCGTGGCGTTCCCACTTCTGCTCCAGCGGACCGCCGGGAATCCTGGCATCGAGTTTGACGTTGCTGCCAGCCATCTAGTGACCTCCCGGCAGAGCGGCCTGAGCGGCCGACGGATCGACAAAGAAGTAGAGGTAGAGCGGCAGGATCAGGAAGCCGATCGCCAGCAGGAAGGCGAACACCAGCGCCAGGCCGTTCAGCAGACCGATGAACCGGGTGCTGTTCCAGCCGAGGGACTGGAAGGCGCTCCAGACGCCGTGCCGCAGGTGGAACCCGAGCAGGATCATCACCGCCACGTAGGGCAGCGTGATCAGCAGGTTCTTGAAGGACGTGGCCACCAGCGTGTAGAGGTCCTTCAGCTCGTTGCCGTTCGGTGCGGTGAAGGAGCTGGTGGTGCCGAACTTGAACATCTTGACGTGGATCACGATGAACGCGCCGAGCACCAGGCCCGTGATGATCATGCTGCGCGAGGACAGGGTCTTCCTGCTGGCGCCCCCCGCGTTCCGCTGCAGGGCGTACTTGACGGGCCGTGCTTGCTGCTTGTCGAAGAAAGCCACGTAGACCGCGGCGAGGATGTGGAAGACGAGGACGGCCAGCAATCCGATCTCGAAGGCGTAGATCAGCCACCCGTGCAGCAAGTGTTCGAGGAAGTGTGCGTACCCGTTGAAGGCCGCCGGACCGATGAACAGGGTCAGGTTCCCCAGCAGGTGCACGATCACGAAGCCGAACAGGGCCAGCCCCGTGATGCCCGTGATGAACTTCTTGCCCACGGAGGACCAGGCAATCGTGCGGAATGAACTCATGTGCGCGGTACTCCAGGATAGGGGCCAAAGGCGGGTGCCAATCCCCCGCAAGATAGCACCGGGGGGCGAAAAGATGAACCGCGAATCTTGTCAGATGATTCGCAACTTCAATATAGGGGACAAGTTAGGTCCGGATGTTGCGGTGGCGGCTCGCGAAAAGCACGCGATCGTCCGCGCCGCTCAGCGTCTGCCGCGCAGGATGAGCATGCGGGCCAGCTGGACCACCGCCATCAGGGCGCCTGCCACGTAGGTGAGGGCCGCGGCGTTCAGGACCGCCCGGGCTCCGCCCAGCTCCTCCCGGGTGACGATGCCGCGGGTCGCCAGCAGCTTGATGGCCCGCCGGCTGGCGTCGAACTCCACCGGCAGGGTGATGAGCGAGAAGAAGGCCGCGATCAGAAAGACCAGGATGCCGAGGTCCATCAGCGGGGGACGGTTGAAGAGGAAACCGAGGAAGAAGAGGGGCCACGCCGCCCAGCTCCCGAAGCCCGCCACCGGCCAGACGGCCTGGCGCATGGCCAGCGGGGCGAAGTTCCGCGCGTGCTGCAGGGCATGGCCGGCCTCGTGGCAGGCGACGCCCAGCGCGGCCACGCTGCGGCCGCGGAAATTGGCCTCGCTCAGCCGCAGAACGCGCTGGCGGGGATCGTAGTGGTCGGACAGGGTGCCCGCGATCGGCTCGATGTGGACCGCCTGCAGGCCGGCGGCGTCCAGCAGCAGGCGGGCCGCCTGGGCGCCGGACAGGCCCCGCTGCGAGGGCACCCGCAGGTACCTGGCGTAGGTAATCCGCACCTTGTTCTGGGCGTACAGGGCGAACACGAGCACCGGAATCAGCAGCACGAACGTCGAGTCCCAGAACACGATCCCTCCTTCCGGCCCTTGCCGTCAGATGCGCGGCAGGAAGGCCAGCAGCAGGCGGGCCATGCGATCCCCCACCCTGCGGCCGATTTCTACGACGTCCGCGTGCGAGAGTTCCGGCTGCCCCACCTCGCGCGAGGGATTGGTGATGCAGGACAGCCCCACCACCCTGACGCCCAGCCGCGCCAGCAGGGCCGCCTCGGGAGCCGTGGACATGCCCGTGGCGTCGCAGCCGGCCCGGCGCAGCCAGCCGATCTCGGCCTTGGTCTCGTAGGCCGGGCCCCAGACGCTGGCGTACGTTCCGGCGTGCAGCGGGATACCCACCTCGGCGCCGGCGGCCTGCAGCTCGCGCGCCAGCACCGGATCGTAGATGGCATGCGGTCGGCCCTCCCGCGTGCGCCCCGCCTCGCCGGCCAGGAGTCCGCGCAGGGGATCCCGCAGGTGCAGGTCCAGCTGATCCCGGATGACCATGAAGTCGCCCGGCTCGTAGAAGCGGTTCAGCCCGCCGGCGGCGTTGGTCACCACGGCCGCGGAGATCCCCAGGCAGGCCAGGACGGCCGTCGGCAGGAGCATCTCCGCCGCGGGCAGGCCCTCGTAGGGATGCAGGCGACCCTGCATGATCACCACGGGCACACCCGCCGCCGTGCCCGCCACCAGCCGTCCCTGGTGCTCGGCCACCGTGGTCGAGCTGAAGCCGGGAATCTCGGCGTACTCCTGAGCCCGGGCTCGCGAGACCGCGGCCACGAAGCTGCCCAGGCCGCTGCCCAGGATGAGGCCGACAGGCCGGCGGCCCTTCGCCCGCGGCGGCCGGAAGCCCTGCGCCTGCAGCCAGACGACGGCGGCGCCGACGTGATCGCGCCAGGCTCCGGACAGCTGGGAGAGCCGCTCCACGAGAGAACACCGCCTTCCCGGTTTCCCGATTTCCCGGTTTCCCGCCGCCGGCCCCCACCGCACCTCAGCCGAGGGGCAGGTCGTCCAGGCCGTGCTTGTCGCGCAGGGAGGCGAAGGTGGCGAGGGCCTCGCCGACCAGCGCCTCCTTCCTGCGCTCGGGCAGGAAAGCGCTCTTGAACCCGTTCAGCAGCAGGTTCTCGGTCTCCAGCAGGGTCAGATCGAAGGTGCGCACGGCCTTGCCCAGCTCGCCGGCCATGCTCGTGTCGGCGAACAGCATGTTGTCGGTGTTGAGCGTCACCCGCAGGCCGAGATCCATGTAGTAACGCAGCGGATGCGCGGACAGGCTGGGCACGACCCCGGTCTGGACGTTGCTGGTCAGGCAGACCTCCAGCGGGATGCGGTGGTCGTTCACGAAGGCCAGCAGGTCCGGATCCTCCAGCAGGCGCGTTCCGTGGCCGATGCGGTTCGCGCCGCAGTAGTGCAGGGCCTGGTGGATGGAGGCCGGGCCGAAACCCTCACCGGCGTGGATGGTCACGTTCAGGTTGTTGTTCATGACGTGGTAGAACGCCTCGCGGTGGTCCTTGGCGGGATAGTCCTCCTCCGCGCCGGCGAGGTCGAACGCCACCACGCCGACCCCCTTCCACTGGACCGCCAGCCGGGCCAGCTCCAGCGAGGCGGCCGGCTGGATGGTGCGCAGGCCGGTGATGATGATGCCGGTCAGGATGCGCGACTGGGTCTCGGCCTCGCGCAGTCCCTGCCGCACGGCGTTGACCGCCTCGTCGGGGGTCATCCCCTCCCGATCGTGCAGCAGAGGACAGAACCGCACTTCCAGGTACCAGCACCCGGCGGCGGCGGCGTCCAGGGCCATCTCGCGCGCGACCCGCTGCAGGTGCTCCGGGCACTGCAGCACCGCCAGGGTCAGGTCGAAGTAGCGCAGATAGCGCTCCTGCGGGATGACCCGGTCCGGAGGGAAGAGCTTCGCCCGCACCGCTTCCGTGGTGGCGGGCAGTTCCAGCCCCGCCTCCCGGCCCAGCTCCAGCAGGGTCTCCGGCCGCAGGGAGCCGTCCAGGTGGCAGTGGAGATCGGTCTTGGGCAGGGCGAGGAGCAGGTCATCGGGGATCCGCTCGCCTCGCAGCAGATCGCTGCGGCGGTACTGCCCCTTCATCGCGCCCTCCCCCGGCCGCCGGTCACCGCCCGCGCGTGCTTCCGGGCGTGATGGCGGGCGACCAGCTCGAGCAGCGCGCGCCGGCCCGTCTCGTCGTCCCGCAGGTTGACGTCCTCGCTGTCGAGAATCTCCACCGGGCAGATGGCGGGAGCCCGCTCGACCCAGTCCTCGTAGGCGGCGTGCAGGTCCTGGAGAAACTCCAGGGGGATGTCCGACTCGATGGAACGGCCCCGCTGCTGGATGCGGAGCAGGGCCGTCTCCGGCCGGCAGCGCAGGTAGACGATGAGGTCGGGCACCTGCAGGAAGGCCACCATGTTGCGGAACAGCTCGCAGTAGCTCTGGTAGTCACGGTCGTCGATGCAGCCGCGCCGGTAAAGGGTCGGGGCGAAGATCTCGACGTCCTCGTAGATCGTCCGGTCCTGTACCGCGGATCCGCCCTGGTCCTGGATCTCCTTCTGCACCTCGAAGCGCTTGCTCAGGAAGTAGACCTGCAGGTGGAAGCTCCAGCGCGGCATGTCCTGGTAGTAGTCGGCCAGATACGGGTTGGTGATGACCGGCTCGAAGTACATGCGCCAGCCGAAGGTCTCGCCGATCAGGCGGGTGGTCATGGACTTGCCGACGCCGATGTTGCCCGCGACGGCCACGTAGAACGGCGTCTCCGGTACCGGGCGGTCGAACAGATCCGGATCGTTGCGGGCGCTCACGCGGTTACCCCTTCCTGAGCGGATGGCGCTCGAGTGGGTATTGTGGTCGATCCGGGAGGCCGGCGCAAGCGGACAGCGGCCGGGCGACATCCGCTGCGTGCTGGAAGGGGCTCAGGCGCGGTCCAGGGCATCGATCTTGGCGACCCGTCGGGCATGTCGGCCGCCGGCAAAGGGCGTGGCCAGCCAGATGCGGGCCATCCGCCGGGCCAGGCCCCGGTTCACCTGCCCGCTGCCGAGCACCAGCACGTTGGCGTTGTTGTGCTCGCGGCTGTTGACGGCCGTGGCCTCGTTGTGGCAGGTGGCGGCCCGCACGCCGGGGACCTTGTTGGCCGCCATGGCCGAGCCGATCCCCGCCCCGTCGATCATGATACCGCGCCAGGCTTCCCCCCGCGCCACGGCGCGCGCCACCTTGATCGCGAAATCGGGATAATCGACACTCTCGAGGCCGGCGGTCCCCATGTCGAGCGGCTCGTAGCCGAGCTCGACCAGCAGCTCCGCCAGCACCTGCTTGAGGGCGAAGCCACCGTGATCGGCCCCGACGGCCACCCGCCGCTCGGCACCCGGCTGCGGGCGAGCAACGCGCGCCGCGGCGGGAGCGGGCGCGGGGGCCGGCACCGGCGCGGGCTCCGGGGCCACGGTGCCTCCCGCGCCGCCTGCCTCGCTGCGGCCGGTCGGCAACTCGCCGCCGCCGAGCTGCTCGCGCAGCCGCCGGCGCACGTCCGCCATGAGGGCGGCCAGCTCTCGGTCGCTGGGGCCGGATGAATCCTGGGCCATGGCTCCTCCTTCGGTGGCGGGGGCCGACCTCATGGTTGGGGTTCGATGTGGCGCTCGTGCTCGCGCTGCTCCGAGGAAATGAACTTGCGGACGCAGGCCGCGTCGGGCAGCACGACGAAGACGTAGCCCCCGAAGTACTGGGAGCCCTTGGGCTTGTCCGCCACCGCCAGGCTCGTCGGGTGAGGCGTCAGGTCGCTGTCACCGAAGAGCTTCAGGTAATCCCCGTTGGCCGCGAAGATCTGGATGCGATCGTTGCCCGTATCGGCCACGTAGATGCGACCCGAGCCATCCACGGTCACGGCCTGAGGCCACGCCAGCTCTCCGGGCTCGGAACTCGGACCGGGAATCCATTCCCCCTCGCATTCCGCGGCCTTGCCGAGGGTGTAGTCCGCGGACACCTCCTCGGCGCAGGAGGGTTCCCCGAAACGAACCGTCAGCCCGCGCCACGGATCCTGATCCAGCTGGCTGGGGGTCACGTCGGTGTAATCCGGTGTCGCATTGAAGCGTATCACCCAGTTGCGGAGCGTGTCCTGGTCGCAGACGAGGAGGCTGTCCGCGGAGTCGCGGGTCATGCCGGCGGGCCGATGCACGAAGCGCAGGCCGCTGCCTTCCTCCAGGCCGTTCGCCTTGAAACGGCGCGTGAGAATGCCATAGGCGCTGAGGCCGTTGAAGTCGTCGTAGACGTAACGGTGGACAACGAAAGAATCCGGATCGGAGAGGTACAGGAAGGTCCGGGCGCCGGCGACCGAAGCGATTCCCGCCTTGCAGCAGCAGAGGGCCGAAACCCGCCGGACTTCCGGCAGGGATTGCCGGGCCTGAAGAGCGAGGTCGCGGCTGCTGAAGATGCTGACCCGCTGCAGCTCTTGCTCCCAGACGAAGATGAGGTCCCCCGTTTCGTCCTGGCAGAGAGCCGTGGGATCGGCGAGCCCGCTCGCGAGGATGGGCTCGCCGGTGGCGAGCGAGTCGGGCACGTAGTCGGTGTTCCGTTTCGTCAGGACTCCCGTGCCGGACAGGACGAACAGGTAGCCCTTGATGATGGCCACCTGGACGGGGGCCGTCTCGGCGAAGTCGTCGTCCACGTAATAGGTGGTGACCCCGAACAGTCCGCTGGCCTCGGGGATGGCGATCTTCTCGCCGCAGCCGCCCAGGCTTGCCAGGACAGCGAGCGCCAGGGCGGCCGGGACGACGGCCGCCGTCACGGCCCGCCCTTTACGGGAATCCCCTCTGCTGACGCGGTTGCTGCGGCTATGACTCATCTCGGTTTCCTGCCGAAGAGGGGTGTCAGGTCCAGCGAGAAGTGGTGAATCGTGCCGAAGTTGCCCATGTCGCTGTAGGCGTAGTCCAGGCGCAGGTCCCAGCTTTCCCGGCCCACGAGCACGCCGAACCCCGCGGCGAAACCCCCTCGGTCGCGTCCCGTCTCGTACCCGGCGCGGAGAAAGAGCATCTTGGCGAGCGCCAGCTCGCTGCCCAGGTGGAAGCTCTCCTGGAAATCCGAGGGGTGGCTGAACTCCCAGCTGTTCAGCCAGCCGATGTTCTCGCCAAGCGGCACCGTGAAGGCCAGGCCGAAGGCGCCCACGGTCGGCGTGGAGAAGCTCTGGAACTCGTCCGCCGGCTCGAAATCGCCCGCGATGGGCGGCGGCGTGCCGCCGGGTTTGAGCTTGGGCCCGAAGTTGCGCACCGCGAAGCCGACCCGCATGTCGCCGTAGCCGATGAAGTAGAGGATCCCCAGGTCGGCCATCACCGAGCGGATCTCGAACTCGTCCAGGTTCTCCTGGTAGTACTTGACCGTGCCCCCGATGGAGAAACGGTCGGTCATGGCGCGCGCCAGGGTCAGCCCCAGCACGTACTGATCCGCGTCGAAGGTGGCGCCGGTATCCTGGTGCAGCTCGTCCGTGCGAGGGATGTCCCCCGACCGCAGCATGCCGGCGCTGATTCCGTAGCCGAAGTTCTGACCCCGCCAGTGGTAGGAAAGGAAGTCCAGATCGATGTCGGCCGTGTACTCGGTATGGGCCATGAACAGGTTGTGGGTGCCGGGCGTGCGCATGATACCGGCCGGGTTCCAGAAGATGGCGGCGCCGTCGGTGGCACAGGCTGTGTACGCCCGGCCCAATCCCACGCCGCGGGCGCCCACGGGGATGCGCAGGAACTGGGCCCCGGCCACGCCCACGTTCTCCTCGCCGTACAGATCGATCAGCGACGACGCCGCGGCCCCCTCCGCCGCCAGCAGGAGAGCCGCCGCGACAGCCCAGTGCAACCGTATGCCCGGCCACCTCACCACGAGTAGCTCACCCCCCAGAGGAGGATGCGCGGATCCTCGATGTAGTCCGGCCGTACCTGGCTCTTGGCGTAGCCTTCGGAGTCGGTGGTGGTCGGCGCCCAGGTGTACGCCCAATCGGGATGATAGTCGCCAAGCTGGTAACCCTCACCCGTGAAGGGGTTCACCCGCCGGTAGTTCTTGTGATTGAAGATGTTGCGTCCCTCGAGGAACAGGGTCAGCTTCTGGTGGCGCCCGAGCTTCCAGAACTTGTTCAGGCGCAGGTTCAAGTTGTTCCTGTACGGCCCCAAGCGCGAGTTGATATCGCCAGGGATGGAGTTGGCTCCCGACGTGTAGTACAGGGGCGTGTAGCGCTGGCCCGCTTCGGCCCGGTAGAGCAGGTTGACGCTCCAGTTGGGCGGCGCTTCCCCCAGGTTCCCGGTACGCAGCGTCAGGAAGGGGAAGCGGGACGACAACCAGGGATAGGGCAGCCGGATGTGCGGTCGATCGTCCTCGTACACGGAGAAATCGGCGTTCAGGGAGACGGTCCACGGCCTGTCCCAGAGCAGAGGTGTCCGCGTCAGACCGCCGATGGAGGCCGTGGGGATGTAGTTCTCGTAGATGGCCAGCAGATAGGCCTCGTCGGCGCTGCTGTTCGTCCCCGTGCTGGACTGCAGCTCCAGGCTGGCGGAGCCCGACAGCCAGCGGGTGGTGCGCTTGATGATGCTCAGCTCCATGCCGTAGCTGCGCGCCGAATCACCGTTGAAGTAGCGCACCGGTGAGATGGTGATGGTGCCCACGTCGTTCGGATCGGGTGTCTGCTCGGCTCCGATGCTGACCTCTTTGAGCTGGACGCTCTTGGCGTAGCCGTAGATGTCGCGGTTGTAGAAGGTGAGACTCAGGCTCCACAGACCGCCGAACTCGTGCTGGATGCCCGTCTCGTACTCGACGGTGATCTTGGGGTCCAGGTTGGGATTGCCGAGCATCTGCACGTTGACCGCAGTCTGGGCGCGCAGCTGCGGGTAGACGTAGGCGAAGCGGGGCCACTGGGAAAAGTGCCCGTAGTTGAAGAAGAACTTGTCCCGTTCGGTCACCGGGAAGCTGAGACCGATACGCGGCGAGAGCCTGATCTTCCAGCGCCGGCCCAGCAAGCCCGTGGTCCCCTCCTCGAACTCCTTCGCCATGTCCGGGTAGATGAAGAGGTAGTCCTCGTCGTGGGCCAGGACATCCTCGACCTCGCGGCCCGGGGCCCAGAAATCGCTGCGGAGACCGGCGTTCACGACCAGGCCGCGGTAATCGATGGTATCCTGGAAGAAGGCGGAGCCGATGATGGGGTGGGCGCGGAATACGTCCTCTTCCACGCCCAGCTTGCCCGGGGGTGGATTTCGAAGCTCGGATTGCAGGTCAATGAGCTGTATCTCGGTGAATGACAGCTCGAGGCCGGTCTTGAACTGGTTGGTCCGGTTCCGCATGAAGGAGTAAGTGCCCTTGAAGGTGTAGGATTCCGTGTAGTGGTCGTGCCAGCGATCCGCGGTGCCGAGAGCCTGTCGTGCCGGATCGTTGACCGCGAGAGTGACGGGTTCGTAGCGCGCATCGGTGAAGTCGTCTTCGCCGTTCAGATTGGCGTGCAGGCGGTTGAAGTTCCGGCCCAGCTGGACCTCGAACCAGTCGGTGTCGCTCAGGACTTGACGGTAGTAGAGCTGGGTCAGGATGTTCTCGCTGGTGAAGACCAGGTAATTGTCCAGGCCGTCCATGAACTGCCGCGGGTAGCCTTCCCCGGGCAGGCGGAACCCCTGGCTGATGTCCATCTCACGACTGGTGGTGATGTTGAGCTTGCGGCTGGGTGTGATGTGCCAGCTCCACTTGGCCAGGCCGTTCCAGTTGTTCTGCTGCCGCGGCGACCAGAAGCTGTCGCGGTAAAGAGGGGACTGCAGCCGGTCCTGCCGCGAGTAGATGGGCAGGTAGCCGTCCCGGGTGTCCAGCGATCCGCTCACCAGCAGGTACTGCGCTCCCGGCAATCCCAGTCCAGCCCGGCGCAAGGCGCTGGAGAAGGGGTCCGGGCCGGAGAGCATGACCTGCAGGATGTCGATGTTCTGTGGCTCGTTGAAGTCCGTGAGGGTGTGCCAGTCCTGGTAGTCGTTCTTGGGGACCGGCCGGAAGAGATAGTCCTGCTTCAGGCTGACCCGGCCCTCGAGGCGATCGCTCCCTTCCTTGGTGGAAACGTTGACCACGCCGGACACGGCCTGACCGTACTCGGCGTTGAAGCCTCCGGTCAGCACCTCGATCTCGTCGATCAGCGAGGGATCGATGTTGTAGCCGTAGCCGCCGCCCGCCAGCGGGTCGTTAACCGACATGCCGTCGACGATGAACTGGGTGTCGTCGGCGCGTCCGCCACGGATGTGCACCTCGTTGTCATAGATGGTCACACCCGGCTGGTGGGCGATCATGTCCGCGATGTCGTCCAGGGGCATGGCCTCCATCTCCTGCCCGGACATGTAATGCGAGCTGCCCGTTCTCTCGACCTCGATGAGTTTTCGCTGGGCCTGCACATCGAAGGGTTCGAGCATGATAGCCTGGACCTCGAGTTGGAAGTCGAGGTTAATGATATCGCCGGCTTGCAGGACCACCGTCTCGCTGCCCACCGCGTAGGAGATGTACGAGGCCTTGACCGTGTAGGTGCCGGGCGCCAGCCCGCGCAGGATGAAGTAGCCGTCGGTGAAGGCCATGGTGCCGATGTTGGTCCCGGCGATGTAGATGTTGGTGTACGGCAGAGCATCCCCGGATTCGCGGTCGTGCACGGTGCCCTTGATGGTGCAGGTGCTCGGCATGGCCGGCGCCGCGACGTCTGGCGCCTGAGCTGCCACCCGCCCCGTCAGGAGTGGCAGGAGCAGCACGAGGAAGATGACCGCCGGCATCTGGCAGAAGGGCTCAGCGCTGCCATGCGGTCGGCTCATGGCAGCGTCACCCCCAGCTCGGCGGTCAGCAAGGCGCGCAGGGCGGCCAGGGTCTGGGGCCGATCGTAGTATTCCAGCTGCGTGGAAACCACCACGACGTCGGCGCGCGGTTCAACGCTGCGCTCGGGGCGCCGCACGGCGATCACGGGATCAAAGGGCTCCCGCGTATCGTAGCAGGTGCGGCAGTACTCTAGCCGGTAGAGCGGCTCGGTCCCGGTGAGCGCCTGCAAGCCGATGGTGCCCGCATAGTTGTAAGCGGAGGCCAGGTCGGGCAGCCAGGCCTGCAGTCCTTCGGCCACGTTCCCCGCGGGCACGTAGAAGACGTTCGGCGGAGCGGCGGTGGGACTGACGCCCAGCACGGACTGGATGAAGCCATAGGGCAGATCGGAGTAGGCCCCCGTCACGGCCCGGCTCACCAGCAGAAGCCGTCCCCGTGGCACCGGCGGACTGGGATTCAGGTAATTCCGCACAGGCGTCACCGCGTCCACCAGGTTCTGCGAGCCGCCGGACCCGGTATACCACCAGACCATCTCGAACTGGCGGAAGGTCTCCAGCAGCACCCAGCCGGCGTCGGGCAGGCCGTGTCGCATCGAGTAGACGGACCATTGCCCGGGGCCGAAGAAGGAATCCATGGCCGCGTAGTACAGGTCATCCAGGTAAGGCGAGCCGTCGGCCACCAGCAGCACGGGGCCGCGGGCTTCTCGCACCTCCCAGGTCCATTCCAGTCGCGTCTCGGCCCGCGCCGAGTCCCTCACCGCCACCGTCAGATTGCGGGTCGGCGAAGGCGCCAGGTCATGCAGATCGATGCCGAAGGTCCAGTCGCCCCCCGCCGAGGCGAAGGTGCGCCGCACCCAGCAGAGAGCCGGATCGGCACCGGCCGTGCCGAAGTCCCGCACGATGGTGGTGTCGGCCGTGTCCAGCTTGTAGCGGTAGTAGGGTTCCAGCGTCTCGTTGCCGTCCAGATCGAGCGTGAAGAAGCGGAAGGCCGCCGCGCCGAAGCTCCAGCGAACCGTGTCGAAGTCGGCCTCAAAGTTCAAGGCCGGCGGGAAGTTCCGCAGCGGAATGTACTGGGAAACTGTGTCGCTGAGCGCCCCGCGGTCGTCGCGACAGGCGACCCGCAGCAAGACCTCGGCATGGCCCTGATCATCGGTGGTGAACGTCATGGTGGTGTCGGTGCGGATCGTCGTGATCCAGGGCGCAGGCAGACCCGCCGGTATCTCGAGCGTGACGTAGTACTCCACCACGAAGCCGTCGGCGTCGCTGCCGCTCCAGTAGAAGGTCCGATGGTAGTAGCTGGTGGGACTGAGCGAGTCGGTCTCCGTGGGAGAGATGAAGATGCGAGCCACGGGCCGTCGATTGGCCAGGCTTTCAGGGTCGAAGGGAGCATTGGTGCAACCGGTGATCCAGGCCCCCGCGGCGGCCATGAGCAGGGCCAGGATCAGCGCCGGGCGGCGCGTGCTGCGCAAGGGTCCGCTCATTTGATGATCACCAGCTTTCCACGCTGGACATCTCCGGTGTTCAGGTCCTCGACCACGTAGATGTAGAGACCCGTGGCGATGGCCCGGCCGGGACCGCTGAGCAGGTTCCAGGGCTCCTGGCCGCTCACGGGATCGTCGTGATGCAAGGTCTGCACGAGATCACCGGCGAGGTTGTAGACCTGGATGCGGCAGCGCTCCGGCAGGTTGGTGAACCAGATCCGACGTCCCAGCTCAGGCACGCTGCCGCCGGCATCGAAGCGCGATCCCGCCCGGTACGGATTGGGATAGACCCCCACCGGTTTGCGGGCGTCCGCCGTGGAAGGTGCGGGGCCCGGGTGGACGAGGGTCACGTTCTCGTTGAAGCCGCTCTCGAAGGAGGGCAGCCCTTCCTCCAGATCCGGAGCCGAGAAGGAGGTCACCGCGTAGCGGTAGGGAAAGCCGTTCAGCAGGTTGGTGTCCCGGAAGATGCGCCGCCCCTGCTCGTCCAGCGGCGGCAGTCCCGCGTCGAAACCGACGCCGTCTACCTTGTCGAACTCGGCCACCAGGGTGGCCTGGGCATAGGGATCGCCGGTGAAGTTCTGGCCCTGGTACCGGTAGATGCGGTAACCCTGGAAGTCGGGCTTGCCGGTGATGCTGCTGATGTGGTACTCGGGCGAGCGGCGCGCATCGTCATTCGGCAGAGTCACCACCGAATCCGGTCCCACCACCGCCACCGAATCCCCCGTCTGCCACTTCAGCACGATCGTGTTCTCCGCATACTCGAAAGCCAGCCGCGGTGAAGGGGGACCGGTCGGGAGCGTGAAACCCTGATCGTAGGCCACCTGGGCGACCCTGGAGTTGGCCAGCAGGCCCAGCGAATCGGGACCGCAGACGATGGCGAAGGTGACGTTGATGGAGTCGTTCGGCGCCAGGTAGGGAAAGGGACCCGTGGAGAGGAGGGAGACCCAGTCGGAGGGGACCGTGAAGTTCTCGTTTCCCACCATGCCGACATCGAAGTCCCCGTTGCTCATGAACTGGTACTTCCCGGCGTGCGAACCGTCCTGATCCGTGTAGACGTCGTCTTCGGCCGGCACCCCCCGAAAACGCCAGGCGTTGTAGGAGACGGGCGGCTGCCCCTCGGGTGGCTCCACGGCGGGAAGCGTGCCAAGCAGACGGTTGCCGATCCAGGAGGTGGCCAGACCGTCGTCTCCGTCGTCGTCGTGCTCCCAACTCATCCAAATACCCGGGTCGTACGCCACGCTGTGCTCCGGTCCCACCCACTCCTCGGCCCCCAGGGCACCGTTCACGTCATCGTAGAAGTTCCAGGGCACGGGCGGCTGCGAATCGTAGGGGTTGTTCCTGGTGGTGTTGCCCACCGTGGTGTCGGACCAGAAACCGATGTAGACGTCGCGCAGCTCGTTGGGGCTGATGTTGTGGATGGAGTAGTCGAGGATCACGAAATCGTCGGCATAGCGATTGCCCCAGGCCAGAACCCGCAGGACCACCTCGAGCCCCAGCTGCACGTGACTGCTCGCCTCGACATGGGTGGTGTCGTCGAAGGCCATCTCGATGTGCTGCGTTGCCAGAGCCCGGGCATCGTAGTTCTCGCTGTTCTGGCTGTTGGAGCCGATGTAGACCGGGATCACCCTGGTATTGGTGAATTCGCGGAGAGCGTCGCTCGCTTCCAGGTTGCTGGCATCCTGCGCTCCGGTGGAGACATGGATCGTGCCGTCGGCGGCCCGCGCCCCCACCCAGAGGCCGGCCAGATAGAGGTGCTCCACATGGCTGAGCAGCGGATACTCGCAGGAGGGCTGTGCCGCATTGAAAAACCCGTTGCCCACGAAGCCCAGGTTGGACACGGTCAACGCGACGTTGCCCGCCCTGGTCGTGAATTTCTGCGCCTGGCCGGCAGCCGGCGGCGCCAGCAGAACGACGGCCGCACAGACGGCGAGCAGGGCGCCCACCGCCGGCCGGACCCGGAGAGGACACGGACCATGTAGCACTGCAACCCGCAAGCGGCCGCTCAAGGGGAAGCCTCCGAGTGGGATCCATGGCGGATCCGGAGAGATCAGGGCGTGCATGAGCAGGGGCTGTTCCAGCTGCCCCGTGCAGAAGCGAGGCAAAGATAGCGGGCGGCGCGGGAGCCTGTCAACTCCCGGCATGGCCCCGCCGGCGCTCAGTCGATGTATCCGAGGGCGCGCAGATGCTCGATGGTCCGCGAGTCCATCCGCATCTGCTCCGCTTTCAGGACCTGTCGCGGCGACGTCTCGTAGGTCGTGATCGTCCGGATGGGATGCTGCTCCCAGAAGGCCGGGTCGATCAGGTCGCGCGCCACCTTGCCCTCCATATCCGCCGGCACCGGGAAGCCCAGCAGGGCCAGAACGGTGGGGGCGACGTCGTAGATGTGGATCCGGCCGCGCCGGGGATCGGCCAGGACGGGACCGCCGGCCATGACGAAGAAGCCGTCGGGAGCCCGGGAATGCTGCCAGACGGCATCCTCGAAGCCATGATCCGACATGCAGATGACCACGGTCCGCTCGTCGGCCCAGCGCAGGGCGTCCGCCAGCAGGCTGTCGGAGTACTCGTAGTAGCGGTCCACGGCCGTGCGGAAGCGCCGCTCCGGGTGCTGCTCGAGATCAGCGCCCGGCAGGTCCTTCATGGCCCAGGTCAGGTGGTGTGCGTTGTCCATGGCCCGGTAGTAGATCCCGGCGAAGCGCCATTCCGGAAAGCGCACGAAGGCCTCGTGGCTGACGGCCAGCGTCGTGAGATCCCGCGCCATCTCCTGCCCGATGACCCGGAACCACTTCGGGTGGGTCCTCTTCAGCGCCTCGCGTCCGGCGGCGTCCAGGCCGGTCACGTCGAGCAGGCCGTAGAGCCGGTCCGCGGGCAGCTCCTCCGGCGTGACCACCATGTCCGCGAAGAGCGAGGTCAGGCTGTCGGGGGAGACCAGGCCCGGCATCTGCGCCGCATCCAGCTTGTGGCGGTGCAGCTGGTCGGAGACCATGATCCCCCGCAGCGGCTGCGCCGGGTACGTGACGTACCAGTCCACCACCAGGCTGGAGAATCCGTACTCGTCCAGGACGTCCCACAGACGCCGGCAGAGCACGTCCCCGTTCTGGGCGAACAGGGGCGGGAAGGGGCGCAGCCGGTGCCAGAGCCGGAAGCCGAGGCTCGTCTCCTTGGTCAGGCAGCGAAACCACTTCACCTGCAGCGGGACCGTGGGCAGCCCCAGTGGCAGCTCCGTGTTGATGTGATCGTGGATGCCGTGCCGGTCGGCGCTCTTGCCGCAGGCGATGCTGGTCCAGAGGGGGGGCGAGTAGGTGGGGATCACCACCTCGAGATCGGCGTCGGCCCCGCGCGCGATCAGCGAGGCGAGGGCCGGCAGGCGTCCCCGGGCCAGCAAGGGATCGAAGATCTTCCAGGTTCCTCCGTCCAGCCCCACCAACATCACGCGCAGCCCCGTGTCGTCGATACCGCCCACGTCCTCGGCGGTCACCAGCTCCTGCGGCTGCGGCAGCGGCGGAACGGGGCGGGACGTCGCCACCCAGATCCCCCCCCCTAGCAGCAGCGCTGCGCCCAGCCCTGGCAACCCGGCGCGCAGGATCACCGGCCGGCGGCGCGCGGCACGGGCCAGCAGGAGCAGACCCGCCAGCATGGCGGCGACCAGGGCGACTGTTCCCAGCAGCCCGATCGGATCGTTGGGACGGGGATCGATGCGCTCGCGGAAAACGGTCACCAGCAGGGTCAGCAGCAGGAACCAGGGACCGGCCAGCGGGACGGCGGCGCGAAAAGTGTCCCCCCGTCCCCGGGCGAGCAGTGCCAGCACGCCCGCGGCCAGCCAGGCCAGCAGGACGTAGGCCAGGACGAAGAGCAGAGCCAGCTCCAAGTGGCCGGCGCCGAGCGGGAAGACGTGGTTGGCCCGGGTGAAGTAGGCCGCCTCGAGCAGCCCGAAAGCCGCTCCCCACAGCAGGCCCAACAGCAGAGCAGATCGCCGCATGTTCGTCGCCTTTCTCCGTCGATCCCGGCCCGGCTCGCCGGTGCAAGCGTTCCATGATAGCGCCTCCAGGGGGGCCGTAGCAAGGCCGCTCCCGCCGGCCTCTCCCGCCGGCTCTCCCGCCGGCGCTCCCGCCGGCGTCCTGCTTTGACAGCTCCC
>CAZGEC010000038.1:7858-38535 GCA_964524645.1 uncultured Fibrobacteraceae bacterium | reverse complement strand
CAGAGCGCAGACAACGCGGCCCTGACCCCCCGGACACATTCTCGATGGCACAACCAACTAGATACGGGTGATGGCTGGTTCTGCGCTGGACCGCTCCCCCTCGAACCTGTCCCAGGACGTATCCGAGCTGGCCTGGATGCCCTTGACGCGCAGCAGGAACTCGTGCGAGTTGCTGCTGGCCTGCGTCGCCGCTTCCAGGCTGATCCGCTTCTCCTTGTAGAGTTGCATCAGGGACTGGTCGAAGGTCTGCATCTGATACTGCACGAAGCCTTCCTGGATGGCCTGCCGGATCAGCACCGTCTTCTCGGGGTCGCGGATGTACTCCTTGATGGTGCTGGTGTTGATCATGATCTCCACGGCCGGGTAGCGGCTCTCACCGGCGGCGTCCGCCACCAGGCGCTGGGAGATCACCGCCCGGAGCGTCGAGGCCAGCAGGAAGCGGATCTCCTGGTGCTGGTGAGGGGGGAAAAAGGAGATGATGCGGCTGATGGTCTGCGTGGCATCGATGGTGTGCAGGGTGCTGAGAACCAGGTGGCCGGTGTCGGCGGCGGTGAGGGCGACCTTCATGGTCTCGGCATCGCGGATCTCGCCGATGAGGATGACGTCCGGATCCTGACGCAGGATGTACTTGAGTGCCTCGCTATAAGTGCCCGTGTCGGTGCCGATCTCCCGCTGGCTGATGATGCTCCGCTTGTCCTGATGGAGGAACTCGATGGGATCCTCGATGGTGATCACGTGGGAGGACAGCTCGGAGTTGATGCGGTCGACGATGGCGGCGAGGGTCGTCGACTTGCCGCAGCCCACGGTCCCGGTGACGAGGATCAGGCCGCGCGGCAGGGTCGCCAGCTCCTTGATCACCGGCGGCAGGTTGAGCTCGTCCACGCTGCAGATCTTGGCCGGGACGTGCCGGAAGACCATGGCGATGGTGCCGCGCTGCACGTAGAAGTTGGCGCGGAACCTGGCCAGGCTGGGCACGCCGAAGGCGAAGTCGATCTCACGCGTGGACTCGAACAGCTCGCGCTGCACCGGCGTCAGGATCTGCTGGGCGACACCAATCAGGTCCTGGACGGACGGCGAGGTCTCCTCCAGCGGCACCAGCGTGCCGTTGATGCGCAGGATCGGTGGCGCGGCGACCTTCAGGTGGAGGTCGCTGGCCCGACGCTCGATCATGGTGTGCAGGATCTTCTTGATGTCCATGGACGGTCCTCTCCCCGGGCACGACGTTTTCACGCCGGCAGGATGCACCGGCCGCGCGCAGGATCCACCAGGGATAGGATCGTCAGCTCGACGCAACTGCTTGAGGGGAAACGGGCGGCGGGCGGGCGGTGGAGCGCCGCCCCCGGTCCAGGGGCGGCGTAGGGATCGCGGCGGGCACCGGGGCTCGCGGATGCCGGCGCAGTGGCTCAGACCGGCTCGACCAGGAAGATCACGGCCTCGGCCTCGACCGGCTGGGCGTTCTCGACCAGGATCTCCTTGACGACGCCGGCGAACTCCGCCTCGATCTCGTTCATCACCTTCATCGCCTCGACGATGCAGAGAGTCTGCCCCGGGCTGATACGGTCCCCCACCCTGACGAAGGGCTCGGCCTCCGGCGAAGGGGCCCGGTAGAAGGTCCCCACGATGGGCGAGCGGATCTCCTTCCACTTGTCGCGCTCGGGGGCCGGGCTCGCCGCCCCGGCGGCCGCCTGACCAGCCGCCGGCGACGACGTCTGGGGCACGGCGGCCGGCGACATGGCCACCGGCAGCGGCTGCGGAGCCACAGTGGCCGCGGCCGGGATGAAGGTGCGGCTCTTCTGGATGCGGATGGTGGTGCCCTCGTGGCTGATCTCCAGCTCCTCGATGCCGCTGTCCTCGACCAGCTTCACGAGTTCCCGTACTTCGTCCAGGTCCATGCTCACCTTTCCGGCTGGCGGAGGGTTGGCAGCGCGCGGTGCGGCATGCTCAGACACGACCGAGGTATTTTCCGGTTCGGGAGTCAATTCTGATCACCTCTCCCTCTTCGATGAACAGGGGGACCTGGACCACGAGACCCGTTTCCATGGTGGCGGGCTTGGTCCCACCCTGAGCCGTGTCGCCGCGCAACCCGGGATCGGTCTGGCTGACGGTCAACTCCACCGTCAGAGGCGCCTCGACCAGCAGCGGCCTGCCCTCGTGCAGGAGAACCTGGCACGTATCGCTCTCCTTGATGTAGAGTGGTACGTCCCCCAGGGCCTCCGCCGGCAATGACACCTGCTCGTAAGTCTCCGTGTTCATGAACGTGTAGAATTCGCCGTCCTGGTACAGGTACTGGAAGTTGCGGCGCTCCAGGCGCACCTCCTCGACCCGCTCTCCGGCCCGGAAGGTCTCCTCCAGCACCCGTCCGGTCTCGACGTTCTTGAGCTTGGTCCGGACGAAGGCGCCGCCCTTGCCCGGCTTGACATGCTGGAATCCCACGATGGTCCACAGATCTCCCCGGTGACGGAGCACCATGCCGTTGCGAAATGAACTCGTATCCGTCAAGGACGCGCCTCGCTTTTTGCACGTTCGGCTCGCAGGCCCCACGGGAGGGGCGGGAGCCTTTACCTATAGCACCCGGGGCCCGGCTCCGCAATCTCGGGGATCGAGACGCGCCGCAAGGTCGCCTGGATCCGACGCTCTTGCAGGAGAGATGCCAGACGCGCCGGACGGCCGTTTGCGACCGTCTCAGGTCTCCTCGTCGGAGCGATGACTGAGGCGGTCGATCCAGCTCTCGAATTGCCGGCGGCTGCGCACGCCTGAACGCGGTGGGGGCGGCAGGGGTTCCCTCCCCTCGGGCAGCGGCGCACCGCTCGCCGCAGCCTCTCTTTCCAGGTCGGCGATCTGCGCGCGGATATCCTCGCGCTCGGGATGACGAGCCAGGATCTCCCGCAGCACCTCGAGCGCCTTGTCCCGGTAGCCCTGCGCGAGGTAGATTTCCGCGAGGGTCTTGGTGGCGAGAGAGCGGGGGGGCGACTCCCCCAGGGCCGCCTGCTCCCGGGACGGTGGAGGCGGCGCGGGATGATAGAGCGCCTCGGCCGGCGGCCGGGGGGGACGCACGGGCTCCACTTCCACGTCCATGTCCGGCGGGGTTTCCACCACGTCCGGCGGCGCCGGTCCCTGGCGCCGCGGCGGGGGACGGCCGTGCCCTTCCTGCCGGGCGCGGAGCGCCTCCAGCTCCGCCTCGGCCGGGGCGTCGGAGGGATCCAGCAGCACGACCCGTTCCAGCAGACCCGTGGCCTCGTTCCAGTCCTCCTGCCGCGCGGCGTCCTCGGCCATCAGCTTCAGCACCACGAGGTTGTCGGGATCGATCTCCAGCACCTGCTGAAAGACCGCGCGCGCCTGGGGTCGATCTCCGGTTTCCAGGTGGCAGCGCCCCAGGATCACGAGCGCCGAGATGTAACGGGGATGGGCCGCCAGCCCGGCCTGCAGCACGCGAAAGGCGTCGTCGAAGCGTCCGGCCCTGCGATAGAGATCGGCCAGGGGAGCGAATGCGCGCGAGTCAGGGTTGAGTTCGCACTTGTGCTCGTAGTAGGCGATCTGCTTGTCGATGTCCATGCCCTGTCCAGATCCCTCCCCGACCGCGGGAGCGAGATGACCGTCCGGTTGGCTGGGGCCAAGTTTAGTGAGACCGCTTCCGTGCCGTCAAGACACTTCGGCAAAAACCGCACCATCGCCACGAACTAGAGCAGACCCAGCCACCCGCCCAGAAGCTCCTGCAGGCGGCTCACCAGCACGGCCACGCGCCCCATCACCGCGTAGCCGAACGAGGCGCCGAAGGTCACCATCATGAACGCGACCCCGACCCGGGCCATCCCGCCGTAGTATCCGCGGTGTGGCCGGCTGTAGGTGAAATAGACCAGCCCGCACACGGTGCCCGCCAGGACCAGGATCTGATCCAGCGTCCCCCCCCAGGCCACCCTTCCGGCCTGCTGCACCACGATGCCGTCCTGCACGGTGGTCGAGATCTGGTTCAGAAAATCCGTGCGCAGGTAGCGCGTCAGGTTGTAACCGGCGGTGGTGCCGATCGCGAAGGCCGTGGGCCAGCGGCTCAGCCAGGCCAGGCGGGGCCAGAGGCGGCAGAGCATGAGCAGCCCCAGCAGCACGGGGACGATCGCCAGCGGTTCGAAAGCGCCCGGCTCGGCCCCGGGCTGCGTCACGCGCACGGCCGCGGGCACCAGCTTGACCACGGCGTTCGGCCAGAGCGTGCTCCAGAAGGCCAGCACCATGAAGTAGGCCGCCGACACGCCCACGAACAGGTGCTCGGCGAACTTGTAGAGCGGATTGTCCCGCCAGAGGAAGCTGAAGACCATCAGCGTCAGCAGCGAAGCGATCCAGACCTCGAGGCTGCCGCTCATGTCGCATCCTCTCGCCGCCGGCGGCTCAGCAGCAGGCCCAGATTGCCCAGCAGCACGAAGGCGATGATGATGCAGTGCGCTACCGCCTGGGGGCCCATGCCCTCGGTGGCCCGCATGGTGCGCTGATGGAACTCGGGATGTCCCAGCCGTAGGGCCGCTTCGTACTCGGCGGCCCCCTTGATGCCCCCCATCAGGCCCAGGAGCTGGTGGGGAAAGTACGGCAGGAACTGCGGGGCTCCGGCACCGTTGCAACCTCCGCCCAGCGGCAGGCCCAGCGGATCCCCGGCGAACAGGATCCACTCCTTCAGTCCCGGCGTCCCCGCGGAGAAGGCCACCACCAGGGCGAAGTCGGCCAGGCGGTGGACCCCCGCCAGCGCGGGCAGCTCCGCCAGCGGGCGCCCTTCCAGATCGCCGGCGTACATGCTGTCCAGCCGCTGCGCCAGGGCGTTGATCACCATCTCGTTGCCGGCCTTGTAGCCCAGCACCGCGAAATCCCGGCCGGCCCGGACCGCGGGGAACTCGCGGGCGATCACACCTTCGGTCACCCTCGCGATCTGGTTGTCGCCCTCCGGGTAGAGAGAGACGAAGCAGAGCCGGTGTCCCTTGAGCAGGGCGTGGCGGACCACCGCGAAGGCCATGGGCTCCAGCTCGGGAGCCGTGCTCGGTGTGTAGTCGAGCGAGAGCAGGATCGGCGAGCCGGGGGGCAGGTTCTCCACGCGCTCGTAGAGGGGCTCCACGAGGATCGAGGGCCGCTCCGGCAGGCGCAGCCCGGTCAGGAGGGTCAGGATGAGCCCCGCGGCCAGGATCAGGTAGATCCAGCGCCGGTCCAGGCCGGCCAGACGTGCGCCCCAGTCGGCACCTCGCCGCCTCATCGCCGGCCTCCCAGCACGGCATGCTCGATCCCCAGGATGAGGCGCAGGGACATGGCCACCACCCCGAGGGAGATGCCGATGAGGATGGAGCGCCAGCCGGCGGTGTTGGGAACCTTCATGATCCAGATCGAGAGCTCGTCCAGCCGCAGGAAGCGCAGGACATTCGGCAGCCAGGCGGTCAGCGTGACGCCGAACGGAGTGCGACCGATCAGCACCACGAAGGCCGCCGCCAGCAGCAGCGAGGCTTCCCAGGATCGCAGGCGGAAGGCGCGATAGGCGGCCGAAGCCACGAAGAAGGCCAGCAGGGCGAAGAGCGTGGACTTCAGGGGCATGTAGATCCAATCGAAGATCCAGGTCAGGGCCGAGTCGCCATGGGAGACGCTCCCCTGCAGGCCCGGCGGGCCACCCACCTTGAACAGCCCGAGAACCAGCACGGCCGTGAACGCCACGAGCGTCAGCAGGGAGTAGGGCCAGTCGCGGCCGCGTTCGCGCACGCGCAGCGCGTGCGTGCGCAGCAGGTTGGCGCCTCCGAGGATGAAGGCGAAAACCGCCAGCACGTTGAACCAGACCGAGAAGTTCTCGTCCGCGTAGGCGAAGAAGACGGGCAACGGCCCGCGGCCGCCCGCCTCCGGCCGCACGAAGAAGGGGGTCAGCACCAGCACCACGCCCACCACCGTCAGGATCAGCCTGGGTATCAGTCGCCGCATCTTCCGTTCACCCCGTCTGCAGCAGGCGCAGCACGGCACCGTACAAGGTGGTCAACACGGCCTGCCCGGTCAGGACCGAGCCCGCGGCCAGCAACGCGCCTCCGGTCAGCAGGGCCATGGCCAGGTACTTGCCGAAATCCTGACCGCGCAGGCTGCCCCGGAGCGCGGGATCCTCGTCAAGATAGGCACTGGCCGCGAAGAGCTCGTCGCCGATGAGCACCTCGTCGCAGGCCGTCACCAGGAAGGGAAGCTGGTGCCAGTTGGCCGTGCCGGCGACCTGCATGGCGCCCGCCAGGTTTCCCGCCTCGGCCAGGAGCAGCGACTCGGCGTAGAAGGCGCCCAGCAGAAACGCCGCGGCGGGACGCTCGCGAACCATCAGCCCGTCCACCCGGGCGGCGAAGGCGAACTGCTCGTCCGAGATGTACGACACCATGTCGTCACGGTAGGCCTCGGGCCTCCCTGCGGCCGCGTAGGCCTCGCGGCAGATCTCGCGGGCGGTGTTCATCACCAGGCTGCGATCGGTCGGAACCTGGAGACGACAGCCGTAACGCGCGGCCAGACCGGCCACCGTGCGCAGGAGCGAGAGCCCGGCGATGGTCTGCACGTCGTCGATATCGCGCACGCCGGGGACGAAGTAGACCGGGCGTCCCAGCTCGGCCGCGCGCCCCACCGCGATCTCCAGGGCATCCAGCGCGCGCAGGCGGCGCATCGGACCCAGCCGCCGCCGCCGGGCGGCCTGGATTCCGCCCAGCACGGCCGCCGAGAGCAACAGCAGCATCAGCCCCAGGTTCCAGGCCGACGTGTCGAGTATGCTGCCCATGCTCCTCGTCCTTCCGCCGCGAGCGGCCCGCCAGGCGGGTCGGCTACCAGAGCCGTTCCAAATTGGCGCACGGAACGGTGCAGAGCTGCCCGCCCGCCAGCTCGACCACCGCCACCAGGGCCCACACCTCGGCCGGGGTGATCCGCGGCAAGGAGGGCAGCTCGCGCACCACGCCTTGCCGGCCGAAGTCCTCGGCGCCCACCAGACGCACCCGCTGTCCCAGGGCCAGCGCGCCCGCGGCCATCAGCTCCCCTTCTTCCTGCGCGGGCATCGGACCATCCTGCCACGCACCGGCGGGCCAGGGAACGAGGATTTCCGGGCGCTGAACGCCGGCCCGGATGCGGGTGGCGCCCGTGACGCTGGCCGGTGCGCCGTTGCGCCGGCGCAGCAGCTCGAAGGCCGCGGCCGCCATCGGCACGCTGCCGAAGCCCTCGGTGATGATCAGCGTCGGACCCGGCCTGCTGCCCGCCGGCGCGGACAGCGAGCCGAAGGCCTCCAGATCGGCTGCGTTCACGCTGCCCGCCACGACCGCGGCCACCCCCAGACGATCCGCCGCGACCAGGGCCTCCGCGACGGCACGCCCCCCGCCCACGACCACCCTGCCCCGCTGCGCGTCCGTCAGGTGGGCGGCCGTCAGCTCCTCGCCCGGTTCGCCGGACCGGACATCCAGGGCTCCCCAGCACTCGCCACCCAGGCCGAAGATCCCCTGGATCCAGGTCGCCTCGGCGGCCACCACGGCGCCGCGCTGAGGCACCACCTGGACCACCTGCCCCGCCAGCCAGGCGGCCAGGCTCAACCGTGCCGGCGGACCCGCCAGCAGAACCTGTCCGGTGAGCCGGGAAACACCCGCGATGGTGCCATCCACCGGGGCACGGCACTCGCTCGTGAGCCAGCCGAAGAGCCGCTGCACGCGCGCCAGCACCTCGCCGGACCGCACCGGCTCGCCCTCGCGCTTGAGCATGGCAGCCGGCACCTCCTGCGGCCGGATGTCCAGGGCACGGGCCACGTCCACCGGCAGCAGCGCACCCGGACGCTCGGCGCGCCCCACCTCGTCCGCGGAGGCCAACTGCTGACCCGGCGACACCGCCACCTCGCCCGGCACGGGCAGCAGCCGCTCGCGGCGGACGACGATGCGCTCCCGGCGCGCCAGACCCGGCTGCTGGACGTGGCTCAAGATGAACTCCCCGGTTCGCAGGCCAGGGCTCGCCGCCAGGCGCGCAGCCGGGCCGAGCGCTCCTCGGCAGCCTCCGGCAGAATCAACGGACGCCCGCGGCCGTCGAGGATCACTCCGGCCACGCCCCCGTGCACGGGCTGCTCGACGGACCGGCCGGGACCGGCTCCCGCATCCACGCCCCGTTCCGGCAGGAGGCGAAGCAGCCCGCGCGATCGCGGCTCCAGCGGCCAGCGCGCCAGCTCGCCGGCTCGCAGCAGGTGCTCCCGCAGAGCACCCCCTTCCGCTTCCAGACGGCAGCGCAGCAGTGGTGCGCCCGCCGGCCGATCCGCTGTCCGCGGGGCCACGCAGCAGGCCAGGGGAACGAGCGCCGCCTCCAGCGCCTCGGCCGCCGCAGCGGGCGCCTCAACCGCCAGCACGCCCAGATGCGGCAGGATATAAGCCGCATCCAGCAGAAGTTCCGTCACCCCGACCGGCTGCAGGGCATCGATCAGGACCAGCGCCGCCTGCTCCGCCCTGGGGGCGCGGCTGAGCACGCCGCCGGAGGCCACGATCAGCTCCACGCGGGACAGGTCGAGCCCATCCCCCGCCACCGCAGCGCCGAAGGCCTCGCCCACGTCCCGGTCCCGCCGCCGGCCGGCCGTGCGTCGGATCGCCTCGCCGTGCGTCGCCAGGGCCAGGGCCAGCGCCTCCCGGGCCACGGCCTGCTCGAGCGCCAGGGCCTCCGGGGAGGCCGGCACCACCGTCGGTCGCAACATCTTGTTGGCGATACGATCATGCATCATCCATGCCGGCGGTGGATCGGGCAGCCAGCGTGCGATGCGCTCCGGGCCGACCTCCTGCCAGACCTGCAGGATGCTGTAGCTGAGACCCAGATTGGCGCTGACGGTCCGGCTGAAGCGACCTCCCACCACGGAGAACACGTCCGTCGTGGCGCCGCCCACGTCCACCGCCAGCACGTCGCCGCGCCGGCCCGAGGCCAGCATCTGCACCATGGCGCCCACGGCCGCCGGCGTGGGCAGGACCGGCGCGTCGCAGAGCGCCAGCAGGCCACGCGAGCCGGGGGCCCGGCCCATGACATGCTCCAGGAAGAGCTGGTGGATCCGCCGTCGCACCGGCTCCAGGTTCTCGCTGTCCAGGGTGGGACGGAGATTGGCGACCACGCTCAGCTCGACCGCATCGCCCAGGGCCGCCGTGACCGCCTCGCTCGCCTCGCGGTTGCCGGCATAGACGAGGGGCAGCCGCTGGTCTCCGGCCCACCGCGTCGCGGGTGCGGCGGCGGCGATCAGCTCGGCCAGCGCCACGACCTGATCGCGGGCGCCCCCGTCCACGCCGCCGCTCAGCAGGAGCATGTCCGGCCGCGCTTCCTGCAGCCGGGCCACCCGGAGAGGCCACGGCTCCAGGTCACCGTAGGCCAGCACGTCGGTCACGATGGCTCCCGCCCCGAGCGCCGCCCGCGCGGCGCTGGCGGCCGTCAGCTCGCGCACCAGACCCAGTACGAGCATCTGCAGGCCGCCTCCCGCGCTGCTCGTGCTCAGGAAGAGGTCCAACCCCTGATCCGCCGTGGCCGGCCGGAGCAGGGGGCCCATCGCACCGGAGGTCAACCGGCGCCCGGAGGCGGCTGCCAGCTGGTCCAGGGCGTTCCAGATCCCGAGCGTCACGTCGGCGAAGGGGGCCTCGACGGTGGTGGGGGCTTCCCCTCGGGCCAGGACGACATGCCGGCCGCCCCGGCGGCCCACGAGGACTGCCTTCGTGGTGGTCGAACCGCAGTCGGTGATCACGTAGACGGGCCCCTCCACCTGCGGCCCCGCGCCTGCGGGCCGGGGCAGCACCTGAGGAGCGGGGGCTCGGGTCATGTTTCCTCCCCCTTGCGCCCCCGGCCACGGCGCTTCCGTGAGGCCTGTCCGGCGTCGCGGTCCGCCGCCGCTTCCAGGTGCTGCAGCAGCCTTTCCACGTGGGAGCGTTCCTCCAGGATCGCGGCCAGACGCGGCCAGGAGGGAAGCGGCACGATCAGCTGCACCAGGGGATTCATGAAGTGCATGGCCTGGGTCCCCAGGAAGACGAGGGGGCGCAGACTCTCCAGCCAGAGCACGGCGGGAGCGGTCAGGCCGCGGGCCTGGATCCGCCCGGCCAGCTCCGCCAGCCAGGCGTCGTCCTCGGGGCTGAGAGTGCTCGGCCTGGGCTCGCGCGGGCCCGCGGGCCGGTCCTCTCCGCCCCGCGGCGGCGGGCTCTCGCGGCCGCCCCCGCTCACGACGCGGCCGCCGTCTCGCGCGGGACCAGCTCCGGGGGCAGCTGCGCCCGGACCTCGTCGACCCGCTCTGGGCACGACAGCAGGACCGCCCGGAAACGCTCCAGGCGGTGATGGTGCGCGAAGGGGGTCAGGAGGATGCCGTCGGCCAGCGGAACGTAGGCACGGAATCGCGACCAGGGCCAGCGTCGCCGCCAGATGCCGTAGTCGACGGTCACGCCCTGGGCATCCAGCCGGTAGCGCACCGGCGCGTAGAAGGGCCAGACGGTCAGGACGAGGGCCAGACCGGCTAGCACGGTCAGCAGCGCCGTCTCGCCCGCCGCCTGCACGAGCAGCAGGGTCGTTATGACGAGCACGATTCCCGCCAGGCCGCGCGCGGGGCGGCGGCGGAACAGATGCGTCCTCCATGACATCTCGGACACGCCCTCGGTCCTCCCCCGGCGCCGGCGACCGGGCCGGCACCAGCCTGCGGGACGCCCCGCCCGGGTTCCGGGACGACCGCGCCGTTAGGCCGACGTGCGCAGGTGCTCGGCCACCAGCTCCATGTCTTGCCAGAGTCCGGCTCGGCCCTTCAGGTCCCGGTCGTCGCCCAGGCGATCCATCAGCTCCCGGGCCCGCGCCAGACCCTCGGCATCCGAAACCTCCAGGAAACCGGCGACACACAGCCCGGCCCCCCCGCGCAGCTGGGCCAGGGCCTGGCGGGCGAAGACCCGGCTTGCCGCGGCGTGGGAGGGTGCGAGCGGGCTGCCGTCGGTGGCCAGACGGGCCGCCTGGCGCGCGAAGGCGGCGGCCACCTCGGCGCGGGTGGCCAGATCGGCCAGCGTGAACAGCACCATCTGATGCCGGGTCAGGCGCCTCTCGTGACAGTGCAGGATCGTGGCGCTCAGGCCGCGCAGCGCGGCGGCCACCGCCTCGGCCCCCACGTCGGCATGCGTGCGCGCCAGCTCGTCCAGCGCGGCGGCCTGCTCCTCGTAGAATGCGCCCTTGGAACGGGTCGTCTCCTTCCAGCGGAACAGGCCGATGATGCTCTGCTGGATCTCGCTCGTGCCCTCGTAGATGCTGGTGATCCGCACGTCGCGGCGAAACTTCTCCACCATGTACTCGCGCGTGTAGCCGTAGCCGCCTAGGGCCCCCAGGGCGGCATCGGCGGCGCGGTTGCCCGTCTCGGTGCACCAGTACTTGGCGATCGAACCCTCGACCTGCAGATCCTGCTCGCCACGGTCGATGCGCAGGGCTGTCTCCTCCACGTACGCGCGGCCGGCGGCCAGATCGATCCAGTGCGGCACCAGCAGCTTCAGGCTGTAGCCCTCCTTCTCGATGAGCAGGCTGCCGAACTGCTGTCGCGTACGGGCGTAGGACACTGCTCGGTCGAGGGCCGCCTGACCGGAACCGAGGCCGAAGGCCCCCACCATCAAGCGGGTGTAGCCGAAGACCGCGTTGGCCTGCTTCAGGCCAACGCCTTCCTCGCCGCCGACCAGCTGCGAGGCGGGCACCTCGACGTCCTCCAGTATCACGCTGGTCGTGTTGGAGGCCCGGATGCCGTGCTTGTCCTCCTTCTTGCCCACGCTCAGGCCGGGAGTGTCTCTCTCGACGATGAAGAAGCTGGGGCCTCCCGGCGCCTTGGCCAGGATGGTGTAGAGCTGGGCCACGCCGCCGTTGGTGATGAACTGCTTGACGCCGTTGAGCCGGTAGGCGACGACTTGGCCCGCGTCGTCCTTCACCGGATCCGCGGTCGTCTTCAGTGCGGCCACGTTGCTGCCGGCCTCGGGCTCGGTCACGCCGTAGGCCACGATCAGACCCTCGCTGGCGATCCGCCGGAGCCAGAGGTCCTTCTGTTCCTGGACCCCCCCCACCAGGATGGGATCGGTCCCGAGGCAGATGGCCAGAAACGCCGTGGCCACCCCCAGATCGGCCGCCGCCATCTCCTCCGAGACGCGGCAGATGTCGCGCGCACCGCCGCCGAGCCCCCCCGCCGCCTCGGGCAGGAAGATCAGGTGCAGGCCCACCTCGGGGGAGAGCAGGTGACGGATGAGATCGAGGGGGAAGATGTCCTCACGATCCAGCTCGAGGCGTTTTTCCTCCGGCAGCTCGCGCTGGACCACCTGACGGAGCGTCTGGATCACCATGTCCGTCATCTCGGGCGCCAGTCCGGCCGGTCGTTCCATGTCGTCCTCCTGACACTGATGGGCGGGCGCGGAGCTCGCCGTCAATCCAGCTCGATGCAGCCGCGCCCCACCAGGACGCACTGCCCGCCGACCTGGATGTGCGAAGCCTGCCCGTCCGCGACCTCCAGGTCGGCGACGAGGCGGCTCGGCCGTCCCATCTCCAGTCCCTGCTCGCAGACGATGCGCACGTTCCGGCTCAGCTTGACGAGTCGATGCTTGACCAGGTACGCCGCCAGCGCACCCATGGCCGAGCCGCTGGCCGGATCCTCGGGAATGCCGAAGTGGGGTGCGAACATCCGGCAGTGAACGTTGGCCTCGGGCGAGACTGTCTCGCAGGTGAAGACGAAGAGATCACCGAAGCCCAGATCGCGGGCGATGGCGTCGGCCTCGCGCACGCGCAGCGAGATGGAGCGCATGATGTCCAGTCCGCCCACCGGCACGATGTGGATGGGCAATCCCGTGGAGATGATCTCGCATGGCAGGCCGGTGATGGCCAGGTCCTCCACCGAGAGTCCGAGAGCGCCGGCCACCTTGCCCCGCTGGTAGTACTGGCCCAGGAAGACCGGCGGGTCGTGCAGCAATGCGTAGATGGTGGTGCCGTCGGCCTCCTTCAGGAAGACCTTGAAGGCGCCGGCCTCCAGCTCCCAGGTGAACACCTCCGTCGCCCGGTCATCGTGTAGGCGTCCCAGCTCGGCCAGGGCGTAGGTGGCCCCGAGGACCGAATGCCCCGCGAAGGGAAGCTCGACGGACGGGGTGAAGACCCGCAGGCGGGCCGCATCGCGCGCGCGGCCGCGACCGCTGAGCACGAAGGCTGTCTCGCCGCAGCCCATCTCCAGGGCCAGCTGCTGCATCAGGTGCGCCGGGACCCGGTCCCCGTCCGGGAACAGGGTCAGCCGGCTGCCTCCGAAGGGACGGTCGGTGAAAACGTCGACCAGCAGATAATCGAATTTCTGCACCGACACGACCGCCTTCCACCCTGCTGGGACCGCCCGCGGAACATCCAGGTGCGAGCCAAATTAGCACATCGGGCGCGCGTCGCCAAGCGCCTGCCGGCCGGGCGGCCGCCAGGCCCGCTCACGACTCCACGAGCACCACGGCGATGGCGAAATCCCGCTCATGGCTGAGAGAGAGATGAACTCGCCGGCCGCCGGCTTCCGCCAGCGCCGCCGCGGCCCGCCCGTGCAAGCGCAGTCCGGGGGCATGCACCCCGTCCGACACCACCTCGATCTCGCGCAGGGGAATCGCGGCGAGCGGCAGGCCCAGGGCCTTGAGGAAGGCCTCCTTGGCCGCCCAACGGGCAGCCAGCGCAGGTGCCGCCGCGACATCGCGCCGCACCGCCGCGGCCGCCTCCCCGGCCTGAAAGCAGCGGCTCAGGAAGCGCTCCCGGTGCCGGTCCAGGAGCGCCGCGATCCGGCTCACCGCCACGATGTCCGTGCCCACTCCGATCACGCTCAGTACGCCCCCTTGCGCTGGATGACCGCCGGCAAGGTGCGACTGAGGATCCAGATGTCGAAGCCCAGGCTGCAGCGGCGCACGTACTCGAGGTCCAGCTCCATCCACTCCGCGAAGTCGACGTGGCTACGGCCGGAGACCTGCCAGAGGCAGGTCAATCCCGGTTTCACCAGGAGGCGGCGGGCCTGGCCGGACGTGTACTGCAGCACCTCGCTGGGAATCTGCGGCCGCGGCCCCACGATGGACATGTCGCCGCGCAGGACGTTGAAGATCTGCGGGAACTCGTCCAGGCTGCTACGGCGCAGAAACCGCCCGACCCCGGTGATGCGCGGGTCGTCCTTGATCTTGAAGGCGGCGCCGGTGGCCTCGTTGAGATGGGACAGCTCCTCCTTCCGCTGCTCGGCGTCGGCGGCCATCGAGCGGAACTTGTAGCAGGTGAACACGCGCCCCCGCCGGCCCACCCGCTCCTGCCGGAAGAAGATGGGCCCCGGGGACTCGAGCTTGATCATCAGCACGATGAAGGGAAAGAGGGGCAGGAGCAGGGCCAGGCCGCCGACCGCGGCGATCACGTCGAGGAGCCGCTTCACCAGGTGGTAGGGCGCGTCGCCGGGCGCCACGCTGGGTCCCGGACCGGCGGCGATGAAGCGCTCGAAGCCCCCCACCGCAGCGAACACGTCCTCAGTCGGCACCGTCGAGAACCTCCCCCCCGCGCCGCCAGTGCAGGATTCTCACCCCGGGCAGCCGCGTGTCGCTGAGGATCCGCCCATCCTCCGCCAGCACGCGCGGCAGCCAGCCGTCCGGATCCACGCGCCAGATGCGGGATAGGACCAGCCAGGCGCTGGGGGCCTCGTCCAGGCGGGAGGACAGGAACTCCCGGGCCTCGGCGGCCGAGCGCAGGATCCGGAAATCCCAGTTGGCCACCAGCTTTCCCGGTCCCCGGAAGTAGTAAGCGAAGACGGGGGCGGCCACGGGAACCAGGATCGGTTCGGCGGGGCTGCCACGGTCCGCGATGATGGCCGCGGCTCCGCGCAGGTCGGCCTTGGCGTAGCGGGGATTGAAGAGATCTCCCGCCACGGCCACCAGGAAGAGACCGAGCAGGGCGGCGGACAGGGCCATGCTCCAGCGCCTTGGGAGAGCCAGCAGCCCGCCGGCGGCCAGCAGCAGCACCCAGGGGAAGATCACGGCCAGGTAACGAGGGTTGAAGGGCTTGATGTTGCGCAGGGCCAGCCACGTGACCGCGAGCACCGGCACTCCGATCCAGAGGATCAGCAGCGCCCGCCTGCGCCGCAGGCGCAGCAGCCCCGCGCCCAGGGCCGCCGTGGCCACCAGCGACGCCGGCAGCACCACCGGCCACGCGGCCCGCAGGGCCGCCAGGCGGTCCGGCTGATGCAGGTCCTGCAGGGACGGGCCCAGGCTGTAGCCGAAGAAGAAGCTGTAGGCGGTGAACAGGTAGGCCAGCGGCGTGAAGGTGGTCTCGCCGCGCAGGGCCTCTCCCGTCGCACTGCCGGGCAACAGCCGGCCCACGGCCAGGATGCCCGCCGCCTTCAGCAGGTAGGGAACCGCCGCGACCAGTGCGCCGCCCATGGCCAGCAGCCAGCAGAGGGCGGCGCGTCTGCCCCGCGGCCGCTCCAGGAAGAGCAGCGTCAGCAGCTGCGCTCCCCAGAGGAAGAGGGCGGTCATGCTGCTCCAGATCGCCAGG
Organism: uncultured Fibrobacteraceae bacterium; assembly: GCA_964524645.1. GTDB lineage: Bacteria > Krumholzibacteriota > Krumholzibacteriia > LZORAL124-64-63 > LZORAL124-64-63 > CAZGEC01. The sequence continues at coordinate 23,049 of CAZGEC010000038.1, read as the reverse complement.
GCGGTCAGGAGCGCGTAGAGCAGCGCTCGACGCGGGTCCGGTCCGCGACGCACCATGTCCAGGAAGACCAGCGAGGCCGCGGCGGCGAAGAGGATCAAAAAGGTGTAGCCCCTCGCCTCCTGGCTGTACCAGAGATGGAATGGGCTGAGGGCCAGCAGCAGGGCCGCCAGCCGGGCCGTCGGCGCGTTCCAGAGCCGACGCCCGCAGGCGAAGATCACTGGAACCGTGGCCGCTCCCGCCAGCGCCGCGGGCAGGCGCAGCACCCAGGCGGATCCGCTCCAGCGCACCAGCGGCCAGGCCACGGCCAGGTAGAGCGGCCCCTGGATGGAGTCCGCCAGCTGGCGCCAGAAATGCAACCCGGCTCCGGGACGGATCATCTTCCAGGTCAGGATCTCGTCGGTCCAGAGGGATTGCTCGCCCAGCCGGTAGAGCCGGATCAGCAGCGCCAGCAGCGTGACCAGCGCCAGGAAGAGCGTATCGAGACGTCGCGACTCCAGGATCCGATCCGCGGACAGCCAGTCGGCCGGCGGCACCAGCGCCCGGGAACGAAACGTCTCAACCATCGTGGGGCTCCCGGCCCGCCCCGCCCACCAGCAGGGCATGGAGCAAGGGCACCATGATCTCGTGATGGCCGGTCAAGGCCAGTCCCTCGCCCCCCCAGGCGGTGGGTCGCTGGAGCACGTTCTCGTGCGGCCGGTAGTGCTGGAGCATGTCCAGGTTCGCCGTGGTCAACCGTCGCGGGCGGCAGCCCAGATTGCGGGCCAGGGTGTAGGCCTTCAGGAAGACCTCGGGCATGATCACCGCCGAACCCAGATTGACCACGACACCCTCCGGAGCCAGGTGCCGGGTTACTTCCGCCAGGATGCGGAAATCCTGCATGGTCAGCGCGCCGATGCTGGCTCCATCGGTCCCGGGATGCTGGTGCAGGATGTCGCAGCCGATCGCCACGTGCACCGTGCAGGGGACGTCCGCCCGCCAGGCCGCATGCAGCAGGCTGCCCTCGCGATGGGGCGCGCCGACCCGCTCCAGGTGCCGGGCCACCCCCTGTCCCATGCCGCAGCCGCTCGCCACGGCCTCGCCGTAGGCCGCGTTGAAGAAATCCCCGGTCTCGCGCACCATCCCGAAGCGGCCGTCTTCCAGGTTGCGCGCCACGTCCTCGCTGGTGCGTCCGAAGAGCGCCATCTCCACGTCGTGGATGGAGGCCGAACCGTTCATGGCCAGGGCCGAGACGTAGCCTCGGTGCAGAAGGTCGTTCAGGTAGGGCGCCAGACCCGTCTTGACCACGTGGCCGCCCAGCATCCAGAGGATGGTCCCGCCCGCGTCGCGCGTCGCCTGCAGGCGTTTCACCAGCAACCGCAGCCGGTCCGCCGCCAACACCCGCGGCAGCGAGTCCAGCCAGCTTCCCCAGTCGGGGGAGCCTTCCCCGCCGCGGCCGGCATCCGGCCGGCCCAGGTCCTGGCGGCCGACCTTGTTGTCCCGCTCGGCGAAGGGGATCCGCCGGACACCGTCCATCGCGATCTCGGGCCAGGTGCGGAGCGGTAGCTCCCCCCCCTGCCGCCTCGACTCTCGCCCTGACTGCACGCTCGCCCTTCCGCTAGGGGGCAGACGCCGGATGGTCGGTCACCGGCACGCCGGGGGTGTATTCCTTGAGCGAAGCATCGATGGAACCGACCTTGACCTTGGTCTTCATCAGCACGGGCAGCTTGCGCTCGTCGGCCGTCAACCAGATGGTGAGCTTGCCCTCGTGCTGGAAGAGTCCGTCGCCGAGAATGACCGGCTCCACGACGAAACAATCGAAGGTCCCCGCCGGAACCTGGATCGTCTCCCGGCCGTGGACGAACACTTCCAGGCTGTAGTCCTTGCGGGAGCTGTGAGTCGGGAGCCCGAACTGCTGCCCCACCTGCAGATCCCGCGTCCGCACGTAGTAGAAGGCGGACAGCACATCCTGGATCCCGGGCATTGTATCAAAAACCCGGCCGTCGTGGTACCGGGCCTTGACCGCTTCCTGGTCGAAATGAATCTCCTCGTGCATGTTGTAGGTCCCCTCCCGCAGTCTCTTCTCGAAGAACCGCGAGAAGAGCCGGCGCCGATCGATGTGCGTGACGGCCCGGTCGCGAACCTTGTAGAAGGTGGAAAAGAAGCGGTTGGAGGTCGCCCGGCTCTCGATCTGATAGCACTCGTGACCGTCCTCCTGCACGATGCCCAACACTTCGAGCGTTCCCTCGCCGGCATTGATCGGACCGTAGTCGATGGAGAAGACCAGCTTCTCCCCGATGCCGTAGGGCACCCAGGGATAGGCGGTCGTGTCGCCGCCGGCGGTCTGGAGCGCCGCGCCAGCAGGCGCCGCCGCCGCCGCGGAATCCGCCGGCGCCTCGTGCGCCGGGGCCGGCTGCGCAGGAGGCGGCGCGAGGGCGAACAGGGCGAGCGAGGCGAGGAACGGCAAGATGGTGCGGTGCAGCATCGCGACCAAGATCAGGCTCCTTTGTCGTCGCGCCCACGTGGCACGATCCGTGCCAGCTGCCGCCGGATGACGGCCAGGACACGATCGGCGCCCAGGCCATCCAGGCAGGGATGGCCGGGGATCGGACAGGTGGTCAAGTTGCAGGGGGAGCAGGGCTCACCCGTTCTCATGGCAACATGACGCGGGTCCGCGGGGTTCCAGCCGATCGGATCGGTGGGCCCGAAGAGGGTCACCGTGGGAACCTGCAGGAGTGCTGCCAGATGCCGCGCACCGCTGTCCGTTCCCACGCACAGGTCCAGGCCGGAGAGCAGGTGAGCCAGCTCGAGCAGGTTCGTCGGCGGCGCGAAGGCGGCGTCGGGCCGCGAGCGCCGCAGGGACGCTTCCAGGGACTGATCTCCCGGTCCGGTGATGAAGAGGGGCGCCATGCCCTCCGCCAACAGCAGTCCGTATAGGCGATCGGCCTCGCCCGCGGGCCAGGCCTTGGCGCTCCAGGTGGCGCTGAACACCAGCCCCACCCGCGGTCCGGCGACCCGCGGCCAGCGGTCGGCCCAGGTCCGGTACTCGGCACCGAGGACGCTGTCCAGAGCCGGCAGCGCCAGGCCGGTCCGCCAGGGTCGCGGCGCCAGGCCGAGGGCTCGCAGGGGATCCAGGAACGCCTCGCCGGCGAAGGCGCGCAGCGCGTACCCGTCCCGCGCGTTGCGGGGAACCCGCAGGTTGTAGGCCCAGGTCCGGCCGCGCAGCTCGTAGCCCACCCGCAGCGGCGCCCCGGAGAGAGCCGTCCACAGCGCCGTGCGGGGGCTCCCCAGGTAGTCCAGCACCAGATCGTAGGCTGCGGACCGCAGGCGGCTCAGCCAGGCCGCCGGCCTCCGGGACGGCGGCGGCCAGGGCAGCACCCGCAGACCGCGGGCCAGAAAGTCCAGCAGTTCCGCGTAAGGCCGGTCCACGACCAGGTCCAGCCGTGCTCGCGGAAAGGCCGCGCTCAGCTCCAGGATGGCCGGCAGGGTCACCAGCACGTCCCCCAGGGCCTTGCGCCTGATCACCAGGATGCGCCGGATGTCCCGCTGCGCCATGGATTCCCGCGCCGCACTCAACCGGTCCTCCCCGTCTCCGCCAGCATCTCGCCCGCGGTCTCGGCCACCAGATCCGCGGCGAGTTCCGGCAGGCAGACGAACTCCGGGCAGGTATGGCGATCGCAGGGATGGCAGGCCGGATGCGTGCAGAGCACGCGATAGGGTCCCAGGTCCTCGTAGGGAAACCAGATGGCCGGATCGGTCGGGCCGTAGAGCGCCAGGGTGGGCCGTCCCATGGCCACGGCGGTGTGCACGATGCCGCCGTCCACGCTGATCACGAGCCGCGCCGCACCCACCAGACGCGCGACCTGCTCCAGGGGCAGGACCGGCAGCAGGCCTCCCGTGCCGGGCGGCAGCAAGGAGGACAGCTCCGCGTAGGGCCCCGCGCCACCCGGTGGACAGAGCACGACCAGCGGCAGGAAGGTCTGCTCGCGCAGAGCCCGCACCAGGGCCGCCCAATGCAGGGCGGGCCATTCCTTTGTGGGCCAGGTGGCGCCCGGCGCCAGCAGCAGGAAATCCGCGCTGGCGGGGACCTCCAGCGCGGCGAGCGCGTCCCGTGCCGCGGCGCGGCCCAGGGATGGCACCGGCAAGCGCGGCCGCGGCCTCTCCTCGCCCCCGTAGGTCCTCTCGAACCAGTCCAGGAAGGGCACGTCCCCGCCCGCCTGGCGCAGGGGTGCCAGGCGCGACAGGTGATCGCCCAGTCCGCCGGGCGCCAGCCGCCGGAAGGCTGCCCGCTCGCCGGCCGCGGGTGGCTGCACGGTGTGCGTGTAGAGGCGGCGACGCCAGCTGCGCGCCCCGCCGATACGCTGCGGGCTGCCACCCAGCCAGAGCAGCCAGGCGCTGCGCGGATTGAAGAAGAGGTCCACGCTCAGGTCGTAGCCGCTGCGGCGCAGCGCCGCGGCGGTGGACAGCATTCCCGAACCCGCACGGGCTTCCAGTCCCGCGGCCGTGCGGCGCGCCTCGGCATCCGTCCCTCTCCGCCGGGTCGCGAGCGAGTGGATCCGCCGCAACGCGGGATGCCCGCGCAGGAGCGGCGCGTAGGCGGCCTCGCAGAGGAAGCCGATCTCCAGGCCCGGATCGCCGCGCTGCAGGACCTCCAGCAGGATCGTCGACATGGCGATGTCGCCCAGGTAGCGCAGCCGTGAAACGAGCACGGAGCGCAGCGGCCGTCCGGCGAGGCTCCAGCTCATTCCCGATCCCTCCCCAGGATGAAGTCCACGGCCGCCGCCAGATCGTCCCGCACCGGCACTCCGCGCCCGGCGAGGGCGTCCTCCTGCGCGCGGCCGTGGCCGCTGCGCACCAGGACGACCCGCAGGCCCGCGGCCAGCCCCAGCTCCATGTCCGCGAGCTTGTCCCCCACCACCCACGAGCGGGCGTCGGGCCAGCGGAAGAGCCGGGAGGCCTCCTCGAGCAGGCCGGGCGCCGGCTTCCGGCAGCGGCAGCCCTTCTCCGGGGCGTGCGGGCAGTAGAAGAAGGCGTCGAATGCCGTCCCGGCCGCGGCCAGCAAGGCGTCGACCCGCCTCTGGACGGCCGCGAAGTCGTCCTCGCGATACAGCCCCCGGCCGATGCCGGACTGGTTCGAGACGCCGATCACGTGGTAGCCGGAGTCGCGGGCCCGCCGGATGGCTTCGGCTGCACCCGGCAGCAGGGCCACCTCTTCCGGGTCCTTCAGGTAGTTCCTTTCCTCGACCACCACGCCGTCCCTGTCCAGGAAGAGCGCCGGACCCGCCAGAGGGGGGCCGCCGCGCGCCCGGACCCCGGCCGTCACCAGCTGGGCGTTCCAGAGGGTCATGTTGCATCCTCGGCAGCCGCCTCGGCCAGGGCCCGCGCCGCACCCAGAACACTGCGCGCGGGGAGGGATTCCATGCAGAAGATCTGCTGGTTGCAGCGCCGCCGGAAGCAAGGCTGGCAGGGGAATCCCCCGGCCGCCAGGGTCGCCACCCGGCGGCCGCGCGGACCGGTCCAGGCCGGACTGGTGGAGCCGAACAGGCCCAGGGTCGCCGTCCCCAGGGCCGCCGCCAGGTGCATCAGCCCGCTGTCGATGCTGATGCAGACCTCGGCAGCCCGCAGCCAGGCTGCCGCCTCCCGTGGATCCGTCCGGCCCACCAGATCGATCGCCGCGGCCGGTCCGGCCGCCTCGTCGCGCCAGGCGATGGGGCAGAGGCTCCGCAACCTGTCGGTCTCCGCACGCGCACCCGCGTCGCCCAGCAGGAGGACGCGAACACCGGCCTCGACCACCGCCATCTCCACGAAGGCGGCCGCGCGTTCGGCCGGCCAGGCCTTGGCCGTCCCGTACGCAGCCGTGGCGGCCAGCGCCCAGAGGGGCGGGCCCTCGGCGGCACCGGCGGGAGCCGCCAGTTCGGCGCAGGCCGGCAGCACGGGCCTGGCGACCGGCGGCGGCGACCAGGACCAGCCGGCTTGCTCCGCCCAGCTCCGCCCCAGCAACAGCGTCTCCTCGCAGTAGTGAAGAGTCCCGCGGCGCGGCCGTTCCACGCCGGGGTGCAGCAACGGTCCCCGCCCGTCGCCGCGAAAGCCGATCCGCTGCGGGATGCCGGCCAGGAAGGCCGCGGCGGCCACGCGCAGGGACGGTGGCAGCAGGATGGTCCCGTCGTACCCGCCGCGCCGCCAGCTCGCCGCCAGCCGTGGTAGACCCGGCAGGCCCCGGTGCTCTCCGCGCCTGGCCACGAACAGCAGCCTGCGCAGCCGCGGATCGCCCGTCAGCAACGGAGCCCAGCGGCGACGGATCGCCAGATCCACGGCCAGCCGGCGGCCGCCCGGCAGGACCGGAGCAGCCGCCAGAGCCTGGAGCAGCACCGTGCTCATGACGAGATCACCCAGCCAGTTCGGGGCCACGACGAGCAGGGCGTATTCCCGGTTCTCTGCGGCCCGGCCCTTCACGCGCATCCCCCGGTCGCCGGTCTTGGCCCGCCGCGAGAACCGCCCATCACCGGTGCTCGGGCTCGCTGGTCGGGCCAGCGGGGCGATCGTCGGGGACGGGAGCCAGGCTGGTCGTGACCGCTTCCACGGCCTCCATCAGCGTATCGATATCGACCCGCTGACCTGCGGCCACCCGCAGAATCCGGGCGTGGGCTCGTTCACCGGGATCCCATTCGGGGCCGTCCTGCTTGGTGAAGAGGCCGATCGTGGGCACGGACTGGGCGACCGCGAAGTGAAAGAGGTCCGTGTTGCCGGCCACGAAGAGGTCGCACTGGGCCAGCAGGAGCAGGGTATCCAGCAGCGTCTCGCGGGACAGGGCCGTGACGGGGTTGGCCAGCTCCGCCTCGAACCGCGCCAGCCGCTCCTGGCTGCCGGGGGTGCTGAGCGCCAGGATCCGGCAGGGGGCTTGGCTGGCCAGCTGCTGGACGAGGAAGTGGAGATTCGGCAGCGATATCGACGTCCCGGCCTTGCCGAGCCCGGGATCGATCCCGACCAGCAGCTCGTCCTTGCGGGGCTTGTTGAAGTGCACGAGCTGCTGCATGCGGCGCAGCTTGTCCGCGGGCAGGGGCCAGCGTCGATCCAGGCTCTGCGTCTCCAGGCCCAGGAAGGGCGCGCACCGGACCGGCCAGAGGGCGCGGTAGAGCTGTCCGTCCTGGGGCGGACGCACCTCGAAGTTGACCGCCGGCCAGGCCCGGTCGTGGGAGGGTCCGCAGCGCAGCACGGCGCCGCTGGCGAGCGTCACCAGCTCCAGAACCGGATGCGGCGTGAGCGTCATGAGCAGGGCCACGTCGTAGCTGTGCTTGCGCAGGCTGCGGATCAGGGACCAGAAGTTCGGCGTCAGGGGCCGCAGCTGCTTGGGACTGTAGACCAGACACTGGCGGGCGAGGCCGCTGGGAATCACCAGCGAGGTGTGCTCCTCCGGCAGCAGAAAATCGACGTGAGCGCCGGGAAAGGACCGCCGGATCCCCTGGATCAGACCGATGTGAAAGAGCAGATCGGTGAGATCGCCGGTGTCGAGGGCGAGAATGCGCGAACCGTCGCTCAGGGTTCCCGGCAGCTGGAACGGCTGGCTCTGCCCCCGCTGCAAGAATGGCCGCAGGAGATTCGATCCCCGCCATGGCTCCGTCACGCTGGGTCCACCTTCCTTGTGCGGTCCGGCCGGTCCATCCTAGAGGACACCAGGAAATATCTCGGCCCAGGCCTGGTCCAGATTGCGCACCGGAATGAAGGCGATCTCCTCCTTCACCTCGCCCGGTATGTCGTCCAGATCCGGTGTGTTGTCGAAGGGGATGACGACACGCTCGATGCCGACCCGATGTGCGGCCAGGACCTTCTCGAGCAGGCCGCCGATGGGCAGCACGTCTCCGGTGAGCGTGATCTCCCCCGTCATCGCGGTCTTGCGATCGATCGCCTTGTGCACCGCCAGCGAGAGCAGGACCGAGGCCATGGCGATGCCCGCGCTGGGCCCGTCCTTCGGAATGGCGCCGGCGGGAATGTGGATGTGGACGTCATTCTTGCGGAAGAACTCCGTGTACTCCGCCTTGCCGCCCAGTCGGCTGCGGAGGTAAGAGTACGCGGCGCTGGCCGACTCCTGCATCACGCTGCCGAGCTGGCCCGTCAGTTTGAGGCTGCCGTTGCCGCCCGGCAGGACGACCCCTTCGATGTAGAGGATCTTGCCCCCCACGGAAGTCCAGGCCAGGCCGGTGGCCACGCCGATGCGCGCGTGCGGGCGCAGCCGATCGCCGCTGTACGGCGGATTGCCGAGGAAGCTCCGCAGGTTGCGCGCGTTCACGGCCTGCCGCTTCTTCTTCCCCTGCGCCACGGAACGGGCGATCTTGCGACAGACGGCGCCGATCTTGCGCTCCAGCTCCCGCACCCCGGCTTCCCGCGTGTGATCCTCGAGGATCCTGAACAGGCCGGCGTCCGTGAAGCGGACCTGCTTGGGATCGAGGCCGTTCTCCTCGATCTGCCGGGGAACCAGGTATCGCTTGGCGATCTGCAGCTTCTCCAGGTTCGTGTAGCCAGGCAGCTGGATGATCTCCATGCGGTCCATGAGCGGCCGGGGGATCGTGTCCAGCAGGTTGGCGGTGGTGATGAACATGATGTTGGAGAGGTCGAAGGGCAGCGCCAGGTAATGATCGGTGAAGGAGAAGTTCTGCTCGGGGTCGAGCACCTCGAGCAGGGCGCTGGCGGGATCACCGCGGAAATCCTGGCCCAGCTTGTCGATCTCGTCCAGCATGATGAGCGGGTTGTTGGTGCCGCACTCCTTGATCCCCGCGATGATGCGCCCCGGCATGGCCCCCACGTAGGTCCGGCGGTGCCCGCGGATCTCGGCCTCGTCCCGCATGCCGCCCAGGGAGAAGCGGAAGAACTTGCGGCCCACCGCCTCGGCGATGCTGCGACCCAGGGAGGTCTTGCCCACGCCGGGAGGCCCCACCAGGCAGAGGATGGGACCGCGGTGGGTCTCGCGCAGCTTGCGCACGGCCAGGAACTCGAGGATCCGCTGCTTCACGTCCGCCAGACCGTAGTGATCCCGCTCGAGTATCTTCTCCGCCCGCCGTAGATCCAGCTTGTCGTCGCTGCTCACCTTCCAGGGCAGGTCCAGCAGCCAGTCCAGATAGGTCTTGCTGACCGTGTACTCGCTGGCCCCGGGGGACATGCGGGACAGGCGGTCGTACTCCCGCTCGGCCGCGGCCTGTACGTGATCCGGCAGATCGGCGGCCGCAAGCCGCTCCTTTAGCTCGTCCAGCTCGACGGAACTCTCGTCCGTGTCCCCCAGCTCGCGTTGGATGGCCTTGAGCTGCTGCCGCAGGTAGTACTCCCGCTGATCCTTGTCGATGGCCTTGCGGACCCGCGTCTGCAGCTTCTGGCCCAGCTCGACCACGTCGAGCTCGCGGATCACGATCCTGGCAAGGATCTGCAGCCGCTTGCGCGGAACGGCCTCCTCGAGGATCTGCTGCTTCTCCGCCACGTCGATGTCCAGGTTCGTGGCGATCAGGTCGGCCAGGCGTCCGGGATCGTCGATGTTCATCACGACGACCTTCAGCTCGTCCGAGATGTTCTCGCTGGCGTCGATGATCTTCAGGAAGTTGTTGGCCACCCCCCGCATGTAGGCCAGGGTCTGCGAATCGTGCTGCTCCGGCTCGGGGATGGTCTCGATGCGGGCTCGCAGATAGGGCTTCTCGCTGACGACGGCGGTGATCCGGCAGCGGGAGATGCCCTGCCCCAGCAGCCGCATGCTGCCGTCCGGAAAGCGCAGCATCTTCTGGATCTTGACCGCCGTGCCGACGTGGTAGATCAGCTCGGCCTCGGGTCGCTCCTGCTCGTCCCCGTTCGTTCCCTCGGCCTCGTCCTCCTCCTCCTCGATCTCCTTCTGGGCGAAGGCCCCGAGGATCTTGTCGTGGGCCAGGCAGTCGTCGGCCAGCTGGATGAGGTTCTCGTCGCTGAGCACCAGCGGCACCATCATGTACGGGAAGATGACCGCCTCGCTGATGGGCAGGATGGGCAGCTCCACGGGCAGTGACATCTCGCCGGCGGGGAGATCGGGTCTCTCGGCCTGCTTGCTCTCCGACATGGCAGATCAGCTCCTTCGCAGTTGTCCTCGCCTGCGGAGCGGGCACGAGAGCTTCTCGCCGCCCGTGCTCATTCGTCGACGGCGATCTGCCGCCGGTCGACATGCTGGTCCCTGCGCCCCTTGCGGAAGATCACGTACAGGAATCCATTGCGGTACCTGGCCGTCGCGCTGCCCCAATCCACCTGCACGGGGATCGGTACGCGCCGCACGAACGGCCCCACGTTGATCTCCATCTTGAAGTAGTGCTTCTTGCCCGGCGGAGCGATGTCCTTGCGGATGCCCCGGACGATCAGGCTTTCGCCGTCGGCCTGGACCTCGATCCCCGCCGGGTCCATTCCCGCCAGATCCATCTGGACCACGTAGGTGTCCTCCGTCTCGTAAGCATCGGTGGCGGGACGCCAGCAGAGATCGCCCTCGAGGGGCACCGCCCGACCCTGGGTACTGTAAGAGGTGACCAGGATCTCGAAGATCTCCTCCAGATCTCCGCTCTGATCGGGATCCCGCATGCGCTCGATGAGCATGGCTGGCTGCCTCCTGCTCGTTGCGTTCGCCATCAGGCCGTCATCGCGCTATGCTAACCAGCGCCCTCAGGAGCGTCAACCCAAGCCGTGGCGCCGTGGTGCCGCCTGCGGCACCATCCCGGCCTGGACCGGGCCGCAGATCCCAGGGATGCCGGATACAAGGAGTGGACGTGGCCCCCCCCATTCCACCCTCTCCCCCACCCGCCGCACCCGCGGCCCGGCGCTGGCGATTCGGGCCGGCGGGCTGGAGCTACACCGACTGGCGGGGCGTCGTCTACCTGGAACCAGCGCCGCCGGGCTTCCGTCCCGTCCCTTTCCTGGCGGAGCTGTTCGATACCATCGAGGTGAACGTCACCTTCTACCGGGACGTGCCGGCGGTGCAGCTGGAGCGCTGGTGCGCCCAGGTGGCCGATCGGCCCGACTTCCGCTGGTGCTTCAAGCTGCACCAGCGTTTCAGCCATGGCGGCGGCGTCCCCGCCCCGCGCGATCTGCTGCCGGCCCTGGCCTCCTACGCGCCCGTGCGCGAGGCGGACCGGCTCGGCGCGCTCCTGCTCCAGTTTCCCTGGTCCCTGCGCGGTACCCCGACCCACCGGACGCAGATCGCCGATCTCCTCTCGGCGGCCCGGGACGCGGGCTGGCCGCTGGTGGTGGAGGTGCGGCACCGCAACTGGGGCGAGGGCACACCGGCCTTTCCCCCGGTGATCTGCGACCAGCCGGACCTGCCCGGCAACCTGGGCTGCGACACCGCCCTGGCCGCCGCCGCGGCGGTGGCCGGCACCGGGGCGGGCCCCCTCTACATCCGCCTGCATGGTCGGAACCGCACCGCCTGGTTCGACCGGGAAGCCGGCCGCGACCGCCGCTACGATTATCTCTACACTCCGCAGGAGCGAGCGGGCTGGCTGGAGAGGCTGCGGCGGCTGGCGCGCGACGCGCCGGCGGGGGTCGCCGCCTTCCTGATCGCCAACAATCACTTTCGCGGCCAGGCGGTGGTGGACGCCCTGGTGCTGCAGGAGATGTGGAGCGGTCGCCGGCCGCCCTTGCCGGCCAGCCTGAAGCGGGCCTACCCGCGGGAACTGGCCGCCTTCCCGGCGGCGCCCACGGCGGCCGGGCGCCGCCGCCGCGAACCCCCGCCGACCCTCTTCTGAGACCGCCCGCCGCGGCGCGGCGCGGCCGCGCGCGTCCCCGCGGGCCCGCCGTCGTCCCAGCGGACGCCCCAGGCGCCCAGCAGGATCTCGCTGGCCAGGAAGAGAGGTCCGACGGCGTGATGTCGCAGGCGGCGCCAGACCGCCGCTAGCCGCTCCGCCTGCGCCGCTTCGGCGAAGAGGCCGCCCTGGGCGGGCCGTGGTGGGCGGGCGCTGCCGGCCAGCAGCCGCACGCCCGTCACGCCGCGTCGCCGGCCGGGCAGGCGGCGCCAGAGTGCTTCGATCAGGGCGAGCCAGCCCGGGAAGGTCGCGGCTCCCACTCCGGGAGCGCGCACCTCCTGCTCGGCATCCTCTCCCCAGCGGACGCGCAGCGCCCAGCTCTCCCAGGCGCCCGGTCCTTCGGGACAGATCACCATCGCGCGCACGGCCAGCCCCCGGCGCAGGGCCGTCTCCGCGCGGAGGCCGGTGAGCGGCCGCTGCAGCCGGGCCGCGACCACGGTCCTCGCCTCGGGCCTCCGCCCGGCGAGGGGGCGCCAGGCCTCGCCCCGGGCCTCGGCGGCGAGCTGTTCTCCCGTTTCCCCGCCGAGCGTCGCGCTCAGCAGCGCCCGCGGCACCACCTGCAGATCGCCCAGTGTTCGCACGCCGAAACGGCGCAGGGTCCGGACCGCCTGCGGATGACGTTCCAGCAGGACCTCCAGACCGAAGGGGGCCAGGAAAGCCGCCACGCTGCCGGGCGCCACCACGAACACGCCGGCCGGCACCGCGCGCCCGCCGGGAGCGGGATCCGCCGCGAGAAGAGCGGCCGCCACCCGCGAGGCCAGCTCGGCGGCCAGCGGTGTGGGCGCCGCCCCCCCGATCACGCCGTCCCAGATGCGTCGTGCCGCCCGGCAGACGCGGGCCGGACCGTCGCAGCCGCTGCCGAGCACGCGCTCCATGCCGGTCAGATCCAGGTAGAGGCCGTCGGCGGTGATCTCCCAGGAAGGTGTCCAGTGCTCGAGCCAGTCCTCGGACACGGTCGCGGCTCCCGGGCCAGCGCCGCCGGGCGGATGCCAGGGCCGCAGGCAAAGGACGAGGCGGCGCGCCGGGATCATCTCAGAACCGGCGCAGCACGCCGATCACGACACCCTGGATGCGCACGCGCTCCTCCTCCAGGATCAGGGGCGACACGCTGGGGTTGGCCGGCTGCAGGCGCACCCGCGCTCCCTCGCGCTGATACTGCTTGACCGTCACACCCTCTCCGTCGACCAGAGCGATGACGGTCTCGCCGTTGCGCGCGGTCTCCCTGGCCTCGACGATGACGAGGTCGCCGTCGCGGATCTGCTCGTCGATCATCGACTCGCCGCGCACGCGCAGGGCGTAGGTCTGACCGCGCCCCAGCCAGTCCTCGGGCAGGGTGATGTCCTCTTGAACCGTGAACGGTTCGATGGGACGGCCGGCGGCCACGAGCCCCAGCAGCGGCACGCGGCGCGTGTCCTCGGCTCGCCGGTGCACCGGGGTCAGATCACGGCTGCGGTTGCGACCGCGCCGCAGGTAGCCCTTGCTGACCAGCTGGCTGATGTGCTTATGCACCGTGGCCACCGAGGAGAGCCCGAACCGGCGCCCGATTTCCTGGAGGGTGGGGGCGTAGCCCTGGGCCTCGACGTACTCGTTGATGAAGGCCAGGATCTCTGCCTGGCGGCGGGTCAGGGCCATGATCCCCTCCGTTCGCTGCGTTGTGGACTCCCGTCCTGCATAGTATAGGCGAAAACGCAGCGAAAGTCCAGCCCAGGTGTCGAATCGCGTCTCAGACCGCCGGGAATGCGGGTCGTTCCGCCCGCGGGCGGCCTTCCCGCAGCAGCTGCTCGACCTCCTCCCGGCCCGGCAGGCCGCGACGCCCGCCCCAGCTGCGGCACTTGAGAGCCGCCACCGCGCTGGCGAACACGAGGCTCTCGCGCCAGCCGCGGTTCTCGGCCCGGGCCACCGCATAGCCGGCGTGGAAGGCATCCCCGGCCCCGGTCGTGTCCTGGACCGGCACCGCGAAGGCCGGCACGTGCTCCAGCCGGTCCCCGGCCAGGGCCAGGCAGCCGGCCTCGCCGAAGGTCATGGCCACCCGCTCGGGACCCAGGCCGGCAAGGGCTCGCAGGGCCGCCACCGGATCCGCTTTCCCGGTGAGCCCGGGGGCGAAGATGCGCGACGAGATGACATCGCTGCAGAGGGTCGCCAGGATCTCCATGCCGGCGCGCGCCGTGCCGCCGTCGAGCACCACGGGGAGACCGCGCCGCCGCGCCTCCACGGCCAGGGGAATTCCCGCGGCCGGCTCGTGACTGTCGAGATAGAGCAGGTCCATGCCGTCCAGCCAGTCCGGCGACACCGCGCGGGGATCCAGCGGAGGCAGGTCGCCGCGGGCCCAGAGGATGGTGCGCTGCTCGCGCTCCGGATCGACCAGGATCAGGGCCTGGGGAGTGCGGCAGCCCGTGGCCCGCGGGGCCAGCTCGAGGTCGACGCCCGCGGCCTGCAGCTCGCGTCGCTGCAGCTCACCGGGCACGTCGTCCGCCAGCGGCGTGACCAGACGGACCTGCGCGCCCAGACGCGTCATGGCCACGGCTGCCGTGGCGGCCGGTCCTCCCCCGCCCCAGAAGACCTCGGCCACCTCGAGCTTGCTGTCCGGCGCCGGCAATCCCGGCACGGGACAGATCACGTCGAACGCGTTGTACCCGACGGCCAGGATCCTCATCTCGCCATCCTCCGCCGCAACGTTCTCGAACCCGCCGTTGCCGGCTCGCAGTCCACCATGCTAGCCTGCGGGCGGCCGCTGCCCGCGTTGGACTGCGGCGGAACGAGGACGGTGTCCATGGCCTCATGCCTGTTCTGCGCCATCGCCCGCGGCGAGGTGCCCTGCGATCAAGTCTACGCCGACGAGGAGTTCCTCGCCTTCCGCGACATCGCCCCCCAGGCTCCGACCCACGTGCTGATCATCCCGCGCCGTCACATCCCCAGCCTGACGGAGCTGCAGGAGAGCGACGTGCCCCTCATGGGCCGCTTCAATCTGCTGGCCGCCCGCCTCGCCAGCGACCTGGGACTGGCCGCGGGCGGTTACCGATGTGTCGTCAACTGCGGCGAGGACGCCTGCCAGTCCGTGCCCCACCTGCACTTGCACCTGCTGGGCGGGCGCCGCCTGGGCTGGCCGCCGGGATGATCCCGCCCGCCGAATGCAAAGGACCGAGGGCGGCGGCACCGCCGCTCCTCGGCCCCTGCTGTGTCCGGCAGCATCTGGATCAGGCGGCCAGGTCGTAAACGCCCCGTCCGACCCTCTTGATCCGCTTGCTGGTCGAAAGCGTGCGCCGCAGCACGTTCGCAAAGTTCTTGCTCTTGGTGGTCACGAGCTTCTTCTTGCGAATCGTCGCCAGCATGTCCTGGAAGGCCAGCGGCTTGCCCTTCTTCCGGATCAGGTTCGCGATCACGTCCTCGAGCTTGGGCTTGCCAGGCGTGGCCTTCTTGCCGGTGGCC
>CAZGEC010000038.1:0-7758 GCA_964524645.1 uncultured Fibrobacteraceae bacterium | reverse complement strand
CTTGCGAGCCGGCCCGGCGCCCCTGGCCATCTTGCTGATGTCCGCCTCGACACGGGCGAGTTCCTTGAGCAGCTCCTCCTTCCTGTCCTCCAGCGCGACCATGTTTTCCTTGACGGCCAGCAGACGCTTGATGTCCGCCAGGCTCAAATCCGTGGGCAAGATTTTCTTCCTACGCGGCATGTGGTCACCTTTCTGCAGGATGCAATGGATCTCTCATGCAAGCGATAACGCCTATGAAGGCGCAACATTACCCATGGTGGGATGGATTGTCAACGAAAGTATTGTTTACTCGAGAAGATATCGACTCATATCCTGCCCCTGGGGCAGGTTGCGGATCGCCCGCACCGCGTGCATCTCGTCGATGCTGATCGGCCAGTCGCCCAGACGATCGCCGATGATACCGCTCGGCGGCTGATGCATGATGTGCCTGATGTTCCCATACGTACCGCAATCACAGTGCTCGCTGAGGAGCAGGGCGTGGCCGAGTTCATGGAGAATGATTTCGCGAGTGCTCGTCGAGTCGTGCAAGCTGACCTTGACCCTGATCAGCACGCGTTCGGGAATCACCTCGCTCAGGTTGTAGTTTGCCGGCTCCTCCAGCGTCGTTTCGCCGATGCAACCGCTGCACAGTCCGCTGTCCGTGAACTCGATCCCGATCTGTGCCTGGTCCGGGTCGGCGACCTCCACGAGGTAGGTTTCCCCCATGCGCCCGTTCCAGTCCGCCAGGGCCTGGCGCGCGACATCGTCCATGGCGAAGGTACTATCCTCGTTCATGGTCTGGTGGATGTGAACGCTGAGCGGGTACTCCTCCCACTTGAAGAGCTTGTGATTCGGACGGTCGTTGAAGACCACGTTGGTGCGTGTCGACTTGCGAAAATAGGTCAGGAAGTCGCCGCCGTTATAAACACCATCGCAGATGTCCTCGAGACCATAATTGTGGATCAGAAAGATCCCCAGGGGGGACGGCGACTCGGCGCTCAGGGTGTCCGTGAGGAGATCGTAGAAATCACCGATCTCGCCGGTGCCCTGAGCATCGTCGCGCACCTGGAGAACGTACTTGTCGATGTCGCGGAACGGCCCCAGCTCGAATTCGCCCACGCCGTCGGTCAGCGTCTTGCAGGTGTCGCAGCCGTAGTCCACCAGCATGCCCGTCAGCGGATCGCCGGCGTTGTCGCGCACCACTCCCCTCAGCCAGTAAGGTGACGTGATCTTCAGGTGCCGCACCGCACTCAGGTTCGAGAGCACGCCCGCCTCGTCCTCCACCCGCACGGCGATCCACCTGTCCTCCCCGGGAACCAGCACGGGATAGTCACCGTCATCATACAGCATTCGATACTGGTAATGTCCCGCCACGTCCGGGACGGAATCGATGATCGTGACCTGCGGCCACTCGTCCACGCTGGAAAACTCGCTGGCAGAAACGCCGACGAGGTAATGGGCCAGCGGTCGCGGTGTGATCATCAGCGCCGGCTGATCCCAGATCAGGAGGATGGACCCCGGAGTCTCGCCGGGGCCGGCTCGCAGATCGTGCACCGGCGGCGTGAGACCCGCGCTGCCGAGGACGACCCGGATCCGCCAGTTCTTGCTGACCGTGCTGTCGGCGAAGGCCACGGTGGCACAGAGAGAATCCTCACCGATGCGGGTCGCCCGATACAGGTAGGTGGCCTGCGTGCTCAGCAGCGATTCGCCCCGGCAGATGCGCACCTGGGCACCGGGGACGTTCTGCAGCTGGACGATGAAGAGGTGCTCCGTATTCAGTTCGAGCATCAGTGAATCGGCAGCGGGGGAAAAACCCACCTGCGGCGGCCCGTTGTCCTCCGGAGTGGTCGAGCTGGAACAGGAAACGCCCAGCAGACCGACCAGCGCGAGCCAGAGCAGCCCGGCGCCCGCCGCACCGACGGTCCGCCAGCGCTCGGATTCGTATTTCGGGCTGACAGCCATCGGGCGGTGATGGTTCTTCATGTCAACAATTTACGGAGAAAGACAGGCCGTGCCAATCCCGGCGGACCTTTTCAGCGGGGGGCCGTCGCGTACTTGCGATCGGCCGGGGCAATCCACCATTCCTCGATATTGAAGTACGGGGAAAGGATGTGGGCCTGCACGTTCCGCAGGCGCTTGCTGGCGGCGCAGAGCACGTCCGGGTAATAAAGGTAGGCCACCGGGGCATCCCGGGCCAGGACCTCCTGCAGCCGGTTCCAGACCGGCTTGGCGCGGTCCCGATCGGCCAGGGAAAGCCCGAGGGAGAGCAGGGAATCGACCTCCGCGCTGGCATAGTGCCCGTAGTTGAACCGGTCCGTGGCGGTCGAGCGCAGCTGGGCCGAGGGATCCACTTTGAGGTTGGCGGCCATGACGCCCAGATAGGCGTCGAACCGCCCCTGGCGAACCAGGTCGATGGCGGTGCCCAGCTCCAGGATGCGGGGTTGGACCGCCACCCCCACCTCGCGCAGGTTCTCGCGGATCACCACCACGCCCTCTTCCCGCACCGGGTCGCCCTGCCGCGTCAGGATCTCGAAGCTGAAGGTCCGGCCCGCCCGATCCAGGAACCCATCTCCGTCGCTGTCGCGCCAGCCGGCCTCCGCCAGCAGCCGGCGCGCGGCGGCCGGGTCGTGGGGATCCGGCCGCACCGCGGGATCGTGGGCCCAGAGCACCGGGGGCAGCGGGCTGCCAGCCGGCTGCCCGTAGCCCCCCAGCAGGCTCTCGACGATGCGACCGCGGTCGATGGCCAGGGAGAGCGCCTTGCGCACCCGCCGGTCCTGGAAGAGCTCGTTGCGCAGGTTCCACATCAGGTAGCCGTAGTCGCGCCCCGCCACGCGTTGGATGTCGACCCGACCACTGTCCTGTAGGCGCGCCGCGGCCGTCACCGGTACGTCTTCCAGGAAGTCGGCCTCCCCGGTCTCGAGGGCGATGACCCGCGCGTTCTCGTCGGTGACGATCTTGAAGACGATGCGTTCCAGGCGCCCCGCCGGCCCCGGGAAGTAGGGATTGCGCTCCAGCACGAGTTCCTGGTTGTGCAGCCACGATACGAGTCGATAGGGCCCGGAGGCCAGCGGCCGTTCGTTCAGCGGCCAGCTGCGCACGGCGGCCGGATCCAGCCGGCGGGTCAGATGAAGCGGCAGGATCTGGTGCAGGCTCCGACCGACCGGATTCGACACCGGATGCACGAACTCATAGCGCACCGTGGCCGAATCCAGGGCGGCCGCGCCACGGACGTCCCGGAGTTCGCCGCGCCGCGGACTGGCGACCTCCGGCAGGTTGAAGAGGCGGAAGGTCTCCACCACGTCGTAGGCCGTGAGCGGCTCGCCGTCGGACCATCGCCAGGGCTGCAGCTGGTACGTGAGCGCCAGGCTGTCGGGCGACAGGGTCCAGGACTTCGCGATGCAGGGGGACCAGAGGAGGTTCTCGTCCATGGAGACGAGGCTGGCCTCGATGATCCCGAGGACCTGGCCGGCGTAGGCGGAGGTGCGGATGAGGGGGTTCAGGACGTCCGGTTCCGCAGGCAGCAGCACCACGGCCGTGCCTCCCGGCACCGGGGCCGCGGCCCGCGAGTCTGGAGCCGCCCGCTCACCCTGACATCCCGCGCCAAGGATCAGGAGGGCGATCAGGCCCGGCCAAAGACATTGGACTGTGCGACCCAGCTTCATGCGCTCTCCCGGAGCAACATCCGCTGCGGGCGATCCCCTCGGCGGCCGGCGACAGCAAGCGGCCCCTCCCGGTGGGGAGGGGCCGACTGCGGCCCGGTCTCAAGTTAGATCGCTCGCGCCGGCGGGTCAATAGACCGGCCAGACGTCGCGGCGGAAATCACGACGCGCCCTATTTCACGAGCGACATCTTCTGTACCTGGACGTGACCGCCGCTGCGCGCCCGTAGGAAGTACAGACCGCTCGAGGCCCGGCGGCCGGTGCGGTCGCGCCCGTCCCAGGTGAAGGTCTGCCAGCCCGCCGCCACCGGACCGTCGTGCAACGTGCTCACCAGCCGGCCCTGCAGGTCGTAGACCTGCACCTGCAGCGGCTGCAGGCTGCCCGCCGAGCCCGGCACGTACAGCTTCACGTTCGTCAGCGGGTTGAACGGGTTCGGGTAAGGCGGCGTCAGCGTCAGCTCCTGGAGCGCCGGCACCGGCTCCGGGGCGGCCACGAGGCTGGTCGAGCGGTACACGCCGTCGCGCCAGTTGCTGCCCCGGAAGGTCCGCCAGGGCGTGGCCGTCGCATCGTAGGCGAACGGCAGATCCCAGACGTGGATCAGCTTGTCCCAGCCGCCATGCACGATGTCCACGTCCCCGTCCCAGTCCAGGTCGCAGATCACGGGCGTGGGCCGCATGGGGCCGCCGACGCTGATGGGGAAGCCCTCGATCAGATCCCCCGTGGCCGTGAAGGCGTACAGGTTGTTGGGACTCTCGGTGGAACCGCCACCGATGCAGTGCACCACGTCGGGGACATGATCGCCGTCGATGTCCCCCACCACCGGGCTGGCGTCCGAGTTGCCCGGCAAGTACTGCGGCCAGCCGGGCAGAGCCTGCCCGGAGGTGCCTCCAGGCACGTCGGTGTCGAGGATGTAGATCTGCGCGTGCTCGGCGTCGATGGTGGCGACGGCCACGATCTCCAGGTCGTCGTCGGCGTCGAAGTTGCCCACCGCCGGCGAGGGACAGATCGCATCCGTGGCGGCGTTGAAGACGATGGGGAAGCCGCCGTACGCAGTCCCGTTCTGCTCGATGACGTGCAGCCGGTTGTTCTGGGTTATGATCATGATCTCGGCGATGCCGTCACCGTTCAGGTCCGCCACCGTCGGGCTGCAGGTCGTCGTGGCCGTGCCCACGGAGTACGGGAATCCCGGTGGCGAGGATCCGTCGTAACGGTAGGCCACCACGTAATTCTGGGCGCCGCCGCCGATCCGGGTTCCGAAGATGATTTCCTTGGCTCCGTCGCCGTCCAGGTCGTACAGGGCCGGCGAGCTGACCCCCCACTCCTGGTTGAAGCCGCGGTTGATGAACACCCCATCGGTCGCCGGATCGCTGTCGCCGTCCCGCAGCTCCGTGCCGTCCACGTGCCAAACCCAGGTGCGGCTGTCCAGGGTGTTGACGACGATCTCCGGCTCCCCGTCGCCGTCCACGTCGCCGACGGCCGGCGTCGCCCAGGCCCAGCCGTTGCCGACCGTGCGCAGCATCTTCGGCCAGCCCGGCAGCTCGGTCCCGTCCCAGCGGAAGACGTGCACGGCGTTCTGGTCGCCGATGTCCCACTCCCGTTCGCAAGCCACGATCTCCAGGCCGGGTTCGGCGTCCAGGGGCGCCAGCGCCACGCCGCACGCCGACAGGTCGGAGGTCAGATTGCTGATTGGTCCGTGGGTCTGCGCGTTGTTGTCACCGTCGAAGAGCTCCTCGCCGTCGGCCTTCCAGACGTAGACCTCGTCCGCGCCGAGCACGATATCGAAGCCGCCGTCGCCGTTGACGTCGCCCACGGCGATGTGGCTGTTGGTTTCCAGTCCGAAGGGCAGGGGAAAGCCCGTCAGCTCCGGCGGGGCGGTGCTCTTGGCGATGACCAGCGAGGGCAGACCTTCCACCAGCGAGGAATCCACCGTGCTGACCCGGTAGTAGTACTGCGTGAGAAAGTCGAGGTCCTCGTCCCGGAAGTAGGAGGTCCGCTCGATCAGGTCGACGTTGACCCGCTGGAAGGGACCGGCGGGAGCAGGGGCGCGGTAGACGTTGTAGCCCCGCACGCCGGCATCCGCCACCGGCAGCCAGATCAACCTGATCGTGTCGGGACCCAGCGAGCTGTCGCCCTCGAGGCCCTGCGGCGAGTTGGGCGGCCGCAGGTGGAAATCGTGGCGGAAGGTCCGCCCGTAGTTGTCGGTGAAGAGAATCCAGCACCAGCTGTCCACGCTCACGTTGGCCTCGGAGAACGAGAGCTGAGCAGCCCCGCTGGCCGTGCCGAGCAGATCTACGTCGGTGTAGGTCGCCACCGAGTCGTAGACGGTCACCGAGGGATCGCTCGTGCGCAGAATGCCGGTCACCTGGTCGGCGAGGCCGGCGCCGAAGTTCTTGAGCGTCACGTCGACGGCGATGCGCTCTCCGTTCTGCTGGATTCCATCCCCGTTGCCGAAGACCCAGTCCATCCAGTCCAGATCCACGGCCTCGAGTTCGGGCGCCAGGGCCGTGAGGGACCACTCGCTCGTCCAGGAGCCGCTGCCGCCGTCCGTCACCACCACCAGGAAGTCGGTGATGGTCCCGTCCGCCACATCGGGAGCGATCTGCACCAGGAAAGGATCCGTGGCCGACTTGTTGCCACCCGAGGGCACGCTGCCCAGGGCGGCCGTCGCGTCCAGGATCGTCATGCCGGCGGTCGCCGTGGTGAGCGTGGCCGTGCAACCGGCGGCGCCGCCGCTGCCGGTGTCGTGCACCTGGAGCCAGAGGGCCACGGTCTCACCGGCCTCGGGCCGGCCGTTGCCGTTGCCGCTGCTGCCCGCCGAGCCGTCGTCCACCACGTTGATGTCCGCCACGGCGATGTAGGCCCCGGCGGTGCTGACGGGAATGCTCCGCTGGGTCAGGACCAGGTCGTCGCCGGTGACCGTCAGGACGGCGGTCCCGCTGCTGGTGGGGGTGAAGGGAATCTGGATCTGTCCCGCAGCATCGGTGCTGCCGTAAGCGTAGTCGTCCCCGTCCTTGGCCAGGCAGACGAGCGCACCGGCGACCGGTCCGCCGGCGTCGCTGACCTGCACCGAGACGGACTGGTCGCCCGCCGCGAGCGCGCCGGGCGCGCCGATGGTCAGGGGTTGTGGCGCGGCGATCCAGATGGGCAGGGACGGATCGCCGAGCAGGGTGTAGTTGAAGAAGGTCCAGCGGTCGACGGTGTTGTAGAACGTGTTGTCCACGAAGGGCAGCCGGCTCAGAACCACCAGCGCGCCGACGTGCCGCTCGGTACCGCAATACAGGTGGCTGAAGAACTCCCGTTGATATGCGTTGCAGGTGTGCGGGAAGGCGGCCCGCGAGGCCCCGATGGAGATCACCGAGCCCCCGTGGGGATTCTGCAGAAACCGCTCCATCAGACAGGCCTGGTCGAAGGCCGCCGAGGCGCAGTTCAGTGCGTAGAGCACGAAGAGGTGATCGCCGTTGTTCAGGGCGTCCGCGTCGCTGACCATGAAGTTGCCGTCGCCCACCGACATGTTGAAGTAGAAGCCATGCCCGGTCTGGTTGACGATCCCGAAGTGCCCGGCGTCGAGCGAGTCGATCACGGCCTGCCGGGTCAAGGGCAGCGAACCCGGATAGAGCAGCTGCCCGAGGGTGTCGGTGAGGGCATAGGTCTGGTAGAGCCGCGCGGTCTGCAGCTGAGTGCAGGGCAGGACGAAGTCGTTGTTGAGCCCCTCGGAGAAGGTGGCGCCGTCCAGGATGATGCTGTCGCCCGGCGCCCAGTCGTCCGGGAAGAGCACCTCCGAGGCCATCAGCAAGCGCCCGCAGTAATCTGCGTCCGCCCCGGCCGTCTCGTAGGTGATGGTCTTGTTCACGAAGACGGCGGCCGCGGCGGCCGTGCTCACCGTCGCGCGTCCCACGTACACGTCGTCGGCCATGTCGCAATTGTCGCCGGGATAGAGGTAGTGCGTGTAGGGTTCGCCGTAGACGTAGTCGCCGTCATTGTTCCAGTTGCCGTCCAGGCAGGAGAAGTAGAGATCCGTGGGAATGTCCGTGGTGCCGCCGGGGGGATGATACGTGCTCGTGACGAAGCGGGCCGGGATGACGTCGGTGTCGCCGCCCAGCAGCACGTACTCCACGCCCCA
>CAZGEC010000037.1:0-41757 GCA_964524645.1 uncultured Fibrobacteraceae bacterium | reverse complement strand
AGCTGCGGCAGGGAGGTTGAATCGGCGGCGAAGAACGGGTACAATCGAGTGGTGTATGTCATCCCTGTCTGAGGTACGTGATTCCATGTTCCAGCTCGCCAACACGCACGATAGCGATCGTCAGCTGGTCGAGAGCATCCTTGCAGGCTCCACGGAGGCCTGGCATGGCTTCGTGGAGCGGTACGCGGGGCTGCTCTACCACGTGGCGCGCGGCTTCTTCTTCGACGAGGAGGAGGCCCGCGACGCCTTCGTGGAGATCCTCGAGCAGCTGCTCCACAGCCGGCTCGCCAGCTACGAGGGGCGGGCCAGCCTCGCCTCCTGGCTGGTGCTCGTCGCCCGGAGCATCAGCACCGACATCCTGCGCCGCCGCTTCGGACGCCGCCTCCCCCCCCGGGGCGTGAGAAAGCTATCACCCCGCCAGCAGGAGGTCTTTCGCCTCTACTATGCGAACGGTCTGAGCTTCCGCGCCACCCTGGAGCGGCTCGGGCAGCTGGGATACGAGCTGGAGAGGGAGGACCTGCTCGCCGACGTGCAGACCATCGAGCACGGCGTCAGCCGGCGCAGCCTCCGCCGCGCGGCCTACGACCGGCACGCGCCGGCGGTGGGCTGTTCCTCGGGACGCCTGCTGGCTTACCTGGAGGAGCAGCAGGCGGAGCTGGGGGAGCGCGAGCAGGCCCAGAATCCGGAGCTGCAGTTGCTGCTCCGGGAGGCGGAGGAGCAGACGCGCCTCATCATGGCCGAACTCGAGCGTTTGCAGCCCGAGGAACGTCAGGTCATCGCCCTGCACTTCGAGCAGGGTCTGACCGCCAAGCAGATCGCCCACCGCCTGGGACTGGCGGGACAGCGGAGCGCCTACACGCTCCTGGACCGGGCGCTCAGGCAACTGCGGCGCCTGGTGCCCGCGCAGCTGGCAGCCGAGAGAGCGGGGATGCCGGCCGCCGCGGTCGCCGGCTTGTCCTGGCCGGTGGCCGGCGGGGTGGGAATTCGCCTCGCTCCTCCGTCTCCCATCCGGAGAAAGGAACCGCGGGGCGCACGGCCGCTCGGCTCGCGGTGATCGTCATGAACGGAAACGGTTCACATCCCGACATCGAGTCGTTGGGACGCCTGGTGGACGGTAGGGCGGAGCCACAGGAAGCGTCCGCGTTGCGGTCTCACCTGGCTCGCTGCCGGGGCTGCATGGCGCTCTACTCGGAAGTGGTGCGCATTCGCGCGGACACTCTCGCCGGCCACCTCGATCTGCAGGTACCGCCCGAACTGATCACGTTCGGCAAGTCGCTCGGGCCCCGCGCCGGTCGATCCACCCCGGCGAGGCCCGCGGTGCCGGCCCGGGCCGGCGTACGGCGGCGGACTCCCACACTGAGGCTCGGGGTGACCATGCTCGCGGTCGTGCTGCTGGCGGCGGGACTGAACTGGCTCGGCCGCGGGGCCCGGCCGGTCGGAGCCGATCCCCCGCGCGATGTCGTGGCCCCGGTCCGGGCTGCGATCGCCGCGGCCTCGTGTCGCGGTCTCGTGTTCCCGCACGTCGAGGGCCTGCCCGACACCGCCACCGGCAACTATCGGGGCGACGCCGCCGACCAGCCCTTGCAGCTGGCCGAGGCCATGGAGCGTCTCGTGGCGGCACGGGAACGGCAACCCGGCTCGCCTGCGGTGACCTACTGGCTCGCGGCGGGAATGCTGGCCCAGAACCGGCTCGACGGCGCCCGTCTCGCCTTGGCCGAGCGGCGCCAGCTCTTTCCCCGGGACGAATCGCTGGCGATCCTGGAAGCCATCCTGGCCCATCGCGAGGGCAGGCCCGAGGCTGCCGCGGCGCTGCTGCAGCTGGTCCTGGCGCGGAATCCCGACAGCGGCCTGGCGCGGCTGGATCTGGCCCTGGTGCGACGCGAACTCGGACAGACCACAGAGGCGGCGTCCCTCCTCTGCCTGGTCCGCGACAGCTGCCCCGGCACGCCGCTGGCTCGCCGCGCCGCGCGCGAGCTCGCCATGAACGGGGCCTAGGCCCGGATTATCGCATGAATAATGCGGGCTAGTTTCGTCTCTTCCCGCCGGCCGCCGACATCATCCCCCCGAGATCGTCCAGATCGGTCAGCTGTACGGCATAGCTCGCCCAGTAGAAGGGATGGCGAAGGCCCTGATCTCCCGTCAGGAAAGCCCGCCGGGCGCTCCCGAGAGCCTGGACGGGATGACGACCTGCGAAGCCCACCTCCTGCAGGAAGCGGCTCATCAGCCCGCCCGCAACCTCGTCCTCGACGTGCCAGAAGGTCTGCACTACCGCGGCGGCCCCGGCGTCCAGGAAGGCATCGCCCAGGCTCGGGGCCACGACGCTGCCCTCCACGTAGGGTGCGCCGCTGGAACACGTGCTCAGAACAACCAGACGGCAGCCCTCGAGGCGAGAGCGCCGGATGTCCGTGAGGTCGAGATAGGTGTCCGCGAGGGAATCGCCCGCGGCTGCCGGCGCCAGCGGCACGAAGGTGACGTAGGGGACTTCCGGGTCGCGCACGAGGTGGGCGGCCAGATAGATCACGGGCGCCTGCTCCCAGAGTCCGGTGAGCGCCTGCTTGGTGGCCTCCGTGCCCTCCAGGAGTCGTGCCCCGGGAAAAGCGGCCATGGCCAGGTTGGCCTCCCTCTCGCTGTTGGGCAGATCGCCGAGCCCGGGATGGCCACGCAGGCGCTCCGGCAGGGTGGGACGGGCCACGACCACCGCGGGACCCCGAGCCCGGGTCGCTCTGCGCCTTTCCGCGAAGCGGAGGTAGGCCACGTCCATGCGGGCGAGCAGGGGAGCCTCGTGACCGTCCGGCCCGCTCACCAGCAGCGTCTCGAAGGGAAACTCGGACAGGCAGGCATCGGCAGAGATCAGGAGCAGGGGCAAGGTGCCGACCGCGCTGACGGGCGCCTGGCACTCGGGGGGCAGCAGGAGACGCGCCAGCACCCGCAGGTCCTCGTCCGCACCGGACGACCAGGATTCCGCGGGGGTCGCGGGCTCGCGGGAGAGAATCCCGACGCTTCGCGCCACGCGCCGTTCCAGCTCGCGCGGCGCAACCGGCAACGGCTCGCGGCGAACGCCGGCGGCGGTGCGCGTCCAGCGCAGCACGCCATCCCCGCGCACCAGGTAGAGAACATGCACCACCTTCCGCAGACCGTCCCCGTCACCCTCGCCCGGGACCATGGTCGTACCGCAGCGGAGGATCCAGCGGTCGACCACGTCCTCCAGGGTCTCCGCTCCCCGCCACCACGATACCGCGGCGGGTGAGACTGCGACCGATGCCCGTTGGCCCAGGCGGGCGGGCAGCCGGCG
This sequence comes from uncultured Fibrobacteraceae bacterium, assembly GCA_964524645.1. Lineage (GTDB taxonomy): Bacteria > Krumholzibacteriota > Krumholzibacteriia > LZORAL124-64-63 > LZORAL124-64-63 > CAZGEC01. Next base: position 38,465 of record CAZGEC010000037.1, on the reverse strand, counting down.
CCAGGCCAGCTCGAAGACGTACCCGCGCCGGGGATCACCCGCGAGAACGTCGTGGACCAGGAGGCGCAGCCGGTCGCAGCTCTCCAGCAGCAGGTAGCTCTGCACGCTGGGATCCATCTGACCCAGGCAGGACTCCAGCCGGTTCAGGGCCTTCCCCAGGGCCGCGATCCGCTCCGCAGGCGTCGCCGGTCCCTGCAGGCAGCGGCGCAGGTCGAAGACATCGTGCTGCATCCACTCCTCGCGGAGGGCCTCGGGCCGCCGGCTCGCGAGCGCCGCGAAGCCGCGCAGGTGCTCGCCGGCGAGCTCCGGCTCGTCGAGCGCCAGCCGGCCCTCGGCCAGCAGGAGCTGGAATCGGGCTTCCGCCAGCGGCAGGTGCTGTTCCCGCGCCAGACGCAGCCCCTGCTGCGCCACGGCCAGGGCCGCTGCGCAGCGACCGTTGTCCAGCAGGCCGCGGCAGCGCTGGAGCTGGGCCCGGGCGCGCGGCTGCTGGTAGGGGACCTGGCTATAGGCGGCGTCGATCTCCCTGAAGAGGGTCTCGGCCGAGTCCACCGCACCCCGGCTCATGAGCAGACGTGCCTGGAGCAAGCGGGTATTCAGGCTTTGCTGTGCGTAGTCGAGCGCCGACAGCTCCCGCCGCTGGCCCAGCAGCAGGCGGGCCTGCTCCAGCAGGTTCGACACGGCCCGCCAGCTCCCCAGGTCGGCATGGAACTCGGCCAGCCGATCGAGATACCGCAGCTCGGCTTGCCCACCCTTGTAGGCACGGCAGAGCTCCCGGGCGGAGAGATACAGCTCGTGGGCCAGAGCCAGGCGTCCCTCACCCTGGTAGTAAGAGGCGTAGAACGAGAGGATCCGCCCCACCTGTTCGGGCAGCCGGTGGCGCAGGGCCAGGGCATAGGCCTGGTCGTAGCAGGCGCGCATGGAGTCCACCTGACCGGCCTCGAAGTGCGTGAAACCCAGGATGCCGAGCGCCTGGCAGGCCATCACCGGACTTCCCGCGCGCTGGGCCCGGATCAGGATGCGCTGCAGGAGCCGCTCCTGGTCCGCGCGATCGCCCTGGTCGCGATAGCACTGGGAGAGCAGCATCTCCCAGTACAGGGCATAGCTCTCGAGCCCGCGGGCTGCGGTCGTCCGGACCTCGGCCTCCAGTAGCGGGGTCTTCTCGGTGCAAGGACGGCTGCCGGAGCCGAGGCTGGCGACCCCCTCCATGAAGCGGCTGCGGATCGCCCAGGCGGTGTCCGGCGGCAGCGCCGCCAGGATCTGATCGTCGTGCTCGGGAGCCAGGACCCCGTGCTCGCGGGCCAGGGCCGCGGCCACGCGCGCCAGCAGCGGTTGCGCCCGCCGGTAGGCGGGGCGGAAGGCTGCCGCGCTACGCGTGGGCACCGCGTTCCAGATCTTGCGGTAGGCGTCGTTCAGGTGCAGGAAGCCCGCCTCGTGAGCGCGGCGGGCGAAGGTGCTGTCGTCGTCAGACAGGAGGGAACGGGCCAGGTCCGGGTCGATGCCGGCCACCAGGTCCCGGTCCGCGCGCAGGGCGCTCCGCCCGCAACCGAGCCAGGCCAGCAGGGTCAGCCCCGCCGCCAGCAGGGCGGGCGTCACGATCGCCGCAGGATGCCGATTCCCCCGCATGGGCCCACGATCCATCGCCAGGGCGCTGGACGTTTCTCCTCGGACGCTCCGGGCGCCGGTTCCGCTGGAGGCCCTCGCGCCCGGCGGCCAGCCCGAGGAACCGGCGGGACAGGGGGCGAGGCCTGCAAGATGCCATCCTAGCAGAACGGGGCATCCGGATCCAGTGGAGGGAGGGCGTCCTGTGGCGGGAGGGCGTCCCTCAGGCGGGGTGCCGCGGTCCGATCATGTTCTCCGGTGCGAGGAGCCGGTCCAGCTCGCCGCGGCTCAGCAGGTTCCTCGCCAGCACCAGCTCGTACACCCCGCGGCCCTGCTCCAGCGCCTCCCTGGCCAGCTCGGTGCAGACCTCGTAACCCAGCACGGGGCTGAGGGCGGTCACCAGACCGATGCTGTTCTCCACCTGCCGGCGACAGACCTCGACGTTGGCCCGGATGCCGTCCACGCAGCGATGCTTGAGCGTGATCATGCCGTTCTCGAGCATCGCGATGGACTCGAACAGACTCTGCACGATCACCGGCTCGAACACGTTCAGCTCGAGCTGGCCGGCCTCGGCGGCCAGGGTCACGGTCAGGTCGTTGCCGATGACCTTGAAGGAGATCTGATTGACCACCTCGGGGATCACCGGGTTCACCTTGCCGGGCATGATGGAGGATCCCGGCTGCATCCTGGGCAGGTCGATCTCGTCGAGACCCGCCCGCGGACCGCTGGAGAGCAGGCGCAGATCGTTGCAGATCTTGCTCAGCTTGACGGCCAGCCGCTTGATGGCCGAGGAGTACATGACGAAGGCTCCGGTGTCCTGGGTCGCCTCGACCAGGTTCTCGGCCAGCCGGACCTCGAACCCGGAGAGCGCGCGCAGATGGGCGACGACCCGCGCCCCGAACTCCGGATCGGCGTTGATCCCCGTGCCGATGGCCGTCCCCCCCATGTTGACCTCGAGGAAGAGGTTGACGTTCTGCTCCAGGCGCTGAATCTCCTCGCCGAGGGTCGTCGCGTAGGCGTCGAAGCTCTGGCCCAGGGTCATGGGCACGGCGTCCTGCAGCTGGGTGCGCCCCATCTTGATGACACCGGCGAACTCGCTGCCCTTCGCCGCGAAGGCGTCGCGCAGCTCCTGCAGCACCTCGATCAGGCTGCGGTTGGACCTCAGCAGCGCCAGCTTGAGGGCCGTCGGGTAGACGTCGTTGGTCGACTGGGACAGGTTGACGTGGTTGTTGGGATGGCAGGCGCGATACTCGCCTTTCTCGTGACCGAGGATCTCCAGGGCGCGGTTGGCGATGACCTCGTTGGCGTTCATGTTGCTCGAGGTGCCGGCGCCCCCCTGGATCATGTCCACCACGAAGTGGTGGTGGAACTTGCCGTGCAGGATCTCCGTGCAGGCCCGGACGATGGCGTCGGCCACCGGCTGCTCCAAATGCCCCAGCTCGGCGTTGGCCCGGGCGGCCGCCAGCTTGACCAGGGCCAGCGCCTCGATCAGCACCGGATGGTGGGAGAGCGTCACGCCGCTGATGTCGAAGTTCTCCAGGGCGCGCAGGGTCTGGATCCCGTAATAGTACTCGTGGGGGACGTCGCGCTCGCCCAGCAGGTCGTGCTCCCGGCGGGTCCGACCCGAGATGTACTGCACTCCCTCGTTGGCCGCCCGGCCGCTGACCTGCCGCATGCGCCGCGAGATGACCTGCGCCACCCGCGAGAGGATCCGGGCGGCCACCGCGGGCTCCTGGCGGGAGAGCGCCGCGAAGCTGTCCCGGCTGATGGCCAGGACGGTGGTATCGCGGAGAGCCCGCGCCGACGTGGCGTGCGGATAGTCGTCCAGGAGGGCCCCTTCGCCCAGGAAGTCGTAGCGGCCGAAAAAGGCCAGCCGCCGCTCCCGGCCGGGGGTGGTCTCCACGAAGAGCTCGATCTCGCCCTCGCAGATCAGGTGCAGGCAGCGGCGGGGACTGTGCGCGGTGAAGATCCTCTCGCCCCCGGCGAACTCCAGCACCTGCGTGCTGTCCGCCACGCGCTGCAGCTCGGCCGGCTCCAGATCCTTGAACAGCTCGATCTTCGCCAGGAAGGCGCAGATGCCAGCTCGATCCAGCGTCTCGTCCATCGTGACCTCCTCGGCCGGGTGCAGCGGGACCGGACCTGCGGAATGATAGGCGCCGCGACGGTTCTCGGAAAGCCCGCGGCGCGATTCGAGGCCGTCAGGCGGCAGGGCCTGTGCTAGACTGCGCGGATCGCCCGCCGCGCCACGCGGTGGGCGGGAAGGGACTCATGAGCCGCCGGGGCCGGCCGTGGAGGGTCCCCCGGACTCGTCGCCGGATTTCGCCGGCACCGCCACGAGAGAGCGAGGTTCAAGCGCACATGACGCGTAGCGGCCACGAAGCGAAGCGGCGCGCCACCTTCGTCCTCAGCGAGGCCGAGAAGCGCCTGCTGATCCACATCGCCCGGCGGCTGCCGCGCTGGCTGCTCCCGGACCACATGACCCTCATCGGTCTCTTCGGCTCGGCGCTCATCACCTTCGCCTACCTCATGACCAACCTGGGGCCGGGCTGGTTCTGGGTGGCGAGCCTCGGCTTCGCGATCAACTGGTTCGGAGACAGCCTCGACGGCACCCTGGCCCGCGTCCGAGGCATCCAGCGGCCGCGCTACGGCTTCTACCTGGACCATCTGACCGACGCCTTCTCCACCCTGGCCATCGGGCTGGGCCTGGGGCTCTCCCCGTACATGCTGCTGTCCGTGGGCATGGCCATCGTGGTGGCCTACCTGATCCTCTCCATCAACATCTACCTGGAAAGCCAGGTGCTCGGGGACTTCCGCTTCGGCTACGGCGTGGTGGGGCCCACCGAGACGCGCATCGTGCTCGTCGTTCTCAACACGGTGGCGGTCCTGGTCGGTCCCATCCCCTTCGAGGTGTTCGGGCTGGGCGCCACCGTCTTCGATCTGGTCGGCCTGATCGCGGTCGTGGTGATGACCGGCATGCTGTCGCGCCGCGTGATCCGCAACCTGCGCAACCTGGGCCGCCTCGAACCCCCCAACACCGTGCGTGAGGAAGAACCGCGGGCTAGCTGAGCGGGCGGCGGAAGACCAAGATGCTGGCCGGCGCCGTTTGCCGGTCGAAGGGCCGGCGATCGTAATCCCCGTAATGGCCCTCGCAGGTGAAGCCGGCGGCCTCGTGCCAACGCAGGTACTCCTCGGCGCGCACGGGGAAGAGCTCGACCTCCCCCGCGAAGACGGTGCGGCCGGACCGCAGCAGCCTCGTTCGGAAGCAGAGGCGGCGGGGACCGATATCGCGGTACTCCCGCTGGAAGACGAGACCGTCGGCCAGCTCGCGATCGGGAAAGCGGTAACGCGCGTGAGGGAGGATCCGGTCCCAGTTCACCGTCTGCAGCAGCCAGATTCCTCCCGGGCGCAGGATCCCAGACAGCTGCCCCAGGAAAAGCGGCACGCTCTCGCGGAGCAGGTGAGCCGCCACGTTGCCCAGGCAGAAGGCGAGGCCGAAAGCGGGCGGCGCCAACCCCTCCAGATCGATCATGTCCCGGCAGTGAAAGATGGCGGCGGGATGACTTGCCCGGGCGGCGGCGATCATCTGCGGATCGAGATCGAGGCCCACCACTTCGTGGCCCTGGGCGGCCAGGCGACCAGCATAGTGTCCCGGACCGCAGCCCAGATCCAGGATACGCCATTTCCCCGCCTGCAGGTGAGCGGTCACGAAGGCCAGCACCGCCTCCCGGAAGGGGAACACCGCCTCGTAGTGCTCGGCGAATTCCGAGTAGAATGACATGATTCGCAACGCCTTATGCCTGCATTCCCACGTAGCGGACGCGGATGGATCCCGCCGCCACGCATTCATAAAGAGCCGGAGGATTCTCCGCCTGCATCTGTGATATAATACGCGCCGGGGAAGTGACCCGCCCATATCCGGATCTTGTGATTCCGTACGAACCGAGCGACCGATGGTCGGCTCGGCATGATCCTCGAGAACGCCCATGAACCACCGGCCGAAGGGGGTGATGCCCTCCATCCACGGGCCCAGGCATGCACGGTCCCAATTCTGCAATTGAATAGCATCTTCGCGCATGCCCATGAGACATCGAACATCGCCTGTTCAAATCTGGGGGGATTTCTCATGAGAACGACGCCTTTTCTCGCTCTGTTTGCACTGGTCCTCGGCTTGGCATTGCCCGCCCTGGCCGACTGGGATCCAGGCATGCCGGCCAAGTGGGTGCAGCTGCCCGATCCGTCGCCCCTGGGCATCGACGTCAACGCGACGTTCGACTTCATCCTGGCCGACGACTTCCTGTGCACCGCGTCGGGACCCGTCACGGGCATTCACCTCTGGGGCTCCTGGCGCAACAACTACCTGCCCTTCGGCGATCCCATGCAGGTGGTCTTCCGGCTCAGCATCCATGCCGACATCCCGGCCAACCAGAATCCGGACGGTTACAGCATCCCCGGCGAGCTGCTGTGGGAGTACACCTTTCAGCCGGGAGAGTTCTCCGCGCGGCCGTTCGGGGAAGGACCCGAGGGCTGGATGAATCCGCCGGACGAGTACGCCTTCCCGGGCGATGACATCTGCTGGCAGTACAACTTCCACATCGATCCCACGCAGGCCTTCTACCAGCACGGCTCTCCCGACCAGCCGATGGTCTACTGGCTGGACGTGCAGGCCCAGCCCCTGGATCCCCAGGCGTTCTTCGGCTGGAAGACCTCGCTCGACCACTGGAACGACGACGCCGTCTGGGGTCGCGGCGCGGAGCCCTACATGGGACCCTGGTTCGAGTTGCGCTATCCGCCGCAGCACGAGATGCACGGCCAGTCCATCGACCTGGCCTTCGTGCTCACCGGTGAGCCGGCGCTCGAAGAGGACTTCGGCGACGCGCCCGACACTTACCGGACCCTCCTGGCCAGCTTCGGGCCGCAGCACACCGTCGTCCCGGGCATCCGTCTGGGTGTCGCCGAGGACAGCGAGCCGGACGGCCAGCCGTCGGTCCTGGCCGACGGCGACGATCTGAACGGGATCGACGACGAGGACGGCGTGACCTTCACCTCGCCGCTGCAGATCGGCCAGCCGGCCACGGTGGATGTCACAGCCTCGGTGAACGGTCTGCTGGACGCCTGGGTCGACTTCGGCGGCGACGGCACCTTCTCCGAGGCCATCGATCAGATCTATGCCTCGCTGCCTCTGGTACCGGGGCTGAACAGCCTGAACTTCGTCGTCCCGGCCGCCGCCGTTCCGGGCCAGACCTACGCCCGCTTCCGCTTCAGCACCGCGGGCGGCCTGAGCTACGCCGGCCCGGCGCCGGACGGCGAGATCGAGGACTACACGGTCGAGATCCACGAGCAGCAGACCTGGAAGTGGCGCCAGGATCCCGACCTTTCGCCCCTGGGCATCGACGTCAACGCGACCGAGCCCTTCATCCTGGCCGACGACTGGCTCTGCACCGAGCCGGGACGGATCACCACCGTCACCATCTGGGGCTCCTGGCGCAACGACTACCTGCCCTTCCAGGGGGATCCCCTGGGCGTCTCGTTCCGGCTCAGCATCCACCGGGACGTCCCGGCGGGCCCGGTGCCCTACAGCATGCCGGGCGAGCCGGTCTGGTTCATGGACTTCCCACCGGGCAGCTTCGAGTGGAGCGTCTTCGCCGGCGACATCGAGGAGGGCTGGATGGATCCGCCGGATCTGTACATCTTCCCGGGCGACCACCAGTGCTTCATGTACACGTTCCACATCGATCCGGCCAACGCGTTCCTGCAGGAGGGGAACGACACCGTCTACTGGCTCGACGTGCAAGCCCAGCCGCTGGATCCCGATGCGTTCTTCGGCTGGAAGACCTCGCTGGACCACTGGAACGACGACGCCGTCTGGGGCCTGGGCGTCGAGCCCTATCCCGGCCCCTGGGAGGAGCTGCGCTACCCGCCGCAGCACGAGATGTTCGGCCAGTCCATCGACCTGGCCTTCATGCTGCAGAGCGAGCCCGTCGAGCAGATGGACTTCGGCGACGCACCCGATCCCACCTACCCCACGCTGCTGGCCAGCAACGGTGCGGCCCACATCGTGGTGCCGGGCTTCATGCTCGGCGGCAGCATCGACGGCGAGCCCAACGGCCAGCCCACGCCCGCCGCCGATGGCGACGATCTGGCCGGTAGCGACGACGAGGACGGCGTGGTCTTCACCTCGCCGCTGCGGCCGGGTGGACCCGCCACCGTCGACGTCATCGCCTCGGCGCCCGGACTGCTCGACGCCTGGATCGACTTCCAGGGAGACGGCAGCTGGTTCCAGGCCATCGACCAGGTGTTCGCGGCCCAGCCGCTCGCGCCGGGCGTGAACCACCTGGCCTTCAACCTGCCGGTCACCGGTCTGCCGGCCCTGACCAGCTACGCCCGCTTCCGCTTCAGCAGCCTGGGCGGCCTGGCGCCCGTCGGCGCGGCGCCGGACGGCGAGGTGGAGGACTACCAGGTGCGGATCGACGACGACCTGAGCCGGACGCCGGACGTCACGCCGCAGCGCTTCGGCCTGCGCCAGAACGTCCCCAACCCGTTCAACCCGTTGACCACCATCTTCTTCGATCTGCCCGAGGCGCGGCACGTGACGCTGACCGTCTACGCCGTGGACGGCCGCAAGGTGGCCACGCTCGTGGACGCGGCGCTGCCCGCGGGCACGCACTCGACACAGTGGAACGGCCGCGACGGGACCGGACAGCCGGTCGCCTCCGGCACCTACTTCTACCGCCTGGAGGCCGGTGACGTCCACCTGACCGAGCGGATGCAGCTGGTCCGCTAACCACCGCCGCCACGGCGGCAAGACGCGAGGGCTCCGGGAGATCGCTCCCGGAGCCCTGGATTTTCCCTGCTGCCGAATGGCGGCGAGCGGACTACAGGCCGCTGAAGTGCACGATGGCCTGATCCGCCAGGCCCTTGAAGTAGGGCCAGTAAAGGCCCAGCACCAGGGTCGGGACGGCCAGCAGCACCATCACGACCATGTGCAAGGGGGCCAGGCGCAGCTGGCCGGTGCTCTCGTCGCCCTCGTACTGCGTGAAGTACATGGCCTTGGCGATCTTCATGTAGTAGAAGAGGCTGACCACGCTGTTCAGCACGCCGACCACCGCCAGCCAGTAGTACTGCTGATGCATGACCTCGGCGAAGAGGTAGAACTTGCCGATGAAGCCGGCGGTGGGCGGCAGCCCCGTCAGCGAGAAGAGGAAGAGGGTCATCATGGCCGCCGCCCAGGGCGCGCGGAAGCCCAGCCCGGCGTAGTCTGCCAGCTCCTCGCTGCGCAGCCGGTTGTTGACGGCCAGCACGAAGAGGAAGGCGCCCAGGTTCATCAGGGCGTAGACCAGCAGGTAGAAGAGGATCGCCTGCAGGCCCGCGGCGGTCAGCAGCAGGAAGCCCATCAGCAGGTAGCCCACGTGCGCGATGCTGGAGTAGGCCAGCAGGCGCTTGACGTTGCTCTGGCGCAGGGCGACCACGTTGCCGTAGGTCATGGTCACCACCGAGAGCAGGGCGATCAGCAGGGGCCAGTCCACCTTCTGCAGCAGTCCGGTCGCCGAGCCCGTCCCGGGGCCGGCCAGGAAGACGGTGTAGAAGAAGCGGATCATGAGCGCGAAGCCGGCGGCCTTGGGACCGACCGAGAAGAAGGCCGTCACCGGCGTCGGCGCTCCCTCGTAGACGTCGGGACACCAGAAGTGGAACGGCACCATGGCGATCTTGTAACCCATCCCGACCAGCACGAGAACCGTGATCACGAGCAAGGTGAACGGCGGGGCGTTGCCGTCCTGCAGGGCGACGCGGATCTGATCGAAGGTCGTGCTCCCGGTCAGTCCGTACAGCAGCGATAGACCGTAGAGCATGACGCCGCTGGAGACGGCTCCGAAGATCACGTACTTGAGCGAGGCCTCGGTGGAACGCAGGCTCCGTCGCATGTAGCCCGCCAGCACGTAGCTGCCCAGGCCCACCATCTCGAGGGAGAGGTAGAGCATCAGGATGTCGCGGGCCTCGGCCATGATCGCCATGCCCGCCGTCAGCAGAACCACCAGGCCGTAGAACTCACCCTTGTTCTCCCGCCGGCGCCCCATGATCTCCTCGCTGGCCCAGCTGAAGAGCAGGGTCACCAGGGCGACGAAGATGAAGAGGATGCGGAAGAAGGCGGCCATCCCGTCCACCACCACGAGGCTGCCCAGGATCGTGTGGGGCGTCCGCGGAACGTCCGTGACGGCGTAGGCCAGGGCCACCGCCGTGCCGGCCAGGCTGAGCAGGAACGGGACGAGCGGCCGGCGTCCCCGCACGACCATGTCGCCCAGGATCGCCAGCAGGAAGGTGCCGCAGAGGATCACCTCGGGCAGGAAGTGCTGCAGGTCCGACCACGCGGGAATGGCGGCGTTCATGATATCCACCAAGACCGGCTCCTTGACCGTACGCGGGACTCTCCGCTCAGCCCGCGACGACCTTGATCAGGTTGTTGAGCGTCACCTTCATCAGGTTGAGCACCGGCATCGGGTAGACGCCGAGGAGCAGAACGATCAGTCCGATCGGGACCAGGGTGACCAGCTCCCGGGCGCTGATGTCGGGCAGCTTGTCGTACTTCTCGTTCCTGGGGCCGAGGAACACGCGCTGCAGCATCCACAGCACGTAGGCGGCTCCGATCACGATGCCGATGGCGCTGAGCATGGTGATGGTGCGGTAGACCGGGAAGGCCCCCAGGAAGACGAGGGCCTCGCTCACGAAGCCCGAGAGGCCGGGCAGCCCGAGCGCCGCGAACAGCGCCAGGGAGAAGACGCTGGTGTAGACGGGCATCTGCAGTCCGAGGCCGCCAAAGCCGTTGATCTCGCGGTGATGGGCGCGGTCGTAGATGACGCCAACGCAGAGGAAGAGCATGGCCGTGATGCAGCCGTGGTTGAACATCTGGAACACGGCGCCGTTGATGCCCTGCTCCGTGAAGGCCGACATGCCCAGCAGCACGTAGCCCATGTGGCTGATCGAGGAGTAGGCCACCAGCTTCTTCATGTCGCTCTGGGCCATGGCGCAGCAGGCGCCGTAGATGATGTTGATCATGCCCAGCACCGCCAGCGGCAAGCTGAACCAGAGGGCCGCGTCGGGCAGGATCGGGTAGCTGATGCGCAGGATGCCGTAGGTTCCCATCTTCAGCAGGATGCCGGCCAGAATGACGGACACGGCCGTGGGAGCCTCGACGTGGGCGTCAGGGAGCCAGGTGTGGAACGGGAAGATGGGCACCTTGATGGCGAATCCGATGAACAGCGCGATCCAGATGATGTGCCGGACACCGGTCAGCGCCAGCCAGGACGAGTGGTTCGCCTGGTCCATCATGTACAGCATGTTGAAGGTGTGCTCGCCGGTGAGCGGATTCTGCACGTTGAAGTAGAAGGCGATCATGGCCAGCAGCATCAAGACGGATCCGGCCAGCGTGTAGAGGAAGAACTTGATGGCTGCGTACTCCTTGCGCGGACCGCCCCAGATGCCGATCAGGAAGTACATGGGAAGCAGCATGACTTCCCAGAAGACGTAGAAGAGGAAGAAGTCCAGCGCGCAGAAGACGCCGAGCATCCCGGTCTCGAGCAGCAGGAACAGGGCCAGGTAGCCCTTGCTGGCCTTCTCGATGTTCCACGAGGCGATGATGCAGATGAAGCTCAGAAGAGCGGTCAGGATGACCATCGACACGCTGAGGCCGTCGACGGCCATGAAGTACTCGATGTTGAAGGCCTTGATCCAGGTGTAGTGCTCGGAGAACTGGAAACCGGACGTGCCCCGATCGAAGTTGATGAAGAGCTGGACGGCCAGCACCAGCGGCACCGCGGCGGCGGCGGCGGCCGTGGTCTTGATGATCTCCTTCCTGGTCGCGGGGATGAATACGATCACCACCGCCCCGATGACCGGGAAGAACGTCATCCAGGACAGAATGTGCTCACCCATTCTCGGCGCTCCTCTCGGGGATTCGGCACCTACAAGGCCCGGTAGATGAAGATCAGCAGCACGACGGAGCAAGCCGCGTACACGAGGTACGTCTGCAGCCGTCCCGTCTGGATGCGACGCAGCCCTTCCCCAGCACTCTGGAAAAGGGCCGCCACTCCGTTGACCAGACCGTCGACCACCCAGTTGTCGAAGCGGCCCGTCAGCCAGCTCAGAATCCGTGTCAGGTAGCCGCTGCCATTGACGACGCCGTCGATGACGTAGCGGTCGAAAGCGGCGCAGAGCGCGTTCCAGGCCAGCAGCCCGCGATAGACCGTCGCCGCGTAGATGTCGTCGAAGAAGTACATTTTCTGCAGCACGTGATGCACGTCCGGCAGGGCGGCCTGCACGCGCTCGGCCTTGATCACCCGCGCCCCGTACGTCAGCCAGGACAGCAGGATTCCCAGACCCGCCATGATGATGGACATCAGCATGGCACGCTGGTGCGCCAGGTGGTGGATGTCATGCGGACCGCCGGCCGCGTGCGCGCCGGCGGGCTCGCTCCCGTGCACGGCGCCCGCGGCCTCGCTCCCCGCCGCGTGACCGGCCGGGGTCGCGTGCGCCGCGGCCGCCTCCGGTTCCGCCGCCGTCCCGTACGCCGTCTGCGGCACGGCGGCCGCGGGGGCCGGACCGGCGAACTCGGCCACGATGGCCGGAATGTCGTAGGGGGCGGCGAAGCGGGCGAACCAGCCCTCGCTCGGCCCCTTCCAGCCCGCGCCGATCACCGACAGGACGGCCAGGACCATCAGCGGCACGGTCATGACCCAGGGCGATTCGTGGGCGTGGTCGTACTTCTCCTGGACCCGCGGCTTGCCGGTGAAGGTCAGGAAGATGAGGCGGAACATGTAGAAGGCGGTGATGCCGGCGGCCGCGATCCCCAGGATGAATGGCACCATGTGGGCCGGGTGCTCCATGCCGAAGGCCAGGGCCGAGGCCAGGATGGCGTCCTTGCTGTAGAAGCCCGCGAAGAACGGCACTCCGGAGATGGCCAAGGTCGCGATCAGCATGGTCACGAAGGTCACGGGCATCTTGCGGCGCAGGCCGCCCATCTCCGGCATCTCCTGCGAGTGCACGGCGTGGATCACCGAGCCGGAGCCGAGGAAGAGCAGGGCCTTGAAGAAGGCGTGCGTCGTCAGGTGGAACATGCCGCTCGCGGCCGCCCCCACACCCACCGCCATGACCATGTAGCCGAGTTGGCTGAGGGTCGAGTAGGCCAGCGAGCGCTTGATGTCCGTCTTGACCACGGCGATGGTCGCGGTCAGGAAGGCGGTGATGGCGCCGACGTAGGCGATCACCAGCAGGGCCTCGGGCGTGAACAGGGGGAACAGCCGCGCGATCATGTACACGCCGGCGGCCACCATGGTGGCGGCGTGAATCAGGGCGCTGACCGGCGTCGGGCCCTCCATGGCGTCGGGCAGCCAGATGTGCAGTGGCATCTGGGCCGACTTGCCGAGGCAGCCGCCGAAGAGGGCGATGCCGGCCCAGGTCAGCAGCGCGCCACCGATGGCGCCGGTGTGCACCCTCGCGAACAGCTCGAAGTAGTTCATGGTGCCGCAGGCGGTGAAGAAGAGCAGGATGCCGATCCAGAACCCGTAATCCCCCACACGGTTGGTCAGGAAGGCCTTCTTGCCGGCCGCCGCGGCCGTGGGCCGGTCGAAGAAGAAACCGATCAGCAGGTAGCTGGCCAGCCCCACCAGCTCCCAGCCGATGTACAGGAAGAACAGGTTGTTGGCCAGCACGATGCCCAGCATGGCGAAGGTGAAGAAGCCCAGGAAGGCGAAGTAGCGATCGTAGCGCCGGTCCCCGTGCATGTATCCCACCGAGAAGAGATGGACCACGAAGCTGATCGTGCAGACCACCATCAGCATGACCGCCGTCATGCCATCCACCAGGATACCCGCCTGCAGCTTGAAGGCGCCGAGGTCCAGCCAGGTCAGGTTGCCCTCCACGCGGAAGCCGGGATCGGCCACCTGCCAGAAATGAAAGAAGATCCGCAGGGCCAGGATCTCGCAGACGCCCAGCAGGCCCACGCTGAGCCAATCGCCCCGTCGCGGCAGCTTGTTGCCGAGAAAGAAGACGACGGCATAGGACAGGATGGGCAGGCCGAGGATGATCAGGGCCGTCTGCAGGATGGCGGCGTCGCTCATCGACTGGACTCCCCTCAGCGCTTCAGACGATTGACGGTGTCCACGTGGACGGTACCGAAGTTGCGGTACATGGCCAGCACGATGGCCAGGGCCACGGCGGCCTCCGCCGCCGCCAGCACGATCACGAAGGCGGCGATGACCTGGCCGCTGGCCCCGTGTTCCACGAAGCGGGCGAAGGCCACGAAGTTGACGTTGCAGGCGTTGAGGATCAGCTCCACGCCCATGAGCAGCCCGACGGCGTTGCGCCGCGACATGACGGCGAAGACGCCCAGCGCGAACAGGACGGCACCGACGAACAGGAACTGGTTCAGGCCGACGTTCACGAATGCCCCTCCTCTTCGCCGGCGGCCGCGGACGGGGCCGGGGCCTCCCCGGGGGCCGCGGACTCGTCCGGCCCGTCATCCACCGGCGCCTGGAACTCGCGGATCAGGATGGCGGCGCCGATCATGGCCGCCAGCAGCAGCAGGGAGGCGAACTCGAACGGGAAGATGTAGTTGGTCATGAACTCGGTGCCGATCTCCGCCGTGGTGGCCTTCGCCGGAGCGGGATGCGCCATGGGCCAGTCGGTCCGCGTGATAACCATGTAGACGATCGCGAGGATCACCAGCGCCAGGATGCCCGGGGCCACCATCCGATCCAGCCCGCGCCGCGCCGCCTGACTCCGGGGGATGCGGGTCATCATGACCGTGAAGAGGACCAGGACCAGGATGCCCCCCACGTACACGATCAGCTGCGCGACCGCGAGGAAATCCGCCCCCAGCAGCGCATAGAGGCCCGCCACGCCGAACAGGGTGAATAGGAGGCTGAAGCCCGCGTGCACGATGTTCTGGCTGAAGGCCACGAAGAAGGCCGAGATCACCGTCAACAGGGCGAAGGCGTAGAAGATCAGGTCGCCGGTCACTGGTCCTCCCCTTTCCTGTCCGCCCCGGCCGGCGGGGATTCCGGGGCCGGGGCCGGCGGAGCCGCGGGGGCGGGATCCGGCGCCGGCTTCGCCCGCGGCTTGGGCTGCTCCGCGCCCTCGCCGGCGGACTTCTCCTCCACGAAGTACCCCATCTCCAGCCGCTTCTCCCGGTGACAGGGGACTGGCTTGTCCGGGGGCACGTACTCGTAGACCAGGCGCCGGCGGTCGTAGAGGGAGTGGTCGTAGTCGTGGCTCATGCTGATCGCGTTGGTGGGGCAGGGATCGACGCAGAAGCCGCACCAGATGCACTTGTTGAAATCCACGGCCCAGCGCGTCATGTAGCGGTCCTTGCCCTTGCCCTCGGTCTCGATGTAGATGCAGGAGACCGGGCAGGCCTTGGCGCAGCCCAGACAGGCGTTGCAGCGGATGATGTTGTTGTGCACGAAGCCGCGGAAGCGTTCCGGCAGCACCCAGCGTTCGTCCGGATACTGCAGCGTCACGGGCTTCCGGACGAAGTGTTTGAGCGTGATCCCCATGCCCTGCAGCACGGAGCTGACTGTATGGAAGATGTCCGCGAAGTACTGGGCCATCGGGTCGCTCCCCGGAGCCGGGCGGCGTTCAGTGCGCCAGCTGCCCGAGCACCATCATCCAGATCCCGGCGCCGACCACGCAGACGAGCGACAGCGGGATCATGACTTTCCAGCAGACGTACATGAGCTGGTCCACGCGCAGGCGCGGCAGCGTCCAGCGCATCCACATCTGCAGAAAGACCAGCACCGTCGCCTTCACGACGAAGACGAGCCCCGGGGCGACGTTCACGCCCGGGACCGGATTCTGCCAACCGCCGAGGAACACCGCCGTGGCGATGCAGGAAACCAGGAACAAGTTCGCGTACTCGGCCAGGAAGAAGAAGGCGAACCGCATGCCGGTGTACTCGGTATGGTAGCCGGCCACCAGCTCCGACTCGGTCTCCGGCAGATCGAAGGGAGTCCGGTTCACCTCGGCGATGGAGCAGATGAAGTAGATCAGGAACGCCAGGAACAGGAAGGGATTGCGCAGCAGGAACCAGCCCGCCACCCCGCCCTGCTGGGCGTGCACGATGTCATTCATGTTCAGCGATCCGGTGTACATGACCACCGGGATCGCCGCCAGGGCGATGGGGATCTCGTAGCTGACGATCTGGGCGGCGCCGCGGGCGGCTCCGTAGAGGGCCCACTTGTTGTTGGAGGCCCAGCCCGCCATCAGGATGCCGATGACCGCCAGCCCGCTCACCGCGAAGATGTAGAACAGGCCCAGGTCCAGGTCGGCGGCGACGAAGCCCGGCGCGAAGGGGATGGCCGCCCAGGCCAGCAGCGAGCCGAGGAAGATGATCAGCGGAGCCACCCGGAAGAAGAACTTGTCGGCCTCCGCGGGGATGATGTCCTCCTTCTGGAGGATCTTGAGCATGTCGGCGACGGGCTGCGCCACGCCGTGCCAGTGTCCCACCCGCATGGGCCCGTAGCGGCTCTGCATGAAGCCCGCCACCTTGCGCTCCATCCAGGTGAAGACGATGGCGCAGGCGGCCATCACCAGCGCCATCACGAGAGCCATGGTCAACCCGCCCAGGACCAGGAGGACCTGAGGGGATGCGCCGGCGCCGAGGATCTTCTGGTACACGTCTGTGACAATGACCATGACTACCTGTCGATCTCCCCCAGGACGATGTCCAGCGAACCCACCGTGGCCACCAGGTCCGAGACCATCAGGCCCCGTCCGATCTTCTCGATCACGCTCAGGTTGCAGTAGGAAGGCGAGCGCACCTTGTTGCGGAACGGCTTGGTGCCGCCGTCAGCGATGATGAAGTGGCCCAGCTCCCCCTTGGCGCTCTCGGTGCGCGTGTAGCAGGAACCGGCGGGCACCCGCAGCACCCGCTTGATCTCGTCGGCCAGGATCGGCCCCTCCGGCAGGCCCCGGAGCGCCTGGCGGATGATCTTGCAGGACTCGGCCATCTCCCGCACCCGGACCATGTAGCGGTCCCAGCAGTCGCCCGGCGTCCCCACTTCCCCCGTGCCGTAGGGAATGTCGAACTCGAAATGACTGTACACCGCGTAGGGATCGTTGCGGCGGCAGTCCCACTGGATCCCCGATCCGCGCAGCACCGGGCCGGTGCAGCCGTAGGCGTGTGCGTCCTCGACGCTGATCACGCCCACGTCGGCCGTCCGCTCGATGAAGATCTTGTTGTAGGAGAGGAGGGTGTTGTAATCGTCGATCTTGTTCTTCTCGAACCAGCGCACGAACTCAAGCACATCCTCGCGCCACTTCTCCGGCAGGTCGAAGCGCACCCCGCCCACGCACATGTAGTTGTAGAGCATGCGCCCGCCGCACAGCCGCTCGAACAGGTTGAGGATCTCCTCGCGCTCGCGGAAGCAGTAGAGCAGCGGCGTCCAGGCGCCCATGTCGAGGCCGAAGGTGCCGAGGGCGATCAGATGGCTAGCGATCCTCTGCAGCTCGGCGCAGACCACCCGGATGTACTGCGCCCGCTCGGGGACCGGGAAGTCCAGGAAGCGCTCCACCGCGGTCACGTACGCGAAGTTGCAGTTCATGGGCGCCAGGTAGTCGAAGCGGTCGGTGTAGACCGTCCACTGCTTGTAATCGCAGCCCTCGGCGATCTTCTCGGCGCAGCGGTGCAGGTAGCCGATGTAGGGCTTGACCTCGTAGACGATCTCGCCGTCGGTCTTGACCAGCAGGCGCAGCACCCCGTGCGTGGCCGGGTGCTGGGGCCCCATGTTGATCTCGAGCAGCTCGGACCGGAGACCCGGCAGGTCCTCCGTCTCGCTCCAGCCCCCGGCGGCGGCCGGTGTCCTGTCGTCAGTCGCCATGGTCATCCTTCGCCGGAGTCGTCGCCGCCCGCGGGGGGCGCGTTGTCCTGCTTGAAGGGATTCTTGCTGTAAGGCTGGCCCGCGAGCGGGACCTCGGTCCAGCGGTCCGGCATCTGGTAGTCCTTGCGCAGGGGATGGCCCACCCATTCCTCGTCCAGGAGGATCCGCTGCAGATCGTGGTGGCCGGCGAAGCGGATGCCCAGCAGGTCCCAGGCCTCCCGCTCGTGCCAGTCGGCCGTCGGCCAGACGTCGGAGACCGTGGGCACGGTCGCATTGTCGCGCGCCAGGCGCACCTGCATGGCGAACTTGTGGTCGTGGCGATAGGAGTAGAGGTGATAGGCCACGCCGAGATCGCCTGCGGCCACGCGGTCGCTGGTCTCCGGCGTGCCGTCCGGGTTGTAGCCCAGGATGTCCACGCTCTTGCCCTTGCCGCTCTCGTCGTAGCCGTCCCAGTCGATTCCCGAGAGGCACATCAGGAGGTCGAAGGACAGGCGCGGGTCCTCCCGCAAGAAGATCGCCGCCTCGTGGATCCGCGCGGCCGGGACCAGCGCGTAGGCCTCCGGCCCGGCCTCCCGCCAGGCCAGCTCGGCGTCCTCCAGCTTCCCGGCCAGCAGCTCGTAGATGTCCCTGTCTTGCATGCTCGCCCGTCCTCGCGACCCTTCCGGGTCACCTGCGGTAGGGGATCTTCTGGGCGTAGTCCTGGACCCACTTGGGCGGGCGGAACTTGCCCTTGCGGCCCCGGATCTTGTCCTGCAGACGCATCAGGCCGTCCAGCAGCACCTCGGGCCGCGGCGGACAGCCGGGGATGTAGACGTCGACGGGGACCAGGAAATCGACCCCCTTGACGACGTGATAGCCGAACTTGAAGTAGGGGCCGCCGCCGATGGCGCAGCTGCCCATGGCCACGACCCACTTGGGCTCGGGCATCTGGTCGTAGATGAGCTTCAGGCGCGTCGCCATCTTGGCGGTCACCGTGCCCGAGACGATCATCAGATCGGCCTGGCGCGGCGTGGCGCGGAAGGCACCGGCGCCGAAGCGGTCGATGTCGTAGCGGGTGGCGCTGGCGGCCATCATCTCGATGGCGCAGCAGGCCAGACCGAAGGTCACCGGCCACAGGCTCGAGAGCCGCGCCCAGTTGAAGACCTCGTCGATGGTCGTCAGGATGAAGTTCTTGCGCTCGCTGACGACGAGCTGCGCCAGCTGCTCGTCGACCTTGAAATCGAGCATGTGCTCGCGCGCGGGATCGTAGCCAGGCGGCGGGGTGGTGCTTTCCCGGCTCATCGTACGGAAACCTCCTCCACGTTCCGCTGGTCCAGGTCCCGGTCCGCGAGACCCTTCACCCAGTCCAGGTCGCCTTTCACCCAGACGTAGGCCAGACCGAGCGCGAGGATGCCGAGAAAGACCATCATCTCCCAGAAGACCAGGGGACCCAGCCCCGGAACGGGGTAGAGCTGCTTGAATACGACCGCCCAGGGGAACAGGAAGACGACCTCGACGTCAAAGACGATGAAGAAGAGGGCGACCAGGTAGAAGCGGATGTTGAAGCGAACCCAGGAGGAACCGCGGGGCAGCTCGCCGCACTCGTAGGTCGTCAGCTTCGCGGCGTGGGGGTTGTGGGGTCGCAGCAGCTTGGCGATGCCGAGGGCCAGCATCGCGAAGAAGATACCGAACAGCAGGAACAGGAGGACGGTCGCGAAGCCGGCCAGGACTCCCGTGCTGACGGACACAAGCGGAGGCGATGCAATCATGCGCGGACCCGGGCTTGTTCGGAGGATGAAAGGGATGCGGAGACCGCTGTCGCCGGGCCGGCCGCATGCCCGTCCCTGTGACTCGTTTAACGGGTTGAGACAAATACAATAAGCGGCGCTTGGTCTGTCAAGTCATTCCTGATCTCGATTCGATCTTGATTCTCGCACCACCAAAAGCTAGAGAAGGGGGACCATGATACGCGTTCTGGCCGTGGGCAAGCTCAAGGACCGGCGGCTCGCCGAGCTGATCGCCGAGTACGCGCGCCGCATCCGCCCGCTGGCCCCCTTCGAGCTGGAGGAGGTCCGGGACGGCCCGCGCGAGCGCGTCACCGGGGACCTGCTGGCCCGCCTCGGCCCGGCCGGCGGGCACGGCCTGGTGATCGCCCTGGACGAGCGGGGCGAGCCCGTCACCTCGCGGGATCTGGCCGGAGTGCTGGGCTGCCATGGCAGCCTGGACTTCCTCGTGGGGGGCGCCGAGGGACTGGACCCGGCCGTGCGCGAGCGGTCCGACCGCACGTTGCGCCTGTCGCGCCTGACCCTGACGCACGAGATGGCACGCCTGCTGCTCGTGGAGCAGATCTATCGCGGCCTGACCATCCTGCGCGGCATGCCCTACCATCGCGGCTAGACCGCCGCCGCGGCGGGGGAACCGGCAGCGCAACCAGGTGTTTGACTCCTTGCCTTGTGGGCAGGATCTTCTATACTTGCCGCCCAACCCGGTCACGGCGTGCGATCCGGCGACCGCTGGTCCCCCTGAGAAACGGATGACCACGATGCCCGCCCAGAAACCGACAGCGGTCCCTGCCTGGCGCGAAGGCGCCGGGTGGCTGCTGCTGACCCTGCTCCTGGCCGGGCCGGCGGCGGCTGCGAGCGGCACCGCCACGGTGCACCTGGCCGGTCCCGCTGGCGCGGCGGTTTGGCTCGACGGACGCGATCTGGGTACCTTTCCGCTGGCGGGATCGCTCACCCTGGCTCCGGGGACATACACTCTGCGCTGCACCCTGCGCGGCTTCGAGTCGGACGAGGAGTCCCTCACCGTGGTGGACGACCGCACCGAGCTTCACTGGCGGATCCGCCTGCTTCCCCTGCACCGCAGCACGGCGCTGACCTCGGGCCTGTTGCTGGCGGGACTCGGACAGCATTACCTGAACCGACCGCGGCTGGGTTACGCGCTGAACGCGCTGGAGCTGGGCGGGCTGATCTCCGCCCTGGTGGGAGAGCTCTCCTACCAGAACCACCACGACGATTACGTGTTGCTGCGGGCGGACTACCAAGCCGCGGTGTCCGAGACGAACATCCTTCGCCTGCGCAAGCTCATGGACGAGTCCTACGCCCGGATGGAGGATGCCGAGCGGCTGCGGAACACTGGCCTCTACGTGGCAGGCGGGGCCGTGGTCGTCGGCCTGCTGGATGCCTGGCTCCGTTTCCCCTCGATCGAGATGGGCCCGGGGTCCTTGCCGAACCGCGGTTCGGCCGCCGGCGGCGAAGGCGGATCGGCCGTCGCCCCGACCTCCGCCGCATCCCTGCAGAACCTTCACCTGGGTTGCCGGCTCGGCTTCTAGCCCGTCGCGCGGGAAAGGGAAGGGAAGATCATGACGACCCGCCGCCTCGCCTGGCTCTTGCTGCTTCCGGCGGTCCTGCTGCTGGTCTTCGGCTGCACCAAGCGGCCCGACGAGCCCGAGTTCGACAACCCCTTCGATCCGGCGGGGCCGGACGCCGGGGACCCTTTCCACCTGGAAGCCCGCGTGAGCGGCAACAACGTGCTCGTGATCTGGGACCAGCCGCCCCATCCGGACATCGCCAGCTACAACGTGCTGCGCTCCGCCGACGGACTGAGCTTCGCCCTGCGTGACACCATGCCCCCGAAAGCCAACTCGTCGACCAACCAGTACATCGACACGGCGCCCCTCCGCAACGCTCCCAATTACTACAAGGTCCAGGCCGTGAACAGCATGGGCCAGACGAACGCCAGCTCCCTGGTGGCGGCGGTCGAGATCGTGGCCCGGCCCTATCTCGAGATCGCCGGTGGGGCCGCCTCGACGGCCACCCGCCTGGTCAACGTCAGCTTCAGCAGCCGCGTGGGCGATACCGCCGAGCTGGACTCGCTGCCGAACTTCCCGGCACCCCTGATCACGGCCGTGGTGCCGGGCGACACCGTCCTGAGCGTGCCCTGGGATCTGGGAGCGGCCACCAGCGATGGGGAGCACAAGCACGTTTACCTGCGCATCATGACCGGCGGCGTCAGCTCGGAGGTGGCGAGGGACTCGATCCAGGTCCAGTTTCGTCCCAGCTTCGGCGTGGCCGGCAACCCGCCCACCGTGGCCGGCCGCGACGTGCAGCTGACAGTGGCCAGCACCGGCGTGAGCTTGATGCGCTTCGCGTCCAGCTCCGAGGCACTGGCCTCTGCGCCCTGGCTGCCCGGCGCGGCCACGGCCGCCTACCGGCTGCAGGATCGGCTGGGCCAGCAGATCATCTACGGGGAATTCCAGGGGAACTTCGGCCTGCCCCCCTACACCGCCACGACCACCGCCACGCCGGACGAACTGGAGGACGCCGGCTTCGTGATCGACGGCGACGCCGAGCTGACCGATTCGGCCGCGGTCGAGCTGCACAGCGACGCCATGGCGCTCTGGATGCGCTTCAGCGAGGCTCCGGATCTGGCCGGTGTGCCCTGGATCCCCTACGCCGACACCTTGTCTTTCAATCTCAGCCCCGCAGGCGGCCTCAAGGTCGTCTACGGTCAGTTCCGCAACGACTGGGTCGACTCCCCGGTCCTTTCCGACTGGATCACCCTGGTGGCGCAGGATCTCGACGTGCAGATCGTGACGCCGTTCGCGGGCGCAACCCTCGACGGCGGCACGCCGTTGCTGGTGACCGGCATCGCCGTCGCGGCCAGCGGCGGCGATCCGATCGACCTGGTCGAGGTGGACACGGGCGAGGGCTGGATCACCGCCCAGGGCATTGCCAGCTGGTCCTACCTCTGGAGCGTGCCGAGCGTCCTGGCCGACAGCACGGCCACCCTGCGGGCCAGGGCCACGGCGGGTGAGCTGACCGCCACGGATACCATCACCGTGACCATCGTGCCCGCGGCGGGTCCCTAGCGGACCCGTGGCGGCCGCGCCCTGCAGGCCGCCACCCCGTCTTTCGGCCGCACCATTCATCAAGCGTTCAACCCGCTGCCAGGCCTGCCGATACTCCCTGCGGGGCCTGCGGTCGTCGCGGGCCCGGCTGCATGCTTCGAGAGGTGTCCGGCTATGGGATTCCCGTTGCTGGAAGGTCGCCATGGCCTGGATCCGCGGGCTGTTCGCTGCCCGAACTGGCGGCGGATCTTCGCGGTTCTGGCCGTGGCTCTGCTCGCCTCGCCGCGGCCGGCGCTGGGACTGGCGCCGGACCGGGACCTGACCCAGTACATCCACGACAGCTGGGGCAAGCGGGACGGCCTGCCCCAGGACATCATCACCGCCCTCGCGCAGGACTCCACGGGCTACGTGTGGGTCGGGACCCAGGAGGGCCTGCTGCGCTTCGACGGAGCGCACTTCGAGCTCTTCGATCAGAACAGCAACCCGCGCCTGCCCTTCGCCATCGTCCATGCCCTGCTGCCCGCGCCCGGCGGCACCCTCTGGATCGGCAGCGAGGAGGGCCTGCTGACGATGCGCGACGGCGAGATCACCGACTGCAGCCAGCATCTGGGTCTCCCCAGCAGCATCGTGAACGTCCTGGCCCGCGACCACGCCGGAACGCTCTGGGTGGGCACCGTCGGCGGGCTGCTGGCCGTGGATCCCACGCCGCAGGAAGGGCCCCGCAGCACCCTGCTGCTGCCCGGGATCGTGATCAACGCCCTGCTCGTCGATCGAGCGGGCCGGCTCTGGGCCGGGACCAACGAGGGCCTGCTGTGCTGCGAGGAGGGCAACTTCCGGACCTTCGACAGCGTGGAGGGTCTGGTCCACGCCAACGTGCTCTCCCTGGCGGAGGGACCCGACGGCGCCCTCTGGATCGGCACCTACGACGGGCTGCGCCGGCTCCAGCAGGGCCAGATCCAGATGTACACCACGGAGGACGGGCTGACCCGCAACATCATCACCGCCCTGCTCGCCGACGCCCGGGGCAGCCTCTGGATCGGGACCGAGGGTGGAGGTCTCAACCTGCTCCGCGGCGGAAAGTTCTCCTCGCTGCGCCGGCAGGAGCGCATCGACAACGACAACATCCGGTGCCTGCTGGCGGACCGCGAGGGCAACCTCTGGATCGGGGCCTTCACCTCCGGCCTGCATCGCCTGCGCGACGGCCTGTTCACCACCTATTCCGTGGCCGAGGGGCTCTCGCATCCGAACGTGCGCACGATCTGCCAGACCCCCGACGGCAGCCTCTGGATCGGGACCTGGGGACAGGGTCTGAACCGACTCGAGAACGGGCGGATCCGGGTCTACACGTCGGCGGACGGCCTGCCGGACGGCATCGTCATCGCCCTGCACGTGGATGCCGAAGGAGCCCTCTGGATCGGAACCAGCACCGCCGTCAGCCGGATGCAGAACGAACAGATCCGTCGCTGGCCGGTGCCCGCCAGCGTGACGATCGAGAACGTCCGCAGCATCCTGCGCGACAGCCACGGGGATCTCTGGCTCGGCACCGTGGGCCGCGGCGTCGTCCACCTCCACGGCCGTGATGCCGATGTCTACACGGCCCGGAACGGGCTGCCCAGCGACGTGGCCCGGGGGGGCTTCGTGGAGGACCGGGAAGGGGCCATCTGGGTCGGCTGCGACGGGGGCATCGCCCGGATCCAGGACGGACGCGCGACCAGCTTCACCGCGGCCGACGGCATGCCGGACCGGGTGGTGCTCGGCATGTACCTCGACGCGGCCGGCACCCTCTGGATCGGCACGGTGGGCGCCGGCCTGGTGCGGTACCGGGACGGGGCGTTCACCGCCTTCACGCGCAAGGACGGCCTCTTCGACGACATGGTCTTCCAGATCCTGGAAGATGCCCGGGGCCGGCTCTGGATGTCCTGCAACCGCGGCATCTTCTGCGTATCCAAGCAGGAGCTGAACGCCTACGCCGAGGGAAGCCTGCCGGGCCTGGCCTGCCTCAACTTCGGGCGCTCGGACGGGATGCAGTCCAGCGAATGCAACGGCGGCTCGTCGCCGTCCGGCTGGCGGGCGAGCGACGGGCGTCTCTGGTTCGCCACCACGGAGGGCGTGGTCGTCGTCGACCCGGCCACGGTGGGGCAGGACCATGCCTACCCGCCCGTGCTCATCGAGCAGGTTCTCATTGGACATACGCCGGTCAAGGTCGCGGCGCCCTACAGCGCCCCGCCCGGCAGCGGGGACCTGGAGTTCCAGTACACCGCACTCTCCTTCCGCGCCGCCGACAAGATCCAGTTCCGCTACCGTCTCGACGGCTACGACCGCGAGTGGATCCAGGCCGGTCAGCGTCGGACCGCCTACTACACAAACATCGCACCGGGGCGCCATTGCTTCCGCGTCCAGGCCAGCAACGGCGCCGGGGAATTCGGGGGCGCCGAGGCCAGCTACCGCTTCACCCTGGAGCCCCATTTCTACGAGACCGTGCCGTTCTACTTCCTGACGGTGCTGGTGGCCCTGGTCCTGGTGGCCGCCCTGCTCCGCTGGCGGACGCGGCGGATGCGGACGCGCGCCAACGAGCTGGCCCGCCTGGTGGCGGAGCGCACGCACGAGCTGAAGCTCGCCAAGGAAGAGGCCGAGGCCGCCAACCGCGCCCGCGGCGAGTTCCTGGCCAACATGAGCCACGAGATCCGGACCCCCATGAACGGCATCATGGGCATGACGCAGCTCGCCCTGAGCACCGAGCTGGATCCGGAGCAGCGCCTCTACCTGGAGACGGCCCACGAGGGCGCGCGCGCCCTGCTCACTCTCATCAACGACATCCTCGATCTTTCCAAGATCGACGCCGGCAAGCTGGAGCTCGCCGCCGTTCCCTTCCGGCTGCAGGACCTACTGAACGAGATGGAGCGCCTGTTCACCTTCCGGGCCCGCGAGAAGGGGCTCACCCTGCGCTGCGAGATGGGGCCGGGCGTGCCCGCCCACGTCACGGGCGATCCCGACCGCCTGCGGCAGGTGCTGATCAACCTGCTGGGCAACGCCATCAAGTTCACCACGGAAGGAACGGTCACGCTGATCGTGGAGCCGGCAGAGCAGCTGCGGCTCGGACTGCGCCGCGGCGAGGGCGAGGTCGCGCTGCGCTTCGCGGTCCGCGACACGGGGATCGGCATCGCCGGCGACAAGCAGCAGCTCGTCTTCGAGGCCTTCCGCCAGGCCGACGGCACCACCACGCGGCGCTACGGCGGGACGGGGCTCGGCCTCTCCATCTCCAGCCGCCTGGTGGCTCTCATGGGCGGTCGGCTGGCGGTCGAGAGCGAGGAAGGCCGTGGCAGCTGCTTCCACTTCACCATCGCTCTGGGCCACGCCCGGCCGTCTGCCGCCGACGAGGCGAGATCGGGGGCGGCAACCTTGCAGGATGACGACGCCGGGCCCTGGCATGTCCTGGTGGCCGAGGACAATCCCACGAACCAGCTCTTCATCCGGCACCTGCTCTCCCGGGCGGGACACGAGGTCACGGTCGTCGAGAACGGCGAGCAGGCCCTGCGGGCCTGTCGCAGCCAGCTCTTCGACGCCATCCTGATGGACGTGCAGATGCCGGTGCTGGATGGGCTCTCCGCGACGCGGGAGCTGCGCGAGAGGGAGCAGCGGGAAGGGCGGCGGCGCCTGCCGGTGATCGCCCTGACCGCCGACGCCATGAGCGGAACGCGCGAGGCCTGCCTGGCCGCCGGCATGGACGATTATCTCGCCAAGCCCGTCGATTCCGCCCAGTTGCTGCAAGCCCTGGAAGAGGCGGTGCACCGGACCGCACCCAGCGGCCAGCCGGTCTAGCCGGCCCGCGACTCGGCGACCTTCTTCAGCTTGTCGTTGGCCATGATGGCCAGCTCCACCCGCCGGTTGGCCTGGCGCCCCTCCACCGATTCGTTGGAGGCGATGGGCTGGGACTCGCCATAGCCCATGATGGTGAAGCGCGTGGGGTCGACCTGCATGCCGGCCAGGAAGTTGGCGACGGCCTGGGCCCGCGCCCGGGACAGCTCGAGGTTGTACTCCTCCGAACCCGTGGCGTCGGTATGACCCTCGATGAGGACGTTCGTGTCGGGGTACTTGTTCAGGATGCGCGCCAGGTCCCGCAGGTTGGCCTGGGCCTCCGGCCGGAGGGTCGCTTTGTTCACGTCGAACAGGATCCCCGAGTCGAAGGTCACCTTGATGCCCTCGCCGACGCGCTCGACCTGGGCTCCCTGCAGATCCTGCTCGATCTCCGCGGCCTGCTTGTCCATGTAGTTGCCGATGTAGGCCCCGGCCACGCCCCCCACGGCGGCGCCCAGGATGGCGCCCAACAGCGTATTGCCGGACTTGCTCCCGATCGCGGCCCCCACCGCGGCTCCGGAGGCCCCGCCGATGGCAGCGCCCTTCTCCTTGCGGCTCATGCTGGCACAGCCGAAGGCACCGAGAACCAGGGCGGCGATCAGGATGATGGCGAGGATCTTCTTCATGTTCGTCCCTCACTGGCTTGGGGTCGGCCGTCTGGAACGACTGGATCCAATCATGCGGCCGGCGGCGATGCAAGCTAAAGAAGGGGCCGCCGGACCGCCAGGGGCCGCCGGCCGGCCGCCCGCTGGCGTATGGACGGGGGGGCCGAACTCGTCTAGGCTCCCCCGTCAGGGTATCCCCTGCACTCGACACCACAATCCGGAGGAGAACGATAGCCATGACCACGCTGAAGCGAAGGGGCCGGGGCCCGATCCTGCCGCTCCTGCTGCTGCTGGCGGCGGGACTGGTCACCCCGGCGCATGCCGACGAGAAGGTCGTCCTGAAGGTGGGGCAATGGTATCCCACCGCCGAGACCGGTCTCAACCTGACCCAGAGCTCGTACAGCAGCAACTGGAACGGAGGCGACAAGGGATCGGTTGTCTGGACCTGGATCTTCAACGGCACGCTGAAGAACCAGATCTCCACGAAGGTGAACTGGGACAACCAGCTGAAGCTGGCCTACGGGCAGACCCACCAGCAGGTCGTGAACGACGAGGGCCGGCGCGTGTGGGCCAGGCCCGAGAAGTCCACCGATCTGATCGACTTCGAGACCATCTTCCGCTTCACCCTGGGCGGCTGGCTGGATCCCTACATATCCGGCCGTTTCCAGAGCCTCTTCGAGGACGCCTCGGATCCGCTCGGGCGCAACCTGAGCTTCAACCCGCTCAAGTTCACCGAGTCGGCCGGCATCGCGCGTCAGTTCATCGACGAGGAGGACCGCACGCTACTGGTCCGTCTCGGTCTGGCCCTCCGCCAGAGTTCCCGCCGGCTGTTCGTTGACGAGACGCCGAACTCCCCCACCAGGACCGTGACCGGCAACGACGGCGGTCTGGAGTGGGACACGGACTACACGACGAACATCCTCCAGGACCGCGTGACCTGGACGGCCCAGCTGATCGTCTACAAGCCGCTCTTCTACTCCGGCCACGATGCGCTGGCCGACCAGACGGCCGCGCAGCTGCGGGCCGTCGGGCTCGATCCCGACATCGCCGGCTACACGACCACCCTCGACGTGGACTGGGAGAACATCTTCACGACCCAGATCACCAAGATCATCTCCGTGAATCTCTACGTGCGCTGGATCTACGACAAGTACGACAATACCGTGCTGCCGGAGGTGAACGCCGCCGGCGAGCTGAGCAACGTGGACGCGATCCGCGACGCCGTACGCAAGGCGGGCCAGTTCAAGCAGACGCTGGCGCTCGGCATCACGTATCGCTTCCTCTGACCGGCGGCGGCCGGGCAAGGGCGGCGCGCCGGGGAAAGCCCGGCGCGCCGCGCCCTGCTCCCACGGAATTGCTCCCCTTTTCCTTGACGCCGTGTTATAGTGCCGTTTCTTTGTCAAGCAGTTTCGCAGCTACCTCCTCCATGGGACGGTGACCTTGAACCCCTTCCAGCGCTACCGGCTCCTGGGTCTGCTGGCCTCGCTCAAGCTGGCCCTGGTGCTCCTGCTGAGCTTCGGCGCGTCGATCGCCGTGGCCACCTTCGTCGAGGCGCGCCACGGAACCGAGGCCGCCCGTGCCCTCATCTACAACGCCCGCTGGTTCGAGATCCTGGTGGGCCTGCTGGTCCTGAACCTGATCCTGAACCTGATCAAGCGCTGGCCCTATCGCGGCCACCAGATCGGCTTCTTCATGGTGCACCTGGCGATGATCGTCATCCTGATCTCGGCCGGCATCACGCGCTTCTTCGGCTACGAGGGTCTGATGCACATCCGCGAGGGCCAGACCACGAACGTCATCCAGTCCAGCGGGGATTACCTGCAGCTGACCGTGGCCGGACGCACCCTCTCGGCGCCGGTGCGGCTCTGGAAGCCGGGAGCCAACTCGCTGACTCGCCGGCTCGACTTCACGGACGGGAGCTACCGCCTGCGCGTGCGCGATTACTGGCCGCACTATGAGGAGCGCCTGGTGGCCGG
The DNA here is from genome assembly GCA_964524645.1 of uncultured Fibrobacteraceae bacterium. GTDB lineage: Bacteria > Krumholzibacteriota > Krumholzibacteriia > LZORAL124-64-63 > LZORAL124-64-63 > CAZGEC01. The sequence continues at coordinate 9,736 of CAZGEC010000037.1, read as the reverse complement.
CGAGGGCGGCGTCCCGGCGATCCGCTTCGCGACGGTCGGCGGCCAGGGCATGGAATCGCACTCCCTGGTGCTGGGCGAGAGCCTCTGGCTCGGGGAGCTGCGGGTGCAGTTCGCCGAGGGCGAGCTGCCGGAGGCCCTCGGCGGCGGGCGCTACGGAGCGCTGATGGTTCACCTGGAAGGTCAGACCCACAACCTGGCCGTGCCGGCCCAGCCGCCCGCCGAGCTGGACGCCGAGGGCTACCGCTTCGTCATCACGGAGTTCCAGCCCGATTTCAAGGTCGGTACCGAGCCGGACCTCTCCCAGCCCATGAACAACCCGATGATCCGCGTGAGCATCACCGGCCCCGACGGCCGGCAGGGCGAGCGGATCCTCTTCGCCTACCATCCCGACTTCAGCATGAGCCACGGCGGCCGGGAGGATCCCTTCGCCGGCCTGGACATGCTCTACCGCTACGAGCACAGGCTGGTCTTCGCGCGGCTGGACGACGGCCTGGAGGCCCGCTGCACCCTGCCGCTGCAGCAGATGGACATGGCCACCGCCGAGGTCAGCCGGGAGATCCCCGCCGGCACGAGCTTCCAGGTGGCGGAGATGACCCTCTACCGGGATCCCGGCGGGAGCTTCTCCCTGGTCCTGCAGGAGTACCTGCCCTCGGCCGTGCACAGCGGCGTTCCGAGCGAGGACGTCCACGCCCCGGCCGCGGCCCGCGTCGCGGTCCGCTCCCCCGGCGGCGCGGAGGCCGAGGCCATCGTGATGCAGGGACAGCCCGGGACCGAGATCGCGCTGGACGGCCGCACGGACACGGTGGCCCTGGGGCCGGTCCAGATCCCGCTTCCTTACAGCCTGAAGCTCGCGGACTTCGAGCTGCGGACCTATCCCGGCAGCGACAACCCCGCCAGCTACGAGAGCCACGTGCTGCTCTTCGACGCCGCCCGGGGGATCGACGGCCGGCCCGTGCGCATCTACATGAACCATCCCCTGACCCACCGGGGCTTCAAGCACTTCCAGTCCTCCTACGATGCGGACCGGCTGGGCACGATCCTCTCGGTCAACTACGACCCGGGCAAGTGGCCCACCTACGCGGGCTACGTGCTGATCACCCTCGGCTTCATCCTGGTCCTCGCCAAGGGCCTGATCTGGCCGCGCCGGCGGAACGCGCAGGGAAGGAGACCGGAATGAACAGCGTGCGCAACGTCTTCCTGCTGGCCGCCGCCCTGCTGCTGCTGGGCGCGGCGGTGCCCGCCCCGGCCCAGCACGAGCCTCTCCCGGCGCCGGTGCCGGACCGGCTGCTGCCGGACGACGTCCGGCAGCAGATCTCCCGCCTGATCGTGCAGGACTTCCAGGGCCGGATGAAGCCGCTGGACACCCTGGCCCGGGAAATGGTGATGAAGGTCACCAAGCACACGCGCTTCGAGGGCTGGCGGCCCCTCGACCTCTACCTGAGCTGGCTGGCCGATCCGGAGTACTGGTGGCACCAGCCGGTCGTCGCCGTGCGCAACCAGGGCCTGCGGGACATGCTCGCCGTGCCCGCGGGTCAGACCCACCTCGCCCCGATCGGCCTCTACGACGAGAGCGGCCAGTACCGGCTGGCCGACCTGGTGGACGAGGCCATGCGCACCCCCGACAGGAGCCGCACCAAGGTCCAGCGCAAGCTGCTGTCGTTCGACGAGCGGTTCAACCTCTTCTACATGACGATCCGCGGCAGCACGCTGCGCCTCTACCCCGTGCCGGACGATCCCAACCACACCTGGCTGGCCGCTCGCGAGGTGCTGGACAGGCTGGAACCGCCCCTCAAGGACAGATACCAGCAGGCCTACCTGAACCTGATGGAGGGCCTGCGTCAGCGCGACATGTCCCGGGTGCGGCTGGGGATCGACGCCACGCGGGCCATCCAGCAGGAGTTCGGCGCCGCCGTCCTCCCCAGCTCGACCGCGCTGAACGCCGAGCTGTTCCTGAACCGCACGAGCCCCTTCGTGCGCGTCATGATGGTCTACCTGCTGGCCTTCGTGATCCTCATGACGGCCTTCTTCTGGAACCTGGCGCGCCACAAGGGCCGGCCCTATCGCTGGAGCCACCCCCTCTACCTGCTGGGCAACCTGGTGTTCTGGGCGGCCCTGGCCATCCACCTCGGGGCTTTCGTCCTGCGCTGGATCGCCGCCGGCCGGGCGCCCTTGAGCAACGGGTACGAGTCGCTGCTGTTCATCAGCCTCGCCGTGGGCTTGGCCGGCTTCATCTTCGAGTTCGGTCACCGGCGGGGGGCGGCGGCCGGGCTGGCCGCGCTGCTCACCGCCACCATTCTCGGCGTCTCGATGATGTCCACCTTCGATCCGGCCATCGGGCCGCTGGTGCCCGTGCTGGACTCCTACTGGCTGAACATCCACGTGACCGTCATCACCGCCAGCTACGGCTTCCTCGGCCTGGCCGCCCTGCTGGGGGCCCTGGTGCTGATCCTCCACTTCCGCAAGGGTCCGGGCCGCCCCGCGGTGTTCGAGGCCGTCCAGCGACTGGACAAGCTGAACGCCAACGTGGTCCTGGCGGGCCTCGCCCTGCTGAGCGTCGGCACCCTGCTGGGCGGCGTCTGGGCCAACGAGTCCTGGGGGCGCTACTGGGGCTGGGATTCGAAGGAGACCTGGAGCCTGGTGACGATCGTGGTCTACGCGATCGTGCTGCACTTCCGCTGGGTGCCCGGCCTGAAGGATCCCTGGCTCTTCGCGGCCACCAGCTTCGCGGCCGTCGCCTCGGTGGTCATGACCTACTTCGGCGTGAACTACTTCCTGTCCGGCTTGCACTCCTACGCCGCCGGCGAGGCCGCCACGGTCCCGGCCTGGGTCAAGATCGGCGCCCTGCTCATGCTGCTCTTCATCCTGGTCTCCTGGTGGTTCGAGCGGAGCCGGAGCTGGGACGGGGCGCCGCCCTCCGGGTCCGACCGCGAATTGAAGACCTGACCGGCCGCTCCACGCGGCGCGCGGCTCCCTCATGTGAGAGCCGCGAGACCTTTGGGCCTCGCGGCTCTTCCCCACTTCACCACCCATCATCAATCGCATCCGGACTGCGGATCAGTTCATGTAGGTTGCCTTCAGGCGGCCTAGGGACACTTCCTCGTTGGCCACGGCCACCGGCTGCAGAGGCAGAACATCCCCGTTCGGCAGCGCGGCGTAGAGACCGAAGGCATCGAGCTTGGCGCTCAGGAAGCCCGAGGCGAAGACCACGGCCGCGCCGCCGCTCAGACCTTCCAGGTTGGCCGCAAAGCGCGCAACCACGGTTGCAGGCGCGCCGGCCGGCGTGATTTCCAGCGTGTAGTTGGCGGCCGGCACGGACAGGTAGCCCGCGAAGTCACCGAAGCCCAAGCTGCCGACCAGGTTGCCGACGCCCACCGCGTTGATGTCCACCGTCGGAGCATCCGGGGCGCCATGGAAGGCGAGCAGGCTGACGCCCGCGCCCGGGTCCGCGGTCTGCAGGCTGTTGACGTGGAGGTTGAAGGCGGTGTCCTTGCCTTCGGGATTACCCGGCAGGCCGCCGCTGATCACACCAGCGGCCATCACCACGTAGTCCCCGGCCGGCAGGTTGACCGGGAACCAGGCGATCACGTCCGCCGAGGACATGCTGTTGCCGGGCGCGACACCAACCATCAGGTCGGTATTGGCCGGTAGAGGCACGATCCCGGTCGCCTGGCGGAATCCGAAGTCGGGCACGGCCAGGTCTTCGCCCAGGTAAATGTCCACCACCGCGGCGGCGGGATCCGGCGAGTTGTGGATGATCTGGACGTTGGCATCCTGGGCCAGGGCCGGTAGGCCCGCCATCAGCAGGACGGCCAGCAGGGCGCCGCCGCTGCGCAGGAACGCAAAGTTGCGCGTCTTCTTCTCGTTAAGCTGCTTCATCTTGGTCCTCCCGAGTTCTCATGAGGTGATCGAGCACCCCGGTGATTCGTTCTTTCTCTTCCGTTTCGCTTGCTCCGCGAGACTCATGCTCGCCTTGATGGAGAAAGTCTAATCGAGAGTAATGGAAATGTCAAGTATAAATCATAGACAATATATAGACAATTATTGAAACCTCAGGATTTCACAGGATCGGCCGGGAAATGGGGCCCCAATGCGAGCGGGCCCCTCCCGCAATCCCGGGAGGGGCCCGCTCTCCTATAGTCGCCCGGCGGGAAATCCCACCACATGTGCACCCGCCGAGCGCGGACCCCGGCAGCTGTCTAGCCGCCGAACATCCGATCGTAATCCCAGTCCTCGGCCGGGACGCAGCCCTGGCCCCTCAGATCGCCCTCCTCGATCACCCGGGCATCGCAGTACCAGCCCTTGCCGCGACTGTCGACCACATACTTCACATTGGCGGTGGTCAGCAGCTCGGAATCGTGGCGGTTCATCATGGTCTTCCTCCCTCTTTGGACCAGGGGGCGGGCCCCGTGGTTCTTTCAATCCTTTGTCTTTGTCTTCTTTCGCTCTTTGTTGCAGTCATCATCCATTCGCAATCAACTCTGGAGTTATGATACACCCACGTGATCAAGATGTCAATAGATAATCCTGAACATTATATAGACAATTCTTATGCGGGCGCTTTGGATTACCCAAGTTGTTTCCCCATCAAACACTTCGACGCCCGGACTGGCTGGCCCGGGCGTCGAATTCTCGGGTATTTCGCGGAACGGGCTATTTGACGAGGGCCATCTTCTGGATCCTCACCAGGCCGTCCACGTCCAGGCGGGCGAAGTAGATCCCGCTGGCCAGGGTCCGGCCTGCGCCGTCGCGGCCGTCCCAGATCGCCTGCTGCCACCCGGCCGCCGCGGGCCCCTCCGTGAGGGTCCGGACCAGGCGGCCCCGCTGGTCGAAGATCTCCAGATGGACGCTGCGCGCCCCGGCCGGAACGTGATAGCGGATGGTGGTGAGGGGGTTGAAGGGATTGGGGCTCGGCGCCGCCAGCTGCGCCGGCAGGTCCGCCCCGGGGATCCCGTCGCCCACCCCCGTGTAGACGTTGCTCACGGTCACCTCGTCCACCCACCAGCCCAGACCACAGAAGTCTCCATCCTCGGCCGACCAGGCGCCGTCGCTGACGAAGCGCAACCGCAGATCCAGGACCGAGTAGGGATCCTTGGGCAGGCCGGCGACCTGACATTCCTCGAGGACGGAACCGGGGATCGGGAAGGTCTCGGTCTGGCAGGCGGCGCTGCCCGTGAAGGAGGCCAGCTCGTGCCAGGCCGCGCCCGCGTCGCCGGCGCAGCGCACCTCGACGAAGGCGAAATCGTAGCCCGGCTCCAGGTCGTACTTGTGCCGGAGCGTGACGCTGGCCCCGGGCAGGACCCAGATTGTCTTCCAGGTGAAGTCGTTCCAACCGTTCCCGTAGCCCGGCGGGCAGACGAACTCTGGATCGTCCACACCGAACCAGAGTCCCCCGCTGCCGGGGCAGCCGCCCGCGTGCAGCATGTCCTGATGGACGTAGCTGTAGCAGAAATCCCAGCCGTCGCTGCCGGTCTCGAAGTCCCAGGTATGGTCCGCCTTGACGGCTGCGGGAGGCTCGGCCTTGGCCCCCACCAGGAAGTCCGCCACCACGTCGTCCCCCGCCAGGGCGATGTTCTCGATGGCGATGCCGGTGGGCTCGCAGAAGTTGTCCTCCGCCGGCGGCACGGTGTCGTCGGCGAAGCGGTCCCGGTCCCGGGGTCCCACCCAGTCCGTGGAATCGGCGTTGAAGAGGGTGAAGCCGGGCCAGGTGTCCCCATTGTCGCCCCGATTGGGCTGGCTCAGGTTGGCGTAGGTGCCGGTGTCGCGATCGCCGTCCATCTGCTCGTACCAGCTGTCGTCCGGCTCGAACCAGGGGCTGGCCTCGACCACGTCCACCAGGCGATGGCGGTCGCTGGAGTTGCCGGAGTTGCTCTCGTCCACGTGGTAGACGATCAGCCCTTCCGGCAACGGCAGCCCCAGCAGGATCTGGCGTCGCACCAGCCCGGCGTCGAAGCCCAGGGTCCGCCGGTTCTCGCAGAGGAAGTACTCGTCGCCGCTCGTCACCCCGTCGCGGAAGATGCGGTAGGCGGTCGGGCTGGTCTCGACCGGCGGGATCGTCACGCCGTAGCTGGAGGCCGTCAGCGTGACGGGGGCAAGCCAGCCCAGCTCCTGCTTGCACCAGGCCGTCAGGTGCGACGGGCTGCTGCCGGCCGGATCGCCGGTCCGGTTGTTCCAGGAGCCGCCGGACATCAGGCCCCATTCCCCGATCCCGGAGCTGCTGTAATCGGTGTCGTAGAGGTCGGGCAGGCCGAGCACGTGCCCATACTCGTGGCAGAAGACCCCCACCGTCATCAGGCTGCCGTCCACCAGCTCCTCCGGCTCCACCGAGTAGCGGCGGATGGCGACCCCGTCGCCGGTGGACAGGCCGTAGTAGAAGGCGGAGGCGTGCGACCAGATGTCCGTCGTATCGCCCGTCTGCTCCTGTCCCGGCCCGGCGTGCACGAAGAAGAGGGCGTCGACGTAGCCGTCGTCGTCGCCGGAGTCGGGGATCCCGTCCGGCCCGTCGTTGTCGAACTGCGAGAAATCCACGCTCGGATCGAGCTGGGCCACGGCGTCGGTGATCATCTCGCGCGCCGTGCCCGCATCCTGGCTGCCATCGCCGTTGGCATAGCTGGCGTAGGTGTGCAGCGAGGTGGTCCAGCCGGCCACGTCCCCCCCGATGCCGTAGGCTCCGTAGCTGTTCTCCCGGTAGAAATCGTTCATGCTGCCCGTGGGGTAGACCGCCGTCGAGAACATCATGTCGTGATAGGCCGAGCCGGGGTGGGCCCCCTGGTCGGCAGGATGATCGGTGAACTCCCACAGGATGACCAGGCAGGTTCCGATGCCGCTCACCTGGACGGCGCCGCCCTTGGCTTGCAGGGCGGACAGCTCCTGCTCCAGCCGCGGCGGGGCATGCCGCGCCTGCAGCTCCGCCACCTTGGTCCGTCCGAGCTGTTTCAGCAGATCGGGGTGGGCAGGCATGAACTCGGCGGCGGGGGCCGCTGCAACCGCAGCGCCGGCGAGGACCAGACCGAGGATCGCACAGACCAGCAGGGGTCGTCCCGCGCGCAACCCGCGAGAATGAAGTCGAGGGAGAATCATGATGCTTCTCCAGTTGGGAGTTCTGCGGTTTGTTTCGACAGCCGCATCATTATAGGCGATCCGGAGCCCCGAGGGAACCCTTGCCGGCGGCGCGTTTGCCGGCGGCGCGCGGGAACCTCCGGGATCACGGCTGGCAGCCGTGCCGGCGCGCGACTATCCTGACTTCCAGGGTGCAGGACCGCCATCCCTTTCGGTCGGAGGATCGGGGACATGGACGCCGACGAGACACTCCGCAAGCACCTCGTGAAGCTGCTCGACTGGCGGGAGGCGCACGCCGGCTTCGACGCGGCGGTCGAGGGCCTTCCCGCCGACAAGCGCGGGGTCCGGCCCACCGGGCTGCCTTATTCGGCCTGGGAGCTGCTGGAGCACCTGCGGCGGGCCCAGGCGGACATCCTCGACTTCTGCCGCAACGCCGACTACGCCGGGCAGGAATGGCCGGCCGCCTTCTGGCCCGCGACCCCGGAGCCGCCGAGCCCGGCGGCCTGGGACGCGGCCGTCGCGGCGTTCCGCGCGGACCGGAAGGCTCTCGTCAGGCTCTGCCAGGATCCGGACCTCGATCTCTTCGCCCGTATCCCCCACGGCTCCGGCCAGACCTACCTGCGCGAGTTCCTGCTCGTGGCCGATCACAACGCCTACCACGTGGGCGAGCTCGTCGTGGTCCGCCGCCTGCTCGGTGCCTGGAAGGCCGACTGACCGCTCCGTCGCCTTGCCGCGTCCCCGGTGGCCGCTTTCGCGATCTGTGTCTTACGTGTCGCATCATAGTTCGCATGCAAGCAAGCTGGATCTTCTCGGCCACGGGAGCTGCTCCCTGCCGTCGATGCTCGAAGGATGAACGGATCCATGCCGCTCTGGCCCCTGGCGCTCTACTTCGTCCTGGCCGTCGGTCTGGCCGCGGTGATGATCGGCCTGTCGTACTTCCTGGGTGAGCGGCACAGCGAGCGCGCCACCGGCGAGCAGTATGAATCGGGCATCGTATCGACGGGACCGTCCCGCGTCCGCCTGTCTTCCCATTTCTACCTGGTGGCCATCTTCTTCGTGATCTTCGACCTGGAGGCGGTCTTCTTTCTGGCCTGGGGCGTGGCCGCGCGCCGTCTGGGCTGGCCGGGCTGGTTCGGCATCCTGGTCTTCACGGTGATCCTGCTGGTGGGGCTGATCTACGAGTGGCGGGCCGGCGCGCTCGAGTGGGGCACCAGCGCCCGGCTGAAGCGGCGGCGGCGCTCGGCCCTGCAGGAAGGAAGCCGGCGATGAAATGGTGGATCGACAGGCCCCAGCCCGCACCCGCTGGCGGCCCCCTCGAGCAGCCGACGGCCGATCCGCGCCTGGACGACGCCCTGCGTCGCACCGTGGTGATGGGCCGCCTGGAGGAGCTGATAGCCTGGGGGCGCAAGAACTCCATGTGGCCCTTCGCGTTCGGGCTATCGTGCTGCTTCGTGGAGATGGCCACCAGCCTGACCAGCAAGTACGACATCGCCCGCTACGGCGCCGAGGTCATCCGAGGCTCCCCCCGGGAGGCGGACGTGATGGTCATCGCCGGAACCTGCTTCATGAAGATGGCCCCGATCGTCCGGCGCCTGCACGAGCAGATGATGCAGCCGCGCTGGGTCATCAGCATGGGATCCTGCGCCAACTCGGGCGGCATGTACGACATCTACAGCGTGGTGCAGGGGGTGGACAAGTTCCTGCCGGTCGACGTCTACGTCCCCGGCTGCCCACCCCGGCCCGACGCCTTCATGGAAGGGCTGCTGCTGCTGCAGAAGGCGGTGGGCAACGAACGCCGGCCGCTGGGCTGGTGGCTGACCGACCAGGGCGTGCGCCAGGGGCCGCGTCCCAGTCAGCGCGACCTGAAGCGGCAGGAACGCTGCCGGACCACGGTGCTGCGGTCCATGGACGACGTGTGAGGAGACGAGCCGGCTGGGTGCGGCGGACGGGATAGTGATGAGCCGGGTAGAGAAGTCGCAGGCCACCAGCATCCTCGACGAGCTGCGGACCCGCTTCGCCGCGGACGTCGTGACGCCCCAGCCGACGCGCGACGGCATCCCCACCGCCTGGATCGCCGCCGACCGGTTGCTCCCCGTCCTGGGCTGGCTCAAGCACGACGTGGCACGGCCCTACCGCCTGCTCTACGACCTGACCGCGGTGGACGAGCGCGAACGCCAGCACCGCAAGGGTCTGCCGCCCGCCGATTTCACGGTCGTCTACCACCTGATCAGCCTGGAGCGCAACGAGGACGTGCGCCTGAAGGTCGCGCTGCAGGGCGAGCAGCCGGCGCTGCCCTCGGCCACGCCGATCTGGCCCGTGGCCAACTGGTACGAGCGCGAGGTGTGGGACATGTTCGGGATCTCCTTCAGCGGGCATCCGAACCTGTACCGCATCCTCATGCCCTGGACCTGGGTGGGCCATCCCCTGCGCAAGGACCACCCCGCCCGGGCCACCGAGATGGGCCCCTACACCCTGCCGGACGCCCGGCAGGAGCGCGAGATGGAGGCCATGCGCCTGCGGCCGGAGGACTGGGGGCTGGAGCGGCAAGGCGAGGACGCCGAGTACATGTTCCTGAACATCGGCCCCCAGCATCCCGGCACCCACGGTGTGCTGCGCGTCTTCCTGCAGCTCGACGGCGAGGAGATCCTGGGCGCGGTGCCCGAGATCGGTTTCCATCACC
>CAZGEC010000036.1:0-46632 GCA_964524645.1 uncultured Fibrobacteraceae bacterium | reverse complement strand
TCATGCCCGCCAGGTGCTGGATGGCGCCGCTGATGCCGCAGGCGATGTAGAGGTTTGGGCTGACGGTCTTGCCGGTCTGGCCCACCTGGTGGGGATAGTCCACCCAGCCGGCGTCGACGATGGCGCGGCTGGCGCCGGGGGCAGCGCCCAGGGCGTCCGCCAGCGCCTCGATCAGCTGGTAGTTCTCCGGCCCCTTGATGCCGCGGCCACCGGAGACCACGATCTCGGCCTCGGTCAGGTCGACCTTCTTGCCCTCGCCCTTCAGGATCTCCTTCACCACGGCCTTCGGGGTCACGCCTGCCAGGCCCGGGTCGAAACTCTCCTCGGCGGCGGTGCCGCCCGTCTCCTTCAGGGTGAAGGCGTTGGGCCGGATGCCGACGATGACGAAATCACTCTTGGGGCGGACGTCGACGTAGCACTTGCCGGCGAAGATGGGCCGGCGCACTTCCAGGCCGCCGTCCAGCTTCAGGCCCACGCTGTCGCTGATGGCGGGGCACTGCAGCTTGGCGGCCAGCTTGGGGGCCAGGTCCTTGCCCATGGCGGTGGCGCCCATGAGCAAGAGGTCGGGCTTCTGGGCCTCGACGAAGCTCTTCAGCGCGACGGCGTAGGCCTCGCTGTTGTAGAGCTTGAAGTGCTCGCTGGCGGCGACGAACAGCTTGTGGGCGCCGTACTTGCCCGCCGTGGCCGCCGTGTCGCAGGCCGCGGCGTGCAGGTGCACCCCCCAGACCTCGCCACCGGCGGCGTCGACGAGGCGGCGGGCCTCGCTCAGCATCTGCCAGGCGATCTTCCGCACTTCACCTTCGCGCTGCTCTATGAATACGGCGATGTTCGGCATGATTCTCTCCCCTTCTCAGATGACCTTGGCTTCCTCACGCAGCAGGCGCGCGAGCTCCTTCGCGGCCGCGACCGGATCATCGGCCTCGACGAGCTTGCACTCGCCGCGCGGCGGCGGGGGAGAGTAGAGCTTGTACTCCACGAGCGGCGCGGGCGGTTCGAGGCCCAGATCGGCGCAGGTCAGCGTCTGCAGCGGCTTGGCCCCGGCCTTCATGATGTTGGGCAGACTCGGCAGGCGCGGCTCGTTCAGCCCCTTCTGGCAGGTGATGAGGGCGGGCAGGGGCGCGGTGACGATCTCCTTGGCCCCCTCGATCTCGCGCGTGGCGGTCAGCTGGCCATCCTCCAGGTCCAGCTTCGTGACCACCGAGACGTGGGGCAGGCCCAGCAGCTCGGCCACCATGACGCCCACCTGGCTGCTGTCGCCGTCGATGGCCTTGATGCCGCACAGGATCAGGTCGTACGACTCCTTCTGCAGGACCGCCGCCAGGACCTTGGCGGTGCCCAGCTCGTCCAGCTCGCCGAGGGCCGGATCGTTCACGAGCACGGCCTTGTCGCAGCCCACGGCGAGGCAGTCCTTCTTAAGGGTCTCCTTGACCCGGTCGGTCCCGATGGTGATGGCGGTCACCTCGCAGCCGGCGGTGCGTTCCTTGATCTGGACCGCTTCCTCGACGGCGAAGGCATCGTAGGGATTGAGCACCCGGGTGAAGCCGGATTCGTCCAGGGCGGGAGCCGGCTTCTTCAGCGTGATCCGGGTCTCCGAATCTGGCACCTGTTTCACACAGACAGCGATCTTCATGAATCCTCCTCGGACGAGGCCAGCGGTTCCAGCGGTCCGGTCGCGGAGACTTCCCTCGACGCCGCCCGGGGACAGGGCTGACAGGCGCGGGGTTCTGAAATAATAGAAGCAGGTTGCGAGGGCGTCAAACGAAGGGTCTGCGGCTCACTGGATGTAGCCCAGGGCTCGCAGCTCGCGATCCTGCGCCGGCTCGGGAGCGGCCGCGACGGGGGGTGAGCCGTCCTCGACGGCGATCTCCTGCTGCTGCCGGCTCCAGTCCCGCAGCCGCGCGAGCTCGCCCGGGATCTCCGGCGGCCAGTCCTGCTCCGGGAGCGGTCGCTGCTCCAGCCGATCGCGGACGTAGTCGTAGACCTCGACCTCGCCGTCGTCGAGCGAGGTCAGGATGTGGTAGCGGTCGGTGGTGAGCGCGCGGCGCCGGCCGTTCCACGGCAGCTCGCTGTAGGCCCGGTTCTTCCAGCCGGGCGCGTAGCCGTTGATCAGGCCCAGCAGGCTCTTTCCCTGCACGCGGTCCGCCGGCCGTGCGCCGGCGATGTCCAGCAGGGTCGGCAGGACGTCGGTCAGCTCCACGATCTCGGGGACCCGGTGCACCGAGCCGGGGCCGCCGGGAGGCCGCACCACCAGCGGCACCCGGGTCACGGTGTGGTAGAGCTTCTCGTGCAGCACCGAGCCGTGCTCGGTGAACTCCTCGCCGTGATCGGAGGTGACGATCAGCCAGGTGTGCGCCAGCAGGCCGCGCTCCTGCAGGCCCCGCACCAGCTCGCCGATCCACTCGTCGGCGTAGCGGACACCGCCGTCGTAGCGGTCGCCGATGTACTTCACGTCCGCGGGCGAGAGGCCGTTGCCCGCGGCGGGATCCCGGTGCATCCGCTCGCGGATCGCCTCGAGCGCGCCGGCGGTGGGCTCGAAATCGCCCGCGTAGTCGGGATCGGTGAACAGGTCCCGGTAAGGCGGCGGCGGATCGTAGGGGCTGTGCACGTCGTAGCAGTGCAGGAAGATGAAGTAGGCCTGGTCGCGCAGCTCGTGGTCGATCCAGCCCAGGGCCTGCGGCACGGAGGCGGCGATTCCCTTGCGCTGGTCGTCGAAGCGCTCGAATCCCTGCCCGAAGCCGACGCGGGCCCGCAGGTAACCGCCGTCCGTGGTGGCGAAGGTGCGGTAGCCCGCCTCGCGGAGGTACTCCGTCAGCGTGAAGCGCCGGTCCGGCAGGTGATCGGCGTTGCCGGTGAAGCCGTGCACGGTGGGATACAGGGAGGTGAAGAGGGACATGTGCGCGGGCGGCGTGTTGGGGGCCGGGCTGATGCAGCGCTCGAAGAGGACCCCGTCCAGGGCCAGGTGGTCCAGGAAGGGGGTGGCGGGGCGATCGTAGCCCAGGCTGCGCAGGCGGTCCGCCCGCAGGGTGTCGATGGAGACCAGGATGATGTCGGGCCGAAAGCGGGCCGCGCCGTGGATGGCCCGCGCACCCAGGCCGACGGCCAGCGGGAAGAGCAGCGCCACCAGCCAGCTCGCCGGATGGCGCAGGGCTCGCCGGATCCCGGCCGTTCGGGCGGGACGGCGGCCGAGCCAACGCTGCAGGAGCAGGTCCACACCCACCCCCACGGCGGCCCCGGCCAGGGCCAGCAGCAGGTTCACGCCCCAGACGTCCGCCCGCAACAGCGCCCGGGGCAGCGGCATCCCCAGCAGATGGCGCTGCTGCAGCCAGAAGGCCGCGAAGCGGGCCCGGTTCACCGGCTCCGCCAGCGCCAGGAAAGCGCCGGCGCCGGCCGCGAGAGCCAGCAGCCGCAGGAGGAGTTTCGTCCCGTCGCCGCCGGCCCTGGCGCGCACGGCGGCGGCCAGCGCGAGCAGGATCGCCGCGCCGAGGCCCCAGGGAACCAGCTGCCAGGTCCGGACCTGCAGGATCAGCAGCAGGCTATGCCAGAATCCGTGGACGAGATAGGTCTGCCGGAGACCCGTGATCAGGGTCAGCAGCAGCGCCGCAATGCCGGCCGCCAGCAGCCCCGCCGCCACCACGCCGAGGGCGTCCCGTGCTCGCTCCAACCCCTTCATCGATCTCTCTCCCGGCGGCGGTCTCCGCGGCCGCCGCCGTGGCTGACAATAGACGGGCCGCCCGGACCGGTCAACCGGACCCGCTGCCGGCCCCGGCGCCCTCCTGGCGGAGGGCATCATATTCCGCTTGAGCCCCTCCTGGCCCCCACCTATTATGGAGCTCGCGCTAAATGATTATGATAGGCAAGGTTGGCAGCAACCTGCCCCGAATCGGCCCCGGCCGCGAATTGAGGAACACCGCCGGTGAAGAATGGTGCCCGCAAGCAGGAGGCTCTGGCCCGCATCCGGGCGGCCGGCGTGGTCGGGGCCGGAGGCTCCGGGTTCCCCACCTACGTCAAGCTGGCCGCCGCCTGCGACACGGTCATCGTGAACGGGGCCGAGTGCGAGCCCTTGCTGGAGAAGGACCAGTGGTTGCTCGCGCAGGAGACCGAGGGCGTGCTGGACGGTCTGCAGCGCGTGGCCGAGTTGGTCGGGGCGCGGCGCAAGCTGGTGGCCGTCAAGCGCAAGCGGTCCGAGCTGGTCGAGAGCCTGCGGCGGGCCTGCGCGCGCCTCCGCAGCGTCGAGGTCGTCCCGCTCACGGACACCTATCCTGCAGGCGACGAGTTCGTGCTGGTCCACGCGCTGACCGGCCGCCGGCCGCCTCCGGCGGGCTTTCCCACCGACGTGGGGGTGCTGGTGCAGAACGACGAGACGCTCCTGAACGTCTCGCGGGCCCTGGCGGGGGAGCCGGTCACGACGACCTGGCTGACGGTGTGCGGCGACGTGGCCCGGCCGTTCACCGCGGCGGTGCCGCTGGGGACGAGCACGGGTGAGCTGCTGGCGCAGGCCGGCGGCTTCACGGGCCGCACGCGGGACGGGGCGCGCAGCTGGGTGGCCATGGAGGGTGGCGCCATGATGGGGCGCCCGTGCACCGATCCGGCCCATCCGGTCACCCGCACGACGGCGGCCCTGCTTTTTTTGCCGGCGGATCATCGCGTGGTGCGCTTCGCCAGCCGCACGGAGCAGGTGCAGCGGGCGGTCAACCGGTCGGCCTGCGACCAGTGCACGTACTGCACGCAGTTCTGCCCCCGCTACCTGCTGGGCTATGCGATCGAACCGCACCGCGTCATGCGGGCGGCCGGCTTCGCCGCCGACCGGGCCGACGAGTTCGATCCCTGGGGCCGCCTCTGCTGCGAGTGCGGCATCTGCGATCTGTACGCCTGTCCCGAGGATCTCTCGCCCCGCGATGCCTGCCGCACCGCCAAGCGGCGCACCGCGGCCCTGGCCGCCCCGCCGCCCCTGCCCCCGGATCGCGGGACGGTTCATCCGCTGCGGGAAGGCCGCCTGCTGCCGCTGTCCATGCTCAAGCAGCGGCTGGATCTGCGGCGCTACGACCGGCCGGCGCCCTTCCGCAAGCTCGAACCCCTGCCCGAGCAGGTGGTGGTGCTGCACAGGCAGCACGTCGGCGCGACGGGGCGTTCCCTGGTGCAGGAGGGGCAGACCGTGGCGGCGGGCTCCCCGCTGACCGAGGTCCCGGAGCAGGCGCTGGGGGTGCCGGTACACGCCCCTTTCGCCGGGACGGTGCGTGAGGTGAGCCCCGAGGCCACCGTCCTGGAACGCGGTCTCTGAGCGCCGTGGCCTCCGGGGCCGCGACGAAGCGGGCGGCCGCGGCCGCCGGGAGAGAGTCGATGGAGAACACACCCTCCCTCGGGATGATCGAGACCAGCAATGTGGTGCGGGGCATCGAGGCGGCCGACGCCATGCTGAAGGCGGCCGCCGTGGAGCTGGTGCTGAACCGCTCCGTCTGCTCGGGCAAGTACGTGGTTATGGTCCGGGGGGACGTGGGCGCGGTCCAGTCCAGCGTGGCGGCCGGAGCCGAGGTGGCGGCCGATGCGCTGGTGGACGAGATGGTGCTGCCCCACGTGCACGCGGCCGTGGTGCCGGCCCTGGGGAACGTCTGTCAGCCCCGCGCGCTGGAGGCCCTGGGCATCGTCGAGACCTTCAGCGTCGCCACCATGCTCGCAGCGGCCGACGGGGCCTGCAAGACGTCTCCCATCGCCATCATGGAGCTGCGGCTGGCCATGGCCCTGGGCGGCAAGGCCTTCCTGACCTTCACCGGCGAGGTGGCCGCGGTCCGCGCCGCCACGCAGAACGCCGCCGCCATCGCCCGCGCCAAGGGAATGCTCGTGGACAGCACCGTCATCGCACGCCCACGCCCCGAGATCGTCCGGGATCTGATTTGAGTCCCGGCCTGGACATCCAGACAGGAGCAGCGGCACGGTGAACGAGACGACCTGCGACCTCGTGGTGATCGGCGCCGGACCCGGCGGCTACGTGGCTGCGGCCCGGGGCGCGCAGCTCGGCCTGCGGACGGTGCTCGTGGAAGAGGACGCGCGTCTGGGCGGAACCTGCCTGCTGCGCGGCTGCGTGCCGACCAAGGCCCTCATCCAGGCCGCCGAGGTGTGGCAGCTCTGCCGCAAGGGCGCCCGCAACTTCGGGATCGCGGTCGGCGAGGCCGGCTTCGACTGGTCCCGCGTCCAGAAACGCAAGGAGATGGCCATCACCAAGGGCAGCAAGGGCGTGGAGCTGCTCATGCAGGAGAAGGGCGTCACGGTCGTGCGCGGCCGCGGGCGGCTGGCCGGCGGCGGCCGCGTCGTGGTGACGCGCGACGGCGGCGAGCCGCAGCAGCTGTCGGCCCGCAAGATCGTGCTGGCCACCGGTTCCGTCCCGGCCGGCATCCCCGGCCTGGAACCCGACGGCGAGCGCCTGCTGACGAGCGATCATCTGCTGCAGATCGATCACGTGCCCGGCTCCCTCGTGGTGCTCGGCGCCGGCGCGGTGGGCGTGGAGTTCGCCGCCGTCATGACCGCCTTCGGCTGCAAGGTCACCCTGGTGGAGATGTTGCCCCGGGTGCTGCCCCTCGAGGATCCGGAGTGCAGCGAGGTGGTGGCCGCGCACCTGCGGCGGCGGGGCATGAAGATCCACACCGGTACGCGGGCCGCGGCCGTGACCGCGCGCGGCGACGGGGTCACGGTGCAGCTGCGCCGCGAGGACGATGGTTCCGAGGCCGAAGTTCTCGCCGAGCGGCTGCTGCTGGCCGTGGGGCGCCGCCCCGCCACGCGGGACGTGGGCCTGGAGGAGACGGCGGCCGCGCGGGATCCGCGCGGCTTCGTGTTCGTGGACGGCATGATGGAGACGTCCGAACCGGGGCTCTACGCCATCGGCGACGTGGTGCCCACGCCGCAGCTAGCCCATCTGGCCTCGCGCGAGGCCCTGGTGGCCGTGGGGCACGCGGCCGGCCGGCCCCTGGCGCCGATCCGCTACGACCACGTACCGTCCTGCACCTACAGCAGCCCGGAGGTGGCCTCGGTGGGCCTGACCGAGGAGGCGGCCCGGCAGCGGGGACACCGGGTACGGGTGGGGCGTTTCCCCTTCGCGGCCCTGGCCAAGGCCTCCATCCTGGGCGAGCCGCACGGCTTTGTGAAGATCGTGAGCGATGCCGAGGCGGGCACGGTGCTCGGCGCCCACATGGTGGGTCCGCGGGTGACCGAGCTGATCGCGGAGGCGACGACGGCCCTGGGTCTGGAGGCGGACATGGCGGCCTGGAGCGGGATCATTCACCCGCATCCGACGCTCAGCGAGGCGGTCCTGGAGGCGCTGCACGCCGCCCTCGGCGAGCCCCTGCACGGCGGCTAGCCGGGTCGGCTCCCGCCCCGGCGCAAGGATGAAGCGATGCAGAGGTACAGGCAGGATTTCCTCGGCGCGCTGGCGGATCTGCTGGGCCGCGAGAGCTGCCTGACCGATACCGCCGCCCGGGCCGTCTACGCCCGCGACGCTTCCCACCTGACCCTCGGCCGGCCCCTGGCCGTGGCGCTCCCGGCCGACGCCGAGCAGCTGGCCGCCGTGCTGAGGCTCTGTCAGGCGCAGCGGATCCCGTTCGTGGCGCGCGGCGCCGGCACCGGTCTGAGCGGCGGCGCCATCCCGCAGGAGGCCGCTCTCGTCATCTCCCTGGCTCGCCTGGACGAGCTGGGGCCCGTCGAGCCCGCCACGGGGACGGTGACCGCCGGAGCCGGCGTGGTGAACGAGCGGGTCAGCCGCAAGCTGGCCCCCGTCGGCCTGCAGTTCGCGCCCGATCCCAGCAGCCAGAGCGCGGCCACCATCGGCGGCAACGTGGCGGAGAACGCCGGCGGATCGCACTGTCTGAGGGTCGGGGTCACCCTGCACCACGTGGCGCGCCTGGACTGGCTCGACGCCAGGGGGCAGGCCTGGGGCACGGGGCGCGGTCTGGCCGCCGAGCGCGGGATGGACCTGACCAGCTTGCTGGTGGGCAGCGAGGGATGTCTGGGCGTGGTGACGGCCGCCGACCTGCGCCTGCAGCCGGTCCCCGCGGCGGTGGCCACGCTGCTGGCCGTCTTTCCCCGCCTCGAATCCGCGACGCAGGCCGTCCTGGCGCTGATGGGGGGCGGTGTCCTGCCCGCGGCGGTGGAGATGGTGGACCGGGCCATGCTCGAGGTCGTCGAGCGGGCCTTCCACTTCGGCTTGCCCACCGACGCCGAAGCGGCCCTCATCGTGGATCTGGAAGGCGTCCCCGAGGCCGTGGACGAGGATGCGGCCCTGGCCGCCGCGTTCCTGCGGGAGGAGGGGGCGCGCGACGTGCGCCGGGCCCGCGACGAGGCCGAACGGCTGGAGCTCTGGCAGGGCCGCAAGAAGGCCTTCGGCGCCGTGGGCCGGCTGGCGCCCACCTACATCAGCATGGACGTGGTGGTTCCGCTGGGCCGTCTGCCCGCGATGGTGCACGCCATCGAGCACGTGCGCACCGAGCACGGCGTGCAGATCGCCACCGCCCTGCACGCGGGCGACGGCAACGTCCACCCGGGCGTGCTGTTCGACGATCGCGACGCCGAATCGGCGGCCCGCGCCCATCGCGCCGCCAACGCCATCCTCATGCAGGCGCTGGCGCTGGGTGGCAGCGTATCGGGAGAGCACGGCATCGGCATCGAGAAGCTGCACGTGCTGCGGCTGCAGCTGGACCGCAACGCGGCGGGACTGATGCGGGGGATCAAGCGCCTCTGCGATCCCGGCGGCCTCTGCAATCCCGGCAAGGCGCTGCCGCTGGATCCGGCCTCCTGCCCCGAGCCGCCGCCCGTGCCGGGCGCCCCGGAGTTCGCCTGGGACAGCCTGACCGTCACCGCCCCCGCCGAGACCAGCCTCGCCGAGCTGCAGGCGGCGGCACTCGCGCGCGGTCTCTGGATCCCCGTGGGCAGCCTGCGTCCGCTGGAGGCGGGGCCCGGTCCGGGGCTGGGCACGGCTCCGGCCGTGGGGGAGCTGATCGATCGCCTCCTGCCCGGCCCCTCGCTCCTCGGCACCGGTACCGCGCGCGATTTCCTGCTCGAGCTGTGGGCCGAGACCGGAGACGGCCGGCCGTTCCATGCCGGTGCCCCCGTCCTCAAGAACGTGGCCGGCCTCGACCTGGTGCACCTGCCCTGCGGCGCCGGCGCCCTGCTGACGAAGATCCAGGGTGCCACCTTCCAGCTGCGGCCGACCCCGCCCCACGCGGCCCTCTGGCATTTCCGCAGCGAGCAGGAGGGGCCCGATGCTCCCGCCCTGGCCGCGCTCCTGGAGGAGCTGGCGAGCTGGGAGGCGGCTCTGTCGGCGCCGGTGTGCATCATGGATGCCTTCGAGGTGGGGGCCCGGGGCGTGGCCGTCCTGGCCGGCGGGCGCGATCGGGAATGGGATCTGACGAGCAAGGGGGAGACCATCGCGCGCTGGGCGGCTGCGGCGGGGCTGTCGCCCTCCGTGCGCGAGATCGTGCCGTTCGCCCGGGTCGGGGAGCTGCTGGAGCATCCCGCCCTGCCCGGATGGGCGCGGCGCAGCGGCGAGTGGACCTTCCTGGCCCGGACACCCGGCTCCCGGGACTGGCCATCCTTCCTGACGCGAGAGCGGGCCATCTGGCAAGGGGCGCCGCCCCTGCTCTGGGTGCCGCTGGCCCGTTGCGAACCGGGCCCGGGGTGGCACGCCGACACCCTCTACCGTGCCGGCCAGGCCACCCCGCCGCCGGCTCCGGGCCCCGGCGTGCCGCCCTGGTTGCTGGTGGGCCTGAAGGAGCTTTTCGATCCCAAGGGCTGGCTGGGTGAGCCGGAGTGGTTCGAACGGATGCGGGAGGAGCTGACGTGAGCACCCTGCCGCGGCGGAGTGCGGAACATCGCGGGGCTGCGGGCGAGATCGCGCCGGAGCAGCGCCAGCGCCTGCAGCGGGATCTGGACCTCCTGCTGCGCAGCTGCATCCAGTGCGGACTCTGCCTGCCCCACTGCGCCACCTACCTGGCCAGCGGCAGCGAGGTCCAGTCGCCCCGCGGGCGTCTCCTGCTGCTGCGGGATCTGCTCGCCGGCCGGCTGCCGAGGGGGCAGCGCGACGTGCTACGAGCCTTCGACCTCTGCCTGGGCTGCCATGCCTGCGAGACGGCCTGCCCCAGCGGCGTCTCCTTCGAGCTCTTCGAGTTCGCCAAGGCCCTGGCCTTCCGGGAGCTGCCGGGTGCCGGGTTGCCTTTTCCCGGCCTGCGTCTGTCCTCACGCTCCGGGCTGCGCGTGCTGCGGGCCGGGGCCGGTCTGGCGCGGAGCCTTCTGCGACGCCTGCGCGGGCCCGCCTGGCGCCAGCGCCTGGCCAGGGGGCCCGCCTGGCTGCGCCCCTGGGCGCGCAAACTGGGCACCCTGCCCTGCTCCCCCGAGAGGAATGCCGAGCTGGTGGCCCTGCTGGACGGACTGGCGGCGCGGGCGAGGCTCCGGGCTGGCGGCGGAGCCGCAGCTTCCGCTGCGCCATCGACGGCCGGTGCCGGAACCGGAGCACCCGCAGTGGCCTTCTTCCGCGGCTGCGTCAACGATGTCCTGCTGCCCGGGAGCGCGCGACGGCTGCGGGACCTCCTGGCGGCCGCAGGTTGCCGGCTGCTCGTGCCCGCCGGACAGGAATGCTGCGGTGCCCTCGCGGCGCACACCGGCCGCGGCGACGTGGCCGCACGCCAGCGGGCAGGGAACAGCAAGGCCCTCGGCGCCGCCCTCGCGGGCTGCGACGCTCTGGTGGTGGAAGCGGCCGGCTGCGGCCTCGAGCTGAAGGGCTACCCTCCCGAGGTGGCGGCCAAGGTCGTCGACGCAGCGGTCCTGCTGGCGGACCTGCCGCTGCCCCGACTCCGGCCGGTGCCGCTGCGCGTGGTCCTGCACGATCCCTGCCACGCCCGGCACGGCCAGGGTATCATCACCGAACCCAGGCGCCTGCTCCGGCGCATCCCCGGCCTGCAGCTGTGCGAACCGGAGGAGGCCGAGGTCTGCTGCGGCAGCGGAGGTGCCTACAGCTTGATGCACCCGGATCTGTCCGCTGCCATGGGGCGGCGCAAGGCCGAGAAGCTGGCGGCCACGGGCGCCGACCTGGTGGTCACCGGCAATCCCGGCTGTCTGGGGCAGATCGCCGACGCCCTGGCCTTCGTGGCGCCGGAGCTGCCGGTGATTCCCCTGACGGACCTCGTCTGGTACGCCTGCCTGGGTGGGCGCCGAGACTGATCGACGATCGCGCGATGATCCGGGGGATGGGAAGCCACCATGGGCGAGCGGGACTCCTTCGAGCTGATCAGGACGGCCCAGGGCTGGACCATGGGCCGCTTTCGGGCCCTGGCGGAGCTGCCGGACGTGGCGCACGGCGTGACCACGCGGCAGGCCCCGCTGCTGCCCGCCGATGTCCGGGAGCCGGCGGCGATCGCCGGCATGCACGAGGTGGCCGAGGCTCTGGGCCTGCGCCGGGTGGCCTGGTGCCGCCAGGTGCACGGTGGCACCGTGCGGATCGTGGCCGCCGGCGGGTTCCAGGGCGAGGCGGACGCCCTGGTGACGGGCGCACCCGGCCTGGGCGTGCTGGGCCGCAGTGCGGATTGCCCCCTGATCCTGGCGGTGGGACCGGCACCGCGCGCCATCGGCAGCTGGGTCGTCGGCGTCGCCCACGCCTCCTGGCGCTCCACCCTGGCCGGCGTGACGGGCCGCATGATCGAGGTCCTGCAGGAGCGTTTCGCCGCGAATCCCGCGACCCTGGAGCTGGGCATCTGCCCCTCGGCCGGCCCCTGCTGCTACGAGGTGGGGGAAGAGGTCCATGCGGCCGCCCTGGACGCCCTCGGGCCGCAGATCGCGGACTGCTTCGAGCGCCGTGAGGGACGCCTCCACTTCGACCTCTGGCGCGCCAACGCCATGCAGCTGCAGGCGGCCGGGGTTCCGGCCGAACGGATCCACGTGGCCGGGATCTGCACCATCTGCCGTCACGACATCTTCCCCAGCCATCGCGCCGAGGGCGGCCTGACCGCCCGCTTCGCCGCCCTGGTGGGGCTCAGCTGAGGGGCCGGGGCACGGCGGACTTTCCTCAGCAATGCCGTCAAAACCCCCGCAGACATCTTGACAGGCCCCCCATTGTTTGATAACCTTATAACGATTAAGTAATGTAGTAATTCGATCTCCGGGCCGAAGCGGCAGGATCCGTCATGCCCCGCACCGCGACCGCACCCGCCCCCGCCGTTCTCCTGCAGGCCGTCGGCGAGACGACCCGCCTGCGCCTGCTGCGCCTGCTGGCCAAGGAGGAGCTGAACGTCCAGGAGCTGGTGCGCATCCTCGGCATGAGCCAGCCGCGGATCTCCAAGCACCTGGCGGTGCTCAGGGACGCCGGCTGGATCCGCCAGCGCCGCGAGGGGACCTGGTCCTGGTACCGGGCGCGGGAGCCGGAGACCTTCGTCGGCGGCGCGGCGCTCTGCGCCAGCGTCCTGCAGGCCGCCGGCAGCGAGCCAGCGGCGGTCGCGGACGATGCCGCCCTGGCCGGCGTGCTGGCCGAGCGGGATGCGCGCAGCCGGGACTTCTTCGCGGGCGTCGTCGGCAAGTGGGACGAGATCCGCCGCACCTACGAGCACGCGGACATCAGGCTGAGCGTGCTCGGCGCCCTGGTGGATCCCGGGCTGGAGGTGATCGACATCGGCACCGGCACCGGCGCCCTGCTGCCCCTGCTGGCGGGCGTGGTGCAGCGGGTGGTCGCGGTGGACAACAGCCCGGCCATGCTCGCGCGGGCCCGGGTTCTCTGCGAGCGCGCGGAGCTGACCGGTGTCGAGTTCGCGCAGGCGGACATCCAGGAGCTGCCGTTCCCGGACGGCGGATTCGATGCCGCGTTCTGCTCGATGGTGCTGCACCACGTGGCCCGGCCGGCCCGGGCGGTCGGCGAGATGGCCCGCGTGGTGCGACCGGGCGGCAAGGCAGTGGTGATCGCCTTCACCCGCCACAACCTGACCTGGATGCGCGAGGAGCTGGCGCATCAGTGGCTGGGTTTCGCGCGGGAGGAGATCGAGCAGCTGTTCCGCGACGCCGGCCTGCATCTGCGCCGGTACCTCGTGCGCAGCCGTCTGGCCGCCGACAGGCCGCGGCGCGGCGAGCGCGGTCCGCAGTGGCCCGACGTCTTCCTGGCCGAGGCCATCAAGAGTTCTGGTTGATGAAGTGGGCGGAGGCCGGTTGCAATCCACCCCGCCCCGGCAGGCACGCAAACCTCAGGAGGAGAGATGACGAGCAAGGGTGACAACTATCAGGTGGCCGACATCGGCCTGGCCGAGAAGGGACGCATGCGCATCGACTGGGCCGAGTCCCACATGCCGGTCCTGATGGCCCTGCGCGAGCAGCACGGCCCGCGGCAGAGCCTGAAGGGCATGCGCGTGGCCGGCTGCCTGCACGTGACCAAGGAGACGGCGGTTCTCGTCGAGACCCTGCGCGCGGCGGGCGCGGAGGTCTCCTGGTCCGGCTGCAATCCCCTCTCCACCCAGGACGAGGTGGCGGCGGCTCTCGCCGCGCGCGGCACCTCGATCTACGCCTGGCACGGCATGACGGTGGAGGAGTTCTACTGGGCCATCGACAGGACGCTGGAGTTCAAGCCCGCCTTGACCCTGGATGACGGCGCGGACCTGATCTTCTCGGTGCACAACCGGCACCCCGAGCTGGCCGCAACCATCATCGGCGGCACCGAGGAGACCACCACCGGCGTCCACCGCTTGCGCGCCATGGCCGCCGACGGCGCCTTGAAGTACCCCATCATCGCCGTCAACGACGCCGAGACGAAGTGGGACTTCGACAACGTCTTCGGCACCGGGCAGTCCAGCGTGGACGGTATCCTGCGCGCCACGAGCGTGCTGCTGGCCGGCAAGAACTTCGTGGTGGCCGGCTTCGGCCACTGCGGCGGGGGCTGCGCCATGCGCGCCGCGGGCCAGGGGGCCAACGTCATCGTCACGGAGGTCAAGGCGACGGCCGCCCTGAAGGCGCTGTTGAACGGACACCGGGTCATGACCATGGACGAGGCGGCGGCGGTCGGCGACATCTTCATCACCGCCACCGGCATGAAGGACGTCATCGTCGGCCGTCACTTCGAGAAGATGAAGGACGGCGCGGTGGTCTGCAACACCGGACACTACGACTGCGAGATCAACCTCAAGGACCTGGAGGCCATGACGAAGTCCTCCCGCGAGATCCGGCCCAACTGCGATGAGCACACCCTCGCCGACGGCCGCCGGATCTACGTGCTGGCCAAGGGCCGTCTGGTGAACCTGGCCGCGGCCGAAGGACATCCGAGCGAGGTCATGGACATGTCCTTCGCCAACCAGTTCCTCAGCCTCGTGCGGCTGGCGCGCGAGGGGCGGGACCTGGCCGTCGCGGTCCACGACATCCCCGCGAGCCAGGACCAGGAGATCGCCGGCATCAAGCTGCGCACCATGGGGGCGGGCCTCGACGTCCTGACCCCGGAGCAGATCGCCTACGCGACCGATTACTCCTCCGGGACCTAGATCCGGTCCGCCGGAGGCCGCCGGAGCCAGCCAGAAAGCGAGAGTGCGCCGCTTCCCGCGAAGCGGCGCACTCCTGCGTGCGGAAACGGCGGAGGGTCAGAACTCGATCATCAGGCCGAGGGACATGTCCCAGGCGTGGGTGTTCGTCCACCCCTGGTTGACGTTGGTCCACTTGTTCTTGTCCTCGGTGAGGATGTAGCGCCAGATCCACTCTGCCAGGACCATCAGCCGGCTGGAGAAGGGATACTCGACGCCCAGCCCGGCACCGGCCATGTGATCGTTACCCTCGACCGGCTCGTCCAGGATCTGGTAGACCTCGCTGCCGCCACGGCCGTCGGTCAGCAGCTTCCAGTCCACCTTTCCGAAGATCGCGGTCACGTAGGGGTCGAACTTGGAGTTGGGCAGGAGCATGTTGCCGACGTAGGCCCGCAGGAAGACCTCCCAGCCCCGGAAATCGATGAACTCGTTCCCCGTGAACCCGAAGCGCGCGAGGTTCTTCGCGTTGGTGTCGAACGCCAGCCCGCTCTCCAGCCAGCGGCCGCCCAGGGCGAGCCCGTCGAGCAGGTAGACGTGCCCGCCCACGCTCCAGCCCGAGGCCGAGGTGGTGATGTCGTTGATGTTCCGCTCATCCTCCTTGAGGATGTAAACGGGATACCAGATGCCGTAGCGCCCCTCGATGCCGAGATGGCGCTGGTGACGCACGTGTCCCCGCGTCTCGACCTCGACCTGGCTGGTCTCGGCCGCGGCCGTTGAGAGGGAGCCGCCGGGCCCGACCCCGGCGCGCTCGAAGCGGATCGGCATGGTCGTGCCCGCCAGCACGAAGACGCCCTTGATCGCGTCGTCCCAGCTCTGGTAGTTGCCGCTGAAGAAGGCGGCCTTGCTCATCTGCTCCGTCTGGTAGCGGAAGGAGAGGGCGGAGCCGCTCACGGCCAGGCCCTTCAGTTCGATCAGCTGGCCGCTGCGGTTGGGATCGATGCTGCCCGACCAGGAGCCGTCGGCGGCCTGGTCCAGCTTCATGACCACGGGAATCGTCTCCTGACCGGGGAGTGTGAGAGTGCCCTGCCACTGCCCCTGCAGGGGATCCTGCGCATGAGCCAGCACCGGCAGCAGCAGGACCAGGCAGACAGCTGCCAGCGGCAGGGCCCTCGACGGTCGAACGTGGGGGACCCTCCGCGTCTTCTCCCAGCTCATCATGTCGCAATCTCCCGTTCCTTGTGGGGGCAGGAAACCCGGCCGGAGTCAACCGCAGCTAGGTGATATCCGAACGAGCCCACGCGAGGACGATACCGTGGCGCCCCGCGCGCGGCACGCAACGTCAAAGGAATATATGGCTTCAGAAGTTCGCTGTCCAATACGGACATGCCGGCCGATGCCAGAGGACTTGTTCCCCTGCAGACCGCTCCGTATCTTCAGCCAGGCGCGGCGGCCTGGCCGCGGAGCGTGGCCGGGCTTGGACTTCGATGCGGGTTTTCGCAGCTCCAGCCCTTATGAGCTGCGGAGTCCGGGGCGGCCGAGCCTCCAGAGGATCGAGTCGCACTCTGGAGGAGGCCAACTCGCCCGCATCGATCTTTTTGGTTGTGCCATCGAGACAGGCTTCACTTCGCCGCGCCATGGCGGCGGGGCGCAAAAGCATAGAAACGACCTGCACTCTGGGTTAAGATCCCAAGCATAAGTGCCGGATGAGGGCCGGACCGTTCCCTCCGGGTTTCACAGCAGTCAGCGGCTCGCTATCGCCGAGCTGGCTGGAGCCCCCGGGCCCAATCCGTATCCTCTAGCAACCGATAGGGCCATGGCAACGCACATCGTCAGACAAGGGGAGACCATTGTCGGCCTGGCGAAGCGGTATCGGATTCCGAAAGACAAGATCCTGGAACATCCGGATAACCGCGCTCTGAGCGATCGGAATCGTGCCACCGGCATTCTCCGGGCCGGCGATCGCGTCACCATACCCGACGTGGAGACAAAGACGATCTCAGCGGCCACGGAACGGCTCCACCGTTTCCGCTGCCTTGGGCGGAACACTCTGCTCAGGGTGCG
Source organism: uncultured Fibrobacteraceae bacterium (assembly GCA_964524645.1). Lineage (GTDB taxonomy): Bacteria > Krumholzibacteriota > Krumholzibacteriia > LZORAL124-64-63 > LZORAL124-64-63 > CAZGEC01. Next base: position 30,115 of record CAZGEC010000036.1, on the reverse strand, counting down.
CTTCATGCAAAACGAAGAAGCGCGGGCCAACGAGCCCTACGTGCTGCGAATAGGCTTGCGGGAGACCAGGGGAAGCCTGGATGGCGACGGATGGTTGCAGGAGCGCATACCAGCTGATGCTCGTGAAGCGGTGGTGAAGTTGGGGGAGAACGCCGACGAGGAGGTTCGATTGCGAATCGGGAATCTCGATCCGATCAGCGAGGTCTCCGGATTGAAACAGCGCCTGAACAACCTCGGGTATGCGGCCGGGGGCGAAGACGACGCCCACTCGGACGCGTTGCGGGAGGCCCTCAGGAGCTTTCAGGCCGCCCATGGCTTGGAGGAAACAGGGGAACTCGATGAACCAACCCGCAACGAACTTCGCAATGCGTACGAGCAGTAGATTGAGGGATACAGCGAAATGTATCGAGTGACGGCCCAGATGTATGGGGAAGACGGCATCGCCATCACGATACCTGACGAGCCTGTCGCCGAAAGCGCCCGTGAAGCCGCGGTTTCACCGGAGCAGGGCAACGTCATTGCGTTTCACCAGTTCTTCGTATACCTCGATGTGGGGCGCTGGGGGGGGGCCTCGGACCGTTACTTCGGTGTGATATACGGGGACGCCGGCCTCACCTACGTGGCGATCTGCGAGTATGCCTCGGCCGGTTCCTACATTGACATCCTACCCCACATACGAGACGAGCACCTGACGCACCCAGTGGTCCGGACCGTCCTCGGCTTTCTCAACGATTGCAGCGCCCGGGTCGTCGACGGCTGGGGTTTTCAGGGATTGGTCAACACGGAAGGGAAGCTGTACCTGCTACTCGGAGACGTACATCTGCCGGTATATGCTGCGACCCGGCAACCTCCGGTGCTGGGGGCCAGTTCCCCTCCATGCCGGATCGACGGCAACTATATTCGCCACATTCAGCAGACCCCCAGCGAGCGCACCGCCCTGGAGAACATCCTGGCTTCGGGGATTCTGAGCCCCCTCGACGGGGGACGAACGGATCTGACGCGCATCAACGAGGTCGACGGATGGCGCAGCCAGTATGCCCGCAACGATATCTTCACCGTCCCGTCATCCAACGCTCCGGCGGAGGATCTCCATCGTTTCGTTCGCCTGGCCCGTGGATGGGAAGACGGGGAGGAAGGCCTGAGCGGTGCGACGGATAATCCTCGGGTGCCGATCCATTTCATTCAGCTCGGCGACATGTACGAGTTATGGGTGGGGTTGCGACGGCTCTTCGCCGAAAGAAGTGATCCGGTGCTGGAACTCCGTCCGCCGCCCCTATGCGACAGCTGCAGAGTGGAGCCCGATATCTGCCCGGAGCATTCCTCCGGGGGCGTCCCCGTGACGGCCGAAAGTGTGATCCGACAATGGGTGGACTGCGTTCATCAGACCACTCGCTGGCCGGCCGCGAGCCGTCCCGGACTTTCGGTGACCACCGGTCTGGCGGAGGGACTCGGCGGTTGCGGTTTTACCCGCCAAACCTGGCTCTACGGCAACCATGACAATTACCTGGCGTTGCTGCACCGTCAACTCGGACTGGACGAACGCCACCCGAACTTCTTCGACGATGGGATTCTCGTGGAGCACGGTCACGCCGGTGACGAGTATAATCGGGACGGTGCCGCAGGCGGACACGCTGTCACGCAGTGCGGCGCCTTCGTCTGGAATGTGCGCACCTTCACGAACTTCGACTTCGTCAGAACCAGCGAGCGGCGCAAGTTCCTTCGACACGCCACCCGCCAATTCATAGCGCCCCGTTATCTATTCAGAATTTACGCGATGGCCCACACGCACCACACCTACCTGGCCACCGTAACTCTCCAGGGCCCCGTGTGAGCCAGGCAGCCGTCCTCTCCAGGCCCGCGGCGCCAACCCAGGCTAGTATGTCTTCGTGAAGGGCGAGATCCTCGACCGGGGCAGGGCCGCAGCCACCGGTGGAAGATCTCTCTCGCCGCTGGCTCTGCTGCCGGCCTTGTTATCATCGGTGGCTCGATTGGAGCATGTCCGGGAAAGACCTGATTTCCCCCAGTCAACCGGTTAGTTGTCCGTGAGAAAATGTGTTAGCTTGAATTCGTCCTCAGCTCGATTTTTTTTGGGAGGACTTGTGCGGCCGGCTGTGTTAGAACGAGGCCCCCGGCCGCGACGGTGAATTTCCTCCTTTCCGGGCGAGGCCCATGATGCCGGAGAATCAGCGCCCCCATCTGGACGTCCTGCACGCCCTGCCCAAGACCGATCTGCACGTTCACCTGGACGGTTCCCTGCGTCTGGCAACCATCCGTGAGCTCGCCCGCGATGCGGGACTGCCCCACGAGTTCCACACCGACGAGGACGTGCGCAGCGTCTGCCAGGCTCCGGAGGAGTGCCAGAGCCTCGAGGAGTACTTGCAGGTCTTCGAGGTCACCCTGGCGCTCATGCAGGGACGCGAGGAGCTGGAGCGCATCGCCTTCGAGCTGGCCGAGGATGCCCATCACGAGAACGTGCGCTACATGGAGGTGCGCTACTCGCCCCTGCTGCACACCCGCCTGGGCTTGACCCTGGACGAGATCGTGGATGCGGTGCGGGAGGGGCTGGCCAGGGCCCATCGGCGCTTCGGCATCCTCACCGGCCAGATCATCTGCGGCATCCGGCACATGCCTCCCCAGTCCACCCTCGAGCTGGCCCAGCTGGCCGTGCGCTGGAAGGGGCGCGGCGTGGTGGGCTTCGATCTCGCCGGGGTGGAGAAGGACAATCCGGCCAAGCATCACCTGCAGGCCATCTACCTGGTGCAGAACAACAACCTGAACGTGACCATCCATGCCGGCGAGGCGTTCGGGGCTCCCTCCATCCACCAGGCGGTGCACTACTGCGGCGCCCACCGCCTCGGCCACGGCACTCACCTGATCGAGGACCAGGCGCTCATGGACTGGGTCAACGACCACCGCATCGCCGTGGAGGTCTGCCTGGCCAGCAACCTGCAGACCAAGGCGGTTCGCGAGCTGCGTCAGCATCCGGTGCGCCGCTACCTCGAGGAGGGTCTGCGGGTCACGCTCAACACCGACAACCGCCTGGTCTCCGGGACCACCGTCACGCACGAGTTCGGTCTGGCCGTGGAGGCCTTCGACCTGAGCATGGACCAGGTGCTGTGGCTGGTCATGAACGGGTTCAAGAGCGCCTTCCTGCCCCTGGCCGAGAAGAGCCGCCTCATCGATCGGGTCCTGGACGAGATGGCGGCCCTGGGCGTGCGGTTCTCCGGCGAGATCAGCCGCCGGCGACGGGTCCACATCTAGTCCCCCGTGCCGTACCAGCTCCAGAGAATAGCCGCGTCCACCAGCGCCCACAGCGCGAGGGCGCGGTACATGCCGCGCTCGTGCTGCCGCTCGCTCCAGCCCGGTGCGCGCACCAGCCAGTGAATCAGATGCCCCAGCCAGGCGCCCAGGGCGATCGCGGTGGGCCCGAGGCTGCGCAGGGTGGCCGGGCCGTGGCGCGCGGCGGCCGCGGCCAGGAAGGCGACGGCGGCCAGGCTCCCCAGCAGGATGGCGAGGGCGAGGGAACATCGCTCGCCGAGGGCGGTGGCCAGGGTCCGGTCGCCGCGCCGCCGGTCGGCGGCGATCTGGTAGATCTGCGTGAGGGGATAGAGGGATCCGAACAGCAGACCGAAGCCGCAGACCAGCCCCCAGCCCGCCGGCGTGGGTCGGGGATCCGGAGCGGCCAGCATCACCTGCCCGACCAGCAATCCGGCCAGAGTGGTGCCGGCGCCGTAGCCGATCATGTTCACGGACAGGTCCAGACCGGGCACGCCCTTCCAGCGCGTGCGGGGATGGGAGTACAGGACCGAGAGCCCCACGCAGAAGGCGGTCAAGAGGCCGTACGGCCTGGCCACGAACCAGGCCAGGACCGCGCCCCAGACCATCAGCAGGAAGGAGAAGGCGGCCAGGTAGGCCGGCGGCTCCGGCGGGCTGCGCAGGTAGGCGATGTCCTCGCTGTCGCGGTCGAAGGCACTGTTGAAGGCCAGCGTGCCGCCGTTGAGCCCCACCACCCAGGCCGCCCAGGCGGCCAGCAGGGTGATCGCGACCGCCGTCCCGGCGACGACGCTCCCTCGCGCGGGCGGGGATGACATGAGGGCGGACGACACGGCGGGAGCGGCCAGGATGCCCACGGCGAACTGGCAACTGAGGATCGGCCATTGCCGGGGGCGCAGGAAGAGCAGGTAGTCGCCGGCGGGGCCCAGCCAGCTCCAGCTGCGCCCACTCCCGGGCCGGGCAGGGCTGCGGGAAGGGGTCGCCATCAGCCCTCGGCCGAGCGCACGGCGCCCTCGTCGGCGGCCGCGGGCAGATCGGAGGCGGCGGGAGGCGTCGCCCTCGCCGGTCCCGGGCCCTGGCCCGCGCGGGCCAGACCGTCGAGCCGGCTCTCGATCCAGTCCAGATCGCATTCGGCGTTGCAGCAGGGGCGCTCCATGGCGCGCAGGGGGGAGAGCAGGGCCGGCACCTCCGGGACGCTGCGCAGCGCCTTGATCAGCCGATCCCCGCAGGCCGCGGCGATGATCAGATCGGGTCGCTCCGCCCGGGCGATGGCGTAGGCGAGGTGGCTGCGATAGGCCACGACCGCCCGCACGCAGTATTGCTCGGTGAAGCGGGCCACGGCGCCGAGGGGACATCGCTCGCAGTCGCGGCAGGCCGCCAGCCCCCGGTGATTGACGTCCGGATGGTCGCCAGCGCCTCCGGTCACCGCCCGGACGTCGCAGGTGCAGTCGCTGCGCTTGACGCAGCGGGGCAGGAGGAGCAGGACGCTCGACACCTTCTTCCCGCGCAGCCAGCGCTCCACGTTCCGGTTGTGGCGGCCGACCAGGAAGCGGACGAAGGCGTCCTCGGCCCCCGGCCAAGGGCGCAGCAGGCGCCGGATCAGGGCCACGGCTCCCACGAAGGGACGATAGCGCCACGGACTGCGGAAGCTCATGATCCTCCGCTCGGTTCGGACGCACCGGAGGTCGAGGTCCCCTCGCGACTCCGCGCGAGGAACTGCCGCTGCACCTCGAAGGCGAGAACGCCGAAGCTCACGGCCACGTTGAGCGAGTGCTTCGCTCCCGCCATGGGAATCTCCACCACGGCGTCGGCCAGCGCCAGGACCTCCGGCGCGATTCCGCGCTGCTCGTGTCCCACCACGAAGCAGAGCGGAAAGCGGTAGCGGAGGCGGTCGTAGGGAACGGCCCCCACCGCCCGCTCGAGAGCAACGACGGTGACACCCCGAGCCTGCAGGTGACGCACCACATCGACTGTATTCTCCCAGTAATCCCAGGGTACCGTCAAGGTCGCGCCCAGGGCCGTCTTCTCCATGTCCTGCCGCGGGGGCGTGGCGGTCGTGCCGCAGAGAAACAGTCCGCCCAGCCGGACGGCGTCCGCGGTCCGGAACATCGAACCCACGTTCCAGACGCTGCGCACGCAGTCCAGCAGGGCATAGAAGGGCCGCCGGGCGGGCGGCGTGGCCGGCGGCGGCAGGGAACGGCGGGCGCCGGAAAAGTCGCCTTGCTCCATCCTGACCTCGTCCAGCAGGGGTCCGGGCCGGGCGCCCGGAGGGGGCGTTCCGGACTCCCCATGATCCATCGGGACGGGGCATTTGGCAACTCGCGGGGGCGGCGGGGCGGGCGCTAAACCGGACCAGCGCCGCGTCGATACCTAGGAAGATCCCGGCACGCTCGGCCCAGTGGAAGGGAACACCCGACGGCATGAAGCGCAAGACGGTCAGCCTCTGCATGATCGCTCGCGACGAGGAGGCCACCATCGGTATGGCGATGAAGTCCGCCATGGCCCTGGTGGACGAGATCATCGTCGTCGACACGGGTTCCCGGGACAACACCCGCATCATCGCCGAGGGCTACGGAGCGCGCGTGGTGGAGCTCCGCTGGCAGGACGACTTCGCGGCCGCCCGCAATGCCGGCCTGGCCGAGGCCACCGGGGAATGGATCCTCGTCCTCGACGCCGACGAGCGCCTGCAGCCGATCCGCCCCGTGGCCTTCCAGGGACTCCTGCAGGACGAGGAGGCGGCCGGCTACCGGGTCCAGATCGGCCAGGGCCATGGAGCGCTGACCACGTCCGCCTCCGAACCCCTGCGGCTGTTCCGCAACCACCCCGCGATCCGCTACCGGTACCCCATCCACGAGCAGATCACGCCCGCCCTGCTGGACTGGGCGGCCGGGCAGGGCCTGGCGCTGCGCGAGGCGCCCCTGGTCATCCTGCAGGACCAGGACCCGGCCCAGGAGGGGATCGAGCGGCGCGACCGCAACCTGCGCCTCCTCGCCCGCGCCATCGCCGATCATCCGGAGGAGCCGTACTTCGAGTATCGCCTCGGCTGCGAGGGAATGGCCTACCTGCACGAGGAGGCCCTGCCCATTGCGGGTCTCGGTCTGGCGCTCTGCCACCTGGATAGGGCCTGGCAGAAGCTGCTCCTGCTGCCGGCGGCGGAGCGCCGGGCCCTGGGCTACGGGCCCGACATGGCCGCCCGCCTCGCGGCCGGGCGGCTGGCGCAGGACAGTCCCCAGGAAGCGCGCCGGCAGGTTCGCGAAGCCGTCGCCCTCTTCGGAGAGATCCCGCACCTGCAGCTGCAGGGCATCGCGGCCGGCACGCGGCTGCTCTGCGACCAGACCGACCAGCTGGCTCCGCTGGAAAGGGCGCGGTTGCTGACCCGCGTCCGCCGTGATATTCATAACCTGAAGGCGGAATCGCCCGCGGATCCGGCCGCGGCGGAGGCCGAAAGGGTGCGGAACCTCTACCCGCTGCGCTATCTCGGCGAGCTGGCGCTCCTGGAGGGTCGCGTGGCCGAGGCGGCGGAGTCCTTCGAGAAGGCCCTGACCATCGACGGCACCTACTCCTTCGCCTGGCTGGGACTGGCGGAATGCGCCCGCTTCGCCGGTGACCGCAAGCGAGCCCTGAAACTGTACCTGCGCACCGTCACCGAGAACGAATGGAACCACCGGGCCTGGTTGCGGGGCGGCAGCCTCATGGAGGAGCTGGGATTCCGCGACAACGCCGCCAGCTGGCGGCGCAAGGTGACCATCGCGTTCCCGGAGCACCCTGCCGCCGGGGAACCGGCCGGGGCGGCTGCGGCCGGAGCCTTGCAGCCCACATCCAGCTGAGTCCTCTCCAGCGGGGAAAGGCAGCTTCATGACGTCCTCCGGACTTCCGGCGCGGGGCCCCCGGCGCTCCCCCGAGATCCTGCCCCCGCAGCGGCGCATCTATACCAATCGCAACCTGCGCATGAGCTCCATCGAGGCCATCGGCTTCGACATGGATCACACCCTGGCCGTCTACGAGACCGACACCTTCAGCCGCCTGAGCTTCGAGCTCGCCATCGAGCTGCTCGTTGAGCGCAAGGGCTACCCGCCCGCCGTCCGGGACGCCGTCTACGATCCGGCCGTGGCCATCCGCGGGCTGATCGTGGACAAGCGGCTGGGCAATATGCTCAAGGTGGATGCCTACAACTACGTCTCGCGCGTGCGCCACGGCGGCCGGCTGCTGACGCGCGACGAGCGGCGGCGCCTGTACAAGCGCGGGCGCATCCGCATCGGGAGCGAGCGTTACCGCGTCTTCGACACCCTGTTCGATCTGCCCGAGGGATCCTTGTACTCGGTCCTCGTCGCGCTGAAGGACGAGGAGCCCGCCCTCGTCCCGGCCAGCTATCGCATCCTGTTCAACGACATCCGCGAGGCCGTGGACACCATCCACCGCGACGGAACCCTCAAGCGGCGCATCGTGGCCGATCTGGACCGCTTCTTCCTGCGGGATCCCGACCTGGGGCCCACCCTGATCAAGTTCCGCGAGGCGGGCAAGCGCCTCTTCCTGCTGACCAACAGCGAGGTCGACTACACCGCGGCCGTGATGCATCACCTGCTGCGGGATCAGCCCTCGCCCTGGGAGGACATCTTCGACCTGGTCATCTGCTCCGCCGGCAAGCCCGACTTCTTCGTGCCGCGGGGCAAGGGCAAGCCGGTTCCCCGGGGGACCTGCGCCCATCTGGCCAATCGCGGGGGCAACTGCTACACGGGCGGTGACGCCACCTTCCTGGAGAGCAAGATCGACGCGATCGGCGACGCCATCCTCTACTTCGGCGACCACACCTACGGCGACATCCTGCGCAGCAAGCTGAGCGTCGGCTGGCGCACGGCCATGATCGTGCCCGAGGTGGAGGGGGAGATCACCGCCATGCAGCCGCGACTGGACGACGCCGAGAGGCTCCGGAAGCTGGAGTCGGAGCTGGAAGAGCTGGTCCTGGAGCGGGACCGCCGCCTGAACCAGACCGGTCCGCGAGATGTGCGGGTCCGGGAGCTGGAGGCCGCCATCGCCGACCGCCTGGGACGGCGCGGGGCGTTGCAGCGCCGCCTGGCCGCGGCCTTCAACCCGTTCTGGGGCTCCCTCTTCCAGGAGGGGCGGGCCCTGAGCCGTTTCGGCAGCCAGGTGCGGGAGTTCGCCTGCATCTACACCAGCCGGGTGAGCAACTTCCTGGCCTACCCGGTGGACAAGTTCTTCGCCAAGCCGCCCGAGCACATGCCGCACGAGCGGTGAGATCGCCCCTTTGGGGTTGGCCCCGGTCAGGGCCTGGTGCTAGAATGCCCGCCATGTCCAGCGTTTCTCTCTCGCTGCCGGTGCTGGTCCTCGACGCGGGGTACCAGCCGGTGAACGTCATCAACTTGAAGCGGGCCGTCAGGCTCGTCTACAAGGGCAAGGCCGTCGTGCTCCAGGCCGATGCGGAGCGCGTCTTGCGGGCGCAGAAGCTCGTGCTCAGCTGCCCCCGCGTGATACGGCTGCTCGTGGTCGTGGCGCACAAGGTCTACGGCTTCTTCAGCATCCGGTTGAGCAAGCGCAACATCATGGCCCGGGACGGCTGGCGCTGCCAGTACTGCGGCACGCGCGAGAAGCCGCTGACCATCGATCACGTGGTGCCCCGTTCCCGCTTCCCGGCCGGCCGGGCGCACCTGGTGGACAGCTGGGAGAACTGCGTCACCGCCTGCCTGAACTGCAACGTGCGCAAGGGAAACCGGACGCCGCAGGAAGCGGGCATGACGCTCCAGGCGGCCCCCGGTCGACCACGCTGGAGCCTCTCCTTCCTGGCCCGCCGGCGCTGGGGAGATGCGGACTTCGCGGCGTGGCAGCCTTACCTGGACGGCAGGAGCTGAGAGCCGGTATTCCGGCCGATCCGCCGGCACTGCAAAGGAGTCGCGATGCTAGGTTCCAAGAACGTCCTCGTCATCGGGACCGGGACCATCGGCGAGCCCCTCATCGGTCTGCTCTGCCACTTCAAGGCCCAGCTGGGAATCGACGAGGTGCTCTTCCACAAGCGGACACCGCTGCTGACCGATCGCAGCAAGGTCACGGACCTGATCAATCGCGGCGCGCGCCTGGTGACCGACGAGAGCAGCATCGACAACTTCCGCAAGATCGGCCTGCACGTGACCCATCCGACCGAGGAGGCTCTCGAGGCGGCGCGCGTCGTCGTCGACTGCACTCCGTCTGGCAACCAGATGAAGGAGAAGTACTACCGGGACTACGAGTCCAACACCGAGCTGTTCATCGCCCAGGGGAGCGAGTTCGGGTTCGGCAAGCCCTACGCCCGCGGCATCAACGACTCGGTGCTGAAGGTCGGGGAGGACAAGTACCTGCAGGTGGTCAGCTGCAACACCCACAACCTGTCCGTCCTCATCAACACCCTCGGTCTCGCCGGCAAGGGGCCCGAGAACCTGGTGGAGGGCCGCTTCGTGTGCATCCGGCGCGCCAACGACATCAGCCAGGACGCGAAGTTCGTGCCCAGCCCGGCGGTGGGAGGCCACGAGGATCCCCAGTTCGGCACGCACCACGCGCACGACGCCTGGCACCTCTTCCATACCCTGGGCTACGACCTGAACCTCTTTTCCTCGGCCCTCAAGCTCAACACCCAGTTCATGCACGTCATCCAGTTCCACCTGAAGGTGGCCGAGCCCACCACCCTGGAGGAGTGCATCCAGCGCCTGGAGAAGAACGACCGCGTGGCCATGACCCACAAGAAATCGGCCAACTCGGTCTTCTCCTTCGGCCGCGATCACGGCTTCTGCGGCCGCATCCTCAACCAGACCGTCGTGCCCTACCAGAGCCTGCACGTCTCCGCGGGGGGCCAGGACGTCTCGGGCTTCTGCTTCACGCCGCAGGATGGCAACAGCCTGCTCAGCTCGGTGGCCGCGACCGTCTGGGCCCTCTACCCCGAGACCTACGAGAAGATCGTGCAGTGCCTGGGCACCTTCTTCTTCGACGAGGTCTAGCTGCTGCGAGCGCGACAGGCAGGACGAGAGACGCCGCCGGGCCCCCTGGTCCGGCGTCGTCGTCGCGGGCTAGGAATCGAAGTGGTCGGCCAGCCGCGCGGCCAGCTCCTGGGCCTTGCCGACCAGCGGGAAGTCGGGATCGGCGGTCGCCAGCGCGGCCTGCAGCGCGGCCTGCGCCGCCCGGGCCTCGTGATAGCGCTGCATTCCCAGCAGCGCCTGGACCCGCAGGACCAGGGCGGGCAGCATGCGCGGATTGATCCCCAGGATGGTCTCGGTCTGGGCCAGGGCCTCCTCCCAGCGCTGCCGGGCCAGCAGTGCCTCGGCATAGCGGGCCCGGGTGGCGAACAGGAAGTGCGGGGGCAGGTTCTGGGAGTTCGCCAGGACGTTCTCCCAGCAGGCGATGGCCCGTTCCGTGTCCCCCTGCGCGCGCGCCACGTTCGCCGCGAAGGTGGACTGCAGGCGATTGAGGTTCCGCTCGCCGTCGGCGTCGCCGTCGCGAGGCATCTCGGCCCGCACCGCGGCCAGGAAGGTGTCGCAGGCGGCGGTCGCTTCCGCGATCGCACCCGCACCGAGCTTCGTGTAGGCGCGGTAGTAGAGGCTGACCCTGTCCTCGGGGTAGTGCGCGACATAGCGCGCGGTCGCCTCCTCCAGCTGCGGGTGCAGGTCATAGGTGTAAAAAACCTGCACGAGCAGCTTGTCGACTTCCTTCTGCCAGCGGGTGCCCGTGATCTGCTTGGTCAGCTGCTGGATGATGTCCAGGCCCTTGTGCTCCCGGCCCTGTTCGATGTAGATGCGCGCGAGATTGATCAGGGAAACGAAGAAGTCGGGCTGCTTCTCCAGGGCGAGCCGGAATTCCCGCTCGGCCTCCTCGTAGCGCCCGAGGTAGGAGAGGATCTCGCCCAGGGAGTCGTGGGGATTGGCCAGGTCCGGTGCCAGGTATGCGTACTTGCGCAGGTACGAGAGAGCCTCGTCGTAGTGGCCCATGCCGGCGGCGTTGTAGCCCAGCCAGTTGTACGCGCGAGCCTGGTTCGGGTCCTGGTGCAGCAGCTCCTGCCAGATCCGCGCGGCCTCGTCGCCCTCGCCCCGGGCCATGGCCACCATGGCCTGCGTGCTGAGCACGATGGGGTGCCGGGGCTTGCTCTTCTCCAGCCGCGTGAGCAGCGAATCGGTCCGGCAGGAGCCCAGTCCGAACTGCGCCAGGCGCAGCTGGATCAGCATCCGCTCGTCGTCGTCGGGCAAGAGAGCGGCCAGGCTCTCGGCGCGGGCGACGTGCGGCTTCAGGATCGCGGGCGGCTCGGAGCGCAGCAGGACGGCCAGGGTGGCCTCCGCCATCGCGAAGCCCGGATCCAGCTCCAGGGCGCGGCGCAGGGATTCCTCGGCCGCGGCGAACTGAAAGGCGTCGAACTGCTCGCTGCCTCGCTCGTAGAGGGCGAAGGCCTCGGGGGAGGTGGTGGTGAACTCCCGGTGGTTCTGGCTGTGCAGGGCCAGACCCCACGCCAGCAGCACGAGCGCGACGACGGCGACGAGGGCGGACAGACGCAAGCAGGAACTCCTCGCTGGGGTCCCGGAAACACCATCCTCGTTCAAATTCCCCGGGGACCCTTACGGGGACAAATGCGATTTGTTTCATCGCCGATGCTGATTGTCGGTATCGAATTCGCCGAATAAGGCGAAGCAGTGGGTGAAAAAGCGGGCGAGAAGGCCTCCCGGCAGCCTCAGAAGCTGGTCCGCTGCCGCACGAGGCTCGCCAGGCTGTCGCTCTCGGCGACGTACGGAAAATCGGGATCCGCCTGCGCCAGCGCCGTCGCCAGCGCCTCCGTGGCGCCGCGGGCGTCCCGCCAGCGCTCGAGGGTCACCAGCGCCCGGGCCTGCAGCATCAGGGCGGGCAGGTAGCGCGGATTGATCCCCAGGATCCAGCGCGCCTGCGCCAGGCCCTCCTTGCAGCGACTCACCCTGCAGAGGGCCGTGCCATAGTGGAAGAGGTCGCTGAAGCGGTCGCTGGGCCGCAAGGTCTCCTCGTTGTCCACCACGATCCGCCAGTGCTCGACCGCGGCCTCGTCGTTGCCGCGGATCGTGGCGAAGGTGGCGCGGAAGCTCTCCTCCATCCGGATCAGGGACTCGCGGACGGCGGGCGTGCTGTCCTCCCGGTACTGCTCGCGGCGAGCGGCGACGAGCGAGTCGTTGAGCGCCTCGGCCTCCTTCAGCTTCCCGTCCATCAGCAGCCGGAAGCACTGGTAATGACGGGTGTGCCGGCCGTCGGGATAGCGCTTCTCGTAGGCGATCAGGGCCGCGTGCAAGCGGTCGTGGAGCTGGTGCTCGTAGTAGAAGCGGATGAGCAGCTCGTCGATGAGGAACTCGAATCCGGTGTCCGCCACCTCTCCGCGCAGCTTCTCCATGATGTCGACGCCTTTGGCCACCCTGCCGCGCATGAGATAGGTCATGGCCAGGTAGATGATCGAATGCGAGAAGTCGGGCTGGATCGCGAGGGCGGCGCGGAACTCGCGTTCGGCGTCCTCGTAGCGGCCTATCATGCTCAGGATCTCGCCCAGGGAATCGTGGGGATTGGCCAGGTTGGGCGCCAGGTAGGCGTACTTCTTGAGATACTGGAGCGCCTCGTCGAAGCGGCCCATGTAGGCGGCGTTGTAGCCCAGCCAGTTGTATGCCCGGGCGTAGTTGGGATTCTCCTCCAGGATCTCCCGCCAGAGCTTCTCCGCCTGCTCTCCTTCCTGGGCATTCATGGCGATCAGGGCGTGGGTGGTCAGGACGATGGGGTGCCGGGGCAGGCGCCGGTCCAGCAGGGTCAGCAGGGAATCCCGGCGCGCCACGGATTCCTCGCCGCGAGCCACGCGCAGCTGCACCAGCAGGCGTTCGTTCTCGTCGGTGAGCAGCCCGGCCAGGCTGTCCGCGCGCGAGTAGGCCTTGGCGGCGCCGTCGAGCTGTTCCATCCGGTAGAGCTCGGCCAGGGCCGCCTGGGCCATGGCGAAGGAGGGGTCTAGCTCCAGGGCCCGCTGCAGGGCGTCCTCGGCCTTGCGATACTGGAAGGCATGCAAGGCCTCGTCTCCCGCCACGTACAGCTTGTAGGCCTCGGCCGAGGTGGTCGAGAACTCCCGCCGGTGGTGGCTGCGCTGAGCCAGGCCCACGGCCAGGATCAGCAAGGCGGCCACGGTGATGAGTGCGGATCGTTTCACGTGGGTTCCCCTTCTTCGGAAATCCCCTTGCCGGTGATCTTCAGGGCGATCATCGTGATGTCGTCGTCGGCATCCTCGCGACCGCAGAAGTTCTGCACCGTCTGATGGACGCGGCCGAGGATCTGGTCGGCCGGCAGCTCCCGGTTCACGCGCAGGAACGCCTCCAGGCGCTCGGTGCCGTAGTCCTCGTCGTCGCTGTTCTTGGTTTCGGTCAGACCATCCGTGTACATGAAGAGCAAATCGCCCTGTTCCAGGTGCACGGTGTCCTCGTCGTAATCGCCGAAGTCGAACGCCCCCAGCGGAAGCCCGCCTTTCTCCAGCAGCTCCACCGCGCCGTCCTTCCGCAGCAGGATGGGGGCGTTGTGTCCGCCGCAGCTGTAGCAGAGGATGCGCTTGCCCGGATGGTAGAAGGCCAGGAACAGCGTGGCGAAGTGCTGCGGATCGGTGCTGGCGTGCAGCTGGCGATTGACGCGCGCCATGACCGTCCGGGGAGGCGCCCCGGTATCACACTGGGCGCGCATGGCCGCCTGGAGGCTGGAGGCCAGCAGGCTGGCCGGCATGCCCTTGCCGCTGACGTCGCTGATGATCAGCCCCAGCCAGCCGTCCTCCCGCTCGATCACGTCGTAGTAGTCCCCGCTGACCTGCCGGCTCGAGATGTTGACGGCCTGCAGCTCGGCTCCCGGGACCTGCGGGATATGGCCCGGCAGCAGGCGACTCTGGATCGTCCGCGCCATGGCCATCTCCTCCTCGAGCTTCTGCTTGGCGACCTCCTCCTCGTAGAGGCGTGCGTTCTCGACCTGCAGGGCGAGCTGCCCGGCCACCAGAGTCAGCAGCTCCAGCTCGGGCAGGCGATAGGCCTCGTCGCCCGGCTTGAAGGGCAGCGCGATGAGGCCGATCAGACGCCCCTGGGTGGCGAGAGGCACGAGGAGGGCGATGTCCGCGCTGGCCAGGCTGTCCTGCTCCTGCAGCCGCTGGGTCAGTTCCGCCTGCTCGCGCGTGATGGCCTGGTGGGGATCCTGGCCTGGCTTGCGGGGCGGCTCGGTCCAGAAAGGCTCGTTGCGGCGGGCGATGATGCGGGCGATGGCGTCCAGGAACAGCTCCTCCGGAAAGGCCGCGACGACCTCCTCGCGGCGCAGGCCGTCGGGATCCCGCAGGCTGCTGCTGGCCAGCGTCCAGCGAGGCTGACCGGCGCGCAGCGTGCGCAGGTAGACGGCCAGGCGGGGGACGTCCAGCGTCTCGCGCAGGCGCTGCCCCACGCGCTCCAGCAGCGCGTCCCGCTGGATGAGGCGCGGGATCTCCTTGCTGATGGCCTGCAGGACGGACGTCATGTCGTTGCGGGCGCGGAAGAACTTGCGATCCACCCCGTTCTGGATGCGGGTGCGGGCGGGCCACAGGGCCGCGGCGATGATCAGGGTGGCGCCCACCGAGACGAGCTGGCTGGTGGGGCCGCTCAGCCTCAGGATGAGCCCTCCCAGCACCAGCACCAGCGACAGGTAGACCAGCAGCACCCCGGCGGTCAGCAGGGTGTAGACGAGACTTCGCTTGATCAGCAGCTCGATCTGCATGACCCGGTAGCGCGCGATGCAGTAGCCGAACGAGATGGGAATGGCGAGCAGCGGAACCTGCCCCACGACGCCGAGCGCCTCGTTGTCGGTCACGGACTCGAGTCCGACCTTGAAGAGCAGGAACGGCAGCACGCCCGTCAGCGTGCCGATGGTCAGGATCCGCACGCGCTCCTTCTGCAGAGGGTCCCGGTAGCTGAAGTAGCCGTGCAGCAGGGCCACCAGGCCGCCAGCGAAGTAGAGGCCCAGGATGAGCCAATCCGTCGTCCCGATACTGGCGCCGCGCTCGCCGAAGAACTGGTCCAGGGCGAAGCGCACGTAGAACATGCCGGGCAGGAGGTAGATCAGCGGCTCCAGGAAAGGGTGTCGCGTCAGGATCAGCTTCTTCTCGGGGAAGACCAGGAAGAAGTGCAGGAACAGCGCCGGCAGCAGGAAGCGCGCCAGCGCGCCGCCGTTCTGGGTGATGATGTCCCCCCAGAAGTAGCTCGACCGGTTCTGGTTGGTGATGAAGAAGACGGTGAAAGTCAGGCAGAGCAGGAAGAATAGCCGTGCCGCCTGATCGTTGCGGCTGCGCAGGTAGACCAGGAAGCCGATCAGAGCGTAAGCCGCCGCCAGCAGCACGTGGTAGAGGTAGGTTCGTCCCACGGCGCGGAAGGGGGTCAGGAGCACCGCCTCCTCGCGCATCTCACCCTCGCGCTCGATCAGGTAGTCGACGCTGGCACCGACCTTCTGCTGGCTGAGCAGGCTGGCGGCGTCCTGCGGCGAGCGGACGAGCTTGTTGCCGATGCCGACGATGCGATCGCCCGGCTGCAGGGGGGAAGGCGGCGCTCCGACGCGCGGCGGCACGTCGAGGATGATCAGCTCCGGACGGCCGAGCAGCCAGATGGTGCCGTCGTTGGGGCGGACCTTGGCGGCGTCGATGCCGGCGAAGACGCAGAACCCCAATGCCACCACTCCCAGCGCGAGGAGCATGCCACGGGAAAGAAACAGCCGGGTGACCCGGTTCAGGGGATGGCGGGCGGATACCTCAGGAGCCATGGCACTCCGCGCCTTAGGGGAACTCGCAGTGGCGAGGCATCGAGAGCCGTCCGGGGATCTGTTGCTACAACAACTTACATAAAATGTTCCCGTTTACCTAGCGGGATTGTACCTTGGTGCAAGGTTGCAGCCGGCACCGCGACCCGGACGGGGCCGCGCGGCGAGCCGTGCCGCCCGCGCACCCTCACCTAGGACGCGCGGGGGCCCCAAAAAGTTCGCGAAAAAATGCAAGCGGCGGGAATGTCGACAGTTTCCCGGCCGCGACGGCAGCGAAGGGTCCGCCATGAGCCACACCATGCCCGAGCTGGAGAACATCATGCTGACGTGGGCCCGCGAGGCGGCGGAGATCGCCCGGGCCAGCTACCGGCACACCGGTCCCCTGGAGTTCAAGTACGCCAGGGAGGCGGTGACCGAGGCCGACAAGGAGATCGAGCGGTTGCTGGGGGCGCGCATCCGGGCGCGTTTTCCCGGCGATGCGGTTTTCGGCGAGGAGTTCGGTCCGAGCGAGACCCCGACCGCCGCACCGGCCGGGCGGGTCTGGCACATCGATCCCATCGACGGCACGCTCAACTTCTCCCTCGGCCTGCCCAACTTCTGCACCAGCATGGCCCTGATGGACGGCGACACGGTCCTGGCCGCCTGCGTCTACGCGCCGCTGCATGCGGAGGGTTTCACGGCCAGCCGCGGCGAGGGCGCGCGCCGCAACGGCGAGCCCATGCGGGTGAGCGAGCGGGCCCGCATCGCCGACGCCATCGTGAGCGCCCAGCTGCAGAAGCGCGGCCGCTACGTGCAGAACGCCGCGCTGCTGCAGGCCATCCTGCTGCAATTCATGAAGATGCGCCGCTTCGGGACCATCGCGCTCGAGATGGCCTACCTGGCGGATGGCCGCTACGATGCCCTGATCGCCGCCCGCGGCAAGCCACAGCAGCTGTACGACGTGGCGGCCGGACTCCTGCTGGTCCAGGAGGCCGGCGGCCGGGTCACCGATCACCTGGGCCAGCCGTACCGGCCCTACACGACCGACCTGGTGGCCACCAACGGCCTCATCCATGACGAGCTGATCGCGCTCATCCACCGGTACGACGCCGGCGCCTGAACCGCCGGTCCCGCTTTACAGGTACTGGAGGGCCAGGATGCCGTGGCCCACGACACCGTAGGAGAGCCACACGGGGTGTCCGGCGCCGAAGCGATCGCGGCAGGCGAGAGCGGCGGCGCGGTGGGCGGCCGCCACGCCGTAGCCATCGGCCAGGAAGCTGTAGAAGCGACCGGCGAACTTGCGGGCGGGGCGGCTGTAGAGGGGGGCCACGGGTCCCACGAAGACCGAGGCGCCGGCGGCCAGGAACCGGGCGCCCAGCTCGGGCAGACCGAGGTAGCTGTTGGAGAAGACCAGGGGCGGCATCGCTCCCTCCGCCCCGAGATTCTCCGGCGGGATCGGCCCGTCTTCCAGCAGCCAGGAGCGGTGGTCCAGGATGGCCGTGGCCGTGGCCGGGGGAGGCACCGCGGGCCCGGCGGAGGCGCGACCCGCCGCGCGGGCGGACACCTGGTCCAGCAGGGCGGTGATGGGATCGACGCCCACGACCTCCGGCTCGGCGCCGCACAGCTCCTCCGGCGCCTCCCCGGGTGCCGGGTCCGCGTCGCCGGCCGCCAGCAGATCGGCCAGCCAGGCCTGCTCCTGCGGCTCCACCGCCGCGGGAGCGCAGGAAGTGGGCCCGGCGAAGTGCAGACCCTGGTAGAGCGATCCCCGCTGGCGCAGCAGTTCCGGCGTCACCGCGTCGGCCAGGATCCGCAGTCGGGCCAGGGGCCGGTCCAGCGGCCCGGCGGCCAGGGCGCGCCCGATGGCGTCGGCCTCGCGGTAGATCAGCCGGCGGATCCGTTCCTCGCAGTGGCCCGGCACGAACAGGATCTCCGGATCCGCGCACTCCCGGGGGCGCAGGCGGGTCAGCGTCTCGCGCAGCGGGCGGCCGCCGTCGACACCCTCGCGCAGCCGGGCCTCGCGGTAGCGCTGCATCCAGGGCCGCGGGTGCGTGTCGGCCGCCAGGCGCGAGCCGCCGGTGGCCGCGCTCAGGGCGTGGCGCTCCAGCAGGAAGTCCAGGCCGGTGTGCAGCCAGGTCCAGGGGAGGCCCAGCAGCTCCGGCGGCAGCACCAGGTGGAAGCCGGTGGCATGATCGGCCTCGACCAGACCGACCCGCGGTTCGAGGGCGCCGTTGGCCTCGGGCCCGGGCGCGAAGGCGTCCGGGACGATCCGGGTGACGGCCTGGAAGAGCAGCTGTCCGGTCTCGATCATGGCGCCGACGACGGCCGGGCTGTCCAGGCCGTTGCGCTCCTGGACGCGCGGCAGCTCCGCCCGGCGCGCTGCGGCCCGCGCCAGCAGCGCCCTCGCCGCGGGCTGCGCGGCCGCCTCCCGCAGATCGATGTCGATCCAGCGCATGGGGCTCCTATCCGCCGCAAGCGGTCTTCCGGCGCTCGCGCATTGGACCGCCGGTCCTCCTTCCGCTATCTTTTCGGCGGGGGGTCAGGAAACTGTAGGGCCGCCGACCGCGTTGCCGCGGGGCAACGAAGGGGAGGAGATCGCGTGATGGGCCGGAAAAGCATGCGAGCGCGCCTTTGGCCGGGCCTGATCCTGCTGCTCGGCTGGAGCCTGCTCCTGACGGGCGGCTGCAGCCGGAAGGGGCCCGATCCCCGGACGCACAGGCTGCTCGTCATCGGAATAGACTCCGCGGACTGGGGCCTGCTGGATCCCCTCAGCCAGGAGGGGCGGATGCCGAACCTGCAGGCCTTCCGGGAGCAGGCCGCCAGCGGCCGCATGCTCACCTTCCGGCCGCTGGAGAAGTCGCCCGTCCTCTGGGCCAGCATCTGCACCGGCGTGCGGCCCTCGGTCCACGGGGTGGGAGGGTTCGTGGAGGGGCGCGAGCAGATCCCCGTGCGCGGGAGCGCCTGGGGGGCCCCTGCCCTCTGGGACGTCCTGGGGGCGAGCGGCCGCACCAGCGCCGTCATCGGGATGTGGACCACCTATCCGGCCCGCCGCATCAACGGCGTCATGGTCAGCGACTACCTGCCCTACGCCGGGGACATGCGGCATCCCCTGGCGGGTCTGGTCACGCCCGACTCCCTGGCCGCCAGCCTCACCGGCCTGCAGATCGATCCCGAGACCCTGCCCCTGGCCGAGCTGGGCCGCTTCCTGCCGCCCGCGGAGCTGGCGCGCGCCGAGAAGGACTATCCGGAACAGATGGCCGATCTGCGTTCCATCTACGCGGCCGACGCCAGCTACCTGGCCGTGGCCCGCTGGCTCGCGGCCCACGGCGATTACGACCTGTTCTTCTTCTACCTGCGCGGGCCCGACATGATCAGCCACAAGTTCTGGCGCTACCTGGAGCCCGACAAGAGCCCCCAGCCGCTGTCCGCGGAAGTCACGGCGCTCTTCGGCCAGGTCGTACCGCGCTACTACGAGTGGGTGGACGAGGTGGTGGGCGAGGTGCTGAGCTGGTTCCCGCCCGACCGCCAGGTGGTGATCCTCTCGGACCACGGCTTCCACGGGCCCCGCCGGCGCGGAGACGGCTGGCACCTCGGAACTCAGGAGCACGGACCCTTCGGCATCTTCCTGGTCCGCAGCCCTCTCTACCAGGCCGGGGCGCGCTTCGACCGCCTGGAGCTGCTGGACATCATGCCCACCTTCCTGGCCCTGCTGGGCCTGCCGTCGAGCGAGGAGATGGCCGGCCGGATCCTGCCCGAGGCGCTCACCGATGCGGGGAGGAAGCGGATGGAGCGGCTCGAGGAGCACCGCGTCCCGAGCTACCAGCCCCTGACACCGCGGCCGGAAGGCGAGGGCGAGGTGGATCCGGAGGTGGACGAGCAGATCCGCAAGCAGCTGCGCTCGCTCGGCTACATCGAGTGAGCCGCGTGCGACGAGCTTTCCCGTCCTGCGGCGCGCCGCCTCGACGCAGGAGCCGGCCACCCGCAGGTCTGCCGGCTCCTTACCTGTGCCGTGTGGTCTAGAAGAGCAGAAGAGAACTTGGTGCCCGGGAAGAGACTCGAACTCCCACGGGGATGACCCCACTACGACCTGAACGTAGCGCGTCTACCAATTCCGCCACCCGGGCAACGAAAGGCGGTGCCGGAGGGTTCTGCGACCGTTCCGGCTCACGGGGGCACCAATCTAGTGCCTCCGCGATGGCGTGTCAACCCCGTGCCCGGCCCGTGCCCGGCCTGCGACTTGCTTGCGGCTTGCTCGCTTGTCTCGCCCTGCCCGAGGTGCTAGTTTCGCGCTTCCGGAGCGTGGCGAGCCGGTCCAGGCGCGGCGCGAACGGTCTTCCGGAACCGGGCGGCGGCGGAAACGTAGACAGGGGACGGTCATGAGCCGGCGCCAGGCTGGCGAGGGCGTCAAGATCATCGCCTCTAACCGCAGGGCGCGGCACGAATACCATATCCTCGAATCCTGGGAGGCCGGTCTCGTGCTGCTGGGCACCGAGGTCAAGGCCCTGCGCGAGGGGCGCGCCAACCTGGGCGACGCCTACGGGGAGATACGCGACGGCGAGGTCTGGCTGGTCAAGATGCACATCGGGCCCTACGAGCAGGGCAACCGCGAGAATCACGAGCCATTCCGCCGCCGCAAGCTCCTGCTCAGCCGCCGCGAGATCCGCAAGATCCGTCCCCGTCTCGAGGAGCAGGGCCTGACCCTCGTGCCCCTGCGGATCTACTTCAAGCATGGCCTGGTGAAGCTGGAGCTCGGACTCGGACGCGGCAAGAAGATGCACGACAAGCGCGACGCCAAGGCCAAGCAGGACGCCGAGCGCCGCATAGCCCGGCACCTCGGGCGCCGCCAGGGAGGGGATCACTAACATGATCGGTCACGGGATCCGGACGCCGCGCCGGCGGGCGGCGCTCCGTGCCCTCCTGCCCGCCGCCCTGGCCGTCGCCGGGCTGGCGATCTGGGCGACGAGCTTGGCCGCCCAGCAGCCCGTCGATCCGCTGGTGCTGCACCGCATGGATCCGGAGGCGCAGGACCTGCAGCTGACCGTCGACCTGGCCGACGGCAGCGGCGGCCGCCACATCGCGGGCCGCAGGCTGCTGGCCGGTTCGGACGAGATCTACGTACGCTCGGCCACCGCCGCGGCGCTCTTCAAGGCCAGCCGTTTCTGGCAGGACGCCATCCGCCAGCTCACCTTCCGCGTCGGCGACCATGCCTTCGTGCTGACGGCCGACAGCCGGCTGGTGATCCTCGACCAGGGAGAGACGCTGCTGCCGGTGCCCGTGCTGGCCCTGGACGGCGATCTCTGGCTGCCCATGGTGAGCCTGGTCGAGGTGATCGGTCCGGGCGTCGGCGAGGCCGTGGTCTGGGATGCCGAGAACCGTCGCCTGCGCGTGGGCCGCGCGCGCTTCAACGTCACCCGTTTGCGCCTGGAGGCGCTGACCCGCGCCACCGCCGTACACGTCTACTGCGAGGAGCCCCTCAGCTACCGGGCCGACGCCTCGGAGCCGGGCTACGTGGTCCTGAAGATCTACGGCGGCGTGGTGGACCCGCGATCCGTCGGCCGCTCCGGCCGGCTCGGCCTGGTCGAGCACGTCGAGAGCCGCCAGCTGCGCGATCACGCCCTCGTCTACGTCAAGGTCGACGAGATGGTGGATCGCTACCGCACCTACACCAGCGAGGACGGACGCGAGATCGTGCTGGTCGTGGAGGAGGAGCAGATTTCGGCCCTACCGTCGCCCACGCCCCGCGGTCGCGTCAACGTGATGGTCGAGGAGGCGCCGGTGGACGTGACCCGGCCCATCGACGTGCGCACCGTGGTGATCGATCCCGGCCACGGCGGGGTCGAGGTGGGGCGGGTCGGGCGCTCCGGCGTCCTGGAGAAAGACGTCAACCTGGCCGTCGCGCGGGAGCTCCAGCGTTACCTGCAGCGGGAGGGCGGCCTCGAGGTGGTGCTGACCCGTGAGCGGGACGAGCAGCTCGACCTGGCCGAGCGGGCCGAGATCGCCAACCGCGCCGGCGGCGACCTCTTCATCTCGCTGCACTGCAACGGCTGGTTCAACGAGGGGGCCACGGGTATCGAGACCTACTTCCTCTCGCCGGCCAAGACCGACTGGACCCAGCAGGTGGCTGCCGAGGAGAACCGTGGCCTCGCGGACGAGGGAGACGACGTCTCGTTCATCGTCTGGGAGCTGGTGCAGAACAAGTTCATCTCGGCCAGCAGCGATCTGGCCGAGACGGTGCAGGCCACCCTCTGCCGCGAACTCTCCGGCGTGAACCGCGGGGTGCGGCAGGCCGGCTTCCGGGTGCTGGTGGGCGCCTACATGCCGGCGGTCCTGGTGGAGATGGGTTTCCTGTCCAACAGCTCCGAGGAGCAGCGCCTCGACGACGGGCGCTACCAGCGGCAGTTGGCGAAGGCTCTGGGCCAGGCGGTGCTGGAGTTCAAGGAGAGATACGCGCGCTCGGCCCACCTGGCCGGGAGCGACGAGGAGTGAACGGTGGCGCCTGACGATCCCCAGGACAAGCAGCCGCCCGAGCGCCCCGAGGAGACGGCGGAGGTCGGTCCCGTCCAGCGCCGGGCCCGCCCGCACACGGCGCGAAGGCCCCGTCGCGGCCGCGGCAGCCTGCTCTTCTTCTGGGTGAGCCTGGTCCTGGTGATCCTCGTCGGTGCGGTCGTCCTCTACCAGCACACCCGGGGGCCACGCGGCGGCGTGGCCGACCAGATCGGGCCGGTGGAGGCCCAGCTCGAGACCGGGACCGGCGATCGGGCCGTGGTCCTGGTCTTTCCCAACTGGGACGGGACCGGCTACGTCTCCGAGGAGCGGCAGCTTCCCAGCCGCGACCGCCTGGAAGACGACCTGCTGGCGGTGATGGGAGCGCTGTGCGCCGGGCCGACGACCTCCGGCGCGGTGTCCGCCATCCCCGCGGGAACGCGGCCCCTGGCCGCCTTCTACGACGAGAAGAACGGCAGCGTGGTGCTGGACTTCAGCCGCGAGCTGGTGGTCAACCACCAGGGCGGCAGCGCCGCGGAGAACGCCACCCTGCAGACCATCCTCAAGACGATCGCCCTGAACTTCCCCGAGGTGCAGCTCTGCACGCTGCTGGTGGATGGCGCCCAGAGCGAGACCCTGGCGGGCCACCTGACCCTCGACCAGCCCTTCCAGCCGCGGAGGTGGCTCTGAGGTGGGACCCATCGGCGTCTTCGACTCGGGCATGGGCGGGCTGACCGTCCTGCGCGCCCTGCACCGGCGGTTGCCGCGCGAGGACCTGGTCTACTTCGGGGACACCGCCCGGGTTCCCTACGGCACCAAGGGGGCCCGCACCGTGCGGGCCTTCGCCCGGCAGGACGCGGCCTTCCTGGCCAGCCGGGGGGTGCGGCTGATCGTGGTGGCCTGCAACACGGCCAGCGCCTTCGCCCTCGACCACCTGGTCGAGCTGTTCCCGCTGCCGGTGCTCGGGGTCATCGAGCCGGGGGTCGCCCAGGCCCTGGCCCGCACCCGGGGCGGCGCGGTGGGGATCATCGGGACCAGCGGCACCGTGCGCAGCGGCCGCTACCAGCAAGGTCTGGCGAAGGCCCTGCCTCCCGCGCGGATCCTGGCCCGGGAGTGCCCCCTCTTCGTGCCGCTGGTGGAGGAGGGCATGCTCGACCACCCGGTCACCCACCAGGTGGTGGCCGAGTACCTGGCGCCGCTCAAGGCGGCCGGCGTGGACACCCTGATCCTGGGCTGCACCCACTACCCGCTGCTGAAGGAGGCCATCGCCCGCTTCATGGGCCCCGAGGTGGTCCTGGTGGACTCGGCCGACACCCTGGCCGAGGCGGCGGCCGCGCTGCTGGAGCGGGAAGGGCTGAGCCTGCCAGCCGCGCCGGGCGGCACGGAGCCGGGCCGCCTCTCGTTCTACCTGAGCGACATTCCCTGGAAGTTCACCGAGGTGGGCGCCCGCTTCCTGGGCATGCCCATCGCGGACGTGACCACGGTCCATCTGGATGAGCTGGAGTCCATCGCACTCGTCTACAACGGAAAGGATGTCCCGTGAGCGAGCGTGCCGGCGGCCGCAAGCCCGCCCAGCTGCGGCCCCTCAAGCTGACCCGCGACTACCTGCCCCATGCCGAGGGCTCGGTGCTCGTCGAGCACGGGAACACCATCGTCGTCTGCACGGCCACTATCGCCAGCGGCGTGCCCCGCTGGCTCAAGGGCGCGGGCCAGGGCTGGGTCACGGCCGAGTACGGGATGCTGCCGCGCTCCACCGAGGAGCGCATGCGCCGCGAGGCGGCCGGTACCGGTCAGGGGGGCCGCACCATGGAGATCCAGCGGCTGATCGGCCGCAGCCTGCGGGCGGTGACCGATCTCTACGCCCTGGGCGACCTGACGATCACCCTCGACTGCGACGTGATCCGCGCCGACGGCGGCACGCGCTGCGCGTCCATCAACGGCGCCGCGGTCGCCCTCCAGGACGCCCTCGGGCGGCTGCGCCTGAAGAAGCACCCCATGCAGAAGCTGGTCGGGGCCATCAGCCTGGGCATCGTCGAGGGCGAGATCCTCATGGATCTGGACTACGACGAGGACTCGCGGGCCGAGACCGACATGAACGTGGTCATGGTCGAGGGCGGTGGCCTGGTGGAGATCCAGGGCACGGCCGAGCGCGTGCCCTTCCAGCGCGAGGAGCTGGACCGCATGCTGGACCTGGCGGCGGCCGCCGTCGCCAAGGTGAACGAGCTGCAACGCAAGGTCCTGGAGGCCTGACGACGGCAAGGGGGAAAGCATGACGGACAGGCGCAAGATCGTCCTGGCGAGCCGGAACGAGGACAAGATCCGCGAGCTGCGGCAGCTCTGCAACGGGCTGTCGTTCGAGGTGGCCTCGTCCCTGGACTATCCGGACCTGCCCGCGGTCATCGAGGACGGGACCACGATCCAGGGCAACGCCTCGCGCAAGGCGCTGGTGACGGCCGCCTACACGGGCGAGATCGCCGTGGCCGACGACACCGCCCTGCAGATCCGGGTGCTTGACGAGCTGCCCGACGTGTTCGCCTCGCGCTTCGCCGGCGATCAGGCCAGCTACGAGGACAACGCCCAGCTCGTGCTGGACCTGCTGGCGCAGGTGCCCGACGGCTTTCGCCAGGCCCGCTTCGTGACCTCCATGGCTTGGGTCGATCCCCGACCCGAGCGCGCCGTGCCCCCGGACCTCAGATCCACGGGGGGAGTCCAGGTGCGCTGGCTGCACAACCCCTTCGCCCGGGCCATCCACGTGCGCGATCCGCAGCGGGAAGCGGAGTTCTGGGGCCACTTCGTCGATCGCCGGCGGGTCTGGGCGGAGTACCGCGCCGAGCGCGCCAGCTTCCTCGTGAACCGCGGAGTGGACCGGACCTGCCTGCGCGAGATCTGCGACCGGCTGCTGGCCCCCTTCCTGGCGGGCGGGCGACCGGCCACGGCCCCGGATGCCGCGGTCTGGCTGCCCGACACGCGCATCTGGACTACCGATCCTCCCGGACTGACCGGCGAGCCGGGCTCCGAGCCGCCCACCGTCGTCACGCCCACCGGCCTGCCCGCGGACGCGCCGGGGCTGGCCGCCAACGAGGCGCTATGGGTCGAGATCTCCACGGAGGGCCGCCTGCTGGGCGAGATCACTCGCCAGCCGGTGGGTCAGGAGGGCTTCGGCTACGATCCCATCTTCCGCCCCGAGGGCGACGACCGCACCCTCGCCGAGTATCCACCCGAGGAGAAGAACGCCATCAGCCACCGCGGCCGCGCCCTCCGCCGCCTCCTGCAGGCCATCCAGTCCACCTACCAGGTCGCGGTCTGACACAAGAGGGCCGCATAACCTTTGCGGCCCCCGCATTGACAGCAGCGCCCGCCGCCCGCATCATGTCGGGCACACCACCAGCCTCCCGGTCGGGGCGTGGCGCAGTCCGGTAGCGCATCTGCTTTGGGAGCAGAGGGTCGGAGGTTCAAATCCTCTCGCCCCGACCAATTGCACAGGATGAGATCGAACTCATAATAGGTTGCTTGTCTCGGTGCTCACTGTTCTAGGCGTTCGCCCGCGGATCCTCCGCGAGACCTTCATTGCGCAGCGCGTACATGATGCTCTCGGGTGCTACGCCGAAAGTCCTGCCAAGGATCCGATACACCATGTCAGGCGCCACAGTCCAGTCTAGCCCCTGGGACTCAAGCTTGCTGACCACGTCTTCGAAGTGATCCGTCAGGGCCCTTGCAGGCATGAGCATTTGGGCTGCAATGGTGTTTGCCTGGGCCTCGAGCCGTCTATAGAGCCTATCCGGGATACTTCCGACCCACTGCTTCCACTGATCAGCAGTTGAGAAGCTCTGCGCCTCGTACAAGGGCCGATGAAGCAGCAGGTGGCCCACTTCGTGAGCTATGGTCCAACGATATCGGGACGCATACCGCTCGGCGACCTCTTGGTCGACGTCGATCTCCGTCAAGTCACTGGTGATAAAGCCCACACTTCCGATGCGGAATTGCAGGCCTGGGAGGGGCACGATGTTGATTCCAAGCCGGAATTCAACGATTTCTTCGATTGGTAAAGGCAAGACGCCCTCCGGATTGTGCTCAGCCAGAAAGGCGTCGGCCTGTCTTCGGATGATCTCGCTATCCACCCAGGGGATCAGTTTGTCCCAATTCACCGACCGCCGCCTCCCTTGCGGATCATCTCCACGAGGCGGTCGAGATCCTCATCGGAGACTCGCTGCCCGCGCATGCTCCGGAGGAAGGATGGCAGACATGCCATGAGTTGCTCGTTTTTCAGTGCATCCTGGGGGAGCCGTCCAGCCGCCGTTGCGGCCAGGTCCATGAAGGTCTGCCAGTCATCGGTGTCGCGGGTCAGCCCGAGGGATTCCGCGTAGTAATCCAGCTTCGCCTGGTCCTGTGGGGGCGCAAGCAGCCCTCGCTCGATCCGGCTGATGTAGGCCGGATCAAGACCGACACGCGCACAGAACTGGCGCAGTGTTTCACCAAGGCGAACACGGATCTGCCTGGCAAAAGGCCCAAAATTGGCTTCCAAGGGATGCCCTCCTTTCCCAATGCCGTTTGGCTGATGTTGATAAAATAATACAACACGTAGGCCAAGTCAAGTTCCTGGATATGTTGCACCTTAAAGCTGATATCGAGATCAGTCGCCCGCTACAACCATTATAACTAATTGATATCACGCATGTTATAGCGTTTGCCATTAACAGAGGACAAAAAGAATCCGATCTCTGAGCGCAAGCCACCAGGAATGGGGGGATGGCAAGCGAGCGGCTTATGGCCCCTAACGGTATAGCTGCTTGACCGCTCCCCAGGTCGTATCCTCCGTCGGGACGACGCCGGTGATCTCCAGGCGCACCTCGGTAATGGTACCGTAGGAGTCCTGGGTGATGTTGCAAATTAGGGGGAGGACCCAGTCGGTGAAGAACTCGGCGTGGATCTGGGCACCGACGAGCAGGTTCGGGTCAACGGTACCCCCGGGGCAGCAGCTCTGAAAGGTCGCCTGCAGGCCGCTGAAAGTACCGTTCACTGAAGGAACCGTGGCGTGGAAGAAGTCCAGATGCGGGAGCGCCTCCGATGTCAGGTAAAGTGACAGCCCGGGAAGGAAAGGTTCCGGGGGGCCCTCACAGACGAGGATTCCCTCAGTCCAGGTTCCGGAAACGATAAGCTTCAGCTGGTCGATGGCGATGATCTCCGGGGACATGTCGAAGTCGATGGTCCGGAGGCTCGGCCAGCCGAAGTTGGGCTCGACGAACTCGACGGCTTCGTAGTTCCCGGTCAACGCTGGCAGGTTCATCACGCACATATCGGCGGCGGCGGGTGTCGAGAAGAAAACGAGCAGGAGCCAGCAGCCGATTCCCACGCGAGCGAAGGTCACGATCCAGCGACCGGCGAATGAGGGGAAGGTCGCAAACCTCATGGCCAACCTCCTCGAAGACGCTATGGATCGAATTCAAGTGCAGGGTGGGCGAAGGGCCTGCTGAAGATCGGATTGAGAATACCAGGTATCCCTGGCCCCGTCAATCGGCCGGCGGTGGGCCGAATCCTCTTGGCGTCTGGTCAGCCCAGCACGTCCCTCACCTTGCGGGCCAGGTCTTGCAGGGCGTAGGGCTTCTGGAGGAAGCCGGCCAGGCCCTGACCGGTGAAGCGACGGGCCATCTCGGTCTCGTTGTAGCCGCTGGTGAGGATGACCGGCAAGTCCGGCGCCATGGCGTGCAGCTGGCTGAAGGCTTGCTCGCCGTTCATGCGGGGCATGGAGAGATCCAGCAGGACCAGGCGCACCTCCTCACTGGCCTTTTCCAGGAGCGCCAACGCCTCGGAACCGCTTTGCGCGGCGAGCACCTGGAAGCCCAGCCGGCTCAGCAGGCGTGTCGCCACGTCGCGCACGGCCGCCTCGTCGTCCACGACCAGCACCGTGCCGCTGCCGCGCCAGCTCTCGCCGATGGCGCCTTCGCCTTCCTGGCTCGCGACCGGGTGCTCGGAGGCGGGCAGCAGGACCCGGAACGATGAGCCGCGCCCCGGTTCGCTGCTGACCTTGATGGTGCCGTTGTGGGCGCGAACGATGCCCAGGACCGCGGCCAGGCCCAGTCCGCGGCCCACGAACTTGGTGGTGAAGAAGGGATCGAAGAGCCGGTGCTGGGTCGTCCCGTCCATGCCGCAGCCGTTGTCGCTCACCTCCAGGTACACGTAGCGCCCCTCGGGCAGGTCCTCGTTCAGGTAGGGGCTGTGCAGATAGGCCCGGTCGCAGCTCTGGACCCCGGTGGCCACGGTGATCGTGCCGCTGCCGCCCACGGCGTCGGCGGCGTTGGTCAGCAGGTTCATGATGATCTGCTGCATCTGGGAGGGGTCCGCATCCACGCTGGGCAGGTCCGGCGCCAGCGCCAGCTCGAGCTGGGCCCGGGCCACCGTGACCCGCAGCAGCTCGGTCATCTCCCGCACCAGGGCGGACAGGTTCACCGCCTCGCTCCGGAAGCGTCCCATTCCGGCATAGGCCAGCAGTTGCTTGCAGAGATCCGCCGCCCGGCGCGCCGCCGTCTTGATGTCGCCCAGGCAGGTCTGCGCCGGGTGCGTGCTCGGCAGGTCCAGCTGGGCCAGGTCGGCGTTGCCCAGCATCCCCATGAGCAGGTTGTTGAAGTCGTGGGCGATGCCGCCGGCCAGCAGCCCCAGGCTCTCCAGCTTCTGGGCGTTGCGGACCTGCTCCTCGAACCGTCGCCGCGCTCTTGCTGCCTCTTTCTGCTCGGTGACGTCGCGGAAGATGATCTGCGCCGACGGCCGGCCGTCGTAGTCGATGATCTGGCCGGCAACCTCGACCTCGATCTCGCGGCCGTCCCGGCGGATGAACCGGGCCTCCCTCCAGACGGCGTCGGCTTCCTTGCTGTAGATGCGGCGGACGCGCTGCTGGGCGGACTCGCGGTAATCGGGATGCACGATCTCGAAGGTGTCGTGACCGATGAACTGGTCGGCAGACTCGCCGCCCAGGACGCGGATCGCCTCGGGGTTGATGTAGACGATCTTCTCGCCCGAGTTGACGAGGATGGGCAGGGGCGCGGACTCCACGAGGGTGCGATAGCGAGCCTCGCTCTCCCGGATCCGGGCCTCGGCACGGCGGAACTCGTTCCGATCCTGGCGCGGCCGGCGTTCAGCCATGGCGTCTCCTCTCCCCCCAAGGATGGCGCAGGGCCTGGGCGCCTGCCCCCAAGATAGCCTCGGAGCCTTTAGCTGGGCAATCACCGGTTGGTGTATCTTGGTAGGTGGGTGGTACGGCAGAGGGTCCTATCACCCCCAGTGACGCCCCAGGGGCGCTTCCGGCCCGGGAATTGCCTGCGGGGGCGGGGCGGCCGGCTTGACAGGCAGCCGTAACCGGGCCATTATACGCACTCCCCGGATGAGGGGAGCCTGGCGGACGAGGGTGCGCCTGTAGCTCAGCTGGATAGAGCAGCGGATTTCTAATCCGCAGGTCGCAGGTTCGAGTCCTGCCAGGCGTGCCAACATCGCAAGTCCTGGTGGTGGATGTAGCTCAGCTGGCAGAGCCCCTGGTTGTGGTCCAGGTGGTCGTGGGTTCGATTCCCACCATCCACCCCATACCGTACCCGGCTGCGCACCGCGCGCGGTCCGAACCACACGCCGCCCC
>CAZGEC010000035.1:46937-48150 GCA_964524645.1 uncultured Fibrobacteraceae bacterium | reverse complement strand
GGGTGAACGCCGTTATCGCATTGCAGTCAGGGGACATTATTGCTTTGCAGCTGAAGGGGACATTATCGCTTTGCAGTTAGAGGGGACATTACTGCTTTGCTACCACAGGCGCCATGGCCCCACTTGACGTGGGCACCGTCATGCTGCTACAAATGACCCGTATCCCCCACACCAGCCAGGAGCCCGCCATGCGGTACGTCCTGGTCCTTTTGGTTCTCCTGACAAGCGCCTCGCTCCTCCTGCCGACCGCCGGCTGCCGGAGTTCCGCCCCCAACACCGATCCGACCGGCAGCGCCGACGTGCGGCTCTACCGCGGCCAGCCGCCGCGCTGTCCCTACGAAGCGGTCGGGTCGGTCAGCGTCGAGACGGCGCTGGCGAGCCCGATCCCGGATCCCACGTCCCGCCGGCGTCTCGAGCAGAAGCTGGCCCTGGAGGTTCGCACGCGCGGGGGGCATGCCGCCATCGACCTGCAGGAATCGCAGACCGGCACGCTCTTCAGCCTGACAGCCGTTGCGATCCGCTTCAGCGATCCGGAATGCCGGGACTAAGCTGGGACTAAGCCAGGAGCGAGTTGGGATCGAGCCGGGATCGCAGCGCGATCGAGCGCCGCTTTCCTCAGCCCGGATTGAGCACGGCCTCACCATCGTCCGCGTAGTTCAGGCAACCCTCCGAGCCGTCGCAGTGCTGCACGGACGGCCTGGCGGGGCAAATATCCCCGGGGGCCAGCGAGCTGGGTTCCAGGCGCAGCGTCAGGCCCTGGACGGCCTGCAGCAGGCGAACGCTCAGGTGCAGCAGGATCACCGACCCGACGGCCGCGTAGCAGCTGCCATGATCCAGCGAGTAGACTCCGTCGAGCCCCTCGAACGTATCGCTGCCGATCCCCACCGGGTAGACGACGGTGTCCAGGACCTCCATCGTTCCGGCCGTCAGACCCAGGATGTCGAAGCTGGTCTTCTGCAGGTTGCCGTCGACGTCGAAGGCAAAGACATAGAGGTCGAAGGTCCCGCCCACCTGGACCTGCAGGCTGCTCTTCCGGGCCAGGTTGTCGAAGTAGATCCCGATCGAGTTGGGCGGACCGATCCGCGGCAGGTTCGGGTTGTCATCGTCGGAGCAGGCGGCCGGTCCGAGGAGGAGAAACACCGGGGCCGTGGCGGCGATCAGCAACCAGGCCAGGATCATCCGTGCGCGTCCGGGCATGAACACGACCTTTCCG
>CAZGEC010000035.1:0-46837 GCA_964524645.1 uncultured Fibrobacteraceae bacterium | reverse complement strand
CAGCAACCAGGCCAGGATCATCCGTGCGCGTCCGGGCATGAACACGACCTTTCCGCGGAAGCAGGGGGACCGCTTCCTTCACTTTACACAAGGCCGGTTCGTACCACAAGATGGGGCCGGCTGCTCGGGCCCGGGCGATCGGGTCCGGGCGATCCCGGCTGGACAGCGCCAGGACGGAGCTTATCTTCCGGCCTTCACCCCGGAGACGCGGCAGGTACGCTCATGGACGTCTACACCTTCAGCCTCTTCGTCCTCTCATCCCTCTTCGCGGTCATCGACCCGCTGGGATGCATCCCCTTCTTCAGCGGTCTGACTTCGCACATGCCGGGTTCGCAGAAGCGGAGGGTCCTGTCCAAGGCCCTGCTGGCAGCCCTCTTCGTGCTGCTGGTGTTCATCTGGCTGGGGCACGAGCTGTTGCAGCTGTTCGGGATCACGATCCCGGCCTTTCGCATCGCCGGTGGCGTGATCCTGTTCGGTATCGGGCTGGACATGCTCCAGTCCAGGCCGCGCCGCTGGCGGACCGGCATCCGCTCCGCCTTCGCCGAGGACCATCCCCTGCTCGAGGAGGAGGAGGACGATCCCTCCATCACCCCGCTGGCCATCCCCCTGATCGCCGGGCCCGGGTCCATCACCGCGGTCATGGTCCTGGTGGCCGAGTCGCCGGCCAGCTGGGGCGTCTGGGTGGTCAGCGTCGCGGTCCTGCTCATCCTGGTCCTCACGGGCGGCATCCTGATGGGAGCCGACCTGGTCCTACGCCGCATGGGACAGAGCGGGTTGAAGCTCCTGGAGAAGCTCATGGGCCTGCTGGTGACCGTGATCGCCGTGCAGCTGGTGATGAACGGCGTTGCGACCTTCGTCCGCAATCTGATGAAGGGGTAGACTACTCCGCTTGCAGCTCGCCGTGCTCGTGGACCCGCCGGTAGAGATCCTCGGTGCGGCTCAGCATCCGGTCCAGGGAGAAGGTCTCCTCCACGCGAGCCCGCCCGTTCTCGCCCAGACGGCGGCGCAGGGCCGGATCCAGCAGCAGCCGCTCCAGCCGCCGCGCCAGGGCCTGAGGATCGTTCGGCGGCACCAGGAAGCCGTCCACGCCGTCGCGTACGATCTCGCGGCTGCCGCCGCTGGCCGTGACCACCACCGGATGGCGGTGGGCCATGGCCTCCAGGGTAACCAGGCCGAACGGCTCGGCCGCCGAGCAGATCACCTGCACGTCGAAGTCGGCGCAGGCACGCGCCGCATCCTCCACGTAGCCGAAGAAGTGCACGCATTCGGCCAGTCCCCGGTCCCGGACCAGTCGCCGCAGGCGCGCCGCGTAGGCGCCGCCGCCGGGATCGTCGCCGACCACGAAGAGCCGCAGCTGCGGCCAGGCGGCGTGCAGACGGTGGACCGCGGCCAGCAAGGTCTCCACGCCCTTCTCGGGGACGAGCCGTCCCACGAAACCGATCACGGGCGTGCGCGGATCCAGGCGCGCGGCCCGGCGCAGGCCATCCCGCACCGGCAGCGGCCGCTGCGTGTCCACGCCGTTGGGGATGGTCACGACCCGATCCGGCGCGATCACCCGCGAGGCCAGCAGGCCGTCGCGGACTGCCCTGGATACGGCGATCATGGCCGCGAAGCGCTGCAGGAAGGGGCGCTTCAGCCGCGCCGCGCTCAGCGGCTGCAGGAGATGCCGCGTCCCGACATTGCGCACGGGCATGCCCACGGTGGCCACGGCCGCGATGTAGTAGTCGCGCGGGGTGTGCGTGTGCAGGATCTCGGTCCCGGCGGCCCGCAGGCGCCAGCGCACTCCCTGGACGGTGCGGGGATCGAACCAGTCCAGTAGGGGCAAGGGCTGCACGCGGAGACCGGCCGCAGCCAGCCGCACCTGCAGCCCGCTGCCGGGTCGCACGAGGCAGACCACCTCGTGCCCGCGCTCGTGCAGGCCGGCGGCGAGCTGGCCCAGGTGGACCTCGCCGCCGTAGTAGCGGCACTGGGTGCTGAGGTAGGCGATCCGCATGCGATCCCGTCACCGGGGATGGCCTGGCGTCCTATGCGAACGCGTTGACAGTCGCCGGATGTTAGCCTAGGTTTGCCGGGTCGGCAACCGGCGGTGCCTCCCGCGCAACGCCCTGTCAAAAGGAGCGCTTCCCATCCTCGACGCCGACGACGTCCGGGCGCATGGAGGTGCCATGACCGACTCGCGACTCCGCAACGGGCACAGCCCGGCCCGCACCGCCGCGATCGCGGCCCGCAGGCCGGGCGTTTTGCTGCCGCTGATCGTGCTCGGATTGCTGCTGGCCGGTTCCCCCCTGCCGGCCGCCGCGACGGTGCTCGCGCCGCCAGCCACCGGACAGACCGAGCAGGCCGATAGCACCAGCCCGGGCACCGCGACCCGGGCCGAACAGGGCACTCAGGCCACCCAGGGCGCGCGCGGCGAGCAGGCCGAGCACGGCGCCCATGGTCCCTCTCTCGGCACGCGGCTACCGTTGTGGAGCATCCTGCCGTTCGTGGGCATCCTGCTGTCGATCGCGCTCTTCCCCTTGCTGGCGCCCCACTTCTGGCATCATCACTTTCCCAAGGTCTCGCTGTTCTGGGCCCTGGTCATGGCGGTGCCGTTCCTGCTGGCCTTCGGCAGGGAGGCCTTCCAGTCCATCCTGCACATCTATCTGATCGATTACATCCCTTTCATCATTCTGCTGCTGGCCCTCTTCACCGCCGCCGGCGGCATCTACGTGGGAGGGCACCTGCGCGGCTCGCCGCGTGTGAACCTGGTGCTGCTGATCATCGGCACGTTCCTGGCCTCGTGGATCGGCACCACCGGCGCCGCCATGGTCATGATCCGTCCGCTGCTGCGGGCCAACGCCTGGCGCCGCTACCGCGTCCACACCGTGGTCTTCTTCATCTTCCTGGTGGCCAACATCGGCGGCAGCCTCACGCCCCTGGGCGATCCGCCGCTGTTCCTGGGCTTCATCCACGGCGTGCCCTTCTTCTGGGTGACCACGGGCATCCTGCGCGAGATGGCGCTGGTCTCGGGCATCCTGCTGATCATCTTCTACGCCCTGGATCGCCACTTCTACCGCAAGGAGGAGGCCCCGCCCCCCGCCGAGGAGGGGGCGCGCGGGATCCACGTCGAGGGCCTGCACAACCTGATCTTCCTGGGCGGGATCATGGGCGCGGTCATCTTCTCCGGGGCCGTCAAGCTGGGCGAGTGGCACGTCTACGGGCACGTGGCTCTGGCCAAGCAGAACGTGCTTCGGGATCTCACCCTGCTCTGCATGGCCGGCCTGTCGCTCCGCACTACCGCGCTGTCGACGCGGCAGAAGAACGAGTTCAGCTGGTTCCCCATCCAGGAGGTGGCGATCCTCTTCGCGGGGATCTTCATGACGATCGTCCCGGCTCTGGCCATCCTGCAGGTGGGCGCTCAGGGGGCCATGGCGGGCGTGGTCCGCACGGTCCGCGAGCCGATCCACTACTTCTGGGTCACCGGCGCCCTGTCGAGCTTCCTCGACAACGCCCCCACCTACCTGACCTTCTTCAACACGGCGCTGGGCAGCCTGCAGGTCAGCGAATCCGCCGTGCCCGGCATGCTGGGCTACCTGGAGCCGGGGCTGCGCAATCCCGGCTTCATTCACGATCTGACGGCCATCTCGGCCGGCGCCGTGTTCATGGGCGCGATGACCTACATCGGGAACGCGCCCAACTTCATGGTCAAGTCCATCGCCGAGGAGCGCGGCATCCCGATGCCGAGCTTCTTCGGGTACATGGTCAAGTATTCGCTCCCGATCCTGATCCCGAGCTTCGTGATCGTGTCCCTGGTCTTCTTCCGCTAAGGAGGATCGGTCATGGCCAAGACCGCCGGCAAGCGTGCCGCGCAAGTGACCTTCCACCAAGTCGTCCTCGCGGGCTCGCCCAAGACGGCCCTGGGACTCCTGGCGGGCTTGCAGCTCGGCTCCGGATCCGCGGGGACGTTCTACTTCTGCCAGCACGAGGGGATCAACACCGAGTCCCTGGGCGAGCGGCTGGCGGAGCTGGTGCGCCTGCATCCCCGCGATTGCGAGCTGATCGTGGACAGCCGCATGAACCAGCAGCTCAAACGCCTGGCGAAGCGCATCGCCGAGACCACGGGTCTCGAGCTGACCGCGAGTCGCCGCATTCGTGCGGCCCACTTCGACTTTCGCTTTGAGGCCTTCGCGAAGCGCTACGGCGACGACATCCTGAAGCTGCTGCACGACCTGCCGCACGGAGCGCGGCTGCAGGGCTTCGGCACCAAGGAGAGGATCAGTCCCGATGCCGTCGGCATCGAGGCCTACGCCCCCGCCCACGACTACGAGCTGCGGGGCCGCGGTCGGGTGGTCGGCCGCATCGACGCGATCATCGAGGCGCGCCGGCGCCTGCAGCGGCAGCCCTTGCTGCAGCTCGAACCGATCCAGCTCGATCTGGCCTGAGGATCCACCGGACCGGGCAGCCGAACGGCCACCGCGATGCTCGTGGTGGCCGTTCCGCTGAAGGAGACCCGGGTCCAGTCAGCTCGCGCGGACCCGGTCGGCGCGACGGGATCCGCTCGGCGGACGCAGGTTACTTGAGAAGCAACATCTTGCGCGTGGCGCCGAGATCCTCCGTTTGCAGCCGGTAGAGGTAGAGACCGCTGGCCACCCGATGGCCCTGCTCGTCGGTTCCGCGCCAGACGGCCTCGTGACGGCCCGCCGGCAGCAGGCCGGCCACCAGCACGGCCACGCGCCGCCCTTGCAGGTCGTAGACGGCCAGGTCCACTCGCTGCGACCGGGGCAGGGCGAAGCGGATGGTGGTCTGCGGATTGAACGGGTTGGGGACGTTGCCCTCCAGCGCCACCGCTCGCGTCAGCTCGGGGTCCTCCGGCACGTCGCTCAGACCGTTGCCGTAGGTCAGGCGCAGGCACCAGCCGTTGAGGGTCCCCAGGTCGGCGCCGGCGAGATCGGCCACCTTGAGGATCCAGAGCCCGTCCGTGCCCTCGTCCAGGAAGTCGTCCAGGTTCCCGGCGGGCGTCAGCTCGTCCGGATACCAGCCGTGGATGTCGTCGGTTCCTCCGCCCGTGCGGTCGTGCAGCTGCACCAGGGTACCGGCGGGCGAGACCAGGTCCACCTTCAGGTCGCCCTGGTAGGTGTGGGTGATGTCCACGAAGACCGCGACGCCCTTGACCGTCGCCCCGAGCGCCACCGCCATGGTGTCGGCCACCCCGGCGGGATTGGCATCCGGAATCGCCAGGACGATGCCGCGACACGTCTCCTCGGTCTGCACGGGGGCCAGGAAGAGGTTCACGCCCGTCAGCTGCTGGCCGGCGGCCAGCTCGATCGGGACGGAGGCGGTCTCCCACCCCTCCTTGCTGGCCCGGATCGTGTAGCTGCCGGCGAAGAGCCCGACCAGCAGGTAGGTCCCGTCCGCGCCGGTGAGGACCTGGCCGCCGCCGGGCTCGGCCCGGACCAGCACGCCGGCGTTGTCCGCACCGCCGACGAGGGTCACCCGGCCCGCGACGCCGGCGTCGCCCACCTCGGGTGTCAGCAGCCACTGGACGCTGTTCTGCAGCAGATCAGTGCGGCTGGCCCGCGACAGCGCCGCGTAGTTGAAGCCGAAGTAGACGATCTGCCCCCCCTCCGGCGCCGGGTTGGGATCGAAGACCACCACGCTGGCGGCGGCAGGGTAGCCGGTCCAGGCTCCCACGCCGGTCGCCTCGGCCGCGGGCGTCAGCACATCGGCATCGCCGTAGCCGGCGTAGTTCAAGTCGAAGGTCCCGGTCAGCTCGTTGGGAACGCTCATCACGGGATGGTCGGGCATGGACACCGTGGGATCGCCGCCGTCGTCGACCTGCCAGTTCGCGCAATGCAGGACCGCGGCGGCGAAGCTCGGGTAGCCGGGGTAGCGGAGCGCATCGTAACCCACCTCGCCGCCCTCGACCAGGATGTGTCCCCCGGCGGTCACGTAGGCCTCGAGATCGGCCCGGAAGCCCGCGTCCGCGACCGGCGACTGGTTGTTGCCGCTCGCCAGCACGAGCAGGTCGTAGAGCGTCCAGGTCAGCGGATCCGAGATCCCGGCGTCCTCCTCGGTGACCATGTAGCCCAGCGCCTCGAGGTCGGCGCTCAGCTCGGCGGCCGAGCGCTCCGGCCCGGGCTCGTAGGCCGCGGCGACGACGTCCCCGTACTTGTCGAGCTTGGGCGGACAGCCCGCGGCGATCTTGGCCGCATCGTCCAGGATCAGCAGGTCGCCGATGGTCGGCTCGAGGGCGAAGTCCCGCGTGACCACCGGACCGTCCACGATCACCTCCACGCTGGCCGGGATGTGGCGCGCAGCCTTCACCGTCAGGCGATAGGTGAAGTACGGCAGCTCCGGCAGCGCGTACGTGCCGTCCGCCGGATCGCTGGTGGTCTGGGCGTACAGCTCCTGGGTGTCAAAGCGGTAGAGCTTCAGCTCGGCGGCCAGGGGCAGGCCGCTGTCCAGGGCGGTCACCACGCCGGCGAGATCCCCGGCCGGCGCGGCCGCCAGCAGCACGTCGTGCAAGTTGGGACCGTGGTCGAGCTGCAGCGCCTCCGCGTAGGGGAGATGCCCGAAGTGGTCGACACGCAGGGTGTAGGCGCCGACCGGGATCTCCTCGGCCACGGCGTACGCCCCGCCCGGGCCGCTCTCGGCCGTGAAGGCGAGCTGGTCGCCGGCGTCGTAGCCACGCACGGTCGCTCCCGCGAGTGGCACGCCCTCCGCGTAGACGGTGCCGGCCAGGGTACCCCTGGCCTCGATGACCGGGAAGCTCTCCTGGTAGAGGTCGTGGCCGATCAGGGCGATGATGCCGGTGACCTCGCCGGGAACGGTCGGCGTCACGGTGAGGCTGCTCCCCGCCACACTCTCGTGCGTGCCGTCCGGCAGAAAGGCGTGCAGCGTGATCCCGGTCTCGCCCGTGCTGGTCTCCAGGGTCCCCGGCAGGTTCAGGCCAAAGCTGTCGGCGAGGGCGAAGGTCGTGGTCACCGTCAGATCCGGCTCGCCCAGCGGGAGCGCGTTCACGCCCAGCGCCTGGGTGAAGAGCCGGTAGCTCTCCCCGACCTCGCGGCCCACGACATCCAGGCTGGGTCCGTAGGGATACGCCAGCTCGATCACCGCCACCCCGTCGGCACCGGTCACCACCGGTGTGGTGAGGTAGTCCAGCCCCTCGGACCAGACCTCGATCCCGGGGCGCGGGGTCGTGCCGTCGGCCTCGTATACCGTCACCGTGACCGGGGTCAGCCGGCCGACGTCCACCGTCTCGGGATCGAGGACGACCACGGCCGGGTAGATGGCCGGCAGCACCGTGATGTAGGGGACGCGGTTGTAGGCGGTCACGGTCAAGGTCACCTCGCCCGGCGTCGTCAGGGGCACGTCGAGATTGATCAGCGCCGTGCCGCTCGCGTCGCTCACCGCCGCGCCGTGGATCACGCCGTCCCGGTAGAGGCAGGCCGTGGCACCGGGCAGGCCGGTGTCCACCGCGAACGCGCCGGCGAAGAGCGGTACGGCGGCCGGATGACTGACCGCCAGCACGGTGGGCATGTCGGTCCGCACGACCAGGGAGCAGTCGCCGAAAATGTTGTACTGCTCCACGAGCTTCCGGCCCTCCGTGCCGGGCGGCGGGTAGGCGTCGAGCGTGCGCATGGCGCCCGAGAAGTAGAGCGCGCCCAGGGTCTGCTCCGTCTCGGCCACCAGCAGGTCCACCACTTCCGCCTGCATCACGGTCGGCGGCACCCAGGAGGCGCCGGTCGAGGCGGAGTAGATGGCCACGGCGCCGGTCGGCTGCAGGGTCGTACCGGCGCGCAGCCAGGCCTCGGCAAAGCACTCGGTCAGGGAGAAATCGCCGTTGTCGCAGGAAACGTCCACGATCCAGGGCTGCATCCAGCCATTGCTCAGCGCGTCGATGTTGGAGATGCCCCAGTAGACGCTGGACCAGGAGACTCCGCTGCCGTGGCCGATGTAGTTGACCAGGCTGCGCCCGGCGTCGAGGGCGTCGGCGATGCCCTGCGTCGTGCCGCCCTGGCCCTGGTAGATCTGGTCCATATCGCTGAAGGTGTAGGCCAGCAGGTCGTCCCGCAGCAATTCCATGCGCTCGTAGTCCGGGATGCCGGTGCCGCCGCTCTCGTTGCTGGCGATGCCGGTGCAGCGGTGGTACCAGGCACCGGCCCCACCGGTGTCGGGCTGCTTCTCGTAGCGCACGAACTTTGCGACCTGGAGCTGCGCCTCGGACGCGTTGCGGGCCGAGATGCGCGAGACGAAGAGATCGGGGTAGCTGTCGCTGCCGTCCACCATGCCGTACATGGGATCCGAGTCGGCGCCCTCGACGGTGCCGGTGTTCGTGGGCACCTGGGCGATGTCGCCCACCAGCACCACATAGGTCAGGCCCGCGGGGCTCTCGTAACGGGTGCTGATCGCCGTCTTGATGCCGCTGGCGGTGCCGCCCGTCGCCGAGACGGGGAGCATCTCGACCGGCACGCCGCGCTGCGACTTCCACTCGACGAAGGGCTGCAGGGCGCTCACCAGCGGATCGTCGCAGACAACGAGCATCGGACCCTGCGTGGAGATCTGGGCGTACTTGGCGGCGTCCGCGTTGAGGAAGAGCGACGCGTAGACCCGCTGGAACTGCGGATCCACGCCCCGGCGGGCCGCCGGCGTGCGCACGTTCATTCCCCCCTTGCCGGCGGTGACCACCTCGAGCGTCATCCTCTCGAGGGCCAGCAGAACCCCGCGGCCGGCGTCGTAGCGGAAGGGATAGACGAACACGCCGACCCCGCGATGATCGCGCAGCACGAAGGGACGGCCCAGCTCCACCGCCTGCTCCGGCCAGATGCCGCCCTCGCGGTACAGGGGCGCAAACTCGTAGGGCACCTGGTCCGGATCCACGCTCCGCGGCAGATCGCCCTTGGCCGGGACGGGCGGCGCGGTGGGCAGCTCCCGCCAGCTCTCGGCCAGGATGCGCACCGCCGGGGTTCCCTCGTCGGGGATGATCAGGTTGCGGGCCACGACCGGCAGGGCGGGAAAGCCGCGGCGCAGCATCTGCACGTGGCCGGGCAGGACCACCTTGGCGTAAGGCATCCCGTCGATCAGCACCTCGTCGCTCAGGAAGCCGGGAACGCTGACTTCGACGACCACCCGCCCGGGATCGCCGCCGACGGCCTGCACGGCAGGCGTCCGCGCGGCACCACCGGCCAGGGGCATCCAGCCCGTGGCGCCGGCGGCGCACCAGGTCGGGAAGGCGATCGAGCCGAGCAGCAGCAGGAACGGAACGACACACGCGCGCATGGCTTTCATGGACCCCTCCACGGCTTCGGCCTCAGGTGGCAAGAGGGACCCATTTTACCACTTTTTGAAAGTCGTACGCAATGACGGTCAGCTGGGAGCAATGCATCATTTATTATATCAATATGGAAAATACGTGGTGAGAAAGTGAGGCGGCCCACCGACGGGCCGCCTCCAGATGGCCGCGGAATAGCGCGGGGATCACTGGATGGTGTCCACCGCTTGGCGATCGCAGAGGGTGGCCCAGCGTCCGCTGAAGAAACCGCCCGGCCGCTCCGGCAGGTGGAAGTACTCCCCGCCGAGAACGCCCTGGGCCGTCCCGCCGGCGTTCATCCACTGGCCGCGGAAGCTGCCGTGCCCGCGGTTCTCGGTCCGGGGTTCCCAGGTGCCCCGCAGGAAGCCCTGGAAGCGACCGCGGCGGTCGATGTACTTGCCGACGAAAACCCGCTCGCCGTTCCCGTCGTAACCGTACCGCCCGTGCACGAAGCCGCGCAGGTGGCCCCGCACGCCGACCCAGCGGCCCTTGAAGACGCCCACGGCCAGCGGGCCCGCGGCCACGGTCTCGTCCATATCGGGCAGACCGTGCCAGATCCCCGAGAGGAAGCCCTTCGGGCACAGCCCGATGTCCGATAGGCGGAAGCCGACGAGCTGGATGGCGTCGCCCTCGTCGTCCACGTCGTGGATCTCGTTCAGATCGGGCAGTTCGCGCACGGCGAAGTCGGCGCTGTAGGGGCCGGTGTGGAAGTGGAGCATGTTGGGGGCCAGCTCGGCGCCCTCCGCGCTGCGCAGGTCCGTGGGACGCTCGAGGATCTCGATCAGCAGGCCGTCGTAATGCCGGCCCGTGTGGGAGATCCAGGCCACCGTCTGCCGGTTCAGGCGCGGGTACACCAGCTGATCACGGGGACGTTCGAACAGGATCACGCGCCGGACCACCACGATGCCGCGGTCGACCGTCAGCATGCCGGACCAGTCCAGCAGATCCTGCGTCTCGTCGGTGTTGCCCAGGTCATCCACCTCGCCGTCCAGCATGCCCCAGGTGATCTTCAGGAAGGTGAAGCGCGGGCGCCGCAGGCCGTCGGGATCGTCCGGCTCCGCCGGCTGCTCGCTCAGCGCCTCCAGCGAGGCCACCTCAGGATCGACCTGCAGCGGATCGTCGGACTCCTCGGCCGCTTCGCCGGCCTCCAGCTGCAGCAGGTAGGGATCCCCGAAGGCCTCGGGCTCGTCCGTCGCCGTCAGGCCGCCGTAGGTCTGCGAGAGGTCCATGTTGTCGTAGTCGTCCGTGCCGATCAGGCTCGTACCGGCGGGGTTTTCGTCGTTGCTGCAGCCGGCCAGGGCCAGACCCAGCAGCAGGCCGAGCAGCAGGAGCATTGTGTATCGGGGGTTCGTCCGGCTCTTCATCATGGCACCTCCGGGGCGGCGTGGGGTATCGCCGTTCGTTCCAGATCCCTGGGGATCGACTTGCACTCTGGCCCCGGGGAGAGCAGGCGCGATGCCAGGCTCGCACGCGAATCCCAAATTGTTGAAAACAATAAGCTTGTCAGGAAGGCTGGTGAGAAGCAGCGTCCCCGCACGACGCCGGGCGTGTACCTGCAGGTTCACGCCGCACCCTGCGGGTACACGCCGGCCGCGGGCCAGGGGGGCGCGGTTTGCGGGCGGGCACCTCAGGCTTCGCCGCTCGTCTCGCGCTTGACCTTGAGCTTGACCGCGATGAGCTCGTCATGCCGCAGGCCGAAGAGGTGGGCGAACTTGTGCAGCAAGGCGTCCTCGTGCTCCTCGAGACGGCCGTCGCTGTACACCACCCGCCAGAGCTGCTCGAGGATGATCAGCTTCTGGCGGCGATCGAATCGCGCACTGATCAGGCGGGTGAACTGGTAGAGGTCGGTGCTCTCCTGACGCTGCTGCTCGCTCAGGGCGATCAGCTCGCGGGCCTGCCCCTCGCTCAGAGCGAACCGCTCCTGCAGCAGGCGGCGGATGAGGGCCCGCTCCTCGTCGTTGAAATCGTCGTCGGCGTGGGCCGCCTCCAGCAGGAGGGCGCAGGTGGCGATCTGCAGGCGGCGGTCCTGGCCCGGAGCCCCGCCCTCGGGCGCGATCTGCTCCTGGAAATAGTCCTTCAAGCGATCGAGCATGGGTCGTTCCTTCTCTGGGTTCGATCCACGACCGGAAGCGTATCCGACCTTGTAATCTCCGTTCGCGATTCCCGGTTCCCGACTCCGGAGCCCGATTCCCGACCCTCGAGCCCCGGGGGTCCTCAGACTGCCGCGCGGCTCCAGGTGGGCCCGGGCCAGGTCAGGACCTCGTAGGCGATCGTGCCGGCCCACTCGGCCAGGTCCTCGGCGCGGAGCGTCTCATCGCCCTGGCGGCCCAGCAGCACCGCCTCGTCGCCGGCGGCGGCCTCGGGCACGTGGGTCACGTCCGCCATGCACAGGTTCATGCAGATGCGGCCGCGGATCGGCGCGCGTTGGCCGCCGATCAGCACGTGCGCGCGGTTGCTGAGCACGCGGGGATAGCCATCGGCGTAGCCCACCGGCAGCACGGCCAGACGCGTGTCGACCGGGGCCTTCCAGGTGCGGCCGTAGCCCACCGTCTCGCCGGCCGGCACGGTCTTGATCTGGCTGATGCGCACCTGCCAGGTCAGCGCCGGCTGCAGGGTCAGCGCGTTGCGGCCCATGGCGCGGGCGCTGACCAGGGTCTCGCGGGAGGGCCAGATGCCGTAGGCGGAGATGCCGACGCGGGCCATGCCGTGATGGGTGTCCGGCCAGAGGATGGCCGCCGCGCTGCAGGACATGTGCAAGCGGAGATCGCGGTGACCGCGGGCGCTCACGGCCTCGACGTACTCGGTGAAGCGGCGCTGCTGCGCCTGGGCAAAGCTGTGATCGGTGGTGTCCTCGATGTCGGCGAAGTGGCTGGAGAGGCCGACGAGCTGCAGGCCGGGAGCCGACTCGAGGATCTCGAGCACGGCGTCCAGCTCCCGCGGACCCACGCCCTGACGGTACACCCCCGTCTCGACCTTCAGGTGGACACGTCCGGGCGAGCCGTCGCGGGCCGCTTCGGCCGCCGCGCAAGCCGCCTCCAGGGAGGCCACCGTGAACTCGGCGTCCAGCTGCGCCGCGGCAGCGGCCTCGTCCCGGCTGAGCGGCCCCAGGATCAGCAGCGGCGCGTCCAGTGCCGCCCGGCGCAGGGCCAGGGCTTCGGCCAGGGCGTGCACGCCGAGCAGATCGGCCCCACCCTCGCGGAAAGCGCGGGAGGCCAGCACCAGCCCGTGCCCGTAGGCGTCGGCCTTGACCACCGCCAGAAGGCGCACGGGCGGAGGAACCAGCTCGCGGAATTGCCTCATGTTGCGGCGCAGGGCGACCGTGTCCACGCTGATGCGCAGCCAGTCCGACGAGAGCACGGCCTCACGGGGTTCACTCGAGCTTGAGGGCGTAGATCTCACGGGCGACATCCTTCTCGATGGCCACCTCGGTGGCGCCGATGCGGATCACGAAGGCGGGTTGCTTCTGGTGGATCAGCAGCTCCTCGCCGGGCAGCAGCCCCAGGGCGTTGAGCCGGTCCAGGCGCGCATGGACGCGGGGCGTGATGAAGACGACCCGCACCCGCGCCCCCGGCGGGAAGGCGTCCAGCGGCTGCACCAGCGGCTTGACCTCGCGCGCGGACCGCCGGCAGCACGGTCCGGGAGGGATACGGTGACCGTGCGGGCAGGTGGGCGGATGCCCCAGGAGTGTGCAGACCGCCTCGGTCACCTCCTCGTCCAGGATGTGCTCGAAGCGGCAAGCGAAGGTGTCGCTGTCCTCCACTTCGGTCCGGAACAGGTCGTGGAAGAGCCGCTCGGCCAGGCGATGCCGCCGGATCACGCGACCGGCCAGCTCCTCCCCCTTCGGCGTCAGCTCGGCCGAGCCGTTCGCCACCCGCAGGAGCCCGTCGGCCTGCAGGCGCTC
Organism: uncultured Fibrobacteraceae bacterium; assembly: GCA_964524645.1. GTDB lineage: Bacteria > Krumholzibacteriota > Krumholzibacteriia > LZORAL124-64-63 > LZORAL124-64-63 > CAZGEC01. The sequence goes on along the minus strand of CAZGEC010000035.1, from coordinate 33,647 downwards.
CACCAGCTGCTCGGTGCTGGCGGAGCCGACCGGGGGGCGGTACAGGCGCGGGTGGAATTCCTTGCCCGCCTCGCGACGCAGCCAGACCCGCTCGAGCAGGTCCTCTAGTCCTTCGCGCCACGTCTTGTCCACAGTCGCCTCCACAGGCGCGTCCAGCGCCCCGGCAGCGACTCCTGCTGTCGGGGGGGCAGGAAGCTGTAGCCGCAGTTCGGGCAGCAGATCAGACCACAGCCGCCGTGCAGGGCGCAGCGCGCGCAGGCCCCTTGCTCGCCGGGCGTAAAGCGGGCCCCGCACAGAGGGCACTGGAGTGTGGTCCCGGGGACACCGGGTGTCAAGGGGGGCGCCTGCATGCCTCGCACCCGCCTTTCGCGGTCTCGAGGGCCGGGTTCAGGGATTCACTCCCAACAGTAACAGGAGCTGGTTGAGTCCGCCGCCCACCGCGGTGGCGATCAGCAGAATCACGCCGACGATGGCCAGGGCGGCACGCAGGCCGCGCTCCTTGATCATGACGAAGAAGTTGGCGATACAGGGGACGTAGAGGGTGATGATGACCAGGCTGACCACGATCTGCCGGCCGTCGAGCCCTCCCTCCCGCTGCAGCTCGAAGAGACCGGCGGCTCCGTAGTCGCGCCGCACGAAACCCACCAGGAAGGCATCGGTGGCCTCGCGGGGCAGCCCCAGCAGCTTGCCGACCAGGGGAGCCGCGGCGCCGCGAATCCACTCGAGCAGCCCGGTCTTGTCCAGCGCGAAGAGCAGGGCCGTGCCGAGCAGGAAGAGGGGCACGGCCTCGCGCAGGTACCAGGCGATGCGCGCGCCGGTCTTGACGAGGATGTTCTTGAGCCCCGGCAGGCGCATGGGCGGCAGCTCCAGGATGAAGTCGCTGCGCGCGCCGGGGATCACCCGCGCCGCGACGGCCCCCGTGGTGAGCAGCACGGCCGTGATCACGCCGAACCAGATGGCCACTCCCCACCAGGCCACCGCTCCGAGCATGCCGAGGATCACCCCGAGCTGAGCGGAGCAGGGCACGCCCAGGGCCAGCAGGAGGGTCACCAGCACGCGCTCCTTGCGCGTGTCCATGATGCGCGCGGTCAGCGTCGCCATGGTGTCGCAGCCGAGCCCCAGGATCATGGGCAGGACGGCCTTGCCATGCAGGCCCATGCGCCGGAAGAAGGTGTTGGCCATCACCGCCAGGCGCGGCATGTAACCGGAATCCTCGAGGAAGCCGAAGGCGATGAAGAAGGTCCCCACCACCGGCAGGATGATGGCGAAGCTGTAGGTCAGGGCCATCGTGATCAGACCGTATGGTCCCACCAGGAAGTCGCGCAGCAGGGTCCAGGGCAGCAGCCGGTCCACGACGGCAACGGCGGCCGGGTTGATCACCCGCCCGAAGAGGTCCCCCTCGAGCAGATTGACCAGCGTGCCGGCCCCGAAGACGCCCACCGCCAGGTAGACGGCGGCGAGTACGATCACGGCCACCAGCAAGCCGCGCAGCGGGTGCAACGCTTGCCGACTCAACCAGGCCGAGATGCCGCCGGGTTCCTTTTCCGGACGCCGCACGGACCGGTGCAGCACCTCGCCGACCTGAGCCATGCGGTTGCGGTAGACGCGCGACTGGGGCGGCAGGTCGGAGGCGCGCCGGAAGCGGGAGGAGACCTCCGCCAGCATGGCCCGCCCGTCGGGATCCACCTGCGCCGCCAGCTGCGGCGGCAGGTTGTCGGGATTGATCAGCGCGTCGAGCGCCAGCAGGGGCGGCACCGCCCGACCGGCCGACTCGTCCAGGATGAACTGGACCTGGCGCCGCGGCTCCTCCACATCGGGCGAGAAGCGGCCGCGGAAGCTGGAAGGGCACGCGTCGGCGATGGCCTCGACGAGGGCGCCCATGCCTTGCCCGCTGGTGGCCACGGTCGGGACCACCGGCACGCCGACGGCCTCGCGCAGGGCCGCGACGTCTAGCTGCAGGCCGAGGCTGCGCGACTCGTCCACCATGTTCAGGGCGATGCAGAAGGACACGTCCAACTCGGCGAGCTGCTGCACGAGGAGCAGGCCGCGCTGCAGATTCTTGGCGTCGAGCACGAGGACTACCCGGGCTCCCGGGTGGGCCAGCAAGAGATCACGCGTGACCAGCTCGTCCTCGGACTGGGGCTGCAGGGAGTAGATGCCGGGGGTGTCGATGACCTCGCAGTCGTCGGCGCTCCGCCGGAAGCGACCCCGGCTCACGTCCACCGTGGTGCCCGGGTAGTTGCTGACCGTGACGTACTTGCCCGTCAGGCGACCGAAGATGACGCTCTTGCCAACGTTCGGATTCCCGACCAGCAGGAGGACATCGGCGGCCGCTTCCCGCACTGCTTCCATCCGCGCTCGCTGTTGCGTCGACGGCAGCGCCGTCAGGACTTGTGGCGACGCGAGGCCCTTTCCTTGCGATGCTGGCAGTCGATGCTGTTCTTGCAGACGCCGTAGAGCTCGAGGCGGTGGCGGAAGATCTTGAACTGGTGCTGATCCGCCAGCTTCTCCTGCAGCGCTTCCAGCTCGGGATTGAAGAACTCGAAGATATAGCCGCACTCCGTGCAGATCATGTGATCGTGATGCTCGACCTCGGACCGGCCCTCGTAGCGGGCCAGCCCGTCGCCGAAACGCCGCTCCTCCACCAGCCCGCTTTCGACGAGCAGGTGCAGGGTGCGGTAGACCGTCGCGTAGCCGATCTTGGGATTGACCTTCTTGACCTCGCGGAGCAGCTCCTCCACGGAAATGTGCCCGCGCAGCTGGAAGAAAGTGCGGACGATGGTGCTGCGCTGGCGTGTCGTCTTCAAACCGCGGCGCTGGATGAAGTCCTGGAAGGCCTTCTCCTTCTCTATGACCATCTTGTCGTCCTGCTGCGTCGTCGTGTTGGTCGTGTTGACCGTTGTCATCGAGGACCTCCACCGGTGTTGGACCGATCCGTGCCCGGGTCACGGATTTCGAATATTGGATTTTTATAATTAGCTTCAAGAACGGTCAGTGTCAAGGATCCTCAAAGTCAAAATCGCATATGTTTTTGTATTGTCACAACTTACAACAGGATTATTTATGTTTTTTTTCTCGCCGGCCTGCAGCGGGGTCCTGCCGCCGGGCCGTCGCCCCCTCAGGGAAAGATGGCCCGGTAGGCGAAGGGGCTGCCGGCGGGCGCGAACCAAAGGCTCCCCGCCTGGAGGGTCAGCACGACGTCCCGCCCGCGGTAGGCGAAGGCGTCGACGCCGACGGTTCCGTCCCAGCGCCCCCGGGGCCCGCTCAGGCGGTACAGCCGCCCCGTGCCGGCATCGCTGATCCATGCGCGGCTGCCGTCGTGAGCCACCCCGCAGGGCGAGAAGCCCGGGGTCGTCAGGGAGCGCGTCACGGTTTCGTACTCGCGATCGAAGCGGTCCAGGAGGCCGTCGTCCCGGTCCACGATCCAGATGTACTGGCCGTCCCAGGCCAGATCGCAGGGATCGTGGCCGAAGGTGCTGTAGGCCTCCTCCACGTTCAGCGTGTCGGCGTCGATCTTGTAGAGCAGGGAACCGCCCTCGGCCTCGTCGCCGCAGCTCCAGTAGAACTCCCCGTCGTAGGCCAGGCCCCGCTCCAGGGTCCCGGTGAAGTCCGTGGCGGCCAGCAGATTGCCGGCGGGATCCAGGAGCAGCAAACGCACCTGGCGCCGTCCCGTCTCCGAGAGGGAGTCGGGCACCACGTTGAGGATGGCCAGGGTGTCGGGCGAGACCCAGGCCAGCCCTCGCGTCTCGCCGGGGGGCAGGAACAGGGAGTCCACCACCACCATGGCCAGCTCGGTCGGTTCGGACTGGGCGCGGGTCTCCGGCCAGGGAACAGCGAGCGCAGCCAGCAGGACCGCCAGACCGAGGCTCAGGCTCACGAGGTGACGAGGACGCATTCCGTGGCGCATGAAGTCGCCTTTCCCGGGGCCCGGCCCCGCTCGTTCAGGAGGTCACCGCACCGGCGTCCCGGCGTCGTCCGTCCACCGCGGCGCCCCCCCGCTCCACCAGCTCGCGGACCCGGGCCACATCCAGCGGCTTGACGACCGTCAGATCCACGAGCTCCCGCGCCGCCTCGCCCACGGCCTCGCCGCCCCAGCCCGAGATCAGCACCAGCGCCACCTCGGGATCGCGTGCCCGCAGGGTGCGGGCCACTTCCAGGCCCGAGATCCCGGGCAACGCGAGATCCAGCAGAACCAGATCGTGCTCCCCCCGGCGATGGCACGCCAGGGCCGTCTCCCCGTCGCCCGCCACGTCCACGACGTGACCGTCGGCGGCCAGGATCTCCGCCAGCAGCTCGCGCATCTCCGGGGCGTCGTCGACGACCAGCACGCGGCGCGCGGGACCCCGGGGAGCGCTCTCCGGTCGGCCTCCGCCGCCGTCCCCAGCATCGGCCCTCCAGGCGCAGGGAGCACCGGGCAGCAGGACCGTGAAGGTGGTTCCGCGCCCCGGCTCGCTCGCCACGCTGATGTTGCCGCCCCAGGCCAGGGCCAGCTCCCGGCAGACGGCCAAGCCGAGCCCCCTGCCCTGCGGCTTACCGCGGCTGAACTCCGGCTCGAAGATGCGCGCCGCCGTCGCCGCAGCGAGGCCGGGGCCGTCGTCGGCCACCTCCAGCAGCACGCCCTCATCCGTCACGCGGGCGCCCAGGCGGACGTTGCCGCCCCCGGGCATGGCCTGCAGGGCGTTCACCAGCAGGTTCAGCAGGACCTCGCGCACCGCCGTCGGCGCCACCAGCACGCCGAGGTCGGCGGGCACCTCGTTGCGCACCGTGAAGGACCGGCTCGCCCCGGCCGCACCCTCCCGGTGTCGGCAGCTCAGCTCCAGAACGTCGTCGACCAGCCCCCGCAGGCCGGCCGGATGCCGGCTTCCGGTGTGGTATCCCCCGTCCAGGATGCGGCCCACGATGGCCGCCGCATCGCGCGCGGCCGTCTCGATGGCGGCCAGATGACGGGCCGCATCGACACCGGCGGCCTGCCCGCGCAGTCGCTCGGCGCGACCCAAGATGACGCCGAGCAGCTCGTTCAGGTCGTGGGCTGCTCCGCGCAGCGAGGCTTCGGTGGCCGCGCCGGCGGCCGATGACGGCGGCTTGCGCTGCGGCATGACCGGTGCTTCCTGTTGGACAATGCGTTGTATCCCAACGAGATGCGGCCAACAAGGTACAACGGACCGCGCGGGCTGTCCAGACCGATCTGAAGGGCCGCCCTCAGGCCGTCTGCAGGGCGTAAAGCGTGGCCGGGATGCGGGCTGCGGTCGGTGCGGAGGGCAGGATCAGCTCGGCGATCGGCCCGGAGTTCGCGCCCGCCGGCAGCAAGACGCGCGCCCCGAGCACGGCCAGCACCTCGCGCGAAACCGCGAAGTCCAGCAGCCGCGCCAGCTCGGCCTGGGGCGTCTCGCCGGGCCGGACCAGACCCGTACGGGCCACGCTGCCGGGTGCCGCGTCGATCTCGGCGTGGAAGGAGAGAACGAACTCGTGGCCGGGATAGGGAGCCTCGAGGTCGCAGGGGGGCATGTACCGCTGCTCGACCTGCAGCCGCACCGCCGCGCCGGCCCGGTAATAGCGGAGCGCGCGCAGCACCTGGCGGAGGGCGGTGCCGAGCAGCGTCGCATCGCTCGTCAACGGGGCGACGCTCGCGTCCCCGCCGAAGTCCAAGCCCAGGCTGCCGTTGGCGGTCAGCTCCGCGGTCGCGGCCAGGAGCAGCTCGCCGGCGCTGCCTTCCTGCCAGGCAGGTTCCGTGTTGATGGTGCGCGAAGACAGGTAGTCCTCGCTCCAGGCCACGGCCTCGCGCAAACGCTCCAGGTTGCGCAGGGCGATCTCGACGCAGGAGATCTGGCGGGCGTCTCCCGTCTCCGCCAGGCTGCGCAGAAGTCCCTGCAAAGCCGCCCGCGCCGCCGTCACCGGCGTGCGCAACTCGTGCCGCAGGAACTGCGCGTAGTCCCGGAATCCGTGCAGCGCATCCATCTCGCCGCGCAGGCTCGCCGCCCGGGCCAGGGCCTCGTCCAGGGCCGAGCGCAGCAGGGCGCCGTCCTCGCCCAGCTCCCGCAGCCGCACCAGGGCGACCCGGTGACAGCGGCAGACGTCGTCCTCGCCGCCCACCAGGATCACCGGCACTTCCTGGCGGGGCAGGTTCATGGCGCCGGGGCACCAGGCGTGCGCCGGCTCGCCGCCGCACGCCACGACGATCACGTCGAAGTCCACCGGCGGGGCGGATTCCCGGGCGTCCTGCCAGGGCAGCACCTCGGCGCCCCAGCGGCGCAGGCAGGCATCGATCTCGGGCAGCAGCACGGAGTGACCGGTCAGGAGGATGCGTGGCATGGATGTCCTTCCGAAGGCGGGCGGGTTGTCGGATCGCTGATTGCACTGGCTGTCACGCCGCCCGGAAAAGGCAAGCCACGTGCCACGCCGTCCGGTGCGCCGCCGCGGGGAACGACGCGGCCATCCGCGGTCAGGACCCGGTCCGACGGGGAGCGACGGGAAATCACGGGAAAGGGTCCGGAGCGGACCGCCCGTGCGGGCCATGGTGCAGAGCTGCACGCCCCTCTCGCAATGTGCGAGCGGGCAGGAGGAGCCCGGCCCCGGTGCCGAGCTAGGGCCGCCCGTGCTCGGTCCCCTGCTCCGGTGCGGGAGCCGAGACCAGGCGCCAGGCCAGGGTGACCTGCGTGCCGAAGGGCCGCTCGGCCGAGCCGGCCAGCTCCCGTCGCACGGCAATGCCGAGGGCGTTGCGATCGCCCCAGGGCAGCCAGCCCTGCAGACCGAGCAGCGCGGAACGCCGCCCTTCCAGGTGGCTCTCGCGCCAGCTCAGCTCGAGCCCACGATGAGGTCCGCGCCGCCAGCCCACCGCGCCCGAGTAGATCACGCCGCTGGGAAAGGCCGCGGGCTCGAGGAAGTCGTGGGCCGAGTCCATGTGCTGCAGGCCTTGTACGGTGAGAGAGAGCCGCCAGGGCGAGCCGCCGCCGAGCTCGCGGCGCCAGGCAAGACGCAGGGGCATGCTCGCGTCCGAGAGCGGATAGAGCTGGTCGCGCCCGATGGGGAGGCCGAGGGCCAGGCCGTAGCGGCCGGGCCCCAGCAACGGCAGGCGCAGCCGGCCGAGCAGGCCGATCTCGGGCCGGCCGAAGCCGACGATCTGGGCCTCGTCGGGCCAGCCCGGATCGGCATCCTCACCCCGCAGGGACGGCCAGCGCCCCAGGGCGGGGTGGCCGTCGGTATCCAGGCTCAGGTAATGCATGCGCAGGAAGAGCCGGGTGTGTTCCCCCGAGGCGAGCAGACCGGTCAGACCGACGCGATCGGCGGACCAGTGGAACTCCTGGTCGTCGAAACGGTCCCAGCTCACCTCGAGCGAGCGCCGGCCGGACGTGTCGGCCGCGGCGGACCAGGGCAGGGGATCGAGATAGGGGATCTGGGCGCGGGCGGCGGGCAGCGACCAGGGCAGCAGCAACCCCAGCAGCGGGAGCCACCGCGCGGGCCGGACGCATGATCCGGGCGGACTCACGGTTCCCGGGCCGCCTCGATCAGGCGGACCACGCCGTTCTTCTCGAAGTAGACCTTGACGACGCGGCGCAGGCCCGGCAGGGATTCCTTGGCCACGACGACGCCGCAGTCGTCCCAGGCCAGATGGTGGATGGCGTCCCCCACCTCGTAGGTGCTCCAGGGCCGGTAGGGCAGGGCCTTGCTGGCGTCCATCGCCGCCAGCATGGCCTCGTACTCCGGTGGGATGGTCTCGGCGCCGGCCTCGGCGACGGCCGGGGAATCCTTACCGCCCTCGACCGGCGTCTCGGTTTCGTCCAGAGCCGCGCCCGCGGCGGCGGCCGCGTGGGTCCCGCCCTCACCGAGCGCGCCGGCATCGCTCACGAGCTGCTCCGCGGATACCTCGCCGTCCTCGTCCTCCCCTTCGGAAGGCAGGGCCACGCCCACCTTGGGCAGGAAACCCTGGCAGCGAGGACAGCGCAGCCAGATGACACCATCGTCCTCACCGTTCGCGGTGGGGACGACCTCCATCGGGAGCTCCTCCCGGCACACGGAGCAGTACTGCTTGATCTTCACGGCGATCCAGGGTTCGGAGGCCGGTCAGCTTCGGTCACGGACGCTCAGAACATGGGCTTGCAGCAGTCCTCGGCCTCCTCCTTGCTCTTGAAGCGCATGCCGCAGGTGAGGCATTTATGCGGTCCGTCGATGCGGCCTTCAGCCATGGCTTTCTCCAGCAGTCGATCGTACTTCACGAAGCTCTCGTCACGCACAAGGATCTCCTCGTCTTTGACGCTTGCCATCTGCTCCTCCTTGGCTCCGGTCACGCGTCGTCTGCACCCGACTCCGTGCTGGGCGATCGTCGGCTGCAGCATGGATCAAGACGATCAGACGATCGCGGCATACTATAACAGAGCCGGGAGCGCGTCAATATGTTGGGACACCGGCGAGTAGGGCGGAGAAGGGATCCGGCCGCGGGTCAGGACTCCGTGGCCTCCGCAGCCCGCGGCAAGGCTCCGAGATCCAGCTGCGGCTGATGCGGCTGCGTGAGCAGGAAGAGATCGCCGAGGCAGGCCAGACCCAGCGCCCGGGCGGCCGTCAGCTCCTTCCGGAGCACACGGGCCGTGACGAGGGCGTCTTCCGGTGCGCGATGAGGCTGGGCGTGCTGCAACCCGAGCTGGCGCGCCAGTTCCGGCAGGCTGTACCCGGGCAGGTCCGGCCACAGCTCGTGCGCCAGCCGCAGCGTGCAGACGCCGGCGACGGCCGGCAGCTTCAGTCCGCGGCGGGCGAATTCCCAGCGCAGGAAAGGCAGGTCGAAGCGGATGTCGTGGGCCACGAAGACGGCCCCGGCCAGGAGGGCGGTCAGCTCGTCAGCCAGCTCCGAGAAATCCGGAGCGCCGCGCAGATCGGCCGCCCGGATGCCGGTCAGCCTGCTGACCCAGGCGGGGATCGCGCGCGCGCAACGCACGAGGCTGGCGAAGCGCTTGACGATGCGCCCGCCGCGGACCGTCACCGCACCGATCTCCATGATCTCGTCCACGCCGATGATGCCGCCGGTGGTCTCGAGATCGACCACGGTGAACGTGGCCTCGTCCAGGCGCAGCGTGACGTGAGCCGCCCCGCGGGCGCACCAGCAGAGATCGTGGGTCATCAGGAAGCGCGGGTCACTCGCCAGCAGCGTCCAGACGACGGCCTGTGCTTCCGGATGCTCGTGCCGCCGGGGTCCGAAGAGCTGCCGGGCGATACGATGCGGCGGCAGGGGACGGTTGGCTTCGAGCAGGAACTGGTAAGCAGCGGCTCGCAGTTGCTTCAGATCCAGCGTGTGCATAGCGTATTATACCACAAAAATTTGGGGTGGGTCAACGCCCCGGTCGATCACGCCCCGGTCGATCGCGCGCGGGATCACCCTCCGGGCGGCCCGGCGAGAGGCTCGCCCAGCCAGGCCTGCGCGTCCTCTCCGTAGCCGACCAGCTCCATGGTCTCGACGCGCAACCCGGGCGCCGGCGAGGTGAAGCGCGCGCTGGGCGGCTCCAGGCGGGAGAGAGAGCGCGTGCGCTCGGCGGCGTAGACCAGCCCCAGGAACGGCACCTCGCCGTTGACGGCGCAGCTGATCTGCCACTCGGTGATCTGCTCCAGGGTGGCGCGCGGCAACCGCACGCGCTGGGTGTCAGCGGCGCTCAGTACGTACTGGTCGCAGCGCAGCTCGTGGCCCGCCACGACCCGCACCGAGCTGTCCGCCCGCTCGCACGTTTGCGGCACGAACTCGCTCTGCAGGGTGGCGAGGACGAGCGGATCTTCCCGCCAGTCCGCGGGCGTCAGCACCGTGGGCTGGCCGCCGTCCCAGCGAACGACTCGCTCCACCAGGTCGGCGAGGTTGCCCTGGCGCCCGAGCAGGCGCTCGGAGATCTGGAGCTGCACCCCCTCGCCCGCCACGGGCTCCAGGCCGCCGCCGGTCTCGGCGAGCGGCAGCAGCTCGAGCAGCCAGGACCGCGCCCCGGCCTCGCCCACCTCGCCCACGCACTGCACGCGCAGCAGGTCCACCTCCCGCTGCCCGCCGCTCAGCGTCGTCCGGTTGTAGTCGACCCGGTCCCCGGGCCGGATCTGCAGGGGGATCACCGGTTCCCGCCAGAGGGTGAAGAGATCGAGCGCGCTGCTCGGAACGGCGAACAACAGCAGCACGAGAACGGCAGGCCCGCACCACGACCTGCCGTTCCACCATCGTCGAGTATGCCGCCGAGGACCGTTAATGCTTGATCTTCTCCCAGTAAACGGCGTAGTCGAAGTTGGGGCTGTTCTCCTGGTCGTGGCAGCCGACACAAGATTCCCGCGCCCGCTTGAGCATGCTGCCGTCCCGCGCGTGCATCGTCCCGTAGCCGTGGCAGGCCTCGCACTGCACGTTGCTCAGGGTGTTGTAGGGCGGCAGATCATCGTAGCCGTTCTTGTACTCGTAGCCGACCACGTGGCAGACCAGGCAATCGGGATTGAAGCCCTGGCCCTTGCTACGCAGGCTGGCCATGGCGTTCTCGTGCGCGGACGCCTTGACCACCTTCCAGCTGTCCTGATGGCACTTCTGGCAGGACCGCTCGGTCAGGAACTGCTCCTGGTCCGAGCCCTTGGTCTGCTGGTGCTCCCCGCGCAGGGAGGTGCGGAACTCCTTCAGGTGCTCCTTGAACTGGCTGACCTTCTCGGCGACGACGGGATCGTCGGCGATCTTGTCGTCCAGGCTGGTCATGCCGATGGAGAAGCTCGAGACCTCTCCCTTGCTGCCGATGGTCGCGTCGCAGCGTCCGATGAACCGCCCCTCGTGGCCAGCTCCCAGCAGCACCGTGTGCAGCACGACCCGCTCCGTCGAGTAGTTGCGATAGGTGTGGCCCACCAGGCAGATGTCCACGCCCTCGAGCTCCTTGAGCAGCTCCTCGGTGAGATTGTCGCCCAGGTGACTGATCAGGATCACCGTGTCGGCCTGCTTGCGGATCTCCGGGACCAGGCGCCGCAGCGTCACCAGGGGATCCTCCACGATGTACTCCGGATCGTGCTGCGACATGGTGACGATCTTCTGTTGCGGATCCAGCACCGAGACGATGCCGAAGCGCACACCGCCCCGCTCCACGATGACGTAGGGTGGCAGGATCAGATCGCCGGTGCGGCTGTCCTTCACGTTGGCGTTGATGAAGGGCAGCTTGTAGGTCGTCATCATGTCCCTGAGGAACTGGATGCCGTAGTTGAGGTCCCTCTCCCCGAGGCCGATGGCGTCGATGCCGAAGCTGCTGCTGACCTCGCATAGGAAGCGGGTCTGCTCCTTCTCCACCATCTCGCGCTGACCGAACAGGTCGCCCCCGTCCAGGTTCAGCACCGCCACGCCCTCGTTCCAAACTCCATCCAGATAGGTAGCCCTCCGGGCCACCCCGCCACGCTGATGACTCTTTCACCCACAGGGGTCGATCTTGCCCTTGATGTCACTGGTGTACACGATGGTGACGTTGCGCCACTCCTCGGCCGCGCTGGTGGCCGGGCCTCGACCCTTGTCCACCGCCGCGAGCAGGAGCAGCACGAGGGAGAGCAGGATCGTCAGCGAGAGCAGCGTCGCGCTCACGCGTCTGCCGATCGGCTTCATGCTACTACCTTTCCCGTAAGTGCCGGATGACCAAACCCGGCGGGGCCTGAGCCCGCCGGGGGGACGCGGAGATGATCGCTTTACATCCGCCGCGAAGCGAAGTTCCCACGAACGTTCGAATTCGTGTCCGGGAGCTTCCGGACAGGGGCTAGTATACCGGTTAGAGAGAAGCCGGGCAAGCCCGGCTCCCGGGGCGGGAAGCGGTCCCCCGCCTTCAATCCTGGCGAGACCGTATCAAGATCACTTGTGGCGCACGCGCTCCTTCAGGCTCTTCCCGGCCACGAAGGCGGGATAGCTGCCTCCGGGAATGGTGATGGTGGCGCCCGTCTGCGGATTGCGACCCTGGCGCTTCTTGCGCTTGCGGCTCTCGAAGGTCCCGAAGCCCGTGATCTGGACCTTCGTACCCTTGGCGACCTCCGAGGCGATGATGCCCTCCCGGGGGGCCGTGGAGAACAGGGCGTTGACGGCAATGCGAGCGTCCTTGAGCGTGAGGCCGGTCTTCTCCGCCAGCTTGGCGGTCAGTTCTGTCTTGTTCATGAGTTCCACCTCCTTTCGGGCTTGATTGAGCCCGAACGGCCTGCGGCTGTCAACGGAAAAAAGCCGGATCCTCCAGTCCTGGCGCGGAGATCCGGGCTCAGAAGATACCCCCGCTGAGCTGGCTGGCACCTCCCAAGAGACCTTCCCGTCCCCGGGTCACCTTGATGGCGGGGATCGATTTCAGGTAGATGCGGAAGCCGAACTCCTGGTCGTTGGTGTAGATCGAGCGTGAGAACTCCAGGGCCCAGCAGTGCAGATCGCGCTTGAGGTTCCAGCTCTGGTTGTAAACCTGGCCGTTGTCGAAATCCAGGGAGGCGCGGTACGTGAGATCCCAGTTGGCGGTCAGGGCAGTCGAGACGGACAGGTTCCCCCGGGCCGAGGACAGGCCTCTCACGTTGTCGCGCGAGTAGGTGAGGTTGAGGCTCAGGTTCCAGGGGATGAAGCGGCCGCCCTCGGTGGGATCCTGCATGTCGCCGGTGCGCAGCGGACGTTCGTAACCGGCGAAGTCGCCGGCGAACGGCTGCTCCTCGACCACGTTCTCCTGGAGCAGCCCCTCGGTGTTGGTCGCCAGGCTGTCCCGCACGACTCCCAGCCGCTCGATGGCCTCGTTGACCGGCGGCTGCAGCGGTACCACCTCGCCGCCGGTGTCGAAGCGGCCGTTCAGGTTCAGGCCGTAGTTGAGTTGCGTGTCGAGAATGCGCCCCTTGTAGGGATCGATGGTGTTGGACATGTTGAAGTTCAGGTTCCGGTTCTCCCCCGGCTTGATGCTGATCCGGCTGGAGACGTTGGACCACCGCCGGTCGAGGCCCGGATCGGGACGGTAGCTCGTGCTCAGATTCCAGTCCAGCAGGCCGTCCAGCTTGTGCACATCGGAAGTGCTGTCCTGCACGCTCCCGGTCAGGTACTTGACGTCGAAGCGATTGCCGACGTTGAAGCTGTAGCTCTCGCTCCGGCGCTGCTTGTTTCCCAGCGCCGGCAAGAGGGAGTAGCCCACCGACCAGGTGAAGGTGTGGCGGACGGCCTGCAGCGGGCCCAGCCGCAGCGGGAAGATCCCGTAGACGGTGCTGCGCACGCCGCCGGTGAACGACAGACGGGGCGATGTGATCTCCGTCGCCTCGTCGAGGGTGCGGGCGAAGAAGCTGACGGAGTCGTCGGAGGCCGCATAGAGGCGGCCCTGCTGCTCGTTCCGCTGCCAGGCCTGGCTGGCCCGTACGCCCGCGCTCCAGTCGAAGATGGCCAGGCGTGGCGGCCGGAAATCGACCGACAGGTTACCGCTGGCCTGGTAGTTGCGCTCCTCGGTGGTCTCGTAGCGCGTCCGCGTCGCCTGCAGGTTGTAGCCATGGGAGAAGTTCGTGTTGCGGAGCAGGTCGCCCAGGAACGAACCGTGAGCCCCGGGCGGCAGCGGCGGCAGCACGGAGTGCGACTTGAAGCTCAGGCTGAGCTTGGGAAGCGTCTGCGTGTAGAGCTTGCCGTTGGTCAGCAGGTCGCTGTCCTTGACGTTGACGAACTCGTCGCGCGTCAGGTTCAGGTTGGCACTCAGGTAGGACCAACTGCGGCTCAGATAGACGGTCGCGTGGTTCTGGCCGCTGACGATGGACTGGCCCACGTCGCTGCTCAGGTTGCGCCGAGAGAGGGTCTCGCTGCTCATGTCGACGCGGGCCGACAGGTTGTAGTAGTCCAGGAAGGTCTTCTGGTTATGGACCCAGTGGAGGATCCATTGCTTCTCCGCCTGGGGATTCTCCAGGAAGAGCCGCCGCGTGTAGGCGAGCTCGCCGTCGAAGGCATAGCGCTTCACGTAGCGGTTGCGCACGTAGTAGGTGAACTCCTGGCTCTCGTTGTAGTCGCCCTGGATGGTGAAGTCCAGGTACTCGCTGGCGGCCCAGTAGTAGCCGAAGTCGCGGATGTAACGCCCGGTGCGCGCGGACCAGCCGAAGTTGAAATTCGGAAACAGGATGCCGGAGCGCCGGCCGGTCTTCAGCGACTTGAAGTAGAAGGGCAGGGCGAAGACCGGCACATGGCCGATCTTCAGCACCACCGGCTTGGCCACGACCTTATCCTTCAGGTTGATCTTCATCTTGTCGGACCAGAAGTGATAGTGCGGCTCCGCCAAGTCGCAGGCGGTCATCCGCCCGCCCAGAATCTTCATGCTGCCGTCGGCGAAGCGCTTGATCTCGTCGCCATCGTAGTAGTTCCCCTCGAAGCTGGTCACTCCGTTCTCAACCGCACCGGTCTTGTGCTCGAAGTCGTAGCCCATGCGGCTGCCGACGATGTTCTGGTCGCGGTCCACCAGCTTCGGATCGCCCGAGGCGTACAGCTCGCGTTCCACCGTGTCGAAAGTGACGTGGTGGGCCGTCAGCGTCATGGTGCCGTACTTGAGGTCGGCCTCGCGCGTGATCTCGATGCGCCGCTCCGCCATCTCGAAGATGACCTGACCGCCGCTGTAGTCGACCTCCTCGGCCGCCGCCAGGAAGTTGTACGCCGGTGCGGCCCCGGCCAGGGTGTCGGCGGCGGCTGCCGCCGTTGCGCTGGTGTCCGCGGCCGCCGGATGGATCGCCGCCGTCGTGTCGGCCGCCGCGGTGGTGTCGGCGGCCACGGTGGTGTCCGCGGCCGCGGCCGTGGTGTCGGCCTGGCCTGCCTTCATGGCCGCGAGGCGGGCGAAGGAGTAGGTGCCCGTCATCTTCCCCAGGACCGTGACCCGGTTCACCTTCGACTCGCGGAAGTCGATGACGATGGTGTCGCCCCGCACGTCGTTGAAGGCCACCTCGTCCTGCACGTCCGTCGGCACGTAGAGGCTGTGAGCGCCGCCCACGACCTCGCTCCGCCGCACGCGACCGTCGGCCAGGTCCACGGTGATCGTATCTCCCTCCAGGATGTCGGTACGCGGCAGGCCGGCGTAGATTCCGGCCAGGCTGTCGGGGCTGCTGTCCTCGATGCGCGACGCGCCGCGCAGGAGGATGCGGAACAGGCGGCCGTCGTGGTACAGGAACTCGATCTCGCGGCCGATCATGGTGCTCTCGTCACCGAAATTCACGCGCGGGCGGCCGCGCAGCAGCAGGCGGTCCCGGCCGTAGACCACGGCCGTGTCGGAGACCGCCTGCGTGTTTCCCTGGGCGATGCGCACGCTGTCCACCATCACCACCCGCTGATCCTCGCGGTAGAAGTACATGACCCGGGAGCGTCCCTCGAACGGCTCGCTCCCTTGCTCGCGGCTGGTGAGCACGGGCTCCTCGTTCACGCGGGCGGACTGGCCGTCGGCGGCGAAGGCCGCGTGGCCCCCGGTCACCAGCATGTGGGCGGCCGTGTCGACGATCTTGACGTGACCGCCGGCCTCCCCCTGCCGGGTGTCCCGGTCCCGCACGATGGAGTCGCCCCAGACCGTGTACTCCGGGGTCACCAGACGGGCATGGCCCAGCAGGCGCAGCAGGCGCCCGGCCTGGCGGGACTCGCCGCGCTCGCCGGTGCCGATGGCGTCCTGCTCCTCGACGCGGACTTCGCCGAAGAAATCGGCGGCTCCCTCGTTCCGGCGGTAGATCGCCCGCCGGCAGGTCAGCAGCGACGCCTGCTGGTGCAGGGTGACGTTGTGGCGCAGCTCGTAGACCTGGGTCTGACGGTAGTAGAGGGCAGTGTCGCAGTGGGCGGACAGGGTATCGCGGTCGATGGTGACATGACCGTAGAGAAAGGTGACCGGCTGTCCGTCGACAACCCGGTCCACGAAGCGGTCGGCCTGGATGCGCGAGCGGGGCCGCCCGGCGGCGCTGTCCGCCGGAGCCGGACTGGTGGGCTGGGCCCGGACCCCGAGGAAGCCGCAGAGCAGCCAGGCACCGGCATAGAGCAGGACGAGGGCGGGGCGCCCGCGTGCCGGCCGGCGCCGGGCCCTCACCGTGCTCCCTCGCCCGCACGGACCATGGCGGCCGCGCCGAGGGCCGCGGCGAAGGGCCCCAGCTCGGCGGCTACGACGGGCGTGGTCCGGCTGGCCTCGCAGAGCACCGAGCGCCCCAGCAGGCTGCGAATCGGTTCCAGGATGTAGTCACCCGCCTGGGCCACGCCACCGCCGATGATGACGCGATCGGGGTCGAGAATGTTCACCAGGCTGGACACGGCCTGTCCCAGGCGCCGGCCCGCCACCTGCAGGATCTCGGCCGCGCAGGCATCGCCCTCCTGCGCCGCGCCCGCGATGTCCAGGGGGGTCAGGGCATCGCCGCGCTCCAGGACCCGCTTCTGCAGGGGAGCGCCGGCGCGGCCCACGGTGACCCAGGCCCGGGCCCGGCGCACCAGGGCCCAGCCGCCGGCGTACGCCTCCAGACAGCCACGATTGCCGCAGGTGCAGTCCGGGCCGTCCGGATCCAGCACCATGTGGCCGATCTCGCCGGCGCCGAAGTTCCGGCCGGTCACCAGGTGGCCGCCGACCAGCACGCCGCCCCCGACACCCGTCCCCAGGGCCAGCATGACCAGGTCGCGGCAGCCGCGGCCGGCCCCCAGCTGCCACTCGCCGTAGAGGGCGGCGTTGACGTCGTTGGCGAAGGTCGCGGGCAGGGAACCGAAGGCGGCCGTCACGTGCAGGGCCAGATCGGCTCCCTCCCATCCGGGCAGGTTGGGTGCTCGACCCAGCCGTCCGGCGTGCGCATCGACGATGCCCGCGCAGGCCAGACCCAGCCCCGCCGACACCTCGGCGCCGGCGACCGCGTCCGCGTCCGCCCGCACCGCCTCCGCCAGCAGAGCCAGCGTGCGTCCGGGATCGTGGGGATCGGTGTCGATCTCCGCCTGCTCGAGCAACCGGCCGCCCGCGTCCAGGAGCACGTACTTGACCCGGGAGCCGCCCACGTCCGCGCCCACCACGAAGCCGCCGTTCACCTCTCCGCTCCTTCCGCCGCGCCGTCGCACCCCGGCGGATGCGGGGCCAGCCGCTCGGCCGCCGGGCGCGGTGTGCGGGTTTCCTCCAGGTTACGGAAGCCGAGACGGTGCAGGACCTCGGCGACCAGGAAGCAGGAGCCGGTCACCAGCACCGCATCTGCGGGCTGCAGCATGCGGGCCAGCTCCCGGAGGGCCTCGCCCGCGTCCGCGGCGATCCGTGCCTGCTGCGCGGGCAGGTCCCACGATCGAAGCAACGTTTTCAGCTCGTCCGAGTTCCGGGAACGTGGCAGCGCGATGGGCGTCGCCAGCACGCCGTCGCAGGCCCGCAGGCCCGCCACGTCGCGGGCGGCCACCTCCTTGTCGCTGACCGAGCCGTAGAGGACGAAGCGCCGCCCCTCCACCGGGCGGGCCAGGAAGGCGGCCAGGCTGGCCGTCAGGGCCTCGCCGTTGTGGGCCGTGTCGAGGATCCAGTCCGGCCGGACCAGCACCCGCTGGAAGCGCCCCGGCAGGAAGGTGGCCGCCGCGGCGGCCGCGGGGTCCGGGGGCAAGCGCAGCACTCCCTCCGCGGCCAGCTCCTCCAGGCAGAGGACCGCCAGGGCCAGGTTCCGCTGCAGGACCGGGGTCGCCAGGCGGGGCAGGCCGGGAATCACCCGCCGGCGCGTGACCAGATCCAGCCCCTCTGCCCCCTCCCGCCAGCGCACCAGCTCGTCCAGGAAGTGGCAGGGGCTGCCCGCCCTCACCGCCGCGGCGAAGACCTGCGGGCGCAGGTCCGCCTCCACTCCGCAGAAGAGCGGCACCTGCGGCTTGAGCAGGCCCAGCTTCTCGGCGGCGATCTCCGCGCGCGTGGCACCCAGGATCTGGCAATGGTCGAGCGAGACCGTCGTCAGGAGGGTCGCGGCGGCCGGCAGGGCGTTGGTCGCATCCAGCCGGCCTCCCAACCCGGTCTCGCAGCAGAGCCAGTCCAGCTGCTCGGCGCGACCCACCTCGAGGGCCAGGGCCGTCAGGGCCTCGAACCAGCTGGCCTGGTGCTTCTCCACCAGCGGGCGCAGCCGCCTGGCCGTGGCGACGAAGCGCTCCGGAGCGCAGGGCACACCGCCGAGGGTCAGCCGCTCCTGGACCTGCAGCAGATGAGGGCTGGTGAAGCAGCCGACCCGGTAGCCGGCGGCCTGCAGCAGGGAGGCCAGCAGCAGGGTGGTGCTGCCCTTGCCGTTGGTCCCGGCCACGACCAGGGTGCGGAGCGAGCGCTCCGGGTAGTCCAGATCGGCCAGCAAGGCCTCGATCCGGGCCAGGCCGGGCCGGATGCCGAACCGGTTCAGTTCGAACAGCCAGCGGATCTCCGGGTGCTCGGGAGCGAAGGGGGGCGGCAGACCCGGGCCGATCCCGGGCTCGCCGGGGAAGGAGTCGGGACCAGCGTGGGGGGCTCCTGCGATCATCCGCCCTTCAGCCCCGGTACGGCTGGCGGACCGAGACGTCCCGCCCGTCGACGAACCAGTGGAGCACCTGCGCGAGGCGGGCCTTCAGCTCCTTGCGCGGGACGATGAGGTCGAGCATCCCGTGTTCCAGCAGGAACTCCGAGGACTGGAAACCCTCGGGCAGATCACTGTTGATGGTCTGCTTGATGACGCGGGGACCGGCGAAGCCGATGAGCGCCCCCGGCTCCGCCATGATGACGTCGCCGAGCGAGGCGAAGCTGGCGGTGACGCCGCCCGTGGTGGGGTTGGTCAGGATGGAGACGAAGGGGATCGCCTCCTCGTACAGTCGGGCCAGCATGGCGCTGGTCTTGGCCATCTGCATCAGGGAGAGCAGCGACTCCTGCATGCGCGCGCCGCCGGACCGGGAGAGGATGATGGCCGCCAGGCGCCCGTCGAGGGCGTCGCCCAGACAGCGGGCGATCTTCTCCCCCACCACCGAGCCCATGCTGCCGCCGAGAAAGGCGAAGTCCAGGATAGCCATGACCACGGGGATCTGGTCGATCTCGCCCTTGCCGGTCATGACGGCCTCTTCGCGGCCGGTCTTCTGCATGCTCGCCCGCAGGCGGTCCTTGTAGCGCTTGGAGTCCTTGAAGTTGAGCGGGTCGGTGGAGGTGATGCCGGTGTGGGTCTCTTCCCAGGTGTCCTCGTCCACCAGCAGGCGCAGGTACTGGTCGGTCGTGAAGGGCAGGTGGAAGCCGCAGGAGGCGCAGACCCAGTGGTTGCGCTCCAGCTCCCGGTGGTAGAGGACGTCCGCACAGGACGGACACTTCCGCCACAGGTTGTCCGGTATCTCTTTCTTCTGGGCCAGGGCCTTGATGCCCTTGGCGGCCTGCGTGAGCCAGGACACGGTTCTCTCCTCGGCGACGGGGGGGCTCCCCCACCGGTGCCGCTACGGTAGCGGCAAACCGGTTCGCACTCAACCTCAATCCGCGGCCGGGCCCGCCGGGGGCGCCGGCGGCGGCAGCGGCACGGTCATGATGAGGGCATCCTCGCCGGTATCAGCGTAGTAGCGGCGGCGGCGCCCCGTCTGCACGAACCCGTGCCGCCGGTAGAAGGCCAGCGCAGCCTGATTGCTGGGTCGCACCTCCAGGGTCGCCTCGGCTAGGCCACGGGCCCGGGCCTTTTCCAGGGAGGCCTGCAGGAGGGCCGTGGCGATGCCGGTGCGCCGCAGGTCCGGCCGCACCGCCAGGTTCAGGATATGGAGCTGGTCCGCCACCCGCCAGGCCAGGAGGTAGCCGGCCACCTCGCCCGCCGCCTCGGCCACCAGAGGGCAGCGCAGGCGATCGGGCTGCAGCTCCGTCAGCAGGGCGCGTACCGGCCAGGGATCGGCGAAGCTGACCCGTTCGATGGCGACGACCGCCGACAGGTCGGCCGGCTTGCCCGCCCGCAGGTGCCAGGGTGCCTGGTTCACGGCGCCCGCGGCGGAGGCTCGCTACCCGGCAGGCCCGGCGCTGGTCCGCTGGGGGTCAGGTCCAGACCACGCTTGATCTCGGCATCCGAGACCCGCAGGTACAGCGGCGTCAGCGCGAAGGGATGCGTCGCGGGCAAGAGCTGCGGATCGGCCAGGGCCAGGGCCAGGACGCGCGCCGTCGCCGGATGCGCGTAGATCCAGTGGCGGGGGATCGGCTCTCCCCGGGCCTGCAGCTCCGCGCGCAGGTGCGCTCCCTGACCCAGCAGGAGCGGCACGCCGCAGCCGCACCAGATGGGGACCTCCAGATCGTTGAGCTCCTCGCGCAGCCGCGCCCACCAGGCGTCCGGCGCGGCGGCTGCCGGCGCCGCCAGCGCGTCCACCCAGGCGCCGGCCCGCCGGTAGAGGCCGGCGAACACCTCGCCGCGGCGGGCGTCGAGCACCGGCACCACCAGCTCGCGCTCCGGCTGCTCGGCCAGGACGGCCGCCGCCATGGCCTCGAGGGTCGACACCGCGACCAGGCGCGCGCCCAGCCCGTAGGCCAGGCCCTTGGCCGTGGCCACGCCGATGCGCACCCCCGTGAAGCTGCCCGGCCCCCGCGTCACCCCCACGGCGCCCACCTCGGCCAGGTCGTGGCCGCTCTCGCGGAGGAGGCGCTCGATCACCGGCAGGAGCGCGTCGGCGTAGCTGCCGGTGACGTTCACCGGCAGGTAGCCTAGCAGCTGCTCGTCCGCGGCCAGGGCGAAGCGGCCCCAGGCGGTGGCTGTGTCCAGGGCCAGGTTCAGCACGACGGCTCCTCCGGCGCCAGCAGATCTTCCCAGGCCGGCGGCAGGACCGGCTCCGCCCGCAGGTGCCAGGCGCGTTCCAGCTCCGCGGCACCGGGCAGCGCCAGCAGCTCCAGCCGGGCGCCCAGCAGGGGCAACAGCGGCTCCGGCCATTCCACCACCAGCACGGCTCCTCCGGCCTCCACCGCGTCCAGCACCGCCTCGACCCCCACGTCCGCCAGGTCGGCCCCGAACTCCAGGCGATAGAGGTCCAGGTGATGCACCGCCAGCCGGCCGCGATACTCCTGCAGGAGATTGAAGGACGGCGAGGTCACGTCGTCCGGCACCTCCAGCCCGGCGCACAGCCCCTGCACGAAGCAGGTCTTGCCGGCGCCCAGGGGCCCCCAGAGCAGCAGGATCTCGCCGCCCTGCAGCCGATCCGCGGCCCGCGCCCCCAGCCGCCGGGTGGCCGCGGGGGAGTCCGTCCGACCGTGGTGCGTGAAGTGCTCTGCCGGCGGGATGGCCTGGCCGGGCATCGTCCCCTCCTTGCGGGGGGCGGGCGGCGCTCAGCGGGGCCGCAGCACGCTGAACGGGCAGATCAGCTCCTCGAGGCTGATCCCGCCGTGCTGGAAGCTGTCGCGATAGAGCCGCTCGTACTCGTGAAAGTTGGTCGGGTAGATGAGATAGTAGCTCTCCGTGGTGATGGCGTAGTTCTCGATGGCCGTGTTGGCCGGCAGCATGTAGCGGGTCGGGTCCTTGAACAGGAACACCTGCTTGTCATCCACGGCCAGGTTGTCGCCGAACTTGTAGCGCACGTTACTGCTGGTGTCGCGGTTGCCCTTCACCAGGGTGGCCTTGCGGCAGAACATGGAGCCGTGGTCGGTGGTCACCACGACCGTCGCATCGCGGCGCGCCACCTGCCGCAGCACCTCGAACAGGCTGGAGTGCTCGAACCAGCTCCGCATCAGGGAGCGGAACGCGGCCTCGTCCGGCGCCAGCTCCTTGAGGATCTGCGATTGGGAGCGCCCGTGGGCCACGATGTCCAGGAAGTTGTAGACCCCCGCCACCAGCCGGATGTCCCCCAGCGAGCCGATCTGCTTGCGCAGGTGATCGGTCTCGCGGGCGTCCGACATCTTGAAGTACTTGTAGCTGTCGGCGGCCGGACTGCCCAGACGCTTCAGCTGCTCGCCCAGCAGGTCCGGCTCGCGCGCGTTGCGCGAGCCCTCGTGGGCCGCCGAACCCTCCCACCAGTCCGCGTAGCGCTCGGCGATCTCCAGGGGGTAGAGGCCCGAGAAGAGCGCGTTGCGCGCGTAAGGGGTGGCCGACGGCAGGATCGACCAGTAGTAGCGCTGCTCGATGTGGTAGAACTCCTCCAGCAGCGGCAGCATCAGGCGCCACTGATCCATGCGCATGCAGTCGATGACGATCCAGAAGACCTGGTGGCCCGCTTGCACCTCGGGTTCCACCCAGGTCTCGTAGACGCGGGGGCTGAGCAGCGGCGCCCCCTGTCCCTGCACCCAGCCCGCATAGCGGTCGCGCACGTAGCGGGCCAGCGCCTGGTTGGCCATCGCCATCTGCTCCGCCTGGGTCTCCAGGAGGCCGCGATCGCTGTACGCGAAGAGGTCGAGGCCGAAGGTCACCAGGTCGGTGTAGATCGCCACCCAGTCGTCCGGCGTGGCGGCCTCATTGATGTTCTGCCCCACCTGCATGAAGTGGGAAAGGTAGTCGCGCGTGATCTGCTCGCCGGCCAGCCGCCGCGCCTCGACCTGCCGCTTCAGCGCCGAGAGCACCTGCAGGGGCGAGACCGGCTTGACCAGGTAGTCGTCGATGCGCTTGCCGATGGCCCGCGTCATCAGGTCCTCGGCCTCGCTCTTGGTGATCATGATCACCGGCACGTTGGCCTGGATGCGCTTGATCTCCTCCAGGGTCTCGAGACCCCCCATGCCGGGCATCATCTCGTCCAGCAGCACGGCGTCGAAGGGGGTCTTGCGCAGCAGCGCCAGGGCGTCGGGTCCGTTGGTGGCCCCGGTGACCTCGTAGCCCTTCTCTCCCAGGTAGACCAGGTGGGAGCGCAGATCGTCGATGTTGTCGTCGACCCAGAGGATCTGGAACGGCACGTCAATCCTCCTCGCCGGGAAGGGTGACCGCGAAGGTGGTCCCGTGCGGACCCGTGCGCACGACCTCGATGCGGCCCTGGTGATACTGTGTCACGATTCGCTTGACCAGGGCCAGCCCCATGCCCCAGCCGCGCTCCTTCGTGGTGAACCCGGCCTCGAAGATACGGTTCCTCATTCCCGCCGGGATGCCGCCGCCGGTGTCGCTGATCCGCAGCGTCACGCCCCGGCCCGGCCCGTCGGCGAGCTGCACCGTGATCGTGCCCTTGCCGTTGCGCAGGGCGTCGATCCCGTTCTTGATCAGGTTCTCCAGGACCCATTCCATCAACTCGCGGTTGAAGCGGCAGCGGTGGCTCAGGTTGCCCTCCATCCGCAGATCCACCCGGCCGCCGAGCTGCGGCAGCCGCCGCCGGAAATAGGCGATGCTGCTCTCGACGACCGCCCGCAGGTCCGAGTCCTCGCGCTGCGGGCGCGAGCCGATCTGGCTGAAGCGGGCCGAGACCTTGCCCAGCCGCTCGACGTCCTTGGTCAGATCCTGCATCACGTCGTCGTCCGGAGGCACCTTCTCCCGCAGGATCTCCAGCCAGCCCAGGATGGAGGTGAGCGGGGTGCCCAGCTGATGAGCCGTCTCCTTGGCCATGCCGGCGAACAGCCGCTGCTGCTCGCTCTCCTTCTTCATCTGCAGGGCCCAGACGATCAGCAGGAAGAAGGCTGCCAGCAGCAACAGCTCCAGGTACGGCATCCAGCTGATCCGGCGGGTAATGGCCGAGGGCCCGTAGTGCAGGGTCCCCAGCCGCCGGCCGCCCGGCGCCACGATGGCGAAGGGCTCCTGCTCCTGGTCGAACTTGCGGACCAGCTGCAGGATGCGGGCGATTTCCGGATTGCGCGGATCCTTGGGATTCTCGGCCAGCAGCACCGAGATGTCGGGCATCGGGATGCCGATCACCGGTTCGTTCCAGAGGATCGGCCGGCCGGCCGGGTCGGTGACGATGACCGGCACTTCCATCTCGTTGATGATCTGCATGATCTGCCGGATGTCGGCGCCCGGCTCGGCGCTCAGGTACCGGCTGGCCATGCTCGAGAAGATCCAGGTGGTCAGGCGAGTCTGCCGCTTGAGACTCTGCGCCATGTGGATGGTGAAGAGGGTGACGGCCAGGACGATGCCGATGCTTCCCGCCAGCACGTAGATATTGAAGAGTTGCCGTCGGCGCAGCCCCAGGAACTGCTGCGGCCAGGGGGACATGGCGGCCGCCTCCTTCACGGCGCGGGGCGCCTAGCCGAGGTATTCCTGTTCGTCCAGGTACGGCCGCAGGACGGCGGGCACCCGGACGCGGCCGGTCGCGGCCTGGTAGTTCTCGAGGATCGCCACCAGCACGCGGGGCAGGGCCAGACCGGAGCCGTTGAGCGTGTGCACGTAGCCCCGGCCCCCGGGGCCCTTCCAGCGGATGCTCGCCCGCCGGGCCTGGAAGTCCAGGAAGTTGCTGCAGGACGAGACCTCGAGCCACTTTCCCACCCCGGCGGCCCAGGCCTCCAGGTCGTAGCACTTGGCGGCGGCGAAGCTCAGATCGCCCGCCGCCAGTTTCACCACCCGGTAGGGCAGCTCCAGGCGGCGCAGGATCTCCTCGGCGTCGTCGGTCAGCTGCTCGAGCGCCTCCCACGACGCGTCCGGACGCTCGAACCTGACCATCTCCACCTTGTGGAACTGGTGGACCCGCAGCAACCCGCGGGTGTCCTTGCCGGCGGCTCCCGCCTCGCGGCGGAAGCAGGGCGAGAAGGCCACGTACCTGCGCGGCAGGTCCTCCTCGCGCAGGGTCTCCTCGCGGTGGATGTTGGTGACCGAGACCTCGGCGGTGGGGATCAGCCAGAGCGCGTCCCGCTCCACCAGATACATGTCGTCGGCCAGCTTGGGGAGCTGGCCGGTCCCGGTCATCGCATCGGCGCTCACCAGGTAGGGCGCGTTGACCTCGACGTAGCCCTGCTCCCGGTGCACGTCGAGCATGAAATTGATCAGGGCCCGCTCCAGCCGCGCCCCGTCGCCGGTCAGCAGGGTGAATCCCGAACCGCTCATGCGGGCTGCCTTTTCGAGCGGCATGATCCCCAGGTCGGCGCCGATCTCCCAGTGGGGCTTCACGGGGTAGCCGGGATCGACAGGCTCGCCCCAGGAGCGCACCACGACGTTGCTCTCCTCGCCCCCCGCGGGCACGCTTTCGTCGGGGATGTTGGGAATCCGCAGATAGAGCTGCTCGACCGCCTCCTCCAGCGCCGCCGCCCGCGCCCGCAGCTCCTTGAGTTGCTCGGCTATCTGCTTCATCTCGGCGATGGCCGGCCCGGCATCCTGCCCGTTCTTCTTGCGGGCGGCGATCTCTTTGTTGGCCCGGTTGGCCTCGGCCTGCAGCCGCTCCATCTCCTGCAGGGCGGCGCGCCGCTGTGCGTCCTGGGCGTAGTAGGCGTCGATGTCAATGGCTTCCCGCTTGAGCGCCACCGCGCGGGTGACGAGTTCGCGGTTCTCCCGGATGAACTTGCGATCGAGCAAGGTGATCCTCCCGGCCGACAGGCCCGCATGCTCCGGGCTGCGCGCTCATGGAGAATGAAATTGCATTCCGCTGGGCGGGCTGCTAGAAGGGTATAAACAAAAGAAGATGCACGGGCAAGGCAAATCGCCCCGCCCGGATTCCCTGTCCGGCGAGAAGCGAGGAAGCATGCAGAGGACCGAGCTGCTGGCCCAGTTGCGCGCCCGCCCACCGGCCGAACGGGTGATCACCGCCCTGGACCTGCCGACGGCCGCCGAGGCCCTGGCGGTGGCCCGCGCGCTGGGTCCGGCGGGTCGCCTCGTGAAGGTGGGCCTGGAGCTGTTCTCCGCCGCCGGTCCCGCCCTGGTGGACTCCTTGCGCGAGCTGGGCAAGGAGGTCTTCCTGGATCTCAAGTATCACGACATCCCCAACACCGCCGCGGGCGCCGCCCGGGTGGCGGCGCGCCTCGGCGCCGCTATGCTGACGATACATGCCGCGGCCGGGCCGCGGGCCCTGGGGGCCGCGGCCGAGGCGCTGGCGACCACGACGGCGGCCGGCGCGCGCCGTCCGGCCCTGCTGGCGGTGACCATCCTGACCAGCCTGGACCAGGCGGAGCTGGATGCCCTGCTGCCCTCGCCCCTGAACCTCCAGCAGCGCGTCCAGCGGTTGTCGCGGGTGGCCTGGGAGGCGGGCTGCGACGGCTTGGTCTGTGCCGGGCCCGATCTGCCCGGCCTACGACAGGAGCTGGGCAACGAACCCCTGGCGGTCACGCCCGGCATCCGTCTCCTGGCCGCGGCCGGGGACGATCAGCGCCGCATCGCGACCCCGGGTGCGGCCCTGGCGGCCGGGGCGGACTTCCTGGTGATCGGGCGGCCCATCACTCGCGCGCCCGATCCGGCCGCCGCCCTGCGGGAGATCGCCCGGGAGCTGACCGGCTGAGCCGCAGCGGACCGCTGCGCGAAGGGGACGAGCCCATGCAAGAGACGGAACTGCTCGACTTGATGACCGAGCTGGGCGCCCTGCTCCGGGGCCACTTCCTGCTGAGCAGCGGCCTGCACAGCGACACCTACTTCCAGTGCGCCAGGATCCTCCAGTTCCCGGAGCTGGCGCGGGAGCTGGGCTACCAGATCGCCCAGCGCCTGGAGCAGCAGAGCGTGGACCTGGTGGTCTCGCCCGCGTTGGGCGGCATCCTGATCGGGCACGAGGTGGCCCGCGCCGTCGGCCGGCGATTCGTGTTCACCGAGCGGGTCGACGGCCGCATGGCCCTGCGCCGCGGCTTCGAGATCGCCAAGGGCGAGAAGGCGATCATCGTGGAGGACGTGGTCACCCGCGGCACCAGCGTGCGCGAGGTGGCCGACGTGATCGAGGCCGCCGGCGGCGTGGTGATCGGCCTCGGCGCGATCATCGACCGCACCGGCGGCTCTGCCGACCTGCCCGTCCCCCTCCGGGCCCTGGCCAGCGTGCAGGTGGCCAACTACCCGGCCGATTCCTGCCCCCTCTGCCGCCAGGGCGGCCAGCCGGTCAAGCCCGGCAGCCGCACCGGCTGAGCCGCACCCACCAGGCAGCCCGGTAGTTTCCCCCCGGCAGCCGCCATCGGGTATAATGCGCCCAGCTTGCCAGGCACGGAATATCGATGGACTCCAATCATCGAGGGGGACATGCCATGGTACGTCGAGACTGGAACCACCATATCCTTCCGTTCCTTTTGCTTCTGCTTCTGGTCCTGCCCCTGGCGGCCGCAGCCGCGGACGCGCGCCCTGGAGCGGAAGACGCCCGGAACGGCAGCCCTGCGGCGCTGGACGCCGTGGACCACGGAATCGTCGCCTGCTCGACCTCAGAGAGCTACGCCCGCTTCGATCTGGCGAGCTACATGGTCGAGCCGGCCCTCTCGCTCCTGCCCGAGGGGAACTACCCCTACGATGCCACGATGAATCCCGCCGGTACCGAGATCTGGATCCCCGGCGCCTCGGGTGACGGGCTGGTGGTGGTCGACCTTGCCTCGGGCCTGATCACGCACCGGATCACCGCCGGGGACTACCCGATCTCGATCGCCTTCTCGGGCGACGGCGATCTGGCGCTGATGGCCTGCCGGGACAGCGAAACGATCGAGGTGATCGACACTGCCACCTACGCGGTGCTGCACTCGCTGCCCGTCCCGACCACGTATCTCGGTGCGGGCAACATCGCCCTGGACCCGATCAGCGGCCGGTTCTACGCCGTGGACTGGTACGGCGACGATTTCTACGAGATCGCCCCGGACGGCTCGGCGGTGCTGAACACCGTCACCGACCTGGGCAGCAGCCTCTGGCAGCTCGTGGTCGCGCCGGACGGGCAGTACGTCTACGTGACCGACCGCGGCACGGACCAGGTGCGGGTCGTCGATCGCGCATCCCTGACCCAGGTGAACGCGTTCACCGTGGGGGACGATCCCTGGGGCATCGACATCACCGGCGACGGCAGCAAGCTGGTGGTGGCCTGCGAGGACTCGCACGATGCGTACATCATCGATTTGGGCACCAGTGCCGTGATCCCCGTGGCCTTCGACGCCGGGGCCGCTCCCCGCGACGTGGACATCCTCGACGGCGAGAACCTCGCCTTCGTGGTCGGCGGCCATTCGACGACCGCGGGCGACCCCGTGTACGTGATCGACCTGGCGACCAACGGCCTGTTGACGTCCTTCCAGGCGACCTGCACCAACACCAACACGATCGCCGTGCAGCCGCAGATGCACGAGGATCTGAGCGGGGTCGCCGCGACCACGCCGCGCCCCCTGCTGCTTCTGGCGGCCCATCCGAACCCGTTCAATCCCGTCACGCGCATCGAGTTCAGCCTGGCCCAGGACGCCACGGTCGACCTGGCGGTCTACGACCTGCAGGGGCGCCGCGTGAGGCTCCTGACCCATGAGCGCCGGCCGGAAGGCGTGAACATGGTGCTCTGGGACGGCCGCGATGAGGCCGGACGGGCCGCCGGCAGCGGCGTCTACCTCGTACGGCTGATCACCGACCGCGGCGAGTCGGCGGGGCTCAAGGTGGCCCTGCTGAAGTAGGCCGGGTCGGAAAGAACCGCTTTCGCTCACCCGGCCCCGGGCAGGTCGGCCACGGCTTGCTGCGGGGCCGGGTCTCCATTCATAAAAAACACTTGTCACGACAATCGTTGCAGGTATATTTATTGCTGTAGCAATCAAAGGCAGAGGTATGATGCAAGATCTTGCTATTGCTAATCTTGCATCATGTGCAGCAGTGTATCGCCTCGAGAAAGGACCGGAAACGCTCATATGAAAGGGCAACAGCAGGATCAGGATCCCAGACCCGACGAGCCGCTCGATCTGGCCGACGAGCCGGACAGCCGTCACGGTCGCCGCATCCTGGCGGCCCTGCGGCGGATGATCCGGGCCGTCGACCTGTACTCGCGGCGGCTGGCCAGCGAGTACCGGATCACCGGTCCGCAGCTCGTCTGCCTGAACACCATCGTCGAGCTGGGGCCGATCACGGCCACGGACCTCGCACACGAGGTCCAGCTGAGCGCGAGCACCGTGGTCCGGATCCTCGACAAGCTCGAGGCGAAGGGCATGGTGATGCGGGAGCGGCAGTCCGCGGATCGCCGCCGGGTCCTGGTGTCGGCCAGCGGGCGCGGCAGCGAGCTTTCAGCCAAGGCTCCGTACTCGGATCGCCACCCCCTGCGCCAGGCTCTGAAGAACCTGCCGCCGTCCGAGCAGGAGGCCATCACCCAGCTGCTCGAACGGCTGGTCGACCTGATGGACGCCCAGCAGCTGAGCACCGCACCGCTGCTGGAGGTCGGCAGCCTGAGCAACGCCGAGCAGGCCACCGACGCCCTCGAGCCGACCGCGAACCGGAACCGGGAGGAGCCCGGCCGTCCCAACTGATCCCTCCCGCCGTTGCGTCCCGCTGCCGGGATGCCTGCGCATGCTTTGCGCCCGGAGCAAACAACCCGGCCGGACGGCGCGCCGCCCGCACCGACCGGCTCCGCTGGAAGGAATGCCCATGTACCGGATGTCGGATCGCCAGCTGGAGGTCGCCGAACGCCTGGACAGCGAGGTCAGCCAGTCCCGCTGGCGCAGCTGGAAGTGGCAGCTCGCGAATGCCATCACGGACATCGAGACCTTTCAGATGCTGACCGGCATCCGCTTCACGGACGCGGAGCGGCGCGACCTCGAGCTGACCCTTGCCAAGTTTCCCCTCTCGGTGACCCCGTACTACCTGTCGCTCATCGACACGGGGGATTGGCGGAACGATCCCATCTTCAAGCAGTCGTTCCCCTCGCCGGCCGAGCTGAACCTGGCCCGCCACGACATGATGGATCCCCTGGCCGAGGACGCCGACAGCCCCGTGCCGGGCCTCACCCACCGCTACCCGGACCGGGTGCTGTTCCTGGTCTGCGGCCTGTGCGCCATGTACTGCCGGCACTGCACCCGGAAGCGCAAGGTGGGCGACGTGGACACGGTGCCGGACCGGGCGGTGATCGAAGCCGGCATCGACTACATCCGCCGCACGCCCGCGGTGCGCGACGTGCTGCTCTCGGGCGGCGATCCGTTCCTGCTGGCGGACGAGCGCCTGGACTGGATCCTCTCGGAGCTGCGCGCCATCGGCCACGTGGAGGTCATCCGCATCGGCACGCGGACCCCCGTCGTGCTGCCGTACCGGATCACGGATGACCTGGTGGCGATGCTCCGCCGGCACCATCCCCTCTGGGTCAATACGCACTTCAACCACCCGCGCGAGATCACCCACTCGGCGCGCGAGGCGCTGGCGCGGCTGGCGGACGCCGGCATCCCCCTCGGCAACCAGTCGGTGCTGCTGGCCGGGGTCAACGACTGCCCGCGGATAATGAAAGCATTGGTGCAGCGGCTGGTGCGCAACCGGGTGCGCCCCTACTACCTGTACCAGTGCGATCTCTCGGAGGGGCTGTCCCACTTCCGGACGCCGGTGGGCAAGGGCATCGAGATCATGGAGAGCCTGATCGGGCATACGTCCGGCTTCGCGGTCCCCAGCTACGTCATCGACGCGCCGGGCGGCGGCGGCAAGATCCGGATCAATCCCAACTACCTGATCTCGTGGTCCACCAACAAGGTCGTGCTGCGCAACTACGAGGGCGTGATCACCACCTACAAGGAGCCGGACTCCTACGAGCCCAACTTCTGCGATCGCGAGTGCGCGAAGTGCGACCTCATGCTGGATCTGGGGGACGCCGACGAGGAGCGGGCCGTCGGCATCGCCCGGCTGCTGGCCGACGACGACGAGACGGTGGCGCTGACGCCGCGGGACAACGAGCGCCTGCTGCGCCGGGACGATCCATGATCTTCGTCGACTACTTCATCTTCGGGCTCTACCTCTGCGGTGTGCTGGGCGTCGGGTGGTACTACTTCCGGCGCAACCGCGACACCGAGGACTACTTCGTCGGTGGGCGCGCGATCGCCTCCCACCACGTCGGGCTGTCCATCGTGGCCACGGACGTGGGCGGCGGCTTCTCCATCGGCCTCGGCGGGCTGGGCTTCACGATGGGGCTGAGCGGCAGCTGGCTGCTGCTGACCGGGCTGCTGGGCGCCTGGCTGTCCGCGGTCTTCATCATCCCGCACGTCAAGCGCCTGGACGCGCGGCACGGCCTGGTGACTTATCCCGACTTCCTGCGCTGGCGGTACGGCGAGCGGGTGGCCCTGCTGGCCGCCCTCGTCTCCGGTCTGGGCTACCTGGGCTTCACGGGGGCCCAGGTGCTCGCGGGGGCCAAGCTCGCGTCGGCCACTATCATCACCCGGGCGCCGCTGGGTCTCGATCCCCTGCAGTTCTCGCTCTACGTGATCGCGGCCGTCACCATCGTCTACACCGTGATCGGCGGGCTGAAGGCGGTCATCTACACCGACACCATCCAGTGGATCATCCTGCTGGTGGGCCTGATCCTGGTCACCATCCCGGTGGTCCTGTGGGGCGAGCTGGGCGGCCTGGACACCCTGCGGCGCGAGCTGCCGGCGGAGTTCTTCCACCTGAACAACGTCACGGCGATCCAGGTCGTCAACTGGATGGTCACCATCGTCCCCATCTGGTTGATCGGCATGACGCTCTACCAGCGCATGTACGCCTGCCGCAACGTGACCGAGGCGCGGCGGGCCTGGTACATGGCCGGGCTGTTCGAGTACCCCGTGATGGCGTTCATGGGGGTCTTCCTGGGCATGTGCGCGCGGGTCATGTTCCCCGCGGCCGAGCCCGAGATGGGCCTGCCGCTGCTGATCCGGGACGCCCTGCCGCCGGTCGTCACCGGCCTGGTGATCGCGGCCTACTTCTCGGCCATCATGTCCACGGCCGACAGCTGCCTGATGGCCTCGTCCGGCAACATCGTCAACGACGTGATCAAGCGCTACGTGTGGCCCGGCATGAGCGAGGCGACGCTGATGCGGGTCTCGCAGCTGGCCACTCTCGTGATTGGCGCCACGGCGATCATCATCGCCAGCCGCTTCACGATGGTGCTGGACGCCATCCTGTTCGCCTACGCCTTCATGGTCTCGGGTCTGTTCGTGCCGACGCTCGGCGCCTTCTTCTGGCGCCGCGCCACTGCCGCCGGCGCACTGGCGGGCATGTTCCTGGGCGGCGTGCCGACCCTGCTGCTGCAGCTGGATCTCGTGCCCCTGCCCGCTCGCCTGCAGGCGACGGGGCTCGATCCGGTCGCTTACGGCCTGAGCCTGTCGGCCGTGGGCTTCGTCGGCGTCTCGCTGCTGACGCGCCCCGCGGCGCGAGCCTGAAAGGAGGATGGGCATGCCGGACATCATCGAGGAGGTCGGAGGCTCGACCATCCAGCACGGCGAAGAGAACGACCGCATCTACCTGATGAAGCTCGATCCCGTCGACGCGCCGGAGATCGTGCCCGAGTTGGAGCGTCTGGCGACGGACCGCGGCTACGGCAAGATCTTCGCCAAGGTCCCCGCGCCCCAGAGCCCCTGCTTCCTCGAGGCCGGCTACCGGCGCGAGGCCCGGGTCCCAGACTTCTACGAGGGGCGCGAGGACGCCCTGTTCCTCTCCCGCTTCCTGGATCAGGAGCGCGCCCTGGAAACGGACCGCGACCGCCTCGACGGCAACCTGCAGCTGGCCGCGGCCCGTCACGGCGAGGCGCTCCAGGAAATCGGCAAGCCGCCGCTGCCCATCGCGCCGGCTGGATCGCGGGACGCCGCGGAGATGGCCGCGGTCTACCGCGAGGTGTTCGCCTCCTACCCCTTCCCCATCCACGATCCCGACTATCTGGCGCGGACCATGACGGAGAACTTCCACTACTTCCTGGCCCGCGAGGACGAGCGCATCGTGGCGATCTCCTCGGCCGAGACCGATCCGGCCGCGCGCAACGTCGAGATGACCGACTTCGCCACCCTGCCGGCCGCCCGCGGCAAGAGCCTCGCCACCCACCTTCTCCTGCGGATGGAGCGGGAGATGCGGCGCCTGGGATTCCTCGTCGCCTACACGATAGCGCGGGCCCTCTCGCCCGGCATGAACATCACCTTCTCCCGCCTGGGCTACGACTTCGGCGGCCGGCTGGTGAACAATACCAACATCAGCGGCCGCATCGAGAGCATGAACGTCTGGTACAAGCGCCTGGTCGCGGCCGGCGCGGAAGGATAAGGCCCGCATCCTCTCCCACCGACGGCAGCCTGGACCTAGGACTCGCCGGAACGCTCGCCCATGTCCCCGATCACGTCTCTGGCCCGGCGATGGAGCTTGGCCCGCGCCTCCTCGACGTCGTGCAGGGCGTCGCGGAGATGCTCCAGCTCGTCTGCCCGGACCTTCAGACCCTCACGGATGAAGAGGGCGGCGGCCTCGGAGCGGCTCTTCACCGCTCCGGTTTCCACCCAGGCGTCCAGGGCCTTGCTCGTCGCCTCGTCGACCCGCACCATGACGACCTGATCACGCTGCGTCTCGCCCATTTCGCGGACCGAGTTCCCCAGCCCGGGGGCGACGCAGACGACCTTGACCCGCGGCGAGTCCTCTCCGCCGCAGCAAGCCCTCGCGTCGCCGCGGATGTCGATGTCGATTCCCTTTTCCTGCAGCCGCGCCCGCACCTCGTCGAGGATGGCCCCGAGATCGATGCGCAACCCGTTCTTCTCCGTCACGTCTTCGACTCCTTCCCGCCCGGGCAGATGCAGACGACCCTGGGCTCCTCGGACTTCTCCTCGCCCGCATCGCAGCACCCGCCGACCCTGACGCGGATGCACTCGGCCTCACCGGAACGCGATGCGTCTTGCTCGCGGCCGGGCGCAAGTCCGCTCCGGTGCAGGGCGGACGCGATGGCCTCGGCGAGGTCCCGGAACCGCTGATCGTTCATGACACCCTCCCTTGTTCTACAATTACATATTACACAATATGAGATTACATGAAAAATGTTGCGCGCTTCCTTTGAGCCTCTACGCCCGCAGCCACCCGTCGACCTC
>CAZGEC010000034.1:2734-48393 GCA_964524645.1 uncultured Fibrobacteraceae bacterium | reverse complement strand
GGGCCGGGGTCGTCGCCAAGATCATCGAGTAGCACGCCGGGCCGCGCGCCCCGCGCCGGGCGGGCGGCCGTGTCAGCGAGAGGTGAGCAGGCGCCGCGGGCGCGGCGATGCTGGAGTAGCCATCGCGAAGGAGAGAGAACGTGGCCAGACAGAAGATCAAGATCCGCTTGCGCGCCTACGAGCCGGCCGTTCTGGACCGGTCGGCGCTGATGATCGTGCAGACGGCCCTCAAGACCGGGGCGCTGGTGCGGGGACCCATCCCCTTGCCGACCAAGCGCAGCGTCTACACCGTACTGCGCTCGCCGCACGTGGACAAGAAGTCGCGCGAGCAGTTCGAGATGAGGATCCACAAGCGTCTCATCGAGATCGAGAACTCGACGCCGCAGACGACCGAGTTCCTCAAGAAGCTGACCCTTCCGGCCAGCGTGGACGTAGAGATCAAGGTCTGAAGCCGAGGGCAGGTCCGTGCGAATCGAGGGAGCAGTGATGATCGGATTGATCGGCAAGAAGCTCGGTATGACCCGGCAGTTCGACGAGAGCGGCCGCAGCGTCCCGGTCACCGTGATCGAGGCCGGGCCCTGTGTCGTGACCCAGGTGCTCACCGCCCAGCGTCACGGCTACGACGCCATCCAGCTGGGCTACGGTCCGCGCAAGCCCAAGAACACCCCGCTCCCCATGCAGGGACACTTCCGCAAGGCGGGGACCGAGCCGCTGCGCATCGTGGGGGAGTTCCGCACCGACGGGGAGCCCGCTTTCAAGCTGGGCGACAGGATCGACCTCTCGGTGCTCGGCGACACCGTCAAGGTGGACGTCACCGGTACCACCAAGGGCCATGGTTTCGCCGGGCGCATCAAGCGCTGGGGACAGCACCGGGGTCCCGGCGCCCACGGCAGCAAGAACATACGCATGTCCGGGTCCATCGGCATGCACACCCAGCCGGGACGCGTGCTTCCCGGCAAGCACATGCCGGGGCAGTTCGGCAACAAGCGCGAGACCAAGCGCAACCTGACCGTCGTCCGGATCGACCAGGAACGGAATCTCCTGCTGGTCAAGGGGAGCGTCCCCGGCCACCGCAACGGGATCGTCTTCATCCGGCCCAGCCGCTGAAGCGGCGGGCCGCCCCGCGCGGTGCGGGAAGCCAGCGAGGTGACACATGGCAACGGCAAATCTCTACAGCGGCACCGGTGAGACGAAGGGCACCGTGGAGCTACCCGCTTCGCTCTTCGAGCAGCCCGTGCACCGGCAGGCGCTCTACGAGGCGGTACGCAACTTCCTGGCCAACCAGCGGCAGGGCACGCACGACACCAAGACGCGGGCCGAGGTCCGCTACTCGTCGGCCAAGCTCTACCGCCAGAAGGGCACGGGGCGCGCCCGGGCCGGCAGCGCCAAGTCCCCGACCAGGGTGGGCGGCGGCACCGCCTTCGGTCCGCACCCGCGGGACTACGGGTACAAGCTGCCCCGCAAGATCAAGCGGCTGGCGCTCAAGTCGGCGCTTTCCGATCGCGCCGCTCACGAGCGGGTCTACATCGTCGAGGACCCGTCACTGGAGGCGCCCAAGACCCGGGCCGTGGCCAACCTGATGGCCGCCATGGCGTTGCCCGGCCGGCACACGCTCTTCGTGCTGCCCCGGGAGGCCGAGGTCCTCTACAAGTCGCTGCGCAACCTGGAGGGCGTGCGGACGCTGCGCTGCCACGAGCTGAACGCCTATGCCGTGCTCTGGGCGGACAACCTGGTCTTCCTGCAGAGCGCGCTGAACGGTGCCGAGGAGGTGTTCGGAGCATGAAGGACCTGAGCAAGGTGATCCGCCGACCGCTGATCACCGAGCGCGGCGCGAGGATGCGCGAGCGCAACAACCAGTACCTCTTCGAGGTGGACCCGAGCGCCAACAAGCACGAGATCAAGCAGGCGGTCGAGCACTTCTTCGGCGTGAAGGTGCTGCAAGTGCGCACGCACAACCAGCGCGGCAAGATCAAGACCCTCGGCCGTTTCTCCGGGAAGCGCCGGGACTGGAAGAAGGCCATCGTCACCCTGGCGGGCGAGGACAGCATCGACCTCTTCGACATGGTCTAGCCTGGACCGCCGGCGGCCCGCGGGGGTCGCTGGCGACGCGGGGAGTTGGATAGACATGGGGATCAAGAAACTCAAGCCCGTCACGCCCACGCAGCGCTTCCGGACGGTCTCCGACTTCAGCGAGATCACGACGGCGAAGCCGGAGAAGTCCCTGCTGGAGCCGCTGAACAAGACCGGCGGTCGCAACAATTACGGACGGATCACCTCGCGGCATCGGGGAGGCGGGCACAAGCGGCGCTACCGGCGAATCGACTTCAAGCGCAACAAGCGGGACATCACCGCCACGGTGACCAGCATCGAGTACGATCCGAACCGGAGCGCCCGCATCGCCCTGCTCAAGTACGCCGACGGCGAGAAGCGGTACATCCTCTGGCCGTCGGGTCTGAAGGTCGGCGATTCCGTGATCGCAGGCGAAACCGCCCCTTTCAACGTGGGGAACGCGCTGCCGCTGCGGGCCATCCCGCTGGGCACCCTGGTGCACAACGTGGAGCTCTCGCTCGGCAAGGGGGGGCAGATGGTGCGCAGCGCCGGATCCTACGCCCAGGTGATGGCGAAGGAGGGTGACCGCGCGACCCTGCGGCTGCCCAGCGGCGAGGTGCGCATGGTGCACCTCAACTGCTACGCGACCATCGGCGAGGTCGGCAACGCCGAGCACGAGAACGTCGTCTCGGGCAAGGCCGGACGCTCCCGCTGGCTGGGGCGGCGGCCCAAGGTGCGCGGCGTGGCCATGAACCCCATCGACCACCCGCACGGCGGCGGCGAGGGTCGTACCTCGGGCGGCCGGCATCCCTGCACGCCCTGGGGCAAGCCCACCAAGGGCTACAAGACGCGGACCCGGAAGCCGTCGGATGCCTTCATCGTGCGGAGGCGCAGCAGCAAGTAACGTGATGCGGCCCGCCGGGGAGCGAGGCCACCCTGGGATTGCATGCGGAGGAATGGACTGGCATGGCGCGATCGATCAAGAAGGGCCCTTTCATCGACCGGTCCCTCTTCAAGAGGATCGAGGAGATGAACAAAAAGGGCGAGAAGCGGGTTCTGAAGACCTGGTCCCGGCGCTCGACGATCTTCCCCGAACTCCTGGGGCATACCGTCGCCGTACACAATGGCAAGCAGTTCATCCCGGTCTACGTCCAGGAGAACATGGTGGGGCACAAGCTCGGCGAGTTCGCCCCCACCCGGACGTACCGGGGACACACGACCAAGGGCAAGAAAAAGTAAGGCGCCACTCGAGCGGAGGTTACGCGAGATGGAGGCACGTGCCGTCTCCCGCTACATTCGGATTTCACCGCGCAAGGCGCGGCTGGTCGCCGACCTGGTGCGCGGCAAGAGTGTCGCCCAAGCGCTGGGCATCCTGGCCCTGACGCCGAAGAAGGCGTCCCCCATCCTGCGCAAGACCATCCTCTCGGCGGCGGCCAACGTCCGCCAGCAGAG
The DNA here is from genome assembly GCA_964524645.1 of uncultured Fibrobacteraceae bacterium. Lineage (GTDB taxonomy): Bacteria > Krumholzibacteriota > Krumholzibacteriia > LZORAL124-64-63 > LZORAL124-64-63 > CAZGEC01. The sequence goes on along the minus strand of CAZGEC010000034.1, from coordinate 44,892 downwards.
CGAGCATGGCGAGGATCTGGGCGACGCCCACCTCTGGATCAGCGAGCTGCGGGTGGATCCCGGCCCGACCATGAAGCGGATCCGACCGCGGGCCCAGGGGCGCGCCTATCGGATCCTGAAGCGCATGAGCCATATTCAGGTCACGGTCAGCTCGGAAGAGTGATCGCGGCGGCCGCGCGGCCGCGGATGGACAGCCCTCCCCGCATGACGCCAGCGGAGGGTGGAGGAAGGAAGGCACATGGGGCAGAAGACGCATCCGATCGGATTCCGTCTCGGGATCATCAGGGACTGGAACTCGACCTGGTTCACCCAGAAAAAGAACTACGCCGACTGGTTGAATGAGGACCTGCTGCTGCGCCGCTACGTCTACGCGCGTGTGGGCAGCGCCGGTATCGCGTCGGTGAAGATCAAGCGTTTCCGGGAGAAGGTGAACCTGATCGTCGCCACCAGCCGACCCGGGGTCGTGATCGGGCGGAAAGGGGCGAAGGCGGACCAGCTACGCGCCGAGCTGCAGAAGATGATCGGCAAGAACGTCAAGCTGGACGTCGAGGAGGTCAAGAAGCCGGAGCTGTCCGCCCCGCTGGTCGCCGAGCACGTCGCCGCCCAGCTGGCGGCGCGCGTCTCCTTCCGCCGGGCCATGAAGAAGGCCATCTCCACGGCCATGCGGATGGGGGCCAAGGGCATCAAGATCCGCTGCGCCGGCCGCCTCGGCGGCGCCGAGATGGCCCGCGTCGAGTCCTATCACGACGGCAGCGTTCCCTTGCACACGCTGCGGGCCGACATCGACTACGGGACGGCGCTGGCTCGCACGACGTACGGCGCCATCGGAGTGAAGGTCTGGATCTGCAAGGGCGAGATCTTCCCGCAGGAGTTCAAGAACCAGCTGCGCAGCCAGGTGGTCAAGGAGCGGGCCTAGCCGGCCGGGACCGCCGCCGGGCGGTCGCGTGGGAGAGGACGACGAGCCATGTTGATGCCGAAGCGCACCAAGTTTCGCAAGATGCAGAAGGGTCGCCGCCGGGGCCTCGCGCTCCGCGGAAACCGGATCTCCTTCGGAGACTACGGCTTGCAGGCCATGGGGAACGGCTGGTTGAAGAGTCGTCAGATCGAGGCCGCCCGTGTCGCCATCACGCGCCGGATGAAGCGCCAGGGCCAGGTCTGGATCCGGGTCTTCCCGGACAAGCCCATCACGCTCAAGCCGGCCGAGACCCGCATGGGCAAAGGCAAGGGCAATCCCGAGTACTGGGTCGCCGTGGTCAAGCCGGGCCGGGTCCTCTTCGAGATCAACGGCGTCAGCCCGGAGCTGGCGCACGAGGCCCTGCGTCTGGGCGCTTCCAAGCTGCCCTTCAAGACGCGGATCCTGAGCCGGCAGGGAGAGTGAGCGATGAAGAAGGCCTACGAGCTACGAGAGCTGAGCGTGGAGGACCTCGAGAGCCTCCAGCGGGAGAAGTCCGAGGAACTGATGCAGCTCCGCATGAAGCTCAAGATGCGCCAGATCGACAACGCGCTGGAGGTCCGCATGGCGCGCCGGGAGCTGGCGAAGATCAAGACGGTCATGACCGAGAAGCGGGCTGCCGGCGCCTAGCCGGCCCGACGCCCGGCGGTGACGGGACCGTGGGGCAAGGAGTGGGAAGATGGCGAACATCGAGAGGAATCTGAGAGCGGTCCGGATTGGCCAGGTCGTCTCGGACAAGATGGACCGGACCGTGATCGTCAGGATCAGCCGCCGGTTTCCGCACCCGCTGTACAAGCGGATCATCACGCGCTCGACCAAGCTGGTTGCGCACGACGAGAAGAACGAGTGTCGGATCGGAGACGTCGTCAAGGTCATGTCCACGCGCCCTCTCTCCAAGACCAAGCGCTGGCGGGTCGCGGAGATCCTGGAGCGGGCGAAGTAGGTCCGGAGGAGAGGGATCATGATTCAGGAGTACACGCTTTTGAACATCGCGGACAACTCCGGCGCGAAGACGGCCATGTGCATCCGCGTGCTCGGGGGGACGGACCGCCGGTACGCCCGCGTGGGCGACATCATCGTGGCGGCCGTCAAGTCGGCGATCCCCAATGGCTCGGTGAAGAAGGGGCAGGTGGTCAAGGCGGTGGTCGTGCGCACCACGAAGGAGATCGGCCGCAAGGACGGCTCCTACATCCGCTTTAGCGAGAACGCCGCCGTGATCCTCGATGCCGAGGGCAAGGAGCCGGTCGGGACGCGCATCTTCGGGCCGGTGGCCCGCGAGCTCCGCGACAAGAAGTTCATGAAGATCGTTTCGCTGGCGCCGGAGGTTCTGTGATGCGCATCCACAAGGGCGACAAGGTCCGCGTGATCGCGGGCAACGACCGCGGCAAGGAGGGGAAGGTCCTGAAGGTCTTCCCCGGCTCGCAGCGGATCATCGTCGAGAAGGTGAACCTGATCAAGCGCCACAGCCGCCCGACCCAGACGAATCCGCGGGGGGGGATCATCGAGAAGGAGGGGCCGATCCACGTCTCGAACGTCATGCTGGTCTGCCCGCAGACCGGTGAGCCGACGCGGACCGGGATGAACATCCTCTCCGACGGCTCGCGGATCCGCTACAGCAAGAAGAGCGGCGAGATGCTGTCCGAGTAGCGCCAGGCGCAGGAGGAAGCGAGTGATGGCCAAGAAGTTGCCGCGTTTGCAGGAGATCTACCTCCGGGAGGTGGTCCCGGCCCTGCGGGAGAAGTTCGGCTATACCAGCCCGATGATGATCCCCCGGCCGGTCAAGGTGGTGCTGAACATGGGGATCGGGCGGGCACCGCAGAATCCGAAGGCCCTCGAGGGCGCCCTGAGCGATCTCGCGGTCATCACCGGCCAGAAGGCCGTGAAGACCCGGGCCAAGAAGTCCATCTCGAACTTCAAGGTTCGCACCGGCATGCAGATCGGAGCCCGGGTGACGCTGCGCAGCGAGCGCATGTGGGAATTCCTGGACCGCTTCATCAACTTCGGTCTGCCGCGCCTGCGCGACTTTCGCGGCGTGCCCACGCGCCTGAGCGGCCGCGGTGATTACACGCTGGGCCTGCGGGACCAGCTGGTCTTTCCGGAGATCGATTACGACAAGGTCGACGAGATGCGAGGCATGAACGTCACCATCGTGACAACCGCCGGCACCGACGAGGAAGGCCGGGAGCTGCTGAGCCGCCTGGGAATGCCCTTCCGGCGTTCATGAGGGAGGAAGAGTTTTGGCCAAGAAGTCGCTGATCGCCAAGGCCAACCGGCCGGCCAAGTTCAGGGTTCGCAACTACACGCGCTGCCGCCGTTGCGGTCGGTCCCGCGCCTACTTGCGCCGGTTTGGCCTCTGCCGGATCTGCTTCCGGGAGCTCGCCCTGCAGGGCAACATCCCCGGCGTCGTCAAGGCGAGCTGGTAACCAGCACGAGGAGCTGTAGAGCATGAGCATGACCGATCCCATCGCGGATATGCTGACCCGGCTGCGGAATGCGACCCAGGCGGGCCATCGCAAGGTCGACGTGCCCGCCTCGAACGAGAAGCGGGCCATCGCCGAGTTGCTCCAGGCGCAGGGCTACATCGAGCGCTACGAGGTGGTTCCCCAGAGTGCTCAGGGTACGCTGCGCATCTTTCTGAAGTATTACAGCCGGGACGGCAAGCGCACGGGCGTCATCGAGGGGGCACGGCGGGTCAGCCGTCCTGGACGCCGCATCTTCGCTGGCAAGGACGAGATCCCCAAGGTCTGTGGCGGCTTCGGGATCTCGATCCTCTCCACCAACGAGGGCATTCTCACGGGGCACCAGTGCCGGATGCGAGGCATCGGCGGTGAAGTGCTCTGCGAGGTCTGGTGAGCCGGGCCACAGCGGAGGAACTAACGATGTCGCGCATTGGCAGGAAACCGATCCCTCTCCCGGACGGCGTGACCGTCAAGGTCGAGGGGAATGTCTCCATCGTGAAGGGACCCAAGGGTGAGCTGAAGCAGCACATCCCGCCGGGGCTCGGCTTCGAGGAGAAGTCCGGGCAGCTGCACATCACGCGTCCGGACGACAGCAAGCCGATGAAGGCCCGCCACGGTCTGGTGCGGGCGCTGATCGCCAATCAGGTGACCGGCGTGACCAGGGGCTTCACCCGGACGCTGCTCATCGAGGGGGTGGGCTACCGGGCCCAGGTCAAGGGCCGGGTGCTCGATCTGCAGCTGCAGTACAGCCATCCTCTGGAGTACAGCATCCCGGAGGGCATCACCATCAACTGCCCCCAGCCGACCACCATTGAGATCTCGGGCCTCGACAAGCAGAAGGTGGGGCAGGTGGCGGCGGAGATCCGGGCCTACCGCAAGCCTGAACCTTACAAGGGCAAGGGCGTCCGGTACGCGGACGAGGTGATCCGCAAGAAAGCGGGCAAGGCGGCCGGCAAGTAGCCCCGCCGGCCCGGGAGGTGACCGCAGAGATGAGCGTGAGGCAGAGAACCAGGCGCGCGGGCTGGCTGAAGCGCAAGCGTCGCGTGCGCAAGAAGGTCCGCGGATCGCCGGACCGCCCCCGGCTGACGGTGTTCCGCAGCCACAAGTACATCTATGCCCAGGTCGTGAACGACGACGAGAATCGCGTTATGGTCGCCGTCAGCAGCCTCAAGCCGCTGACCGAGGAAATTCCCGAGGATCTGCGCGGCAAGTGCGCCACGGCGTACGGCGTGGGGCGCAGGATCGCAGCGCTGGCCAAGGACAAGGGCATCGAGAAGATCGTCTTCGACCGCAATGGATACCTGTACCACGGGCGCGTGGCGGCCCTGGCCCGGGGGATCCGGGAAGGCGGGATCGAGTTCTAAGGCATCCGGACAGGAGCGGTTTTCGATGGCAGAGTTCGTGAACAACCAGAGACCGGGTGGGAGAGGTCCCCGCGGCGGCGGTCCGGGGCGCGGCGGTCCCGGGCGCGGCGGCCCGGGGCGTGGTGGTCCGGGGCGCGGCGGTCCGGGGCAAGGTCCCGGCCGCGGCGGTCCGGGGCGCGGCGGTCCGGGACGCGGTGCGACGGACCGCGAGCCGTTGGTCGACATGCACGAGAACGTCATCCACATCAACCGCGTGGCCAAGGTGGTCAAGGGCGGGCGGCGTTTCAGCTTCAGCGCCATCGTGACCGTGGGGGACGGCAAGGGCAAGGTCGGCGTCGCCATGGGCAAGGCCAACGAGATCGCGGACGCCATCCGCAAGGCCTCGGAGATCGCCCGGGCCCGCCAGATCAGCATCCCGATGCTGAAGGACACGATACCCTACGAGGTGACGGGCCGCTTCGGGTCCAGCCGGGTCCTGCTCAAGCCGGCCACCCCGGGTACCGGCATCATCGCCGCCGGCGGCGTGCGCGCCATCCTGGAGGCGGCCGGGATCCGCAACATCCTGACCAAGCAGCTCGGGTCGCGGAATCCGCACAACGTGGTCAAGGCCACCATCGACGGCCTGCGCCAGCTGCGTTCGGCCGAGGATTTCGCCGCCAAGCGCGGACTGACCATGCCCGAGGTCCTGGGGCTTCCCAAGCGGGAAGCGAAGGTCGAGGAGGAGGCGCAGGGCGATGAGTGAAGCCAAGCTGAAGATCACGCAGATCCGCAGCGTGATCGGTCGCCCGCAGAAGCATCGCCGCATCGTGCGGGCCCTGGGGCTGCGACATAACCAGACCTCGGTCATCCAGCCGGATACCCCGGCCATCCGGGGCATGGTGGCCAAGGTGCCGCACCTGGTGACCATGGAAGAGGTGAAGTGAACATGCTGAAGCTGAACAATCTCGGCGTGCCCGCCGGCGCGAACCGCGACCGCAAGCGGCGAGGGCGGGGTCCCGGCTCGGGCACCGGCAAGACCGGCGGGCGGGGCCACAAGGGCCAGAAGGCGCGCTCCGGCGGCGGCATTCCCCCCTGGTTCGAGGGTGGCCAGATGCCGCTGAACCGGCGCCTGCCCAAGCGGGGCTTCACCAACATCTTCAAGAAGGTCTACCAGATCGTGAACCTGGCGGACCTGGAGCGCTTCGCGGCGGGGAGCACGGTGGATGCCCGGACCCTGGCCGAGGCGGGCCTGATCCGGCACGTCGAGCGCCCGGTGAAGTTGCTGGGGCGCGGGCAGATCGCGAACTCGTTGCAGATCGAGGTGACGCGGGCCAGCCGGGCCGCCGTGGCGGCGGTGGAGGCGGCCGGCGGGACGGTCAGGTGCCTGGAGTGAACGTTTCTCCCGCCGGGAGACCGGACGCAAAGGAAGCTTCGTTTTGAACATCACGGGCAGCTACCAAAGCATGTTCAAGATCCCCGAGCTGAAGCGGCGGATCCTGTTCACGGCCATGATCCTGATCGTGTACCGGTTGGGAGGGCACGTGCCGACGCCGGGGATCAACCTGGAGGCCCTCAAGAGCTTCTTCGACCAGCAGCGCGGCACGCTGGTGGGGCTCTACGACATGTTCGCGGGCGGCAACCTGCGCAATGCCACGATCTTCGCGCTGGGCATCATGCCTTACATCAGCGCCTCGATCATCCTCCAGCTCCTGCAGGCCGTGGTCCCGTACTTCGAGAAGCTGGCCAAGGAGGGCGAGGAGGGCCGCAAGAAGATCACGCAGTACACGCGCTACGGAACGGTGGCGCTGGCGATCATCCAGTCCTTCGGGATCAGCCTCGCCCTGGAGCGGATGCCGGGCGGCATCGTCGCCTATCCGGGCCTGGGCTTCAAGTTCCTGACCATGCTGACCCTGACCACCGGCACGGTGTTCGTGATGTGGCTCGGGGAGCAGATCACCGAACGCGGAATCGGGAACGGGATCTCGCTGATCATCTTCATCGGCATCGTCGCCCGCTACCCGCGGGACATCATCAACACGGCGCTGCAGCTGCAGTCGGGCGAGATGCACTGGTTGAAGCTGCTGGTGGTCCTGGCGTTCATGATCGTGGTCGTCGGCGGCATCATCGCCATCACCCAGGGACAGCGGCGGATCCCGGTCCAGTACGCGAAGAAGATCGTCGGCCGCCGGGTCTACGGCGGGGCCAACACGCACATCCCGCTGCGCGTGAACACGGCGGGCGTGATCCCGATCATCTTCGCCCAGTCGATCATCATGTTTCCGGGAACGCTGGTGTCCTTCTTCCGAGACAACGCGTTCTTCGAGGCGCTGGCCCAGATGTTCTCGCCGCCGCACCTGGTGTACGTGATCGCCTACTCGGCGCTGATCATCCTGTTCACCTACTTCTACACCGCCGTGATCCTCAACCCCGTGGACCTGGCGGACAACATGAAGAAGAACAGCGGCTTCATCCCGGGCGTGCGGCCGGGCAAGCGAACGGCCGAGTACATCGACCGGATCCTGACCAGGGTGACGCTGCCGGGCGCGGTGTTCCTGGCGGCCATCGCCATCCTGCCCGATATGATGATCTACCACCTCAACGTGCCCTTCTACTTCGGAGGCACGGGATTGCTGATCGTGATCGGTGTCGGTCTGGACACCTTGCAGCAGATCGAATCGCATCTGCTCATGAGGCACTATGACGGCTTCATGCGGCGAGGCCGCCTGCGGGCGAGGAGGTAGTCCGGTGAACGTGATCATCATGGGGCCGCCGGGATGCGGCAAGGGGACGCAAGCCGCCGGCATCGTCGAGGGCCAGCGGATCGTCCACATCTCGACGGGCGACATGTTGCGGGCCGCCGTCAAGAGCGGCTCGGAGCTGGGCCGGAGGGTCGAAGCCATCCTCGCCGCCGGCGAGCTGGTGTCGGATGAGCTGATGATGGACATCATCCGCGATCGCCTGCAGCAGCCGGACGCCCGCCGGGGCTGGCTGCTGGACGGCTTTCCGCGCACCTTGCCGCAGGCCGAGGGCCTGGTGAAGCTGCTGGCCGGGATCGGCCAGGGCGTGGGCGCCGTGATATCGCTCGAGGTGCCGGACGCGGAGATCATCGAGCGGCTGAGCGGCCGGTTGACCTGCCGCGAATGCGGCAACACGACCAACCGCAAGGCCGTTCCCGACGGCAAGACCTGCCCGCATTGCGGAGCTGCGGCCCTGTATCAGCGGGACGACGACAAGGAAGAGACCATTCGCAACCGCCTGGGGGTCTACCGCAGCAAGACCTACCCGGCCGCCGAGCTGCTGGGGCGCCATTATCCCCTCGAGCGGGTCGACGGGCTGGGGACGCCGGCGGAGATCGCCGAGAGGATCACCGGTGCCCTGGCGCAAGCAGCAGATTAACCTCAAGACGCTCGCCGAGATAGAGGCGATGGCGGCGGGCGGAGCGATCCTGGCCCAGGTGTTCCTGGCGGTCAGGAAGCTGGTGGGCCCGGGCGTGACCACGGCGGAGATCGACGCCGCCGTCGAGCGCATGATCCGCGACGCAGGCTGCGTCCCCTCCTTCAAGGGGTACAACGGCTTTCCGGCCTCCGCCTGCATCTCGGTGAACGAGGAAGTGGTGCACGGCATTCCCTCGGACCGCAAGCTGGTGGAGGGCGATATCGTGGGGATCGACATCGGCCTGATCCGGGACGGCTGGCACACGGACTCGGCCGAGACCCTGGCGGTGGGCGCGGTCAGTCCCGAGGCCGACGCCCTGCTGGACGTGACCGAGCAGAGCCTGCTGCTGGCCATCGACCAGGTCCGGGCGGGGAACCGCATCTCGGACATCGGCAGCGCCGTGGAGGGATACGCCAGCCGGAATGGATTCTCCGTAGTGGAATCGCTGGTCGGCCACGGGATCGGCCGGGAGCTGCACGAGGATCCGCAGGTGCCCAACTTCCGGTGCTTCACCGCGCCGGATCCGGTGATGGAGGAGGGGCTGGTCATCGCCATCGAGCCGATGATCAACCAGGGCACTAGGCGCGTGACGACGGCTAGGGACCAGTGGACGGTCCTGACGGCCGATCGCAAGCTGTCGGCCCATTTCGAGCACACGGTGGCGGTGACGGCCAACGGGCCGCGGGTCCTGACGCAGCGCGAGCCGTGCCGCAACCCGAGCCACAAGGGAGTCTGATGGCCAAGGAAGAGGGAATCAGCGTCGAGGGGACGGTCATCGAAGCCCTGCCGAACGCCATGTTCCGCGTGGAGCTCGACAGCAACAAGCATATCGTCCTCGCCCACGTCTCGGGCAAGATGCGCATGCATTTCATCCGCATCCTGCCCGGGGACAAGGTGACGGTGGAACTGTCGCCCTACGATCTGACGCGGGGCCGGATCACCTACCGTTACAAGTAGCGGTGGCGGGTCCGGGGCCCGACTGGGAGGCGTCATGAAGGTTCGCTCGTCGGTGAAGAAGATCTGTCCGAAGTGCAAGATCATTCGGCGCAAGGGCGTCGTGCGGGTGATCTGCGTCAACCGCCGTCACAACCAGCGCCAGGGTTGAGAGCCGGTCCGGCCGGTGCGGGAATCCCCCGCCGGTCCGACCAGCGAGAAAGGAGCCGTTCGTGGCCAGAATCGCCGGTGTGGACATTCCGAACGAGAAGAGGATCTGCACCTCGTTGACGTACATCTACGGGATCGGAGACGCGCGGGCGCACGTCATCTGCCAGAAGGCCGCCATCGATCCCGATTTGAAGACGCGTGATCTGACGGAAGAGCAGACCCGCAAGCTCATCGGCATCATCGACAAGGAGTACCAGGTCGAGGGGACCCTGCGTACGGAGCAGAGCCTGAACATCCAGCGCCTGATGGACATCGGATGCTATCGAGGCCTGCGTCATCGGCGCAAGCTGCCCGTGCGCGGTCAGAACACCAAGAACAACGCCCGGACACGCAAGGGCCCGCGCACCCGTCCGGGCGCCAAGAAGAAGTAGCGCGAGGAGGTCGCTCTGTGGCTACGGCCAAGGACAAGCGCGGCAAGGCCCGCAAGAGCAAGAAGAGGAAGCTGGACGTGGTCGGGATCGCCCACATCAAGTCCAGTTTCAACAACACCATCATCAGCATCACCGACATGAAGGGCAACGTGATCACGTGGTCCTCGGGCGGGCACCAGGGACGCTACAAGGGCAGCCGCAAGTCCACCGCATTCGCGGCGCAGCTCGCGGCGCGCTTCTGCGCTCAGGAGGTGCTGTCCGCCGGGATGAAGAAGATCGAGGTCTGGATCAAGGGCCCGGGCTCCGGCCGCGAGGCCGCCATGCGCAGCCTGAAGGCGGAGGGCCTCGAGGTGACCCGCATCAAGGACTGCACCGCCATTCCGCACAACGGCTGCCGCCCCAAGAAGAGGCGTCGCCTGTAGAGTTAAGTCCGCAGCCGGCGGGTGCGATCCCGCCGCCATGTTCCGGGAGGTTTCTTGGATGGCCAGGTATACTGAGGCCAAATGCAAGCTCTGCCGCCGTGAGGGGATGAAGCTGTTTTTGAAGGGCGAGCGCTGTTTCAGCGACCGCTGCGCCATCGAGCGCAGACCGTACGGTCCTGGCATGCACGGGCGCCGCCGCGGGCGTAAACCCTCGGATTACAAGCTGCAGCTCCGCGAGAAGCAGAAAGTCCGGGCGATGTACGGCGTCCTGGAACGGCAATTTCGCCGCTACTTCGCCGACGCGAACCGGCTCCCCGGGGCCACGGGCGAGAACCTGTTCAACCTGCTCGAGAAGCGGCTGGACAACGTCATCTATCGGCTGGGTTTCGCGCCGTCGCGTTCGGCGGCCCGCCAGCTGGTTCGCCACAAGCACATCCTTGTCGACGGTGCGGTCTGCGACATCCCCAGCCGGCAACTGCGGGTGGGCCAGACGATCGGCATCCGCGAGAAGAGCCGCAACATGCCGTTGATCCTCGCGTCCCTGAAGGACAACGCCAAGCGGGAACGCCTGCCGTTCCTGGAGGCGGACGAGAAGGCGCTGGAAGGGCGACTTTCGGCGGAGCCGCGGCTCAGCGATCTGCCGGTCCCGATCCAGGAAAACCTGATCGTGGAGCTCTACTCGAAGGTCTAGACCGGTTCCGTTGCGGAAGGATGGTTCCGATTATGAAGTGGGTCAACATGTTGATGCCCGAGGGCATCAAGGTCATAGAGGAGACGCAGACCGACACCTTCGCGGAACTGGTGGTCGCCCCTCTCGAGCGCGGTTTCGGTCACACGCTGGGCAACGCCCTCCGGCGGACCCTGCTCTCCTCGATCCACGGGCATGCGATCACGGCCGTGCAGATCGACGGCGTGAAGCACGAACTGAGCACGCTGCCCAACGTGCTCGAGGACGTGACCGACATCGTGCTCAACTTCAAGCGTGTCGTTTTCGCCCTGGGGGACGTCCCATCCCACTGGGCCTCGCTCGAGGCCGACAAGCCCGGTCCGGTCACCGCGGGCATGATCCAGGGGCACCCGGAGCTGCAGGTCCGCAATCCGGACCACCTGATCTGCACCATCACCGAGGCGGGGCCGTTCCGCGCGAAGCTCTACGTGGACACGGGCCGCGGTTACGTGGATCGCGAGGTGCACGAGGTCCCCGACGAGGTGATCGGGGTGATCCGGCTGGATGCCAACTTCTCGCCGATCCTGAAGGTGAGCTACCGCGTCGAGGACACCCGCGTCGGCCAGCGCACGGACTACGACAAGCTGGTCCTCGGCATCACCACCAACGGGGCTGTGAATCCCGAGGACGCCGTCGGCTTCGCCTCCAAGCTGCTGAAGGATCATTTCCAGCTCTTCATCAACTTCGACGAGGGCCCCATCGACGCCCAGGAGATCGAGGTGGACGAGGAGCAGGAGCGGCTGGTGGAGCTGCTCACGCGGAACGTGGAGGAACTGGAACTGTCGGTGCGCTCGGCCAACTGCCTGAAGTCGGGCAGCATCCAGACTCTCTACGATCTCGTGACGAAGACCGAGCAGGAGATGCTCAAGTTCCGCAACTTCGGGCGCAAGAGCCTGAACGAGATCCAGGAGATCCTGGAAGGCATGGATCTGCACTTCGGCATGGCCTTCGAGCCGGAAGTCACCGAGCGTGTCAAGGAGAAGATGGGCAACTGACCGGCGTCGGGGCTGCGGCGGCCCCCGCCCGCGCAAAGGTAGGAAGTCATGCGTCACAACGTCAGCGGCCGCAAGCTGAACCGCACTCCCAGCCACCGGCGGATGCTCTATCGCAACCTGGTGACCGAGCTGTTCCGGCACGAGCGGATCCAGACCACGGTGCCCAAGGCCAAGGAAGCGCGCTCGCTGGCCGAGAAGCTGATCACCAAGGCCAAGGCGGGCGACCTGAACTCGCGGCGGCACGCGGCGCGCAAGCTCAACGATCCGGCCGTGCTCCAGAAGCTGTTCGAGGAGATCGGCCCGCGCTATGCGGAGCGCCCCGGCGGCTACACCCGCATCCTGCGCCTGAGCGGCAACCGGAAGGGCGACAACGCCGAACTGGCCATCCTCGAGCTGGTGGACACCAAGGCCAAGCCGAAGGTGCGCGACACCAAGAAGCGCAAGCAGCGGCGCCGCCTGCTGAAGGCGGAGGAGAAGGCCGAGGCCGTGGCCGCCCTGGAGGAGGCTGCCAGCAAGGAAGAGGCCGGCCAGGAAGAGACCGCAGCCGCGGAACCTTCGGAGGAGGCGGTTGTTCCTCCCGAGGAAACGGCCGAATCCGAAGATGAAGATGAAGAGAGCAAGCCATAGTCGAAGCGTCACTTGGCGGATAGAATCCCCGGGCCTGCGCGCGGGGATTCCTTTTCTTGTGCCTTGATCCGACGGCGGCCAGGCTCTACCTTCCAGCGCATCGCGATCGTCGCCCGAACACGAGGATGGAGCGCATGACGTCAAGGAAGATACACAGGGCGGGTATCACCGGCGTCGGGATGGACTTTCCCGTGCGCCGCTTGACCAACCGGCAGCTGGAGGAGATGGTCGAGACCAGCGACAAGTGGATCGTCGAGCGGACCGGCATCCGTGAGCGACGCATCTGCGAACCGGGCGTTCCGGCCTCGCATCACGGGGTCGCAGCGGCCCGCCAGGCCCTGGCGCACGCCGGTCTCACGCCGCAGGACATCGACCTGATCCTGGTGCCGACGGTCACCCCCGACATGATGTTCCCCGCCACCGCCTGCGTCATCCAGGAGCAGCTGGGGGCCAGCAGCGCCTGGGGCTACGATATCAGCGCGGCTTGCAGCGGTTTCATCTTCGCGGTGCAGGCCGCCCGTGCGCAGGTCGAGTCGGGAGGGGCGCGGCGGGTTCTGGTGGTGGGCAGCGAGGTCATGTCCTCCATCATCGACTACACGGACCGCAACACCTGCATCCTCTTCGGCGATGGGGCCGGCGCCTCCGTGATCGAGCGGGTCGCGGACGAGGAAGTGGGGATCCTGGACAGCATCAACTTCATCGATGGCAGCGGTGGCAAGTACCTGTACATGCTGGGCGGCGGGAGCCTCCATCCGACCAGCCACGAGACGGTGGACGAGAAGATGCACTACGTCCACCAGGAGGGGCGCGAGGTCTTCAGGTTCGCGGTCAAGGGCATGGCGAAGGTCACCCAGGACATCCTGGAGCGCAACGACCTGCGGCCCGAGGACATCCAGCTCTTCGTGCCCCACCAGGCCAACATCCGGATCATCGATTCCGTGCAGGAGCGGCTCGGCCTGCGGGACGAGCAGGTGGGCGTCAACATCGACCTGTACGGGAACACCACCTCGGCGACCATCCCCTCGGTCCTGCGCATGGCCTGCGACGAGGGGCGTTTGCACAGGGGTGATCTTGTCGTACTGTGCAGTTTTGGCGCGGGTTTCACCTGGGGAGCAACGCTGCTGCGCTGGTCCGCTCCCTGAGCGCCCGCCCGTGCGGATCCCCACGTCACGCGGCCACCGGCCGGTGGTCGGCCCCCGTGCGGAGGAGCCATGATCGAGGTTGCCGGTCTGACCCGTCGCTACGGCGAGACCGTGGCCCTGGCCGACGTGTCCTTCCGGGTGGATCCCGGCGAGATCGTGGGCTTCCTGGGCCCCAACGGCGCGGGCAAGACCACCGCCATGAAGATCCTCACCTGCACGCTCGCCCCGACGGGGGGGCGGGCGACCGTCGCGGGCCATGACGTGGTGCGCCAGTCCATGGCGGTCCGCCGCGAGACCGGCTTCATGCCGGAGCACGTCCCGCTCTATCCCGACAACACCGTCCGCGACTTCCTGGTCTTCGTGGCCCGCCTGAAGGAGGTGCCCGCGGCCCGCCAGAAGGGCCAGCTGGACGCCATCGTGGAGCGCACCGGCCTGCAGGACGTGCAGGATCGTCTGGTGGGCCACCTCTCCAAGGGCTACCGCCAGCGCGTGGGCCTGGCGCAGGCCCTGATCGGGGACCCCCCCATCCTCATCCTGGACGAGCCCTCGGCGGGGCTCGATCCCCATCAGATCGTGGAGATCCGCAATCTGGTCCGTGAATTCCGCGGCCAGAAGACCGTCCTGCTCAGCAGCCACATCCTCAACGAGGTGAGCCTGATCTGCGGCCGGGTGCTGATCCTCCATCGCGGCCGGCTCGTGGCCGAGGAGGCGCCGGCCGTCCTGGCCGCCCGCTCCGAGACGCGGCCGCGGGTGATCTTGGCCTGGGACGGCAACGAGACGGCCGTGCGCTCGGCCCTCCTGGCGGTGCCCGGCGTGGCCGAGGTCGTCTCCACGGAGCGGGGAGCGGAGGTGTTGCTCTCTGCGGACCCGGCCGCGGTACGGCCGCTCCTGGCCGAGGCGGTGCTGTCCCGGGGCGGTCGCCTGCAGCAGCTCGAGGACCGCGCCCCCAGCCTCGAGGACCTCTTCCTGCAGCTGACCGGCAACCGGGGGGAGGACAGGCCATGAAGCAGCTGCTGGCCATCGCGCGCCGCGAGACGGCGACCTTCTTCCACAGCGCTATCGCCCCGGTCGTACTGCTCGGTTTCCTGCTGCTGGTGGGTCTCTTCTTCACCCTCTTCGTCTTCGGTTTCAGCCAGGTCTGCCTGCAGGCGGTCAAGAGCGGGCACGTTTCGGCCAACCTGAACCTGGCCGAGGCGGTCTTCCAGCCCCTGGTGGCGGACATGGCCATCTTTCTGCTCTTCCTGCTGCCGGCCGTGGGGATGCGGCTCTTCGCGGAGGAGTACCGCTCCGGGCGCTACGACCTGGTGATGAGCTACCCGGTGTCCGACGAGATCTGGGTCGCCGGCAAGTGGCTGTCGGTGATGGCGGCGACGGGCGTGCTGCTGCTGACCGCCTCGCTCTACTTCGTGATCACCGCGTGGCTGGGCCATCCGGAGCCGGGACCGCTGCTGGCGGCGGCCCTGGGGCTGATGCTGCTGGGCGGTGTCATCGCCGTCTGGAGCCTCTTCTTCTCGACCCTCTTCCAGTACCAGGTGGTGAGCTACTTCCTGGCCTTCGCCTTCTGCCTGCTGCTCTACTCGATCGACGGTCTCGCGCCCTACCTGCCCGGCGGACTGGAGCGCGTGGTGACGGAGCTATCCTTCCGCGTGCATTTCGTGCGTTTCTCCTGGGGCGTGGTGGACGTCAAGGACATCGTCTTCTTCCTGGGCTGGATCGCCCTGGGGACCAGCGCCGCGACGGCCTCGTTGACCGGCCGGCGCCTGGCGGTCCGGCACCGCTTTACCCAGTGGCTGCCGACCGTGGTGCTGGCGGCGCTGGTGACGGTGGTCTACCTGGTGGTCCAGCACTACCCGCTCTCCTGGGACTGGACGGGCAACAAGCGCTACAGCCTGGCCCCGCAGAGCGAGCAGGTGCTGGCGAGCCTGGACCAGGACATCGAGATCACCGCCTTCTACCAGCGTCTGGATCCCCAGCGCAAAGCCGTCGAAGTGCTGCTGCGCGCCTTCAGCGACCACTCGTCCCACGTGCGCAGCACCCTGGTGGATCCGGATCGCGAGCTGTCCAAGGTGGAGGAGTACGGCGTGCAGGCGGCGCGGACTGTGGTGATCAGCCTGGGCGACCGCCGCAAGGTGCTGCTGGAGCCGGACGAGGGCCCCCTGATCAACGCGATCTACCGCCTGGCCACCGGCTCGCGACCCGTGATCTACGAGGTCATGGGGCACGGCGAACATCGCCTGGACAGCAGCGAGCGCGGCGGTTACTCCGCCTACGCCCAGGTCCTCGCCGATCAGGGCTACGCGCTGCAGCCTCTGTTCATGGCCGACGAGCCGCTCGTCCCCGCCGATGCGGACATCCTGGTCCTGGCCGCCCCCAAGCTGGAATACAGCGAGGCGGAGATCAGCGCCCTCCAGGATTTCGTGGAGCGCGGCGGCGCCGTCCTGGCCCTGCTGGATCCCGGGACGCCGCAGAGCCTCCGCGGCTGGACGGCCGGATACAACGTGGGGCTGGGGAACGACTTCATCGTCTCGGCCGATCCCGCCCGCCGCCAGTTCGGGGCGGACCCGCGCGTGGTGGTGATCTACGACACCAGCGACTACGCGGAACATCCGGCCACGCGCGGCCTGCCGGGGGTGGCCACCTGGTTCCCCTTCACCCAGTCCCTGAACCGCATCCACGCGGGACTGCGGGGCGTGCAGGGTGAATGGCTGCTGCGCACCGGCATCCAGTCCTGGGCCGAGAAGAACCCCTCCACCATCGCCAGCGGCAAGCCCGAGTTCGAACCGGACGTGGACCAGCCTGGTCCGGTGGTGTTCGGTGTGGCCCTCGAGGTGAACCGGCGGGAGTTCTTCGGCGGTGGAGAGGCGGCGGAAGCCGGCCCGCGGGCAGCCGCGCCGGATATCCCGAACGATCCGGTGCTGCGCACCCTGCAGATGATGCGCGAGGGGGAGGCGGCGCCAGCGAAGCCGTCCATTTTCGCCGAGGAGGCCACCTCGCGGATCATCGTCCTGGGGGACTCGGACTTCGCCGCCAACGCCAACCTGAACCTGTACGGCAACCGGGACCTGCTGCTGAACCTGCTGGGCTGGCTGGCGCGCGAGCGGGTGCTCATCGAGCGACGGGCCGTCGAACGGATCGGCAAGCCCCTGCTGCTCTCGGTGGGTCAGAAGGAGACCATCGGCTGGCTGTCCATGCTGGCGTGGCCGCTGCTCGTCAGCACCGTCGCGGTGATCCTGGTGGTGAGACACCGCCGGCAGAGGTGAGGCGCGCCGGCGCCGGCAGGCGGCTGCAGCCTCCCGGGTGCGATCGGCCGTCGAGCCGACGAGGTGTTTGCGCATGAAGTCCAATTCCTTCCCGCGTGGCGTTGTCCCCCTGCTGGTCATGCTGGCCGTGGCCCTGATCTGGCTGCTGGTGCTGCAGCTGGGCCACGGGGTGGATCTCGACGCCGGGGCGGCGCTGGCCCCGTTTCCCGGAACGGAGCTGGCGAGCCTGGACCTGAGCGTGCGGGGCCGGTCCCTCGTCTTGCGGTGGGAGCCGGCCGGCTGGCGGCTGCAAGGGGTCATGAGCGACCTGGCCGACTCGGTTCGCGCGGAGGCCCTGGCCGGAGCGGTCTGCGGCGAGTTCACCGGTCCGGTCCTGCCCGGCAGCCAGGACGCGGTGAGCTCCGCCGAGTACGGTCTCGCGGGTGCGGACGCCCTGCGGCTGCAGCTGGCGGCCCGGGACGGCCGGCAGGTGGACGTCATCCTCGGCTCGCGCAATCCCGTCAGTGGACGCGTCTACGCGGCGGGGGCCAGGCGGAGCGGCGTCTTCACCGTCTCGCCGGAGCTGGCCCAGCAGCTGGACGGTCTACCGGATTCGGTGCGTCTACTCACGCTCTGGCCGACCTTCAGCCGGGCGGGCGTGGAGACGCTCGAGATCGCACACGGCGGTCCCGAGTCCAGCGACCTCTTCGTGCGTCGCGACGGCGTCTGGTGGCTGCGGGAGCCCAGGAACGATCGGCGGCGGCTCGGCATCGTGGCGCCGGAGTACGAGCGGATCTACGGGGATCGCCGCGTGGAACTGGACGGCGTGGCCTGGTGGCGCGCCTCCGAGCGGACCATCGTCAACCTGCTCCACCAGCTGAACCTGACCAAGGTGCACGAGTTCGGTCCATCTCCGGCCCCGCCGGAGAGCCTGCGCGCCGCCGGGCTGGATCCGTACACGGTGGCGGTGCGCCTGGGCGGTCCCGGCGTCGGTCCGGCGCAGCAGGCGACGATCGGCGGATCGCAGGGGCCCGGGGCCATGGCGGCCACGCGGGCCGGACTGCCGAACATCCTCGCCGTGAGCGAGGATGCGCGCGAGCTGCTCCTGGCGCCTCTGGTCGAGTTCGTGGACAACGACGCCCTGCCCTTCGCCCCGGCCCTGGCCGACTCCTTCGTCCTGGCCACCAGCGACCTGCCGCCGCTGCGCATCCGGCGCGGTTCCGCGGGCTGGGAGGTGGAGCGACCGGGCACCGCGCCCGAACGTGCGGCTCCGCGCTCACCGGGCGTGGTCGCGGACAGCGACCTGATCGCCGATCTGATCTATCACCTCGATCACTTGCAGATCCAGTGGCCCCTGCCGCCGGAGACCGGGGCCGAGCCCTTCCGGGGCGGCTACGTGGTCACCCTGCGCTTCTGGCTACCCGGCGAACCCGTGGCGACGCCGCGCGAGGTGCTCTGTGGGCGGCTGGATAAGAGCGGCGCCGTGGGCTTCTGGTTCCCGCCCGGTGGTCGCCTGCTGCGTGTCCACCGCGACATCCTGAACACCCTGCGTGCCCTCTGCTACGCGCTGCAGACTCCGCCCCGCTAGACCGGATTGTTCATGAAGAATCCAGGCTGAGGCTCGACGCCGGCGGTCGCGCCGGACACCGGCCGGAGTCCCTGCGCCCGCGATTCATGACCGGACGGAAAGCGGGATCAAGGTGCGGAGGCGGAAGCCGGCTCCGCAGCCGGCGGGGCCAGGAAGGAGGCCGCGACCGGCGGATCCCAGAGGGGCGGTCGCCGGGATTGCACCAGAGCGACCTGGTGCGGCCCCGATTCCAGGTCCAGGTTGTCGAGCGTCTCGTCGTAGAGACGGGCCAGGATCTCGAAGGTGGGACGCAGCGGGTCGGCCACCGGATCGGCCGGCGGCAGCACGAGGGTGCGGGGGTTCACGAAGCGACCGTCCTTGCGCACCCGGAAGTCCAGGTGCGGACCGGTGGCGTAGCCCGAGGCGCCCACGTAGCCGATGACCTGCCCCTGACGCACGCGCGTTCCCTTCTGGATGCCCTTGGCGTAGCGTGCGAGGTGCAGGTAATAGGTCTCGTAGGAGCTGTTGGTGTGCTGGATCCGCAGGAAGCGGCCATTGGCCTTGTTGCGTGAGGCCTCCACCACGACGCCGTCGCCGGCGGCCCAGACGGAGGTGCCCACCGGGGCGGCGTAGTCGACGCCGAGGTGCGGCATGTAGCGCTTGAGGATGGGGTGCAGACGGCGCCAGGAGAAACTGCTGCTGATCCGCGAGTAGACCAGCGGCGCCCGCATGAGCTGCTTCTGGAGGTTGCCGCCCTCGGAATCGTAGTACCCCGGGTGGCCCTCGGCGTCCGCAAAGCGGTAAGCGCGGCGCGACCGTTTCCGGTTGATGCATTCGGCGGCCAGGATGCTGCCGGTGCGCACGAAGGCGTCGTCCTTGTAGATCTCCTCGTAGAGGATGCGGAAGGTGTCCCCCTCGCGAAGATCGCGGGTGAAGTCGATCTCCCAGCCCAGGATGTCGTTCAGCTTGGAGGCCAGCGACAGCGGCGCTCCGGCCTTCCTGAGGCTGGCGTACAGGGAGTTATGGATGCTGCCGCTGACGGCGCAGATGCGGCGCTCCACCGGGTAGGTGCGCTCGAGCACCTCGTAGCCGTCCCCCTCGCGGACGAACGTCAGGTAGGACTCCAGGTCCAGGTCGAAGCTGAGGCTGCGGACCCGCCCGTCCGCCGCCTGCTGCAGGCGGAACTCATCGCCCCGCTTGACGTTGCGCAGGTTGCGGAACGGCTTGCAGGCTGCAACGAGGTCCATGATGTCCTCGTGGGGCGCCCCGCGATCCTGCAAGGCCTCGTAGAAGGTCTGACTGCGCCCGATGACGAGCAGGTCCTCCGCCTCGGGGATCGTCGGGTCATCCTCTTCCCCGGCAACATCTTCCGCTGCCACGGCCTGCTGGCTGCTCTCGCCGGCGAGCATGGCCTCCGGCCAGGGCTCGTCGGGCCCGCCCATCCCGCCGAGGTTCGCGGGCGGAGCCGGCGACGGTCCGGAGCAGAGCAAGCTGCAAAGCAGGGCTGCGCAGCCTGCGAAGACACTCAGGACGGCCATCTTCTGCCAGGGGGCGGAAAACAGGGTCGAATCCTTTCTTTCCTTGGCGGGGAGCGAACCCCAAGTTGGCCTCATAAGGCGCTGAGAATCAAGACTTTTCTGCCGGTGCCCCGAAGGGGTATGATTCTCGCTAGAGCCTGGTGCCTCGTCCCCTTCCCAGAGGGAGGATGCCCGTGGACAAGCGTCGTTTGAGCAATATCTGCGCCTGTACGGCCCTGTTGTTCCTCTTTTTTGCCGTTCCTGCCGCCGGCGTGCACCTGTACGACCCGGCGGGTCAGGACTTCCAGCGCTTCGGCGCCGCGCTGAGCGAGTGGCAGGATGTCGCCGGGGCCGCCGACAGCTGGCGAGGTCTGCTCGTGGGCGTGCCGGATCATCCCAGCGACCTGACGCCCAACGGGCGCGTCGATGTCTGGTTCGCCGGCACCGAGCTCACCCTGTTGCCCGATCTGGTGCTCAGCGGCAGCAACAACGAGAAGTTCGGCTTCGCCGTCCAAAGGGTCGGCGACGTCAACGACGGCGGGCGCGACGATTTCGCCGTGGGCGCGCCCGGTTACGACGGCAGCGGCCTCGACGACGGCCGCCTCTACCTATGGTACGGCGAGTCCCTCGACACCGCTGCCGACGTGATCCTGGAAGGAGGGCAGGCCTACACCGGCTACAACGGCGGCCAGTTCGGTTTCTCCGTCTCGGCGGCCGGGGACGTGAACGGCGACGGCATCGACGACCTGATCGTCGGCGCGCCCTACGCCGACGCCGGCGCCAGCGAGAACGGTGCGGCCTTCGTCTACTACGGCGGGAGCCTGAGCAACGGTTCCACGCCCGATCTGGTCCTTACCGGAGCCGTGGCCCTGGATCACTTCGGCTGGTCCGTGGCCGATGCCGGCAACTTCCTGGGCGGCAACGAGGACTGCGTCGTCGTCGGCGCGCCCGACTACGACGGCTTCTTCTTCCGCGGCGGGGCGGCCTACGTCTTCGCCGGGGCGGTGCCGCCGCTCGTTCCGGACACGACGTCGGACCTCACCCTGCAGCCCGGTGCCACCAATGCCGCGCAGGGGCGCTTCGGTTTCGTGGTGCGCGGGCTGGGGCGGTGGAACAGCGACTCCTACGACGACATCGCCGTGGGCACACCCTACGATCCCGACAGCTCGGACCTGTCCGGGCGCGTCGACGTGTTCTTCGGCGGTCTGGGTGCCGACGGGGTCTTCGACCGTTACGTGAACGGGGAACTGGCCGACGACCAGTTCGGCTACGCCCTGGACGACGTCGGGGACGTGACGGGCAACGGCCGGGCCGACCTGCTGATCGGCGCGCCGGGCCAGGACGGCGACGGAGCGGGCAGCGGCCGCGCCTACATCTACGAGGGGGGCAGCAGCTCGTACACCAGCGCCGCGTCGCTGATCATCCTGCACGCCTCCGGCGTGCGGCCGGGCAGCCTGGCGGGAGACGCCTACGGCGCCGCCGTCTCCGCGGCCGGCGATTTCGACGGCGACGGCCACCTGGACGTGGCCGTCGGCGCGCCGACCGGCAACAACCGCCTGGACGCACTCAGCGGCTACGTCCACCTCCGGGACAGCAGCGGAACCGTGGTGCCGGCCTTCCTGCTGGACTGGGCCGCCGCGTGGCTGCCCGACGGCGCGGTGGAGCTGCGCTTCGGGCTGCTCGCCGCGCCCGCGGATGTGGCGAACCTGTACCTGGCGCGCGAGATTCGGGACGATGGCGGGCCGGTGGCCGCGCCGCAGGTCGTCCTGGACGCGCCTCCCGCGCTGGCGGGCGGCCTGACGCTCGAGGGCGGCCTCTGGCGCCTGGTGGATCGGCCGGGCTTCCTGCCGGCCGGGGCGGAGCTTTCCTACGAGCTGGTGGTGACCCTGGCCGGCGGCGGCCGGGTCGAGTTGCGGAGCCTGGCCGGCCCGCCGCCCCTGCCGGCCGCGACGGCTCCCGAGTTGGGACCGGCTCATCCCAACCCCTTCAATCCGCGTACGACCCTCGGCTTCCGCGCCGCGGCCGGGACGGCGGTGCGCTGTCGCGTCCTGGACGTGCGCGGCCGCCAGCTGGCCGTCCTCTTCCGCGGCCGCGCCAGCGGTGCCTGGCAGACGGTGCAGTGGAACGGACGTGACGAGGCCGGTCGCGCCGCCGCCGCCGGTCTGTACCTCGTGCAGCTGGAGGCGGAGGGGCGCACCACCGCGCGCCGGATCGTGCTCGCGAAGTAGCGGGGGTGTACGCGGAAGTGAGAGTCGGGCCTGGAATTCCCCTTCGGTCGACCCCGGTTCGAGATATCGTTTGCGGCGCCGAGGGGGGCAATGCTATGTTCATGAGGCTGCAGGGCTGGTCTGGTGAACAGCCCTGCGATCGTGTGTGTCAGGTGAGTCCGTCGCCGTCCGTCGAGTCGGGGCTGCGCGGTGGGCCCTCCGCAGTCAGGGAAGTGGGAAATTGAAGAAGATCTACGTCGGAAACCTCAACTACAACACCTCGGATGACGATCTGGCCGCTCTCTTCGCGACCTACGGTGAAGTCGTCAGCGCCAAGGTCATCACCGACCGTGAGACCGGCCGCTCCCGCGGCTTCGGTTTCGTGGAGATGGCGAACGACGAGGAGGCCCTGCAGGCGATCGAGGGTCTGAACGGGGCCGAGCAGGGTGGCCGCAGCCTCAACGTCAACGAGGCGCGCCCCCGCGAGCCGCGCGGTCGCACCCGCCGCTGGTAGTCCGCGTTCCCGCGTCTACCACGAGCCTGCACAGCAAGCGGACCCCGCCCTCCGCTCGCGGGCGGGGTCTGCCCGTGTGTCCGGCTGTGCGGGGATCTTCGCCGGCGTTCCCTGCGTCAGTCGGAGCGGCCGAGCCGCTGCAGCCGCTCCACCTCGGCCGCGATGGCGCTCTCCTCCAGGCGAGGGAAGAGGATCTCGGGCCGGCCCAGGACGCGATCCGGCGGCAGCGGTCGCAGACCCTCGGCCCAGCCGCCCTGCCAGAGCGGTTGCTCCATGCCCAGCCAGGACCAGGTCTTCTCGGCGGCGAAGGGGACCACCGGTGCCAGCATCAGCACGAGCTGCCGCACGATCTGCAGCGCCACGCCCAGGCTCTGCGCGCAGCGGGCGCGGTCGGTCTTGCGCGTGTTGAAGGGCGCCGCCTCGTCGAAGTACCGGTTGCCCACCTGCCCGGCGTGGAAGCAGAACTCCACGGCCGCCTTCAGCTCGAAGCGCTCCAGGTGCTCGGTGTACGCCTGCAGATCACCCGCCACCTCGGCCAGCGCCCGGCGGTCCAGATCCGTCAGCGCCGCCTCGGACCAGGCCGGCACCCGGCCGTCGAAGTACCGGTGGCAGAAGGTGAGCACCCGGTTGATGAAGTTCCCGAAGTTGTTGCCCAGCTCGTTGTTGTTCCGGGCCAGGAAGTTCTCCCAGGTGAAGTTCATGTCCCGGGCTTCGGGCAGGTTGCGCGCCAGCGTGTAGCGCAGCGGATCGGGCGGGAACTTCTCCAGGTAGTCCGGCAGCCACACCGCGTAGTTGCGGCTGGTGGAGAGCTTGCTCCCCTCCAGGTTCAGGAACTCGTTGGCCGGCACGTTGTCCGGCAGCACCCAGTGCGCGGAGTGCGCCATGAGCATGGCGGGGAACATGAGGGTGTGGAAGACGATGTTGTCCTTGCCGATGAAGTGGATCAGGCGCGTGCCGTCGTCCTGCCACCAGAGACGCCAGGCCTCGGGATCGCCCCGGGCCCGCGCCCATTCGCGCGTCGCGGAGACGTAGCCGATGGGGGCCTCGAACCAGACGTATAGCACCTTGCCCTCGTGATCCGGCAGGGGCACCGGCACCCCCCAGTGCAGGTCGCGGGTGACGGCGCGGTCGTTCAGGCCGTCGGCGAACCAGCTCCGGATGTACTGCAGCACGTTCTCCTTCCAGCCCTCGCGCCCGGCGATCCAGATCTCGAGCCGTTCTTGCCACTCGCCGAGGGGCAGGTACCAGTGGGTCGTGGGACGCAGGTCCAGCGGGCTGCGGTCGATCACGCAGTAGGGATCGATCAGGTCGGTGGGGGAGAGGCTCGAGCCGCAGGCCTCGCACTGGTCGCCACGGGCCCCGGCGGCGCCGCACCGGGGACAGGTTCCCTCGATGTAGCGGTCGGCCAGGAAGCGCTGCAGCGAGGGACTGTAGAACTGCTCGGTCTCCTTCTGCCTCAGCATCCCCCGCCCGTGCAGGTCCAGGAAGAAGGCCTGGCTGGTCTCCGCGTGGATGGGTCGACTGGTCTGCGAGAAGTTGTCGAAGACGATGCCCAGGTCGGCGAAGGACTGCTGGATGCGGGCGTGGTTGCGGTCCACCAGCTCCTGGGGACTGATGCCCTGCCGCTCGGCGGTCAGGGTGATCGGCACGCCGTACTCGTCCGTGCCGCAGATGAAGAGCACCTCCTCGCCCCGCAACCGCAGGTAGCGCACGTAGACGTCGGCGGGCAGGTAGGCTCCCGCCAGGTGCCCCAGATGAATGTCGCCGTTGGCGTAGGGCAGGGCGGCGGTGACGAGGGTACGCTGGAAGCTGCGGCGCGTGCTCAAGGAGTCGCCTCCGGGTCGCGAGAACGAGGGCGAAGGTGGGAGCAAACTAAAACAAGGATTCCAGGCGCGGCAAGGTCTCTTTGCCGTAGACGTAGGCATCGAGCCAGGGGGCGCAGTCGCCTCCGCCGACGTCGCGCACCGCGGCCTCCAGGGCCGGGCGGGTCAGGGGCCCCTCCTCGCGCCGCGCATAGAGCTGACGCAGGACGTCGTCCAGGGGGTGGACCGATCCGGTGGTCCCGGCCAGCCAGGCGTCCAGCGCGGCGGCGGCCAGGCTGCCGCCGGCATAGGCGAAGCGCGTGGTGGCGCCATCGACCATGACCTCGGCTGCGGCCGCCGCCACGGAGATCCTGCCCAGCAACTCGCTGCCGAGGTAGTCCCGCTCGACGCGCCCGCCCAGGACCTCCTCGCTGCGCGTCCGGGACCAGATCCCGGCCGCCTCCAGCATGCGGGGCGTGCACCAGGTGGTCACGCCCTCCACGAACCAGATCAGGCCCGGATCCTCCTGCCGGATGGCCTCGCCCAGCCAGCCGTGGAACATCTCGTGAGCCGCCACGCTGGCCGCCTTCTCGCCCAGCTCGGCCCAGCTGGTGCGCGGGTCCAGGAAGAGCAGCAGGGAGTGGCCGGCGTGCACACCGTAGTACTCGAAGCCGTCGGCGGCGGCCACCGGATTGGCGGCCACCAGACAGAGGATGGACGGCTGCGGGGCGGAGCCGAAGAAGTCCAGCTCCGCGTGAGCGATGCGGGAGAGGAGCCAGCGCAGGTCGTCGTCCGCGAACAGCCATTCCCCGGTGACGGCCAGGCGCACGGGGCAGCCGGCCACCGGCACCTCGCTGACGCGCAGATCGCCCCAGGCCACGAAGCCGTTCCAGAGATCCCGCAGGTTCTGCGGCCGGAAGACCGGGGCCAGGGGTGCCGGTTGCACCGTGTCCGGGGCGGCCAGGCCGGCCAGGTCCAGCCGCGAGGCATCCGCGCCCGTGGCGGTCGCTCCGGCGGGGTTGGCCGCCGGCAGATAATCGGGGGCGCAGACGCCGGCCGCGTCGCGCGGCGAGGGCTCGGCCGGCCAGGGGACCGCCAGGCGGCCGTCCCAGCCGCCCACGAACTGCACGCGAATCGCCGCCACCTCGGCAGTTGCCGGCACGGCGAACAGCTGCGCTCCGGAGATGCGCAGGCCCGAGGCGTCCACAACGTTGACGTGCCGGCGGATGTCCTCCTCCAGACTGCTGGCTGCCGTCAGCTCCACCTGGTAGACCACCTCGAGAACCGGCTCTCCCAGGGGATGCAGGATCCAGCCCCGACCTGCGGGCTCGGGAGCCACCGGGCGTCCCGGCTGCCCGTCGGGCCCCGGGTGCCCGGCCGACAGCAGCGTCACGCTCGTCACCTCGTGTCCGGGATCGGGTCGGGCGGGAAAGCTCAGGGCCAGCGGAGCCGGCAGACTCCCCTCCAGGCGCAGCAGCACGGTCAGGCGGCCCTGGCGGGCTCCCTGCAGATCGACCTCGTAGTCCAGGTGCAGGGGACGAGCCGGGCGGGGCACGACCAGCCAGGCGGTTCCGCCCAGGGCGAGCACCAGCAGCAGCAGGCGCAGCCCGTGGCGGCGTGCGGGCGTCGACCGCCTTCGCCGTGCATCTTGCGAGGACGAGGGCATACCCGGACCATCCCGGCGCGGCTTCGAATAAGGTGTGCAACAGCTGCTTGCCCGTGGCGCGGCGTGCATCCGCCGCCTGACGGTCTGTTCCCAGCAACCGGCGTGCCGGCTGACGGATCGCCCGCCGCGTGCTAGGATGGTCCACCCCGCACGAGGAGGGTCGCATGGATCTCGGATTGAAGGACAGGGTCGCCCTGGTGACGGCCGCCTCGCGCGGCCTGGGCCGGGCGGTGGCCGAGCAGCTGGGGCGGGAGGGGGCCCGCGTCGCCCTCTGCGC
The DNA here is from genome assembly GCA_964524645.1 of uncultured Fibrobacteraceae bacterium. GTDB lineage: Bacteria > Krumholzibacteriota > Krumholzibacteriia > LZORAL124-64-63 > LZORAL124-64-63 > CAZGEC01. The sequence goes on along the minus strand of CAZGEC010000034.1, from coordinate 18,466 downwards.
CCGCGGAGCGGAGGCGTTGCACGAGGCCGCCGCGGCCGTGAAGACGGCGGGCGCGGCGGCGGTGCTGGCGGAGGCGGCGGACGTCCGCGACGATGCGGCCGTGCGCGGTCTGGTGATGCGGACCGAGCAGGAGCTGGGCCCCATCGAGCTGCTGCTGGTCAATGCCGGCGGCCCGCCGGCCGGGAGCTTCGCGGACACGGATCTGTCCGGCTGGGAAGCGGCCTACCGGCTCAACCTGGAGAGCGCGCTGCGGCTCTGCCGGCTCGTGTTGCCGGGCATGATGTCGCGCGGGTGGGGACGCATCGTACAGATCACCTCGGTCGCGGTGCTACAGCCGGTGGAGAACCTGATCCTGAGCAACGTGATCCGGCCCGCCGTGCACGCCCTGACCAGGAGCCTGGCCCTGGAGGCGGCTCCTTGCGGGGTGACCGTCAACTCGGTGGCTCCCGGTTTTCACCTGACGGCGGCGGTCGAGCGCCTGATCGCCAGGAAGATGGAGCAGGCGGGGCTCACCCGGCAGGAGGTCCTCGACGCCTGGGCGCGGGAGATCCCCGCCGGACGCCTGGGCCGACCGGAGGAGCTGGCCGCCCTGGTGCTGTTCCTGATGTCCAGGCAGGCGGCCTACCTGACCGGCCAGATTCTGGTGGCCGACGGCGGCTGGGTCCGGGCCACCTTCTAGCCCAAGAAGGTCCGGGCGGCGCTTGACAGGGCGACAGGCGCGGCTATATTATCACCGTCAATTGATTTCGAAACTACCGGCTCCTGGAGCCGAGGTGCATCATGCTGGAGTTCATAGGCTTCCTGGTCTTCTACGTGGTCCTCACGCGCTGGGTGCTGCCCCGTCTGGGCGTGCCCACCTGAGCCTCGGCCGCCTGCTCGGTCGGAGACCGGGAAGTCGCAGAGACCCCCCAGGAACCCGCGGATGAGCCGTCCGGGCCCCACCCGGGCAGCTGAGAGGTTTCCTTATGCCCCTGTACGAGTTCACCTGCCGCGCTTGCGGCGCCGCCTTCGAGGACATCGTCAGCCTCGCCGAGCTGGCGGCCGGAGAGGTCCGCTGTCCCGAGTGCGGCTCGCGGAAGGTCGAGCGAGGTCTCTCCACCTTCAGCACCGGTGCTGCGAGCGGTGAGGCCGGCCCGGCCTGCGGCAACAGCGGCGGCAGCGGCTGCGGCTTCACCTGAGCCAGCTAGCGGGGTGCGGCCGGAGGCCGCGCCGAGCTCTCCCGATCGCCTTTGCCCGCGAGGTGTTCAGCTCCCGCTGCGCAGTGACTCGCGCTGCGGGCGCTCCCGGGATCGGGAGCTGATCACCAGGATCACCGTGCCCAGCAGCAGCCCGCCGATGACATCCACCACGTAATGATAGCGGTTATAGACCGTCGCCATGCAGAGGCAGACGAACAGCAGGGTCATCCACCAGCGCTGGCGCGGGAACCACTTCCATACGTACCACCAGGGGATGAGCGTGGCCGCCACGTGGCTGGAGGGGAAGGCCGCTCCCAGGATGGCGCCGTGCGACTGGATGTAGTCCATGATGTGCGTGAAGATCCAGCCCGGGACCTGCACCGGCCCGGCCCGGAAGTACTTGGGTCCCCAGACGGGGAAGAAAGTGTACAGCGTGTAGCAGATCAGCATCGTGGCGCTCAGGTCCTTGATGAAGGCCTGCATGACCGGCCAGCGCTGCTCCCGCGAGATGCCGGGGGCCCGTAGGATCATGACCAGCACCGCGAACGAGATGAAGTAGTAGCTGAAGTAGGCGAACTCCATCAGCTCGTGAAACCAGGGCCAGGGCCAGACCCGCGACCACTCCAGGCTGGGCTGGCCGCCGAAGAGGTGCCGCTCCAGGGTGATGAAGTACGGGTCGAGGGAGGAATGGAAATCGTAAAAGATGATCTCCAGCTGCCTTATCTCGTTGTAGAACAGGGGAAAGATGAACGGCAGGTAGACCTCGCCGGCCAGGCGCAGCAGGTAGTGCCGGCTGCGCCGGCCCAGCGCCGGCAGGTACCAGACCGCCAGGGCCAGCAGCCCGTGCAGGCCCAGGTGCGGCCACATGCTGCGCTCGACGGTGGGGCGCAGGAAGGGGTACAGGGCGCTGGCCATCAGGTAGATCACGGCCCAGCGGTCGAGGTCGCGCCGGTGAACGGCCAGGCGGGCCAGCCTATGTTGCAGGGATCCAGTCATGCTGTCGGTAAAAGCTCAGGGTTTCGGCGATGCCGCCGCGCAGGTCGTGGCGCGGCCGGAAGCCCGTGTCCCGGCGCAGGCGCGCGCCGGAGCAGACCCAGCCGCTGACGTTCAGGTCGGCCAACCGGTCCGGGTGCACCAGGGGCAGCCGCTCCGCCCGCCGGCCCAGCAGGCGGGCGGCGCCGCGCAGCAGGGACAGCGGCACGGTCAGGGCGCGGTTGCGCCGCCGGAAGGCCAGGGCCAGGGCGGCGGCCAGATCGCCGAGATCGTAAGCCCGGCCGTCGTCCACGAAGTAGGCGCCGCGCGCCGCGGCGGTCTCCAGGAGGGCCAGCACGGCCCCGGCCGCATCCCGCACGTCCAGCAGCGAGAGGGCCGCCGGGCCGCCGCGCAGCCGCAGGGACCAGCCCCGTTGCGCCAGGCGGAACAGGGGCAGGAAGGCCCGGTCGCGCGGACCGTAGAGCGCCGGCGGGCGCAGGGCCACCGTGCGGAAGGGCAGCGCCGCGTCCTCCAGCAGCTTCTCGGCGGCCAGCTTGGAGCGGCCGTAATCCGTGATCGGCTGACAGGGATCGTCCTCGCAGCGCGGCGTCTGGGGCGGCGCCGGTCCGGCCGCGGCCAGGCTCGAGATCAGCACGAAGACGCGGCAGGCGGGCTCCGCCGCGGCCGCCGCGAGCAGCCGGCGGGTCGTCGTCACGTTGGCGCGCCGGTAGGCGGCCCGATCGGGGGCCCTCACCGCCCCCGCACAGTGGATCACCGCGGCCGCGCCGCTCACGAAGCCGGCCAGCGCGGGATCGGGCGCCTTCTCCTGCTCTTCAGACACCGCCCCGACGGCCCGGCTCGCCGGAGGCGCCAGCAGGACCTCCACGATCTCGAGGGGCTTGCCGCGGACCCAGCGCAGATCGCTGCTGGCCCGCACGGACGCGCGCACGCGGTAGCCGGAGAGCAGCAGCCGATCCGCGATGTGGCTCCCGAGAAAGCCGGTGGCGCCGGTCAGGGCCACCAGGGAGGCGCCCGCTGGCTCGATGGCGCTCATGCCAGCGACTTGTCGTAGATCCGGTAGGTCTTGTACAGCTCGCAGCCGTAGCCCTTCAGGATCATGTTCATGGCCCGGTTGTCCTCGAGGATCCACGAGCACTCGCCGTTGTGCATGCCCATGTCGAAGCCGGCGCGGATGGTCCGGTAGACCAATACCACGTCCACCCCCTTCTTGCGAAATTCGGGCAGCACCCCCATGAGCAGGGTCCGTGCGTAGTCGATCCTCCGCTTGGCCATCAGGAACCGGAGCCAGCCGAGGGGGAAGAGCCTGCCCCGGCACGGCTTCAGCGCCTGGTTGAAGTCCGGCACGGTCAGGCAGAAGCCGACGGGCTGTCCCTTGGCCTCGGCGATGAGCAGGAAGCGGGGATCCACCATCTTCTTCATGTCCTTGGCCAGGTAGGCGAACTCCTCGTCGTCGAGGGGGATGAAGCCCCAGTTCTGGTTCCAGCAGGCGTTGTAGAGCTCCCGCACGATGCTGGCGTCCTCGGCGAAGCGGTTCATCCGGAAGGATCTCACGCTGAAGTAGTCGCTCTGCAGGAGGTTGTCGATCACGCCCTGGATCTTGGGCGGGATCTTCGCGCCGGTGCGGATGCGCCAGGCGTAGAGATCCTTGGCCTTGCCGAGGCCGAAGCCCAGGAACTGGGCGGGATAGTAGCGGGGATTGTAGGGCATGCCCACCACGGGCTGGGTCCAGGCGCCGTCCACTTGCAGGCCCAGCCAGTCGTGGTTGGTGGTGAAGCAGCCGGGCCCGCGCATGGTGTCCATGCCTCGCTCCCGGAGCCAGGCCGCGGCCGCCCCCAGGAGGCCGGCCGCCACGCCGGGCTCGTCGGGAGCCTCGTAGAAGCCGAAGAAGCCGGTCCGTTCGGCGTGGACCTCGTTGTGGTAGCTGTCCACGCAGGCGGCCACCCGACCGACGGGCTCGCCGTCCTGCCGCGCCACCCAGAGGCTGGTCTCGGCGTGCCGGTGAAAGGGATTGTGGTGCGGGTCGAAGAACCTGCGCAGCTCGCTCAGGAGGGGGTGGACGTAGTTCGGATCGTCCTGGTAGATCCAGTAGGGAACCCGCAGGAAAGCCTCGAGATCATCAGCCCCCCGGACGGGGTTGATGGACAGCGACATGGTGCCTCCTCGGCGGTCAGGGGATGACCTTCAGCTCACGCCCCACCTGGACCATCTTGTCCATGGCCAGATGCACCTCGTCCTCGGAGTGAGTCGCCATCAGGCTCAGCCGGATCAGCGCTCGTCCCTTTTCCACGGCGGGGGAGATGATGGGATTGACGTAGACCCCCTCCTCCAACAGGCGGCGGCACATGAGGAAGGCCAGCTCGTCCTCGCCGACGATGGCGGGGATGATGGGGGTCCGGGACTCGCCGGTGTTGAATCCGGCCGCCTGCAGGCGTTCCAGCATAATCTCGGTGTTGCGCCAGAGGTGCTCGCGGCGCCACTCCTCCTCGAGCATCACGTCGACGGCGGCGCTGACCGACGCCACCGAGGCGGGCGGGATGCTGGCGGAGAAGATCATGGAGCGGGCGATGTGCTTGATGTAGTGGATGGTGGACTCGTCGGAGGCGATGAAGCCGCCCACCGAGGCCAGGGACTTGCTGAAGGTCCCCATGATGAGGTGGATCCGGTCGGTCAGCCCGAAGTGGTCGCAGGTGCCGCGTCCCTGGCGGCCCATGACCCCGATCCCGTGCGCGTCGTCCACCATCACCACCGTGTCGTACTTCTCCGCCAGGTCGACGATCTCCGGCAGCTTGGCGATGTCGCCTTCCATGGAGAAGACGCCGTCGATGACGATGAGCTTGCCGTTCCCCTCGCAGGCCTTCAGGGTGTAGGCGAGGCTCTCCATGTCGTTGTGCAGGTACTTGCGGGTGTGCCCGAAGCTGAGCCGGCAGCCGTCGATGATGGAGGCGTGGTCGGTCCGGTCGACGAGCACGGTGTCGTTGCGGCCCACTAGGGAGAAGATGACCCCCTGGTTGACCATGAAACCGGTGGAAAAGACCAGGGCCGCCTCCTTGCCCACCAGGCGGGCCAGCTTCTCCTCCAGCTCGATGTGGATGTCCAGGGTGCCGTTCAGGAACCGCGAGCCAGCACAGCCGGAGCCGTACTTGGCGATGGCCTGCTGGGCCGCCTCCTTCACCTTGGGGTGGTTGGTCAGGCCCAGGTAGTTGTTGCTGCCCAGCATGATCACGTCCTGGCCGTTGATCCGGACCTTGTTCGTCTGGGCGGACTCGATCACCCGGAAGTAGTGGTACAGCCCGGCCTTCTGCAGATCGCGCGCCGTCCTGAATTGGCTCACTTTTTCCAACAGGCTCATGGGTCCCTGCACTTGTTGGGGGTAGCCGGCGCAGACCGTCTCCCGGTGCCGAGCAAGAGGTCGGAATCAGCCAGAAACTAGCGCCTATCGCGCTGGGGAACAACGTTTTTTACGTCTGGGCCCGGACCTCAGGAGGAGCGGCGCGGCGCCGCCGCGGGTTCGGGGCCGGTTGCCACGGCCCGGCGCCGCAATACCAGCAGGGAGCGCGCTTCCCAGGCGATGAAGCCGGCCAGCAGGATCAGCGCCAGGGAGATCGTGCCCAGCAGGTGCTTGCCGCCCAGCCAGAACCGGGCCCCCTGGTAGGCCAGGGCTCCCACCGAGGTGGCGAGCATGAAGAGAGCCGGCAGCAGGGTGTAGAGCCGGGGTTTGCCCCGGGCCACCAGCCAGCTCGAGACCACGATGAGCGCCAGGGCGGCCACCAGCTGGTTGGTGGCGCCGAAGACCGGCCAGATGGCCGTGTAGCTGTCCGAGGCGCCCAGCCAGCCCGCCGCCAGGACCGTGAGCAGCGTGGCTCCCAGGCGGTGCCCCAGCACGGGCACGCCGCCGGTCAGCTCCTGCAGGATGAAGCGTCCCAGGCGGGTGGAGGTGTCCAGGGTGGTGATGACGAAGGCGTTCAGCATGAGCATGCCGAAGAAGAGACCGGCCGCGGGTGTGACCAGGGGCAGCTTCGCCGCCAGCCGGCTGAAGCCCGTGGCGAAGGCCACGATGGGACCGCCGCCCTCGCCCATGAGATACTGCAGCCCGCCGACGGAAGCCTGCTTGCCGGGATCCCAGGGCAGACAGCCGGCGGCGATGATCACCACCAGGCCGGCCAGGGCCGCCTCCAGGATCATCGCCCCGTAGCCCACTCTCTGCCCGTCGTGCTCGCGGTCGAGCTGCTTGCTGGTGGTCCCGCTGGCCACCAGGGAATGAAAGCCCGACACCGCGCCGCAGGCCACCATGACGAAGAGCATGGGCCAGAGCGGTCCCTGTCCCTCGGCGTGAAACCCGACCCAGGCCGGACTGTGCAGGTGCGGTGCCAGGAGCAGCAGGCCCGCGAAGCCCGCCGCCAGACCCAGGTAGAGGATCCAGGTGCTCAGGTAGTCCCGCGGCTGCAGCAGGAGCCAGACCGGCAGGACCGAGGCGGCCACGCAGTACAGCATCAGGATCCAGAACCAGAACTGCACGGTGGGTATGCCCAGGACGGTATTGCCCAGGTCCACCGGGAAGCGCTCCCCGAGGGCGATGAGCCCCACCAGGGCGACCAGGGCCAGCAGGGTCATTGGCAGCAGCGGCAGGCCCCGGCGCAGCGCCGTGCCCCCGAAGGCGATGGCCAGCAGGATCAGCCCGAAGGTGGGGATGACGATCTGGGGCTGGCTGGTGAAGGTGCGGGCCGTCACCACGCCGAAGACCGCGATGATGAGGACCAGTGCCAGCCAGAGGAACACGGAGAGGACGAGGCGCGCCCGCGCGCCCAGGTGCTGCTCGGCGATCCAGCCCACGGACTGCCCGCGGCTGCGCACCGAGGCCATCAGGGCCGTGTAGTCGTGCACGGCGCCGATGAAGACCGAGCCGAGGGCGATCCAGAGCACCGCCGCCAGCCAGCCGAAGTAGAGCACTCCCAGCAGGGGCCCGATGATGGGGCCGGCCCCGGCGATGGAGCTGAAGTGGTGCCCGAAGAGCACGGGCGTGCGAGCGGGTGAGAAATCCACCTCGTCGCGCTCGGCGTGCGCGGGCGTGGCCCGGTCGGCCCGGGGCTCGATCAGGCGGCCGGAGATGCGTCCGCCGTAGACCTTGTAGCCGGTGACGAGCCAGGCGGCGAGCAGGCCGCCCAGGAGCAGTCCGTTCATTCTCGTTCCTCCGCAAAGACGTCCGCCTCGAAGACCTGGAAACGAGCCCCCTGCCGCCAGCCCTCGGGCGGCAGCCCGGCCTTCAGAGCCAGGTGGGTGAGGGTGGTGTCGCGATCCCAGCCCTGCTCCACGGCGACCTGGGGCAGGAACACCGCCTGGGCGCCCCCCTTGCGCAGCAGGATCCCGTGACGCCCGATCTCGATGTCGGCGGGACCGGAGACCGAGTGCAAGGGCGTCAGCACCGAGATCTCCAGGTGCAGCAAAGGCACCTCGTCCGGGCGCACCGGCGGGAAGCGCGGATCGCGCCGGGCGGCGGCGGCCGCGTTGGCGGCCACCGCGGCGGCCAGGGGCTCGATGCCCTCGATGTAACCGATGCAGCCGCGCAGCGCACCACCCAGGGTCAGGGTGACGAAGGCCCCGCAGCGCTCGCGCAGGCGCGGGCTCAGCGTCCCGCCTCGTGCCCGGGCCACCTCCTCCGGGGTGGGCGGGGTGCGGCCGGCCGCCACCGCCTCCACCACGCGCCGGGCCAGGTCCAGGAGGAGCTGCCGGTCCTCCCTGGCCAGCCCGGCGGCCGGCGGAGCGGCGGCCTCCCGCCGCCGGGACGCGCCCCCGGCATCTCCCGCGACGTCCGGCCCGCAGGCCAGCAAGGCGGCGTAGCTGACCGAGAGCGTGTAGTCCCGCTCCCGGTCGCCGCTGCGGCTGTAATCGACCAGCGCGACCTCCCCGGCGGCCGGCAGGGGAGCGCTGAGGGCCAGCGCCGCGGCGTGCAGCCCGCACATGGTGATGCCCGTCCGCTCACCGTAGGCCAGCAAGGCGTCGGGATCGCGGGCCCGGATGCAGTCGATCGCGCCGCCGTCCAGCTCACGCAGGCGCTCCGGCACCTCGCTGCGGAACGGTACGTAGCCGTAGGCCGCTCCGTAGTGCGTGAAATCGGTGGAGACCACGAACAGGCTGTCCGGCGTGCACCAGGGAGCGAGCGCGGCCGCCGCCCGGCGCCGGCGCTCGGGCGGGAGCGGTGGAACCAGCAGGGGCACGATGCGCAGGCCCGGTCCCAGGGCCCGCTGCAGGAAGGGAAGCTGGATCTCGACGGCGTGCTCGGCCGCATGGGCCGCCTCGTCCACCTCGTAGTCGGGCTCCGCGGCGAGCCGCTCGATCACCTCCTGAGCCAGGGGCACCTGGCCGAGCGGGGTGGCGAAGGCCTCGACCCCGCTGAGGGCGATGCGGTCCAGGTGCACTCGATGGCTGGGAGCGAGGACGAAGACCTGCGCGTAGTCCAGGCCGGCCAACAGGCCGTACAGGCGCCCGGCGGTGGGACCGCTGTAGGCGTAGCCCGCGTGGGGCACCACCGCCAGGGCCGGCCGGCCCCGGGGCCGGTCGGCGGGGATCGCGGCGGCGAGGTACTGCTGCACCGTGCGCTCGAGGCGCCGGGGATCGCCCGGGAACCAGGAGCCGCTGAGCACCGAGGGGCGAACGCGCGGCATGGCGCTCCTTCCTCCTGCGCGCCGCCGGGCGCGCAGAGCGGGGGCGGCCGCGCCGGCGCCGGTCGCCCTCCCGCTCACCAAGTTACTCCTATTCGGTCCGGTATTCCAGGAAGGGCTTGCTTTTGCCGGCGCACGCGTTCATTCTCGGAAAGGCGGGATATGCAGCCCCGGTGCCCCCATCCGCGGTGCCGGGCGACCCAGCGTAGAGGAGGAAGGTGACTTGAACATCAAGAAGAAGGCCGAAGGGGACGTGATGGTCCTCTATCTCTCCGGGAAGATCATGGGGGGACCCGACCACGAGAAGTTCCACAGCGAGATCAAGACCCTCATCAAGGAGGGGTTCGTCGATATCCTCCTGAACATGTCCAAGGTGAGCTGGATCAACAGTACGGGGCTGGGGGTGCTCGTCTCGGCCTTTCACACCTTGAAGAAGAACGGCGGTCAGCTGAAGATCTGCGAGGTCAGCGACCGGATCGACAACATCCTCAACGTGACCCAGTTGAAACTCGTATTCCAGACCTTCGAGAGCTGCGAAGAGGCGCTCCAGTCCTTCGCCCAGCCCTGAACGCTCCGGCGGCCGCGGGTTCCGGAGCGGGGGAGGCTTTCCCCTTGCCGGATGCGCCTTCACGACCGGGACAGCCGGTGCCCGCGCTGACCGTGGACGGGGTCGTGCTCCTGCGGGGTGGCGTGGAGGGACACGACGGCGTGCTGCTGGTGCAGCGCGGCGGCGATCCCTACCGCGGCAGCTGGGTCCTGCCCGGCGGCTTCGTCGAGTACGGCGAGGACCTGCCCGCCGCTGTGGCCCGCGAGGTCGCCGAGGAGACCGGCCTGGACGGCCTCCCTTTCCGCCAGTTCCGCGCCTACGGCGATCCGCGGCGCGATCCCCGGGGACACACCGTCTCGGTGGTGTTCGTGGCCGAGCTCGCCGGTCCGGCGCCGCCCGTTCGCGGGGGAGACGATGCGGCCGCCGCGGGCTGGTTCCCCCTGGATGCCCTGCCCGAGCTGGGCTTCGATCACCGTCGCATCCTGGCCGACGTCCTGGCGGCCCGCGCCCGTCTCTGAGTCCGGCGCCTCAACGCCGGTCCGCCCTGTTCCCGAGCAGCTTCCAGTCGCGCAGCAGGCTCGACCAGGCGGTGGTCGCCGCCCAGACCAGGCCGGGCCAGCCGTCCCGCCACCCCTCGCGCCAGGCGTACTCCCGCCACAGGGTGGCCGGTGCCGTGACGAGGAAGTGCAGCGGCAGCGCGCGGGGCCGCCGTCCGGCGGCCGCCTCCAGGTCCGTGTAGCGGTCGACCTTCTGCAGGTAGCGCCGCCAGCTGCTCAGGGTGTCGTGACGCAGCGGTTCCTCCAGGCGGCCGATCCTCGCTCCCGGCGGCAGGACGAGTCCCTCGTGGACGGGTGTCGGCGTGATGCGGCCCAGGTCCGTGCGGAAGAGCCTCACGCGGTACTGGCCGGCCAGGCTGCGGCCCCGCATGACCCGCCCGTAGACGCGGTTCTCCAGCCGGAATTCCCAGGCCTGTCGTTGCTGCAGGCCGCCGCTCCGCCGCAGCTCGCGCAGGCGCGCGCGCAGGGCGGGGGAGAGTTCCTCGTCGGCGTCGATCCAGAGGGCCCAGGGGGTGGCGACGCGGTCGAGGGCCGCCTGGCGGGCGTGGCCGAAGTCGTCGAAGGGACGCTGCTCCCAGCGCAGCGGGATCGCCTCGGGATCGGCGGCGAATCGCTCCAGGATCTCCGGCGTGCAGTCGCAGCTGCCCGTGTCCAGGGCGACCACGGCATCGGCCACGCCGGTCAGGCTGGCCAGACAGCGGGGCAGCAGCAGCTCCTCGTCGCGCAGGATCAGGAAGGCGGTCAGCGATTCCATGACGTCCCCGGCTGCGGTCTCCCCTGGCATTTGCCCTGTGCCCCTCATCGTACCATCATTCCCGGTAGCGAGAATCCGGATCGTCTTTATCCCAGTATGGAGGTGTGATCTTGGCCGCACCAACCCCCCCGACGTCGGAGTCCATCCGCGAGGCCCTGCGCGAGGTTCTCTGCCCCGGCACCCGCCGGGACATCGTCTCCATCGACCTGGTCGGGGAGATCGAGGTCTCCGGTGGCGAGGTGCGCCTGCAGATCGTGCAGACCAGCGAGCGGGACGAGCTCATCGCCCGGGTCGGTGAGCTGGCCGCCGCACGCGTGAGCGGGCTGCCCGGCGTGCGGTCGGTCTCGGTGGACGTGAAGCGGCCCGAACCGGCCCCGGAGCAGGCTCCCCGCCGGAGCGAGGCCGCCCACGATCCCTGGGCGGAGCGGCAGCCGCTGCCCGGGGTGCGCCACGTCATCGCCGTGGCCAGCGCCAAGGGCGGCGTCGGCAAGTCCTCCGTGGCGGTCAACCTGGCCCTCGCCCTGCAGGAGCAGGGCCACCGGGTCGGTCTGTTGGACGCCGACGTGTACGGCCCCTCCTTGCCGACCATGCTCGACGTGCGGGACCAGCCCGTGGTCGGCCCGGACCGTCGCATCGTTCCCCTGCGCGCCCACGGTCTGCAGGTCGTCTCGATCGGCTTCTGGCTCGATCCCCAGCAGCCGGTCGTCTGGCGCGGCCCTCTGGTGTTCTCCCAGGTCAAGCAGTTCCTCAAGGACGTGGCCTGGCAGGATCTGGACTTCCTGATCGTGGACCTGCCCCCGGGCACGGGCGACGCCCAGCTCACGCTCATCCAGCAGGTCCCGCTCGCGGGTGTGATCATGGTGACCACACCCCAGGAGCTCGCCCTGGCCGACGTGCGGCGCGGCATCCAGATGTTCCAGAACATGCGGGTGCAGATCCCGGTGCTGGGCGTGATCGAGAACATGAGCCGCTTCGTCTGCCCGGACACGGGCAAGTCCTACGACATCTTCGGCAGCGGAGGCGGCCGCCGCGTGGCCGAGGAGTTCAGCGTGCCCTTCCTCGGGGAGATCCCCATCGACGTGACCATCCGCGAGGGCGGCGACACGGGCCGGCCCGCGCTGGAGAACCCCGCGAGCCCGGCCCGGGCGGCCTTCCTCGAGCTGGCGACCCGGGTCGCCCGGACCACGGCGCAGGCGGGGCAGCAGGGGGACGCTCACTCGGCGTAGCCCAGCTCGCGCAGTCGCCGGCGCACCGTCTCGGAGACGTCCTGCCAGCCCCCGGGCGGCGGGCCAGTTCCGCTGTCCGGGACGGCGCCGCGCCAGGCCGCCAGCGCGGCCGCCAGGTCCACCAGCGCGGCGGGCGCCTCCTGCCGCCGGTCCTGCAGCTCGCGGCGATCCTCCGCCAGGTCGAAGAGCGCCAGCGGATCTCCCTGCCGCGGCCCGATCAGCTTCCAGCGTCCCCGCCGCACCGCCACCAGATCCGGTCCGTAGGCGATCTGCTCCGCCAGCAGGAGTCGCCGGCCGTCCTCGGCGCCCGCCGGCTTCAGGGATCGGCCCACCAGGCCCGGGCCCGGGGCGGCGGGCAGGGGGAAGGGGTCGACGCCGAGCCAGTCGGCCAGGGTGGGAGCCATGTCGCAGAGCGAGACCGGCTCGGTGCGCCAGGCCCCCGCGGGGACGCCGGGGCCGGCCGCCAGCCAGGGTACGTGCAGCAGCTCCTGGAACTGGCTGTGGCCGTGGCCGATGGCCCACAGGTCGCGCGGATCGTGGTTCCAGAGCCGGGCCGCCGCGACGTGGTCCAAGAACTCCTCGCCGTGATCGGAGTACACGGTGACCAGGGTTCCCGCCTCCAGGTCCCAGCGCGCGAGCTGCCGGAGCACGCCGTCCACGCTGGCGTCCACGGCCGCCACGGCCGCGTCGTAGAGGGCGAGCTTGATCACCAGGGCCGCCTCTTCCTCCCCGCTCGGAGGGGGGCTGATCCGCCCCAGGTGCGGGCTGTGCGGGCCGCCTCCCCAACGGGCCAGGGCGCGCAGCTGCCGTCCGGAGGGGCGGACGCCGCGCTCCGCCAGCTCGGCCAGGAACGGCCGCAGATGTCGGGCCGGCGGCAGGGTTGGCTCGTGGGGGTCGTTGAAGAGCACGAAGCAGCAGAACGGACGCTCGCCGTGCCGCCGGATCCACTCCAGGGCGCGGAAGGCCAGCTCGGCCGCCGGCAGGTTCGCGTAGGCGTGGTCCTGGAAGGACTCGGCCAGGCCGAAGGCGAAGAAGGGATTGGCGTAGAAGGCCGCCGTCCTGTACCCCTGACTTGCGAGATGCCGGGCCAGCGTCGGCACCGCCGCGGACAGGCGCCGCGGCGGCTGCGTGTCCATGTTGCGCACGACGCCGTGCAGGCCGGCGCCGTGCAGGCCGGGCATCACCCCGGTCAGGGAGCTGGTGAAGGAGGGGAGGGTCCAGGGGGCCGGTGCCATGACGTCGGCGAAGAAGGTTCCGCGGGCCGCCAAGGCGTCCAGGGCGGGCGTGACGGCCCCGGTCCGGCCTGCGAGCCCCAGGTGGTCGTAGCGGAGCGTGTCCACGGCGAGCACCAGCAGGTTGGGCGGGCCGCTGCGGCGCGGCCGTAGGCGGCTCGGCCGCACCGGAAGCAGCGCCTGGAGCAGCCGGCGCCGGGCGATGGTCGCTAGCCGCTTCCGCCAAGTCAGGGGCGTGAAGGGATCGACGGACATGGTGCGACGCCACGCTCCTGTTCACTGGACAGGACGGCGTCCGGCGCGTAGGTTGCGTGGATGAAGTTGCTGGACCACATCCCGCCGACCGGTTTGCTACCGGGGCTGACCTGCCAGGGCAAGGTCGAGGCGATCGAGCGTCTCGTGAACGCGCTGGCCTCGGCCGGAACCGCGCACGACATCCAGGGGATCGTCACCGAGATCCTGCGGCGCGAGCAGGACGACACGACCGCCGTCGGTGGCGGCCTCGCGCTGCCGCATGCCCGCGTGCCGGGAATCGAGCGGCTGCTCATCGCCGTGGCCACGCTGGTCAGGCCACTGGACATGCCCACCCCGGACGATCAGCCGGTGGACGTCGTGTTCCTCATCCTCTCGCCAGAGCACGAGCCCCGCCGCATGCTGCGGGTACTGGCCCGCCTGGCGCGTCTGGTCCGGCGCAGCGATCTGCTGTCCAAGCTGCGCAGGGCGGCCAGCCCGCGCGAGATGGCTGCCGCCATCGCCGCGGCAGAGGCCGCCAGCGATTGAGCCGCCCGCCCCCGGCTCAGTAAGGGATCCGCAGCTCCCGGTCGATCCTCTGGGCCACCTCCCGCAGCCGCGCCGCCTCCAGGGTGTACTTCAGCTTGGCGTCGGAGGCCATCGTCAGGATACGGTCCAGATCCTCGCGGACGCCAGCCACCGCGGTCGCGTACTCGGGCCAGGCCCGATCCTGAGCGTCGTCGAGGCGGGCGTCCACCTTCTTGAGCGAGGCCAGGGCCATGCCGAAGAGCCGCTGCTGCAGCGCCTCGTTGGCCTTCGCCAGGTGCCATTGGCTTTCCGTGACATACGCGCCGACGTTCAGCAGCGAGATCAGGTTGGCGGCCTTCTTGATCTCCTTGCGGGCCCCGTCGCGGTCGCCCGCGTCGAGCAGCTGCATGGCGTGGTCGAAGGCGGTGCGGGATCTGGTGATGGGGCCGTCGATGTTGGGCAGGGCCATGGCCTCTTCCATCATCTGCAGGCCCAGCTTGACCTGCTGGGTCTTGCCCTCCCGCTGGGCCTTCAGCAGGGCGGCCACCATGGGCTTGAAATCGGCCAGCGGGTAGAGCAGGTCGTACTTCTCGAGATCGAGCTGCAACCCCAGCACGCAGGAGGTCATTTCACCCGCCACGTCCAGGTTGCCGCGTATCTCCGCGAGGTCGTCCCGCAGGATACGACTCGGATTGCTGGATCCGATCAGCTCGAACAGCAGCTCGCAGTTCTCGCGATCGTAGCGGATCGCCTGCGGGTCGCTCTCCACGACCGAGATGCGCAGGTGCAGCAGCCAGTCGTACGTCGCGTTGGCAATGCGGCGCAGGTAACGCATGGTCCGGTTGCCGCTCTGCAGCTCGGCCTCCGAAACCTCCATTATCTGGCCGATGTCCCGGGGCAGTCCGTCATCGGTGACGTTCAGCTCGGGCGAGGCCGGAGAGCCCTCGCGGGGCCGCAGGCCCTTCTTCCTGCCGGTGTCGTCCTGCGCGGCGGCCGCCGTCACGAGGAGGAAGATGGCGAGACCGAGAGCGGCCGGCAGCAGCAGCGGCCTGGCGAACGAGCGGGGCGGACGTCGCCGGGGTCGGCACGGAGCGTTCATCGGAAACCTCCACGTTGAGGCGCAGCCGAACCAGGTCATGCAGCAAGTCCTGCGGGTTCAAGGCCATAGGTCCAAACTTCGCCTTGCCTAATACCGGACGCGGGCTTATTGTAAACCTCCCCCTGGGACACTACAACTCTTTGCTCTCCGCGCGTTCCGCCGAAGGGAGTGTTCTCCGATGTCGCGTTTCTCACGTCTTCTCTGCTGGCCGGCCTTTCTCTGGGCACTGGTCGCCGGTGGGGCATGGCCGGCTGCGCCCGCTGCCGCCGCCGATGCGGATCATCTGATCCTCTCCCAAGCGGTGGTGCTCATCCGCACACCGGTCACCGACGGCAGCAAGTTCGTCGAGATCGTCAACCCGACCGCGGCGGAGATCGATCTCGCGGAGTACTACCTGACGGACGCCACCAACAGCCCCACCAGCTTCTACTACAACATCGTGACCGGCCAGGGAGCGGGGGGCGGCGTGGGCGGGGACTTCCACGCCCGCTTTCCGGAGGGAGCCGTGATCGCGGCCGGCGACTCCATCGCCGTGGCCATCAAGGGCAGCCAGCAGTACCAGGCGGCCTACGGGCGGCTGCCCGACTACGAGCTCTACGAGGACGGCGACGCGCCCGACGCGGTGCCCGATCTGGTCGCGGCCTTCCCGGGCGCCATCGGCGCCGGCCTCGGCAGCAGCGGCACCAACGTGCCGGACCTGCTGCAGGACGGCGAGACCGTGGTCCTCTACC
>CAZGEC010000034.1:0-2634 GCA_964524645.1 uncultured Fibrobacteraceae bacterium | reverse complement strand
CTGAGTACCACCTGGTCCTCTACGGTCGATCAGCAGCCGCCCGCGGCACCGGCGGTCTGGACGCCCGCGGCGCCCATCATCTTCGGGGCGACGCTGGACCCCAGCGAGCCCTACCTGGACGCGCCGGTGACCATGAGCGCCACCGTCGAGGCCTACGACGGCCTGGCGGCGGTGGACATCATCTACCGGGTGGACGGGGGAGCCTGGCAGACCGTCACCGGGAGCGACGCCGGCGGCGGGATCTGGGCGGCGACCATCCCGGGCCAGGCCGGCGGCGCCGTGGTGGAATGGTACGTGGAGGCCGCCGGCAACGACGGCGGCACGGCCACCTATCCGACCAATGCCCCCGTCTTCCGGCAGAGCTACACGGTGGCCGCGACACCGGCCGTGGATTTCCTGGAGGTGGACCTCGATCCGCCGGCGCCGTTTGCCGGCCAGGTCACGACGATCACGGCGACGGTCCAGTCCGCCGCCACGGTCACGGCCGTGACCCTCTTCTACCGGCTGGACGGCGGCGGCTACAGCCAGGTCGCCGCCACCGACAACGGCGACGGGACCTGGAGCGTGCAGATCCCGGTGCAGCCCGCCACCACGGTGGTGGACTGGTACCTGACCGCGGACGCCACCGGCGGCGGCAGCGGGGTCCATCCGGCCGGGGCTCCGGACGTCCCCGCCACCTTCACGGTGGGAGCGCTGCCCACCGGGCCGGCGCACCTGCTGCTGAGCGAGGTCTGCGTCATGGCGGTGGCCCAGGAGTTCATCGAGATTCGCAACATGGAGGTCTTCCCGGTCGACCTCAGCGACTACTACCTGACGGACGCCATCTACCGCTGGGACGACACGAACTACTGGAACATCGTGCGGCCCAACCCGAACTCGAGCACGATCGGAGGAGGCGACTACTACGATTTCTTCGCCCGCTTCCCCGACGGCGCGATCATCCCGGCCGGAGACAGCATCACCATCAGCATCACCGGCAGCGACAACTTCGCCAGCCAGTACGGCTTCCTGCCCACCTACGAACTCTACGAGGACGCCGATTTCGAGGACACCGTGCCGGACATGCGCGAGGTTTTCCCGGGCAGCATCGTGGGCAGCACGAGTCCGACGCTGACCGAGACGGGCGAGACGGCCATCCTCTTCTACTGGGACGGGCAGAGCGATCTGGTCACGGACATCGACGTCTTCTTCTGGGGCAGCGACTGGGACAACGCCGCCCAGGCCTTCAGCAAGAACGGCGTCTCCATCGATGGTCCGGACCCGGACAGCACGCCCAGCCTCTACGCTCCCGAGACCCTCATCCCGAACCAGCATCCCTACCCGGCCGGTACCGGGAACACCACCGGGGCCGGCAACTCCTACCACCGGGTGGACTTCGACGAGAGCGACGAGTCCCCCATCGACGGCAACGGCATCGACGGCCAGGACGAGGTGAGCGAGAACTTCCCGGTCGGGTGGGAGATCGCCCCGGCCGATCCCGCCCAGCCGCCCGTGCCCTCGGGGGCCGGCAAGCGGCTGGTGCTGAAGGTGCCGGGCCGCACGTTCCTGCCGCGCATCGGCGAGAGCTTTCCCATCCGCTTCATCACCAAGTCGCGCTCCCAGACCACGTTGCGCATCTTCGACCTGGAGGGGCGGCTCGTCGTGAAGATCTACGACAGCCGCTTCGACGGCCCCGCTTCCGTCGTTCCCGGCGAATTCACTCAGCGCACCTGGGACGGCCGCGACAGCGACTTCGAGCTGGTGCCGGCCGGCATGTACGTCGTGCACCTGCAGGCGGTCGATCTGGAAACCGGTGATGTGGACAGCAAAACCGCGCCGGTGGTCGTGGCCACCCGGCTCAGCCAGTGAGGGAAAGGCAGCGATGACTCGGAAACTGACAGGACTGCTGGCGGCGCTGGCCCTCGGGCTCCTGGCCCAGCCGGCCCGGGCCGTGTTCGAGAACGTGGACGTCAGTCCGCGGGCCCGGGGCATGGGCGACGCCCAGGTCGCGGTGGCCGACGACGCCTTCGCGCCCTACTTCAATCCGGCCGGTCTGGCGGCCATGACGCGCTCGACCCTGGCCACCAGCTACGTGCGGCCCTACGCCCTCTCCTTCACCGACCTGATCTACGTGGGCGGAGCGTTCCGCGTCGCCGGATTACCCGGCAGTCTGGGCTTCGGCGTGCGGCGCTTCAGCGTGGAATGGGACGACGAGAATCTGGCAACCGGACAGACCGAGTCGGTGGACCTGCTCAGCGAAAACACCTACACCCTGTCGTACGGGTTGACTCTCTACCAGGACATGCACTCGACGGCGCTGCTCGGCGCCTCCGTCAACCTCTACAACCTCGATTTCGGTCCCACCCTGGAAGAGGCGGACGGCGGCCAGGGGATCGACCCGGGCAGCGACACCGTGGCGGGCGTGGATGCGGGTCTGCTGATCACCCTGCACGAGCGGACGCGGCTGGGCGTGCTGGTCAAGAACCTCAACAACCCGCAGATCGGGCTGGACGAGGAGGCGCTGCAGCAGCGCATCCACGGCGGCGTGGCCTACGAGCCCTACATAGGCGTGATCACGACCTTCGAGTTCGAGAACGTGCTGGGCGAGGCGGTGCAGTACCACGGCGGCATCGAGATGGCGGTGTCCGAGGGGCT
>CAZGEC010000033.1:2520-48658 GCA_964524645.1 uncultured Fibrobacteraceae bacterium | reverse complement strand
CCCAGGTTCCGGCTGTAGAGCCTGTCCACCGGGTTGTTCCAGTGCTCGTGGACCCCGAGGCTCGCCAGGCGGGTCACGTCGCCGTCGTGATCGGGATCGTAGAACGTCCCCGACGGCGGATCCGCCGCCAGGGCCTCCTCGTGCAGATGATCGTGGGCGCCGGGCATCTGCGGGAAGAGCCGCGGGTCGCCTTCCAGCTGCATGAGGTCGAAGCCGACGGATTCGCAGGCGACGGGATCCTGGGAGGCGAAGAGGCTGGAGGTCCAATCGTCGTCGAAAGGCTCGCAGCTCCAGCGTCGGGGCGCGTGATCGTTGGGATGGACCCCCGCGTACAGGCCGTCGATCAGGTAGAGCAGCGTCTTGCCGCCCAGATGGGCGTGTCCCAGCAGATCCACCACGGCCCGGTAGCTGCCGTCGGCCGGCGTGAGGTACGGCAGGCTCTGGTGCATGTCGTAGTAGCCGGTCTCTGCCGGCAGCCGGAACAGGGAGCCGTAATGGTTCTTGGCGCAGAGGGTCACACCGGCGGCGCTGTGGCTCTTGAAGTTGGCGAGGTTGATGACGTAGGTGGCCTGGGTGAAGCACTCGGGCACGTAGTCCTGCGCGCAGCCCGTGGGATGGCAGCTCCAGTACAGGGGCACTGAGGAGAACTGCACGGCGGTCCGCGGATGCTCCGCGTTGCCGCCGTCGTGATCCAGGTAGTGGACAGCGGGAAATTCGGGCTGCAGCAGATCGTAGTACTGGTTCGGGAAGAGCGTCAGGGGATCCCCCACGGAGATGTCCGCGGGATCCGCGCCGACCACCTGGACGAGCTGCCGCAGCAGCGCGAGGATCGCCTGCGGCGAGGTGTTCATGTAGTCCACCAGTCCCACCAGGTCGTAACTGACGGGATCGACGCCGCCCCAGCCCGGCAGGTAGTGGCAACCGACGAAGTTCACCTTGATGGTGATCTTCTCGCCGGGGGTGTAGCCGACGTCGCCCCGGTCGTGGGTGCGGTTGAAGTGGCGGATGAGCGCGTCCCAGGCCGCCGCATCGCTGGACTCGCCGCTGAGCCGGCGCAGGGCCGCCGTCAACATGGCCGAGACCACCGCCTGGTCGGTGTGCTCCGGCTCCCACCAGTGCCCGTGGCCGGGCCCGAGCCAGTCCGTCGCATCGGGATCGTGAATCCAGACGACGCGGCCTGGTTGCAGGCCTTGTGCCCCCCCGATGGGTTCGTTGGGCAGCCGCAGCTCGGCCCGGGCCGTCCCGCCCGGCTGTCCGAGCTGGCTGGCCAGGGCGCAGAGGGCGGCGAGTCCGAGGCAGACGCAGGTCGGACCCAGCCTGTGCCGCCCCAGCAGCGCTCGCGCCCGGTGCAGCAGGCAGCCGCCTCCGAGCAGGCTGCCCAGCCAGACGAGGAAGCCTCCGGCCAGCGGCATGCTCACGCGCTGACAGGGGTATCCCGCCCTCGATGGACGGGGCACCACCCGGACGAGAAACCACAGCAGGGCGGCCAGCCCCACCAGGGGAAAGAGCCAGGAGCGGGGGGAGCCCCCCCGCGCGATCCGGGGCGGAACGGCGGGAACGTGCTCGTGCTCTCCAGGACGATCGCCGGGATGTCTCATGACGTTCTCTGTTTCGTTCGGCCGGCGGGAGAGGCGGCGCGGCGTCTCACCTGACCAGGGCGAGGCGACGGCTGTCCCGGAAGGCGCCGGCCTCGAGCCGGTAGAAGTAGATCCCCGCGGCGACCGAGCGTCCGGATTCGTCCCGCCCCCGCCAGACGACCTCGTGCCGGCCGGCGGGCAGCGTGCCATCCACGAGCGAGCGGATCCGCCGTCCCCGCACATCGCAGACGAAGAGCCTGACCGGACCCGCCGCCGGCAGGCTGAAGCCGATGGTGGTCGCGGGATTGAACGGATTGGGATAGCCGGCCAGCAGCACGGGTGCCGCTGGCGCGGCGGCCAGGTCGGGCTGGACGCCGCTCAGTGGAGGCTGGATCTCCGCGAGGAACCAGGTCTTGTTCTCGGGCGTGATCAGCACGTGCTCCTGGTTCTCCAGGGGGTAGTAGACGGCGTCGAAAGGGGTCCGGGCCAGGATGTCCGGATCGCCGGCCACGTCGTAGAAGGGATCCTCCGTGGCCAGATCCAGGGCGCTGATCGTGGGGATGAAGCCATGGTCGTCGTGGAGGGCGACGATGTCCCCGTAGGGGGCCTCGGTGCTGTCCATCTGGGCCATGGACGCCCGGTAGCCCCCGGGCGCGTTGTCGTAGGGATGGGTCCCCGTCACCGTGACGCTCATCTGCGTGTCCGGCAGCGGCCAGATCAGGTCGATCAGGCCGTCGAAGATCTGCTGGCCGGTCCCGTCGGGCACCGCCCAGACGTTTCCGGTGATGTCCACCAGGAAGCTGCTGTACTCGTAGAGGATGATCTGGGCCCCCGCCGTGTAGCCCTGGTCGGCGCCGGCGCCGCTGCCGTTGGCCATGGCGACGCGACGCGGGCCGGCGGGATAGTCGCCAATGGCGGCGAGATCGGCCTGCAGCTCCGCCCGCAGAGGATCGCTCTGGCCCGTCGCACCCGGCGGAGACGTGTGGTGATAGAGCAGCATCTGCCGCGCCGCCGGCGTGTCGAGGAGGCTCAACAGGTAGGCGGCGTCCGCCGACTCTCCCTGGAAGAAGTCCAGCCAGTACTGCAGTCCCAGGGGGATGTTGGCCCCGTTCTGCGGCGCATCGAAGGAGATGAACGTGCTGACCCGCGGCGGGGCACCGGTGGACTCCAGGTAGGCCAGCGCGTAGCGGGCGACGAGCCCCCCCATGCTGGCGCCGATCACCGGGAATTCACGATCCGGGGAGACGGCCGCCTGGACCTGCTGGATCAGCTCCACCAGCAGGAAGGCGTTGCGCTGGATGTAGTCGGTGGACTCGGTGAAGTTGAGGATCACGGCATCGTAGCCCTCGGCCCGCAGCGTCTCCAGCAGGTCTTCCCGGTTCAGGAGCAGGTACAGCTCTTCCCAGTTCATGCTGTTGTCGAGATCGAAACCCTCCACGACCAGGACCGGTTCGGTAAGGGTCGCGTGTTCCTCGGCCAGGTATACGTAAGCCTCGCCGGTGCCGTAGCCGCCCAGGTAGGGGATGGTGGCGGTGAGGGGCCAGGTCTCGCTGGGCGCGGGCACCTGCCGGGCCCGCACCGTGAAGAGGAAGCTGCTCTGCAGCACGGTGCCGTCCGCGCGGGTGGCCCTCAGCCGGAGGATCTTGCGCCCCGCTCGCTCGTAGGAGGCGGTCACGTGCTGCTCCGGGGCCAGGGGGCGGAAACCGCGGCCGTCGGCCAGGTCGATCTCCAGCCGGCGCGGCGGGTCGGGCTCGTTGCTCAGGTAGAAGCTCCGCGGCAGCACGAACTCGACGCGCTCGCCGTGGCAGGTTTCCTCCAGGAGGGTCGCGGCGGCGAAGAGGCGCGCCTGCCGGTAGGGCTCGGCGCCCTCCCGGCCCGTTCGCTCGCTCAGGCGGCCGCCGGCCCAGACCAGCAGCCCCCGCTCCAGGGCGTCGGGCCTGATCCGGTCGTATCTCAGGTCCAGGACCGCCAGCGGCACGAGGCCCGTGCCGCGGGCCCTCCGCGCCGCCTGCCGGATCTGCGACACCTCCGGCCAGGGAGTCGGGCCGAGGGAGGCGAGCGTCATCTCGAGGAGCATCTGCCGCCAGGCGGCCGGGGTGACCGGAGGCGCGCCGGCGGACCCGTCCTGCGCGACGAGTCCGGACATGGGCACGACGCGATCGTAGAGGATGCCCGTGGGGATCCCGGCCGGGTCCAGCCCGGCGAGGGCCTGCCGCAGCACATCCCCCGGACCCGCGGCGGCGCGCACCGGCAGGAGCAGGAGCGCGACCAGGACGACCGCGACACCCCCGCTCCACCTCTGGTTCCCCGCGAGCTGATGCCGCGACGCGGGAATATCCCGCCGGGGCCTGGCCGATGCCTGCGTGCCGTGCATGTCGTCTCCTGTCGGCTGTCGGGATCAGGATGGGTGGCCGCCACCCCGCCGATTCCTGCTCGTCACGGCTGCGAGTATATCACCTGGTGCCTTCCCCTGGCTTGTGGAGATGCTAGAATGGGGAATCGCCTGCCCACATCCTGGCCGGGAGGACCCGTGTGAAGCCACTCCACGTGCATGGCCGGCCTCGCCGTCCGGACCTGGTCTGGGCCATCCTGGCGTGCCTGGCCTGCGTGGCCGGCCGCGGCACAGCCCGGGCCGACGAGACGCCCCCCGTCGTTCCGGTCACGCCGGGCACGTTTCTGGAGGTCCTGGCCCGGCATCGCGACGCCTCCGGTCTTCTGGCGAATTCCCTGGTCCTCGAGCTGGCTCCCGGCGACTACTTCCTCGAGCCCGAGGCCTACCGGGACCCGACCTGCGGCAACTGCGAGGATCCCGACACACCGGTCGCGGCCACGGTCGGCTTGCACCTCGGCGGCGCCGGCGTGCTCCTGCGGGGAGCCAGCGGCCGGCCCGAGGACGTGGTTCTGCACACCGGCGCCGGGTACGGCCTGCTGTTCGAGGACTGCACCGGCCCGGCGGGGCTGGCGGACCTGACCGTGACCGGGGGCATCCGCGATCCCGACGGGCAGGCCACCGACGCGGCGGTCGTCGTCCGGCGGTCGCGGGTCACGCTCACGGACTGCTGGATCCGGGACAATCTGGGCGACTCGACCGTGGTGGCGGCGACCGTGGTGGGGATCATGGGGATCTGCGGCCGCGAGGGGGCCGACCTCGTGATCCGGAACTGCCGGATCGTCCGCAACTCCTGGGACGGTATCGCCCTCTATCGTGGCGCACGGGCTACCATCACCGGCAACCTGATCGACGGGGTCGACAAGGCCCATGGCGGCGTCATCGGCGGCGGGCGCGGCGTCGGCATCGGTGTGACGTGGAACGCCACGGCGGTGATCTCCGGCAACCGGGTCACGCGCTACTGGAAGGGGATCGGCATCTTCGTCGACGCGCGGGCCGACGTGCAGGACAACGTGATCGAAGAGGTCCTGACCTGGGGGATCGCCTACTGGGCCGCCGGCGCCGGCCGGCCGGTGGCGCGGATCGCCGACAACGCCGTCTTCGACACCGGAGCCTGCGGGATCGTGATCGACCGTGCCGCGGCGCCGCGCGCGGACGAGCCGTCCCCGGGCTGGTGCCGTGACAACCTGCTGGTGCACACCGGACAGAATCCCAAGTACGACGACCCGGACTACTACTGCCGCCAGTGCCCCCTCGACTTGCAGGCGGTGCCCGCCGGCTTCGACGTCGTCGGCAATCTCGGCCACGACAACCGCCGGGCCGGGGACGCGAGGGGCACCGCCGATCTCGACGCCGTGGCCTTCCCCGCCGCGGCCGCGCCGATCCTGGAAGAGCTGCACGCGGTGGCCGCGGGGCCCGAGGGAGCGGCCCTGGCCACCTCCCGTTTTCTTCAGCTCTGGCCCTGAGGACCGTGGCCGGGCTTGACGGACGGCTTCCGGGCTGGGGCCCGGAAGCGGCCTCGTCCGGCCGCACGGCCTACTGGAGCAAGGTCAGCGGCAGGCTCGCGGTCGCTCCCCGCGCATCCCGCAGGCGCACCAGGTAGACACCGCTGGCGCTCCGCCGGCCCGTGCGATCACAGCCGTCCCAGGTAACGGTACCGGCGGCCGTCGCGACGGCGCCGTCGAGCAGGGTGCGGACACGGCGGCCCCGCAGGTCGTAGATCGCCACCTGCAGGGGCCCGGGCGCTGCGACCCGCCAGGCGATGACCGTGCGCGGATTGAAGGGATTCGGGAAGGCGGTCAAGCCGGGCCGCGGAGCCGGTGGCGGGGTGTCCCCTTCCCCGGGCACCGCCGTCAGGTCGCCGCCGGTGTCCCAGGCGATGTCGTCGATCCAGAAGCCGGCCCCGTTGACGCCGGAGTCGGAGCCGAAGACCAGGCGGAAGATGAACTCCGGGCCGATGAGGTCGCTGAGGTCGAAGACGGTGCCGCGCCAGCCGCCGCTGTTCCCGGACCAGCCGGGTCCGTAGGCCTGTCCGCTCAGCGAGATGTCGGTGTAGTCGCTGAGGGGCGTGCGGGTCTCGTAGCTGCCGTTCTTGAAGACCTGCAGCTGCACTCCGTCGAAGCCCGCCTCGGTCTCGCTCCAGTAGTGGAAGCTGAGCAGCAGGTGCTCGATGGGGGTGAATCCGAAGTCCTGTACCGGGCTGTACAGACAGCCCACGACGTCGTCGCGGTAGTTTCCCGTCATGCCGACGCCCCAGCAGCGCTCCCCGCTGAAGCCGCCCGTCGGGCCCCCGGCCTCCGGCGTGCCCCAGGTCCAGAGGGAATCGGCCAGGAACTGTCCGTCCGTCAGCTCGAAGTCCTCGCTGACCGCGGGCATGGTCAGGAAGAGAGGCACCTCGGGGAACGGATAGCCGGCCGTGGCGATCTCGCGATACTCCGCTCCGTATCCGGGCTGGTCGTCGAAGAGCAACCGGTAGAGCTCGCCCGCGGGGGCGCCCTCGATCCGGAAGTTGCCACTGGCACCGCTGTTCACCGCGGCCAGGGGCACTCCCAGCGGCGTGACGCGCACGCCCGCCAGCGGAGTGCCGATCCGGGTGTACACCTTGCCCGCGATGGCCAGCGTGGGACGCGCCGCCAGCGCCGCATCGAGCGGGAAGCCGGCGCCGCTCGTCACGGTGGCCGGCAGGGTCAGGGTCTCGTAGAAGAAGGAGCTGAAGGTCAGGTCGTAGCCGCCCGGCAGGAGCGGGAAGCGGTAGCTCCCGTCTCCCGCGGAGAGGGCGAAGGCTCCCGTCTGCACCACCAGCACGTGCACGTCCGCCAGGGGCAGGCCGCTCGCGCCGTCGCTGACGGTGCCGGCCACGCTGCCGACGCCGGCCGCGGCGAGAGCCCAGGCGGCCGTCAGGTCCGGCCGGGGGCCGATGTGCTCGGTGCCCTCCTGGGGCGTGCCGGTCTGCACCAGGATGAGCCGCGCCAGGCCGGCGTCGAGGGCCGTCCCGAAAGCCGCCTTCACCATGCCCTGCAGGCTGGCCACGGCGCCGGTGACGATGGGCGAGGCGCTGCTCGTGCCGTTGAAGCCGTCGGTGTACCACTCCGTCTCGGGCAGGTCGGGCAAGCCCTGCAGGGAACCGTAACCGCAGGTGACCACGTCGCCGCCCCAGCCTTGCAGGTCCACGCGCGCGCCGTAGTTGGTGAACCAGGCCGGATCGAGGTCCACGCCCGCGCTCGCGCCGCACATGATGGCTCCCGAATCGCGCACGCTGCGGTCGAACAGATCCAGGTAGAGGGGGTCGTCCAGGTCCTGCTGCCCGTTGCCCGCCGCCTCGCAGACGATCAGACCCGCCGCGCTGGCCAGCAGGATGGCGTCGAAGTTGTCCTGCCAGAACTCCATGGGCAGGTAGCCGTATTGCCCCGCGCCGTTGGCGTTGGGGCCCGGGGCGTGCAGCTCGATGAGGATCAGGTCCCCGGGTTCGAGCACGGCGGTGGCGGCGACGATGGCCTCGGCGGTGCTTTGGTCGCCGATCGAGCTGGCGCCGACCGAGCAGGCCGGGGCGATGCCCCGGACGCCGTAGCCGTTGTCCTGGCCGCGGATCTCGCCCATCACCGCGGTGCCATGATTGCGCCAGGCCAGGTCGTCGACCTGCGTGCCGAGGGCGGCGAAGGGATCCGGCAGATCTTCGTGGGCCCAGAGCCAGGCACCCTCCACGTCGATCACGCTGACGCTCGCTCCGTCGGCGCCGGGGACGGCGGCGACGCCCCAGGCGTCCACCCCGTCCGGGGCCGGATCCAGGTAGCCCTGCAGCGGGCTGAAGTCGGGGGTGGTGGTGGGCGTCGCGGCGGCCGCCGTGCGGGTGCCGGGGGCCGGCACGCCCGCCCGGCCGCCGAAGGCGTCGAAGAGGAGGTCCGCGGGCACGGCCACCGGCTCGAGGAAGGCGGTCTCGACGGCCGGATCGGCGGCCAGCAGCTTCACCAGGCGCAGCAGGGCGGCGCGGCCGACCGTCCCGGCCGGTGTGATCCGGAGGTAGCGCTCGAGGTCGGGCAGGCGGCGGCCGCTGCGGGTCTCGGCCCGCCGTCGCAGGGCGTCCAGCTCGGATGCCGGCTGCGCGAAGTGCCGGGCTAGCCCCGCCCCCGGAACCTCGCGCGCCAGCAAGACCGAGAGCCGCGCCGCGGTCCCGGCGGCCGGCGAGGTCAGACCGGAAGCGGTCACGGTCACGCCGGAGTCCTCGGTGAACTTCACGACGACGCGTCCGGTGGGCGCGGCCGTCTGCAGGGCGGACAGGGAGGCCTTGCCGGGCACGGCGCGCTGGAGAGCGGGGGCGGGCACCGGCACCAGCAGGCCGGCCAGGAGCAGCAGCAGGATCAGGCGGCGGAGCATGTCGTGACCTCTGGCCAGGAGTGAGCTGTCTCGATCGCGGTATACCGTGTATATTCTACGTCATCGCCCGTCCTCCGGGCAAAACGGGGATTCTCTCCGTGGCCCGCCATTCTCGATCCGGAGCTCTTCGATCATGGACAATGGACGCCGCAAAGCCACCTCCGCCTGCCCGCCGGCGCTGCACCTGATTCTGGCGGGATCCCTGAGCCTGGCCCTGCTGGCCGGTCTGCCGGCCCGCGCGCCGGCCGGCCCACCGTCCGCGGAACCGGCCGGCTCGCCGGCAGAAACGACGAGCACCATCCGGCCGGCCGCGGGCGAGCCCGGCAACCTGCGCTTCGAGTCCGCGGGCGGGCCGATCCTGCTGGGGGAGGTGAGCCGCCGCGACATCATGATCCTCGACCCCGGCTGGACCGAGCCCTACACCGAGTACGAGCCCGATCGGCAGGCCCTGGCGCGCCTGCGCACCATCGAGGCGCCCGTGGAGGTGATCTGCGTGCTGGGGACCTGGTGCGCGGACTCCGCGCGGGAGGTTCCCCGCTTCTGGAAGATCCTCGATGCCCTGGACAATCCCCACCTGAGCTTCCGCATGTACGCGGTCGGGCGCGCCGACGACGAGGCCGCCGCCCGGGCCCTGCAGGAGTTGGGCTACCCGGACCTGCGGGCCGAGTACGACGTGGAGCTGGTGCCCACCTTCGTGTTCCGGCAGTACGACGAGGAGCTGGGCCGCATCATCGAGACGCCCGAGATCTCCCTGGAGGAGGATACGGTGCGGATCCTCTTCGGGGAGCCGGCTGACGGGCCGGCCGTGCCGTGGCACTGAACGACCAGGACGATCTCCGGCCCGGGCTCAGCGAGCCCCGCGGGCGGCGCGAATATGTGGAATTGACTCATCGCTTATGATATACTACGCTTCGTTGCTTTCCTGAATCATCTGCATACGGAGAAACAGGACTGTCAAACCGGTTGAGCCAAGGGATCGAGCCCAGAGGTCCCACCTGAGGGAGCCCCGCCATGATTGCTCGCATGCTTGTCGTCCTGAGCGTCCTCTGTCTGGCGACTTCTTCGCCGATCCTGGCCGGTCCCGTGCTCACGCAGGCCGTCGTCGGCACCGGGGGCGCCGCCATCGGCGGCCCGCAGCATGGTCTGAACTGCACGGTGGGCCAGACCTGTGTGGGGCTGGTCGCCAGGCCCACGGCCTCGCTCGAGATCGGCTTCTGGTCCGGCTACCGCGCGTTCCTCTCGCCTGCTCCGCTGCCGCCGGCGGTGAGCTGGCGGCTGGATCATGCCTATCCCAATCCCTTCAACCCGCGCACGAGGATCCGTTATGCTCTGCCCTCTCCGTCATGGGTGAGTCTGAGCATCTTCGACCTGCGCGGGCGGAAAGTCCGGCGTCTGCAGGAAGGGCCGCAGCCGGCGGGATGGCACGAGGCGATCTGGGACGGTCTGGGCGACGACGGGTCTGCCGTGGCTTCGGGGCTCTACTTCGCGCGCCTGGAATCTCGGCTGGGTGTGCTGACGCGCAAGATGTTGCTGACGCGCTGAGCGGGATCGGCCCGCTCCTCGCTCGCTGGTGCTGGTGTTTGTCCGGGAGGGACGACAATGAGAATCTGCATCTCCATCCTGACGAGTCTGCTGCTGATCGCCACGCTGGCGTGGGGTACGGTGCCGCAAACCCTCAGCTTCCAGGGCACCCTGCGCGACGGCAGCGGGAGCCTGGTGCCGGATGGAGACTACCAGGTCACCTTCCGGATCTACGACGTCGCCAGCGCGGGCGAGGCGCTCTGGGAAGAGACCCAGGAAGCGCCCGTCAGCGGTTCCGTGCTCAGCACCGTCCTGGGTGAGATCACCCCCCTGGCTCTCCCCTTCGACGAGCCCTACTGGCTCGGAGTCCAGCTGGGCGAGGATCCCGAGCTCGAGCCGCGCGTGGCCCTGACCGCCAGCCCTTACAGCCTGAACGTCGCCGCTGGGCGCGCGGTCAAGAGCCTCAACGACCTGACCGACGACGTCAGCCTGGTGGGAGGCGAGGACATCCTGATCACCCAGGTGGGCCAGACGATCACGATCGCCGGAACCGGCGGCGGCACGGGCGGCGGTGAGATTGCCTACCCCGACGGCCTCGCCGAGCTGATCCCGGTGACTCTCCAGATCTACACGGGTCGTGATTACCGGGTCACCTCGGGCAAGAACCTCTACATCACGAACGTCTACAATCCCGGGGGCTTCGAGCTGCGGGTGGCGGGTTACGCGATCATGAACGTGACCGGAAACGCCAACACGAAGCTGCCGATCATCGCGGCTTCGGACCAGTTCGTCACGTCCTCCGCCTCGGCGGGCGCTCCCCTGATCGTCAACGGCTTTCTCGTGGACGCGGTCGTGACGCCCGTGATCGTCTCGACGTCCGAGAGCTCCTACATGGTGCCGGCCGGCCGGCTGCTCGTCATCACGAACATCTACACGAACAGATCAGAATCCCCGTACTGGGATCTGACCATCGACGGGAGTACGGTCTATCGCGCCTCCATGTCCGGGCAGACCTTCGCCCTCGACCAGCCGATCTTCGCCGGCGAAGGACAGGTGATCAGCACGGCGGCTCCCTACACGCACGCCATCGTCATCAACGGCTACCTCAGGTGAGGTGGACGCCGGCGCGGGCGCCGGCGCTCGCCTGCGGGCCATCGCCGGCCTGCGCCCTCGCCCCGACCTTCCTCCGGCCCCGGACGGCTGCCCCGGGGCCCTTTCTTCGTGGTGAACCCGGCGGGCAGGCGTTATGATGCCGGGAATCCGACACAGGCGATTTCCAGGTACAGGCAGGAGGATGGGATGAAGACCCGCGAGAAGATCGCCGCGCTGCGCGCGCTCATGAGGAAGCAGAAGCTCGATGCCTACTACGTCCCGAGCGTGGACCCGCACCAGAGCGAGTACCTTCCGGACTGCTGGAAGCGCCGCCAGTGGCTGAGCGGCTTCACGGGCTCGGCCGGCGACCTGCTGGTGACCGCTCGCAAGGCCGGACTCTGGACCGACGGCCGCTACTTCCTACAGGCGGACCTGGAGCTGAAGGGTTCGGGCATCACCCTCATGAAGCTGGGAGTCCCGGGAGTTCCCGCCCTGGTGGACTGGGCCGCCCGGGAGCTGAAGAAGGGGCAGGTCCTGGGCGTCGATCCGCAGGTCATGTCCGTGGCCGCCGCCGAGCAGTTCGCGGACAAGCTGGGCGCCAAGGGGATCCGGGTCCGCTACCTGGCGCAGAACCTGGTCGACCAGCTCTGGAAGGACCGGCCCGCGCGATCCCTCGCGCCGATCAAGGCTCACGGCGTGCAGTACAGCGGGGAGAACACGGCCAGCAAGCTGAAGCGCCTGCGCGCCGTGCTCAGGCAGCGGGGGGCGAAGGCCCACGTGCTGGGGGCCCTGGACGCCATCGCCTGGCTCTTCAACATCCGCAGCGACGACATCGCCTACACGCCGGTGGCCATCGCGTATGCGGTGGTGACCGAGCGCGGCGCCACCATCTTCACGGACCCGCGCAAGGTGGGCAAGGCGGTGCGGAAGGGCCTGTCGCGGAGCGCGCGGTTCGCGCCCTATGAGGAGCTGCCCCGGGCGCTGCGGGAGCTGCGGCGCAAGAAGCAGCCCGTCCTGATCGATCCCGCCGTCACGAACCGCTGGGTCCTGGATCTGCTGCAGGGCTGTCCGATCGTGCAGGCGCCGTCGCCGGTCTTCGCCATGAAGGCCGTCAAGAACGCGACCCAGATCAAGGGGATCACCGCGGCCCACGTGCGGGACGGCGTGGCCATGGTCAAGTTCCTGCGCTGGCTGGAGCGGGAGGTGCGCCTGGGCAAGGTCACCGAGTTGTCCGCCGCCCGCCGCCTCGACGCTTTCCGCGCCGAGGATCCCAAGTTCGTCGATTGCAGCTTCGACACCATCAGCGGGTACGCCGGCAACGGGGCCATCATCCACTACACGGTCAGCGAGGAGAGCAGCAAGCGGCTGCGGCCGCGCGGCCTCTATCTCATCGATTCCGGCGGCCAGTACCCCGACGGCACCACGGACATCACGCGCACCGTGACCCTCGGCAAGCCGACCCGGCGCGAGCGGGAGATGTTCACGCGCGTGCTCAAGGGGATGATCGCCATCTTCACGACCCCCTTTCCCGGGGGGACCACGGGTCAGCGGCAGGAGTTGCATGCGCGCAAGCCCCTCTGGGAGGCGGGCGCCAACTACAACCACGGGACAGGCCACGGGGTGGGCCAGTTCCTGGGGGTTCACGAGGGGCCGTGCAGCATGAAGGACGTGCCCACGGTGCCCCTGGAGCCGGGCATGCTCATGTCCGTCGAGCCGGGGCACTACGAGGCCGGACGGTTCGGCATCCGCATCGAGAACCTGGGCTTCGTCGTCGAGGACCTCAAGCTGAGCAACGCCCAGCAGCCGTGGTATCGCTTCGCATCGGTGACGCTCTGCCCGATCGACCTGAAGCTGGTGGACCGGAAGCTGCTGAACCCCGCCGAGCGGGAATGGCTGAATGCCTACCACCAGGAGGTCTACCGGAGCCTGCGGCGGCACGTGGACGTGCTGCATCGCACCTGGCTGCGGCGCGCCACCCGGGCCATCTGACGCGGCGGTCACCCTGCGCGAGCTTCGCCGGCCGTCATCCCCCGGCGGCCGGCGATTCCTGGACCTGGAGATGCCCTTGACGAGCTGGTCGCACTACGGCGAGGCCATGGCCATCCTGGCCGCCTGGATCTTCGCCTTCACCTCGATCCTCTTCACCATCGCCGGTCAGCGCCTCAGCGTCACGATGGTGAACCTGTTCCGCGTGGTGGGCGGTGCGCTCTGCCTGGCCGTGACCCACCGGGTGCTGTTCGGGAGCTTCTGGCCGGAGGGGCTCGCCCTCGGCGACCAGGTCTGGATCGGCCTGAGCGGGATCGTGGGCCTGGCCATCGGGGACTCGGCGCTCTTCAGCGCCTTCACGCGGATCGGTCCGCGCCGCAGCATGATGCTCATGGCCACGGCTCCGGTCTTCACCGTGATCACGGCCTGGTTCCTCCTGGCGGAACACCTCGGGACGCGCGACCTGCTGGCCATCGCCCTGATCATCTGCGGCGTGCTGCTGGCCGTGTCGGGCCGCGAGAAGCATACCGGTGCCTGGGGTGGCCTCTCGACCCGCCAGCTGCGAACCGGCTATCTGCTGGGTCTGGTGGCGGCCGCGGGACAGGGTCTGGGGAGCACCTTCGTGAAGCTGGGCATGACGAGCGGCGTCGACCCCCTCGGGGCCACCCTGGTGCGCATGGTCTGGGCCACGGCGGTCCTGTGGGTGTTCGTGGCGCCCCGGCGCGGCACCGCCGAGCGCTGGCACCGTCTGGCCGACCGCCGCGGCCTGCTGGCCCTCGGCGGGGCCATCCTGCTGGGGCCGTTCATCTCGGTCTGGATCTCGATCATCGCCATCAAGCACACCAGCACGGGGATCGCCCAGGCCTTCCTGGGCACCGTTCCCATCTGGGTCATCCTGCCGTCCTGGATCTTCTACCGCGATCGCCCCTCCGTGGTGACCCTGCTGGGGGTGCTCGTGGCGGTGGGCGGTGGGGCTTTGCTCTTCCTGCGCTGAGCAGGAGCGGGTCGCGGGCGGAGGCGGGCCGCTGGCCGCTGGCCACCGGTTGCCGTTCACCCGGATGAATCGCGGATCAACGAGCCGGCGAGGCGGCGGACCCGCTGCCGGCTCGCAGGCGGGCCACGGCGGCGGCCAGCATCTCGCCGACCAAGCGATTGCCCCGCTCGTTCCAGTGGGTGTCGTTGGGGACGTAGAAGCGGACGCCGGCCCCCTGGGCCGACCGCAGGCGCGGCAGCGGGTCCAGCACCGGCACGTCGTGCGCTACGGCCCAGCGGCCCAGCCGGCGCTGGGGGAGGTCCAGGTCGTAGCGGGCGGCGTCGCGCCCGAGGCCGCTCAGGACCAGGTCCCGCACTTGCCTGTCCACCTGGATCTCCTCCGGGATCAACAGCAGTAGCCAGGGTACTCCCGCCCGGCGGCAGGAGCGGTCGATGTCCTCGAGGTAGCCCTCGGCCTCCGCCCACAGGCGCTGCAGGTGCCGGCCCGGCGATTTCGAGTAGACCGGCAGGTTCTTGTCCTCGATCTCGAGATACAGGGGGGAAACGTACGGCGTGGCGCGGTCGCCGCTGGCGCTGTCCGCCGCGGCGCCGCCGGCCTGCCCCGGCGACGGGATCTGCTCCCGACCCCGTTGTCTCTGCAGCCAGGCCAGCTTGATCTGCCGCACGAAGAGGCTCTCGGCGAGCTGCCAGAGGCGCGAGCGGCGCAGCAGGTGCAACCAGGGCCGGGGGCTGCCGGTGTAGTACTTCTGGCCGCGGATGATCCGGCCGCGCACGGGTATCCCCGTCACGTCGTTGCCCACGAACAGGGCGACGACGACGAGGTCGGGATCCAGCTCCAGGCCGGGGCCGGCGACGAGTCCGCGATAATGCTCCGGGCTGTAGCCGGGACAGCCCATGAGCAGGATCTCGGTGCGCAGCGAGTCCCCGGCGCCCGCGTTCAGGAGATCCTCGGCCACGCGGAGGAAGTTCTGGGCGGGAGGCACGGCCCCGAAGACGAAGGAGTCGCCCACACCCAGCACGCGGTAGGTGCCGGGGGCCTTGCGGAGGGGATGCTCGCGGTCGCGAAAACCCAGGGCGTTGACGTGCTCCGGATCGTCCTCGGCGACGCCGGCCGGCGAGGGGCGGAATCGCCAGGTCGTGTCCTCGTCCTTGATGAAGACGGAATCGGCGGGATCGGGCAGGACCGCCAGCAGGACGCGGGCGGCCACCTCTCCGACCAGCAGGGCGAAGAGGATGCCGAACAGGGCCAGGGTGAGCTTCTGGCGAATGCGTTTCCTCATGGTCCTCGCGCGGCGAGCACGGGCGACGGCACGCCGCGATGTCCCTCAGCGCGCCAGGATCAACTTGCCGAGGCGCGAGCCGGTCGCGGTCTGCAGGCGCACGAAGTACACCCCGGAGGGCACCGGCCGGCCGCTCCGGTCGCATCCGTCCCAGACGACGCGCTGCTCTCCCGCGGGCAGCGGGCCGTCGCGCAGGACCGCCACGAGGGCTCCGCGGGCGTCGTGCACGGTCAGGCGTATCGTTCCGGGCGCCGGCAGGTCGAAGTCGAGGTTGGTGCGCGGGTTGAACGGGTTGGGGAAGGCGGTCAGCTGCAGGACCGCGGGTGTGTTCTCGGCCGCGGGCAGCTCCGCGATGCCCAGCCAGCGCAGGGCGTCGCCAGCCATCACCTCCTGCAGCCGATAGCGGACGGCTCCGGCCGGTGCCGTCCCGTCCACGTACGTGAAGTGGACGCCGGTGCCGACGGGTTCCCCGTACAGCGGTGCCGGAGTCAGTCGTTCGGCCGGGCTGCCGTCGACTTCGCGCCAGAGGTGGCAGGCGGGCGCTGCGCTCTGCGGGTCCGCCGGCATCAGGTCCCAGGCGAGCTGGGCGCTCCGACCCCGACGCTCGGCCGTGAACGTCGCCAGGTAGGCCGGCGTGATGTCGGTGGGCCAACCGGCGATGTTGTTGGCGGCGCGCTCGCCGATGCGCGCGAAGGAGCCGCCGACCACCAGCTGATCCCGGTAGACGGCCAGAGCGTGGACGGCGCCGTCGGTCTGCAGAACGTCCTGCCAGGAAGCCCCGTCCCAGCGGAAGGCTCCCGCGAAGAGCTGGCCGGCGTACTCCTGCAGGCAGTAGATGTCGTTCGGAACACCGTCGCCGAGAGGTTCCCAGGCCGCACCATTCCAGAGGGCCACGTGCCGGGCTTCCACCAGGCCGGCATGCGCGAACCTCCCGGCGGCCACGAGCTGGCCGCCGAAGCGGCCCAGAGCCAGGATCTCGCGGTCCGTCCCCCCGAGGCTGAGGGCGGACCAGTGGGCGCTATCCCAGACGGCGATGCGCGCGGTCAGGTTCGCATCGGCCGCGAGGAAGTCGCCGCCGGCCGTGAGCGTGGCGCCGTCGGCGGTCAGGGCCAGCACGCGGGGGGGCGTGCCGCCGGCCATGCCGAGACCCAGGGCGTGCCAGGAGGCACCGTCCCAGGCGGCCACGAAGTTGGCCGTGATGCCGGCCAGGGTGCGGAAGGTGCCACCGGCCACCAGCTCGCCTTCGTACACGGCGAGGCTGCTGACCTCGGGTGGGAAGCTGTAGTAGCCGCCGGTGTCGAAGACGAGCACGGCGTCGGCGATCCCGCCGCCCAGGGGTTGCCAGGACGCTCCGTCCCAGCGCGCGATCGTGGAGCAGGGCGTCGCGCCGGCCGTGGTGAAGACGCCCCCCGCGATCAGCTCGCCGGCGTAGAGGGCCAGGGCGTTCACGCGCGGCCCGATGACGATCCGGCCGCCCCAGCTGTCGGTGTACTCCTGCGTGCCGGAAAGCCCGGCTCCGAGAGCATGCCAGCCCGTCCCGTCCCAGTGTGCGACGCAGCTGGCCGGCTGGCTGCCCGCCGTCTGGAACTCGCCACCGGCATACAGGTCGTGGTCCTGCACGAGCAGGGAGTACACCGGTCCGTCGAGACCGGGGTAGGCGAAGGGTGTGGTCTGCCCCAGCGCCGCCAGGGCAGCCAGACAGATCAGCAGGCAGGTGCCGAGCTGGAAGCGACGCATGTGTACCCCCCTTGCGGGTCTCGCCGTGATCCCCGGCCGGGAAACCCGATCGCGACGATCGGATCGTGCCGCCGAGATCTTGTCCGCCTCCTGGCCACTGGCATTATTTGATCTTTTGATCGATTCATGCCATTTCTCGTGTGCCATTCTACGTCTCCGATCGCGCGAACACAATCCCGGCGGCACGACCAAATGATTAAATAGCAAAAGCCCTTATCTTTCAAAGATCTACCCGGGCCGCATCCTGCGTCAGCGGCGGCTCCTCGTCGACCAGGTGCACCGTCCGGGTGGGGAAGGCGATGGACAGCCCCAGCTCCGCCAGGATGTCTAGGATGGCCAGGTTCAGCTCCTGGCGCAGGGCGAGATGCTCGCTCCAGTCGGTGGTCAGGGTGAAGCAGTAGACGAAGATGTCCAGGCTGGAGGCCGCGAAGTCGGTGAACTTGATCAGCATGAAGTCCTGGGCGAAGGACTGCTGGGACCTGATCCAGGCCTCGATGCGACGGACCGCCTCGCGCATCTGATCCGGCCCGGTGTCGTAGGTGACACCGACGGTCATCTTGATGCGCCGCCGGGGCATCAGCGAGTGGTTGTCGATCGTGGCGTTGGCCAGGGACTGGTTGGGGATCGAGACCAGGGTTTTGGCGAAGGTGCGGATCCGCGTCGAGCGCAGGCCGATCTCCTCCACCACGCCCTCGGTGCTCGCGTCGATGGAGATCCAGTCGCCGATGCGGAAGGGCCGGTCGATCAGGATGGTCACCGATCCGAACATGTTGGCGATGGTGTCCTTGGCCGCCAGGGCGAAGGCCAGCCCGCCGATCCCCAGACCGGCCAGCAGTCCCGAGACCGAGTAGCCCAGGTTCTGCACCACCAGCACGAAGGCCAGGATTCCCGCGAAGACCTTGGCCGCCTTGCGCAGGAGCGGCACGATCTGATCGTCGAAGCGCGTCTCGGTGTGCGCCGCCTTCTCCTGGAAGTAGAGCGCCACTGCGTCGATCAGCCGGAAGGCCATCCAGGCCAGCAGCAGGATGATCAGGGCCTTGGCGATGGTGGCGGCCAGCCCTTCCAGGTTCGTGTATC
This sequence comes from uncultured Fibrobacteraceae bacterium, assembly GCA_964524645.1. Lineage (GTDB taxonomy): Bacteria > Krumholzibacteriota > Krumholzibacteriia > LZORAL124-64-63 > LZORAL124-64-63 > CAZGEC01. The sequence continues at coordinate 30,635 of CAZGEC010000033.1, read as the reverse complement.
CCGCCGTCAGGATGCGGCCCGCGAAGTAGATGCCCATCACCAGCGCGAACAGACCCAGCGGGCCGATCAGAGCCTGAACCGCCACGTCGTCGGCCCGGCTCGCGGTGCGTTCGGCCAGCTTGCGGGCACGGCGCCCGAGCCAGCTGACGATCGCGGCCCGCAGCAGGAATCCGGCGACCAAACAGAGGAAGGCACTGACGAGCTGCCCCACCGTCCAGGAGCCGATGGGGTAGTTCCAGATGGCGACGAGGGTGTCCAACAGGTCCTCCATCGGTTGGTGAAGCGGCGGGCAGGCGTTTCCGCTCACGTACTATAGGTCCCCGGCCCGGTGCGAACAACCCCGGGCCGGCACGCCGTGCGGTTCAACGACGCGCCGGCGGGGCCGGCTTGCCAGAGCCCGTGCAGGCCCGCATGAGCTGCATGAAGAGATCCTGCAGGGCGTTGCGTTGTCCGGGAACGCCGCCGCTTCCACCCGGTCCGGCCAGGTAGTCCTCGAAGGCGTCGGCCCGGGAGCGTATCCGATTCAGCGGCTCGAGCAGCAGGTCCTCGTCGAAGAAGAAGGCGAGGTTGGCCTCTCCGAGCCGACCTGCGCGCAGCAGGTGCTCTCGAGCGCGCTGGAACTGGTTCCGCCCCACCTCGGTCAGGGTGAGGTAGAGCAGGGCCTGGGGGACCGGGCCCCAGGGAACCAGCTGCGTGCCCGCGTCGGCCAGCACGAAGGCATCCCGGGGCTGGTCCAGCAGATCGCTCGCCCACGCCACGCTCACGCTGTCCGGCAGCACCAGCTGCGGGCCGAGCCGCCCCTCCAGGGCGTTGTAGAGCAGACTTCCCCTGACCCAGGAGCTGCCGAGACGCTCGGCCAGCTCCACCTGGGCCTTGTCCCGGGGCGGCTGCAGCAGGACCAGCCGGGTCTGGGGCGAACCGTCGGGCCGCGGCGGCAGCTGCCGCAGCGTGCTTGCGGCGGCGTACGAGACGGCCGTGCGCAGGACCACCGGATCCGCCGGCAGGCCGTTCGCGTCGCGCGCTTTAAGGCGCCAGGTCATGCCGCCGTAGGCCCAGCCCCAGGCCGCCAGCAGGAGCAGCAGGGCCGCCAGCGGCCGCAGCCGCCAGCGAGGAGGCGGCAGTGAGGCCAAGGTCAGGGCCCCGGCGGCCGCCGCCAGCAGGGCAAGATAGGGATACCAGTGGTTCCTGAGGAGCAGATCGGGGGCGAGGACCAACAGGGCGGCCAGCAGCCCCGCGGCGGGCAGGCGACTGCCCCGCCGCCAGCAGCGCACGGCCCAGACCAGCCAGAGCAGCCAGAGGGACCAGCCGGCCAGGGCCATCCAGAGATTGAAGTGGGATGCGAAGAGGGGACCCGGCGAGAGCAGCCACCAGCCGTACATGGCCAGGTTATCCAGGGGCTGATACCAGGCACCTATCTCGTAGGGCTGCCCCGATCCGCTCGCGAAGTGGCGGAGCACCAGCAGGACCTCGCCACCGGCGGCCAGCGCCAGCGCGAGCACGACGAGACAGGCCGCCAGCCGGCCGGCCGGCCGCCGGCGTCCCCAGATCAGGAGAGCCGCCAGCAGGACGGGCAGGCCGAGCCCGTTCTCCTTGGACAGGAAGGACAGCAGGCCGAGCAGCAGGGCCGCCGTCAGGCCGAGGCGGCCGCCGGCCAGCCAGCGTTCCACGGCCCAGAGGGCGAAGAAGGCCCCCAGCAGCTCCTGCACGCCGCTGGCCCAGTACAGCGGGGTGAAGGCCAGCGGGCTCGCCGCGTACAGCAGGCCGGCCAGCAGCTGGGACGGCTGGCCCAGCCCGCCGCGGGCGGCGATCCTGGTCACCAGGGCCGCACTGGCGCCGTGCAAGAGCAAGCGGGTCCAGGTGTAGGGATCGGGAGCGAGTCCGCAGAGGGGCCACATCAGCTTCCAGTAGGCCACCTGACTGAGCCACCGGGCCGGCAGCGGGCTCTCGCGCACCAGCCCCGCGGCACGGCCCAGCTGCCCCCAGTCATCCTGGTTCCACCAGGCCCCCAGGGCGGGCAGACGGCCGATCACGCCCACCAGGAAGGCGATCAGGGGCGTCCACCAGCGGGGGGCGGAGGCCTCCACGGCGAGCGGCTCCGCCGCGCTGACGGGGGCAGGTGGGTTCAATTCCTTCTCCTCTGCCTCGGCCCGGTGTGCTATTTTTTCAGGCCGTATCCCGCGGCCACAGCCCATGTTATGCTACGGATCCGCCGCGGGGAAGCCGAACCGGACCAAGATAAGCAGCGAGAGGAATGCGTCGAGCATGAAACGACAGCCGACTGTTGACCTGGTCCTGAGCCTCGTTCTGGCGGGTTGGGCCCTCGCGAGCCTGAGCGGCTGCGACAGCGGCGCCCGGGCGCCGGGTCCCGTGCAGATGAGCGAGGAGGAGCAGGAGACCTGGGAGATCGCCCTGGTCGAGATGCGCATCGAGAAGAACGAGGCCTTCATGGACTCGACCACGAGCCCGCTGTCGGAGGCGGATCTGTCCGGCTTCGAGGGGCTGAACTACTACTATCCGGAGCCCGGTCTGCGCTTTCACGTGCCGTTGCGCGCGGAAGCGCGGCCGGACACCGTGGTCCTGGCCAAGCGCAAGGGCGAGCAGGTGCGCTACACCCACCGGGGGACGGTCTTCTTCCGGCACGAAGGTCGCACCTACGACCTGGCGGTCTACGGTCCCGCCGACAGCACGGACGACGACTTCCTGTGGCTGCCCTTCTACGACGCCACGAACGGCGACGAGACCTACGCCGGCGGCCGCTACCTCGATCTCGATCTGCAGGAGGACGGAACCGTCGAGCTGGACTTCAACTACGCCTACAATCCGCTCTGCGACTACAATCCCGAGCGGTACAACTGCACGCTCCCGCCCGCTCGGAACACCCTGCCCTTTCCGGTCCAGGCGGGGGAGAAGCTCTTCCATCCCGTCGCCGCGGGGGAGTGACGGGGGATCGCCATGCACTGGCTCGCCGAGGCCGGCACCTGGGTCTGGTACATGATCTGGGCCGTCGTCCTGCTGTGCACCTCGCTGCTGGTCTACGTGGGGCTGAGCGGCAACTTCGTGCTCGTCGCCCTGGCGCTGATCTATGCCCTGGCGACCGGCTTCCGGCACATCGGTTGGCACCTGCTCGTCCTGCTCCTGGGGATCGCCGTGGTGGGGGAGGTCCTCGAGTACCTGATCGGGATCCTCTACGTGGCGAAGAAGGGGGCCAGCAAGCAGGGAGTGGGCGGAGCCTTCGTGGGCGGGTTGATCGGCGCGGCCCTGGGCGCGCCGCTGGTGCCCATCGCCGGCGCCGTGCTGGGCAGCTTCGTGGGGGCCTTCCTGGGCGCCATCCTGGGCGAGTACTGGCACCAGAAGCGCCTGGAACCCAGCCTGCGCATCGGCGGACATGCCTTCCTGGGCAAGCTCGCCGCCATCCTCGTCAAGCACGCGCTGGGGCTGGTGATCGTGGCCCTGATCCTGCGGGCGACCTGGCCCGGGTAGGCGCCGCGGCTAGGGTACGTGGGCGGGGAAGTGGAGCGCCTGCACCACCTGTCGATCCTGGACGATCTCGAAGTCGAAGGGCAGCGGCCACTCGCCGTTGGTGAAGGTGAGGGTCACCCGGCCGCGCTCGAATTCCCGCGTCAGGACCCTGTCCTCGCGCGTCACGCCCCCCAGGGGGTTCCCCAGGTCCAGCTCCACCTCGGGCCAGCTGGCCAGGTACTGTTCCTCCCGGTGGTAGACCGCGGTGCAGCCGGTCAGCAGGGCCACCACGCGGTTGAACTCGGCGAACTTCATCCGGTACAGCTGGTTCTGATCGTCCAGGAAGGCGATCTCGTTCCGGTGGGAGAGGATGAGCCACGGGCCGCCGTTGCGCCGCCGCGGCCAGTTGCGGGCGGCGAAGAGGTTGTTGTACTGCGCGGGATCGAGAGCCAGCTCCATCTGCGGACCGCCGTGGAAGGGGAGCGTGGGAAACAGCTCGTAGAACATGCCGTCGCCCAGCGCCGCGAAGCTGGAGTCCAGCGCCGCGCGCGTGCCGTTGAAGACCTGGATGAAATCCTGGCCCAGCCGCCAGCGCAGTCCCTGCACCAGGTCCACCTGAGCCGCCTGCCACGCCGCCAGCTCGTCCGCGTCCTCGAAGTGGCTGATCCCGTCGCCGTCCAGGTCCGGCTCCCCGTGCATGTCGACCTGCACGTCGGGGTGAATCCAGAGGGTCGGCGAGAAGTAGTCCCAGTAGACACCGTCGAGTTTGTTGTTGGAGTTGCGGTGGTGGGAGGCGTAGTTGTCGAGCATGGCACGGCGGCAGGCCGGATTGGTGATGTTGATGACGACGCAGCTGGGGAAGTCCAGCAAGGTGTCGCCCTCGGTGGTCCAGCTCCAGTAGCCGAGCGTGGCATCGTAGAGGTCGTAGGGATAGTACGCCCGCCACTCGGGCGGCATCTCGGGCGCGGCCCAGTCGGTGCGCACGTGCTTGACGTTCACGTACCCCAGCACCTTCAGCTGCGGGTTGAAGGCCTTCAGCTTGGCCACGGCCTGCGGATCGGCGGTCCGCTTCCAGAAGTGCTCCGCCGAGAGGATCAGCACGTCGGCCCGCGCCAGCTCCGCGAGCTGCTGGGGATCGTCGAAGTCCACGGGTCCGAAGTGGATGATGGCCATGCTGAGGGGACGATCCCGCGGATCCACGCCCGCCCCGTCGCCGGACGAGGGGGAGGTGGACTCCGCACAGCCGAGGCCGAGGCAGAGGGCGCAGCAGGCAGCCAGCAAGGCCGACAGGATCCGGATCACGGAGGACTCCGTTCGTGGGGATGAAGCCGGGCGGTTCCTGGCGGACGCCCCCGGCGCTCCTGTTCGAAAATCGGCTGCGGAGCGGATGATATTAGCGAGAAGGCGAGGCCGGCGCCATGCCGTGGGCCATGCTGCGGCTGGCGCTGCTCCCCAGCCTCCGCGATCCACCGCGATGAGGCCCAGGGAATGCTCCGCGGGGAACAGCGAGATGCCACGGCGGACCGCCTCGCGGGCCGGCGCCCCCGCGGCGATGATCCGACCTGACACCCTCTCCCGGGAAGGGTCAGCGGTAGCCGGCCGCGTGCAGCTCCTGCCAGTCCCGGAAGGTATGCGGCGGCTTCAGGTAGCGGGCCAGGAAGCGATAGATCTTCAGCCGGATCTCCTGGGCCTGCTTGGTGTCCAGGCGGTTGAAGCTGTGGCCTCCCGGCAGATCCTCGTAGACCTCGGATTCGAACGTCTTGCCGGCGGCCTTCAGGGCCTGGATGAGATGCTCCACCTCGATGACGTTCACGTCCTCGTCGTTGGTGTTGGTGTGGATCAGCAGCGGCGTCCGCAGCTTGTCCACGTTCCAGACGGGGGAGCGGCGCTTGTACTCGGGCAGGTTCTCCTGGACGGTCTGGCCGATGTGGTAACCGGCCGAGTAGAGGGCCAGGTAGTCCTCGCCGTGGTAGCCCATGCGCATGACGAGGTCGCTGACGGGCACGCCGGCGTAGGCCGCCTGGTAGTCGTCGGGGTGGTCGAAGATGGTCATCAGGCTGATCAGACCGCCGTGGCTCCAGCCCAGGATGCCCACGCGTCCGGCGTCCAGGAAGTCGTAGTTCTCGAGCATGTACTGCCGGCAAGCCTGGGTGTCCTCGATCTCCAGGCCGCCGTAGTCGATGTGCTCGTAATGATCGCGGCCATAGCCCGTGCTCCCGCGGTATTCCGGCGCCACCACCACGTAGCCCTGGGCCATCAGCTCGCGCACGATGTGGATGTAGTAGGTGGAGAAGTCGCTGTGAACGCCGCCGTGCGGGAACACCAGCAGCGGTGCCTTGCGCGAACGGTCCAGGTCCCGCGGCAGGAAGACATAGGCATAGAACCTGAGCGGGTTGCCAGCCCCGATGGCCGTCGGATTCGGTTCCTTCGCGGGCGGCGGTCCGGTCAGACGCACCTTGTCCACCAGGGCCACGTCGCCCAGTCGTTCGATCCAGAGCACGTCGTCGATCTGCTTGTCCAGCACGTCCAGCCGGTGCTCATAGTCTTCCAGGCGCCCCTGGATGGCCTCGAGCTGGGCCTGGATCCCGGCGGGTTCCGGCGCCGCGCCGGGCTGCTGGCCCGCCGCGGGAAAGCTCGGAACAGCCAGGATCCCGAGCAGGGCCGCGAGCAGCCCCGAGCGGAGCGTGATGCGAAGCATGGCCACCTCCAGTTCTCCGGCGATTCGGCAGGTTGGATCAGCCTAGCACGCCGCTGCCGTCCGGACCAGGCCCCGCCGATCCGGCGAGCGATGGCGATTCTCGATATCGCGGGCCCGACCTCGAGGCTTGTCGCGACCGCGGTCCCGGCTTTAACTTGCAGCATCGATCACGGGCTTCCGCGCGACGGCGCGGCGGCCGCCGCCGAAAGGGAGGAACGTTGCCGGCCAGGCCCAGAGAGTCCGTTTCCGGCCGCCTGGCGGGGCTGGTGCTGCTCGCGGCCTCGAGCGGGCTGCTGGCCGCCGCCCCGCCCGCGCGTGCGGCGCAGAAGGGCGAATCGCCGCTGGAGCATGTCGTTCTCCTCGTGAGCGACACCATGGCGGCCCGGCACCTGCGCCCGTACGGCTATGCCGGGGCGCACACCGCGGCCTTCGACACCCTGGCCGCGGAAGGGGTGCTGTTCCGGCACTGCCTGGTTCCCATGGGATGGACCCTCGCCTCCCACATGAGCATGTTCACGGGCCTGGACCCGGCCGTGCACCGGGTGGGCAAGTACCAGGCCCTGCCGGCGGGAATCCCGCTGCTGGCCGAGCTGCTGAAGCAGCATGGATTCCGCACCGCGGGCTTTCCCACCGCCAACGAGTGGTTGGCGGCGCGGTACGGTTTCGAACGCGGTTTCGATCACTACCAGATGCTGAGGCTCGAGACGGACGCGGTCCCGGTGGTGCGCGACTGGCTCGCCCGCCACGTGCAGCTCCGCAGCCCGCACGGTTCCGCCTTTCCCTTCTTTCTGTTCTACCATGCCATGGACTGCCACAGCCGGCCGCACACCTATCCCTATCCCTATCTCCCCGTGCAGCGGGCGGCTCGCGGGCTCTGCGAGCAGTTCCGGAATCCGCCTGCCGGCCGGTTCCTGCCGCCGGAAAAGGACGAGCTGTTCGGCCAGATCCTGAACTGGGATCTGGCGGCCTACGACCAGAACGGCCTGCGTTGCGGCTACGATGCCTGCATCGCGGCCTGGGACGAGTTCCGGCTGCGCGGGCTGCTGACGGCCCTCCGGGAAACGGGGCACCTGCGGGATACCCTCGTCATCATCACCGCCGATCACGGCGAGGAGCTGGGACAGCACGGCGGGTGGTACCACGACTCTCCTTACGGCGAGGTGCGCGAGGTGCCGCTGCTGATGCTCTGGCCGGGGCACCTGCCGGCCGGGGCGGTCGTGGAGCGCTACGTCAGCCTGCTGGACATCACCCCCACGGTGCTCGACCTGGCTGGGCTGCCCCCTCCCGAGCCCTGCCAGGGCCGGTCGCTGAAGCCGTTGCTGGCCGATCCCACCGCCCCCTTCCCGGATCGCGACTTCCTGGTGGACGGTCTGCGCCGCGGCTGGCGGCTCCTGCCGGCGGCCCTGGTGGCCCCGGCCCGGGGCGGCTGGTGGTCGCTGGTGGCGCAGATGGACACGACGGGCACGTCCGGCACGTCGCGGCCGCCGCGCGTCGCGCAGGTGCTGGGTCTCTACGATCTGGACCGGGATCCCGGCGAGACGCGGGACCGGCGCCTGGCGGAGCCGGAGCTGGTGCAGGACCTGCGGACCCGGCTGGAGGCGCGGTTCGCCGCGGACGCTGAGCTGGCGGCCGTCCTGGCCGGCGCGGAGACGCAGGTGGAGCTGTCGGACGAGCAGGAGCGGCAGCTGCGATCTCTCGGCTACTGAGCGCGCCCCCGCCCTAGAGGCCGTGACGCGCCAGCAGGACCGCGCCGATCAGCACCAGGGTCCCGCTCACCAGGCGCCGGAAGGCGGGCTCGGACAGGCTCAGGTGGATGCGGTTGCCCAGCCAGGCGGCCAGCAGGACCGCCGGCAGCACCGCCAGGGCCGATCCCAGCCGCGGCCCCGTGATCAGGCCGGCCACCGCGTAGGTCGGCACCCGCACCAGGGTGACCAGGAGAAAGATGGCCATCAGATTGCCCCGGAACGCCGCCTTCTCGGCCCCGCCGAGCTGGTAGTAGAAGATCAGGGGCGGGCCGCCGGTGCCGAAGATCCCGCTCAGCACCCCCGACAGAAGACCCACCGAGGGAGGCGTCCAGCGCGGCCAGCGCAACGCCCGGCGCGCGGGCAGAACGAGGAACAGCAGGCCCACCACGATCAGGAAGAGGGCCAGGAGGGTCAGCACGAAGGCGGGTTCGCCGCGTCGCAGGATCCAGGTGCCCAGGGGTACGCCCGCGGCGATGCCCAGGCCGATGGCCAGCACCCCGCGCCAGGAGATACGGCGCCGGGAGCGCCAGACCACCAGCAGCTCCGGCGGAGCGCTCACCAGCAGCAGGAGCACCACCACGTCCTGCACGTCGGGCATTACCACGGCCAGCGAGCCGACGGCGATCATGCCGGCGCCGAATCCGAACAGGACGTAGACGGCCTCGGCGCAGAACAGGCAGAGGGCGACCACCAGGTACTGGGGAAGGGTGTCGAACACGGTGGGGATGCCGAGCATGCCGTTCCTCGCGGAAGCTCGCCCGGCGAAAGCGCCGGGCGGTCTGAAGGGCCATGTTAGGGGGCGTTGCGGGGCTGGTCAATCGGACGCTGGCCGCCGCCGCAGCCCTGCCGCGATTTCCCTGGCGGCGCAACCGGCGGGAGCCGATCCTTGAGCCCATGAGCCCGCTCCAGCTCCCGTCCACCTGGCAGCGCCGCCTCTACGGGGGGGAGGAACCGCTCCCCTGCGAGCTGGTCGTTCTTCCGCGCTTCCTCGCCGGCATGGTCTTCCAGGGGGTCTGGTGGGCCGGCTACATCCTGGTGCCCTTCGTGCTCGCCAAGAGCCTGGGCGCCTCCGAGGGCCTGGTGACCCTCGCGGTGGTCATGGACACCGGCGGCATGCTGCTGGCGATCTACTGGGGGCACCTGCTCGGTCGCGGCTCGCGGGCGTCGCTCATCTTCTGGGGCGGCCTGGTGGGACGTCTGGCCTTCCTGGGGGGCTTCTTCGTCCGGGGAGCCGGTTCGTTCGTGGCCCTGCTGGCCGTCGTCTACTTCTTCGCGGCCCTGGTCTATCCCGCCCAGAACGGCGTCCTGCAGCTCGCCTTCCGGCCGAGCCTGCAGGGTCGCATCTGGGGCCTGGGCACCAGCGTGCAGAACCTGACGGCGGTGGCCACGAGCTTCGTGGTGAGCCGGATCCTGGACCGCCACCCGGCGGCGTTCGCCACCGTCTACGCGGCCATCGGGCTGTGCGGCTGCGTCTACATGATCGTGCTGGCGAGGCTGGATGCAGGTCTGGAGAGCGGTGAGCTCGGGCCCACCTGCGGGGCCCCGCCCGCGCAACCGCGCCTGGCCGGACCGCCCGGCAGCGGACTGTTGGGCATGCTGCCTTTGCCCTCCCTGGGACCCCTCACGCCGGGGCGCCTGCTGCGCGGGGTGGTGCGCCCCTTCGCGGAGGTGGTGGCGACCTTCCGTCAGGATCGGGCCTACCTCTGGTACGAGATCAACTTCATGATCTACGGGCTGGCCTTCCTCATGCTGGCCCCCATGCAGCCGCTCCTCTTCGGGGAGCGCCTGGGGCTCTCCTACGAGCAGATCTCCACCGGCCGCATCATGATCGCCCAGCTCGGGGTGGCGCTGCTCTCGCCGCTCATGGGCCGGATCTCGGATCGCCACCACCCCGCCCGGCTCTGCCAGCTGGCGTTCGCCGTCATGGCCGGATTCCCCCTGGGTCTGATGCTGGCCCAGGACTGGCATGTCGACCAGCCGGCCCGGCTGGTGTACCTTGCCTTCGTGGTCTATGCGGTCGGGATGGCGGGGGTGAACATCGGCTGGAACGTCGGTTCCATCAGCTTCGCTCCTCCCGGCCGCGGCCGTCACTACCAGGGCGTTCACGTGTCCATGGTGGGTGTGCGCGGTCTGCTCGGGCCGGCCGTCGGCTTCCTGGTCTACGAGCTCTGGGGTCTGGATCGGGTCTTCCTGCTGGCCAGCGCGCTTCTGCTGATAGCCTCCTTCTCCTCGGGGGCCCTCAAGCGCTGGCTGGTCCGCAGCCGGGTGACGGCCTGAGCCCGCCGGCCCCCACCGGCTGCCCACCCCGACCGCGGAGGGGATGATGAGCGAACGCGCGCAACGCTTCCGCGCCTACCGGGAGCAGATGAACGAGAGGCTCCTGGAGGCGGGGACCCTCACCACCCGGCGCTTCTTCAACCTGGATGCACGCTGCTACGACGAGGGTGCGCTGCCGGCGGCCACCAAGGAGATGATGGGCCTGGCCGCATCCCTCGTGCTGCGCTGCGACGATTGCATCGCCTACCACCTGATTCGCTGCGTCGAGCTGGGAGTCGGCGAGGCGGAGCTGGCCGAGGTCCTGGACGTGGGCCTGATCGTGGGCGGCTCCATCGTGATCCCCCACCTCCGCCGCGCCCGGGAGCTGCTGGACGAGCTACGCGACGGCGAGCGGGCCTGAGGGACGATCTGTTCAGCGGAGGGCCGGCATGGCCGCACCCAGGTTCGCAGGAAGTTCTCCGGGACGCGCGTCCTGCGGCACCAGACGGCGGTACATGCGGTAGCGGTTGAGGATGGCCTGGACGTAGGCCACCGTGTCGCTGCCGCGGTAGAACCCGTGCCGGGTCTGGCTGTAGTAACGCTGCTGCATCAGGCGCGGCAGCATGCGCCGCACCGCCCCCCGCCAGCGGTTCGGGTTCAGACCCGAATCCATGGCCAGCTGGCGCGCGTCGCTCATGTGTCCGAAGCCGGCGTGGTAGGTGGCGAGGGTGAAGGCCCAGCGATCCAGGGAGTCCAGGTAGGCGTAGCCGTCGTAGATGTCCTTGAGCATTTGCGTGCCGAACCGGATGTTCACCTGCGGATCGAGCAGCATATCCGTCTCGTCCCCCGCCAGCCGCGGCATCACCTGCATCAGGCCGGAGGCCCCGGCGTTGCTGACGGCCTCGGGATCGAAGCGCGACTCCTCGTAGATGAGCGCGGTGACGAGGCGCCAGTCCAGGTGGTTGCTGTCGGCCGCCGCCCGGATCAGCTCGTCCCAGGGCGAGATGCGACCGCTGATGTCGGGCCGACCCTTGGAGATGGGCTGATCCTGGCGGGACCAGTCGTTGTTGTAGTAGCGCTCGTACAGAATGCCGTAGACCCGGTTGCGCCGGGGCCCGTCCTCCGTCATCCGGAAGTGCTCGTTCAGGTAGGCATTGAGGGCGGCGAGCAGCTCGGGACTGTTCTGCCGGACCTGCCAGGTCAGCGGCAGCGGGTCGCTCAGGGTCGGTCCGATCCGGGCGCTGGGCAGGTAGGAGAGCGCGGCCATGGCCAGGTTCTCGTTGGCCACGGTGGCCGGAATCTCGTGCCGGGCCACACGGGCGATCAGCTCGTCGGTGGCCACCATGGGGCCAGCGGTGACCAGGAAGAAGCGCAAGTTGAAGCGCTGCTTCAGGTCCTGCAGCAGGGCCCGGTCGGACGAGTGCAGGGGCAGGTGAATGCGCAGCCCGTTCAGGGAGCTCGGATCGTCCGGACGCGGATCGTCCGCCGGGAGCACGAGCACCTTGCGCACGAAGTTGTAGGGGTGGGTCTCGACCACGTACTCGCTGATGTCCTCGGTGCAGGGCGTGCCGGTGGCCAGGACGTCGCCGCGGCCGCTGTTCAGGATGTTCACCAGGTTCTCGTCGGCATCGGGGACGACCACCTCGAGGTTCAGGTGCTGCTCGCGGGCGAAGCGGGCCACCAGCTCGTACTCGAAGCCGGCGTGTCCCCCCTTGTGGATGAAGTAGCTGCTGGAGTTGTAGGTCGTCACCATGCGGAGAATGCCGCCGGTGCGGATCTCGGCCAGGTCGCGCTCCACCAGGGGATGGGTGACGACCGGTCCCTCCGCCGGCCCCGTGCGGTCCAGGAAGCCATCCTCCACGGGGGTGCAGCCGCTGGCCAGCCAGGCCAGCAGGAGCCAGAGCGGCAGTTCCCGGGCCCGGCGGCGGATGAGCGTTTGCCGGGCGGGCAGGAGAAAGTGGCGCAGGGATGAACGGGTCCGCCTCATGGCGTTCATCGTAAGCTATGAGGGGCAATTGTCAACGGATGTGGTATCATATGCGGATCGCGTCCCCCGGGGCTGACGTGATACTTTCGCGACAGACGCTGTCTAGAATGAGCGAATAGGCCCACAGGAGCCCCCGAACTCGGTGTACCAGCCCGTGGGAACCCTGCTTGCAGGAGGAACGGGCGCACGTGCTGCACCACGCCCCCTGGCCTCTCCGGAAGGAGTCACTGCATGTCACGCAAGTTCATGCGCGCATCCCTGGGCTGCATCCTGGTCGTCTGCTGGTTCGCTGCCACCGCCGTCGCCGCGGATGAATACCCGGGCCTGATCTTCCTGAACAAGATCGATGCCGCCGTGGCCTCCGGGCAGCTCATGGCGGAGCAGGGCCTGCTATACAAGATCCAGTACGGCTTCGCGCCCGAGAAGCTGCCGGCCGAGTACCGGCCCGCAGGCTTCTACCCCCTGAAGAACGCCACCCTGATCATCCAGCAGTACGAGCAGATGCGGGACCGCCTCTCGCCGCGCATGGTGGCCGAGGTGGACGGCTACCTGAATCCGCCTGCCGCCAAGGTGACCTACCTCAGTCCCAGCGGGCGCTTCCGGCTGACCTACGACACGGTGGGGACCAACGCCGTGCCCACCGCCGATACCAATCCGGCCAACGGCATCCCGGACTTCGTCGAGAAGTGCGCCGGCTACATGGACACCTCCTGGGACACCGAGGTCACGACCCTGAGATTCACGGCGCCTCCGCTCTCGCCCTACTACGAGGTCAACTTCGAGAGCATGGGCTACTACGGTTACACCTCGCCCGTCGGCACCTATGGCAGCCGCATCACGCTGCACAACAACTTTCTCGGCTTTCCGCCCAACACCGATCCCGAGGGCAACCAGTGGGGCGCCGCCAAGGTGACCTGCGCCCACGAGTTCAAGCACGCGACCCAGCGCGCCGGTTCCCGCTGGACCGAGGGGGGCTGGGTCGAGGTGGACGCCACCTGGGCGGAGGACATCGTCTACGACGGCGTCAACGACTACTACAACTACCTGCCCTCGGGCAGCCCCATCAGCTCCCCCGCCACGTCACTCGACGCGGGCGGCTCCGGCTCCTACGAGGACTGCATCTGGCAGCACTGGATGAGCGAGACCTGGGGCAACCAGATGATCGTGGACCTCTGGGTCTGGCGCATCACGCACACCTCGCAGAGCATGATGGATTCGTACGAGGCGATGCTGAGCAGCTACGGCACCACCCTGGCCACAGGCTGGCCGGTCTTCACGACCTGGAACTACGCGACCGGCTCGCATACCATCGCGGGTATCGGCTACGGCGAGGCGCGGGACTATCCCAGCTCGTACGTCACGGGCAACATCTCGACCTACCCGACCACGCGAACCGGCTCGGTGGCGCACTTGGCGGCCAACTTCTATCGCTGCACGAACTTCAGCCCCAGCGCGGGGACCGTCGAGGTGCATTTCGATGGGGCGGACGGCTCCCAGATCGCCCTGAGCGCCGTCATCAAGAAGCGTGACCTGACCGGTTTAGTCGAGCACATCACGCTCGACGCCGCCAACGACGCCGACGTCGCGCTCGCCACGCCGCGCGAGGACATCCTCGAGATCGGCTTCTCGATCTCCAACGCCGCCAAGAGCGGCGTCAACCAGTCCTATTCGCTGACCGTCGACCAGCAGGACTACGTCGTGCCGCCGAGCATCCATCTCGACGTGACCTCGTTCACCAACACCATGGAGACGAACACGACCGATACGGACTACCTGCAGGTCACCAACGACGGCGATCCCGGCTCGACCCTCGACTACAGCGTGACGGTCCAGGGCAACCCGCCGCCGGCCGGCAAGAGCATCGCCGGCTCCACCATGTCCTGCTCGCCCGGGACCTACATCCCCGACACGACGGTCAACCTCGACTTCACCGTCACGAACAACAGCCCGGACGACGAGTGGCTCACGGACGTGACCCTAGACTTCCCCAGCGGGATCTCGGTCAACTCCTCGGGCAACTTCGTCGGCGGCAGCTACGGCGATCTCGTCAGCGACGGTGCCACCGGCAACGGGGCGCTGGTCACCTGGCACGGCGACACGGGATCCCCCAACTACTACGGGGTCATCCAGGGCGGCGAGAGCGCCACGGCCCGGATCAACGTGACCTTCGCCTCTGGTCTGATCGGCAGCAAGTTCATCGCCTACAGCATCACGGGCGACCAGTGGGGGAGCGCCCCCCACACGCTGACCGGCAACGTCGCCCTGACCCAGGTCGGCCCGAGCGTGCAGGTGACCTTCCCCAACGGCGGCGAGATGCTGCTCGCCGGCGACCTGGTCGCGCTCACCTGGACCAGCGCGGGCGGTCTGACTGATGTCAAGCTGGAACTGAGCCGCGACGGCGGCGCCAGCTGGGAGTCGATCGTCGCCAGCACGTCCAACGACGGCAGCTGCGACTGGACCGTCACGACGCCGGGCTCCTACGAGTGCCTGCTGCGGGTCAGCAGCCTGGACGACACGGTCACCGACGAGAGCGACGCGACCTTCGGCATCAGCGAACCGGTCGACTGGCTGACCGTCACGCCCGGCAGCGGCAGTCTCGGACAGGGCGAGACCGATGTCCTGACCCTGAACTACGACAGCAGCGGCCTGGCGGCCGGCTCCTACACGGCCTACGTCGTGATCACCCACAACGCGGCGGGAAGCCCCGAGGTGCTGCCGGTCAGCCTGACCGTGACCAACGATCTGTCGGCCGTCGGCGACACGCCCTATGCCTTCCGACTCGAGGGGAACTACCCCAACCCGTTCAACCCGATCACCACCCTATCGCTCACCCTGGAGCGCACGGGCACAGCGACGGTGGACGTGCTGGACCTGCAGGGCCGCCTGGTCCGCAGCCTCTGGGACGGTCGCCTCGAGGCCGGTCCCCACACCTTCCGCTGGGACGGGCGGGACGGCAACGGCCACGTGGTGGCCGCCGGGGCTTACCTGGGTCGGCTGCGTGCGGGCGACCGGGTGGCGACCTGCAAGATGATCCTGGCCAAATAGCTCACCCCAACTGGGTCCGGTGAGCACAGGAAGCGGGGGGGCCCGGCCTCCCCGCTTCGCACGCGGGCCGGTGCGCGGGCCGGCCAGGGCGCACCGGCGGCGCCGGGATCGGCTCGGTCGTGGACAAGCGGCGGCATCTTCGCTACGTTCTGCCCGCCCGCTGCCCGGTCCGCGAGCCAAGGAGTCCCCATGGACGACGTGCGCGTGTACACCGGCACCCTCGTCGCCGATCTGGTGCTGTCGTACGCCCGCTCCATGAAGGAGCGGCGCAAGCCCTTGCAGGCTCTCGTGCAGCGGCTGCGCAATCACGACTTCGCCGCGGCCCAGGTGGGTCCGGCCGATCTCGCGCAGCGGGTTTTCCTGGCCATCGGGGCCGTCTCGGGCAGCGAAGGGCAGCTGGGTGAGCGGCTGGATGCGGCCGAGCGGATGCTCTTCGCCTCCGAGTTCGAGGTGGCGGACCTGCAGCGCCAGCTGACGACCTACTCCGCCCCATCCAGCAGCTGAAGACGGGCGCGCGGTCGATCCGGCGCCCCGCAATTCGAGGAGGAGCCTCTTGCGCCTCGTGGATCTGAGCCACACCCTGGCGGACGGCATGGCGGTCTTTCCCGGCGATGCATCACCGCGGCTGGTGCGCACGCAGACCCACGGGACCGATGGCGCCATGGTGACCGTCCTGGAACTCGGCGCCCACTGCGGCACGCACGTGGACATCCCCTTGCACTTCCGGGCCGGTGAGCCGGGACTGGAGGCGCTTCCGCTCGCGCGCTTCCACGGCCCGGCCCGCGTCGTGACGGCGGACGTGTCCGCTGCGCCCGCGGAGATCCCGCTCGCCGTGCTGGAGGGGGTGGACCTGGCCGGCCTGGACTTCCTCCTGCTGCGGACGGGCTGGGAGCGCCACTGGGGAACGCCGCGCTACCATGATGGCTGGCCGAGCCTGGCCCCGGGGCTGGTCCGCGCACTCTGCGCATCCGGCCTGAAGGGGGTCGGCCTGGATACCCCCGGCGCCGATCCCCTGCACGGCCGGCTGGCGCACGATCTGTTCGCCGCCGCGGCGATGATCAACATCGAGAACCTGGCCCAGCTCGACGAGCTGCCGGACAGCGCCTTCGAGCTGCTGGTGCTGCCGCTGAAGCTCTCCGGCACGGAGGCCTCGCCGGTCCGGGCCGTGGCCCTGCTGCCCTGATCCGGGCGGACCGCGTGACGGGAGGGACGCATGCTCCTGGACGTCCTGCTCTTCACCGTCGGTGTGGCCCTGCTGGTGGGCGGCGCCTGGTTGCTGGTGAGCGGGGGCTCGCGCATCGCGGCCCTGCTCGGCGTCGCACCGGTGGTGATCGGCCTGACCGTGGTGGCGTTCGGGACCTCGGCCCCCGAGCTGTTCGTGAGCCTGGTGGCGGCCCTGCGCGGCAACGCCGAGCTGACGCTGGGCAACGTGATCGGTTCCAACCTGGCCAACATCGGGCTGATCCTGGGCCTGGCCGCCCTGATCATGCCGGTGGAGGTGGACCGGCGCCTGGGGCGCCTGGAGGTGCCCCTGCTCGTGGCGGCCACCGTCCTCTTCGCGGTCCTGGGCTGGAACCTCCACTACGGCCGGCTCGACGGGGCGGCGCTCACCCTTCTCTTCGTGGTTTTCATGGTCGTCACGGTGCGCAGCTCCGCCGGCCGGGCGGCCGATCACGCGGCGGACCAGGCGGCCCGGGCGGCCCAGAACCCCCCGGGGATGGACGAGAAGGCCCTGGCCGCGGCGGCGCGCCTCGCCGCGGAGGCCGCCGGCCGGCGGGGCCGGGCCCTCCTGGTCAGCTGCCTGCTGGTGCTGCTGGGCATCGGCGGCCTGACCGGGGGAGGCCAGCTGATCGTGGATGCGGCGGTGCGCATCGCGACGCGCCTGCACGTCTCGGAAGCGTTGATCGGTCTGACGCTGGTGGCCGTGGGCACCAGCCTGCCGGAGCTGGCCACGACGATTTTCGCCGCCGTGCGACACCAGTCGGGCATCGCCCTGGGCAACGTGGTCGGCTCGAACCTGTTCAACCTGCTGGCAGTGGCCGGGCCCGTGATGCTCGTCCGTCCCCTGACGGCGGAGGCGAGCCTGCGCAGCCAGCAGTTGCCGGGACTGCTCGTGGTGACCATTATACTTCCGCTGGCCATCTACCGGCGCCGCGTGCTTGGACGCCTCTGGGGAGCAGTACTGCTGCTCTGCTATGCCGGGATCATGACCTGGTGGCTGACGGCGGGCGTCTAGAGGATCCGTCGCGGGGGGGCCATGGGAAAGCACCGCAGCAAGCCGGTCCCGGAGGAGCCCCGGGGAAAGCGCCTCCCGGACGACGTCTGGCGACCCGAACGCACGATGGGGCTGGGACGCAGCCTGGCCAAGGCCGGGTACGGCACCCGGGTCCACACCGAGGCCATGGTGCGGGCCGGTCGCGTGACGGTGGACGACCAGCAGGTGACCGATCCGGGCACGCCGGTCGCGCCGGGCAGCGTGATCCGTCTGGACGGGGAAACCCTGACACGGGTCGTGCGGCGCTACTTCGCCTTCCACAAACCTCCTCACGTCCTCACCTCGAGCAGCGATCGCGGGGGGCGGCGCCTGGCCAGCGAGTTCTTCCCCGACGACATCCCCGGCCTGCGGCCGGCGGGGCGGCTCGATGCCAACACCTCGGGCCTGCTGCTGGTCTCGAACGACGCGTCCTGGAACAGCGTGGCAGCCGCGGCGCCGGGGCTGGAGAAGGAGTACCAGATCCAGATCGCGGGCCGGCTCAATCCCATGGAACCGGGCATCATCCTGGCCGGCATGCACCTGCCGAACCACGGCTACATCCGCCCCACCGAGCTGAGGGTCCTGGACCAGAGCGATACCCACACGATCCTGCGGCTGGTCGTCGTGGAGGGGAGGAACCGCCAGATCCGGCGCATCTTCGGCCTGCTGCGCCACACGGTGGTCTACCTGCGCCGCATCCGCATCGGACCGGTCAAGCTGGGGAATCTGCCCAGCAGCCGCCTGCGCCCGCTGACTCCCCAGGAGATCTCGACCATCCTCAGCGCGCGGACCCGCTCATGAGCGAGCGCCGGCGCCTGGCCCGGGTCGTTCTCCGGGAGGGACGGGAAGGCCCGTTGCTGGACGGACATCCGTGGGTCTACAAGGGGGCCGTGCAGCGCCTGGCCGGCTACGAGCGGCCCGGCGATCCCTGCGAGATCGTCGCCGCGGACGGCCGCCGGCTGGGCCACGGGTACTGCAATCCCGCCTCGCGCATCCTCGCCCGCGTGGTCGGACGCCGGGAGGGGCCCCTCCGCCCGCAGCTGCTGCGGCAACGCCTGGCGGACGCCGTGCGCTGGCGAGCGGAGCAGGGCCTCGGGCGTCCGGGCGATCCGCAGTCCGGCCGGGCGCCCCTGGGCGAGCCGGCCGATCCGGATGATCCGGATGATCCGGACGGCGCCACCGATGCCTACCGCCTGGTCAACTCCGAGGGGGATCGCCTGCCCGGTCTGGTGGTAGACCGCTACGGGGACGGGATCTGCCTGCAGCTGCTGACCGCCGGCATGGAGCGCTGGCGCGAGCAGCTCCTTGCCATCCTCGGCGACCTGCTCGCCCCCGCTTTCGTGTTCGAGCGCAGCGACACGCCGGGCCGGCAGGAGGAGGGACTGGAGACGCG
This sequence comes from uncultured Fibrobacteraceae bacterium, assembly GCA_964524645.1. Classification (GTDB taxonomy): domain Bacteria; phylum Krumholzibacteriota; class Krumholzibacteriia; order LZORAL124-64-63; family LZORAL124-64-63; genus CAZGEC01. The sequence continues at coordinate 11,798 of CAZGEC010000033.1, read as the reverse complement.
CACGGGCCTGCTCGCCGGCGAACTGCCCGAGCCGCTGGTGGTACGCGAGCTGGGCCTGCAGTTCGCGGTGGATCCCGTGCAGGGTCACAAGACCGGCTTCTATCTGGACCAGCGCGAGAATCGCCTGCTGGCCGGCTTGCTGGCCGAGGGTCGCCGCGTGCTGAATGCCTTCTGCTACACCGGCGCCTTTTCGGTGCATGCCCTGGCCGGCGGAGCGTCCGAGGTGATCTCGGTGGACACCAGCCACGAGGCCGTGCGCCTGGCCCGCGAGAACCTGGCGCGCAACGGCTTTGCCGGGGCCGCCGATCTGGTGCGCCGCGAGGACGTCTTCCGGACCCTGCGGCCCGGTCGCCAGCGCTACGATCTGATCGTCCTCGACCCGCCCAAGTTCGCGCGCGGTCGCGCGGAGTTGGAAGCGGCCTCTCGCGGCTACCGCGAGCTGAACCGTCTGGCCCTCGAACACCTGGCGCCGGGCGGCCTGCTCTTCACGTTCTCCTGCAGCCAGGCCATGGGCATCCTGCCCTTCCAGCAGCAGGTCCAGGCGGCCGCGGCCGAGGCCGGGCGCGAGGTGCAGGTCCTGCGCCGTCTGGGCGCCGGACCGGACCACCCCTGGCAGCTCCCCCACCGGGAGGGCGAGTACCTCAAGGGGTTGCTGCTACGCGTCGCCTGAACGGACCGGTCGATCACCCGAAGACCAGCCCTGGGCGTCCGCTTCCGGACACCGGGCGTGCGGCGACGGACGCCCGCCGGCCCCGCCAATGTCATCAACTGACTGAATGACAACAAGTTGCAGGATGGCATCAGCGTTGCAAGGGCGCGGCCCGGAGGCACGCCCGTGGATCGGCCCATCGCACAGAGCGCGATACGAACCCGGCGCTGGCGCCGCCTGGGTCTCCTGGCCCTCGCGCTGAGCGGCCTGGTCCTGCTGCTCGCGGCCCTGGCCGGCTGGATGCAGCCGTCGCTCAGGCGCTCCCACCTGCGCACCGCCCACGTGACGCGCGGGCCGATCGCCGAGACCCTGACCGCCAGCGGCACGGTGGTGCCCGCACACGAGCACGTCATCACCTCGCCCATCGACACCCGCGTCACCCGGATCCTGCTGTCCCCCGGTGATCCGGTGGCGAGCGGCCAGGCCGTCCTCCTGCTGGACGTGACGGAGACGCGCCTGGCCCTCGATACGTTGGAGGATCGCATCGCGCTCAAGGAGAACGAGCGCGCGCGTGCGCAGCTCGACCTGTCCGGCCAGCTGGAGGAGCTGCGCGGCCGGCAGGAGGTCAAGACGCTGGAGCTGCGCTCCTGCGAGTTCGAGGCCGCCCGCAACCGGCAATACTTCGAGCTGGGCCTCTTCAGCCAGGACGAAGTGCGCAAGGCGGAGACCGACGCGGAGCGGGCGCGCATCGAGCTGCGGCAGCTGGAGGCCTCCATCGCCAACGCGGAACGGACGCTCCGAGCGCGCCAGGAGGGGCTGGATCTGGAGATCGCGATCCTGCGCAAGGAGAGGGAGGAGGCGGCCCGCCGGCTGGAGCTGGCCGCGGCGACCTCGGAGCGCGCCGGCATCCTCACCTGGATCGTGCCTAGCGAGGGCACGGCGGTCCGGCGCGGCGACGAGATCGCACGCATCAGCGACCTGAGCGCCTTCCGGGTGGACGCGACCCTCTCGGACGTCCACGCCGCCCGCGTGCACCCCGGGCAGGAGGCCGTCGTCCGCACGGGCGAGACCCGCCTCTCCGGCCAGGTCGCCAGCGTGCGGCCCACGGTGGAGAACGGCGCCGTGACCCTCGAGGTCTCCCTCGACGAGCCGTCCCACCCCGTCCTACGTCACAACCTGCGGGTGGACGTCTACCTGGTCACCGCGCGCCGCGACAGCACGCTGCGCCTGCCCCGCGGCCCCTTCCTCGCGCGGGACGGCCGCCACGTGGTCTTCGTGGTCGAGGGCGACCACGCCCGGCGCCGCGCGGTGCGCCTCGGACTGGCCAGCTACGACGAGTTCGAGATTCTCGCGGGCCTGCAGGAGGGGGACGAGGTGATCATCTCGGACATGAGCGACTACATGAACCTCAAGGAGGTCAAGCTGCGATGAATCGAAGCATGGAACGGATCCCCGGCGCAACCTCCGCGAGGCGACCGGCGGCGATGGTCGGCGATCCGAGCACCGTGAGCCTGAGCGGTGTGGAGAAGGTGTACCAGACCGACCGCATCGAGACCATCGCCCTCAGCGACATCAATCTGGAGGTGCGGGCCGGCGAGTTCATCGCGGTCATGGGGCCTTCCGGTTCGGGCAAGAGCACGCTGCTGAACATCCTCGGCCTGCTGGACGCCCCCACGCAGGGCCAGGTGAGCCTGCAGGGGCGGCCGATCGACGGCTACGGCGACCGGGAGCTGGCCCGACTGCGCAACGAGGACATCGGCTTCATCTTCCAGACCTTCCACCTGATCCACGACCTGGACGTGCTGGACAACGTGCAGCTCCCGCTGCTGTACCGGCGGCTCCCGGCCCGCACCCGGAGGCAGATGGCCGAGGTGGCCCTGGATCGGGTGGGGCTGGACAGCCGGCGCCATCACTTCCCCAGCCAGCTCTCCGGCGGCCAGCAGCAGCGCGTCGCCATCGCCCGGGCCGTCGTGGGGACGCCCAAGCTCCTGCTCGCCGACGAGCCCACCGGCAACCTCGACAGCCGCATGGGCGAGGAGATCATGCAGCTGCTGGAGGAGTACAACCGCGACGTGGGCACCACCGTGGTCATGGTCACCCATGACCAGCGGCTGGCCGAGCGCACGGAGCGCATCGTGCGCCTGTTCGACGGCCGCCAGGTGCACTGAGGAGGCGCCATGCTGACCAACTACCTGAAGATCGCCCTCAAAGTGCTGGCGCGGCGCAAGTTCTTCACCTTCGTCAGCCTCTTCGGCATCGCCTTCACTCTGCTGGTCCTGCTGATCGTCGCCGCCCTGGCCGATCACCTCCTGGTCCCGCGATCTCCGGAAAGCCGCTTCGGTCGGGTCCTGCAGCTGCGCGCCATGCGCATGTACGGCGAGGACAGCGACTGGATCAGCGGTCCGGGGTACCTGTTCCTGGACCGCTACGCGCGGGATCTGCCGCACGTGGCGGAGATGGCGATCTACAGCCGCAACGACCCGGTGACCCACTACCTGGGGGGGGACCGGGTGGTCTCGCAGCTGAAGCGCACCGACGGCGCCTACTGGCGGATCCTGGACTTCCGGTTTCTCGAGGGAGCCCCCTTCACGGACGCCGACGAGCGGGACGGCAATCGGGTGGCCGTGATCAGCGCCCGCACGCGCCGGATCCTGTTCGGCGGGGAGCCGGCCGTGGGCCGCGACATCGAGCTGGACGGGGAAGCCTTCCGCGTCGTGGGCGTGGTGGGGGACGTGCCTGCTTTCCTGGGGACCGCCGCCGCCGACATCTGGGCGCCGCTCAGCACGAACAAGATCCCGGACTATCGCCAGAATCTGATGGGAGGCTACCAGGGGCTCTTCCTGGCGCGCAGCCGGCGGGACTTCCCCGCGATCAAAGCCGAGTTCCAGTCGCGCCTGCCGCGCGTCGAGTTCACGAATCCCGAGGATTACCACACCATGCAGGGGGAGCTGGAGACGCGCCTCGAGGTCCTCTGCCACAGCCTGATCTGGAGCGAACCGGGACACTCCACCGTGGGCCGGGTCCTGCTGCTGGTGGTCCTCGGCGGTCTGCTCTTCATGAGCCTGCCTGCCATCAACCTGGTGAACATCAACCTCAGCCGCATCTACGAGCGCGGCTCCGAGATCGGGGTGCGCAAGGCCTTCGGCGCCTCGTCGGCCCACCTGGTCGGACAGTTCGTCGTCGAGAACGTGGTGCTCTGCGTGATCGGCGGCCTCATAGGCTTGCTGCTGGCCGGCATGCTCATGCAGGTGGCTCCCGGCCTCGCGCCGGCGGGCCTGTACCTGGAGTTCCGGCTCAACCTGCGGATCTTTGCTTACGCGGTTCTGCTGGCGATCTTCTTCGGTCTGCTGTCGGGGGCCTGGCCCGCCTGGCGCATGTCGCGCCAGCACCCGGTGACGGCGTTGCGGGGAGGTGTGCGATGACCCGCCATCTGTTCAAGCTGGTCTGGAACCGCAAGCGATCCAGCGGACTGATCCTCGTCGAGCTGCTGATCTCCTTCCTGGTGCTCTGCGTGGTCCTGACGGCCTCCCTGCGCTACGCGGATCTGTGGCGGCGTCCCCTGGGCTTCGACTACCACGACGTCTGGGAGATCTTCGTCTCGGGGGTGCCCTTCTACCGTGCGGGCGATTCTGACCGGATGGCGGCCCGGGAAGGGATGCGGCGCCTGCGGCAGACGATCGCGGACCTGCCCGAGGTCGAGGCGGCGGCTCTCATGGACGACACCCCATACTCCGGGGCCTCGTACATCAACGGGATCTACCTCGACGGCCAGCTGGTCCGTATCCTCCGATCCCACGCCGAGCCCGCCGCCCGCGAGATCCTGGAACTGGATCTGATCTACGGGCGCTGGCTGGAGGACAGCGACTCCGCGCTCGACTGGACGCCGGTGGTGATCAACCGGGCGCTGGCCCGCGCCCTCTTCGGCCGGGAGGATCCCCTGGGCCGGCTCGTGCCGGTCTTCAATCGCGACGGAACCCCTCGCGAGCCAGAGAACCGTAACGAGATCCGCCGCATCGTCGGCGTGCTGTCCGACTACCGGAAGGACGGCGAGCTGACGCCGTCCCCCTACGTGGCCATTTCGACCGTGAACTTCGACAGCACCGCCTGGCTGCCGCCGACCATCCTGCTGCGCCTGCAGCCGGGCACGCCGCGGGCCTTCGAGGAGCAGCTCGTGGCGGCGCTCCGCGGTGCCGCTCCGCAGTGGACCTACGAGATCACTGACCTGGCCGACCGCCGCCGCGAGTCCCACACCGGGAAGCTGCTGCCCTTGCTGGTGGGCGGCGTGGTGGCCGGCTTCCTGATCCTGATGGTGGGCCTCGGCCTGGTGGGTGTGCTCTGGCAGAGCGTGATCCGCCGCACCCAGGAGCTGGGTCTCCGGCGCGCGGTCGGGGCCACCGGCAACGGCGTGCGGGGACAGATCGTGGGTGAGCTGCTGGCCCTGACCACGCTGGCGGTGGCCCTCGGGTCCGCGCTTTTCCTGCAGGTCCCGCTGCTGGGCCTGGCCGCCGGGATCGGCTATGCTGTGGTGGTCCCCGCCGTCCTGCTGGCGGCCCTGCTGCTCTGCGGGTTCGTGGCCGTCTGTGGCCTGTATCCCAGCTGGCTCGCCACACGTATAGGTCCAGCGGAGGCCCTGCAGTACGAATGAGAGTCGGCCGATCGCCATGACCATGCGCGCCACACCCGTTCTGGTCGTCGACGACGACAGCTCCGTGACCGCGGCCCTCTCCCACCTGCTGAGGAGGGCCGGGTACGCGCCGATCTGCACCGCCACGCCGGCGCAGGCCCTGGAGCTGCTGGAGCGCGACGATTACGCGCTGGTGCTGCAGGACATGAACTTCTCCCGCGCCACCACGGGGGTGGAGGGTCTCGAGCTGCTGGCCGGCATCAAGGAGCGCTGGCCGCACCTGCCGGTTCTTCTGATCACCGCCTGGGGCAGCATCGAGCTGGCCGTGGCGGGCATGAAGGCGGGGGCCGCCGACTTCATCACCAAGCCCTGGAGCAACGAGCAGATCCTGCAGGCGGCGCGCACGGCCCTGGACCTGGCGGCGGCGTCCGGTCCGCCTCCCGGTGCGCCGGGGCTCACGCGGACCGAGCTGGACGCACGCTACGACCTGACCGGAGTGGTGGGCGAGCACCCGCGGCTGCTGGAAATCCTCGAGCTGCTCGGGCGCGTGGCCGCCACCGATGCCTCGGTGCTCATCACCGGCGAGAGCGGGACGGGCAAGGAGGTGATCGCCGAGGCGATCCACCGCAACAGCCATCGCCGGGACGGTCCCTTCGTGAAGGTGAATCTCGGCGGCATCGCGAGCACGCTCTTCGAGAGCGAGCTGTTCGGCCACGTGCGCGGGGCCTTCACCGACGCTCACCGCGACCGGCAGGGGCGCTTCGCCCTGGCCGCGGGCGGTACGGTCTTCCTGGACGAGATTGGGGAGCTGGATCTGCGCTGCCAGGTGAAGCTGCTGCGCGTCCTGCAGGACCGGACCTACGAGGTGCTCGGCTCCAGCCGCACCCGCACGCTCGACGTGCGCGTGATCGCCGCCACCAACCGCGACCTGCAGGAGGCGGTGCGGGAGGGCGCCTTCCGCGAGGACCTGCTCTACCGGCTCAACCTGATCGCGGTCCGGCTGCCGAGCCTCGCCGAGCGCAGCAAGGACATCCCGTCGCTGGCTGCGCATTTCCTGGCGCGGGCGGGGGAAGCCTTCGGCCGGCCGCCGGTGCGGCTGAGCGCCCGGGCGCTGGGCTGGCTGCAGCGGCAGCCGTGGCCGGGCAACGTCCGTCAGCTCAAGCACCAGCTGGAGCGAGCCCTCCTGGTGTGCGGCGGCCCAGAGCTCGACGTCGCCGACTTCGAGCGCACGGCGGGCCTGGAAGCCGCGGCGACGACGGAGGACCAGCTGCCGCCGGTGGGCGCCATGACCATGGACGGCATCGAGAGATCCATGATCCTCAAGAGCCTGGAGCATCACGGCGGCAACGTCAGCCGGGCCGCCGCCGCCCTGGGTCTGAGCCGGGCCGCCTTCTACCGGCGGCTCGAGAAGTACGGGATCAAGCCGTGAGCCTGCGCGGCAAGTTCGTCCTCTATCTCGCGCTCGTCCACCTCGTCTTCGCCGCGGTGGCGGCCTACCTGCTGGGCGGCCGCCGGATCTGGCTGCCGGTCGTCGAGGGCGTCGCGCTCCTCTCGTTCGCCGTCGGCCTGCGCCTCGTTCACGTCCTCTTCGCCCCGTTGCGCCTCGTGCGCAGCGGCGCGGACCTGCTGCAGGAGAGCGATTTCGCCACCCGCTTCCGCGAGGTCGGCCAGGCCGAGCTGGATCCCCTGATCCGCGTCTACAACCTCATGGCCCACCGCCTGCGCGAGGAGCGCATCCGCAGCGAGGAGCAGGAGCATTTCCTGCAGAAGATCGTCGCCGCCTCGCCCAGCGGGGTGCTGACCCTCGACCTGGACGGCCGGATCACCATGGCCAACCCCGCCGCGGCGAACCTGCTGGGGAGCACCGCGGAAGTGCTGCAGGGCCGCCGGCTGGCGGAGCTGGGCTCGCCCTTCGCGGCGGCGCTGGCCGGGCTGCAGCCGGGACGGACGGAGCTGCTGCGCCTGCAGGGCCGCCGTCGCGTGAGCGGGCGGGTCCTGACCTTCATGGACCGCGGCTTCGCCCGGCGTTTCCTGCTGCTGGACGAGCTGACGGAGGAGCTGCACCGCAACGAGAAAGCCGCCTACGAGAAGCTCATCCGTATGATGAGCCACGAGGTGAACAACACCACGGGCGCCGTACGCTCCCTGCTGGAATCCTGCCTGGACTACGCGGAGCAGCTCGCCCCGGCGGACCGCCGGGACTTCGCGCACGCCCTGGGCGTGGCCATCGGGCGCACCGGGCGCATGAACCAGTTCATGCAGGACTTTGCCGACGTGGTGCGGCTGCCGGCGCCGCGCAAGCAGGCCTGCGACCTGCGCGAGCTGCTCGAACGCATCGAGATCCTGCTGCAGGAGGAGAGCGCCCGGCGCCGGATCCGCTGGGTCTGGGAGGGTGACGAGGGGCTGCCCCCGCAGCACGTCGATCCCGTGCAGATGGAGCAGGCCCTGCTCAACATCTGCAAGAACGCCCTCGAGGCCATGGGCGAGAACGGGACGCTCGGCGTGCATCTGGACCGGGACCACGGCCGGGCGTGCGTGCGCATCACCGACACCGGCGGCGGCCTGCCGGAGGCGGTGAGGGAGCAGCTCTTCACCCCCTTCTTCACCACCAAGGAAAACGGCCAGGGCATCGGCCTGACCATGGTGCAGGAGATCCTCCTGGCTCACGGCTGCGACTTCGCCCTCGAGAACGGGCCCGCCGGCACGGCCGTCTTCAGCGTGCTCTTCCCGCAGGGAGGCTGATCTCCAGCCCCGGGCGAGCCCGGTCCGCGCCGGCTCGTGATCAGGGGGTCAGGCGGGCGTGCAGGGCCTGCAGCGCCTGGTTGTCGGGATCCAGGCGCAGGGCCTGGGCGAGGGCCGGCCGCAGGTGCTCCGTCAATCCGTGCTCGGCGCAGATCAGGCTGACCAGGGTCCAGACGCGGGCGTCGGGCAGCGGCTCCAGGTCCGTCAACAGGGAGGCGGCCAGGGCGGTCGCGCGCGTGGGATCGCCGAGGGTCCGGTCCACCTCCAGCTGCAGGCACAGCTCCTCCGCCGTCATGCCCTGGTTCCAGAGCGGCAGGAGCAGGTCGCGGGCCCGCTCCGGCTGCCCGGCGTGCAGCAGGCCCCAGGCCAGCCGGAGGCGATGATTCCGGCTCGGTTCTGTGGCATAGGCCGCCTGCAGCCCGGCCAGCAGCTCCTCCGCGCGGTCCGGCGAGAGGGCGAGCCAGGCGAAGGCCGAATCGGGATCACCGGCGGCGATCTCGCCGGTCAGATCCAGGCTCGCACCCCGCGCGAGCTGGGCGATGCGCAGGGAATCCTGGCGGCTGACGTGGAGCTGGAAGCGGCTCGGCGCCAGCTCGATATCCCGCTGCTGCCCTTCCTCGGCCACCGCCAGCAGCTGAGCGATCTGGGCGTTCTGCGGCCACAGGTCCGCGGCGCGCGTCAGATCCGCCCGGGCCGCGGGCCAGCGGCCCGCCCGCAGGTGCAGCAGGCTGCGGTTGAACCAGCCGGCGGCGTTTCCCGGCTCCAGCGCGACCGCGCGGTCGAGCGCCGCCAGGGCGGCCTCATCCTGCCGGCAGTAGGCGTACGCCAGGCCAAGCGCCCGCCAGCCGAGCCCGCGCTCCGGCTCCAGCTCCGCAAACCGCTCGAACCAGGGCAGGCTGCCGGGATAGTTCCCGACGTCGAAGGCCAGGATGCCCAGCAGCAGGACCACGTCGGATTCCTCGTGGCCCTGTTCCTTCAGCTCGTGATGCGCCGCCAGCAGGTCCTCGTGCGCGGCTTCCGGTTCGCCGCGGAAGTAGTGGAGCCGGCCCCGCAGGGCCACCGAAGCGGCGGGATGCAGCCCCAGCCGCCGGCAGGCGCTCAGCGCCGCCAGGGCGCCGTCCCCCAGGATGCGGCGGCGGAAGGGCTCGTCCTCGACCTCGCAGGCGAGCGCCGCGTTGGCGGCATAGGAGAACAGGCTGCCGGCCACGTAGAAGTGGCGGTAGGCCAGGTAGTAGGGCAAGCCGGCTCCCGCCTGGCCGTGGA
>CAZGEC010000033.1:0-2420 GCA_964524645.1 uncultured Fibrobacteraceae bacterium | reverse complement strand
TCTTCAGGCCGGTCCGGCCGACCGCCTTGCGGGCGTGGCCTGAACCGTGAACCCAGCGATCGTTCACGTAGACCTTGGCCGGCGGAAGCTCGCTGACGACCGCCCGGGCCTCGTGCACGCGCCCCATGTCGGCCAGCACCAGGCCCCGCAGCAGGCGGGCCTCGAAGCGGGCGTCCGGCGGGGGAGCTTCCATCAGCTGTCGCAGGCTGTCCGCGCGGTCCAGCCAGAGCAGGCTTGACTCGTGCAGTGCCTGCTCGCGCTGCAGCCAGGCCTGGTCCAGGGCCAGACGCAGGCCGAGCCCCAGGCGCTCGCCGGGCTGGAGCCGCGGGTCCCGGTCGAGCAGGTCCCAGGCCGTCCGGCGAGCCCGGTCCGCGCGCTCCCGGTCGCCGACCAGCTCGGCCAGGTAGCCCAGATCGTACCAGGCCCTGACGTGCTGCGGATCCAGGCCGGTGGCGTTGATCAGGTGATGCAGCGAATGGGTGACCGCGAAGCCGGCCCCGAACGGCGCCCGCCAGTCGTCCCGCGTGGCGTAGGGCAGCCCCTCGAGGTTGAGGCGCCAGAGATCGCGCACCCGGATCTCGAGCCGGAGCGCCGTGGAGCGCTCCTCGTCCGCGAGCCGGCGCCGCTCGGTGCGGGCCTCCGGCGGCAGACCCGCGAAGGCCTCCGGGCCGAGGGAGTCGGGGACGGCGTCGTAGGTCATCGCCTCCCGCCAGGCGGCCAGGGGCGAGGCCGGCTGGAAATCGAAACCCAGGTAGACCTGCACCAGCTGCGAGCGGTCCAGGTGCCAGTCCAGCACACTCCAGTCGGGCAGGAGCGCCGGCGACTCGCTGTCGTCAGCATTCCGGGGCGCCGACGGCTCCGCCGCAGCAGGCTCGCAGGGCAGTAGAAGGCTGATCAGCAACAGGACCGCGGTGGTCAGACGCTTCATGGGCTATACCGTGGGGAGGTCGAGGGCTTCGTCGATCATAGCACAACCTGCCGGAGCGTACCAGCGCTGTGCCCCTTTTTCTCATGGTGGGGATCCGCCCGGATGCCGTTGAGTGAAATTCCATGATCAGAAGTCGATGCATTTGTGATATAGTATCTTCGTCACAAAATCACATCGAGGCTGGTCGGCCTAGTGATCGCGAGTGCCGTCCACCACGTTCCGTTGGCTGCGGGGGGAGATCATGAATCGATACGGCCGAAGGGCGGCCATTGCGCTGTCCGTGATGACCCTGGCGGCGGTGACGGCGCCGTCGGCGGCGCGGGCGGACTGTGAGATCTACGGGACGATCATCGCCGAGCCGAATCCGGGCGATCCCGACCTGGGAATCTGGCTCTACCGCCTGGTGGTGTACTGGAACACCGACGTCCAGTACGCCCTCAGCCACCTGGATCTGGTCCTGGATGCTCCCGGCGGCTCCTGCACCTGCGCGGAGATTGAAGAGGCCCTGAACTGGAACGATCCGATTGGCTTCTCCATGGAGAGCCCCGGCTACTGCCTGATCTACTACGGGCCGGAGCTGCTGTGCCATGGAGAGCCCAGCATCCCGGTGCCCGGGACCGTACTGAAGTTCGAGCCTTACGAGAGCGACGACTGCGAGCCGGGTACGGGCGGCGTGGCGACGTTCACGATCTACTCGAATTATCCGCCCGGCGACATCAGCGAGCCGAACCTCTTGCTCGTGGACAAGTTCGGCCAGCTCTCCTGCAGCGGAGCGATCTCCGGACAGTTTCCCGTCCTGCCCTGCGATCCGGTCGCAAGCCAGCAGCTCAGCTGGGGCGCGCTGCGCGCCCTTTATCGCTGATATGGAGTGATCGCTGCCGCAGGCCGGTTCAGAGCAGGCCGACGAGCGCGTTGAACTCGCGAATGCGCCGGTCCCAGGACTCGGCGACCTCGAAGACCTCGACCCAGAAGTCGGGATCCCACAGCCGCCGCAGCTCCTCGACCGTCTTGCCCTGCTGCTCCACCCAGGTGAAGTACTTGAAGTTGTGCAGGGTCTTGCGATCCTGGTAACTCAGCTCCCGCAGGTAGTCCGGCGTGGCGCCCAACAAGTAGCGGGCTTGGTCAGCCAGCGCCTGCTCACGGCTGTAGGCGCCGCGTGCGGCGCTCAGCTCGCGCAGGCGGGAGGTGTACATCTCGGCCGAGTCGGTCAGCGGGGTGTAGAGGATATCGCGCCCGTCCAGCTCGTAGTACTTGGCGACCTTGATGGCCGCCACCAGGTTGCAGAGGCTGGAGATACCCAGCAGCGGGAGGCTCTCCACCAGGTCCTGCGGCACCCCGGCTCGCGCCAGGGCAGTCCAGCCTTCCGGCTCGTTGCACAGGCGCAGCAGGGACATGCAATCCTCGTCATCGACGGCGCAGACCATGTCGGTGTTGCGCACGTTGTGGATCCAGGGCACGTGCTTGTCGCCGATGCCCTCGATGCGGTGGCCGC
>CAZGEC010000032.1:0-49863 GCA_964524645.1 uncultured Fibrobacteraceae bacterium | reverse complement strand
ACTCGGTGTAGATGATCACCTGCACGTCCGAGAGGTCCGGAATCGCGTCCAGGCGCGTCTGCTTGATCGCCCAGAAGCCGCCGAGCACGACGAAGATCAGGGCGATGAGCATGAAGAACTGGTTCTTGAGCGACCACTCGATGATCTTGCTGAGCATTCCGCGCTCCCTCAGTGCTGCTTTTCGGCGATCATCTGCTGGATGGCCGCATGCAGGTTGGACTCGGAGTCGATCAGGAACTGTCCGGAGGTGACGATCCGGTCCCCCGGCTCCAGACCGGAGAGGACCTGCACCAGACCGTCCCCGCCGGGGCCCAGCACCACCTGGCGCGGCGCGAAGCGACCGTTGCCGAGGGCGACCACGACCAGGTCGCGTTCACCGGTGCGCAGAACCGCCTGGTTGGGTACGGCGAGAGCGTCGTGCACGATGACCGGGTTGAACTCGACGGTCGCGTACATCCCGGCCTGCAGGCGCCCGTCCGGATTGGGGATCTCGAGCGTCAACTGGACCGTGCGTGTCTTCTCGGAGACCTGGGGTGCAACGTACCTCACCCGGCCCGTGAAGACTTCACCCGGGAAGTAGGCCATGGTCGCCTTCACCTCGCTGCCCCTGTCCACCCAGGGGAGCTGATCGACGAAGACCTCCACCCCGAGCCAGAGAGTCGAGAGGTCCACGATGTGAAGCAGCTCCATTCCAGGCTTAACGGCCATCCCCTCCAGCCCATCCATCCGCTCCATCACGACGCCGCTGGCCGGCGCAACCAGGGCCAGAGTTCGCTGCACCCGCCCGGTGCGTTCCAGCTCGGCCACCTGGGCAGGAGCGATGTCCCAGTAGGCGAGCCGTTCGCGGGCCGCCGCCAGCAGAGCCGCGGCCCGGCGATGGGCATCCTCCGGCGCTTGCCGCAGGCGCTGCTCGTACTGCAGCGCCGAGACAAGCTCCTGCTGGGTCTGGACCAGCTCGGGAGAGTAGATCTCGAGCAGGGGCTGCCCTCGTCGTACCGGCTGCCCGATGTAGTCGACGTGGACCTTCTCGACGAAACCGCTGTACTTCGTGGTGATCGAGACCATCCTCTCCTGGTCGTAGTCGAGGTAGCCGACCGTCCGGATGCGCCGCTGCAAGTCCCGGCGCTCGACGGTCTCCGTCGTCACGTTCATGTTCTGCACGATCCCGGGATCGATGGTGACGGTGGCGCCCTGCGCGGACTCGGCGGTCGCCTCGTCGGCATAGACCGGCACGTAGTCCATGCCCATCTCGTCCTTGCGGGGCACCGGCGAGGTGATCGTGGGATCCATGGGATTGCGGTAGAAGAGGATCTTACCGTGCTGCTCGCCGCCCGCCGCCGGCGTGCTCACCGTGGTCGCGGTCGCCGGGGTCGCGTCCGGCTGTGCGGCCGTCCGCAGGGGCACCAGGTCCATCTTGCATATGGGGCACTGGCCGGGATGATCCTCGATGACCTGGGGATGCATGCCGCACGTCCAGAGCTGCTTGGCCGCAGGAGCGCCCGCGGATACCACCGCGGGATCATCCCTGCCGAGTGCGCCGTGAATCCAGCCGTCGAGCGGATGGACCCGCAACGGCACCGCGAGCAGCAGGAACACGACGATCAGCACGCCGGCCCCGGCCAGGAGCTTGCGACCACCGATACGCCTGCGTCCGCCAGGGCGGCCGGCACCGATCTCGCCGCCAGCGTTCTTGAATTCGAGATCCGACATCACTCTTGCTCCTCTTGCATGGCCAAGGAAGACAGCGGGGCACCCACAGCGCCCTCCAGCTGAGCCAGGGCGACAGCGTAATCCGCGCGCGCCCGCGCGCTCGCGATCCGGACGTCCAGCAGAACTCGCTCGGCGTCGAGAAGATCCAGGGCGTTCGCCGTCCCTGCGGCGTAACCGGCCTCCGCCGAGTGCAGCGACTGCTCCGCCTGGATGCTGAGCTCATCCTCCAGGAGTCGAACCCGCTCCCAGATGAGCGGCAGGCGCTGCACCAGGTCGTTCAGGTTCTGCTCGATCCGGGTGACCACCGCCCGTCTGGCCTCCTCGCTGCCGCGCGCGCGCAGGCGCGCCTCCGCGACCCCGGCGGAGATCCGGCCCCGCCAGAGAGGCAGGGTGATCCCCGCCGTGATCCCCAGCACGTTCTTGCCGTTGTCCGGTGGCGGATTCAGCCGGCCCGCGGGATCGCTGCGATCGGCGATGAAGCCGTAGGTGAGACCGATGCTCAGGTCCGGGGCGGACTCGTTGCGGGCCAGGCCGACGAGGGTCTCGCTTCTGGCGAGTTGCGCATCCGCCTCCTCGATCTCCGGACGCCCGGCGAGGGCCCGGCGGCGCAGGAGATCGGCATCCGGACGGTACTCCGGGAACCGCGGCACGGGTGCAGCTGCGACGGGCGCGGCCAGCGGTGTGCCCCGCAGGACGTTGATCCGGGCGGACAGGTCCGCCCGTCTTGCTGCGATGTCCAGGAGCCGCGCGTCGGCACGCGTGATCTCGGCCTGGAGCTTGACGACGGCCTGCTGGAGCCCGACGCCCGACGCATAGCGCGTGCGGGCCAGCTGCTCATAATGATCCAGCGTGGCACGATCCGCCCGGACGACCTGCTCGTACTCGTCGAGAAAGCCCAGCTCGTAGTAGAGCCCGCGCGCCTGGGTGAGCAGCTGGAGCCGGCTCGCTTCGAGGCGGGCCCGCGCCCCCTCCGCGTCGTGCGCCGCCGCCCGCTTGCGCAGGCCGAGCTTGCCGAACCAGGGAATCTTCTGGCTGAGCGAGAGCACCGCCTGCTGCGGCCCGACGCGGGTCTCGGGATCCTGCAGGTAGCTCGTCAGGCCCAGGGTCGGATCCGGCAGGGCACCCGCCTGGTGCACCACCTCCCCTGCCGCTCCGGCGGCGGCAGCCTGGGCCCCCAGATCGGGATTCTGAGCCAGGACCTCCGCGAGCAGGTCGTGTGCGGGGACTTCCGCGATCGCCGCCAGGATGCTGTCAGCGGCTCCGGTGGTCTGCAGGGCGGCCTGACTCGCCTGAACGAAGCCCGGCCACGTCACCAGCAGCGCCAGGGCAAGGATCGCCGATGCGGCGCCAGGCGCGCGGCGGCGGCGGTTCCACAGCCGGCCGGGTTGCTTGTTCATCTTCACTCCATCCACTTCACGCACGGCCGGACCGTCGCGGCGCCGGCCATGCTCGCTGCCGTGCATTTGCAGTATTTTCTGCAGGACCAGGCTTTCCGGGTTCCCCGGACCACCCCGATCGCAGGGATCGACCGCTGTCCTCCTGCGAGGACGGATGCGTGCAAAACCAGCCCAGCAAGGCTAGAAGCAGCAGGACCAGCAAGTTGATGGCGATGGCGAACATGGAGTCCACCTCCCGTTCCGGAGCTGCGTGACCTGTCTTGCGACCCGCTAATGCAGCCCCCGTGCCATGCAATTAACTTATTGTTTATCAATTAGTTATACGACAAGGCGGGCAAAGGCCAGAAGCTGGTTGAAGAATATTCTACAATCGTGATTCACAATAATCAACAATCTCCTGCGATATTGATGGACTTGGCATACCGCCTGCACATAGGTTTACTCCTATCCAAATAGAGGGCTTTTCACCCGTGAGGAGGACTTCGATGAAGCGAGTGATTCCGTTCACCCTGCTCCTGGCCGTGCTCGCCCTGCTGGGCATGGCGACGACGGCGGCCGCCAATCCCCAGGTCCAGGATAACTGGCTGGGAAACTACCCGGATGCCTGCCAGACGCTGCGGGATGCCGCGTCCAGCTGCAGCCTGTGCCACAGCGGTGGTCTGAACTCCTACGGCCAGAGCATTGCCGATCACGGGATCGTGCCGGCCGAGGCCTTCGATCCCGACGGTGACGGCGTCACCAGCGGGCAGGAGATCCTGGATTGCACCTTCCCCGGCGACGAGGCCTCGGTGCGCCCCCTCGAGAGCGTCACCTGGGGCGCCATCAAGAACCTCTACAACTAGGGGCGGAGCCTCCGCTTCCCGCGAGCCGCCGCGGCCCCGTCTCCCTCGCGACGCGGGGCCGCCGCGCATGTCCGCGCGAGCAGCTTCCGCTCCGGCAGTCGTCCGTTGCTCCCTGCAGTCATCGATGCTAGCTTCGCGGAGCCGCGCCGTCCTCCTTCCGAGCCGAACCGGGAGACGTCTTGCGCTACAGCACCGACATCGTGGTGGTGGACCTGGAGGCGACCTGTCCCCCGGAGGACCGGGGCGCCAACACCATCGAGCGTAGCAGCATCATCGAGATCGGCGCCGTTCGGCTCGATCGGCGCAGTCTGCAGGTGACGGACGCCTTCAGCGAGCTGGTCCGCCCCGAGGACTACGCCCTGGTCCCCTTCATCACCGAGATCACCGGCATCACGCCCGCCATGGTGGCCGACTGCGACAACTTCGGCGCGGTCGGCTCCCGCTTCCTGCGCTGGTACGGTCCGCGCAACAAGGCCATGATCGCCGCCTTCGGCGCCTACTACGACATCCCGCTCCTGCGCAAGGAGTGCGCTCGGTACGGCCTGGATTTCCAGCGGCAGATCGCCGGCGGGGCCCTGGACATCCGGGCGGTGGCCACGGTCTGGCTGGCCGAGCGCGGGCACCGCACTTCCGCGCTGACCCTCGAGTCGATCCTCGAGAAGATGGGCATCGACACCTCCCTGGCCCATCACCGGGCGGTCGACGACGCCCGGGCTGCCGCGGCCGTTCTGCAGGTCTTCCACCTGGGCCAGCCCCTCGTCTGAAACGGGCGGCAACCGACCGACCGCCGCCCCCTGCGGCGGCCCCGACGGCCGGAGCAGCCGCTTGCCTTGCCTGCTCTCAGGGACCATGTTTGGCGGGGGCGTTGCGGGACCATCTGCTGCGCGCGTCCTCGACGGCGTCATCCACACGAGAGGAGTCGAGCCGTGCCTGACGTCAACAAGCTCTTCGAGGCCCAGAAGCCCAACTTCCAGCGCTGGGAGCTCATCAAGGACGTCATCGACCAGATGATCGACCTGATGCTGAACTACCGGCAGAGCGGTCATCCGGGAGGCAGCCGCTCCAAGGTGCACTACCTGGTGAGCCTGTTGCTCGGCGGCGCCATGCGCTGGGACATCCGCCGCCCCGAGAGGCGCTTCGCGGACCGCTTCATCCTGGTCGCCGGCCACACCGCCCCTCTCGTCTACGCCACCCTGACCGTCTTCAACGAGGCCCTGCGCACCCTGCACACCAGGACCGGCGATGCCAGGTACCAGGTGCCGGGAGCACCCGCACGGCAGCTGACCTGGGAGGACCTGCTGCACTTCCGCGACAACGGAGGTCTGCCGGGTCACGTGGAGATGGCCGGCAAGAACCTGTTCTGCAAGTTCAACACGGGGCCGAGCGGTCACGGCGCCCCCCCCTGCGCCGGCGAGGCCCTGGCCCTCAAGCGGGCCGGGGCGGGTCGTGTGCGCGTCTTCGGCCTGGAGGGGGAGGGCGGCCACACCGCCGGCTGCTGGCACGAGACCAAGAACTCGGCCTACGGCCTCGGCCTCGACAACCTCAACATGATCATCGACTGGAACGACTACGGCATCGACCCGCACCGGATCTCCTCCATCGTCCACGGCACGCCGCGCGACTGGTTCGCACCCTACGGCTGGCACGTGCACGAGGCCCCGGACGGCAGCAGCTGGGAGGACGTCACCCGCGCCCTGCTGGAGATGGTCCACGGCGACAATCCGGCCGGCCGGCCCGGCATGGCCTTCGGCAAGACGCGCAAGGGACGCGGGTACTACAAGTACGACAACGCGAGCCACGGCTCGCCGCACAAGCGCAACGACGAGAACTTCTGGCACTGCCGCAAGGACTTCGCCGACAAGTACGGCGTGGAGTGGCCCGATTCCGGCGGGGCCGCCGCCGGTGACAAGGAGGGGCAGCGGGCCCAGCTGACGAGCTACCTGAAGGTCGCGCTCGACGTGCTGCGCAACGACGAGGACACGGTCACCTACCTGGCGGACCGGCTGGTGGAGCTGGGGGACAGCGTTCCCGAGGAGATCCCCGGCTTCGTCCTGCCGGAAGCCAAGAATCCGCTCGCGGATCCGGAGCTGCTGGACTTCACGAAGTACCCCGCGTCGATGTGGGCCAAGCCCGGCGAGAACCAGCCCAACCGCGCCGCCCTGGCCCGCTGGGGCTCCTGGATCAACGCGACCTGCCGGCGGAAGTACGGGCGGCCGCTGTTCCTGGTCTGCAGCGCCGACCTAGCCGACTCGACCAACATCTCGGGCTTCGGCAAGGACTACGACGACCTGCCCGGCTACGGCTGGTACAGCCCGCAGGAGAATCCCGAGGGGGCCATCCTGCAGCAAGGGATCACCGAGTTCGCCAACGCCGGCATCTGCGCCGGAGCCGCCGCGGTGAACCTCAGCAGCCGCCCCGAACGGGATTTCAACGGCTTCTACACCGCCTGCTCGACCTACGGGTCGTTCAGCTACCTCAAGTACGGGGCTATGCGGCTCTTCAGCCAGCTGGCGCAGGACTGCGACCTGAAGGTGGGCAAGACCGTCTGGGTGGCCGGGCATTCCGGGCCGGAGACGGCCGAGGACAGCCGCACCCATTTCGGCATCTTCGCCCCCGGCGTCACCCAGCTCTTCCCGGACGGACAGGTGATCGACATCCACCCCTGGGAGTACAACGAGGTGCCGGTCCTGCTGGCGGCGGCCTTGCGGACCGACCGGGCGATCGTGGCGCTGCACCTGACCCGGCCGGGGGTGAAGATCCCCGACCGTGCGGCCCTGGGCCTCGCCTCGCACTTCGAGGCCGCCCGGGGGGCCTACGTGCTGCGCGACTACGCTGCAGGCAAGCCGCAGCAGGGATGCCTCCTGGTCCAGGGGACCATGTCCACCTACAACCTGATCCGGGCGCTGGAGCAGATCGACGCGGCGGGCGTCAACGTCAAGCTGGTGGCCGTGCCCAGCCCGCAGCTCTTCACCCTGCAGCCCGAGTCTTACCGCAGCCGGGTGATCAGCGACGCGGACCGCCTGAACAGCACCTACCTGACCAACCGCTCGCGCCGTCTGATGCGCGACTGGGTCTTCAATCCGCTGGCCGACGACTACGCCCTGGCGAGCGACATGGACGACCGCTGGCGGACCGGCGGCTCGGTGGACGAGGTCTGTGCCGAAGCGCACCTCGACCCCGAGTCCATCGCCGCCGGGGTCGTCCGCTTCGCCCGCGACCACGGCAAGCGTCTGGCCCGGCTGAAAGAGATGCTGGACGCGGCCCTGGGCTAGCCGCCGCCCGCGGCCCGCGCCCGAGTGTCAAGCAACCGACGGGGGTGGGAGGCGAGAGCCTCCCACCCTTTATTTGCAGCCTCACGGGGCACAAGTCCGGCTACAAACGCGCCGGCGGCGGCCGATGCAGAAGGCAGTGAAGCCTGCGCATCAACCGGAGGCCCGTCGAGGCATGGGACTGCTGCAGACCATCCGCCGCCACGCCGCCGTCGCCGGCGGCAACTTCGCGAGCATGTTCCGGGAGGTGGCGATCCCGCCCCTGCCGGCGGCCGTGGCGCGCCTGCTGGCGGAGATCCAGCGGCCGGAGCCGGATATGTCCCGCCTGGAGCTGATGCTGGCGGCGGAGCCGGAGATCACGGCCCGCGTCATCCGGACCGTCAACTCCGCGGCCAGCGGCCTGCGGCGGCCGGTGCACGGGGTGCGCCAGGCCGTCACCCTGCTGGGTCTGGAGCGCACGCGCTCCCTGATCCTCTCCTACGCCGTGCTCGAGAACCTGCCCGCACCGGCCGGAGGTCTCTTCGACCATGAAGCCTACTGGGCCGATTCGCTCGGCAGAGCGCTGCTGGCGCGCACCCTGGCCCGGCGCTCCGCCCCCGGACAGGAGGAGGAAGCCTTCACGGCCGCCCTGCTGGCCGACGTGGCGCTGCCGGTGCTGCTCACGGCCTGGCAGGAGTACTACACGCCGGTCGTGGAATGCTGGCGGAACGCCCCGGAGCGCCTCTCGGAGCTGGAGCAGCGCGACTTCGGCTGGGATCACGCCCAGGCGGGTGCCTGGATCCTGCAGTACTGGGACTTCCCGGACGCCCTGGTGGAGCTGGTGGCGGCGCACACCCGGGAGCTGCCGAGCATCGCGGCGGCCGGCCTGGCGCACACCTGCGCCCCGGCCATCGCCACGGCGGCACTGCTGCCCAGCGTCCTGAAGCCCGGCGGCGAGCGGGTCCGGCGGCTGCTGTCCGCGGCGAGCGAGGGATTGGGGCTCGCGCCGGAGGACTGGGCTCCGCTGCTGGAGGAAACCCGCGGCGCCTTCGCCTCCGTTTGCAGCCAGTTCGACGTTCCTCGCGGTCGGACCGACGTCCTCTGGCAGGTCCTGGCGGCGACCGGACCGCCCGCCGAGGGGCCGTCATGACCGGTCGGGAGCGCTCCCCGGCCGCGACCGCAGTTCCGCAGCGCGGCCTTCTCTTCCGCACGATCGCCCTGTTGACCCGCTTCCAGCTGGGCAGCCTGAGTCAATCGGCCGCCAACCCCAAGCTGCTGGCGGTCTGCTACGCCATGCTGGCCGGCGCGGTCGCCCTGGCTACCATCACCGCGGCGGCCCTGCTCACCGACCTTCCGCTGCTGTTCCCTCCGCTGGCGCCCTCGGCCTTCATCCTCTTCTACACGCCGATGGCGGTGGCGGCCAGTCCGCGCAGCGTCGTGATGGCCCACACCGTGGCCGTGCTGGTGGGCCTCTTCGCCCTGCAGGTCGGTCATCTGATCTACCCGGCGGCCGGTCTGCTCGAGCCCTCGGCCCTGGACTGGCCGCGGGTGCTGGTCATCGCCCTGGCCATGGGCCTGACGACGGCCCTGATGGCGGCGCTGGAATGCGATCATCCTCCCGCCGCGGCCACGGCCCTCATCGCGGCCATGGGCTACCTGCAGGAACCGGCCCAGACCGCGGGCCTGCTGGGTGCGGTGCTGGTGCTGATCCTGGAGGCCATGTTCCTGAACCGGGTCCTGGGCGGCCTGCCCTACCCCGGCTGGCGGGCCGACCCGCGCGTGCTGCGGGCCTACGGCACCCTGGCCGGCCTGCCCGGCGGGCGCGGTGCTCACTGGCAGGACATGCTCGCCTGGATTCGCAGGCGCGACTGAGCGCGGCGCCCTGCCGCTTCGCTCAGGGCTCGTCGGCGGGCAGCAGGAAGAAGCGTACGAAGGCATCCATCACGGCCACGAATTCTGCGGCCTCGTCCACGGCCACCGCTTCCCAGCTGTGCGGCCCGGGCGACAGGCGGCCCTCCGGTGGCAGCAGGTACTGCGCCGATCCGACCTTGGCCACCACGCTCCCGTCCAGAGCCACCAGGTAGCTGTCCGCCTCGGCCACCGCCGTCCAGGCAAAGGTGCGCAGCGTGTCGGGCAGGATCGTTCCTGGCGACGGGGCCAGCGGCAAGAGCGTCGGCAGGACCACGAGGTCCGGGACCTCGCCCGGCGCCTCCTCGGTCACCAGCACCGGCTGGTTCGCGGCCGTGCGGATCACCGTGTAGCCGTCGTCGTCCTGGTAGGCCGGGTGCACCAGATACCAGCCCGGCACCAGCCCGGTCAGGCGATACTCCCCGGCCTCGTCGGTGACGGCGGTGTGTCCGGGCAGGCCGGGTTGTCCCAGCGGGAGGGCGAAGCCTGGATCATCCGGAGTTGCTCCCTTCTCCAGCGACACGGCCAACCGCACGGCCGCGCTCCCCCCGACCTCGGGCCCGGCCAGGTAAACCACGCCCACCGGCAGCCCCGCGACGGGCTCATCGTGCGCGAGGACCCTTCCTCCCAGCTCGCCGGCCTCAGTTCCGTCCAGCGGGGTCAGGGAGATCTGCACGCCCTCGATGTCCAGCCGGTCGTCCTGGGGCCGCGGGTCGTGTAACCAGGCCGTGGGAACGTAGCCCTCGCGGCTGACGAGCAGGGGCAGCACCTGGATCGGCCGGCCCGAGACCGGATCCATGGCGAAGGTGATGTCGGCCACATGAAAGGCCCCGTCGGGACCCGTGACGTCCTCCCGGACGGAGTAGGCGCCCATGTAAGCGGTCAGGGCGCCGGGAGGACCGATGAAGACCCCCGCCAGGGGCTCACCGCTCTGTCCATCCACCACCAGGCCGGAGATGCGCGGCAACCGGTCGGCGAAGGCGGGCGCCATCCAGGTGCGCACCTCGAGGTGGAGGGTGGGCGGCATGCCACTGCCGGCGGCCGGCGAGAGCCGGAAGGAGCCGGGCAGCTGATAGAGACCGCGCCCGCCGCCGGGATAGGCCAGCAGCTTGTAGTGACCGGCCGGCACGTCCGCGAAGCGCGCCTCCCCGGCGGCATCGGTGTTCAGCGGACCGGCCCAGAGCCGGTTGGCATCGGCCTCCAGCAGGAGCACCTTCACGGCGGCCTGCGGACTGCCGTCGTCGCGGTCCCGCACCGAGACCGTCACGGTCGTGCCGGCCGCCTCGGGTCCTACCCCGTCGTCCCCGCCACAGCCCATGCCCGTGAGGACCAGGCAGACCAGAACCCGGCCGATTCGCAGCAGGAGGCGGCGGCGAGCGAACAGCGGAAGGGTCGAACCGGGGATCACGGGCTTCCATCCTGGAGTCGGTGCCATCTCGGTGCTACCTTACCACGGACCCGTCGAGAAGGGAAGCTGACATGAGACAACAGCCTGCACCACGTGCAGATGGATTGCCGCCGGCGATCCGCTGGTCGCTCCTCATCCTGCTCGTCCTGGCGATGCTCTGCTCGCCGGACGTCAACCTGGCCCAGGCCACCGACGGGGAGATCGAGCTCGTCGAGAGCGTCCCCGTCGAGACCGGGCTGGGCCTGCCGGATCTGCGGGATACGCCGGTCGTCTGGCGCGAGATGATCGCCGGGGCCCGGCGATCCATCGACATCGGGGCCTTCTACCTGAGCGCCCGGCCCGACGCTCCCGGGGCCCTGGAGCCCATCCTGCAGGAGCTGGGGCAGGCCGCCGGGCGGGGCGTGCACCTGCGGGTCCTCTCGGACGCCGGATTCTACCGCACGTATCCCGAGGTGGTCGACCGCCTCGCGGCTCTGCCGGGGGCCGAGGCGCGGCGGCTGGACGCCCGCACTCTCTGGGGCGGCGTGCTGCACGCCAAGTACCTGCTGGTGGATGGCCGCGAGTTCTTCGTGGGCAGCCAGAACTGGGACTGGCGGGCCCTGGAGCACATCCGCGAGCTGGGCGTGAGGATCCGCTGCCCCGAGCTGGCGGCGCAGCTGGCGCGGGTTTTCGCCCTGGACTGGGCCCTGGCCGCCGGTCGGACGCCCGGCGCGGCGGCTGCTGCCGACTCGGGGGGAAGCGGCGTGTCCCTGAGCTACCGCGGCACCCCGGTGACGGCCCGGCTGGCCGCCAGCCCGCCTCAGGCCCTGCCGGAGGGAATCCCCTGGGACGAGCCGCTGCTCGTGAAGACGATCGATGCAGCCCGCGACACGCTCCGGCTGCAGCTGCTGACCTACAGCCCGCGGGATCGCGATGGCACCTACTACGACGTGCTGGACACGGCGCTGCGGCGGGCGGCGGCCCGCGGGGTGGTCGTTCGCTTCGTCCTGGCCAACTGGGCCAAGCGCCGTTCCATGCTGCCCTGGGTACAGAGCCTGGCGGCCGTGCCGGGGATCGCGATACGCTTCTCGAACCTTCCCGAATGGTCGGGAGGGCACATACCCTATGCGCGCGTGGAGCACGCCAAGTACCTGGCGGCCGACCGGACGGCCTCCTGGGTGGGAACATCCAACTGGTCGCGCGACTACTTTCACGAGTCCCGCAACCTGAGCGTCTTCGTGCAGGGCGAGGCCTTCACCGGCGACCTGATCCGGTTCTTCGAGCGCGGCTGGAATGCGCCCCACATGGAGCCGGTGAATCCCTGCGGGGATTACGCGCCGCCCCGCATCGGCGACTGAACCGCCCGATCCCGTCAGAGAGGAAACGGCATGTCCGATCCCTTCGACAGCATGAGCGCCGAGGAGCTGCGCGGCTGGCTGAGCGACGCCGCCAAGCTCTGGCTGGCCCACGACGGACTCTGGTTCCAGGCCGTGGAGAACGATGCGGGCCTCGCCAAGGCCATCGCCGCCGACACCGAGGCCTGGCGGCGCTTCTCCCCCGTCGAGGCCAAACGCATCATGCAGCGACTGGGTCTCGAGCCCGGCGGGGGGATCCCGGCCCTGGTGCGCTGCCTGCAGTACCGCCTCTACGCCCGCCTGAACCGGCAGCGGGTGGTCGAGCAGAGCGACACGCGCTGCGTCTTCCGCATGGAGGCCTGCCGCGTGCAGGACGCCCGCAAGCGCAAGGGATTGCAGGACTTCCCCTGCAAGGACGTCGGCCTGGTGGAGTACACCACCTTTGCGGCCACGGTGGATCCGCGCCTGCGCACGCGCTGCCTGGGCTGTCCCCCGGATCCGCATCCGGACGCCTGGTACTGCACCTGGGAATTCACGCTGATGGACGAGGAGGCCGGCGCTCCCGGCTAGGCGCCGGGATCCAGCGTCCGGAATTCCGCGTCAGGAGGAGAAGCGCCGATGCCCCACGTTCCACCGCGGCTGGTCAAGGAGCGCACCGTCCTCGTGGTGATCGACATGCAGGAGCGCTTCCGGGAGCTGATCTCCGGCATGCCCCGGGTTCTCGGCCGCTGCTCCCGCCTGATCCGGTTCTGCCAGCGCCTCGGCGTGCCGATCCTGGTGACCGAGCACTACCCCACCGGCCTCGGCGCCACCCTGTCTGAGCTGCGGCAGCTGTTCTCCGATTTCCACGCGCTGGAGAAGATCAGCTTCTCCTGCGCCGGGGACGCCGGTTTCCAGGCGGCCCTGCTGGCGACGAAACGCGATCAGCTCCTCCTCTGCGGCATCGAGTCCCACGTCTGCGTCTACCAGACGGCCAGCGATCTGCTGCGCGCGAAGATGCAGGTGGTCGTGGCCGGCGACGCCGTCTCCTCGCGCACGGACGAGAACCGCCTGTCCGGGCTGACGCGCTTGCGCGATCTCGGGGTCCAGGTCATGAGCACCGAGATGATCATGTTCGAGATCCTCAAGGTGGCCAAGACCCCGGATTTCCAGGCCGTGGCGGACATCCTCAAGGAACTCTGAGAAGGTCAGAGGCCGTACTTGCGGAGGCGGTAGAGCAGCACGTGCCGGGGCACCCCCAGGTCGGCCGCGGCGCGGCTCTTGTTCCCCCCGTGCCGGACCATGGCGCGCCGGATGCGCTCCTTCTCCAGCTCCGGCAGGCTCAGGGTGTCCGGGAGCATTCCCGCGGTCTGCGCCTCGCTCCCGGCGGTAGAGACCGGAGCCGCTCCGTCGAGCCGGTCCAGATCTTCCTCGTCCAGCACATCCCCCCTGCGCAGCACCAGCAGGCGCTGGTTCAGGTTCTTCAGCTCGCGGACGTTGCCCGGCCACGGCCGAACCTGCAGCCGTCGCAGCAGGTCGGCGGTGGTGCGCACCTTTTCGCCACCGTGCAGGCGCGTGAAGTGCTCCCAGAGGATCGGCACGTCCTCGGGATGCGCGCGCAGGGGCGGCACCTCCAGGCGCACCACCTCCAGGCGGTAGTACAGATCCGCACGGAAGCGTCCGTCCGCCACCGCGGCGGTCAGATCGCGGTTCGTGGCGGCGACCAGCCGGAAATCGACGGGCACGGGACGGGAGCCCCCCACGGGATCCACCAGCCGGCTCTCGAGCACCCGCAGCAGCTTGGGCTGGAGAGCCGCCGGCAGCTCGCCGATCTCGTCCAGGAAGAGCGTGCCGCCCTCGGCCCCGCGGATACGACCGGGAGCGGCACTGTGCGCGCCGGTGAAGGCGCCGCGCTCGTGGCCGAAGAGCTCGGACTCCATCAGGTCGGCCGGGATGGCCCCGCAGTCCACGGTCACGAAGGGTCGATCCCAGCGCGGCGACAGATCGTGCAGCGCCCGCGCCACCAGTTCCTTGCCCGTGCCACTCTCGCCGCTCACCAGCACCGTGACGTCCGCGGGGGCCACCTGGCGGATCCGGGCCTCCAGCTCCGCCATGAGCGGCGAGACGTGGACCAGCGGCAGCTCGGAGCTGCGTTCGCGCAGGAGCCTGCGCAGCTCGCGGTTGTCGGCCTCGAGCGCCCGCGTGCGCAGGGCCTGCTCCACGGTCAGACGCAGCTCGTCGCGATCGAAGGGCTTGAGCAGGTAGGTGAAAGCCCCGGCCTTCATCGCGGCCACGGCCTGCTCCACCGTGCCGAAGGCGGTCAGCACCACCACCGGCACCGTGGATGCCGCCGGGAACTCCCGTACCCGGCGCAGAACTTCCATGCCGTCGATTCCCGGCATGCGGATGTCGGTCAGGACCAGGTCCGGCTGCTCCACGCCGAACAGGCGCAGCCCCTCCTGGCCGTCGCCGGCGGACAGCACCTCGTGGCCGGCCTCGGTGAGGACGAAGCCCACGACCTCCCGCAGGCTGTGATCGTCGTCGATGAGCAGGATACGGGCCATCACGCCTCCTCCGCGCGCGGGAAGACCAGGGTCACCCGGGCACCGCCCTGCGGGCGGTTCTCCGCGCTCAGCGCGCCGCCCAGATCCTCGAGGATGCGCTGGCAGATGGCCAGGCCCAGCCCGCTGCCCCCCGCCTTGGTGGTGAAGAAGGGCGTCGCCAGGTTCTCGAGGGCCTCGGCCGTGAAGCCGGGACCGTCGTCCTCGATCCGGCAGAGCAGGTGCGGACCCGCAACCTCGCAGCTCGCCGCCACGTGGCCGCCGGGCCCGGCCGCCTGGGCGCCGTTGCGCAGGACGTTCAGCAGCACCTGGCGCAGCTGCTCCGGATCGCCCAGGATCCGCCAGGCGCCCGCGGGCGCCGCCGCGGGCACGCTCACCGCCGCCAGGTCCGCCTCGTGCCGCAGCAGCTCGGCCACCTGGACCAGCTCGGCGGCCAGATCCACGCTCTCTCGGCGGCCCGCCTGTGGGCGGGCGAAGGCCAGGAAGCGCGTGAGCACCGTGTTGAGACGCTTGGCCTCGGCGACCAGCACCTGCAGGAGACGGCCCTTCGGCTCGTCGGGCGGGATGTCGTCGGCCAGGACCTCGGCGGCGCCCTTGATGGAGGCCAGCGGGTTGCGGATCTCGTGGGCCAGGCCCGCGGACAGCCGGCCGACCGCCGCCAGGCGGGCCGTCCGCACCAGCTCGCCTTCCATGCGCGCCTTCTCGTCCAGCGCCTGCTGCAGCCCCGCCGCCGTGCGCTGCAGGGAGCGGCGGGTCGCCGTCTCCCGCGAGACCAGCAAGCCGGTGACCATGCCCACGGCCAGGTACAGGACCATCTCCAGCAGCTTCTCCAGGGTCGGCGCGGGATCGCGGCCCAGCAGGCCGAAGGCGTGGGGCGCGTAGGCGGCGCAGACGACCACCGCCGTTCCCAGACCGGCCCACCAGCCGCCCAGGAAGGCCGCGAAGATGATCGGGAAGTAGTAGAGCCGGCGGTAGATGCCGTGAGCCTGCTGGATGTGCATCGCCGTCGTGTAGTGCAGGACGCTGATGACGACGACCATGGCGCCCACGGCCGCGTAGCGCCACAGCAGGCCCGGCGACCGGTCAGTGGGCTGGCGCGTCATCCTCCCCCTCCTCCCGGCGCATGCACCGCAGGAAGCGCAGGCCGCAGGCGATCAGTAGGCCGTCGCCCAACACCAGCAGCGGCCACGGGTAGGGTCGCGGCAGAGCCCGACCCGTACCGGCCGCCTGGTCGCCCAGGAAGGAATAGAGCAGGACCGCCGCTCCGGCCAGGCCCAGCAGCCAGGTGCGGGCGTCGATGCGCCCCCGCCAGCCGGTGCGCTCGCGCTCGATGACGGCCAGGGCGGCGGCGATCATCAGGACCGCCACCGAGGCCGGCGCGTAGACCGGGGCCACCCAGGGCAGCGGCAGCAGGAAGAGGATGTCGAAGTCGCCCAGGCCGGCCGGCCAGTCGAGGGCGAGCTTCAGACCCGCATAGTAGGCCAGATCCCAGACGCCGAACGCCAGGGTGAAGAAGGCGACGCGATCCCAGGTCCGCCGGCCGGCCAGCAGGGCGACCGCCGCCAGCATGAGCAGCGTGGCCGCCTCCCGCAGCAGCTCCACCACGAGGACCGGGGCCTCGATGGGCTGCAGCGGAAAGGCGAATCCATGCGGGTAGTAGAGGCGCCGCAGGTAGATCACCACCGCGGCCTCGACCCAGCCGAAGGCCAGGGCGAACAGCACCGTCCAGGTGGTTCGCCAGCGAGCCCCCACCGGTCACCGCCCCTGCAGCAGGATGAGATCGATGCGCCGGTTGCGGGCCCGCCCCTCCGGCGTGGCGTTGCTGGCGATGGGCCGGTCGGGCCCGACGCCCTCGGTCTCGATGCTCCCCGGATCGCGCCCCAGACGACTGGCCAGCAGGCTGGCCACGGTCTCGGCCCGCCGGCTGGAGAGCCGCAGGTTGGCCTCGCGCCCGCCGGTGGCGTCGGTGTGTCCCTCCACGCGCAGGCGGCGGTCGGGGAAGCGCTCGACAGCGGCCGCCAGCTTGTCCAGCAGCGGCGCATGTTCCTCCTGCAGCTGGGCGCTGCCCACCCCGAACGCCAGGCCGAAGACATGGATGATGATGTCACCCTGCGGGGTGAGCAGCACCTCGGCCTCGTCCGGTCCGAACTGGGCGCCGAGGCTGCGCACGGCCGCCTGTCGCTCGCGCACCTGCTGGAGATCCGACTCGGCGGCGGAACGATCGGCCTCGGCCATCCCGGCACGCAGCTGGGTCTCCCAGAGATTCCGGCGCAGGGTGCTCAGCTCCACCTGCAGCGCGGTGGCGAGCGAATCCTGCGCCGCCATGCGCCCGGCGCAGTCCTGCTCCAGCCGCCGGTTCGCCAGGCTGAGGGAGTCGGACTGCACCTGCTGGCGCAGGCGCTGGCGCCCGAGGTAGTCCATGAGCGCGTGGACGGCCGCCGTGCCGGCCAGGCCGGGCTCCAGGTCGTAGCCCGCCGCCCCGGCGAGATCCTGCAGGGCACGATCGAAGCGGGCGGCCACCTCCTCCCAGGGATTCCGGTAGGCCCGCAGATCCTCCACGAAGCGGGCCTGGCCGAGCAGCCGTGCCGCCCGGACCGCCGCCGCCTCGGCCAGGTCCACGGCGGGACCGGACGTGGCCTCGGGATGTGCGGCCAGCGCCTCCTCGGCCCGGGCTAGGGCGTCCTCGACCTCGCGGTAGGACTCGGGCAGGTTCTTGTGGGCGTCGAGCCGCCGCGCCTCCTGGAGCTGGCTGCGGGCCAGCGCGATGCGGCGGCTGGCCTGCGCCCGGGGCTCCGGCGTGGAGGGCGGGGCGGTGCTCCCGTCGCGGGACGGCTGAGCACCTACCGGAGGAGGAACCGTACCCAGCGCCACGGCCACCAGCAGGCAGGGCAGCAGGTGCCGCGTGCGGCTTGCGGCTGACTTGTTCATGACAACTCCTTGGCGCGATCCGCGGCCGCTGCCGGTGCGGCGCCCCGGGCGCGTCGCGCCAGGGCCGCCTCCGCCGCGGCCAGCACCGCCTCGGTCGCGATCCCGTCCATGCAGTTCCAGTGACGGCAGCGGTCACCGAAGCAGGTCAGACGGGCCGGACAGGTCACGGCCGGGCTGAGCGCGACGGCATCCTGGCCGCGCGGACCCCAGCGTGCCGGCCTCTGCGTCGGCAGGGGAGGATACAGCCCGACGACCGCCAGGCCAAGCGCCGCGGCCATGTGCAGCGGTCCGGTGCTCGGCGCGATCATCAGGTCCCCGGCCCCCAGCACCCCCAGGAACTCCCGCAGGGGATAGCGACCGGCGATCACCTCGACCTGCGGCGCCAGCTGCACCCTGACCTCGTCGATGAGGGTCGCGTCCTCCTCGCCCCCGGTCAGCAGGACCCGCCGGCCGGGCCGGGTCGCCAGGGCGTTGGCGACCAGGGCAAAGCGTTGCGGCGCCCAGTTGAGCGCCGATCCACCCATGCCGGGGTGCAGGAAGCAGATCTCCTGCCCGTCCGGCGCCTCGTCCCGCCGGAAGCGGCGGGCCATCTCCAGCTGGCCGGCGGAGAGGTACAGGCGGGGCGGATCCGCCTGGACCGGACCCCCGGCCAGTCTCCGCACCAGATCCACGTTGTGCTCGCTCTCGTGACGCTCACCCCGGGAGCGCCGCTGCCAGACCCCGCGGTTGAGCAGGAACCAGCTGGACCACTTGGACAGGGGGCCGATCCTCTGCGGGACGCGCAGGCGGCGCAGCAGGGCCGCCAGGGGGCGCTGGTAGTGGAGCAGCACGGCGGCGTCGAAGCGTTCGGCGGCCAGCTGCCGCTCCAGCTTCCCGATCTCCGCATTCGACCAGGTCCAGATGGCGTCCACGTGGGGATCGTTCTCCACGAGCGGCACGCAGCCGGGCGCCACCAGGGCATGCACCTGCCACTCCGGCCGGCTGGCCTTCAGCTGAGCGAAGACCGGCAGGCTGAGGACGACGTCGCCCAGCTTGTCCGTGCGCGCGATCAGGATCTTCACGGCCGGTCCGCCCGCCAGATCTTGAGGTACTTGATCAGGACATAGAAGGAGGAGCACAGGCAGAGCGCCAGGCCGTGCCAGCCGTCCCGGAATCCGGCCTTGAGCAGCCACATCCGCCAGAATGTCGCCAGCGAGCGCGAAACCGCCGACGGCAGCGAGGCCCGGCGCCCCTCCGCCACGGCCGCCTCGGCCGCCAGCGTGGTGTAGCGATTGAGCTTGGCGACGTACTGCTCCACGCTGTCGTACGTGTAGTGATGCAGCAATCCGTCCAGCCGACCCGGCTTTCCCTGGACCTCCACCGCCTCGTGCACCGGACGATCGTTGAAGCGAGCCCGCTCCTTGTCGAAGAGCCGCACCACCCACTCCGGATGCCAGCCGCAGTGGTGAATCCAGCGACCCAGGAAGCGTGAGAGGCGGTTGACCGCGTAGGCCGGGCATTCCGGTTCGTCGGGCAGGGCCAGGATGGCCGCCCGCAGCTCGGGCGAGACCTCCTCGTCGGCGTCGATGCTCAGCACCCAGCGATGGCGGGTGAGCGCCACCGCCGCCGCCTTCATCGGGCCGAAGCCCCGCCAGGTGTCCTCCCGCTGGACCCGGGCACCGTGACGCTCGCAGATCGCCAGCGTGCCGTCCCGGCTGTCCTGGTCCAGCACGACGATCTCGTCCACGAAATCGAGAGAGGCCAGACAGCGCTCGAGATCCGCCGCCGCATCCCGCGTGATCAGGGCCGCCGAGATCCTCACCGGTTCACCCCCTCGCCGTCGCCGGGGACCAGGAGCACCTTCCCCACGTTGCGCCGGTCGTGCAGGTAATGATGGGCCGCCGGGGCCTCGGCGAAGGAGAAGACCCGGTCCACGTGCGGCCGGATGCGACCCTCCGCCAGCCAGCCCAGCAGGATCTCCAGCCAGGAGCGCAACAGGTCGGGGCGAGTGCGGAGGCGCCCCACGTTGACCCCGGCCACGGCCTTGTTGTCGTTCATCAGGCGCAGCGGATTCAGCTCGAGCCAGGGCACGCGGGCCAGGGTCTTCAGCACCCCCCAGCGCGAGGCCTCCTTGCCCGTCGCCGCGCTGGAGAACCCGAACAGCACCAGCCGGCCGGTGGGGCCCAGCGCGCGGTAGCTCTCGCGGATCCAGCCGCCGTGCCGCGGCTCGAGCACGACGTCCGCGCCGCGCCCGCCCGTGGCCTCCCGCACCGCCCTCGCGAAGCGGGGCTGCCGCGAGTCGACGAGGAACTCGACCCCCTGCTCGCGCAGGAAATCGTGCTTGGCAGAGGAAGCGGAGCCCAGCACGCGCGCGCCCCGCAGGCGGCAGATCTGCAGGGCGGCCAGGCCCACGCCGCCGGCCGCGCCGTGGATCAGCACCGTCTGACCGGGCCCGACGCCCGTCAGGACGACCAGCATCTCGTAGGCGGTGAGGTAGTTGACCGGCAGGGTGGCCGCCTCCGCGGGCGAGCTGCCCGCGGGCCGCGGCAGGGCGAGCAGGGCGGGAACGCAGACCAGCTCGCTGTAGCCGCCGAAGTCGCTGAGCGCGACGACCTCTTCCCCCAGCCGTTCCGCGGGCACGCCGTCTCCCACGGCGTCGATGGTGCCGGCCACCTCGTAACCGGGAACGGCCGGCAGCCGGGGCGCGTCCGGGTACAGGCCCAGACGCATCATCAGGTCGGCGAAGTTGACGCCGGCGGCCTGCACCCGGACCCGCACCGCACCCGGACCGGGCCGCGGTTCGGGCGTCTCGCGCACCACCAGGACCTCCGGCGGTCCCTTCCTGGTGATCCAGACCTGCCGCATGGGCACCCCGCTAGCTCTTGGGGAGCGGGTAGGCGACGACACGCATGGAATCGACCCAGACGTGTCCCCCGCTGCCGACGACCAGGTTCAGGCGGATGCGATCCGGCCGCTTGCCCTTGGGTATGTCGAAGTGCGTCTCGGATTCGGTCCAGTTCGTCACCCGCTGCACCTGGGTGTCCAGGCCGCGGCTGAAGTACTCCCCCTCGCCCGGAAAGCGCAGCCACATCTCCAGAAAGGACCCCCCGAAGATGCCGATGCACTTCAGGTAGGCCGTCCAGACCAGGCGGCAGTTCTCCACATCGGGGTTGTCGATCTCGTAGAGCCTGACGACGCGCTTGTCGGCGGCGTCGACGTGGAGGGAGCCGCGGCCGTCCACGGATTCCTCGGGATCGATGCTCAGCTCCCCGTCGGTCTGCACCAGACCGTTCAGGTCGTCCATGGGATAGGTCGCCACGATCTTCTCGCGGGTCTTGCCGCCGCAGCCGGCCAGCCCGGCCAGCACCAGGAGGATCCCGGCGATCACGAATCCGCGCGCACGCATGCCTCTCCTCTCGTCGATTCCGGCCCCGCCACGGCCTGCAACGCCAGCGGCGCGCCGAGCCGGGGCTCGCGGGGCCAAGTTAGCACAGGAGCCGGCCCAGCTCCAGGGCCGGCGTTGCCAGACCTCCGCGCAGGCTTTAACCTGGCCATGGCGATCTACGGTGGCGCGGCCCCCATCCGTTCCTCGATCCCGAACACCAAGAAGGTCCCCGATGTCCCCACGCTCCGGCTCCCTCGCCCTGCGGCTGATCCTGCTCCTGCTGCTGGTCGCCCTGCCCGCCGTCGCCCAGGCCGGCAACCTGCACCTGATCGAGGCGCTGCCCAACGGCTTCGCCATCTATCGCTCCGGGAAACCGGATCAAGAGGACCTGGAGAAGTACCACTCGCTGGGCATCCAGGAGATCGCCGTGCTCTCCGGCAACGCCGACAAGCACGAACTCAGATATCGCGATCTGGTTCCGGATCTGCAGGTGGTCTACGACGAGAAGCAGAACGTCAAGAAGCTACCGAACGCCGCCTTCCTCGACTGGTTCGACTCCTGGGTCGAGGCGGCGCGGCGCAGCGGCACGAAGATCGCCATCCGCTGCAACTGCGGCTGCCACCGCACGGGGCGCCTGGCGGCCTACTACCAGATGAAGTGGCAGAGCCTCACCTACGAGGACGCCATCATCCTCATGAACAAGCACGGGCGGCGGATGGGCTTCTATCCGGGCCTGAAGGACCAGGTGCGCCGGCTGCAGGAGCGGATCGAGCGCGAGCGCCTGCAGCCCGCAGGCGCGCCGCGCTGAGGGCCGGGCCGCCCCGAACGGCGAGCGGGGAGGGCTGCCGGAACGCCGGCAGCCCTCCCCGTCCGTGGTCCAGGTGGCAGAGTGGCGGCGATCAGTCCTTGCGCCCGCTCATGGCCACGCGGGCCATGAAGATGCAGAGCAGCAGGAAGGCCACGACGGACAGGACCGCCGAGCCGGGATTCTCCGTGGCCCAGTGTTCCAGGTGCAGGGTTCCCACGACGCTCCACTGGTCGTTGCGGGCAATCATGCGCCCGAAGAAGATGACCAGGGCCGAGACCACGCCCATGATGGCGCCGCCGGCGATGAAGCCGGAGGCGATGAGCGTTCCCTTCTCCTTCCGCCGCTGGTTGACGGCCGGATCCTGGCTCCGGCTCTGCACGATGTGCGCGATGATGCCGCCGGCCAGGATCGGCGTGTTCAGGTGCAGCGGCAGGTACATGCCCAGCGCGAAGGCCAGGGGCGGCACCTTGATCATCTCCAGCACGAGGGCCAGCAGGCAGCCCGCCAGGTAGAGCATCCAGGGGGCCTCCGCACCGGTCATCAGGGGCTTGATCACCGCTGCCATGGCGCTGGCCTGCGGGGCCTCCAGACCGCCGGACTCGGCGCCGAAGCCGTAGGTCTTGTTCAGCAGCAGGATCACCCCACCCACCGCCGCCGAGGCGAAGAGGATGCCCAGGAACTTCCAGCGCTCCTGCGTGGCGGGGGTAGTTCCGGCCCAGTAGCCGATCTTCAGGTCGCTGATGAAGGCGCCCGCGGTGGAGAGGGCCGTGCAGACGACGCCGCCGATCAGCAGGGCCGCCACGATGCCGAGTTCGCCGGAAAGACCCACCCTCGTGAGCAGAAAGGCCGAAATGATCAGGGTCATCAAGGTCATGCCCGACACGGGATTGGTGCCGACGATGGCGATGGCTCGCGCCGCCACCGTGGTGAAGAGGAAAGCGATGACGGTGACGACGATCAGGCCGGTCAGGGCCCAGCCCAGCTTGTCCACCACGCCGAGCCAGAAGAAGAGGAAGGTGGCGATGATGGAGAGCGCGGTGAAGGCCGCGATCCACTTCATGGGCAGGTCGCGCTGGGTCCGCTCGGTCACGTCGCCGCCGGCCAGCCCGCCGCCGGCCACTTCGGTGGCGACCAGCTTGAAAGCTCCCACGATGATGCGCCAGGACTTCAGGACGCCGATCATGCCGGCCATGGCGATCCCGCCGATGCCGATGTGGCGCACGTAGTTGGTGAAGATCTCCAGGGGCGTCATGTCGCGGATGAGGTTGTCCGCGGAGGAACCGAGGATGCCGGGCAGGCCCGCACCGATGTAGCTGACGACGGGTATCAGCACCCACCAGGACAGGAACGAGCCGGCGCAGATGATGGCGGCGTACTTGAGGCCGACGATGTAACCCAGACCCATCACGGCGGCGCCCACGTTGATGCGGAGATCGAGCCGCACCGACTGGGCGAGGCGCTGGCCCCAGCCGAAGGTGGTGGTGGTGAAGACCTCCCGCCACAGCTCGAAGGTGCTCACGATGAAGTCGTAGGCGCCCCCCACAAGGGCCGCGTGCACCAGGGTCTTGGCCTGCTCGCCGCCGGCCTCGCCCGCCACCAGCACCTCGGTGGTGGCCGTGGCCTCGGGGAAGGGGAACTCCCCGTGCATGTCCCTGACGAAGTACTTGCGGAAGGGGACCAGGAAGAGGATGCCCAGGAAACCGCCCAGCAGGGAGGCCATGAAGATGCGGAAGAAGCCCGCCTGCTTGTCCAGGCCCAGGATGTAGAGGCCGGGGATGGTGAAGATGGCCCCGGCCACGATAACTCCCGAGGCGGAGCCGATGGACTGGATGATGACGTTCTCCTGCAGCGCGTTCCTGCGCCCGGCCGCCACCGACATACCCACTGCCAGGATCGCGATAGGGATGGCCGCCTCGAACACCTGGCCGATCTTCAGCCCCAGATAGGCGGCGGCGGCGGAGAAGAGCACCGTGTAGAACAGGCCCCAGCTCACCGAGTAGGGAGTGGCCTCCGGCACGATCCGGCCGGACGGCACTATGGGCACGTACTCCTCGCCCGGTTTGAGCTTGCGGTACGCGTTCTCCGGCAGACCCTTGACCTTGTCAGCGACGTCCATGGAAACCTCCGCGGTGGGCGCCAGCAGGGACATGTGAAAGCGTGCGCCGGTCCTGGATCGCCGCACGGTGCTCGACCGTATCATGCCGCCCCGCGCCAGACAAGGAGCAGTTGGGCCCGAAAGGCGCCGCGGTACGCCGGCAGGGCCCGGCGGACAGGGCCATCCGGAGCGATCATCTTGCGCAACGGAGAGGGAGGTAGTACTAATAGACCTTTGTGACCCGATGGACATCACCTCCCGAGGCGAAACCCCAGCCGGAGGCGCACGATGCTCGACCGCAAGCCGGACTCGAAGTTTCCCACGCTCGTGGAGCGCTTCGTCAAGTACGCGAAGATACACACCTCGTCGGCGGAGGGCTCCGAGACCTACCCTTCCACGGAGCGCCAGTTCGACCTGGCCCGCATTCTGGTCCAGGAGCTGAAGGAGCTGGGGCTGAAGGACGCCGCCGTGGACGAGCACTGCTACGTGACGGCGACCCTGCCCGCCAACTTTCCCGGCGGCAAGAACGTGCCGCTGATCGGCTTCATCTCGCACATGGACACCTATCCCGAGGTCTCGGGCGAGAACGTGCAGCCCACCTTCCACGAGAACTACCAGGGTGGGGACATCCGGCTGCCGAGGAACGACAAGGTGATCACCGTCGCCGACAATCCCTACCTGAAGGAGTGCCTCGGCGAGACCATCATCACCAGCGACGGCAGCACGCTGCTCGGCGCCGACGACAAGGCCGGCATCGCCGAGATCATGGAGGCCGTGACCCGCATGGTCGAGAATCCCGACTTCCGGCACGGCACCGTCAAGATCGCGTTCACGCCCGACGAGGAGGTGGGAGCCGGCGTCAAGCACTTCGATATCGAGAAGTTCGGCGCCAGGGTGGCCTACACGATGGACGGCGGCCAGCGCGGCGAGGTGGAGAACGAGACCTTCTGCGCCGACAGCGCCATCGTCACCTTCGTGGGGCGCGACATCCACCCCGGCTACGCCAAGGGGAAGATGGTCCCCTCCATCAAGGTGGCCGGGGCCTTCCTGGCCAGCCTGCCGCGCGAAGGCGCCCCCGAGACCACCGAGCAGCGGGAAGGCTACATCCACCCCATCAACATCGAGGGCAACACCTCCCAGACGAAGGTCACCCTGCTGATCCGCGACTTCGACGTGAAGGGGCTGGCCCCCAAGGCCGACTTCATCCGGAAGACGGCCGAGCGCGCCGCCGCCGAGTGGCCCGGGGCCGAGGTCAAGGTCGAGATCAAGCAGTACTACCGGAACATGAAGTACGACCTGGAGAAGGAGCCGCGCGCCGTGGCCTACGCCATGGAGGCCATCCGCCGCATCGGGATCGAGCCCAAGCTGGGATCCATCCGCGGCGGCACCGACGGGTCCAATCTCTCGGCCCGCGGTCTGCCCACCCCCAACATCTTCACGGGCGAACAGGCCTTCCACGGCTACACCGAGTGGGTCTGCGTCAAGGACATGGAGCTGGCCACCCGGGGGATCCTGGCCGCGGTGCAGGTCTGGACCGAGAAGGAGTCATAGGCTCCTCGCCGCGAGGAAACCGTCTGCCGGTCCCGCCCCGAGCGGGGCCGGTTTTTCATCTTGCCAGCGTGATATCTTCATGATATCACAAATAAATCACAATTGTATGCGTGTAGAGGAATTACGATGTGGTGGATCCCTTAACCTGGAGGTCGAAGATGCACAAGGAGAAATCGCAGCCCGTCGCGACGGGCTGGGCCATGCTGGTCCTGGACATCCTGCTCTGGCTGGCCTGCGCGCTGACCTTCATCTTCGGGCCCGCCACGGCGGCGCCCGGTCTCTGGGTGACCCTGGGCACTCTGCTGTTGATCGCCGCCGTCCTGTGCATCCTCGGTTTCTTCGTTGTCAATCCCAACGAGGCCGCCGTCCTGCTCCTCTTCGGGGCCTACAAGGGAACCTGCAAGCAGAACGGCTTCCGCTGGGCCAATCCCTTCTTCAAAAAGATCAAGATCTCGCTGCGGGCCCGCAACCTGAACGGCGAGAAGCTGAAGGTCAACGACCTGTCCGGCAATCCCATCGAGATCGCGGCGGTGGTCGTCTGGCGGGTGGTCGACACCGCGGAGGCGCTCTTCGAGGTGGACGACTACGAGGCCTACGTCACCACCCAGAGCGAGTCCGCCGTGCGTCACCTCGCCAGCGCCTATCCCTACGACGGGGAGGAGACGGAGCTGACCCTGCGCGGCGCCACCGACGAGATCAACCTCCGCCTGGAAAAGGAGCTGCAGGAGCGGCTGCGCCGCGCGGGCGTGAAGGTGGTCGAGGCGCGCCTGAGCCACCTGGCCTACGCGGCGGAGATCGCCCATGCCATGCTGCAACGCCAGCAGGCCAGCGCCGTGGTGGCCGCCCGCCAGAAGATCGTCGAGGGGGCCGTGGGCATGGTGGAGATGGCCCTGGCGGAGCTGAGCCGGGCGGAGCTGATCCATCTGGACGAGGAACGCAAGGCCGCCATGATCAGCAACCTGCTCGTCGTCCTCTGCAGCGAGCATGCCGCCCAGCCGGTGCTGAACACGGGCACCCTCTACCAGTGAGGGAGGGCATACCGTGAGCGCGCGCAAGAGCTTTCTCCTGCGCCTCGATCCCCGGCTCTACGAGGAGCTGAGGAGCTGGGCGGAGGCGGAGCTGCGCAGCGTGAACGGACAGATCGAGTTCCTGTTGCGGCGCGCATTGCAGGAGCGACGCCGGCGATCCGCGAAGGTGGCCGACCCCTACCCCCCCGATGATCCTGGCTAATCGGCGCCGATGCTCCAGCCGCGCCGGCGATTGCGTGTGAGCTCGAAGGGATCGCTGAGCGGGCTGTAGATCGCCTCCAGCCGCTCCCGGAAGGGCGCGAGCAACTCCGTGATGCGCGGCGGCAGACTGTCCTGCCAGGGGATGCGCTCAGGATCCGCCTTGCAGGCCGCCACCTCCGCCGCCAGCTCGCGCCGCCAGGCGGCGGCCGCCGCGCCAGCCATGGTGTCGGCCGCCCCGCCCGGGCCCTCGCGGGCCGTCAGGGCCGCCCACTGGTTGTCCAGCAGGATCTGCAGGCGATGGGCCAGCCGCCGCCGCTGATCCGACAGGATCGCGGGGGCCCGGGCCTTTTCCCGCTCCTCGGCCCCTCCCGGCGACTCCTCCCCCCGCCACATGCCGAGCCAGGCGTAATAGACCAGCCCGTAGAGATAGCTGTACTCGCCCAGGCCCATCCCCTCTCGCAGGAGGGCCTCGTTGCGGGCGGTGTAGAAGTCGGCCAGCTCGATCCCCAGGCCGAGACCCGTACGGGTCAGGTGCAGGCCGTCCCGCAGGCGGCGCAGCCAGGAGCGACCCTCCCGCTCCCGGTTCCTTTCCTCCAGGGCGCCGATGGACCGGATCATCGCTTCCCGCGTCGGCGCCGTGTCCCGGCGCACCGTCAGGAACGCTTCGAGCCGATCCGGAGCGATCCGGCCATCGGGCGGCGGGACGTAGGACGCGGGGGGACCGAAGCGTTGCTCCAGCCGCTGGCGGGCCGCGATGGCCTCGTCGAACTCCGAGACGGTGTGGCGGACGAACAGGATCCCCCAGAATCCGAGGAGCAGGACGAGCGCGACGGCGGCGGCGCAGCCGATGCCGCAGCCGAGGGGCCACTTGCCTGGCGGACAGGGCATGGCGTCCATCCTCTCCCCCGGACGTCTCAGTCGCCGGGCTCGAGATCGTACTCGCGGATCTTGCGCCAGAGGGTGGTCCGGTCGATGCCGAGCTTGCGGGCCGTGCGGCTCCGGTTCCAGCCGTTTCGCTCCAGCTCCGCGCGGATCAGGTCCCGCTCCTCGAGGCTGTGCCTGGGTACCGCCAGGAGCGAGGATTCGGCGGCCTGCGCGACCTCCGGCGGCAGGTGGTTCGGCTGCAGCGTCTGGCCGCGGCTCAGCACCTGGGCGTGCTCGAGGGCATGCTGCAGCTCGCGCACGTTGCCCGGCCAGCGGTGCCGCAGCAGGCGCGCCATGGCCTCCGGGGACACCTCCTGGACCGGGACCGGCACGGCGATCCGCCGTCCCCGCAGGCGCGTGAGGATATGGGCCACCAGCAGGGGAATGTCGTCGCGTCGCTCGCGCAGGGGCGGCACCTGCAGCGAGACCACCTTGATCCGGTAGTAGAAATCCTCCCGCATGCGTCCGCCGGCCAGCAGGTGCTCCAGATCGCGGTTGGTCGCCGAGACGACCCGGACGTCCACGGACCGCGGGCGATTCTCGCCGACCCGCTCGACGACGCGCTCCTGGAGCACCCGCAGCAGCTTGACCTGCACCACGGGGCTCACGTCGCCGATCTCGTCCAGGAAGATGGTCCCGCCGTGGGCCTGCTCGAAACGGCCGCGCCGCTCGGACACCGCTCCGGTGAAGGCTCCCTTGACGTGACCGAACAGCTCGCTCTCGAGCAGCGCCTCGGAAAGGGCCGAGCAGTTCACGTGGACGAAGGGACCTCCGGCCCGGCGGCTGCCCGCGTGGATGGCCCGCGCCACCAGCTCCTTGCCGGTCCCGCTCTCGCCGCGGATCAGGACGGTGGCCTCGCTGTCGGCGACGTCCTCGATCAACCGGTAAAGCTGCTGCATGCGTGGGTTCTTGCCGATGATGTTGCCGAGCCGGTGCCGCTCGCTCATCTGCTTGCGCAGGGCCGTGACCTCGGTCACGTCTCCGAGGACCAGCCCCACACCCGCCGGGCTGCCATCCCGCTGCTGGAGGGGCACCGAGCGGATCAGGACCTGGGCGAGGCCGTCGTCCGCCAGCCGCAGGGAGGTCTGGAAGTCGGTGACCGGCTGGCCATGCTGCAACGAGTCCGTCAGGGCGTCGGAGGGGCAGGGGTGGACACCGAAGAGATCGCACACCGGCTGTCCTTCCATCGCGGCGAGATCCCGGCCCAGCAGCTCGGTGGCGGCCCGGTTCATGGCCACCACCCTGAGGTCCACATCGACGGCGATCACTCCTTCCCGCAGGGCACCCAGCAGGGCCAGGATCGCCTCGGGACCGAGGCGCGCCAGGGAGTGGTTGGCATCGTCCGCCGGCGGGACGCGGGGGTCTTCCGGCATGGGAACCTCCTCTCGCTCGCGGGCGGCGGGCGCCCGCACGCGCAGCCCGCCCCCCATGCTGTTGCATGCAACATTTCTGTTGCAACAAAATAGTTGCAATCAAGCGCCTCGCCACCCCCGAACCGGCGTTGCCATGCCCCCGCCAGGCCCAGGATTTCGCCAGTCCTCACGCAACTTGTTACACAGTTTGGTGTTGAATGAATCGTCCGGATGGCCGTGGCCGGTGGTCGGAGCTGGTACGCATCCTGCCAATGGCATCCAGAGGACAGGAAACCAAGGCAAGAGTCGACGGGATAGAGTGTCGGGCGAGAAGCCGGGCCGAGGAACAAGGAGCAAGAAGCATGAGCAACCTGACGCAAGTGGACAGCGCCGCCTTCGAGAACGAGGTCCTGCAGAGCAAGACTCCCGTGCTCGTGGACTTCTGGGCCCCCTGGTGCGGGCCGTGCAAGATGATCGGCCCGATCGTCGAGGACCTGGCGCAGGAGTACGGCGGCAAGGTGAAGGTGGTCAAGGTCAACGTGGACAACAACCAGGACCTCGCGGCCCGCTTCAGCATCCGCGGCATCCCGACGGTGATCATCTTCAACGGCGGACAGGAGGTCAAGTCCTTCGTCGGCTTGCGCTCCAAGGAGGATCTGGCCCAGGCGCTCGACGCAGTGCTCTGATCCCCCCGATCGAGCCGCGGCCGCTGGCCTCCCGGTCAGCGGCCGTTTTTATGCGGGAGAAACTGCGCCGCTTGCCGATTCGCTGCCCGGAGGCGATAATGGTGGCGGGCCGCGATCGGCAGCATCTCCTCGCCATCAGCCCGGGAGAGGGACATGGCTAGCATCATCCAGGGTGTTAAGCGCATCTTCAAGGGCAGCGATCAGCGCAACCATCTGGTCTTCATCGTCTTCGACAGCTGCCGCTACGATGCCTACATGGCGGCGCGAACGCCCAACCTGGACCGCATCGGGCCGGCTCAGCGGCGCTACAGCTACGCCAGCTGGACCAGCCCCAGCCACTACACCTTCCTGATGGGCATGGTCCCGCACGCCAGCCCCAAGGGAGTCTTCGCCTCCAACGTCTACCGGGAGGAGTTCGCCCTCTGGTCCGAGCGGATCAACCTGCCGGACGTGGAGTTCGCCAAGTTCGTGCCGCAGCTCTCCTTGCCCTACTTCCTCAAGGCCCAGGGCTACTACTGCGAGGGCTGGGTCAGCCTGCCCGTGCTCAACCCGATGACCAGCATGTCCGTGCACTTCGACAAGTACGAGCTGGCCCCCGCCCACAACGATCTGAGCGCCATCTTCAAGCAGCTGGAGTTCAAGCAGGACCAGCCCTGCTTCTTCTTCCTCAATACGGGCGAGACGCACTATCCCTACCTGCTGCCCGGCGAGAAGGCCGACGACCTGCCCCACATCAGCGGCGTCCACGGCGTCTTCAAGCATCTGGACGACTTCCTGAAGAACCCGTCGGAGTTCATCAAGGACAAGAAGAAGGACGAGTTCTTCACCCCGGATCAGTTCAAGGCGTTCTACCAGAAGCAGATCACCTGCGTCGAGCACCTGGACCGCGTGGTGGGCGAGTTCATGGAGCGCTGTCCCGAGAACACCTACTTCATGATCATGTCAGATCACGGCGAGCTGTTCGGCGAGGAAGGCTACTTCGGGCACGGGCCGATCTTCCACGAAAAGGTGTTCGAGGTCTTCTATCTGGAAGGCCGCCGGCCCTAGCGGGCTGCCGGCGCGTGGTCCCGCCCCCGGGGCGAGGGGGAAGAGCATGGACGGCAGGTTGCCGGACCTGCAGGGGAGTCCGACCCGGCCCCAGCCCGGCTGGCAGGACCTCCTGGGTCTGGCGCGCCGCATCCTGCACTATGCCAATATCCGCGTGCCGCGGAACGTCTTCCTGCGCAAGCTGTGCCAGCTGACCCTCTCGGCGACCGGCTGCGACGCCCTCGCCTTGACGCGCATGCAGGGCGGCGCGCTTCGCTATCAGTGCCGGGCCGAGGCCCTGACGGCCGGCGAGGTCCACTTCCACAGCCACGACTTCAAGGGCGCCGAGGAGATCGCGCCGGGATGCGGACCGGCGAACGATCCCGAGCTGGACCCCGTGCGCCGCCGGGTCCTGGACGGCGCTCTGAGGGGCGGGGGCGCGGGCCTCACCGCCAGCGGCAGCTTCTGGGCGGACGACGTGGGCGGTCTCGCCACGACGGATCCCGGGCCGTCCCGGACCGGCCCTGTCCATCCCCCCCGCCCCGTGCTCCGCTCGGTGGCCCTGATCCGCTTCGAGATCGAGGAACGGAACTACGGGCTCCTGGAGCTGCGTAGCCGCCATCCCGCGTTCTTCGACCGCGAGACCGTGGAGTTCCACGAGTGCATCGCCCAGTTCATCGGCATCGCGATCGCTGACCGCCGCGCCCGGTCCGCCCTCTGCCAGCGCGTCAACGAGCTGACCTGCCTGAACGAAATGACCCAGCTCGAGCGCAGCGACGGGATCGACCTGGACGAGCTGCTGCAGCGCATCGTGCGTCTGCTGCCCTCGGCCTTCCCGTTTCCGGGTCGGACCCAGGCCCAGCTGCGGCTCGACGGGAGCGTCTACGCGACGCCGGCCTTCGCGACCGGCGCCGCCGCGCTGTCCTCGCCGCTCGTGGTCGGCGGTTTACCGCGCGGCGAGGTCACGGTCGTCTACCGGGGAGAGGAAGACGAGCTGGACCGGCCCTCCTCGCTGACCGAGGGTCAGAACCTCCTGGACTCCCTGGCGCGGCAGATCTCGCTCCTGATCGAGCGCCGGCGGGCCGCGGAGGAGCATGTCCGCCTGCAGGAGCAGCTGCGGCACGCCGATCGCCTCGCGACCATCGGTCAGCTGGCGGCGGGCGTCGCTCACGAGCTGAACGAGCCGCTGGCCAACATCCTCGGCTTCGCCCAGCTCGCAGCGCAGGACGACACCTTGCCGGAGCAGGCGGCCCGCGATCTCGGCAAGATCATCAACGCGGCCATGCATGGCCGTGAGATCGTCAAGAAGCTGCTGATCTTCTCGCGCCAGATGCCGACGCAGATGCGCTCCCTGGACCTGAACCAGGTGGTCACCGAGTCCCTCTACTTCCTGGAGTCCCGCTGCGCTCGGGAGGGGATCGAGCTGGTGCGCGAGCTGGCGCCGGAGCTGCCGCCGGTCTCGGCGGATCCTGCCCAGATCCAGCAGGTGCTGGTCAACCTGGCGGTCAACGCCATCCAGGCCATGTCCGGCGGGGGGCGGCTGACCATCTCCACCGCCGGCGACGACGAGGGGGCCGTGCTGCGCGTGGCCGACACGGGCAGCGGGATGAGCGAGGTCGTACGCCAGCAGGCGTTCGTGCCCTTCTTCACCACCAAGGACGTGGGTCAGGGCACCGGCCTCGGTCTCGCCGTGGTGCACGGCATCGTGATCGCCCACGGGGGGACCATCACCGTCGAGAGCCGCGAGGGGGAGGGCTCCGTCTTCACGGTCACCCTGCCCCCGAACACGATTCCCACCGCCCGGGAGGACGACTGAGATGGGCTCCCCGTCCCAGCAGGCGACCTTGCTCGTCGTCGACGATTCCGCCGATACCCGCGAGATGATCCAGCGCAAGCTGACGGGCGCCGGCTACCGCGTGCTCTGCGCCCCCGGGGTCGCGGCCGCCAGCGAGCTGCTGGACGGCCAGCCGGTGGACCTGGTCATCACGGATCTGAAGATGCCCGGCGGATCCGGGCTCGACCTGGTGCGTCACGTGCGCGAGAACCTGCCCGACACCGAGATCATGATGATCACCGGCTACCCCAGCGTGGACAGCGCCGTGGCCGCCGTCAAGGGTGGGGCCGAGGAGTACCTGGCCAAGCCGTTCACCGATGCCGAGTTGC
This sequence comes from uncultured Fibrobacteraceae bacterium, assembly GCA_964524645.1. Classification (GTDB taxonomy): domain Bacteria; phylum Krumholzibacteriota; class Krumholzibacteriia; order LZORAL124-64-63; family LZORAL124-64-63; genus CAZGEC01. The sequence continues at coordinate 17,350 of CAZGEC010000032.1, read as the reverse complement.
TGGGAGCCGTCGGCAGCGCGCTCGACAAGCTGGCCGCGCGGCGCCTGACCCGCCAACCGCCGTCGCTCCCGGACCTGGCGCAGTTCGGGCTGATCGGCGCCTCGCCGGCCCTGCAGCGCATCGTCGAGGCCGTCGGCAAGGCCGCGGCCACCCTGGCGACGGTTCTCATCTCGGGCGAGAGCGGCACCGGCAAGGAGCTGGTGGCGCGGGCGATCCACTACCGCAGCCGTCGCGCCGCGGCGCCGTTCGTGCCGGTCAACTGCGGCGCGATCCCGGAGGAGCTGCTGGAGAGCGAGCTGTTCGGCCATACCCGGGGCTCCTTCACCGGCGCGGCCGAGACCCGCACCGGCTTCTTCCAGACCGCCCACGGGGGCACCATCTTCCTGGACGAGGTGGCCGAGACCAGCCTGCCGATGCAGGTCAAGCTCCTGCGCGTCCTGCAGGACAAGCAGGTGGCCATGATCGGCTCGCGCCGGACCGAGGAGGTGGACGTCCGCATCGTGGCGGCCACCAACAAGAACCTGTACGAGCTGGTGCACAAGGGGAGCTTCCGCGAGGACCTCTACTACCGGCTCAACGTCATCCACATCGAGCTCCCACCCCTGCGCGAGCGGCACGACGACGTCCTGCTGCTGGCCCGTCACTTCGCCGCCGCTTACGCCGCCGACGCGGGCAAGCCGCCGCCCCGCCTCAGCGACGCCGCGCTGGCCGCCCTGCGCAGGTACGACTGGCCGGGCAACGTGCGCGAGCTGCAGAACGTGATCCAGCGGCTGGTGGTGATGAGCGATGCGGAGATCCTCGACGTCACCGAGCTGCCGGCCGCCATGCGCTTCTCGGCCGGCGGGACCGGGGGTGCCGACCGCACCCTGGCCGAGGTCGAGCGCGAGCACATCCGCAGCGTGCTGGCCAGCGTCGCGGGAAACAAGACGCGCGCCGCCGCCATCCTGGGCATCGACCGCAAGACCCTGCGCCAGAAGCTGCGCGAGACGGAGGACCCGCCGCGGACCTGACCGGCCGGGGAGAAACTCCCCGCCGGGGTCGAGCACCCCGCTTCCCCGCCCGCCACCCTCCGGCCCGGTGATCCGGGACCAGCCAGCGCTGTTTTCCAACTGTCATTTATTGCATGACTTAGATGCCTGGCCCTCTAGCCCGACCGCCGCCTGATCTCCGCGAGCCGATGGCACGGAACATGTTAATCTCGGAACAGATGAGACCGGCGGGCGGCGGGCGTCCGCACGGGCAACGCGGCGGGAGGAGCAGCATGAGCGAGATGGCCCTCAGCGAGGCCGAGGTCGGTTCCGGGGAGTTCGCGCCGGAGCAGTGGAAGCGGATCGACGCCGTCATCGGGCGCCACCGGGGCAAGCCGGGCGCGCTGATCCCGGTGCTGGAGCAGGTTCAGGGCATCTGCGGCTACCTCCCCGAGAGCGTGCAGCGCCGCGTGGCGGCCGGTCTCGACCTGCCCCTGAGCCAGGTCTACGGCGTCGTGACCTTCTACTCGTTCTTCACCATGCGGCCGAGGGGACGGCACAAGATCAGCGTCTGCCTGGGGACGGCCTGCCACGTCGCCGGGGCCACCCAGGTCCTGGCCGCCATGCAGGAGCAGCTCGACTGCGAGCCCGGCGAGATGTCCGCCGATCGGGTCTTCAGCCTGGAGGTCGTGCGCTGCCTCGGCGCCTGCGGCCTGGCCCCCGTGGTCAAGATCGACGACGACACCCACAGCGGCGTGCGCCCGGCCCAGGTCCGCGAGATCCTGCGGCGCTACCGCTGCCAGGACGCGGAATCCGCGGCCGTCCTGCAGCCCGCAACGCTCGCCGTCAAGGAGTGATGCTCATGTCCGCCAAGAAGCTGACGAGGATCGAGGACCTCGAGGGCATCCAGCAGCGCGTGGCGGAGGCCCGGGAGCTGCGCGAAGGCGGCCTGGCGGCCCGGATCACCGTTCATCTGGGCACCTGCGGCATCGCCTCGGGCGCGCAGCCCGTCCTCGACGCCGCCCGCGCCGCCGTGCAGGCCAGCCAGCGGCGGGACATCGCCGTCATCCCCACCGGCTGCATCGGCCTCTGCAGCGAGGAGCCGCTGGTGACCGTGGAGGTCCTGGCCCAGGAACCCGTCATCTACCACAAGGTCGATGCCGCCACGATGCAGCGCATCTTCCAGGAGCACGTCCTGGAGGGCCGCGTCGTCGTCGAGGCGGCCTTCGCGCGCGGCACGGCGGTGGGCGACCAGCCGCCCCAGCCGCGGTCGCCCTACGAGGGGATCATCCCCCACGTCTGGCAGATACCCTTCTTCGCCCTGCAGGAGCTCTGGGTCCTGCGCAACAAGGGGCTGATCGATCCGGACGAGATCGACGACTACATCTGGCGCGGCGGCTACCGCGGAGCCTGCAAGGCGCTCACCGCCCTGGAGCCCGCGGAGATCATCGCCCAGGTCAAGGAATCGGGGCTCCGCGGCCGGGGCGGCGGCGGCTTCCCCACGGGGCTGAAGTGGGAGTTCTGCGCCGCCAGCAAGGGCGACGTGAAGTACGTCCTCTGCAACGCGGACGAAGGCGATCCGGGCGCCTTCATGGACCGCAGCGTGATGGAGGGCGATCCCCACGCGGTCCTGGAGGGCATGCTGATCGCCGCCCGGGCCATCGATTCCCACCAGGGGTACATCTACTGCCGCGCCGAGTATCCCCTGGCGGTGATGCGTCTGGAGCGGGCCATCGAGCAGGCCCGCGCCCGCGGGCTGCTCGGGCCGGACATCTTCCGCACCGGTTTCGACTTCGACGTCGAGGTCTACCAGGGCGCGGGCGCCTTCGTCTGCGGCGAGGAGACGGCCCTGATGCGCTCCATCGAGGGACAGCGGGGCACGCCCAGACCGCGGCCGCCGTTCCCGGCCGTCAGCGGGCTCTACCGCAAGCCCACCATCCTCAACAACGTCGAGACTTACGCCAACATCGGTCCGATCATCGAGCGCGGCGGCGCGGTCTACGCCCGCCTGGGCACCGAGTCCTCCAAGGGCACCAAGGTCTTCGCCCTGACGGGCAAGGTGAAGCACGTCGGCCTGGTGGAGGTGCCGATGGGCACGACCATCGGCCGCATCATCTTCGACATCGGCGGCGGCGTGCCCGGCAACCGCAGGTTCAAGGCGGTGCAGCTGGGCGGGCCGTCCGGCGGCTGCGTCCCGGCCTCGCTGCTGAACACGCCCATCGACTACGAGGCCATCATCAAGGTGGGGGCCATCGTCGGCTCCGGCGGCATGATCGTCATGGACGAGGACTCCTGCATGGTGGACATGGCCCGCTACTTCATGGACTTCTGCGCCGACGAGTCCTGCGGCAAGTGCTCCCCCTGTCGCATCGGGACGACGCGCATGCTGCAGATCCTGGAGGGGATCTGCCACGGCCGGGGCCGGGCAGGCGACATCGAGATGCTGGAGGAGCTGGCCCACGCCATCAAGGACACGGCCCTCTGCGGCCTGGGCCAGACGGCGCCCAACCCCGTGCTCAGCACGCTGCGCTTCTTCCGCGACGAGTACGAGAGCCACGTGCACAAGAAGCGCTGCCCGGCGGTGGTCTGCGAGGAACTGTTCATCAGCCCCTGCCAGGGGATCTGCCCCATCGGCATGGACGTGCCGGGTTACATCGGCCTGATCCGGGCCGGCCGCCTGGACGACGCCTACCGGCTGATCAAGAAGACCAACCCGCTGCCTTCGGTCTGCGGGCGCGTCTGCGGGCATCCCTGCGAGTCCAAGTGCCGCCGCGCCCAGGTGGACGAACCGGTGGCGATCATGCACCTCAAGCGGTTCGTGACCGACTTCGGCCGCCGCCCCCGGGTGCGCCCACTGCCGTTTACGCGACCCGAGAAGGTGGCGATCATCGGCTCCGGCCCGAGCGGGCTGACCGCCGCCTGGGAGCTGCGGCGGCGCGGCTACCACGTCACCGTCTTCGAGTCGCTGCCCGAGCCCGGAGGCATGCTGCGCTGGGGCATCCCCGCCTACCGGCTGCCCCACGACGCCCTGGAGCGCGACATCCAGGACATCCTGCGCTCCGGGGTCGAGTTGCGCCTGAACACCTGTGTCGGGCGCGACGTTCCGTTCGGCGATCTGCACGCCGCGTACGACGCGATCTACATCGCCTGCGGCGCTCAGAGCACGCCGCCGCTGGGCATTCCCGGCGAGGACGCCGCGGGCGTGACCGGCGCCATCGAGATGCTGCGCCGCTACAACATGGGCGAGGCGGTCGAGATCGGCGACAAGGTGGCCGTCATCGGCGGCGGCAACTCCGCCATCGACGCCGCCCGCAGCGCCGTCCGGCTCGGCGCCGGGGAGGTTACGGTTTACTACCGGCGCGAGTGCAGCGACATGCCGGCCATCAAGTGGGAGATCGCGGCCGCGGAGCAGGAAGGGGTCCGCTTCGAGATGCTGGTCAGCCCGGTGGAGATCCTGCGCCGGAACGGACGGGCCACCGGCCTCAAGCTCACGCGCATGCACCTGGATCAGTTCGACCGCAGCGGGCGCAAGCGGCCCGAGCCGATCCCGAACTCCGAGTTCACGGTCGAGGCCGACACCGTCATCTCCGCCATCGGACAGCAGGCGGAGCTGGACTTCGTGCCGGCCACCTCCGGCGTGCGCATCCGCGGCGACGTCATCGAGGTCGCCGACGGCCAGCGCACCGCCGGCGTCCGGATCTACGCCGGCGGCGACATCGCCACCGGCCCGGCCATGGTGGTCGACGCCATCGCGGCCGGCCAGCAGGCGGCCCGGGCCATCGACGAGGACATCCGCCGCGCCCAGGGCCTCAAACCCTGGCACGACCTGCTGCAGGAGGACATCGAGATCCCCTTCGAGGTGGACCCGGAGGCTACGCTTCAGCCGCAGGTCCCGATGCCGGAGGTCTCCCCCGCCGACCGCCGGAGCACCTTCGAGGAAGTCGAGCTGGGCTACACGCTGGAGCTGGCCATGGCCGAGGCGCGTCGCTGCCGTCGCTGCGACGGGCCCGGGAAGTAGCGCGGGGCGCCGGAAGGAAGGACCGAGCGATGGTCACGCTGAGTATCGACAGTCAAACGGTGCAGGTGCCCGAGGGCACCACCATCCTCGCGGCGGCCCGCGGGATCGGGATCCACATCCCGAGCCTCTGCGCGCTGCCCGAACTGAACCACGCCCCGGGATCCTGCCGCGTCTGCCTGGTCGAGGTGGCGCGGGCGCGCAACCTGGTGGCCTCCTGCGTCGCCCCGGTGGCCGAGGGGATGCAGGTCAGGACGAACACCGAGCGGGTGCGCCGCCGCCGGCGCTCGGTGATCGAGATGCTGCTCTCGGATCATCCCTCCGACTGCACGACCTGCCGCAAGCACGGACATTGCGAGCTACAGGCCGTGGCGGAGCAGGTCGGCGTGGAGCAGATCCGCCTGCCGCGCACCGTCTTCGACGGCTCCCGCATCGACGCCTCGGCGGCCGCCCTCGTGCGCGATCCGGCCAAGTGCATCGACTGCCTGCGCTGCGTGACCGCCTGCGCCGAGGTGCAGTCGGTCCACCTGCTCACGCCCGAGGGGCGCGGCTTCGGGTCGCGGGTGGTACCGGCGATGCACGCCGCCCTCGCGGACGCGGCCTGCACCTTCTGCGGCCAGTGCACGGTGGTCTGCCCCACCGGCGCCCTGACGGAGCGGGACGACAGCGAGCGAGTCTGGGCCGCCCTGGAGGACCCGCACAAGCACGTGGTGGTGCAGGAAGCCCCGGCCATCCGCGCCACCCTCGGCGAGGAGTTCGGCCTGCCGGCCGGCAGCCTGGTGACCGGTCAGATGATCGCGGTCCTGCGGCTGCTCGGCTTCAACCGGGTCTTCGACACCAACTTCGCCGCCGACCTGACCATCATGGAGGAGGGCCACGAGCTGCTGCACCGCCTCCGGAACGGCGGCCGGCTGCCGATGCTGACCTCCTGCTGCCCGGCCTGGGTGAAATTCCTGGAGCACTTCTACCCCGAGCGGCTGGATCATCTGAGCACCTGCAAGTCGCCTCAGCAGATGTTCGGGGCCCTGGCCAAGACCTACTACGCCCAGTACGCCGGCATCGACCCCGAGGACATCTTCGTGGTCTCGATCATGCCGTGCACGGCCAAGAAATTCGAGTGCACGCGGCCGGAGATGTGCGCCTCCGGCTACCGTGACGTGGACGCGGTGCTGACCACGCGGGAGCTGGGCCGCATGGTCCGCCAGGTGGGAATCGACTTCGCGAACCTGGCCCCGGGGCAGTACGATCCGCCCCTGGGCATGTACAGCGGCGCCGGGACCATCTTCGGGGCCACCGGCGGCGTGATGGAGGCGGCTCTGCGCACCGTCTACGCCGTGACCCAGGAGAAGAACCTCGGCAGCCTGGACATCGCGCCGGTGCGCGGGCTGGAGGGCGTGAAGGAGGCGGCCCTGGAGGTGCCAGGGCTGGGCGAGGTCCGCGTGGCCGTGGCCCACGGGCTTGCACACGCCCGCCGCCTGCTGGACGATGTCGTCGCCGGCCGCAGCCCCTATCACTTCATCGAGGTCATGGCCTGCCCCGGCGGCTGCGTCGGGGGCGGCGGGCAGACCCTGCCCGTCAGCGACGAGAAGCGGGCGCGGCGGGCGGGGGCGCTCTACGACGACGACCGGGACGTGCAGTCCTTCCGCCAGAGCCACGAGAACCCGGCGCTCCGGGATCTCTACAAGAAGTTCCTGCGGGAGCCGCTGGGCGAGCTGTCGCACCAGCTCCTGCACACCCATTACACCCCGCGGGGTATCTGACGCGGGCGGGCGCACGCCCCGAGCCGAGGAGACGACATGAGCAGCCAGGCCGAGATTCTCGTGGTGGACGACGACCCGGATCTGCAGGAGACCATCCGGGTGGTGCTCGAGGCCAACGGCTACGGCGTCCGCACCGCGGGCAACGGCCGGGAGGCGCGCAAGGCCCTGGCCGAGCGTGTGCCCGACCTGATGATCCTGGACATCATGATGGAGACCGTCACCGAGGGGTTCACGCTGGCCCACGAGCTGCGGGAACAGTCACGCTACCAGGAGCTGCCCATCATCCTGCTGACCTGCTTCCTCGACAAAGTGCGGGCCGAGGGCCCCGAGGCCTGGCAGCACATCATGGGCGAGCCCTGGCCGGCCCAGTGGCTGTTCGAGAAACCGGTGGACACCAAAAAGCTGCTGGCTAAAGTCGAGGCCGTCCTGCAGGAAGCGGACGCGAAGCGCCGCCGGTGAGGGGAGTCCGCGGTGAACGAGACCGATGCGGGACGCGCGAGCCTGCCGGAGGAGCTCCAGGAGCGCCGGCGGGTCCTGCTGGGTGAGCTGAAGGACCGCTCGCTCTGGTTCGTGCGCGTGCGCTGGTGGGTTCCTCCCACGATCGTGGCCGGGAGCCTCCTGGCCCGCGCCGTCGGCGTCCAGCTCGCGGTGCTGCCGCTGCTGCTGGTGGCGGCCGGCATCCTCGCCTACAACGCGGTCTTCCGGAGCTGGTACCGGCGCTTCGCCGATCTGACGGCCCGGCAGGCCGAGATCCAGCTGCGCCGCTTCACGCGCTGGCAGGTGGGGTGCGACTACCTGGCCATGGCCCTGGTCTTGCACTTCACCGGCGGGGCCGCCAGCCCGTTCGTCTTCTTCCTGATCTTCCACATCATCTTCGCCTCCATCCTGCTCAAGCACAGCACCGCCTACTGGACCGCCGGCCTGGTGGCGGCCGGGGCCGGGCTGCTGTTCGCCGCCGAGTCCGCCGGTTGGCTGCCCAGCCACCCGCTGGTCTACGGCGGACGTTCCATCGGCCTGGTGAGCCAGCCCTTCCCGCTGCTGGTCCAGTGGGCCCTGCTCGCGGCCTCCCTGCTCATCAGCACCCTCGCCATCTGCAACATCATGGAGATGGTCCGCCAGCGCATCTACCGCCTGGCCGACCTCTCGCAGGACGTCATCCAGCTCAACGCCAAGCTGGGCAGCCTGAACATCATCGGCCACACCATCGTCTCGCTGCGCCGGCTGGCTCCCGTGCTCGACGTGGTCTGCACCGAGCTGGCCATGGTCATGAAGGTGCAGGGGATCTCGATCAAGCTGCTGGACGAGAGCGGCCAGCATCTGCAGTTTGCGGCCTCCTGCGGCCTGCCGGAAAGCCTGACAGGGCAGCACGTGATCGAAGTCCGGCGCAGCCCGCTGAACCGGCGCATCCTGGAAGGCGAGCCCTACGTGACCGGCAACGTCACGGAGCAGGACCTCTTCCAGCTGGGCGAGCAGCTGGCCGCCGCCGACATCAAGTCCGTGCTGTTCGTGCCGCTGCGGCGCGAGGAGAGCGTGATCGGGATCCTCGGCGCTTACTGTCACGAGCCGGCCCGCTTCGCGACCGGCGACGTGGACTTCCTGCGTCTGGCGGCCGAGCTGGCGACCATCGCCATCGAGAACGCCCGGGCCTACGAGTCCATCGAGAACCTCTACGAGATGCGCGAGCGCTTCATGATGCGGGTGGCCCACAACCTGCGGGCGCCCCTGGCGGCCATGCGGAGCATCCTGGAGGTGCTGCGCGAGGGCTACCTCGGCGATCTGAACGAGAAGCAGCGCGAGTACGTGATCCGCGTGGACCGCCGGGCACGCACGCTGACGGATCTGATCAACGAGCTGCTGCTGCTGGCCGAGAACCAGCGCCGCAACCTGCAGCTGCGCCTGGAACCCGTGGACCTGCCGGTGCTGCTGGGCCGCCTCGAGCGGACGTTTCGCGAGGAAGCGGCCCGCAAGGGGCTTGCCTTCCAGGTCGACATCCCCGCGAGCCTCCCCCCTCTGACCGGCGACGCCGACATGATCGAGCGGATGCTGGAGAACCTCGTCTCCAACGCCATCAAGTACACGCCGGCGGGCGGTCAGGTCAGGTTGACGGCCGCCGGCGACGGCGACGCCCTGACGCTCACCGTCCGCGACACCGGGATCGGGATCCCTGCCGAGGCCCGCCCCCGCCTCTTCAGCGAGTTCTTCCGCGCCGACAACGCCAAGGCGATCGAGGAGATCGGCACCGGCCTGGGCCTGGCCATCGTCAAGGAGATCGTCAGTCACCACGGCGGCCGCATCCTAGTCGAGAGCGAGGAGGACCGCGGCAGCTGCTTCACGGTTCAACTGCCCCTGGCGGGGCCACCCTGGACCGGGAGGAACGAGCATGAGCACCACGACGGACAGCCCGCGGCGCAGTAGAGGTCATGGCCTGGCCATTCGTCCGGAGGAGGTCGACCGTTATCTGCAGGAGGGACGGGACTTCGTCGACGACGAGGCCATCACCGGCCTGCTCCAGGCCCGGCGCCACCCGGCAGCCCAGGAGATCCGGGACATCATCGCGCGGGCGCTGTCCCTGCAGCGCCTCGAGCCGGCGCAGACGGCGGCCTTGCTCAACGTGGAGGATCCCGAGCTGTGGAGCGAGATCTTTGCCACCGCCCGGGACATCAAGGAGAAGGTGTACGGTCCCCGCGTCGTCACCTTCGCCCCGCTCTACTGCAGCAACCTCTGCCTGAACTCCTGCCTCTACTGCGGCTTCCGACGCGAGAATGCCGATCAGCAGCGCCGCCGGCTGACCCTGGAGGAGGTCCGGGCCGAGACCTCGGCGCTCATCGCGGGCGGACACAAGCGGCTGATCGTGGTCTACGGCGAGCACCCTCTAACCGACGTGCACTACATCGCCGACACCATCGAGGCGATCTACGACACCAGGCTCGGCAACGGCGAGATCCGGCGCGTCAACGTCAACGCCGCCCCGCTCTGCGTCGACGACTACCGTATCCTGCAGGAGGTCGGAATCGGCACCTACCAGGTTTTCCAGGAGACCTATCATCACGAGACCTACCGCCGCGTGCATCCCCGCGGGATCAAGGCCGACTACCGCTGGCGCCTCTACGCCCTGCACCGCGCCCAGGAGGCCGGCGTGGACGACGTGGCCATCGGCGCCCTCTTCGGTCTCTACGACTGGAAGTTCGAGGTTTTGGGCCTGCTGATGCACGCCATCGACCTCGAGCAGAGATTCGGCGGCGTCGGTCCCCACACCATCTCCTTCCCGCGCCTGGAGCCGGCCGCCGCCGCCCCCCTCACCACGGCCGCCAATCCCCATCGCGTGAGCGACGAGGACTTCCACCGGCTGGTGGCGGTGCTGCGGCTCTCCGTCCCCTACACGGGCATGATCGTCACCGCCCGGGAGCCGGCGGCCATCCGCCGCGAGGCCCTGAGCCTGGGCTGCACCCAGACCGATGCCTCCAGCCGCATCGGCATCGGGGCCTACAGCGACCGCTACTCGGCGCAGGAGCTGCAGCGGCAGCAGTTCATGCTGGGCGACACGCGCTCCCTGGACGAGGTGGTCCGCGAGCTGGCGGAGATGGGCTTGCTGACCAGCTTCTGCACGGCCGGCTACCGCTGCGGGCGGACCGGGAGCAGCTTCATGCAGCTGGCCAGGGCTGGCAAGGTGCACGAGTTCTGCATTCCCAACGCCCTGCTCACCTTCAAGGAGTACCTGGTGGATTACGCCTCGCCGGAGACGCGCGCGGTGGGCGAGCCGCTGATCCTGCGCCATCTGGCGCGCGTGAACCCCCACCTGCAGCCGAAGCTGGCGGAGTGGCTGCAGGCCATCGAGAACGGATCCCGGGACCTGCGTTTCTGAGGAACGGTCCGGGCCGCCGGGCGCCTGCCGGAAGAGGTGGATCCGTGATCCAGCACGTGGAGCCCCCGACCAGCGCGGTGCCGCCGCCCGAGACATCCGGTGCGGGCTCCCCGCCGCGTCTCGACCACCGGAGGATCCTGGCCTGGCTGCGCGAGGAGGATCCGGAGCGTCTGGCCGAGCTCTGGATGCTGGCCGACCGGGTGCGCGCTGCCCATGTGGGAGACGCGGTTCACCTGCGGGGGCTCGTGGAGTTCAGCAACGTCTGCCGCCGCCAGTGCGCGTACTGCGGCCTGCGGGCCGCCAATGGGCGGCTCGCCCGCTACGGCATGACCGCGGCCGAGATCCTCGCCTGCGCGGTCGAGGCTCACGCCCGCGGCTACGGCACGGTGGTCCTCCAGGCGGGCGAGGATCCCCGCCTGTCTGCGAGCTGGCTGGGCGACCTCGTCAAGCGCATCAAGGACAGCACGCCCCTGGCCGTGACGCTCGGTGTCGGCGAGCGGACGGCCGAGGACTATCGCCACTGGCGCGAGTGCGGCGCCGATCGCTACCTGCTCCGGACCGAGACCGCGGACCGGGCGCTGTTCGCCCGGCTCCACCCGCCGCTCGCCCCGGACCTGCCCGAGCGTCCGGCCCTGCTCGTGCTGCTGCGGGAGCTGGGCTACGAGATCGGCGGGGGCATCATGGTGGGCCTGCCGGGCCAGACCTGCGCCAGCGTCGCGCGGGACATCGAGCTGTTCGCCGCGTCGGACCTGGACATGATCGGCATCGGGGCCTACCTGCCCCATCCCGAGACCCCGCTGGGACGCGAGTTCCTGGCGGGCGGCCCCCCCGTCTTCGATCAGATCCCCAACTCCGAGCTGGCCACCTTGAAGGTTCTGGCCCTGGCCAGGCTGGTCTGTCCCGAGGCCAACATCCCCGCCACCACGGCCCTGGCTTCCATCTCGTCCGGCGGCTACGAGCACGGGCTGCGCTGCGGGGCCAACGTGATCATGCCGAACCTGACCCCGGCGGCGTACCGCCGTCGGTACGACATCTACCCCAGCGCCGTGCGGCAGGGCGAACGGGGTCAGCTCGACGTCATCGAGAAGGCCCTTGCCGCCGCCGGCCGCTGCCGGGCTGAGGGTCGGGGCGATCGCCGGCGGGCGCGGCCCGGCGCAGCAGGGCGGGCGTGACGCCCTGCAGGTCCCGTACCTCGGCCAGCAGGTCGGCCGCATCGCCGCCCCACGCCAGCAGGGGCACGGGGTTGAGCGTGTGCGTCCGGGTGGTCAGATCCTCCAGGTTGCCGTGATCGCTGGTCAGGACCACTAGGGGACCGCCGGCCGCCGCACCTCCGCCGTCGAGGCCCAGCTCCGCCAGTAGTCTTCCTGTGAACTCCTCCAGCTTCTGCAGCTCGCGGCAGGAGCGGGCCCGGTCCTGGGCGTGGCCGGCCCGGTCGGTCTGGAAGTACTCGAAGAGGACGAAGTCGCAGTCGAGGGACGCGCGGGCCAGCACCTCCCCGGCCTCGGCCGGCGTGAACAGCGGGACGTCGAAGCCGCGCTCCCGCAGGTCCCGGTTCGTGAACTCCTGGTAGAGGCAGCGCCGGGCGGCCACGTCCTCCAGGCTGAAGAAAGGCAGGCCGGCGGCCAGGTTGGCCACGGTGGTGGCCGACATCCGCAGCTGGGCCGGCCGCGGCAGCTTGAAGAAGAGGGGCCGGAAGGCATTTAGGAAGGCGGCGCGACGCCCGCGCTCGGTGACCCTCTTGAGGATGGAACTCTCCAGGAGGACCGCGCGCAACCTGGCGTTGGGAAAGCCGGTCAGGTGCTGACCGAGCAGGGCCTGGGCATTCACCCCGGTCAGCAGCGTGGTCTGGCCGGTGGCGCTCTGGGGCAGGCCGGGCACCCCGAGCACGGCGTCCAGCGGCTTGCCGAGCCCGCCGCCGAAGATGCGCAGCGGCGGCGACTCCGCCCCGGGCGCACCGGCCAACCCGAACAGCTCCCCCCCGTAGGCGTGGCAGGGATTGACCGCCGGATCCTCCAGTCCCCAGCCCAGCCCGTCCACGAAGATCAGGATCACCGGGCCGCCGTCCCGGCGTTCACCGCTCTGTTGCCGCCTGTCGCCGCCCATCGCGAGGACCTCCAGAATGCGAGCGCCACCCGCGACGGGTGGGGCTGGCCCCGGAAGAATGTAACTCCCCGCCGGCGGAGATGCGACACCCGGCAGAGCCGGGTGTGGGCTCGAACCTGCGATGGTGGATGCGCGCGAACGTACCGGCTAGACGCAACGGCCCCAAAGGGCTCAGTGGTAAAGCGTCTTGACCGCGCCGAAGGTGGCGCTCTCGTTCGCCGTGACGGTCTGCACGGGCGTGACTGTCGGGGTTTGATACTCCAGGAGGAACGTCACGTTTTCATCGTAATCGAGAATGAAATAATCGACATCGCAGCAGATGCGATCCGGTCCGCCAGGGATCGGCGTCGTCACGAACAGGTTGATGCCGTTGGTATAGGTCCCGGACAGGCGCCAGAACATGGTCGGCGCGGCGCCGTCCCATTCGAAGCCGATCTCGGGCTGGTTGGTGAAGTAGTCCCCCGCGGACATCGACCCGAGGGGGATGCCGTAGGCCGTGGCGGTCACGGAGAAGTCGAGGATCGTGTAGGTCCCAGCGGGCGCCGCCGCGGCCACGAGTTCGCCATTGGTGATGAAGGTGCCCTGCTCCGTTCCGGTGCCCGCGTTCACCCAAGTCCACTCGATGCCCGCCTGTGCGACGCCACAGGTCGCCGCCAGGGCAAGAAGTGTCAATAGGACTTTCATTGCAGCTCCTCTCGCCGAGTCGGGTCTTTCACGCGACCACAACTATAGCACGGATGAACCCTGATTATCGATATCTCACAGCGACATCCACCTGGCAGCGCCGCACCGGGGGAGTCCAAGAGAAGTTCGGGGGTCTTGCACCGGATAATTTCAAGAATGACTTGTGTTTCCCGTGGAAACACCTATGTTGTGCGCGGCTGGCAACCATGCCGGCTGCGTTTTTTAGAGATTCGCCGAGTAAAGCCAAGCATGGAGATGACGGCGGATCCTAGCTTTCGAAGGAAGTGTCGCAGTGAAGAAGATCTATGTGGGCAACCTCAGCTTCAACATGTCCGATCATGACCTGAACGCTCTGTTCGCGGAGCATGGCGCGGTCAACAGCGCCACCATCATCACCGACCGCGAAACGAACCGCTCGCGCGGATTCGGATTCGTCGAGATGGAGAACGACACCGAGGCCATGCAGGCCATCCAGGCGATCAATGACAAGGAAATCGACGGTCGCTCCCTCAACGTCAGCGAGGCACGCCCACGCGAGCCGCGTAGCGGTTCGAGATGGTAAGGAGAACCCGCCGAGCCTCCCCGGCCCGGTGAAGATTGACTCCGACGGCCCCGGTCTTCTCTGGAGACCGGGGCTGTTCTTTCCCCGGCCTGGACGGGGTGGTGCGGACCGCGGTAGGGATGTCCACAGCTCCGCGCTCACTCCGGCGGGCTAGGGACAGCGGTAGACCAGCGAGTTGATGTTCATGCCGGCGCCCACGGAGGTCAGGACGTACACCGTTCCATTCGTCGTTCGGTGATCCCCGAGCTTTCCCTTGTGCAGCAGATCGAGCATGGTGGGGATCGTGGCCACCGAGCTGTTGCCGAGCCACGAGATGGTCATCGGCATGATGGACGCGACCACGTCCTTGACGCCGTACAGCTGGCCCAGGCGCTTCAGGATGGCCTGGTCCATCTTCTCGTTGGCCTGGTGAATGAGGATCTTGTCGACGTCTTGGAGACCCAATCCCGCCTTGTCGAGGCTCTCCTTGACCACCGTCGGCACGGTCCGCAGCGCGTACTCGTAAACGCTGCGCCCGTCCATCTTCAGGAAGATCTCCTGCTGTTCGTGATCGGGATCGTTGGAGCGGCCCATCCACAGCAGGTAAGCCTCCTCGACCGTGTCGGTCCTGGCGGCGTGCGACAGGATGCCCACGGGCTCCTCGCTCGCAACCGCCTCGAGGATGGTGGCCCCCGCTCCGTCCGCGTAGATCATGCTGTCCCGGTCGTGCGGATCCGAGAGCCTGGACAGGGTCTCGACCCCGATCACCAGCGCCATCCCGCAATCTCCAGACCTGAGGTAGTAGTCCGCCTGGATCATCCCCTGCACCCAGCCAGGACAACCGAAGGCGAGGTCGTAGGCCACGGCATGCGGGTTCCGCAGGCCCAGCTTGTGCTTCACGCGCGAGGCCAGGCTGGGCACGAAATCGGATCTCCGGTTCCCCGCCGGAACATCGCCGAAGTTGTGGGCGAGAACGATGTAGCCGAGCCGTTCCGGATCGACGCCGGAGGAATCCAGCGCTTCCTTGGCGGCGAGATAGGCGATATCGGACGATACCTGGTCGTCCGATACATACCTTCGCTCGGTGATGCCGGTGATCCTCTCGAAGTCCGCGATCACCTCCTGGTTGGTCTTGTCGTAGCGCTTTCCGTTCTGATCGCGGAACTCGTTGGTGAGAAAGCTCTCGTTGCGCACGACTTCGGTGGGGATGTAGCTGCCGGTCCCGACGATGACGGAGCGAATTGTCTCGTTCAAGGGGCGGTCCTCCCTGATATGCACCGGCCTGGCGAATCCGTTCTTGCGACCCGTGGGCAGGCCTCTTGCCGCGAAGATCCCTTACGGAGCGGCGGATGCTCCCCGGCAAGGGGCGCCGGCGCATGGCCTGCGCTTCGTCAGGTCCGCCCGGGGAGCGACCCGGGCTCACCAGAAACTAACTCCAGATGCAGGCCGCTGTCGAGGGGACAGACCACGGCGCGGAACAGGGTGTCCTTCACCTCCCGTAGCCCGAGCAGGGCAGGCAGACCGGCCTGCCCCCCTTCATGCGGACCTTGTTCTCGGCCACGAGCTCGCCGCACCCGGTGCAGATCACCGTATCGAAGCAGGCAGGCGCCGCGGGGCCGAGGGGGTACTCGAAGGTGCCGGACATCGTGAAGAGATCCCCGTCGGTCTTGGCCATCAGCCCCTGTACGAGCGGCCGGCTGACGTCCAGGGGGACCTCGGTGGGCGGCACGCCCTGATGCCGCAGCTTGACGAAGGGCGACTGCAGAGCGGCTTTCATGACCTCGGGCTTGACGGACACGCGCACCGCCTGGCGCGTCGCGGGGTCGACGAGATTGACGGCCCACTTGCCGTACTGGGTCCGCTCCAGGAGGCCCTTGCCGAAGGTGCAGCCGGTGGCCATCTGCACGCCATCCGCGAAGCAGCCGGCGGCGTGCCCGGTCCCCGTCTCGACGAAGGCCAGGTGCGCCATATCGGCCTCGCGCTCGCTGCCCAGCGCCTTGAGGGCGGCGACCCCGGCGCGAAACCCCAGGGGCATGCCACCGCAGACGTGTCCGTGGATGAGAAACGACGCCTCCAGGATCTCGTCCCAGGACGGCCCAAGAGCCTTTCCCGCCGTCGCCAGCTCGCGAAGAGCTTCACGCTGTTCCTGCTTCATGGGAATTCCTTTCCGGCGCGATACTTGCGCCTGCTCACACGTCTAGCGCAGCGCCTTGAACGCCATCGTCCCGGCGATGACGAGAAGAAACCATCCGAACCCGACCTTCAGCTTTCTCTTGTCCAGCTTCACGGTGAGACGGCTGCCGATCTGGCCGCCGACGAATACCGCCGCCGCGAGGACCAGCGAGAGCTTCCAGCTCCAGTGCCCGTGCAGGAGGTGACCTGCAAATCCGCCGCTCGCGGTCAGGCCGACCATCAGCGCGCTGGAACCGACGGCGATGTCCATTGGAACGCCCAGCACCAGCACCATGAGCGGGACCTTGATGAGGCCGCCCCCCACACCCACCAGCCCGCTGAGCGCTCCCGCCAGGAAGGAGAACGGCAGGGCGAGGGCCATGTTCACGCGGTAGCTCTGCTCGCCCAGCGTTCTGCTCCATACGAGGAAGCCGCCGCCCCCCTGTGCGCGCAGCTCCCGTTCCTTCACGGGGCGGATCATCAAGACCGCGGCCGCCCCGATCACCACGGCGAAGATCAGGGAAAGCGTGGCGCCCGAAAACCAGCCCGATCCCAGGCCACCGGCGAACCCGCCGGCGGTCGTCACCGTCTCCAGAGCGATGGCCAGCGGCCAGTCGATGCGCTTGGCATGGTGGAAGACCAGCGATGCCGCCACCGACGTGACCATGATGAGAAACAGGCTGGTCGTCGCGGCCACATGGAAGTCGATGCCCAGCCACACCTGGAGCGGGGTGTACAGGGCCCCCCCGCCCTGCCCGAGCATGGAGAAGACCAGGGCGACCACGAAGGTGCAGATGGCCAGGACCAACCACATATCCTATGCATCCTGCGGGCGAAAGTACGCGCACCAGGTCCCGAGAGCGACATGAGCCAGGCCGATCGTCACGGACACCTCGAACCGAGGAGAAACATAACCACGAAGCAGCCCGGCCGCGGCATCGCCATGCGGATCACCACGCCGGCCGGCGGCTGGAACCGCCGGGGAATCTGCCAGGATCGAGCACGAGCTCGGCGACCTCATGCTGGACAAGGGGCTTCGCTGGACGGCCTCGCAGCGACCACCAGCTGCGCCGCCCGTCTCGCGAGCAATCACCTGCATTGCTCCCTTCCGTCTCATGTGACCTGTCCGACCGCTTCGGGGGAAGCATGTCACTCTTCTTCGGTAAGGAAGGGCGGACATTCTATTCTTAGGTTGTGCCGCGGAGAATGTGTTTGGCCCTGAAGCTGCAGGCCCAGGGGCATGCG
>CAZGEC010000031.1:0-50010 GCA_964524645.1 uncultured Fibrobacteraceae bacterium | reverse complement strand
GCCGTGCTGCGCCAGGTCGTCGAGCGCAAGCTGGCCGGCGAGGGGGGCGGCATCCTCATCTCGGGCGGCGAGGTGGTCTACGACCGCGATCGCCCCGACTACGACAAAGTGATCAGCTTCCACATCGGCGGCGAGCCGCTGGACTATGCAAAGAAGTACCGCGTCGTCGTCACGAGCTTCCTCATGGAGGGCAACAGCGGACTCGATTTCCTGACCGAGATTCCGCAGGAGGACGTGGAGCTGACCCAGATCACCACCGCCGAGGCCGTGGAGCGCTACCTGGCGCAGCACGATCCCGTGAACCCCAGGGTGGACGATCGCTGGCTGGAGCGCCGGGGGGGCGCCCAGGAAGCCTACCTGGCCGAACCCTACCTGCCCTGACGGTCGCTCGTCGCGCGACCGCATTGCATCGCCGGTTGGTCCTCAAGCCCGCTGCTGTCCGTCCGATGGATGGGAAAGCAGCGGGCGCTTTGCTGCCGGGACGATCCGGCCCCGCGACCCGCCCGCGACAGCACCGACACGTTGGGGGACAGAGACGGAGCGGACGCCGTGATTCAACTGCAGCCCGACGCCAGGAACGAGCAGCTCCAGCGCTTCGCCACCCGGATGAACAAGAACGTCGTCGGCCAGCCGCAGGCCATCGACAAGCTCACCGACAGCTTCAGCCGCCTCATCGCCGGCATCCACGATCCCGAGCGGCCGCTGCTGACCATGCTTTTCATGGGGCCTACGGGCGTCGGCAAAACCGAGACCGTGCGCTGCCTGGCCGAGACGATCTTCGGCAACCGCCGGGCCTTCACGCGCATCAACTGCCAGGAGTACTCGGCCCACTACAACATCTCCAAGCTGCTGGGCTCGCCGCCGGGCTACGTCGGGGGCGAGATCCGGCCGCTGCTGGCCCAGGAGAACATCGACCGCCATCATCACAAGGCCCTCGAGAACCAGACGGGCCTGATCAGCGAGTCGGGCAGCAAGCTGGGGCAGCTCTACCCGCCGGAATCCGACCGCTACCTCTCCCTGGTGCTCTTCGACGAGATCGAGAAGGCCCACCCCAAGCTCTGGAACCTGCTCCTGGGCATCCTCGAGGATGGCACGCTGGTGCTGGGCAACAACGAGGAAGTGGACTTCACCCACTCCATCATCGTCCTGACCACCAACGTCGGCAGCCAGTCCATGGGGGCCCATCTGGGGCAGAACTACATCGGCTTCAGCACCGGCGTCGACGCCGTCAAGCTGGACCGTGAAATCGAGGAGGCGGCCAAGCGGGAAGCGAAGAAGATCTTCCCCTTCGAGTTTCTCAACCGCTTCGACGAAATCATCACTTACCACACCCTCAAGGACGACCACCTCTTCCAGATCCTCGACATCCTCATCGCCCAGATCCACCACCGTTCCCTGCGCTGCTCCGAACCGTTCCTGCTCGAGATCACGCCGGAGGCCAAGCGGCGCCTCGTGGACGAGGGGACCGATCCCCAGTACGGGGCGCGGCCTCTCAAGCGCGTCGTCGAGCGGCGCATCGTCACGCCCATCTCGCACTACATCTGCAGCGACCAGATCCGCAAGGGCGACCTGGTCACCGTGGACGTGCGGGAGGACGGCTTCCGCTTCTACAAGGAGACCGGGGTGACGAGCTGGGAGGAGCTGGAGAGCCTGGGGCCCTTCCCCGAGGCCCATTGGGCCAAGGAGGATCTGGGGGTCCGGGACGACGGCGGCGAGAAGAAGGAGATCGTGGAGGAGGCGCTGCAGGTCCTGGCCCATGCCGGCTCCCTGGCCGGCGCGCCCGACTGATCCCGCGGCGAATCCACGGCCGGGCCCGTGCCCGCGGCGCCCGCCCGCCGGCGCCGCCTCGCGGCCGGGGGATCGGGCCGTTCCGATCACCCTCGAGGACGCTCTACGGCCAGTAGAGGATCCGCCCGCAGTTCTCGCAGTGCAGGATCTTGTTCTCGTGGGTCACCGAGGTGAACGAGGACGGAATGTTGGAGAAGCAGCCCATGCAGAGATTGCCGATGACCGGCACCACGGCGTGGCCGAAACGCTGCTTCAGCCGGCGGTAGTAGTTGCGGTGACGTGGATCGAGCTTGGCCTCGAGATCCTCCTTGGCCTTCTTCAGCCCGTCCAGCCCGCCCAGGTTGAAGCCCATCTCCTCGAGCTGATGGGCCTTCTCCTGGTCCTCTGCATCCTTGATCATCTGCTCCAGGTCCTGCAGCGCGACGAGCACCTGCAGCTGTGGATTCATAGGATCATCCTTCCATCAAAGCGGCGCAGAAGCTGTCGTAGTCGGGCGTTTCCAGCAACCGATCGCGCAGCTCCGTGTCTTGCATCTTGTCCGTCAGGATGGCCAGCGACTTGATGTACTGGTGGCCGGAGTCCTGAGGCGGGGCGATGAGCATGAAGAAGAGGCGGGTCAGGGAGCCGTCCTCCGCCTCGAAATCGACCCCCGCCCGGGAGCGGGCGATCAGGATGTGCAGCTTCTGCACGGCGAGGGTCCGCCCGTGGGGGAAGGCGACGCCGGGCCCGACGGCCGTGCTGCCCAGGTTTTCCCGCGCGGTCAGCATCTGCAGGAGGGTTTCCCGGTTCGTGATGGGGGTTCCGGCGACTAGGCCTTCGACCATCTCTTCCAGGGCAGCGTGCTTTCGAGTAGCTTTCAGATCGGGCAGGAACAATTCCGGGGAGGTGTGCTTCAGAACGTCCAGGACATCCATGGCGAGCGCCCCACCTTGAGCTTGCGGTGGAAGTGTGCATACTACGGTCTGGCAAAGCTAAGCGATGGGGATGGAAAGCTCAAGCCGCTTTTGCGGCTGCGCCGGGGAGGTGTCGATCTTCGCCATGCCGAGCGACGAGAGCGGCGGACTGCGAGAAGGGATTGTGGTGCGTGCGCTTAGCGGGCGGTGCCAGGTGCGGGCGCGGGGGGCGACCTACACCTGCCGCGTGCGGGGGCGTCTCAAGCAGGGAGAGCGGCGCGTCCAGACGGTGGTCGTGATCGGGGACCGCGTGCGCTTCCGGCCGCTGGATCCCGGGGGCACGGACGAGCAGACCGGCGTGATCGAGGAGGTCCTGCCCCGGCACAACCGGATCTCCCGGCTGGCGACCCGGCGCTCCGGCGGCCGCGTCGAGCAGGTCCTGATGGCCAACCTGGATCAGGTGGTGGCGGTGCAGTCCGTCCGGGAACCGGAACCCCAATCCGGATTCGTGGATCGGCTGCTGGTGGCCGCCGAGCGCTTCGGCACCGCCGGCGTGCTCTGCCTGAACAAGTGCGATCTGGATCCCGTCGCCGCCCGGGAGGCACGCTGGGACTACTACGCCGGCCTGGGCTACCGGGTGATCCGCACCTCGGCCGCGACCGGCAGCGGGCTCGACGACCTGCGCGAGGTCCTCCGGGAGCGGATCTCGCTGCTGCTGGGGGCCTCGGGCGTCGGCAAGAGCGCCCTGCTCAACGGGATCCAGCCGGGCCTGGATCTGCACGTCGCCGCCGTGAGCGAAAAGAGCGGACTGGGGCGGCACACCACCTCCCGCTCGGAACTGTTTGCCCTGGATTGCGGCGGCTTCATCGCCGATTCGCCGGGGATGCGTGGATTCGACCCCTGGGACATTGCCCCTATCGATCTGCGGGACTACTTTCCGGACTGGCGCGAGCCGGCCCTGAGCTGCCGGTTCCGGACCTGCCTGCACCGGGACGAGCCGGGCTGCGGGGTGAAGGAGAGGGTCCAGCGGGGCGACATCCCGGCCTGGCGTTACGAGGCCTATCTAGCTCTCCTGCGCGACCTGGAGGAGCGGGCGGGCGGCCGTCACCGCCGCCGGATGCAGTAGGAGGCGGTAGTAGAGGAGAGCCTCCTCACCCTCGTGCAGCAGGCGATCCATCGGAGTCCAGCCGGTCCGGTGCACCATGTGGGTGCGGTGCTCGGCCGCGGCGGCCGCAAAGCCGCCGGGCAGCTGGCGGCCCAGCAGCCGGGGCGACTTGGCCACCAGTTCGTAATCGGCCAGGCCCAGACAGCCCAGGCAGCCCAGGAAGAGCAGAACGGTCCTCAGATGGTACATGCTCGCCGGCCTCCGTGCGGCGGGATCGTCCGCGAGGACTGCAATGCGCGTGCCAGGAAGGGGAGCATGCCGCGCGACCTGCGCAAGGGGCTCAAGCGGTGGCTGGTGGAGGGCATCGCCCGCCGCCAGCACCGCCCCCGCCTGAGCGCCGCCCAGGTGCGGGCGCTGCCCCTGCGGCGGATCCTGGTGGTGCGCCAGCACAACCAGATGGGGGACATGGTCTGCGCCACGCCGGCCTTCCGCGCTCTGCGCGCGGCCTGGCCCGGGGTCGAGCTGGGGCT
Organism: uncultured Fibrobacteraceae bacterium; assembly: GCA_964524645.1. Taxonomy (GTDB): domain Bacteria; phylum Krumholzibacteriota; class Krumholzibacteriia; order LZORAL124-64-63; family LZORAL124-64-63; genus CAZGEC01. The sequence continues at coordinate 45,694 of CAZGEC010000031.1, read as the reverse complement.
CGTCTGCGCGCCGGTGAACTGGGAGGTCGTCCGGAACAACCCGGACCTGAGCCGCGTCTTCGTCTTCGACAAGCGCAGGCTGCAGGACCTCGGCCGCCTCCGGCGCGAGCTGCGGGCCTTCCGGCCGGACCTGGCCCTCGTTCTCAACAGCGTCTCCTTCTCGGTCACCAGCGTCCTGATCGCTCTCGCCTCGGGAGCGCCGCACGTGGTCGGCGGCGACAGCCGGCCTTTCGGCTGGGACATCAGCCGCCATCTCTACGCCTGCGAGCTGCCCTCGCAGCCGGACGTGGACCGCCCCGCCGTCGCCCACAGCCTGGCGCCCCTGGCGGCGCTGGGCATCACCACCAGCGACCTGCGGACCGTGGTGGTGCCGGCACCGGCCGAGGAGGCCGCCGCCGTCGGGCTGCGGGCCGCCGCTGCCGGCACGGGCGCTGCGTGGCTGCTGCATCCCGGAGCGGGCAAGCGGCAGAACCTCTGGCCGGCAAAGAGCTTCGCCGCCATGGCGCGGCGGGCGGCCGCCTCCGGAGTGCCGGTGCTGGTCCTGCAGGGACCGGCCGACGGTCCGGTCCTGACCGCGTTCGCGGCCGCCCTGGCCGGCACGCCGGCCGCCGAGCGCGAGCGGATCACGATCCTGCCCCGCCAGTCCGTGGGCGTCTGCGCGGCCCTGCTGGGCCGTGCGGACCGCTTCCTGTGCAACGACACGGGCTTGATGCACGTGGCCGGCGCGGTCGGCACCCCCACCCTGGCCCTCTTCGGGCCGACCGATCCGGTGCTCTGGAAGCCGCCGTCGGCCGCCGTGCAGGCCCTGCGGGCCGCGGGGGGCCGGCTGGAAGCGCTGGACGAGGCGGTGGTCTGGGAGGCGTGGCGCCGGCTGCCGTCCCGTCAGGCCGGGACCGTCTGAGGGATCTGGGCCAGGTTGCGAGCGGCCTTGGCGTTATCGGGGTCCAGGGTCACGGCGCGGTCCCAGGCGGCCCGCGCCTTTTGCAGGTGGCCCAGCTTGAAGTAGGCGTTGCCGAGGTTGGTCCAGGCCACGCTGCTGTTCTCAGCGCGGCGGATGGCCTCCTCGTACATGCCGGCCGCCGCCGCGTAGTCCTTCCGCAAGTAGTGGACGTAGCCCAGGTTGGTGTAGCTGGCGGCCAGGTCCGGGGCCAGCTCGATGGCCTTGCGGAAGTGCTCGGTGGCCGCCTCGATCTGCCCCAGCTCCGTCTCGGCCAGACCCAGGTTGTTGTACGCCTCCACGAAGCCGGGATGAACCTCGATGGCCCGCAGGAAGCACTCGCGGGCCTCGGCGTGAGCGCCGCCGTGATAGTGGGCGATCCCCTCCTGGTTGAAGATCTGGGCCTCCTCCCGCGCGCTCTCGGACGTGGCGCTGCTCGTGCCGTCGGCCAGCCCCGGCCGGTGCTCCTGGATCGGTGCCAGCGCCGCCTCGACCCGTTCGGTCAGCTCCACCAGCGAGAGCAGCACGCTCTCCCAGCGCTCCTCGCTCTCGGCCAGCCGGCGCTCAATGCCGCCCAGTGACTGGGGCAGCCTCTCGAGGCTGCAGGAGCCGTCCGTCTCGTTGAAGCGGCAGGCGACGCCGATGCAGTCGGGGGGACCGTTGTCCTGGCCGGGGCCGGATCCCGCCGGATCGTCCGGGCCGCCGGAGGGTGACGTCGATCGCCAGAGCAGCGGACAGATCTTCATGCTCTCTCCTCGCCGGGGTCCGGCCGTGTGGCGCCGTTGCGCCCCGTCGCCACCGGGCACCATGGTCCCTTCCGTGTAGGGATCGACCCCGGCGAGGGAATCTTGAGGCCCGGGCGCCATCCCGCGCCGATTTTCCCTTGGCCTGGGTTCACGGCGCCCCTTAGCTTGGGGGGAGGCCGGGAGCGCCGGGCGCTCGCCCCGCGCATCCACGGGCCGGGAGGCACGCATGGAGATTCCCATCATCATCCTGGTCCTGCTGTTCTCCGTCATCGTGCACGAGTGTGCGCATGGACTGGTGGCCGAGCGGCTCGGTGATCCCACTGCCCGCCTCATGGGCCGCCTGACGCTCAACCCCATCAGCCACATCGATCCGGTGGGGACGATCCTGGTGCCCCTGGTCCTGGCCCTGCTACACGTGGGCATGCTCTTCGGCTGGGCCAAGCCGGTCCCCGTGAATCCCGCCAACCTGCGCGATCCCGCCCGCGACCACGCCAAGGTGGCCGCGGCCGGACCGGCCAGCAACCTGCTGCTGGCCCTGATCAGCGCCGTGCTGCTGGGACTGCTGGCGGCCGCGCTGGGCCAGCCGCGGGCCATGGGCAGCGGCGCCGGGCTGGCCTCCAACCTGCACGCCTTCTTCTTCATGCTCCTGCAGTACGGCGTGATCTACAACGTCCTGCTGGCCCTCTTCAACCTGATCCCGCTGCCGCCCCTGGACGGCAGCTGGATCGTGATGCGCTTCCTGCACGGCGAGGCGCTGCTCGCTTACGCGCGCCTGCGCAATCTCGGCTTCCTGGTGCTGGTGCTGCTGCTGAGCTTCGGTCCCGCGCGCGGGATGCTGGGGGGAGCCGTCTACGGCCTGGCCAACGTCTTCTTCGGGGTTTCCAACTTCATCGTCGCGGTCCTGCGCTGAAGCTTCCGCCAAGCGCACGCGAGCGGCCCTCCCTGGGGGAGGGCCGCTCGCCAGGAGATCTCCGAGCAGTCCGCAGCGAGGACCTGAGACCGGCGATGGGCCTATTCCGTGCCGGGCTGTCCCGGTGAGTGCTGGAACTGCACCATCACGCTCAGGGTCGCATAGGCGCTCTCGTTTCCGTTCCGATCCACGGCCGTCACGGCGTAGACGTTGTAGCCGGGAGGCGGATTGCTGTCCTGGACGCTGGTCACGTTCTGCGGCTGGTTGATCAGGTGGACGGTCACGTCGTTGCAGGTCCGGTCCACCTTGAATCCCGCGAAGTCCGCATCCGTGGTGTTGGGCGCCCAGCTCAGGGTCACGGTACCCAGATAGGTCTCGCCAGCGAGGTTCGCAGGCACGGCCGGCGGCATCGTGTCCACCGTGGCGGGGGAAGAGTCGTCGCTGCTGCAGCCGGCGGCCGTCAGGGCGAGACAGGCCAGGGCCAGAATGCTCAGGAGAGTCTTGCTAGCCATCGTTTGGTCCTCCTTGTCAACTGCGGATGCCCGATGTCCTCGTCGACGGCCGGAAGGGATTCATGCTGCTGTGGCACGGTTGTTCGGCGCGAACCCCTTCCGACCGTGTCCGCGGCCCGGACTGCAAAGCGGGTGCCATGCCCTGGCCGGCAAAACCCTTGTCATTCAAGTCCAATATTATCAAGTGACTACGGGGAACGTCGCGGGATGGTGAGAAACGATGAGCTACGGTGGGAACGCGGGCGGGCATTTCGTCCTGCCACGTCCCGGCGGGCCGGTTCGTGCATCTTGCCAGGGCGGTCTCTCGACATAAAGTCCTTGACGGGCCGCTGCTTATCCGTGACGATCGTCGTGTGAGATCGGCGCAACGCCTTGTGCGGGCTGGCAGTTAAGGAGGGTGGTTCATGACCAAAGCGGATATCGTGGAAGACATCGCCCAGCGCACGGGCTTGACCAAGAAAGAGGTGAGCGAGACCGTGGATCTCTTCCTGCAGAGGATCGGAGACCTCCTGGTCGAGGGCCGGCACCTGGAGATCCGCGGTTTCGGCACGTTCAAGGTGAAGGAGCGCAAGGAGCGTATGGCCCGCAACCCGCGCACCGGCGACGCCGTTCCCGTGCCGTCGCGGCGTGTGCCGGTCTTCAAGGTCTCCAAGATGCTCAAGGACCGGGTGGCTGCGGCGCAGTAGGGCGGCCGGGTCCCGAGCTTCAGGAATTGCAGGATACTGCCCAGTGCCGGCCTGACCCAGCGGATCCCGTTGGGCCGGGCCGGTTTCCTGCGTGAGCGGCTGATGCGGGCGGAACAGCCCCCGGCCCGGAGAGGGAGATGACATCATGCTCGTGGCGGACTTCAGGAGCGACACCGTGACCCGGCCGACCCCCGGCATGCGCCAGGCCATGGCCGCCGCCGAGGTGGGCGACGACGTCTTCGGTGACGATCCCACGGTGATCCGGCTCCAGGAGCGCGTAGCGGGGCTGCTCGGCAAGGAGGCCGCTCTCTACGTGCCGAGCGGCACCATGGCCAACCAGGTGGCCCTGCGCTCCCAGACCCGGCACGGCGACCAGGTGATCCTGGAGGCGGGGGCCCACATCTACCGCTACGAGGCGGGTGCGCCGGCCGCCCTCAGTGGCTTGCTGCTCACCTGTCTGGAGAGCCCCGACGGCAGCCTGACCTGGGAGCGGGTGGCGGCCGCCCTCAATCCCGACGACGTCCACGCCGCCCCGCCCTCGCTGATCTGCCTGGAGAACACGCACAACCGGGCCGGGGGACGCATCTTCCCCCAGGAGCAGGCCGTGGAGATCGGCCAGCGGGCCCGGGAGCACGGGCTGCGGGTCCACCTGGACGGCGCGCGCCTCTGGAACGCCCACGTGGCCTCGGGCCGGTCCCTGGCCGAGCTGGCCGCTCCCGCCCACACGGTCAGCGTCTGCTTCAGCAAGGCCCTGGGAGCGCCGGTGGGCTCCGCCCTGGCCGGGGATCGGGAGACCATCGGCCGGGCGCACCGCATCCGCAAACAATTCGGCGGCGGCATGCGCCAGGTGGGGATCCTCGCCGCCGCCTGCCTCTACGCGCTGGACCATCATCTGGAGCGTCTCGCCGAGGACCACGACCGGGCGCGGCGGCTGGCCGCCGGCCTGACGAACCCGCGGCTGGACGTGAACCACCCGGTGGAAACCAACATCGTCGTCGTGGACGTAGCGCCGCCAGCCGCCGCGGGGGACCTCCTGGCGCACCTGGCCGCGCAGGGGATCCTGGCCGTGGGGTTCGGAGCGGGCCGGGTGCGCCTGGTGCCGAATCTCGGCACGGACGAGGCCGCGCTCGCCCGGGCCCTGGAGGCCCTCAATAGCTTTGCGGGGTGATGCCGCGTGAAGATCGTGATCATCGGCGCGGGTGCGGTCGGACACGACCTGGCCCAGAAGATCAGCCGCCGTGAGCACGACGTGGTGGTGGTGGAGCGCGATCCCGAGCAGCTGCGCGATCTGCAGGAGCAGCTCGACTGCCACGTCGTGGCGGGCGACGGCGCGGATCCCTCCGTGCTGGAGGAGGCGGGCGTTCCCGGCTGCGACCTCTTCGCCGCCGTCACCGATCGGGACGAGGTGAACATCATCGCCTGCCTGACCGCCCAGCGCCTGGGGGCGCGCATCCGGGTGGGCCGGGTGCGGGGCGAGCACTACTACCGCGAGGGGCGTCTCTTCCTGCCGGGCATCGACCTGGCCATCAATCCCGACCAGGAGGCGGTGCACGCCATCCGCCGCATCCTCTTCCAGGCAGCCGCCACGGACATCTACGAGTTCGCGGAGGGGCGGGTGCGCGTGGTGGGCACTCGGGTGGAGGAGGACGCCTTCGTGGTGGGCAAGACCCTGCTGGAGATCCACCAGGCCCTCGGCCGCCGGGTCGCCCTGGTCACCACCCTCGTGCGGGGGGAGGAGACGCTCATCCCGCGCGGCGACACGGTGATCCAGAAGGACGACCGCGTGTACCTGGCCGGCGAGCGCCACCTCATCGACGGCTCGCTCCGTTACTTCCATACGCACGGCGAGCGTCCCGAGCGCGTCATGATCGTGGGGGCCAACGCCATGGGGCTGGAGCTGGCGCGGGACCTGATGGCCGCGGGGATCAAGGTCAAGCTGATCGATCGCAGCGAGGAGAAGTGCCAGCGCGCGGCGGAGCTGCTCCACCACGCCCTCGTCCTGCACGGCGACGGCACCGACCGGGAGCTGCTGGCCAGCGAGGGTGTCGAGCAGACGAACGGCTTCATCTCCGTGTCGACGGACGAGGAGACCAACATCATGGCCTGCCTGCTGGCCCGCTATCACGGCGCCGGCAAGACCATCTGCCGGGTCAACCGGCCCGACTACGTGCCGTTGCTGCCGCTCATCGGGATCGATGCTGCCGTCTCCACCCGGCTGTCCACCGCGGCCAGGATCGCCCGCTTCGTCAAGAGCGGCGCCGTGGTCAGCTCCGAGTCCCTCGGCTTCAGCGACTCGGAGTTCCTGCAGCTGCATCTGGCTCCGGACGGGCGCTGCCTGGGCCGGCGGCTCGCCGAGCTCTCCTTCCCGCGCGAGGCCGTCATCGTCGCGGTCCTCAGGGCTGGCAAGATCGTCACGCCCCACGGCGACACCGTGCTGCAGGCGGACGACGAGGTCTTCGTGTTCGCCCTGCCCTCCGCCCTGGCGGAGGTGGAGCGCTTCTTCGCGGCGGACTAGGAGCTGGGCATGAACCTGCGCGCCGTCGTCCGCGTCCTCGGTTTCCTGCTGAGCGTCACCGCCGCCTGCCTGCTGGTCCCGGCCCTGGTGGCCCTGCTATACCACGAGGGGGACGCGGCCGCCTTCGTGCTGAGCGCGGCGCTGGGCGGCCTGCTCGGGTGGGCGGCGATGCGGGCGGGGCGCGGCGCGCCCGAGCTGAGAGCGCGCGAGGGCTTTGCCGTGGTCAGCCTGGGCTGGCTGCTGGTGGGGCTGCTCGGAGGGCTGCCCCCCGTGCTGAGCGGACAGATCCCCAGCTACACCGACGGGGTGTTCGAGTCCGTCTCCGGCTTCACCACCACCGGCGCCACGATCCTCACCGACATCGAGAGCCGCAGCCACGCCACCCTGTTCTGGCGGGCGCTCACGCACTGGCTGGGCGGCATGGGCATCGTGGTGCTCGCCCTGGCCATCCTGCCGCTGCTGGGCGTGGGTGGGATGCAGCTGTTCCGGGCCGAGGTCCCCAGCCCCACGCCCGATCGCCTGACGCCGCGCATCCGCGAGACGGCCAAGCGGCTCTGGGGCGTCTACGTCCTGTTGACCGCCGCCGAGGTGCTGCTGCTCGTGCTGGCCGGCCTGAACGTCTTCGATGCCGTCTGTCACGCGTTTGCCACCATGGCCACCGGCGGCTTTTCCACGCGCAACGCCAGCGTGGGCGCCTACGGCTCGCCCGCGGTCGAGTGGATCGTGATCGTGTTCATGATCCTCGCCGGCACCAACTTCACGCTGCACTACCTGGCCCTGGCGGGTAAGCCGGCATCCTACCTGGGTGACGAGGAGTTCCGCTTCTACCTGCGCATCCTGCTCGGCGGGGTGATCCTCGTGCTGGGTCCGCTGCTGGTGGTGGGGGTCTACGCCCGCTTCGGCGACTCCCTGCGACACACGATCTTCCAGGTGGTCTCGATCTGCACCACGACGGGCTTCGGGACCGCCGACTACCAGCTCTGGCCCCCGGTGGCCCACGCCCTGCTGCTCCTGCTGATGGCCGTGGGGGCCTGCGCCGGCTCCACGGGGGGCGGCATCAAGGTGATGCGGGTCCTGCTGCTGCTGAAGCAGGCCAAGGTCGAGCTGAACAAGCTGCTGCATCCCCGGGCCGTCTATACCTTGTGGTTCAACGAGCACGCCGTCGCGCCGGGCCTGACCACCAACGTGCTGGGGTTCTTCCTGCTCTACATGCTGGTCTTCGTGAGCGGCGTGCTGATCCTCACCTTCGGCGGCCGGGACATCGTGACCAGCGTGGGCGCGACGGCCGCGACCCTCGGCAACATCGGTCCCGGTCTGGGACTGGTCGGACCGGCCGGCAACTACGAGTTTCTGGGTCACGGCGAGAAGTGGCTGCTCGTCCTGTTCATGATCATCGGACGGCTGGAGATCTACACGGTTCTCGTGCTGTGCCTGCCGGCGGCCTGGCGCCGGACCTGAGCGGGGCACGCGAGCGTGGCGAGGTGCTGACATGACGAAGGAGACGAGCCGGGAACCGGCGGCGCCGGCGTGGATCATCCCGCCCGAGACGGCCGTCGCGGCGGCCGAGCGCTTCGTGGCCGAGCAGGTCGCCCGGGCCGGGGTGGACGGCGTCGTGGTGGGTCTGTCCGGCGGCGTCGATTCCGCCGTGGCGGCAGCCCTCGCCGTGCGCGGCCTGGGCCCCCAGCGGGTGCGCGCGGTCTTCCTGCCCCATCGCACCAGCCATCCCGGCTCGCTCGCCGACGCGCGGGCCGTGGCCGGGATGCTGGGCGTGGCCACGGAGCTGGTCGAGATCACGTCCCTGGTCGACGCCTGGTCGGGCCTGCAGCCCGACGCCGATCACCTGCGGCGGGGCAACGTCATGGCGCGGGCGCGCATGCTGCTGCTCTACGACCTCTCGCAGCGGGACGGACGGCTCGTCCTGGGCACGGGCAACCGCAGCGAGTGGCTGCTGGGTTACACCACGCTGCACGGGGACAGCGCCTGCGCCTTCAACCCGCTGGGCGGGCTCTACAAGACCGAGGTCCGGCTGCTCGCGGCCCATCTCGGCCTGCCCGAAGGGGTGCGCAGCAAGCCCCCGAGCGCCGATCTCTGGCACGGCCAGACCGACGAGGACGAGCTGGGCTTCACCTACGCCGCGGCCGACCGCCTCCTGCACCACCTGGTCGACGAGCGGCTGGGGGAGCGGCAGCTGGCGGCCCTGGGCTTCGCGCCGGAGCTGGTGGACAGGGTCCGCGCCCGGCTGCGGGCCATGGCCTTCAAGCGCCTCCCGGCACCGGTCCTGAGCTTCCCCGGCCGGCGCGATCCCGACGGGACGGCGCCATGAAGCCGCTGCAGCTGCCCGAGGTTGAGTTTCCGCAGGGTTTGTGTCAGTTTGTGGCCACGCCCATCGGCAATCTCGACGACGTGACCCTGCGCGGACTGGCCGTGCTGGCGGCGGCGGACCTGATCTACGCCGAGGATACGCGGAAGACGCGGCGGCTGCTGGCCCGCTACGGGATCGGCACCCGCCTGGCCAGCTACCACGACCACAACAAGGACCGGCAGGTCCCGCGCATCGTCGAGGCGCTGCGGTCCGGTGCCCGTATCGCGGTGGTCAGCGACGCCGGTACGCCCGCCATCGCGGACCCGGGCTACGTGCTGATCCGGGCCCTGCGGCGGGAGGGGCTGCCCTGGACGGTGGTGCCGGGACCCTCGAGCGTGCTGGCCGCCCTGCTGCTGGCGGGCTTTCCCACGGACCGCTTCACGTTCGTGGGCTACCCGCCGCGGCGTCCGGGGCCCCGCGGCCGCTTCCTGGCCGAGGCGCTGGCAGCGCCGGGAAGCGTCGTGGTGCTGGAGTCCTGCCATCGGATCCGGGCCACGCTCGAGCAGCTGGCGGCCCTGGATCCGGGGCGCGAGCTGGCCCTCGTGCGCGAGATCACCAAGCTGCACGAGGAGACCCTGCGGGGCACGGCGTCGGCGGTGCTGCAGGAGCTGAGCGGGCCCCGCCTGCAGGGCGAGATGGTGCTCGTCCTGAAGGGCGGATCCGGGCCAGGCTGAGCCGGAGCGGTCCGGCACGAGGAGGGGACATGGACAAGGAGGCCTTGAAGCAGCGCTGCCGGGAGCGGGTCCGGCCGGTGGTCCTGGGTCTCGATCGCGCGGGGGTCGGCCCGCTGGCGGTCTCGGTCGTGGGGCTCCTGATCTGCATCCTGTCCGGTCTGGTGGTGGCCGGCGGGCACCTCTTCTGGGGCGCCCTGATCTTCCTGCTGGGTGCTGGCCTCGACATGCTGGACGGCGATCTGGCGCGGCTGCAGGGCAAGGTATCGCGGCGGGGCGCCTTCCTCGACTCCACCTTCGATCGTCTGGGCGAGGCGGCCCTCTTCGCCGGCCTGGCCTGGTACTACGTGGCCCACCTGGCGCAGCCGCGGCCCTGGGCCGTGCTCTTCATCCTGGGCACGGTCGTCGGCTCGCTGACCACCAGCTACGTGCGGGCGCGGGCCGAGGGCCTGCAGACCACCTGCCACGTCGGGCTGCTGCAGCGGCCGGAGCGGGTCGTCCTGCTGGGCGTGGGCATGCTGCTCGGCTGGCGGGTGCTGGAGGTGGTCCTGGGGATCCTGGCCGTGCTCACGCTCGCCACCACCGTGCAGCGGCTGATCCACGTGGCGCGCAAGCTTCCCGGAGCGGGACAGGCGGACGTCGGGTTCGGGAGCGGCCCCCCGACCTCGCCCGGGGAGGAGCCGTGAGCGGCGGGAGCGCGGGCAGCGCGGGGCGGGGGCTCCTGATCACCTTCGAGGGGCCCGAAGGCAGCGGCAAGACGACGCTGGTGCACGGGATCGTCCAGCATCTGCTCGAGCGCGGGGTCGAGCCGCTGGTCCTGCGCGAGCCGGGCGGCACCGACCTGGGGGAGCAGATCCGCCAGATCCTGCTGGATCCCGCCTCGAGCGGCATGTGCGCCGAAACCGAGCTGCTGCTGATGGTGGCCAGCCGGGCCCAGCTGGTGAGGGAGAAGATCTTGCCGGCCCTGGAGGCCGGCATGGTGGTGCTGAGCGACCGCTTCGCCGACGCCTCGGTGGCCTACCAGGGCTACGGGCGCGAGCTGGGGCCCAAGCTGGTGGGCCGCTGCAACGAGGTCGCCCTGGGGGGCCTGAAACCGGATCTCACCTTCCTCTGCCTGCTGCCCCCCGAGGAGGGCCGCCGCCGCCTGGCAGGGCGCGAAACGGACCGTCTGGACCGCGAGGCCCTGGCCTTCCACCGCCGGGTCTACGACGGCTATCAGGCCATGGCGACCTCGGGGGAACCGCGTTTTCATGTGATCGACGCGTCTGCGCCCCCCCAGCAGATGCTGGAACAGGCCCTGCTCCGGCTCAAGAGACTGGAACACGGCTTGCTAAAGTTCCTTTAATTTCCTTATTGGAACACCTGAGGAACCCCCGGCCGTGGCCTTCACCGCCGTCAACGAAGGATTCACCATGCTGAACGCCAAGTCCCTCCCGCCTCCCCGGATCCCGGCGGTCCGCCGCATCCTGCTCGCGGCCGTCGCCCTGCTCCTGCTGTTCGCCCTGAGCCCGCCGGCCCTGCGGGCCGAGGACAGTCCGGTCTCGCGCCGGCAGCAGTACCTGGAATCGCTCCGCATCCTGGGCACGGTCTACGAGCACATCGTGAACAACTACGTGGACGTGATCCCGCCGGAGAAGGTCCTGGAGGCGGCCATCCAGGGCATGATGAGCGAGCTGGACGAGCACTCCCAGTACCTGCCGCCGGAGAGCTACGAGGACCTGATGCTCTCGACCGAGGGCGAGTTCGGCGGACTGGGCATCACCATCAACATCCGCGACCATTACCCGACGGTCGTCTCCCCCATCGAGGGCACGCCCGCCTACTACATGGGGATCCAGGGCGGCGACCAGATCGTGGAGATCGAGGGGGAATCGACCTTCGACTTCACCAGCCGCGACGCGGTCAAGCTCCTGCGGGGCGAGCCGGGCACCCAGGTCAACATCAAGATCCGGCGCGAGGGTGAGGCGGCCCCGCTGCCGTTCACGATCACCCGCGACATCATCAAGGTGGAGAGCGTTCCCTACGCCTTCATGATCGGCGACATCGGCTACGTGCGGATCCAGAGCTTCGCGCGCACGACCGTGGACGAGCTGCGTGCGAAGCTGAGCGAGCTGGACGGCCAGCACATGCGCGGGCTCATCCTGGACCTGCGCTTCAACCCCGGCGGCCTGCTGGAATCGGCCAAGCAGGTGTCGGAGCTCTTCCTGGAGAAGGGACAGCTGCTCGTCTTCACCAAGGGCCGGCAGAAGACCAGCAACATGTCCTTCTACAGCGAGCCGCACGGCCCCGTGCACAACAAGGTGCCCATGGTCGTGCTCGTGAACGGCTCCTCCGCCTCGGCCAGCGAGATCGTGGCGGCGGCCCTGCAGGACCACGACGCCGCCCTGGTCGTGGGCAAGACGACCTTCGGCAAGGGCTCGGTGCAGACCGTGTTCCGCCTCGCCGAGGATCGCGCGCTCAAGCTGACCACGGCGCGCTACTACACGCCGTCCGGCCGCTCCATCCACAAGGACCGGCCGCGCGAGGGTGACGAGCCGGACAGCAACCTGGCGCTGACCGCCGACGACGGCCAGCTCGAACCGGCGGAGACCGAGGTGCCGCGGCACGAGAAGCAGCAGTACCGGACCGACAACGGGCGCGTGGTCTACGGCGGCGGCGGCATCACGCCGGACATCGAGATTCCGCAAGCCCTGCTGACCGATTTCGAGGTCGCCCTGGAGCGGGACGGCGCGCTCTTCACCTATGCCAGCCACTATGCGGCTCACCACGAGGTGCCGGCCGATTTCCAGGCCGATGACGCGGTCATGGCGGACTTCGCGAACTTCCTGGCCGAGCGCGAGAAGATCGGGGAGTACCTGGGTGACTTCAACCTGACCCTCAGCGACTCGCTCTACGCGGCCAACGCGGACTACATCCGCTGGGGCATCCGCCGGGAGCTGATGCGCCGCCAGTACGGGTCGCAGGCGGCCTACGAGGTGGCCATCCAGCGGGACGTGCAGCTCCACGACGCCCTCAAGCTCTTCGATCGCGCCCACAATCTGGACGACCTGCTGAAGATCGCCGCCGAGTGGAACGCCGAGCAGCTCCGCCAGGCGGCGCTGGAGAAGAAGCCGGCGGAGGCGGCGATCGAGAACTGACCGCGCCGGTGGCGCTCTCCGGGTTTCGGAAACGCCCCCCGCCGGCCCGCCAGGGCCGCGGGGGGCGTCGCTTGCGCTGATCATCGCATTTTCCCCTACGGGCGGGGGTGGCTCCTGTGCTAGACTGAAAGCCGGGTCCGGTTGTCCCTTCTGCACTTGACCCGACACGGGGACCGGGCCGGGGCGTGCCGCCCCGGTGCGTCATCGTTCTCGTGTGCGGACGCCTTCCCGGCAGGTTCTCCGGCGTTCCGGAGCGCCGGGCCGTTCACCCGGGAAGGGGGGTTACGAGCCATGAGGGAAGAGATGGCGATGTTGAGTCCGCAGGAGCTCCTGGTCGAGCTCATCACCCGCAATCTGGACGAGCTGGCGCGCAGCTGGCTGCGCATCGTGCGCAACCACCAGATCACGCGCAGCTACGGGGCCTTCGACGAGAAGGTCCTCCACGAGCGGGCACGCAAGGTCTACGAGCAGCTGGCCCGCTGGATCGCCGGCGAGTTCACGAAGGGCGATATCGCCAGCTACTACACCGCCGTCGGCGCCCAACGGCGGCGCGAGGGGTTTCCCCTGGCGGAGGTGGCGCGGGCCCTGATCGTCACGCGTCGCGTCCTGTGGTTCAAGGTGCAGGCCGAAGGCTTCCTGGACTCGCCCATGGATGCCGAGCTGGCCCTGCTGCTCAACAACAAGGTGGTCCTGTTCTTCGATCGCGCCCTCTACTTCACCATCTACGGATACGAGCGCCAGTAGCGACGCTCCGGCGCCGCGGCCTCGCACCGCGGCGCCGGCCCGGGCCGTCCGACTTCTCGGTCAGCATGCTTCGCCTTGCTCCCTGCCCGTCCTCGCTTTCCGCAGTCGCACCGTGGCCGCGCCGTATCAAGTCCCGGCGCCCGCAGCCGATCTTCAAGGCAGAGTTCAGGATTCTTGGCGGGCCATGACGGAGGACGCGAACGCGGGAGCGCGTGGATGACCGAGACCACCCAGCTGCAGGATCCGCAGGACGAGACCGCCGGGCCGGACCTCCCCGAGGTGCTCCTGGAGGCCACCGCGGACGGCCTCGCCCTCCTGCTGACCTGCCCCGCGCCGGGGGAGGACCCGGCGCCCCTGCTGGACCGGCTGGCGCAGGCGCTGCTCGATCTGGGGGTGGACGAGCCGCCGTCGCGCGAAGCGCTGGCGGAGCGTGTGAACACCCTCACGGGCGGAACCGAGCCCCTGGAGCGGGCCGTGCTGCTGGAGGGGCAGCCGGCCGTGCCGCCGGTGCACGGGCGGCTGGAGTGGGCCGAGGACTTCTTTGCCGAGGGCTTCGCGGTGGACGCGGAGACCGGCGCCGCGAACTACTGGGAGCGGAGGGAGCATCTGGACGTCCAGGCGGAGCAGCTGCTGGCCCGCGTCCATCCCGCCCGCCCCGGCACTCCGGGGCGCGACGTGCTCGGCCGGGAGATCCCGGTGGAGCCGGCCCGGGAGGTGCAGGTCGGCACCGGACCCGAGGTCCGCAGCGCGCAGGAGCCGAACGGGTGCCAGAGCTTCCACGCCGCGGCCAGCGGCCGCCTGCGCTGGGCCGGCGGCATCCTGGCGGTGGACCAGGTTTTCACCATCCGGGGGGACGTGAGCCTCGAGACCGGCAACGTGCGTCACCCGGGGGCCGTGATCGTCACGGGCGACGTCAAGGCGGGCGCCACCCTCGAGGCCGAGGGCGACATCGTGGTGCAGGGCATGGTCGAACCCTGCGACATCCGCGCGACGGGCAGCCTGACGGTGCGCGGCGGCGTTCTCGGCGGCGAGGGGCACCGCATCGAGCTGGGAGGCGGGCTGCAGGCGCGCTACCTGAACGAGGTGGACGTCACGGCGGCCGACGACATCGTGGTGGTGAACGAGATCTCCCGCTCGCAGGTGCGGACCCGCGGTGCCGTGCAGCTGCCCAAGGGACGGATCACCGCCAGCGAGGTGACCGCCCTGCGGGGCATCCTGGTCGAGCAGGCCGGCGGCCAGGGCCTGAGCACGACCTTGCTCGTGGCCGGCGTGGATCATCGCCTGGCGGGCGAGGTGCGGCAGCGGCGCGAGAAGATCGCCCAGCTCGAGCGCCGGCTGGAGAAGATCGAGGCCGCGCTCGAGACCGCGCAGGCGGTCGCTCGCCAGCGGCCGGCCAGCCCGGATGCGCAGCAGCAGGCCGGCCTCGCCCGGCTCGAGGCCGAGCAGGCACGTTACCGGCAGGCGATCGCCGGCCTGGAGCGGGGCATCGCGGAGTGGCACCGCACGACGCGGGAGCAGGCACAGGAGTGGATCCAGGTCACCCGCCGCACCTATCCCGACACGGTGCTGCAGATCGGCGAGGCGCGCACCCGCATCGAGCTGCTCATCGAGGAGCCGCGGCGCTTCACGCGCCACGGGCGCGAGATCTTCGTCGAGGACGACCCTCCCGCCTGATCCGGCGTGGACGGGCGCGTTCCGGTCCCGCCACCCGCTGGCCCGGCCGAGCCCGATCTCCGCGGCATAACCCTAACCTTTGAGTTCGCCCGTCCCACCACGTATTATAGCCTGAGGCGAATCCCCGGCTCTCCTCCAGCGGAAAGCGAGAACGATGCGGCGGACGCGGCGCGATTTCCTCAGGCAGGCGGCGGCCCTCGGCGGCATCCTGGCCCTCGGGCCGGCCCGCGTGCTCGGACGCGGGGCGGGGGAGGGCGAAGCGGCGGCGGAGCCCGCCGCGATGGCCATCGCGCGCTGGGACGCGGCGGCGGTCGATCCGGGTCTCGCGGAGGTAGCGCGCCGGCTGACCGTGCAGGCCCTCGACGCCGTCGGCGGCCTCGGCCGCTTCGTGAACCGGGGAGACGTGGTCTGGATCAAGCCCAACCTGGGCTGGAACCGGCCCCCCGAGCTGGCGGCAACGACCAACCCGGACGTGGTGGCCACCCTGGTGCGGCTCTGCCTGGAGGCCGGCGCCAAGCGGGTCCGGGTGGGGGACTACACCTGCCACGACGCCCGGCAGTCCTACGTCACCTCGGGCGTGGCCGCGGCCGTGCAGGCGGCCGGCGGCGAGCTGGTCTACCTGGAGGAGCGGCGCTTCCGCGACGTCGAGCTGGGCGGGCGGCGCCTGAAGAGCTGGCCGGTCTACCCGGAGATCCTGGAGGCCGACTTCCTGCTGAACGTGCCGGTGGTCAAGCACCACAGCTCCTCGCGGGTCACGGCCTGCATGAAGAACTACATGGGGGTGGTCGGCGGCCGGCGCAGCGCCTGGCACCAGGACCTGCCCGCCTGCCTCTGCGACATCACGGCCTTCCTCAAGCCGCGCCTCTGCGTGCTGGACGCGGTGCGCATCCTCGTCGCCCACGGTCCCACCGGCGGCAATCCCGCCGACGTCCGGGAGCTGCGCACCGTGGCCGCGGGCACGGACATCGTGGCCCTCGACGCCTTCGCCGCCGAGCTGCTGGGACAGCGGCCCGAGTCCCTCGCCACGGCGCGGGCCGGCGCCGAGGCCGGCCTGGGGCGGCTGGACTACCGGCAGCTGGCTCTCCGCGAGCTGACGGTCTCGTGAGCGCGCAGCGCCGCGGCAGGAACGTGGTCTGGACGCGCCGCGCGGTGCAGGCGCTCGCCCTGCTGCTCTTTCTGGGCCTCTTCCTGGCGGCCCACCAGCGGGAGGGCCGGCCGGCCGGCGGGCTGGGCCTCTTCTTCGACCTGGATCCCCTGGTGCTGCTGGCCACCTGGCTGAGCGGCCATACCCTGGCCGGGCTCTCGCTGCTCGCCCTGCTGACGGTCGCGGTGACACTGGTCCTGGGACGGGTCTTCTGTGGCTGGATCTGCCCCTTCGGCACGCTGCAGAACATGGTCGCCTCCCTGCGCCGCCGCCTGCGGCGGGTTCTGCCCCGCACCGAGGCCTTCTCGCGCTGGCAGCGGGCCAAGTACTTCCTGCTGGTGGCGCTCCTGGTCATGGCCCTCGGCGGGGCGCACTGGATCGGCGTCTTCGACCCTCAGTCCCTCTTCTACCGCAGCCTGGCCACGACGGTCCTGCCGGGCACCCAGGCGGCGATCGAGAAGGGCGCCGACGCCGTCTACCAGGCCGACCCCCACCTCGGGCGGGCCCACCTGACCTCCGCCAGCGAACCGGCCTACCGCTTCCTGCGCGACCGCGTCTTCGTGGCGGCGCGGCAGGTTTTTGCGGGCAGCGGTCTGCTCCTGCTGATCTTCCTGGCCGTTTTGGCGCTCAATCTCTACCGGCCGCGCTTCTGGTGCCGCTACGTGTGTCCCCTGGGGGCCTTGCTGGGACTGCTGGCCAAGCGCAGCACGCTGCGCCTGGTGGGCACCGACGCCGAGTGCAACGACTGCGGCCTGTGCACCATCCGCTGCCCAGCCGCCGCCCAGCCGGAGAAGCACGGGCGGTGGCTGCCGACCGAGTGCTTCGGCTGCTGGAACTGCGTGGCGGCCTGCCAGAACGGCGGGCTCGACTTCCGCTTCGCCTGGCCGTGGCGCCGTCCGCAGGCCAGCACCGTGGACCTGAAGAAGCGGGCCCTGCTGGCCTCGGCCGTCGGCGGGCTGGGCGGGCTCTTCCTGCTGCGGATCACGCCGGAGGCCCAGGGCCGCGTCTACGAGCCGTCCCTGATCCGGCCGCCGGGGGCGCGCCCCGAGCGGGAGTTCCTGCAGCGCTGCATCCAGTGCGGGCTCTGCATGAAGTCCTGTCCCACCGGAGTGCTGCAGCCGGCCTGGTATGAGGCCGGCCTGGAGGGGATCTGGACACCGGTCTTCAACGCCCGCATCGGCTACTGCGAGTACGAGTGCAACCTCTGCGGCCAGGTCTGCCCCACGCAGGCCATCGTCCCGCTCCCGCTCGAACAGAAGAAGCAGGTCAAGGTGGGACTGGCCAGCATCGACACCTCGCGCTGCCTGCCCTATGCCTACGGGCGCGAGTGCATCGTCTGCGAGGAGCACTGTCCCATCCCCACCAAGGCGATCTACTTCGTGGAGGCGGAGGTCCCGCTGCGGGAGGGGGGGACGCGGGTCCTGAAGCAGCCCCGGGTCGATCCCGATCTGTGCACCGGCTGCGGGATCTGCGAGACCCGGTGCCCCTTCCACGACCGGCCGGCCATCCGCATCACCAGCGCCAACGAGAGCCGGCATCCCGACAACCAGCCCATCCTGCCGGGCGGTTCCGGTCTGGATTCCTATGGCGGCGGCGCGACCGGCTAGATGCGGGCCAGGGCCTGGCGCAAGTCGTAGATCAGGTCGTCGACGTTCTCCAGCCCTACCGAGAGCCGGATCATGGCGGGGTCGATGCCCACCCGGTGCAGCTCGTCCTCGCTGTAGGTGGAGTGGGTCATGGTGGCAGGGTGCTCGATGAGCGTGTCCACGTCACCCAGGCTGACCGCCAGGGTGCAAAGCTCGACGCCGTTCATGACCAGCCGGCCCGCCTCCCGTCCCCCCTCGACCAGGAAGCTGATCATGCCACCGAAGTTGCGCTGCTGACGCCGGGCCAGCTCGTGCTGGGGGTGGGTCTTCAGGCCGGGGTAGATGACCTCGCGCACCTTGGGGTGGTAGCTCAGGAACTGGGCGATCTCCATCGCGTTCTCGCAGTGGCGGTCCATGCGCACGGGCAGCGTCTTGAGCCCGCGCAGCAGCAGCCAGGCGTTGAACGGCGAGATGCAGCCGCCCACGTCCCGCAGGATCTCCATGCGGGCATTCAGGATCCAGTCCTGCCGGCCCACCAGGATGCCCGCCACGGTGTCGCCGTGACCGCCGATGTACTTGGTGGCGCTGTGCAGCACCACGTCGGCGCCCAGCTCCAGCGGATTCTGCAGGTAGGGGGTGCAGAAGGTGTTGTCCACGAGCAGCGGGATGCCGGCCTCGTGGGCCACCGCGGCCACGGCGGGCAGGTCCGTCAGCACGAGGGTCGGGTTCGCCGGCGTCTCCACGTAGAGGAGCCGCGTCTTCTTGGTGATGGCGGCGGCGAAGTTCCGTGGATCCCGCACGTCGACCTCGGTCACCTGGATACCCATGCGCGGCAGGGTCTGGGTGAAGAGCTGGTGGGTGCCGCCGTAGAGGGTGTCGCCGGCGACCAGGTGCTCGCCGCTCTGGCAGCAGGCCAGCACGGCCGTGGTGGCCGCCGCCATGCCGCTGGCCAGGGCCAGCGCCGCCTCGCCCCGTTCCAGGTAGGCCATTTCCATTTCGAGGGCGGCCTGGGTGGGATTGCCCAGGCGGGTGTAGACGTAGCCGTCGTCGGTGCCGGCGAAGACGGCCGCGCCGTGCTCGGCGCTCTCGAAGGCGAAGGTGGAGCTCTGGAAGATGGGCGTGCTCACCGCCCGGATCGGGCGCCCGACCTCGTGCTTGTCCAGGTGCTTCTTGCCGTGGATGCAGAGGGTGGCGAAGCCGTACTCGCGCTTCTCCTTCATGACGATCTCCCTTGGCGGGCTAGCGGGGCGTGCGGCGGGCCTTGGGACGCAGCTCCTTCAGGGCGACCGCCGGCGTCACGGACTCCCAGGTGAACTCGGGATTGGAGCGGCCGAAGTGGCCGTAGATCGCGGTGGCCTTGTAGATCGGGCGCCGCAGGTCGAGCGTCTCGATGATGCCGGCCGGGGAGAGGTCGAAGCGCTCGCGTACGATCTCGCTCAGGCGCTCGTCCGGCAGCGCGCCGGTCCCGAAGGTGTTCACGTCCACCGCGATGGGCTGCGGCAGGCCGATGACGTAGGCCACCTCGACGACGCACTCGTGCGCCAGGCCGGCGGCCACCAGGTTCTTGGCCACCCAGCGGGCGCCGTAGGAGCCGCTGCGATCCGGCTTGGTGGGATCCTTCCCGCTGAAGGCGCTGCCGCCGTGGGGACAGGCGGCGCCGTAGCAATCGACGGTGATCTTGCGGCCGGTCTGACCGGCATCCGCGCGGGGCCCGCCCTCGGTGAAGGGGCCGAGGGGGTTGATGAGGATCTCCGTCTCCTTGGTCAGCAGTTCCGTCGGCGCCAGGATCGGCCGGATGACGAGCCGGCGCAGATCCCGGCGCACCTGCGCCAGCTCCACCTCGGACCGGTGGTGGGCCGACAGCACGGCGTGGGTCAGGGCCACCGGCTTGCCGTTCCGGTAGCGCACCGACACCTGGGCCTTGCCGTCCGGGTAGAGGTAGGGCAGACGCCCGGTGGCCTGCACCGCGGTCAGGCGCTCGGCCAGGCGGTTGGCCAGCCAGGCCGGCGTGGGCATGAAGTGGGTGTCCACCGGCAGGTTGTGGCCCTCGTCGGTGGCGTAGCCGATCACGATGCCCTGATCCCCGGCGCCCTTGCGGTCCACCCCCACGGCCACGCCCGCGGCCTGCTCCTCCAGCATCACGAGCACCGCGCAGCTCTGGTAGTCGAAGCCGGTGGCGGGGTCGTCGTAGCCGACCTCGCGGATGGTGTCGCGCACGATCGTGGCGATGTCCACGTAGCACTTGGTGGTGATCTGGCCGGTCACGACGACCATGCCGGTCGTCACCATGACCTCGCAGGAGACCCGGGCGAAGCGATCCCGCGCCAGGATGGCGTCCAGGACCGCGTCGGCGATCAGGTCACAGAGCTTGTCGGAATGACCGGCGGTCGCGGCCTCGGCGGTCATGACCCTCGTCGCGCTCATGACTCCTCCCCTCCGCCGTGCGCTGTCGCCGGGAACGGCCGCAGCCGAGTCGCCGCACGGCGGTGACGGACGGACGCGGAAAACGCTTGCAAAAAGCCGCTGCCTTGAAACAATCGGCCGGCGACGCCCGTTAGGATACGGTCGACCGCGTGCCCAGGGACTCGGCGGTTTCATAATGGAAGTCTCGCTGGACAAAGTCAACCGCACGGCCGCCGCCATCGGCGTGCGAAACCTGACGTTCGCCTACACGCGCGAGCCCGTGCTGCAGGACGTCTCCTTCACCCTGCAGAAGGGCGCGGTCGGCTTGCTCGGACCCAACGGCTCCGGCAAGACCACCCTGCTGCGCATCCTGCTGGGGCACCTGCCCTTGCAGCCGGGTCAAGTGGAGGTGCTCGGCCACGACATGGCCCGGCAACCGCGGCTGGCCCGCGCGCGCCTGGGCTGGATGCCCGAGCGCGGCGGCATCATCCCCGGCCTGTCCGGCGTGGCGCTGGTCTCCTACCTGGGCGAGCTGTCCGGCATGCCGGCCCGCGACGCCATGCAGCGGGCCCACGAGGTGCTGGACTACGTGGGGCTGGGCGAGGCCCGCTACCGCAAGTGCGAGGACTACAGCCAGGGCATGCGGCAGCGCCTGAAGCTGGCCCAGTCGCTGGTCCACGATCCCGAATGGATCTTCCTGGACGAGCCCACCAGCGGCCTCGACCCGAAGGGGCGCGCCGCCCTGCTGAAGCTGGTGCAGGACCTGGCCCGCAACAAGGGGCTGGGCGTGATCCTGTCGACGCACCTGCTGCCCGATGTCGAGGCGGTTTGCGGCGAGATCCTGGTCCTGCGCGCGGGGCGGCTGCTGGCCCAGCGGAGCGTCGGCGCACGCGGGCGCGCCGAGCACCAGGTCTTCGAGGTCGAGGGCTTCGGCGACGAGGCGAGCTTTCGGGCGCGCCTGACCGCGGAGGGGGCAGAGGTCACCCAGGACGGCCGCTGGTGCCTGGTGACCGTGAAGGGCGGCGAAGGAGCGGCCCTGATCCTCCGCGCCGCGCGGGAGACGAGCTACGGGCTGCGACGGCTGCGGCGGCAGACCCTCTCCCTCTCCGACATCTTCTACGAACTGGTGGAGGAGTGAGCCCATGCCCGTCTACGAGCGCGGCTACAAGCACTGGGAGCGCTCCGAGCGGCGAGCCTCGCCTCCCTGGTGGGTCATCGCCAGGCGGGGGATCGCCGAGCCGCTGAAGCGGCGCGGCTTCCTGCTCCTGATCGTCCTGTCCTGGTCGCCGGCCGTCATCAAGGGGGGCATCCTCTACTTCAAGTACAAGTTCGGGCAGCTGGCGGACCTGGCGGGGGGCGACTGGACCGCCATCGACGCCGGCGGCATCTACTCCTTCCTCAAGTGGCAGAAGTACTTCGTGCTGATCCTGCTGGCCATCGTCGGCACGCGCCTGATCGCCAAGGACCGCCTGGAGAACGGCCTCGCCCTCTACTTCGCCCGTCCCCTCACGCTGAAGGACTACGTGGCCGGGAAGATGCTCATCATCCTCTTCTACTTCTTCATGGTGACCCTCTTCCCCCTCTACGCCCTCTCCCTGTTCGGCTACCTGGTGACCAGCGGCCAGGCGGGGCTGGACATGCTCCTGCTGACCCCCCTGCGGGCGACCGTCTTCTGCGGCCTCGCCGGGGCGAGCATGAGCCTGATCCTGCTGGCCCTGTCCGCCATGGGCCTGCGGGCGGTCTTCATCACCGTGGGCTGGGTGCTGCTCTACCTGGGCAGCGAGCAGATCGCCAACATCCTGGTGCTGATCGAGGGCGGCTGGATGCGGGTGATCGACTTCCCGGCCCAGTACTTCCAGGCGGGGGCGTTCCTGTTCGGGGCCCGGACCGATCCCGACTTCTCGCCCTGGGTCAGCGCCCTGCTGCTGGCCGCCTACACGGCGGCGGCCTGCTGGGTGCTGCGGCGGCGGATCCGGCCGGTGGAGGTGGTCTCGTGAGCGCGCCCGCGGGCAGCCCCGCCACCACGGCGCCGGCCACACCGCGCCTGGCGGCCCACCGGGTCAGCAAGTGGTTCGGCGAGGTCATCGCCGTCAACGACTGCAGCCTGACCGTGGGTCCGGGCGTCACCGGTCTGCTCGGCCTGAACGGCGCCGGCAAGACCACGCTCTTCAAGCTGCTGTCGGGCCTGATCGAGCCGAGCCAGGGCCGCGTGCTGCTGCAGGGCAAGCGGCTGCGCCGCGAGGTGGGGCTGTTCCGGCGCCTCGGCTTCTGCCCGGAGAGCGACGCCCTGCCGGAGTGGCTGACCGGCCGCGAGTTCGTCGCCCTCATGCTACGCCTGATGGGCTTCGGCCGCGACGAGGTCCGCCGGCGCACCGAGCAGGCCCTGCACGACCTGCACCTGGCCGAGGCAGGTGGCCGCCGCCTGGGCGGCTACTCCAAGGGCATGCGCCAGAAGATCAAGCTGGCCCAGGCCCTGGCCCACGAGCCCGACATCATTTTCCTGGACGAGCCGCTCAACGGCATGGATCCCGTCTCGCGCCGCGAGATCATCGAGCTGGTGGGCCGCCTCGGCGCCCAGGGACGCACGGTGCTGGTCTCCAGCCACATCCTGCCGGAGATCGAGGCCATGACCCGCTCGATCATCCTCATCCATCACGGCAAGCTGCTGGCCGAGGGGGACGTGACCGAGATCCGCGACAAGATCCACGACCATCCCACCATCGTGGCCCTCAGCTCGCCCGAGGCGCGGCGGCTGGCTTCCTTCCTGGCCGGGCAGGAGCTGGTGGTCGGCGTGGAGATCGACGAGGAGGGGCGCGTGGTCGCCCGCACCGACCACGCCGTCGACTTCTACCGCGAGCTTCCGGGCTGGCTGCTGGAGAACGAGCTGCCCATCGAGGAGATGCAGACCATGGACGACACGCTGCAGGCGGTCTTCGACTACCTGGTCGGCGATTGACCCGGGAGGATCCCCGTGCCGGACGCCGTCATGCCCGGTCCCCACGTCGCCGGCGACCGGCCGCTCAGTACCCCGCTCGCCGCCTTCTGGATCGGCCTGTTCTCCTTCCGGGAGATGCTGCGCCGCCGCCGGCTGATCGCCCTTGGACTCGTCATGCTGCTACCGGTGGGCGTGACCCTGCTCTGGCGCCTGCTGGACAACGAGGGGCTGATCTCGCCCGCGCTCTGGCTGGCCAACCTGGGGGGCGTCTTCTATGTCCACTTCCTGGTGGCCCTGGTCGCCCTGGCGGTCGGGCTCTCGGCGATCAGCGAGCAGGTGGACGAGGGGACCATCATCTACTACTGGACCCGTCCCCTGGAGCGGAGCGCCATCTACCTGGGCCGCCTGCTGGCCGCCCAGACGGTGGCCACGGTCCTGCTGGTCGGCTCGCTGGTCCTCTGCTTCCTGGTCATCGTCGCGGGCAACGGATCGGCCGTCACCTGGAACTTCCTCAAGCTCTACTTCGGCAACTGTGTGGTGGTGGCGGTCGGCGCGCTGGTCTACACGGCCATCTTCGCCTGCGCCGGCACCTGGCTGAAGAGGCCGATGCTGCCGGCGGTGCTCTGGGCCTTCGGCTGGGAATCGGTGGGCACCAGCCCGGCGCCGCAGCGGATCAAGGAGCTGACCATCGTCTTTCACCTGCGCAACCTGATCCGCAACACCGAGGAGGGGAGCCGCAGCTTCCCCAACCTGCTGGAGGAGCTGAAGCAGGCCCTCCTGCACGAGGAGCCGGTGCCCGAGTGGCGCTCGGCCCTCGTCCTGTTGATCGTCCTGGCGGTGGCCACGGTGCTGGGCATCCTTCTCTTGCGCCGCAAGGAGATCTTTCGCTAGCCGGCAGGACGCCGCCGCCATGAGCAGCCTTCCCCGCAGCTTCTTCGCCCGCCCCACCCTCGCGGTGGCGCAGGACCTCGTCGGCACCGTGCTCTGCGCCGAAGCGGGCGGGGAACTCGTCCGGGGGCGCATCGTCGAGTGCGAGGCCTACCTGGGCACCGAGGATCCGGCCTCCCACGCGGCCCGCGGCCCCACCCCGCGCAGCAGCATCATGTTCGGCCCGCCCGGGGTGGCCTACGTCTACTTCAGCTACGGCGTGCATCACTGCCTGAACTTGGTGACCGAGCCGCGGGGCATCGCGGGCGCGGTGCTGATCCGCGCCCTCGAGCCGCTGGCCGGCCAGCGGATCATGGAACGCCGCCGCGGCGGCGATCGCCCCGGCCGCAGCCTGCGCCCGCGCGACCTCTGCAGCGGACCGGGCAAGCTCTGCCAGGCCCTCGGCATCGACCTGGCCTGGAACGGCCTGCGCCTGGGCCGCCGCGTGGCCGGTCCCCGGCGGCTCTGGCTCGAGCCGGTCTCCCGTCCGGTGGAGCGTCCGCTGGCGACCCCGCGCATCGGCATCCGCCGGGCCGTGCGCTCACCCTACCGCTTCCTGGACGGCGACAGCGACTGCCTGAGCGTCCGGCTGGCACGCCGGTCGAGAAAAAGCTGAGGAAAGCCATGCACGAGCGACGCAGCGCACGCCAGGACCGGATTCTCACGCGTGCAAGGCTCCGCTTGCTCGGGGCCCTGCTGCTCGGGGGCTTGCTGCTTTGGGCCGCCGGCTGCGGCCGCGTGTCGCCGCCCTCCGGCAACGTCCGCGTTCCCCGCCTGGTCGACGTCACCACTGCGGCGGGACTGCCCACCCATGGGATGACTTCCGGCGCAGTGCTCGTCGATCTGGATCGCGACGGCCGTCTGGACCTGCTGATCGGCCGCCACGACGGCGTGCCCGAGGCCTACCGGAACCTGGGCGGGCTGCGCTTCGCGAGCATGTCCGGCTGGGGCCCGCAGATGGCGGTCAGGGATCATCACGCGACGCTGGCCGACGACCTCGACGGCGACGGCTTGCCGGATCTCTACTTCGTTGTCGGGGCCCACCGAGGCGAGGGCATTGGAGACAACTCGCTCTACCTGAGCAGCGAGGACCTCGCCGGCGATGCCGCGGCGCACTGGGGCGTGCAGGATCCCTACGGGCGCGGGCGCGGAGCACTCCTGCTGGACGTCGCGGGGGACGGAGGGCGCGATCTGCTCGTCCTGAACTGGCGGACGGCCCCGCGCGCCTACAGCCTCCGTTCGCCGCCGCCCATGCAGGACCGGGAAGCGGAGCTCTTCGGCTACCCGGCGGCCGACGACGAGGCGGTGGCCCGCGCCCTGGTCCGCGGTGAGCCCCCAGGACAGGCGCGCCATCGCAACGAGTACATACGACGACTATGGCCGCGCGACCTCGACGGCGATGGTCGGGCGGAGTATCTCGCCATCGGGATTCCGTCGGTCAGCATCCTGCGCCTGTCGGCGGGGAGGGTCCGTCCCGATCCGTCCGCCCTGCCACCGGAGGTCGGCCTCCCCGCACCCGTGGACGCCACCTGGGGGGATTTCGACGACGACGGTCATCCCGATCTCTATTTGGTCTACGGCTTCGAGGATGAGCCGTCGCACTTCGCGCGGCCGCGCCGCAACCGGCTCCTGTTCCCGCGGGACGGCGGCTTCACGGCGGCCGGGGATTCCCTGCCGGCGCTCGGTGGCTCGGGCGTTGTCACGGCCGCAGTGGATCTCGACAACAACGGTGCGCTCGATTTGGTCGTCCTGCAGGCCAGCCGGCAGCGGCTGCGCTCCCGGCTGCGGATTCTGCTCAATGCCGGCCGGGGACGCTTCGTCCAGCCCGGAGGAATCCCGCTGGTGACTGAGGAGGTGGCCGGCGTTGCGGACGCGATCCTGGCCGCCGACCTGGACGAGGACGGCGACATCGACCTGCTGGCTCTGCTGGGAGCCATCGGCCCGGATGATCCCGGCGGCGGGGTGCGCCTGTACCGCAACGACCTCGAGCCGGCTCACTGGCTGCAGCTCGTCCTCGAACCCCGCCGGACAGCGCTTCCCTACGGCACCCGCGTCGCGCTGGTCGCCGGACATCGCCGCCAGGTCCGGCAGTTCTGGCCCTGCGAGGTGAGCGGCAGCGCCTTCCGGAATTCCCTGCACTTCGGCCTGGGCACCGCCGGGCGCATCGAGCGCCTCACCGTCACCTGGCCCTCCGGCGAGACGATGGCCCTGCAGGGCATCGCGGCCGACCAGCGCCTCGTACTGAGCCAGCCCTGAGCAAGCGGCGGAGACGACAGCCAGGCATGAGCCGGCACCGCTCGCTAGCTCCGGGCGTCCTGCAGGCAGACCTGGAGCAGACCTTCCCAGAGCGAGATCAGGGCGGCGGGGGGGATGCCGCCGAGGTCGGCGGTGTCGTTCTGCAGGTGCGAGCGGAAGGCGGCGGCTTGCTGCTGGACCTGGGCCGCGGTGACGGGCAGGTTGTCGGGATCGTAGACGATCGGCAGGTTCGGTCCGCCGAGCCGGGCGGCGCGGGCCAGGTGGCGCTCGGCGCGGTCGAACAGGCCCCGGGCCACCTCCGTCAGGCTCAGGTAGAGCAGGGCCTGGGGCACCGACCCCCAGGGCAGCAGGAGGGGCCCTCCCTCGGCCAACACCAGGGCGGCGGCGGGGGCCCCCTGCAGGCCGTTGACCCAGCGCACCTCGAGCCGCTCGTCCAGGAGCAGGCGCGGCCCCAGGCTGCCGCCCAGAGCGGTGTGCAACACGCTGCCGGTGACCCATCCCTCGCCCAGGCGGGTCGCCATGCCGCTCAGCGAGGCCGGCGGGATCTGCAGCAGCAGCACCTCCGGCGGCCGGTGCGGCGAGGCGGCCAGGGCCTCGAGCTGCCGGCAGGCCCGATACGAGATCGCCGTGCGCAGCACCATCGGATCGACGGGCTGCCCCCGGGGATCGCGCAGCTTCAGGCGCAGCTCGCAGGCGGAGAGGCCGGCGAGCGTCGCGACCGCGACGAGGGCCAGGCCCGGTGCCGGCCGCAGCGTCCAGCGCGCGGGCAGCAGGCAGGCGAGCGCGAGCGCCCCGGCCGCCGCCGGCAGGTAGAGGTAGTAGGGATGCAGGTGGGTGGCCAGCGGCAGCACGGGGGCCAGGGAGAGCAGGGCGGCCAGCAGCGTTGCCGCGGGCAGCCGCCGGCCGCGGCGCCAGGCCAGGACCGCCACGGCCAGCCAGAGCAGCCAGACCGTCGCCCCGGCCAGCGCGCGGGCCAGGTCGGGGCGGGGCGCGATGAACCCGGGCCGCGCCAGCAGACACCACCCGTAACCGGCCAGGCGCACCAGCGGACCGGAGCCACCGCCCAGCCCGTACGGCCGGTCCGGGCCGTGATCGAAGTGCCGCCAGACCAGCACCGCCTCGCCGGCGGCCGCGATGGCGAGCAGGCCCACCATGAGCCAACGCGCGCGGCGGCTGGTCCCGCGCTCCCCGCCCGCCAGGAGCAGGGCCGCCAGCAGGATCGGCAGGCCCAGGCCGTTCTCCTTGGCCAGGAAGGAGAGCAGCCCCGCCGCCCCCGCCAGGACGAGGTTGCGCCGGCCTCCGGCCAGCCAGCGCTCCAGGGCCAGCAGGGCGAAGAAGCCGCCCAGCAGCTCCTGCACGCCGCTGGCCCAGTACAGCGGGGTGAAGGCCGGAGCCCCGACGGCGAACAGCAGTCCCGCCACCAGCTGCGCGAGCGTCCCCAGGCCGGCGCGGGCGGCGATGCGCACCACCAGGACGGCGCAGCCCCCGTGCAGCAGCAGGCGGGTCCAGGTGTAGGGATCGGGATCCAGGTGGGCCAGCGGGTACAGCAGGCTCCAATAGGCGGTCTGGCTGAGCCAGCGCGCGGGCCAGCCCTGCTGCGGCAGCAGGCCGGCGGCGCGGGCCAGCAGTCCCCAGTCGTCCTGGTTCCACCAGGTGCCCAGAACCGGCAGATATCCCAGCACAGCGCTCAGGAATGAGGCAATTTGACAGCTGCCCGATCCCGGTGCTAGCTTGCCGGAACCCCCGGCGATGGATGTCCGTAGAACGGGTCTGACCACGTCGCTTCCAAGAATCCGGGCCAGGCCCGGGTCGTCGCTTCGGCCCGCCCCCGCGGGCGGGACCCAACCCATGGAGGCTCCGATGCCCAAGTTCAGCCGACCGCTCGCGGCGGTGCTGTTCGCCGCCATTCTGCTCCTGTGCGTGCCGCTCGTCCAGGCCGAGAGCTATCTGGACCTGCAAGGCC
Source organism: uncultured Fibrobacteraceae bacterium (assembly GCA_964524645.1). Taxonomy (GTDB): domain Bacteria; phylum Krumholzibacteriota; class Krumholzibacteriia; order LZORAL124-64-63; family LZORAL124-64-63; genus CAZGEC01. Next base: position 17,586 of record CAZGEC010000031.1, on the reverse strand, counting down.
AGGTGCAGGAATTCACGCTCGACAACGGGGTGCACTTCCTGGTCGTCGAGCGTCACGACGTGCCGGTGTTCTCCTTCAACACCTACATGAACGTCGGCAGCTCGGACGAGGTGACCGGCATCACCGGCATCGCCCACATCCTGGAGCACATGGCCTTCAAGGGCACCGACGAGATCGGCACCACCGACTACAAGAAGGAGCAGAAGGCCATGGCGGCCGAGGACGAGGCCTTCGCCGCGCTCAAGGCCGAGCGCGAGAAGGGGGACCAGGCCGATCCCGAGAAGCTGTCCGCCTTGGAAGCGGCCTTCGAGCAGACCAAGGATGCGGCCCGCGAGTTCGTGGTGTCCAACGAGTTCGGCCAGATCATCGAGAACAACGGCGGGCGCGGCCTGAACGCCGGCACCTGGACCGACGCCACCAACTACTTCTACAACCTGCCCGCCAACCGCCTCGAGCTGTGGGCCTATCTCGAGGGCAGCCGCATGGGCCGGCCGGTCCTGCGCGAGTTCTACACGGAGAAGGACGGTCCGGTCACCGAGGAGCGGCGCATGCGGACGGACAACAGCCCGATCGGCATGATGATCGAGCAGTTCCAGAACCTGGCCTTCATGGCCCACCCTTACCACCACTCCACCATCGGCTGGATGTCCGACATCAACAACATCACCCGCCAGGACTGCCGGAACTTCTACCGCCAGCACTACGTGGGCCGGAACATGACGGTGGCGGTGGTCGGCGACGTGGATTTCGCTGAGGTCAAGAAGCTGGCCGAGAAGTACTTCAAGGACGTCTCCGGCGCCGAGCCTCCCCGGGTCGAGACGGTCGAGCCGCCCCAGAAGGGCGAGCGGCGCATGTGCATCAAGCACACCGCCCAGCCGGTCTACGCGCTGGGCTACCACATCGGCAGCGTCCACGATCCGGACTACCCGGTCTACGAGGCGATCGCCGACATCCTGGGCCAGGGCCGCACCAGCCGCCTCTACAAGAAGCTCGTCAAGCAGGAGAAGGTGGCCGTGCAGGCCGCCTCCTTCGCCGGCTTCCCCGACGACAAGTACCCCTGCCTGCTGGGCGTCTTCGGCGTGCCGGTCAAGGGCGTGACGGCCCTCGAACTCGAGGACCTGATCTTCGCGGAGATCGATCGCCTCAAGACCGAGGGGGCGACGGCCGAGGAGCTGGCCGGCGTCAAGACGCGCGCCAAGGCCAACTTCATCCGCTCGCTGCGGGGCAACCTGGGCCTGGCGCGGCAGCTCTCCTACTACCAGGGCAAGCTGGGCGACTGGCACGAGCTGTTCAACCAGGTGGACGAGATCGACGCCGTCACGCTGGACGACATCCAGCGCGTCGCCAACCAGATCTTCGAGCCGAACAACCGCACCGTGGTCTGGATCGAGACCATCGACGAGTCCTAGGCCCGCGAGCGCGACCGCCCCCGGCGGCAAGGAAAGGAAACAGGTCATGAGCGGATTCGTGAAGAGAACGGCGGCGCTCCTGGTGGTGGGTCTCGTGGTGAGCGCGCTGGTCGCGCCCGCCGCCCTGGCGCGCAACAAGCCGTGGGAGAAGTTCAAGTACCCGCAGCTGGGCGAAATCCAGATGCCCGACTACGAGCGGGTTGAGCTGGACAACGGCATGGTGGTCTACCTGGCCGAGGATCACGAGTTTCCGCTCGTGGAGCTCTCGGCCACCATCAGGGCAGGCAGCATCTACGAGCCCGCCGACAAGATCGGCCTGGCGGAGATCACCGGCACGGTGCTGCGCACCGGCGGCACCGACAAAATGACCGGCGACGAGATCGACGAGCTGGTCGAGTCCAAGGGCATGCGGCTGGAGACCTGGATCCAGGAAGCCAGCGGCGGCGCCTACCTGTCCGCACTGCAGGAGGATGCGCCCCAGGGGCTGAGCCTGCTGGCCGACATCCTGATGCATCCCCGCTTCGATCCCGACAAGATCGAGATCGCCAAGAAGGAGCAGAAGGCCGGCATCTCGCGGCGCAACGACGAGCCGATGACGATCGCCCGCCGCGAGGCCACCAAGGCCATCTTCGGGCCGGATCACCCCCTGGCCCGGCAGCCCGAGTACGACACGATCAACGCCGTCACGCGGGACGACCTGATCGCCTACCACCAGCGCTTCTTCCACCCCAACTACACCTACCTGGTGGTCATCGGGGACTTCGAGCGCCCGGCGATGCTCGACCTGCTGAAGAAGACCTTCGCCGGCTGGCAGCGCACCAGCCAGCCGCTGCCGCCCGATCCGGAGATCCCGGTTCTGCCGGCCACGGTCAACGTGGTCGACAAGCCGGACCTGACCCAGTCCACGATGGTGATCGGGCACATGGGCATCCGGGCCGACAGCCCTTACTACGCCGGCATCATGGTGGCCAACCGCATCCTGGGCGGCGGCTTCAGCTCGCGGCTCTTCAACGAGGTGCGCACCAAGCGCGGCTACGCCTACTCGGTGGGCAGCATGCCCGGCACCGGCTTCCGCTTCCCCGGCGTCTTCTTGGCCTCCTGCGGCACCAAGTCCTCCACCACCCAGGCCTCGGCCGAGATCATCATCGCACAGATCCGCAGGATGACCAGCGAGCCAGTGACCGACGCGGAGCTGGCCACCGCCAAGGACGGCATCCTCAACTCCGAGGTCTTCAACTTCGACACCAAGCGCGAGATCCTCGACCGCCTGGTCATGTACGAGATGAACGGCTACCCGGCCGACTTCCTGCAGAAGTACCAGGAGCAGGTGCGGGACATGACCAAGGAGAAGGTGCTCGAGGCGGCTCAGGCCGTCTGGCATCCGGACAAGCTCATCATCATGGCCCTGGGCAACGAGGCCGACTGGGACGGTGACCTGAGCGAGTTCGGGCCGGTCAACATGGTCGACATCACCATCCCCGAGCCGACGCTGACCCTCGACATCCCCGCGGCCACGACGGAGTCCCTGCAGCAGGGCCAGACCCTGATGGCGCAGACGGCAGCGGCCGTGGGTGGCAAGAAGCTGGCCTCGCTCAAGAGCTGGCACGAGAAGATCAACCTCGCCGCCACGATCCAGGGCATGAGCTTGAACATCGGCATCGACAAGATGGTGGTGTTCCCCGACAAGCTGCATCTGGTGCAGCGGCTGCCGTTCGGCGAGGCGACGATCGTCGTCAACGGCGACAGCGGCTGGATGAAGGGGCCCATGGGTGACAAGGACCTGGAGCCGGACCAGGTGCAGGATCAGCGGCAGGAGATCGCCACCGACGTCCTGATGCTCCTGGCCCATCACGGCGACCTGCAGTGTCAGGCCCTGCCACCCGCGCAGGTCGAAGGCCGCCAGTGCGACCGCGTCTACGTGACCGGCGCCGGCGACGAGTACATCCTGCTCTTCCTAGATCCGACCACGCACCTGCCCTACGTCGTGCAGAGCCCCAGCAAGTCGCCCATGACGCAGGCTCCGGTCACGCAGCAGGTGGTCATGGATGGCTACAAGCCGATCGAGGGCTTCCAGACCGCCAGCAGCTTCACCATCAAGCACGATGGCGAGGTCTTCGCCACCGGCACGCTGGAGAGCTGGCAGGCCAACCCGAAGTTCGACGCGGCGCTCTTCCAGAAGTGAGAGCGCGACCGCGAGTGGGGGCGCAGCCGCGTGCCGCGCCCCGCTCGCGGTCCCGGCGACGAAACGTGCAGCGAGAGATCGCGTGCATCATGATCATGGATGCCTGAAGCGAGCGCGCTGGGCTAGTATCGATTGACCCTGAGCGAGGGGAGTGGTAGCCTAAAGGAGGCATGAAAAAGTAGTGCCGCTTCACGGTCCGCCCGAGCCCATGGGAAGTATGAGCCACCTTCGTCATCCTCGGGGTGTCACCGGTGAAGCAGCGGTGTGATTATATCACAATTTCCCATTTTTTTGGCCTTTTTTATAAATATTTTGCAGGACAGCGCGGGAATAGGCCGCCTTACGCCGGGGTATGTTCACTGCGAGACGCAAGCCCGTGAAAGGCGAGGACATGAGGCGCCTTCGGGGCCTGGACGGCGACAGCCCTGCAACCTCGATCCTCCCGCACACGTAATGAGGCGAACGTCCCGTCCTGGCGCCGTGACCGCGAGCCGGAGGATGCACGATGTTCGTGGTGGAGTTCTTCATCGGTCTGATGGCGTTGCTGCTGCTCCTGAGCATGGGGCTGCTGATCCTGAAGGTGGTCTTCTCCCTGGTGCTGCTGCCCATCAAGCTGGCCTGGTTTCTGACCAAGTCGCTGCTGGCGCTGGTGATTGGCCTTCCCCTGCTGTTGGTCCTGGCAGCGCTGATGTTCACCGGTCTGCCCCTGCTCTTGGTGATCGCGGCGCTGCCGCTCTGCCTGGTGGGCGGGATCGTCTACGCCGTCGTGCACTGACGGCGCACCGATCGCGCGGCAGCGCGATCCCGACCCGTCGGATCGTTCTACTCCTGCTGATCCCGCCGCTGCTGTTCTGCATTCCTTTCACCGCGCGCGCGGCCGCCGGCCCCGGCGGCGCGATCGAGGTGGACGCCCGCACCGTGCCCTGGACGAGCCTGGACCGCCTGCTGCTGGAGGCGGGGCTCTTCCCGCCTCCCTACCAACCGGTCTCGCGCGCGGAGCTGGCCGCCCTGCTGGACGAGGCGGGCAACTCGAATTCCGCAGCATTGCAGGATCCCGCCGAGCGCGAGCTGCTGGCGGAGCTGATCCAGCGCTACGGGCCTGCCGGTGTCGCCGCCTCCGGTGTCCGCCCGGGCGGCCGCCTGCTGCTCAGCCAGACCGAGATCGGCGACTTGTGGGAGGGGGAGGCCGGTCTACCCATCCCCGGCGGCCTGAGCGCGAGCCTGGAGCCCTCGCTCGCGGTCTGGAGCGGCCCCTGGTGGCTGGCGGCGACGCCCCGCTGGCGCGGCCGGCTGCTGGAGAGCGGCGAATCGCCGCCGGAGGCGCTGCTCTACACGGGCTGGCCTGCGGCCACGGGCAGGCCCCAGGTGGCGCGGGCCCGGCAGGATGGCGGGCGCTGGCGCCTGGACTGGCCCCGGGCCGTCGCGGGCCGCCGGTGCGGCCGCTGGTCGCTGAGCCTCGGCTGGGCGCCGCGGCGCGTCGGGCCCGGCCGCACGGGCACCCTCACCCTCGACCGCACCGGCCGCAGCTTTCCGGCGCTGACCGTGCGCCGCACGGTCCCCTTCGCCTGGCGGGGCCTGGCCCGCCACGTGGCCCCGACCCACCTGCTGGTCCGGGTGGGTCTCTTGTCCACCCAGGATCTGTCCTACCTGGTCGAGTCGCTCCACGAGGAGCGCCGCGACGAGCCCTGGTTCATGGAATGGCTGCTCACCTTCCGCCACACCGCCTGGCTGCGCACCAACGTCTCGGCCGCGGCCTTGGCTGCTCCCCGCTCGGGCACCCTCTGGCCCGACCTGCTGCAGATCAACTTCCCGCAGCTGGGCGCCACCCATGACGAGGTCCAGCGCGGCCCGCTGACCGATCGCATCTTCACGCTGCAGTTCGAGGCGCGCTGGCGCCGCGCCCCCTGGCCCGTGCTGCCGGCCGCCGCCGGCCGCCTCTACTGGGAGTACGCCGGGGAGGACTACGCGCCCGGTGACGTGCTGCGCTTCCTGCCGCAGATCTCCGCTCCGGCCTCGGTGGCGGGCCTGGAGCTGCTCTCGCCGCGCTGGGACCTCACGGCTGAGTTCGCCGAGCTGGAGCATCCCAAGGTGCTCTGGTACGCCCATTCCAACTTCCGCAGCGGGTACACGCACGAGGGCTGGCTGCTCGGTGATCCCCTCGGGGGCACCGGCCGCCTGCTGGCGGGCTGGCTGCGCTGGCGACCGCGGGGCCGCACCTGGGAGCTGGAGCTGTCCGGCCGCCACGAGCGCTGGGACGATCGCGTCCACCTGCCCGGCCGCGCCGAGCGCGATTGCTGGTCTATCGGCCTCGGCCGCCCCTGCGCCCCCCTCCACTGGCGCTCCACCCTCGCCTGGATCCGCGAAGAGGCCACCCTGGCGCTCGGCATCCCCCCGGCGGCACGCAACTGGCTATGCTTGACCTGCCAGCTGGGCTTCTGAGAAGCTCCCGTGGTGGCCTCATCGCTGGCGTAATAGAAAGCCCCCGGTACCGGCGTGTGGTCAGCTCTGATCCATGTCATCACACACAGGGCGGCGCTGCCCGCGGGACAGCGCCGGCTTTCTGTGGCCATGGGGGCGGACATCACTTCAGCAACGTCATCTTCCTCGTCTGGATGAAGCTGCCGCTCTTGATCCGGTAGAAGTAGATCCCGCTGGCCATGATGTTGCCGTGGTCGTCGCGGCCGTACCAGGTTGTCGCATGCTGGCCCTGCGGCAGCGGTTCGTTGACCAGCGTCTTGATGCGTTGCCCCTGGATGTTGAAGATCGCCAGCTCGACAATTCCCGCCACCGGCAGCCCGAAGCGGATCGTGGTGGCCGGATTGAAGGGATTGGGATGATTGGCCGCCAGGAAGAACCGGGCCGGCACCTCGTCCGGCACGCCTGTCGGCCGGCTGACATGGATGATGAAGCTCTGGTCGCCCTCGCCCTGGGAGCTGCTCGCCTCGACCGAGACGGCGAAGAAGCCCGTGGCCATCGGTACCCAGTCGATCACGCCGGTGTTCGGATCAATGGTCATCCCGCCCGGAGACGTCAGCAGCTGGTAGCTCGGCGCCGGATTCCCGATGGCGTCCACGTCATACTGGTAGGCTTCACCGGCCGTGGCGGTCGTGTCGGCCTCCGAGACGATCAGCGGCGTGAAGATATCGCAGACCCCGTGGCCGGCCTGGCCGTTGAGGTAGTTTTGCTTGATCTCCGGCGCCGGTACGGCGCGGTCGTAGAGGGAGATCTCGTCGAGATCGCCCTGGTAGCGATAGCGCCCGCTGAGGTTCAGGAATCCGATGTTCAAGGGCACGGTGCTGCCGAAGCCGGCCGTGTAGTTGTGGGTGTTCGCGGCGACCGGCTCCCCGTCCACGTAGAGCCGGTTCTCGTCGAGAGATTCGTCCCGAACGGCGGTGTAGTAGTGCCACTCGCCGTCGTTGAGGACCGGTCCCCCGTTGATCGAAATGCCGTTCCCATTGGTGTCGCGCAGCTGGAAGGTGGCGTTGCCGGCGTCGTTGGGACCCGTCCACCAGTGCAGGCTCGTGCCGCTGTCGTCACGGCCCACGCAGACACGGTTGCCCGCAGTGCTGTACGTGGTGTGCAGCCAGTAGGCGATGGTGAAGCTCTGATCGCTGGCCCAGTCGTAGCTGTCGTCATCGGCCGCGTTGACCTCGTCGCCGACGCCGTCGAAGTACTGAGCGCCATTGACGATCCCGCTGGTCGGAGTGGGGCAATTGGTGCAACTCCCATCGGCGTCGCCGATGACGTCCGTATACGGTCCGCCGCCGGACTGTTCGTCGAACGGCCAGTAGTTGGTCATGCCGATAGGGCAGCTGGGCGTCGCGCCAACGTCGATGGTGAACTCCTGGGTATCGTCGCCTTCGGAGTTGCTGGCCATCACGGCGACGTCGTAGTCGCCGCTGGCCGGCGGCGTCCACTGGATGAGGCCGTTGTCGGGATCGATGGTCATCCCCGCTGGCCTGGCAGTCAGGGAGTATGATGGCGCGGGGTTCCCGCTGGCCTCCACGTCGTAGCTGTAGAGCACACCTTCGGTCGCGGTCGTGACCGGCGTGGAAACGATCTGCGGCGCGGTGAGCTGGCAGTAGCCGATGCCGGCCAGCCCGTTGGTGTAATGCTGAGAGATCTCGATGTCGGTCAGCACGCGGCCGTAGATGGCGACCTCGTCCAGCTTGCCGTCGTAGAAGTAGGCGGGGACGTGATTGTAGGCCATGTAGGCGATGTCCAGCTGCGTGCCGGCCTCGAAGCCGGCGGTGTAGTCATAGGGCTGGCTGGCGGCGAGGCCGCCGTCCACATAGAGCCGGTTCTGGTCCAGACTCTCGTCACGCACGGCCACCAGGTGGTGCCACTGGTCGTCGTTGAGCGCGACCGAGCCCGTGCAGGCGATGCCGTGGTGATTGCTGTCCAGCAGGTTGAAGTTGGCGTAACCGGTCGAGCTGTTGGCGCCGAGCCACCAGTGGGGATAGCCGCCGTCCTCGTCGCGGCCGATGAACACCTTGTTCTGACCGCCCACGTTCGTGAACCTGGCCCACACCTCGATCGAGAAGCTGCTGTCGTAGGACCAGTCGAAATCGGCGTGGTCGGGAACCGTGAGATAGTCGGCCGTGCCGTCGAAATCCTGGCAACCGTTGACGACGCCGCCCGGATCGGGAGCCGGCGCCGAGGCGGGCGCGCCGGCGTCGTGACCGTCGTAGGTGTCGGCGTAGCTGCTACCGCTGGTCTCGTCGAGCGACCAGTAGGCGAGCGTGCCGCTGGGACAGTCCGGCAGGTCGATGACCGTGATGGTGAAACTCTGGGTGTCGGTGCCCCAGGTATTGCTGGCTTCCACCGTGACGTCCGCCGGGTCCAGCGTTGCGGGCGTCCACTCGATGATCCCGCTGTTGGCGTCGATGCTCATGCCGGCCGGGCTCTGGGTCAGCGAGTAGGTGGGCGCCGGGACGCCCAGCGCGTCGACGTCGTACGTGTAGGGCGCGTCGAGGAAGGCCTCGGTCGCGGGTACTGAAGTGATCTGCGGCGGCGCGGACCCTTCCTGACAGTAGCCCTGACCGCTCAGCCCGCCCGTGTAGTGATCCTGGATCTCGGCGTACGTCAGCACGCGATTGTAGAGGGCGATCTCGTCCAGCTTGCCGTCGTAAAAGTAGTCCGGATTGTGATTGTAGGCCATGTAGCCGATCCCGAGGGTGGTCGAGGCCGCGAAGCCGTTCAGGTAGTCGTAGTACTTCTGGTCCTCCAGCAGACCGTCGACGTACAGCAGGTTGGAGTCCACAGCGGCCTTGCGCACGGCGACGATGTGATGCCAGGAACCGTCGTTGATGGCCGTCGTGCCGTTGCAGGCGATCCCCTGGGCGTCGATGTCGAGCTGGTTCCAGACGACCGTGCCGGTGCTCTGCTTGGCGCCCAGCCACCAGTGGGGATGGCCGCCGTCCTCGTCGCGGCCGATCATCACCTTGTTGCGACTGGCGACGTTGGTGAACTTGGCCCACACCTCGACCGAGAAGCTGCTCTCGGAAGTCCAGTCGAAGTCGGCGTGGTCGGCGACGGTGATGTACTGGGAGCTGCCGTCGAAGTCCTGGCAGCCGCCCACGATGCCATCGGGGGCGGGTACCGGTGCGTGCGGCCCCCCCGCGCCGTCGTGGCCGTCGTAGAGATCACCGTAGGTCGTGCCGCTGGTTTCATTCAGCTGCCAGTACGCGAGCATGCCGCTGGGGCAGACCGGGGCCTCCGTGACATAGATCGTGAAACCCTGCGTGTCCGTGCCCTCGGTGTTGCTGGCCGCCACGGTCACGTCGAAGTAGCCGAGGGCGGCCGGAGTCCACTGGATGAGGCCAGTGTCGGGATCGATGGTCATGCCTCCGGGAGAGGTCAGCAGGGCGTACGTGGGGGTCGGAATGCCCACCGCGTCGACGTCGTAGGTGTAGAGCTCGCTCACCCTGGCCTCGGTCACGGGAACGGTTGTGATGGTGGGAGCCATGTCCGCGCCCTGGCAGTAGCCCATGTTGTTCAGGCCGGCGATGTAGTGCATGGCAATGTCCCCTGGGTCCAGGGCGACATCGTAGAGGGCGAACTCGTCCAGTTCGCCGGTGTAGTGGTAGCCGAAGGTCAGGTTGAGCCAGCCCACGTCGATGGGGACATCCACGGCGGCGAAGCCTTGCGTGTAGTCGAAGAAGAACGAGCCCTCTTGAACGCCATCGATGTAGATGCGGTTGGAGTCGACGGCGGCGTCGCGCACGGCCACGAAGTGGTGCCACTGGCCGTCCTGGAGGACGGTGGTGCTGTACGCCGCACCCCCCGCGCCGCCGATATCACGCAGCTGGAAGCAGCCCACGCCCGAGGAGCTGTAGTTGGCAATCACGCCCGTCCACCAATGCAGCCCCGAGCTGTCATCGTCGCGACCCACGATGACCTCGTTGTCGTCCGTGGTCGCGCCGCCCACCGGAACGCTCTTCTTCAGCCAGTATTCGATGCTGAAGCTGTCGTCGGGGCCCCAGTCGAAGCTATCGTCGTCGGGGACCTCCACCCGCGTCTGGCTGGTCCGGGAGAATGACTGGGCATAGCCCACTTGTCCGGTGGCGTGGAGCGGGTGCGTGTTCCGGTAGGGCGCCTGATTCGTGCCGTAGTAGTCCAGGAAGGGGGAGAGCCAGGACTCGAAGCCCCAGTAGCTGGTCATGCCGCTGGGGCAGGTGACGGTCGAGGGGGGCAACAACGTCTGCAGGGCCTGGAACCAGACGTACGCCATCTTGGCGTAGCCATCGTCGTTGGGGTGCAGGCTGTCCCAGAAGTCGCCAGCCGGCTGGATTGCGTAGATGAGACCGGCGCCGTTCTCCATGTCGCACAGGACGATGTTGTCGGTGGTGCGTGCCAGGGCCATGGCCTCCACGTTGTCGTTGAAGGCGGTGGTCGTGGAGTTGTTGGGCACCCGATCGATGATCCGGGCCAGCACGACCCAGACCGTCGTCATGTTGTCGGATTCCCAGCGGTCGATTTCATCCAGGATGTCCTCGACGTCGTCGGGGCTGGCAGCCAGACCGTTGGTGCCGATGTGCAGCAGGACGATGTCCGCCGGATTGCTGGTCAGAAAGCTGTACACGTTGCTGGCGATCTGGGCGTCCGTCCAGCCGCCGTGCCCTTCGTTGTCGGGATCGAAGGGATAGGCGCTACCGCCGGCCAGGCTCCCGACGAAGTCCACGTCGTAGCCGGCCCGGGCCAGCAGGTTCCAGAGTGGATAGCGGTAGCCGGTGCGCGAGCTGTCGGGCCGTGTGTCGCCACTGTGATTGTCCCAGGTGATGGAATCTCCCAGCGGCATGATCTTCACGGGCTGGGCCAGGCCCACGGCTGCCGTACCGATCAGGAGCATGAGACAGCCGACGACGATGGGCAGACGCATGGTATTCCCCCCTGTTCATACGAACCTGCGCTGATCGATCCGCGAGTATCGATAGTGTGCTTTCTGACGCGATGATATCATCCTTTTGCAGCCACATCAATTACAAAGTCAATTTTTGAATTAATATCGAAAGTTATCATGATTTATCGTGGGCTCGTAGCGATGGAATTCCCGGAACCGTCGCACCCAGGTCTGCCGCAGATTACGCTCGATCACAAGGCCTTGTGGCAGGAGATCAAGGGGCTGATAGACAAGTGGCAGGATATGAACCGAGCCGGCGCCCCCTGACCCAATTCGAGGGGATCGTAGAATAGTCCTGACCATCTTACGATGCCGTCGATCATGGTCAGACATGGAGATCCGGAACCGAATCTACGATACCCTTCTCGTCGAACATCTTGCGAATCCCGGCGGATGGTGCTCGTCAGCGGCCCGCGTCAGGTGAGGAAGACGACCACCTGCCGGGATCATGTGGACCTCTACGCCAAATGGGACAATGTCGACGACAGGGAGCATATCCTTCTGGACGACGGACAATATCGCGGCGATCCGCAAGCTGTTCGATACCACGGTGGAGCACATCAGGAGGCGTTTGCCGAAGATCTACAGCCGCGAACTGGTCGAGGAGCTCTTCGTGCAGCCCTACTGCCGCATCGCCAATCTCGTGGAGACCGGAGCGGTCAAGCGGCAAACCGCCTCCAAGTACTTGAAGCTACTGGCCGAGGCCGGTGTCCTGGAGGAACGAAAGGTCGGTCGTGAGAAGATCTTCGTGCATCCTCGGCTCATGAAGCTTCTGACCACCGACACGAATGAGATCGGGCCATTTAAAAACTGATGCGTTCTTTCACTGCGGCGGCGCGAGGACGCCGGCGATGATGTCGGTGTTCTGGGCGTCGATGATCCTCCACTGACCGTTCCGGCGGGCCAGAAGGTTCACGAGGATTCCCTTCCGCTCGGGCAGGGCTTCCCCGGCCGGCCCGACGTGTCCCGTCAGCTGCCACGATGAGCGCGCGATGGCGACGTCCGGATTCACGAAGCGCACCGCGATGTCGTCCATCATCAGGTGACTGTGCTTGAACATCGACGCATGCGTTCTCAGGTGAGCCTGCTTGATCTCCTCGCGCCCCTTCCACCACAGGCCCACGACGTTGACGAACTCGGCGTCCTCGGCGAACAGCTGGCCGAACGCCTCCATGTCGTGCCGATTCCAGCAATCGCTGAATGCACGCACCACGTTCTCTATGCTCTGGCGATCGTCGCTCATTTCTTTGCGCCTTTCGTTCCAAATACTCTGGCGGTAGCAAGATTCCCCACTCCAGGAGGGGCCGCTCAATTTAGAGCAGGTCTGACGGCTCGGCTACCGGCTCCGAACGTTTGGGCTGCCCCTGGGGAAGGTGCTTCGGGCCAGGGGAGCTGATCCATCACTATCAGTGCATCGCATCTGTAGCTGGACAATCCATCCACCCGGGGCTGGTGAAATGTGGTATTCTCATGCCGTCGACAGGCTCGCCCGCGATTCAGGAAGTCGTCCATGTCTACCAGGACCCTCTTCGTGGGCGTGCCGGCCCTCCTTGCGCTCTTCCTGCTGCCGGATTCCGCCGCATCCCGGACCTGGCGCATCCTGCCGGACGGTACGGGCGAGGCTCCGACGATTCAGGCCGGGACCGATTCGGCTTCCGCCGGGGATGTCGTCGAGGTCGTTTGCGGCGATTACTTGGAGTGGGCTCTCATGGTCAAGCCGGACATCGTGCTGCGGAGCGAGTCGGGTTCGCCCGAGTGCGTGACCATCGATGCACAGCGGCAGGGGCCTGCGCTGATCTGCTGGGATCATGGATCAAGACTCATCGAGGGACTCACGCTGATACATGGCTATGCCTCCAGCCCAATTCCAGAAGGTATAGCCAACTACGGCGGGGGCCTGCTTTGCACGCGGGGTGATGTCATTGTCCATAACTGCGTGTTTCGCGATAACGAGGCGGCCGCCGGCGGCGGTGGGATGTTCTGCGGGACCTCGTCCGAAGGCGGCCCGCCGGAACCAAGTTCGGCGGTCGTGACGGACTGCCGGTTCGTGGATAACCATGCCGCCGGGGGTGGAGGCTTCGGTGTTGGCTTGCTCGCTACCGTGGAGCTGACGGGATGCATCATGACCGGCAACACGGGCAATGGGCATGCAGGAGGCATAGGGGTCGGCGAGGGCTGGCTAACCATGACCAGCTGCACCCTGTCCGGCAACTCGGCGCCGTACGGCGGCGGCTTGAGCTGCGTCATGGCCAGCCCCTTGGTGCAGAACTGCATCATTGCCGGCAATCTCCAGGGTGTGGCGGTTTACTGCGAGATGGAGTCTGCACCCGTGCTCGATTGCTGCGATCTGTACGGAAACGAGGGTGGAGACTGGGTGGGCTGCATCGCCGAACAGATGGAGGGCAGCGGTAATTTCTCCGCCGACCCGTGCTTCTGCGATGCCGGCGGGGGGGATTTCCATCTCTGTGCCGACTCCTGGTGCCTGGCCGGTCATCATCCGTGGGGCTGTGATGATCTGGTCGGGGCTCTGGGCGAGGGATGTGTTGCGCGTGATTGATCCGGAACGGTGGCCGTCGAGCCGGCCACCCTGGGGAGCGTCAAGTCCCTGTATCGCGGCGGCGCACGTTGACCCCTTCAATCCGCGCGCTTCCCGGCGTCGGAGGCAGATCCGATCACTCCTCCGGACCTGAGGCGGCGGCGACGAGGGCGATCTCGCCGGGGCGGACCGATTCGACGTCGAACTTGCGGGCGCCCGCGGCCATGCGGGTCAGGGCGGCGGCGATGGTCATGGGCGGGTCCTGCTCGCCCTTCTTGGCGCGATGCCAGCGGACCGGGTTGATGCGCGCCACCACGTAGGTGCGCAGGAAGGGGGATTTGAAGCCGCGGGCCTGCAGCTTCTTGATGATACCCTTGACGTCGTCGTCGATGCCGGAGAGGCGGGCGGCCCAGTCGGCGCGCTTGCGCAGGCTGGCACGGAGCGAGGTCTCCGCGAAGCGGTCCACCTTCCTCAGAAACGGCCGGTAGGCGCCGCCGGCGAAGCGCTTGTTCTGCTCGTAGACGACGCCGAGGGTCAGCAGCTCGGGCGCCTCCAGCTCGGCCGCATGGTCGATCTCCTTGGCCCGCGGGGCGCGGCGGGCCAGCTCGCGGGCCATGCGAATCACCTCGAGGCTGCGATCGCGCAGGTTGTGCGCCTTCTCGGTGTTGAGGGCGAGGATCCGGAACGCCAGGTGCTCGTCCAGCGCGACGAGCGCCGTGATGCGCGACAGGCCCAGGTGCTTCGCCGCGGCGAGGCGATGGCGCCCGTTGGGGCTCCAGAGCTTCCCTTCCGCGCCGGCCACCACGATCACGGGGTCGAGGAACGCGCCGCTCTCTTCGATCTTTTCGGCGAGCCGCTTCGCGTGCGTCGGGGAAAGATCGCGCTGGAACGGCGTCGGCTCGACCGACTTGAGGGGCAGGCTGCACAGCAGCAGCGGCTGGCCGGAGAGCGGCTCGCGGTAGGCGGCCAGGGCGCGGCCGCCGGCCGCCTGGATCCGCTCGCGGATCGGGGCCAGCTCCGCCGCCCCGAGATCGAGCGCCACCTCGCCGGTCGCGGTCGCGTCCTGGCGCTTGCGCGGTGCGAGGCGCTTGCGCGGGGGGGCGGTTTTCTTGCGGGCGGAGGCCTTCCTGGGCCTGGCCGCCCTCCCGCGCTTCGCCTTCGTCACCATGTCATTCCCCTGCGGCGACGCCGAGCGGCCGCCGGGTCGGGATCGTTCTCTCAGTGCTCGTTGTCATTAGGGCGGCCGAAAAACACGAACGAGTGCAGCTCGCCGTCGTAGTCCTGGAACCGGAGCCGGATGCCCAATCGCGGCCGGCCCATCTCCTCCCAGATCGTACGCAGGTCGAAGCCCAGCTCCCGCACGAAGGACGTCGTGCAGTCCTCGTCCTGCTCGCGCACCAGGTAGAGGTGCACGTACGGCAGCGGCGACGCCTCGGGGCCGGGCTGCCAGTAGAGCGTGAAGGGCTGATCGGCCTCACAGCCGGCAAAGCCGACCCGCAGGTGCAGGATCGATTTCCTCATCCAACCGCCCATGTACTGGTAGAAAAAGCCGCCGAGAGAATCGAACGGCGAGGTGGTGAACACTGCAGCCGGGTACGCGCCGGGCTGAGGCGGATACTGGACGCCGAAGTTGGCGTCGAGATAGCTCACGGGCATACCGCCCGAGTCCGTCGGCAGGATCACCTCCAGCGGATTCGGGGTGGTGTAGACGAGGCGCTGGAGGTGACGTCCGTCGCAGCCGCCGAAGTGATCCGGTTCGCAGTACGACCACAGCTGCAGCGTGTAGAGGCCCGCGAGCGTGACCGGGATCGCGTAATGGCCGTCGGCGTCGCTGACCGCGGTCATCTCGAACCCTTCCGGCCCGGTGGCGCTGATCCTGCCGCGCACCAGCGGCGGCTCCCCGTCCTCCGGAATCCCGTCGCCGTTCAGGTCGACGAAGCAGAGCCCGGCGATCTGCGGCAGGTCCGGCGCCATGCCGAATTCCGCCTGCGCCCGCAGGGAGAAGCCGGTCAGGCCCGGCACGTGGAATAGCCAGGTCTTGGCGCCGCTGGTCTCGCCCGGCGATAGCATGGACGTCGGGCCGAGCAGGGTCGTGTAGTCGAAGCCCCAGCGCGGCGGGATCGTCGGCGAGGCCGTCGGGATGGTGTCCGGCGGACCCGGGACGAGGTCGGCGTTCTCCACGGTGACGCTGTCAGGCATCAGCTCGCTCAACCAGATGGTGGCCGGCGGATAGAGCGGCTCGGCACCGTCGTTGCGGATGGCGACGTCGATCGAGACGGTCTCGGCGGTGGCATCGACCTTCAGGCTATCCCCCAGCAGCGTGATCAGGATCGGCGCGGAGCCCGGAACCGGCTGCTCGAGCTGCTTGAGCACGAACGTCTGGGCGCCGGGATCGATCTCGCCGACCGCGACGGCGCCACCCATTTCGATGCGCGTGGCAGCCGGTCCGGACGAGTCGGAACAGCCGGCCAGCAACAGCCCGAACAACGCGGCGATCGATACGAGGCCGGCAATACGCCGGCTACGGGAAACGGCGGTTTTCACCTTCGGACCTCCCCCTGTTGATGCGAATCCCCGGCCGCGGGCCAGGGGTAGGGCGCCGGCGGGCTTCATCCCGCCGCCGGCGCCGGCCCAAAACCATCCCTACAGTCTATAGCAAATCGTGCGATCGGCCGCATCCGGGCCAGCCATGGTCCGGGCGCACACGGTGGAGCTGATCGAGCCGGAGGGGGCCACGCTCCGGCTGGAGGTGAGCGGGGATCAGACGATCTGGGATGCGGCAGCGGAGGCCGGCACCACGCTGCCGCATACCTGTCCGCAGGGCTGGTGCCTGAGCTGCGCCGGCAAGGTGCTCGCGGGGGAGTGGGACCAGTCCGAGGCGCCTCGCTACTTCCCCGCCGACCGCGCGGCCGGCTTCATCCTGCTGTGCACCGCCCGGCCGCGCAGCCCCCTGCGCATCCTGGTCCACCAGAAAGCGGCCATGCGCGACCATCGCCTTGCTCAGGGCCTGCGGGCCCCCCGGGGCTGAACCGAGCACGGCCCGCCCTTGGTCCGGATCGGTTCTGACCGCTCATGGGAGCTTGAGAATCCCGCTGTCACCGATACAGATTCTTGACCTGCCCCCAGCTGCTCTGCTCGGCATCCATGGAGGGCTGATGGTAGTGCATGCTGGCCTTCAGCTCGTAGCCCTGCGGCACCGGGGCAGAGGCAGGATCAATAACACCGGCAGTCCAGGTGCACATCGGATCGTAGATCAAGTTCCAGAACTGCGTGCCGCCCGTCCAGGTCATGTGCGTCTCGAAGTTCCCGACGTGCAGCGTGGGGTAATAGACCATGTAGAAGTTCGTGAAGACGCCATGCAGAAGGACCTCGCCATCCCAGAAACTGCTGGGCGCTGTGGCGTTGGGCGGATCGATGCCGTAATCGGCCGGCGTGTAATCGGGATCGTCGCGCGGCTGAGCCACGATGTCTAGGGTCCCTCCAAGGTAATTGATGAAGAACATGCCCCCCCCGAAGTCCACTTCGCCCTGCGAGACGAGGTCGGTCATTACCAGCGTCAGCTCCATCTGCGTCAGGTCCCAGCCCAATTCAGGATTCACGCTGTCGATGAAAGCCACGCAGCTCAAGGTCTCGCCTGGACTGCTTTGGAACTTGAGGACGGAGTAGTTCGGACCCGATTCGTATAGAAAGCCTGTGGCATCAATGAAAACGCCGTTTTGCGCAAGAACTTCGGTGACGAGGCCGAAGCAGATTGCGACCGGCAAACCCAGCATGATCCGCTTCTTCATGTTCTCCTCCCGAGGCCGGCCGGCGGGCGCGCCGGGACAGGCGACGTTCATGGTCGACAGGTTGCGGAGCATCCAGTCGATACCGCAGGAGCCGTGGGGCCCCCATAATTCACATATGATGCAGGTTCCGGATGTGATGGCGCGGGGGTGATTACACCCGATGATCTGACCTCATGGGGGATGAATAGCCCAATCACCGTTTCCTGCCCTGCCTGAGGTCGACGGGTGGCTGCGGGCGTAGAGGCTCAAAGGAAGCGCGCAACATTTTT
>CAZGEC010000030.1:5237-50550 GCA_964524645.1 uncultured Fibrobacteraceae bacterium | reverse complement strand
GAGTTGGTAGACTCTCCGGACTCGGGACTCGTGTCGTGTTGCAGAATCGCAGCAAGGGGGAGGAAATGAGACGGCTCCGTGTTCTTCTGGGTTTCTTCCTGATCCTCGTCATCCTGGGCGGGACGCACGTCGCGGTCCGGGGGCAGGAGGCGGGCATCAAGTACCGTGTCATCGTGGGCAGCTTCGAGAACAAGGCCGACCACCACTGGTACCACGGCCCGGATCCCGGGGAAGGCATGGCCGACATGCTGATCACGGCCCTGATCAAGTCCGGCAAGTTCCGCGTCTTCGAGCGCGCGGCCCTGGACGAGATCCTGGCCGAGAAGAACCTGAGCATGTCCGACCTGGCCAATCCCGGCGTGGAGGCGGCCAAGAAGGTCGAGATCGGCGATATCCTGGTCAAGGGAGTGGTCACCGAGTTCGGCTACAAGGAAGGCAAGGTCGGCGGCTCCATCGCGAAGCTGGGGGGTCGCGGGGGCCTGAAGAGCTATACCGGCCGCGTGGCGGTGGACCTGCGGCTCATCTCCGTCGGCAGCTCGGAGGTGCTGTGGGCCGATTCCGTGGACAAGAGCGAGAGCTCCAAGTCCGTGGATCTCTCCACCTCGGATTTCTCCTTCGGCGACCAGAAGGCCTTCGACGAGCACGTCGTCGGCAAGGCCACCCGCAAGGTCATCGATGCCGTCGTGGACAAGCTGGAGGAGCAGACCCAGAAGCTGCCCTGGAGCGGCATCCTGATCGTGGCCGACGACTACCTGTTCATCGACGCCGGCACGGAGATCGGCCTGGCCCCGGGCATGGAGTTCGCGGTCAAGCGGCTGGACAAGGAGGTCAAGCACCCCCGGACCGGCCAGGTGCTCAAGCGGATCTACAAGGACGTCGGGGTGGTGCGGGCCACCGAGGTCGAGGAGGGGGTCACCACCGTCGAGGCCGTCACGGGCTCGGGCTTCCAGACCAACGACGTCATCACGCTGAAGAAGTGACGGCTGCTTCGCACAGAAAGACGGGGCGCCGCGCGGCGCCCCGTCCTGCTGCCGGTTTCAGGCCGTGGCCGATATCGATCAGCTGGTCCGCGTGATGTCTCCGCCCAGATCCTTGCCGTTCACCGGAAGGAGAGGTTCGACCTCCACCCCCTGGTAACTGCCGTACACGCCGAGAGTGATCCGCTGGGCCTTCAGAGCCGGTTTCTGGTAGCACTTCTTCTCGGGCCTCATGACCGACCTTCCTTGGAGACGGGCTCGGACAGTTCCGATATGGTGCTATTATAGAGCAAATTCACACCATTTGCCGCATAAATCGTGAGAAATTTATATATTTTCTGCGCGATGCTGGACTCGACCGGAGTGCTCTTGACCGGGATCCGGTGAAGGGCTCAGAATACCTGGTGACCGTTCGTGGCGGCCGCCCGGGCGCCGGACCGGTCGGCCGCGTTATCTTCGCAAGGCCATTGATGAAGGGTGGTTAAGAGATGATCGTCGGATCCACACGCATCGTCCTCAAGCGGGGGGACATCACGCGCGAGGAGGTCGATGTCATCGTCAACGCGGCCAACAGCGGCCTGCTGGGTGGCGGAGGCGTGGATGGCGCGATCCACCGGGCCGGAGGGCCCAGCATCATGGCCGAGTGCCGCCTCATCCGGGAGCGGCAGGGCGGCTGCCCCACGGGAGAGGCGGTGATCACCACGGCCGGGAACCTGCCGGCCCGTCACGTCATCCATGCCGTGGGACCGGTCTGGAGGGGTGGCGGGCAGGGCGAGGCCGGGCAGCTGCGCAGCGCCTACCGGTGCAGCCTGGAGCTGGCGGCCGGCTGCGGGGCACGGACCATCGCCTTCCCGGCCATCAGCACGGGCGTCTACGGATACCCGGTCGACCTGGCGGCCGCCGTGGCCCTGGGGGCGGCCAGCGACTTCGCCCGCGACAGCGGACAGTTCAGCGAGATCCGCTTCATCCTCTTCTCGGAGGTGGATCTGCAGGTTTACAGCTCCGTCCTGGCGGAGCTGAAAGCGTCGAGCGGCGGTTAAAACAATAACGGCTTGGGCCGGCTGGGGGCGTGCTGAGCCGATCCTCAAAATCACCACGTGGGGGCTCGCGAGGGCCGTAGTCATTTGACTTTATTTGCTGTTAGCTGCCGACCGCCGGGGGGTGGCCTTCCCTGACAAATATCTAACATCCGCCTTGACTCGCCCGTGGTGAGGTTCTAGCTTTGGCAATTGGTGTAATGGAAAACTGCTTCCATCAGCCGCCAGCGCGGACCGCCCGGCCAGGCGAGTACCGAGGCGTGACGGCACCGGACGGTCCATTGGTGGGCCGCCTCGCGGGTTTAGAGGCCTTTCAAGCTGCTCGGAGCCGGACGGGCTCCGCAGGACAAGAAAGGGGGCGGTCACTTCCGGATGGTCGGTCGGCCGGTTCGACGGGACCGGCGGACCATGCTCCCGGTGGCTGCAGCAAAGACCGCCGGTGGAGCCGCATGAGACCAGATGGTCACCGAAGCAAAGGAGCACAGATGGCAAACCTTGAGACACCTCTTCTGGACGAACTTGAGAAGGGACCCTGGCCAAGTTTCGTCACGGAGATCAAGAAGTCCGCCAAGAAGAACGCCATGGCCCAGGACGTGCTTGGCCAGCTCGAGAAGTCCTACCGCGACAAGGTGGGCTACTGGAAGCACGGCGGCATCGTCGGCGTCATGGGTTACGGCGGCGGCGTGATCGGGCGTTACAGCGCCCTGCCCGGGGAATTCCCCCATGTCTCCCACTTTCACACCCTGCGCGTCAACCAGCCGTCCGGCTGGTTCTATACCAGCGACGCCCTGCGCACGATCTGCGACATCTGGGAGGAGCACGGCAGCGGCCTGACCAACATGCACGGCTCCACCGGCGACATCGTGCTGTTGGGGACGCGGACCGAAGAGCTTGAGCCGGTCTTCCAGAAGCTGGCCTCGCAGGGCTTCGACCTGGGCGGCTCGGGATCGAACGTGCGGACCCCGAGCTGCTGCAACGGCATGGCTCGCTGCGAGTTCGCCTGCTACGACACCATGCAGGCCTGCTACAACTTCACGCAGGAGTTCCAGGACGAGCTGCACCGGCCGCAGTTCCCCTACAAGTACAAGTTCAAATTCTCCGGCTGCGGCAATGACTGCGTCGCCTCCATCGCGCGCTCGGACATGTCGTTCATCGGCACCTGGCGGGACAATATCCAGGTCAACCAGGACGAGGTCCGCAACTACGCCAGCAGCGGCATGGACATCCAGAGCGATGTCTGCAACCACTGCCCGGCCGATTGCATCGAGTGGAACGGCAAGGAGCTGGATATCGACAACTCGCTCTGCTTCCACTGCATGCACTGCATCAACGCCATGCCCAAGGCCCTGCGCCCCGGCAAGGACCGCGGTGCCACCGTCCTCCTCGGTGCGAAGGCTCCCATCATCGAGGGCGCGCTGCTGTCCAGCGTGCTCCTCCCCTTCGTGAAGATGGAGCCGCCCTACCAGGAGATCAAAGACGTCGTCGAGCGGATCTGGGAAATCTGGGGCGAGGAGGGCAAGAATCGCGAGCGCGTGGGCGAGTTCATCCAGCGGGTCGGCCTCGGCAACTTCCTCGAGGCCATCGAACTGGAGCCCGTTCCCGAGATGATCGCCGAACCTCGGGACAACCCCTATGTCTTCTACGAGGAGTACTTCTCGGACGATGACGAGGACGAGTAACTCTCGGGAAGTGGACGCCGGGCCCCGCCGGGTCCCGGTCAGCCTGGGAAGGAAGTGATAGACAATGGCCGAACCTGCAAAGCGCATCACGGACATCGGACCTCCTCACTACGAGAAGTTCCTGCCGCCGATCATCAAGGAGAACTACGGTAAGTGGCTGTACCACGAGAACCCGAAGCCGGGTGTTCTGGTGCATGTCTCCGAGACCGGCGCCAAGGTCTTCACGGTGCGGATGGGCTCCCCGCGGCTGCTGAGCATCGAGACGATCCGCTGGATCGCCGATCTGGCCGACAAGTACTGTGACGGCCACCTGCGCTTCACGAGCCGCAACAACGTCGAGTTCCTGCTGACCGACGAGTCGAAGATCGATCCCCTGATCAAGGATATCGAGAAAGGCGGCTTCCCGGTCGGCGGGACCGGGGCCTGCATCTCGAACATGGTCCACACGCAGGGCTGGGTGCACTGCCACAGCTCCGCCACGGACGCCAGCGGCATCGTTAAGTCGGTCATGGACGAGATGATGCCCTACTTCAAGACCACCAAGCTGCCGGCCAAGTGCCGCATCGCCCTGGCCTGCTGTCTGAACATGTGCGGCGCCGTGCACTGCTCGGACATCGCCGTCCTGGGTATCCATCGCCGGCCGCCGAAGATCGAGCACGCGAACATCACGAAGATGTGCGAGATCCCGAGCACGGTGTCCTCCTGTCCCACGGGCGCCATCCGGACGGCCACCGTGGACGGCAAGCCCTCCGTCGAGGTGATCGAGGACAACTGCATGTACTGCGCGAACTGCTTCACGGTCTGCCCCGCCATGCCGATCGCCGATCCGTTGAACGACGGCGTCTCGATCTGGGTGGGCGGCAAGGTGTCGCAGGCCCGCAGCGAGCCCCGGTTCTCGCGGATGGCCGTGCATTTCTTGCCGAACAACCCGCCGCGCTGGCCGGAAGTCGTCGACGCGGTGAAGACGATCGTCGAGGCCTGGAAGAACGACGCCCGCAAGTACGAGCGCATGGGTCAATGGATCGAGCGCATCGGCTGGCCCAAGTTCTTCGAGATGACGGGCTTCGAGTTCACCAAATACCATATCGACGACTTCAAGCACGCGGGATTGACGTACAAGCGCTCGTTGCACTTCCGCCAAAAGTAAGAGGTGGGTAGCATGCCGAGCATCGAAGAGATCGCCGACGCCATGTTCAAGATGGTGGAGCGCGATACCGGCACGAAGAAGTACAAGCCGGGTGATCTGACCAAGGCCATGATGGCCCAGTTCGGCGTGGACAAGAAGGCCTGCAAGGAGGCCATCCGCTCGCTCGTCGACGGGGGCCGGCTGGTCTACACGTACTTCGGGGGCTCCTACCTGGAGATCCCGCACAAGGAAGGTGCGGCTCCCTCGGAGGACTAGCTGGCACATGCCGGCCATGGCTGGATCAGCTCAGACACGCCCGACCAGCCGGTGTGGAAGTCCGCGCCGGCCGGCTGGGGATATCCTCGACATCCGCCAGGATTCCGGCGCCGGAGCGCCGGGATGCGGCGGGGCGGGGGTGTGACCGGGACGCGGAACATGACGAGTCCATACCCCCGTATCATGATTGCCGGCACGGGCGGTGATTCGGGCAAGACCATTCTCTCGCTCGGGCTGCTCGCCCTGTGGGAGCAGGAAGGCCTGGAGCGACGGGCGTTCAAGAAAGGGCCCGATTTCATCGATGCGGCCTGGCTGGGCTGGGCGGCCGGTGCGCCGGGTCGCAACCTGGACACGTACATGATGCCGCCGGAGGTGGTGACGCGCGCCTTCCGGGAGCACGGGACACCCGAGGGTCTCAACCTGATCGAGGGCAATCGCGGCCTGCTCGACGGTGTGGACGCGGCGGGATCGCACAGCAGCGCGGCCCTGGCCCGGCTGCTGGACTGTCCCGTGGTCCTCGTGCTCAGCCCGCTGAAGATGACCGCCACGGCGGCGGCGACGGCGCTCGGATGCCGGCTGCTGGCCCCGGAGAATACGATCGCCGGGGTGATCCTGAACCAGGTGCGGGGCGAGCGTCATGAGGGGGTCGTGCGAGCGGCGATCGAGGAGCACGCCGGCGTTCCCGTGCTGGGAGCCCTGCCGAAGTTGAACGGTCCGACGCTGGTCAGCCGGCACCTGGGCCTGGTCCCGCCGGCCGAGCACGGCCCCGCGGAGCATCTCCGGGACGCCCTGCTCCGTCTGGTGCGCGACAGCCTGGACGTGGAGCGGCTGCTGGCCATCGCGCGCCAGGTGCCCCCGCTGCCGGCCTGGAGCGGCGCCGCGGGAGGCGGTGGCGCCGGAGCCGCCGGGGCGTCGAGGGTGCGGATCGGCTACTTCAGCGATTCGGCCTTCACGTTCTACTATCCGGACAATCTGGAGGCGCTCGGCGAGCGCGGCGCCGCGCTGGTGCCGATCTCGGCCCTGAGCGACCAGCGTCTGCCGGATCTGGACACGCTGTACATCGGGGGTGGATTCCCCGAGACCCATACCCGCGAGCTGGCCTCCAATCACGGCCTGCTGGCCGCGGTGCGGGAGGCCGCCGGGGCCGGGCTGCCCATCTACGCCGAGTGCGGCGGCCTGATGTACCTGGCCGAGACGCTGGAGTGGCACGGCAAGGCGGTCCGCTTGGCCGGGGCCTTGCCGATCCGGATCGGCATGCACGACCGGCCCCAGGGCCACGGATACTGCAGGATGACGGTCGACGCGCCCAATCCGTTTCTCGACGTGGGAACGGAGCTGAAGGGGCACGAGTTTCACTACTCGGACATCGTCGCCGGCGCCGCGGGGGTCCGGACGGCTTTCGCTGTGGAGAAGGGCCGGGGCTGCATCGGACAGCGGGACGGAATCGTCCAGGACAATATCCTGGCCAGCTACATGCACTTGCACGCCCTGGGCTGTCCCCAGTGGGCGGACGGCATGATCCGGGCCGCCCTTGCGCATCGGGACCGGAAGCGAGCGCAGGGGGGGCCGGCCCGGTCGACAGTCGCGTAGAAGCGAGAGACCCGACGAGGACGGTGTCGACAGCGCCGTCGCAACCAGAGAGAGCAGCGCCATGGCGAAGATAGTCACCAAGAAGAGGAAGCTGGGATCGCGGGGAAGCGGTGCATCCGGTCGGGAGCAGTCCCCGCTACGGCCGTACTACCAGGAAAAGCTGGCGCCGTGCGGTCACGAGGGATGCCCGAATCACAATCCCATCCGTGCGGTCATGCGGATCATCAACAATTACGACTTCAAGAACCGCAGCGAGGACGAGACCTGGGAGGACTGTTTCCGGGCCTTCAGCCGGACCACGTGCCTGCCAGCCACCATGGGCCGGGTCTGTCCCGCCCTCTGCGAGGACAAGTGCAATCGGGCGGCAGTTGACGACAAGCCCGTGCACATCCGTTGCGTCGAGCGGTTCGTGGGTGACTACGCCCTGCAGAAGGGCCTCAAGTACGACATCTCCGGCGTGGAGAAGCAGCCGGAGAAGGTGGCCGTGATCGGCGCCGGCCCAGCGGGCCTGAACTGCGCCTACCACCTGGCCGGCAAGGGCTACGGTGTGACCGTCTTCGAGGCCTTCACCAAGCCCGGCGGCATGCTGCGCTACGGGATTCCCGACTATCGCCTGCCGCCCGACGTCATCGACGGCGAGGTGCAGCGGCTGGCCGACATGGGCATCGAGTTCCGGTACAGCACCATCGTCGGCAAGGACATCCCCTACGACGAGCTGAAACAGCAGTACGGCGCCATCTTCGTGGGCATCGGCGCGCACAAGGGCTACACCCTCGGCGTCGAGGGCGAGGATGCCGAGAACGTGATGACCGGCACCGGCTTCCTGAACGAGGTCAACTCCGGCCATCCCCCCGACGTCGGCAGCGACGTGATCGTGATCGGCGGGGGAGACACGGCCATCGACGCGGCGCGCATCAGCCGCCGTCTCGGCGCCAAGGTCAAGATCGTCTACCGCCGGACCATCAAGGAGATGCCGGCCATAGCGCCGGAGATCGAGGAGGCCCAGAAGGAAGGGGTCGAGATCGATTTCCTGGCCGCCCCGATCAAGATCCTGAGGAACGACGGTCGTGCCACCGGCATGACCTGCATCAAGATGGAGCTCGGCGAGCCCGACGCCTCGGGGCGCCGCCGCCCGGTGCCCATCGAGGGCTCCGAGTTCGACATCCCGGCCAGCTTCATCATCCCCGCCATCAGTCAGGAGCCGGACTTCGCGCCGCTCGAGCAGCTGCACCAGGGGCGGGACTGGATCAAGGTCGACGCCGAAGGGCAGGTGACCACGGCGGAGGACCGGACCTGGGCGGGGGGCGACGCCGTCAACCTGGGGCTGGCCACCATCGCCCAGGCACAAGGCCGACAGGCGGCCGAGGCCATCCATCGCGCCTTCCGCGGCCTGCCCGCCCCGGCGGCGGCGGATCTTCCCGAGGTGGGACCCGACAAGCCCAACAAGAACTTCTGGCTCGAGAAGCGGCAGCAGGCCGTGGACGAGACCCACGTCGCGGTGGAGGAGGCCCTGGCCTCTCTCGATCGCGAGACGACGCGCACCTTCAGCGCGGAGGAGGCGCGCCAGGAGGCTGCCCGCTGCATGAGCTGCGGGCTCTGCTTCGATTGCGAGAACTGCTTCAAGTTCTGCACGGACAACGCGGTCCTGCGCCCGCCCGAGAAGGGTGGCAAGTACGAGTTCAAGCTGCAGTTCTGCACGGGCTGCAAGAAGTGCATGGAGGAGTGCCCCTGCGGGTACATCGACATGAAGTAGTGGATCGAGCCGATCGACGCAGGGCGATCGGCTCCGCCTGCGGACCACCGACAGCCCGGCCGGGCGGCACGGCGGGGCGGGCGAACGAGAGCGGCACCATCTCGAGCGGGGTTGACCCGCGCGTGCTCAGGCCCCAAACAGGAGGAAACAGAGAATGCCTATCTTCGAGCACGGCGACGTGAGCATCGAAGTCGATGAGGACGGGTTCATCCAGGAGCCCGATCGCTGGGACGAGAACGTCGCGGCGGCCCTGGCCACCACCGAAGGTATCGATACGCTGACCGATGATCACTGGAAGGTCATGAACTACCTTCGCAATTACTACCTGGAGTTCGGCGTGGCGCCCATGATCCGCAAGCTCTGCAAGGAGACCGGATTCAAGCTGAAGGAGATCTACGAGCTGTTCCCGAGCGGCCCGGCCAAGGGCGCCTGCAAGCTCGCAGGCCTGCCGAAGCCGACCGGCTGCGTCTGATCCTGTACCGATGCGGAGGGAGCGGTGCCGGTGATCGCCCCGCTCCCCTCTTCCCGCCCCGGGTTCGGCCCGCCCGGCTCTCCCTCGTCCCTGGCTGCTCCGCCGCCTGCGGCGCCTGAGCGGAAAGGAACGCCTTGTCCGCGAGCGAACTCCAGCGGATCGTCGTCGTCGGGGCCTCGGCGGCCGGCCTGAAGGCCGCGGCCCGCGCCCGGCGCCTGCTGCCCGATACGGCCATCACCGTCCTCGACGAGCGGGACTTCATCTCCTACGGAGCTTGCGGCCTGCCTTACTACCTGTCCGGGGACGTCGAGGACCTCGATGCCCTGCGCAAGACCAACTACGGCGCCGTGCGCGATCCCGAGTACTTCGCCGCGGCGAAGGGCCTGGACGTCCGCACGGGCTGCCGCGCGGAAAGGCTCGATCCGGCCACGCGACAGATCTTCGTGCGGGGACCGCTGGGTGCAGGGGAGAGCGTCCTGGCCTACGATGCGCTGGTGATCGCCACGGGTGCCGGCCCCCGCTCGCTGCCCGGTGTGGAGCCGGGCGAGGCCGTCGGCTTCTTCCACACGCCCGAGGATGTGCAGGTCCTGCGCCGGGGGCTGGAGACAGGGCGCATCGGCGAGGTCGTGGTGGTCGGAGCGGGCTTCATCGGCTGTGAGCTGGCCGGTGCGTTCGGCGAGCTGTGGGGTTGCGGGGTGACCCTCCTGGAGGCGGCCCCGTGGGTCCTGCCCCGGATCCTGGATGCGGACATGGCGGCCCTGGCGGCGGGGGAGCTGCGCCGCAACGACGTGACCCTGCACCTCGACGCCCCGGTGACCCGTGCCGTCACCGAGCAGGGCCGGGCCGTGGTCGAGGCCGGCGGCCGGACCATCCATGCCGATCGGGCCGTGGTGGTCGTCGGCGTGCAGCCGCGCGTCGAACTGGCCCGGGCGGCGGGCCTGCAGCTCGGGAAGCTCGGCGGTCTGGTCGTGGACGGGCAGCTGCGCACCGACCTGCCGCACGTCTATGCCGCCGGGGATTGCATCGAGGTGATCCATGCCGTCACCGGTCGGCCCTGCTACCTGCCATTGGGCTCGCTGGCCAACCGGCAGGGCCGGGTCGTCGGGGACAACCTGGCCGGCATTCCCAGCCGCTTCGGGGCGGTGACCGGCAGCGTCTGCCTGAAGATCTTCGGCTGGAACGTGGCCGCCACGGGGCTCTCCGCGCAGCAGGCGCGCGATGGCGGACTGGCCGTGCGAGCCGCCTGGGGCAGCTTCTTCGACCGTGCGCACTACCATCCCGAGCACAAGCTGCTCTTCCTGAAGCTGGTCTACGAGCAGGGCTCGCGCCGGTTGCTCGGCCTGCAGGCTCTTGGCGAGGGAGACGCCGTCAAGCGGGTCGACGTGTTCAGCGCGCTCTTGCAGCGGGGAGGCCGGCTGGAGGATCTGCTCGATCTCGAGTTCTGCTACTCGCCTCCCTACAACGTGGCGCTGGATCCCCTGCACGGGATCGCCTGCGTGGCCCTCAATCGCGAGGAGCGAGGGCTGGCGGGCCTCGGCCCCGCCTCCGTGGAGCCCGGCGGCGAGGCGCCGGGCGGACGCTTCGTGATGGACCTGCGCCTGGCGGAGGAGATCGGCCCCGAGGAGCCGGCCCTGCCGGGAGCCCTGAACATCCCGATCCACGAGCTGCGGGCCCGGGTCGCGGAGATCCCGCGCGATCGCCCGCTGCTCTGCGTCTGTGCCATGGGAACGCGCTCGGCGGAGGCCGTCGTCTGGCTCGCCTCCCAGGGCTTCCAGGACATCGTGTACCTGGCCGGCGGGATGAACCTGCAGAGCGCGCGGTGACCGGCCGCCCCCGGAGCTCCGCGCTCCACCCCGACCCCAGGTCCGTGGAGGCGCCATGAAGGGGAAGGAAGAGCCGCCGCCTGTGCAGGCAACCGACGCTCCTCACGCCCCGCGTCATCCCGGGCGAGATCCCCAGGTGAGCCGGTACGCGGAGCCGGACACCGACCTACTCCTCGGCGCGGACAAGCTCGTGGCGGTGGGATACACCCACCTCACCGCCCCCCTGGCCGTCCGCTCCCGCTTCGCGGTGGCGCACGAGGATCTGCCGCGCATGGCCCGCCGCTTCCGTAGCCTGCCGGGCGTTTCCGGCTGTGTCGTGCTGAGCACCTGCAACCGGCTCGAAACCTACCTGGAGATCCGCTCCGTCGCGGAAGCGGAGGCCGCCTTCGTGGAGCTGGTGGGCGGCCGGGATCTCGAGGGACGCACCGTCCTGGCCCGCTGCCTCATGGTGCGCGACGGCGCCGCGGCCGTGCGGCACCTGTTCCGCGTGGCGAGCGGGCTGGGCGCCCTGGTCCTGGGCGATGCCCAGATCCTGGGCCAGGTCAAGGAGGCCTACCGCACGGCCTGCCAGCACGGCACGGCGGGGCCTCTGCTCCACAAGGCCTTCCACGCCGCCTTCCGCTGCGCCAAGATCGTGCGCACCCAGACCGATCTCGGGGCGGGCGCCCAGTCCGTGGCCGGGTCGGCCGTGGCGCTGCTGGCCGAGCGATGCGGTCGGCTGCAGGGCCGCAGCGTGCTGCTGGTGGGGGTCAACGACATGACGAGGGCGGCAGGGGAGCGCCTGCGCAAGCTGGGTGCGGGACGCCTGCTCCTCTGCAACCGCACGCCGGAGCGCGCCGGGCCGCTGGTGGAGGAACTGGCGGCCGAACCGGTGCCGTGGTCCGCACTCCTGTCCGCCGTCACCGGGGTCGACGCCGTCGTCACCTGCACCGGTGCCGCCGAGCCCATCCTGACGCGTGCGGACCTGGCAGCTGCCGCGGCGACCCGCCCCGACCGCCTGCTGGCGATCGTCGACATCGCGGTGCCGCCCGATGTCGAGAAGCTCCCGGACGCGCCGCTCGCGGCCGGCGCTTCGTCCGTCCGGTCCACCCGGGCCGCCGGGACCGGCCGGCCCGTGGAATCCGGGCCGGGAAGGCTGCTCGTTCTGGATCTCGAGGACGTCGCGGCCTACCAGCAGGGTGTCGAGGACCGCCGCTGCCAGGCCGCCGCCGCCGGCGAGGCCGTCGTCGCCGCCCAGGTCGAGGCCTTCCACGCGGGAATCCGCAGCCAGGTCCTGGGGCCCAAGATGGAGAGGTTGCGCGAGGAGGCCGAGGAGACCCTGGCCCGCGAGCTGGCCCGCCTGCCGGCCGATCTGCCCGCGGCCGAGCGCGCGCGGCTGACCGCCTTCGGCCGCACGCTGGTCAAGCGCTTCCTCGGGGCGAGCCGTCGCATCGAGGACGAGACCTGATCCGCCTGCTCAGCGGACCAGGAGGGCGCGCGCGTGGACCTGTCCGCCGCGCCCGCTGCACAATCGGAAGAGATAGACGCCGCTCGCCAGCTCCCGGCCCGCGCCGTCCCGTCCGTGCCAGGGCACGGTGATCCCGCGCTCGTCCACCCAACCTTCCCAGATCGTTCCGAGACGAAGGCCGCGCGGATCGTAGACCTCGACCCGTGCGACGCCCGGCTCGGCCAGGGAGAAGCGGACGTTGGTCAGCGGATTGCACGGATTGGGCCAGATGTCCAGCTGCATCCCCTGCCCGGGTACGGTCGGGACGGGCGAGAGATCGCTCACGGTGATCGTCGTGGGGGGCAGGCTGACACCCGGGATCAGGTGGGCGGCGGGATCGAAGAGGCGCACGCTGTCCGTGGTCACGGGCGACGTTCCGGGCAGGGAGCCCTGGAATCGCCACACGAAGAGCTCCCCCGGCCCGGTGACCCAGACCGTGGAGCCCATGACCACCGCGTAGCCGTGCCAGTGACCCGGCGCGGTCTCCTCGAAGCCCTCCCAGACGTAGGCTCCCGTGCTCGCGAAGAGCTGCCCGCTGTGGCCGCCCAGGCTGGAGACGATCGCGGGATCGAAGGACACCCAGGCCTCGAGGGTGCGCAGCTCGAGGGCGGCATCGATCCAGACGGACAGCCGCGCCTCGTCGCCCGGCGACACGACCGTGTCGGGGGGAGCGAAACGGAGGGTCACGTCGCCCCGCGCCGGCAGGGCGCAGGTCAGCAGCAGCAGCAAGGTCAGGCAGATCCTTGGCTTCCGGATCCGTAGTCCGCAGGTCATGACGAACCCTCCATTTTCCGGATCGGCGACCGGGCTCGACCCCAGGCCGGGCCCGGTCGCCACCGTATCACTTCGTCAGGATCATTTTGCGAGTTTTCCCGTAGGGCCCGGCCTCCAGCCTGTAGAAGTAGGTGCCCGAGGCCACGGCGCGCCCCCGGTCGTCCCGGCCGTTCCAGGTCACGGTGTGCCGGCCCGGCCCGCGCCGCTCGTCCATCAGCCCGGCCACCCGGCGGCCGTCCAGCGCGAAGATCGTCAGTCGGACGCGCTGCGCCTCCGGCAGGCTGAAAGCGATGTTGGTGCGCGGATTGAACGGATTCGGGCTGTTCTGGTCCAGCTGGAAGCGAACGGGGGCGACGGGCGGACTTCCCTCCCGCAGCTCGCAGACCAGCTCGCGATTGCCGGGATCCCGGGCCTCGATGGCGGGCGTCCCCGGCACGGCGGGCGGCGAGAGGCTGACGCGCAGCAGCTCACCGCTTCCCTCCAGGCCGCCATCTCCACCCAGCAGGGCCAGGACCAGCTCCAGGCCGTCCCGCGGGCGGCTGCGCAGGAACACCGGTCGGGCCTGGGTCCTCAGCAGATCGCCTTCACTCACGGCGGCGGTGATTCCCTCCGGCAGAGTGGCGTGCAGGTGCAGGCCCTTCAGTGCCGGACAGGAGGAGGCCAGACCGAGGGACCAGGTCGTCTCGTCCACTTGTCCCCAGGTCAGGACCGGCGATGCCGACGTCGGCGCGGGGCGCTTGTAAGGTGCAACCACGTTGTAGTTGAGCGAGAAGACCATCAGGTCCTCGAAGTCGATCTCGTCGTCCGTCAGCGGAATCCCGGTCCCGGTGCCATCGTCCGTCGGGCCCACGTCGCATTCGGCGTTGTACTCGAAGTCCCAGGGGTTGGACCAGAAAGAGGCCCCGAGCACCGTGATGTCCGCCACGTCGATCCAGCCGTCGCCGCGGGGGGGCGGGTAGAGATCGCCCAGCCAGTAGTTGGTGGCGCGATCGTTGGCCAGGGCCGGCGGACCCACGTTGCCCGCCGTGTCGAAGGCGAAGCACTCGTAGTAATAGACGCCGCGCACGGTGGGCAAAGACGTGTCCACGAACAGCTGGGCTCCGGCGGGTCGGATCCCTGCCAGGCTCCACTCGGGACTGACCACGGCCTGCGCCCGGCTGGCGGGGCGCGTGGGGATCGTGTTCAGGGGGTGGTCGTCGAACTCGGGGTAGACGGTCATGTAGGAGCCGTCGTGCCACACGCCGCGCCAGATCTCGACCGTGGCCACGTCCACGGGCGGATCCTGCCAGGTCAGGACGACCTTCGCGAATCCCGGCTCGGCGTGGATGTTGCTGACGCGCCCCGGCGGCGTGCAGTCGACCTCGACGGTGGCGCCGGCGATCGTGGCCGCAATGTCCTGGTTGTCCAGATCGCGCAGCTTGACGCTCGGGAGGGAGACCGTGGCGGTGCCCGTCGCCGCCGTGTGGAAGGTGACGTGGAAGAGCGGCGCCTCGGTGGTCAGGCCGCCGGTGGGACCCAGCAGGGCGTCGGTCACGGTGAAGCTCCCGTCCCCGTTGTCGTCGACGCGGAAGAAATGGCCCGTGGATCCGCCGGCGAGACCCTCGAAGACGCCGCTGTCGGTCACGTCGCCGAGCGACCAGGTCAGCTGGGGCGAGGCGGCGAAAGTGACCTCGTATCCCCGCAATCCCGGCGGATCGACCAGGGGCGGCGTGTAGAGCACGTCGAGCGTCACGGGGCGGCCGCAGCGGAGGGGGCCGCTCGCGGGCGGGGTCACCGTGAGGGCCGCCTCGCCGAGCCAGGGATGGTAGAGGACGTGGTCCGTGACCGCGTCCCCCAGGCCGCCCGGATTGCCGGTCGCGTGGAAGGGCCCGCTGACATCGCCCCACCAGCAGTAGCCGGCGTCGAAGGGCGTGGCCGTGGTGGAACGCACCCCGCTGGACAGGTTGCCGGCGATCAGGTTGTGCCGGCAGTTTCCCAGGATGGGGCTGCTGCTCTCGACGATGTCCAGCCCGTTGTCCCAGGCGGTGAACCGGCAGCCGGAAACCGTCAGGTTCACCGTGTCCCAGCCGGAAGCCATGACGAGGCCGTCGGTGTCCGTCTTGCCGGCCCCGGTGATCACGCAGTCGGTGAGCGTCAGGGAGCCCCAGGCCTTGCCGCCCGCGGGAGGCGGCGGCTCCTCCGTGAAGGGCAGGGGAAGCGGCAGCCCATCCAAAGTGTCGCCAAGCTTCGCGATGCTGACGGCGGTGATCCCGTGAAATGCCGGCGGGGTGGCCAGCCCGGTGATCACGCAGTTCGTGGCCGACAGATCGGTATCGATGCTGTAGTAGCCGCTCTGGTTCAGCTCGGTGATCGTCCCGCTCAGATCCATGGCGTCGCTGTAGTAGCTGAGGATGCCCACCGAGGTGTGCAGGCCATCCGCGCAGTGATGGCCCCGCACGTGGCAGTCCACGAGCGTCGCAGTGGCGCCCAGCCCCGTCTCGATGCCATTCTGCACCGCCTCGGTGGGCAGCAGCGTCGCGTCCGTGCTGACGCGGGTCAACACGGCCTCGACACGACCGCCGTAGAGGGCGATGCCGCTCTTCTGGTAATGGTGGATGGTCACGTCGGTCAGCGCGATCGAGAGCGGGCCACCGCTGTAGGTGTTCATGGAGTAGACGCCGGCGCCGGTCTGCGTGTTGTCGACCGGGGTCATCGTCAGGTTGGCGATCTCGCAGTCCTGCAGGGATCCGCCGGCGTTGTAGAAGCCGACGCCCGAAAAGCGGGCGTGACCGTTGGCATGGCCGGCACCGTCCACGGTCAGGTCGTGCAGGTGAACCGTAGCCTCTTCTATATGCACGACGGAGTAGTAGTGGGGAGGAAAGTGATGGCCCAGGCTCAGCGGTGCCACGATCACGGTCTGTCCGCTGCCCGCGCCCTCGATGGTGAGGTCCTTGGCCTGGATGCAGATCTGCTCCAGGTAGCTGCCGGCGGCGACCAGGAGCGTGTCCCCGGGGCTCGCCGCCAGGACGGCGTCCTGGATGGTGGGCTGGTCTCCGGGCACGTGCAGGATGCCGGCGGTCGCCGGGGAGGCCAGCGCGGAGATGGCCAGAAAGGTCAGGATGCAGGCTGTGGATCTCATGAGGCCCTCGCTTCCGTGGACAGGGGGCCGGGCCCTGGCCGAGACCGGGGCCCGGCGGCATCACGTCACTTCATGAGGATCATCTTGCGGACGGCGTCGTGGCGTCCGGCCTGGATCCGGTAGAAGTAGGTCCCCGAGGCCACCTGCTGGCCCCGGGCATCGCGGCCGTCCCAGACGATGCGGTGGCTGCCGGCGGGCAGCGGCTCGTCGACGAGGGTCGCGATGCGCCGGCCGTCGACGGCCAAGACGGTCAGCCGGACCGGCAGGACCTCCGGGAGGTCGAAGCAGATCTGGGTCTGCGGGTTGAAGGGGTTGGGGAAGTTCTGGGCCAGGCGGAAGGTCCTGGGCAAGGGCACGTCCGTGGTCACGACGAGCCGGTGGTCGAGATCCGTGTTGGCGACGCTGCGCGCCAGCACCGTAAGGTCCTCGAGAGCCACGTCCTGCCCCAGGACGACCCGGAACAGCTCGCCCGCTCCACCCAGTCCGAGGCCCGTTCCCAGCAGGGCCAGGCTCACGTCCAGGCCGCGCCCGTCCGCGTTGATCAGGAAGAAGGGGGCCTCCTGCGAGGTCAGCAGTTCGCCGGCCTGGAGTTCCAGGACGCTGCCCGGCGGCAGCGCGGCGGACACCCGCAGGCCCTTGAGGGCGGGGCAAGGGTCCGTCAGCTGCAGGGACCAGGTGCGAGCATCCAGCCGGGCCCAGGCCAGCAGCACGGTGCCGGTATCCGGAACCGGACCGCCCTTGACCGGTCCCACGACGGTGTAGTTCATGGCGAAGATCATCAGATCCTCGAGGTCGATGAAGTTGTCCGTGGTGGGCACCCCGAGGCGGCTGTGATCGTCGGTGGGCCCCACGTCGCAGTGGGCGTCGTAGCCGGTCTCCCCATCACCGACATACCAGCTGGATCCCAAGACGGTGATGTCACCGTTGTCCACGAGAGCATCGTAGACACCCTGGGGGTAGACATCCCCGAGCCAGTAGTTGGTGGCGCGGTCGCCCGCCGCCGCCGGCGAGCTGAAGTTGCTGGCCGCGTCGACGGCGAAGCACTCGTAGTAGTAGACGCCGCGGCCCGTGGTCATGCCCGTGTCGGTGAAGCTCTCCGTGCCCGCGGCCACGGTGCCGGCCAGCTCCCATTCGGGGCTGGCGTCGGCCGCGGCGCGGCTGGCCGGGCGGTCGGGGATCTTGTCGGCGGGCAGGTCGTCGTACTCGGGGTAGGCGCTGGCCAGGGATCCGTCGTGCCAGAGTCCGCGCCAGATCTCCACCTGCGCGACGTCGCTGGCCGGATCGGTCCAGGTGACCGCCACCTTCTGGTGGCCGGGGCCGGCGGTGATGGCCGTGACCGGAGCCGGGGCGGTGCAATCCACCTCGATGGTGGCCCCCGTCAGGGTCGCGTAGATGTCCTGGTTGAGGAGGTCACGCAGCTTGTAAGCGACCAGCTGGACGTCGGCGAGACCGTCGCCGGCGCCATGGAAGGTGACGGTGAACAGATCGGCCGGGGCGGTCAGGCCCGGCGTGGGTCCGAGGAGGGCGTCGGCGACCGAGAAGGAACCGTCACCGTTGTCCGCCACGTCGAAGTAGTGCGTGCCGATGTCCCCGAGCCCGCCGGCATCGACGATGTCCGTCAGGTCCCAGCTCAGCTCGCTGCCGGCCGCGATCGTGATCTCGTATCCCCGCAGGGCCGGTGTCAGGCCGTCCGGAACGTAGTGGAAGGTGAGCACGACCGACTGGCTGCAGTTGATGGGCCCGCTGGCGGCCGGCTCCGCACTCAGGGCGGCCATGCCGGTCCAGGGTTCGAACAGCACGTTGTCCGAGACCGGCACGCCCAGCCCGGTGGGATTGAGCGTCGCGTGGTACGGCCCGCTGGCGTCGCCCCACCAGTTCTGGATGGCGTCCACATCCGGGGTTCCCTGCTTCTCGATGCCGTAGCTGGCGTTCCCGGAGAGGTCGTTGTCCCGCGCCACCACCACGGCCGTGTCGCTGCCGTCGTAGCCCACCGCGATGCCGGTGGTGTTGCCGGTCAGCGTGTTGCCGTTCAGGGTGCCGGCGGTCCCGGGGCCGAAGTAGGTCGTGATCAGCACGCCCGCCGAGGTGGAGCCGTCTGACGAGGCGACCCCCGTGCAGCCGGTGACGGTGTTGCTGGTCAGGGTGGCCACGGCGCCGGCGCCCAGCTCCACTCCGTAGTCCAGCCAGTCCCCGTCACCCTTGCCGGTGTAGGTGCAACCCGAGATGGAGCTGGCCGTCACGCCGTTGCCGAACAGGATCACCCCCACCCGCTCGATGTTCTCGAAGGTGCAGTCCTGGATGATCCAGTCGGCGTCCATCACGGCGAGGCCCATGCCGAGGTACTGTGCGTAGCGCATGTTGCGGAAGCTGCAGTTGCTGAGGTTGCCGCCGCCGTGGGACCGGATGCCCTGGTAGACCAGATGGCCGGTTCCGTCGAACACCAGGTTCAGCAGACTGACGTGGACCCCCGGCTGCACCAGCCACATGCCGCGGGGATCGCCGCTGCCGCCGGTGTCGCTGTCCGTCATGACCACCGGACGGTCCAGGTTGCAGCCGATGATCGTGACGTCCTCGTCGAGGACGACCTGGCCGGTCTCCACGTAGGTTCCCGGCCGCACGTAGAGGGTGCTGCCCGCGAGGAGCCCGAGGCCCTCCTGGATGCGCCCCAGACCGCCGGTCTGGGGGCTGGCGGCGTCGAGCCAGAGCGCGGAGAAGTCGCCCTGGAAGCCGGGATCGGGGCTCGTATCCGTCCCGTCGTCCAGCCAGGGCGAGAAGTCCACGCCTCCCTCGAACATGGCCGGGACGAGGTTGAAGTCGGAGGTTCCGAACCAGTTGCCGGAGGCATCCTGGACCGCCGTCACGTTCGAGCCGACCGCGAAGGTGCAGGCCAGGAAAGCGTTGTCGTGGATGGCCGAGGTGATGTCGTCGCCGCCCCAGTCGTAGGCGTAGACGCCGTAATCCCAGCCGTCGATCACGCAGTTCTGGAGAGTGAAGCTCACGGGGCCTCCGCTCAGGGGGCTGACGCCCCAGCTGTCGGCGGCACCGGTGCCGGTGAAGATGCTGTTGCTGATGGTGACGTCCACCGCGGACTTGCCGCCGGGGAGCGCCAGCTCGGCGTCGAACGGCGAGGGCAGGGGCCGCTCACCACCCGTCTTGGCGCCGCTGCTGTAGACGTAGAAGGCGTCGCCATGCGGAGCGGACACGGAGCCCTGATCGAAGCTGCCGTCGGTATCGCTCCAGTAAACGCCGACCTGGCAGCCAGAGATTTCGAGCCCGGTGGCCGTCACCGAGGTGCCGCCCTGGGGCAGGAAGCCGCTGGCCGCCCAGGAACCGCCGGTGTAGGCCACATCGCTGATCGTGCAGTCGTCGACGGTCCCGCCGGCCCCCGCGCCGACTTGGATGCCGTTCTGGGCCGTAACATCGGTGGCGCCGGCGCCGACGGTGGTCACGCGATCGAGGTCGACCGTGAGCCCCGGACCCAGCAGCGCCAAGGCATTCTTCTGGAAGTCCGTGACCGTGACGTCGGTCAGGGTGATGGTGTACGGGCCACCCGTGTCGTTGTAGCTGTAAATGGAGACACCATGCTGGGCACCGCTCAGGGGGGTGTCCATGATGTTGATGATCTTCGCGTCGTGCAGAGTTCCGCCGCTGTTCCAGAAGCCGATCCCGACGAAGCGGAAGTTGCTGTTGCCGCGGCCCAGACCGTCGACCGTTAGCTCCGCGAGTTCGATGCTTGCAATTCCATCCACAAAGACCACAGCGTAGTTGTCGTTACTACCGGTGTTGAAGGAGAGCGGAAGGCTGGTCGGGGAGGTGAGGATCGTCTGGTCCACGCCGGCGCCCTGCAGGCTGAGGTTCTCCGTGGCGACGTGAACCTGCTCCTCGTACGTGCCCGCCGCGAGCGCGATGACGTCACCGGGGACGGCGGCGGTCACGGCCTCCTGGACCCAGGTGTAGTGATCGTGCGCCGGGTTCCAGGTCACCTCCAGGTACCAGATGTTGCCCGTACCTTCCTGGCCCGGCAGGTCGCGCTCGGAGGTCAGGAAGAGGTAGCCGGCTCCGCCCTGATCGGTGAAGCCGATGGGCCACATGTCGATCCAGGTGTTCGACCCGTAACGGGCCTCCGAGACCATGTGGGCCGTCCCGCTCAGCACGCTGGCCAGCGTGTCGCTGGACCAGGCGATGACGTGCTGCCAGCCGCCCCCGTCGCTGGTCCAGGGCGCCTGGGCGAGGACGTAGGTGCCGCCCACCTTGCACAGCGTCGGATCCCAGCCGGTGGAGGCCGCCGTGCAGAGTTCGGTCCAGGCCTCGGGCGAGGCGACGTGCTGGAGGATCTTGTTGTCCTTGGTGGGCGCGGTGCGCAGGATGCTGATGTAGAGATCGCCGGCCTCCACGAAGAAGTGGCCGGTGCCGTTGACGAGGTTGAACGTCACGTTCAGCGGCACCGCCGCGCTCCAGCTGATCGTCGCGGCCGTGGGATCCGCCGTGTGCTTGCTGTACCATCCGCTGAGCCCGTCGAGGTAGTTGGCCATGACGAAGAGCTCGCCACCGAAGGAAACCTCGTCGTGATGCGCCGCTCCGTCGGGCAGGTTGTCGGCGAGGTCGGGGACCTGCGTCCAGCTCGCCCCGCCATCGCCCGTGTACCAGCCGTTCAAGCTGCGGCGGCCGGTATAGTTGAGGGACGGGAGGGCCGCGAAGGCCCACACCTTGCCGTCGTGGACGGCGGCTCCGATCTCACCGAGGTAGCAGCTGCCGGCGCCCGGCACGGCCTGCGGCGTGGCGGCTGCCAGGCCGGGGA
The DNA here is from genome assembly GCA_964524645.1 of uncultured Fibrobacteraceae bacterium. GTDB lineage: Bacteria > Krumholzibacteriota > Krumholzibacteriia > LZORAL124-64-63 > LZORAL124-64-63 > CAZGEC01. The sequence continues at coordinate 29,641 of CAZGEC010000030.1, read as the reverse complement.
CCGACGCCGCCTTCTTGAAGTAGATCGCGTAGTCGCTGACGTCGGGATTGGCGTTCTGGTAGTTGCCGGTGACGGATGAGGAGCGGCCGTAGAAGAGCCAGTAGTCCGCGCCGTCGAAGACGATGGCCTGGCCGCGCTCGTAGTGGATGTCGCCGGTGATCTGGACGGGCTGGCTCACCTCGATGGAGGCGGCGGCAGCCTGCCCGGTCGCTGCGAGCAGCACGACACCGAGGACGGCGAGAGCGCAGCGGATCGACAGCGAGCGATGTGACATGATTTCCCCCCCTGGATGTGTGAACTTGACGAGCGGACCCTGCCCGGTGAGGGCATCTGACCGGTCCGGCGCCGGCCGGAGTTGCTGCAGCACGAACCTGCGGCAGACGGAATTCCAGGCCTGGATGCCGGATGAGATGGCCCCCGGACAGTATTCAGCTGGGCGATGGTGCTCAACACAGGGCTGCACGAAGGGATAGTCGCGATCCATGCCGCGTCGGCCAGGTCCCCCCACCCGAGACCGGCGCGGTGGGCGAGTTACCATGAAGCCGGACAGCAAAGGTCCGGGCTTGAAAGGCCCCACATTATAGAGCCATAAATCTCATCAATTCAAGGCAATAATTGCTTGCCGACAATTCTGATTATACTATCGAGAGCGTGTTCATGCGGGTCTGGTCCGGCTTCGACGGCTAGCTGGTGCCGCCTCGGGAAAGACAACCGCTGTTGTTCCGAGCTGCGGCTCGGGGTAGAATCGCCCCCGCTCCACCCGCATCCCGTCCCAACACCCCGATGGAGCACATGATCTCGTAACGATCCTCGTGGAAGGCGGCAGAAGATGAAAGTGATCCGGATCATGACCCTCCTGACCATGCTCTCGGCCCTCGTCCTTCCCCTCGGTTCCTGTTCTCGTGGTCCCTCGGCCGACGAGAAGTTCGTGGGCCTCGCCAACCGCTATCTGGACAAGGCGCGCGAGCTGGATCCCGAGTGGGCCACGAGCCTGGGGGATCACCGCTTCGACAACCGGTTGACCGACCGCAGCCTGGCCGGATACCGGCGGCGGGCGGATCTGCAGCGGGCCTACCTGGACTCGCTGGACGCCCTGGATCCGCCCAAGCTGAGCCAGACCAACCGCATCGACTTCCGGATCCTGCGCAACCAGCTCGAGGGGGGCCTGTTCGCCTACGAGGAGATCCGCGAGCACGAGTGGAATCCGCTGGTCTACAACCTCGGGGGAGCGATCTACGGTCTGCTGGCGCGGGATTTCGCGCCGCTGCGCGAGCGGCTGGCCAGCCTGAAGGAGCGTCTGGAGGGCATCCCGGGAGTGCTGGCCGCGGCGCGCAACAACCTGCAGAACCCACCCCGCATCCACACCGAGACAGCCATCCAGCAGAACCGCGGCACCATCAACCTGATCATGGATGATCTGCAGCCGTTTCTCGAGCAGACGCCGGATCTGAAGGATGAATTCACCGGTGTGCGGGCCGGTGCCATCGCCGCCCTGCAGGCGTACGGCCGCTGGCTCGAGGAGGAGCTGCTGCCCCGTGCCACGGGCGAATTCCGGCTCGGGGACGCCCGCTATCGGAAAAAGCTGCACTTCACCCTGGAGTCGGATCTCACCAAGGAGGAGATCCTGGCCGCCGCGCAGCAGGACCTGCACTCCACCCAGGACGACATCTTCGAGACCGCCCTGGGGCTGCAAGCCCGGCTCTTCCCCGGGGTGAGCCCTGGAAGCCGGCCGGACAGGAAGGCCATCGTCCGCAAGGTGCTGGACCGGCTGGCGGAGGATCGGCCTGACAACTCCACCATCGTCGAACGCGCCCGGGGCTACCTGGCCGCCGCCACCGATTTCGTGCGGCAGAACGAGCTGGTGAGCGTCCCCGACGAGCCGATCCGGCTGATCGTCATGCCGGAGTACCAGAGGGGCGTGGCCATCGCCTACTGCGACGCGCCGGGCCCCCTGGAGGAGCACGGCGAGACCTTCTATTCCATCGCCCCGACGCCCCGGAGCTGGGACGCCGCGCGCACCGAGTCCTTCTTCCGCGAGTACAACGACTACATGCTGAACGACCTGACCATCCACGAGGCCATGCCCGGCCACTACCTGCAGCTCGCCCACGCCAACGCCTTCCAGGCCCCGACGCTCGTCCGCGCCATCTTCGGCAGCGGGACCTTCATCGAGGGCTGGGCCACCTATGCCGAGCAGTTCATGGTCGAGCAGGGCTACGGCGGGCCGGAGCTGAAGATGCAGCAGCTCAAGATGCGGCTGCGGCTGATCATCAACGCCATCATCGATCAGAAGATCCACACGGAGGGCATGACCGAGGCCCAGGCCATGGCGATGATGATGGATGACGGCTACCAGGAAGAGGGCGAGGCGGCCGGCAAGTGGCGGCGGGCCTGCATGAGCAGCACCCAGCTCGCCACCTATTACGTGGGTAACGTCGAGGTGAATCGCATCCGTGCCGATTATCAGGCTCGAGCCGGTGAGGGCTTCTCCCTGCGGGAGTTTCACGACGGCCTGCTGTCGTTCGGGTCGCCGGCACCCCGCTACGTGAGGGAGCTGCTGGGGCTGTGAGCCGCGGACGGGATCCGTCAGCCATGTGCGGCGGCCGGCTCCACGACGCGCCGCCCGCTAGAGCTGGATGTACCGCTGGCCTCCCCAGACGCTGGCGCGCTTGATCCAGCCGATGGGGACGTACTGCTCGACCAGCTGATCCTGACCTTCCTTCTGGTACTTGAAGCCGAACTGGAGGTACTCGGGGGTCACCTTGACCAGCGTGGCCTCGTAGTGCTCCAGGGACGTCTTGACCCCGAGCTTCGACACGGAGAAGCTCTCGGGGTTGATGATCACCACCGGTTCCCCTTCCCAGTCCTTGATCACCTCGTGGAATCGCTCTCCAGCCATGATGCCCCTCCTCTCCCTCTGGCGGATCCGCCCACACATCCTCTCGGAGAGGACGATAAGAAAGAAGCCGGGGACTGTCCAGCCGCCCAGGGTCTTCTGGAGCTTCAGCGATGGCGCGGTTGCCTGCAGGTGGGCCCGATTGTCCACGCGATGTCCGTGCTGCCCGTGGGACATGGCCGCGAAGTGGCGGATCCACCGCGGAGGGGTCGCGCTCGCCGCAAAATCCCGCGGAACGGAACGGATCAGGTGATCGCTGAAAGCCCCTTCCGCTAGAGCCGGGGTTCTGGTATAAGGGATGCATTCACGCACGGAGGTGATTCCGAACCAAGGAGGGTCTGGAATGGCCAAGAGCGTCAAGAAACCATATACGAAGCCAAAGCTCACCGCGCAGAAGATCAAGATCGGCGTCTATGGCAACTGCGGTGACCAGGGCGTCGTCGTCGAGCCGTTCTCGCCGCTCGATCCCGGACATCGGCGCAGCGACAGGAGCCTGAGCGCCTGAGCCTCCCCCGCGCCCCGATTCGTCGAGGAGCACTCCGGAGAGTGCTCCTCGGCGCTTCTCCGACCGATCGGGAAAGGGATCGCCGGTCAACAGGATCGGGGCACGGCCGGAGCTTCGCCGCCCGGCGGCCGTCAGCGCCGCTGGCAGCTGGGGCAGAAGTGGGTGGAGCGACCGCCCACGACGGTCCGCCCGAGGGGGGTCCCGCAGGCCCGGCAAGGCTCGCCGGTGCGCCCGTACACGCGCAGCTTGCGGCGGAAGTTGCCCGGCCGGCCGTTGAAGTCCGTGAAGTTGACGAGAGTGGTGCCGCCGTGGCGGATGGCCAGGCGCAGCACGCCCTTGGCGGAGCGCAGCACCCGCTGCAGGGTGGCGCGGTCCAGCTCCGCAGGTACGGCCTCGGGGTGGACCCGGGCCCGGAAGAGCGCCTCGTCCGCGTAGATGTTGCCCAGCCCCGCCGCCACCCCCTGGTCCAGCAGGACCGCCTTGAGGGCTGCCCGCCTCGCCGCCACCCGCGCGCCCCACTCGCGAAAGGAGATCTCCAGCATGTCCGGTCCGATGTGCGCGAGGGCGGCCGGCCTCCGGCCGTCCTCGACGAGGGTGAAGCGCCCGAACTTGCGGATGTCCCGGTAATACACGGGCAGGCCGTCGAAGTCGAAGACGAGGTGCACGTGCCTGTCGAGATGATAATCGGTGAGGTTGATGAGCTGTCCCGTCATGCGCAGATGCAGCATCAGGTGCGCCGGCGAGCCCGCCTCGTCCCGGAAGTTCAGGATGAGGTACTTGCCGTGACGGTGCACGTCCTCAAGACGCTTGCCGAGCAGCGCCGACCGCGTGGCCCGGGGCGACTGGGACAGCACCCCGGCGAAGCGGACCCGCAGTCCCGTGCAGCGGCGGCCGGCCAGGTTCCGCTGCAGGGCGCGGGCCACGTTTTCGACCTCGGGCAGCTCGGGCACGGGTGACCGTCCTGGATCGGGGACGAGGCTCAGAAACCGCGCGCGCGCCGGATCTGGCCGTAGGCCTCGTTGATGGCCTGGAGCTTCTCGTTGGCGAACTTCAGGAAATCCTCCGGCAGCCCCTTCGCGGCGATGGTGTCCGGATGATACTCCCGCGCCAGGCGGCGGTAGCTGCGCCGGATCTCCTCCTGGCTGGCGTCGGGGCTCAGACCCAGCAGGGCGTAGGCGGAGTTCAGGTTGCCGCGCGCGAAGAGGGCGGCGGCTTCCTCGTAATCGCGCCCTGTCAGGCCCAGGTCGGCGGCGATGGTGCGGATCAGCTGCTCCTCGGCGGGATCCAGGCGGCCGTCGGCCCAGGCGATCTTCAGCAAGATGGAGATCAGGTCGCGCAGGCGGTCCGGCTGACCCCGCATGACCTCGCGCAGCTGTCGCGCGAAGGCCGCTGCCGGCACGCGCGAATCACGGGCCTGGTTGAAGATGCGGGCCGCCAGACTCCGCTCCTCGGGATTCATGCCGAGATCCTGGCGCAGAAAATCGTCGAAGGCGGTGATCTCCGCGGGGCTGACCCGACCGTCCGCCTTGGCCACCTTGGCCGCCAGGCTGATGAGCGCCACCATGAAGGCCGACTGGGCCGTGCCGGCGTCGGCCGTTCCTGCCGCCCGACCGTTCCCGGGGCCACCGAAGTGGCCCGCCCCGTTCGCGGCGCCAGGACCGGCGCTCAAGCGGGCCCCGCAGCCGGGGCAGACCAGCGACTCGCCCGGCGCGAAGGAGAGCAGGCGCCCGCAGCTGGGGCAGCGCCCGAAGATGCGGGGTCTGGCGAAGCGATGTTTCAGCTCCTCCGGACGGGGATCTCCCACCTGCGAGCCGAGCACGCCTCCGACCATGGCGCCGAGGGGGCCGCCCAGCATGAAACCGAGGCTGCCGCCGACCAGAGCTCCCAGCAGGCCCAACGCATCCCCTTTCACCGCAAGGACCGTGATGATCGCTTGCCAAGATAATCGGGCGAATCCTGGATAAAAACCCTGATCCAGGTCTCCTTGTTCCAGCAGGGGCGCCCGGCTCCGTCCGGGCGCCTTCACTAACCGCCGGCGCGGTCGCTTTATTCAGGGCCACGGGCCTTTGTCGTCAAGAGAACGGCGGAAGCGCCGAAATCCCCCATAGAATCCTTGCAGAGAGGGAATGCCCTTCTCAGGGCCGCCGAGCCGGGGAGAGGTTGCCATGGCCACGATCGAGGACAGGGAACGGCTCGCCGCCGACATGCTCGGGGCTGATTACGTCGCCACGCAGCGGGATCGCTACCTCACCTTCTGGGTGGGCGGACGGGAGTATGGCGTCGCCCTCGGCACCGTGCTGGAGATACGAGGCCTGGAGCCGCAGCCGGAGCCGGCGGTCGCGCGCTGCGCGGCGCCCGACATGGTGGACCTGAGAGGAACCATGGTGCCCGCCGTCGACCTCCGGCGGTGCTTCAGCTGCGAACCGGTGCGGGGCCAGGGGCCGGAGAGCCTCGTCTTCGTCCAGGTGAACGGCGCGGTGGCCGGACTCGTCGTCGATTCCGTTGGCGAGGTCGTCGAGATTCCCGGCGACCTGATCAGCGTCCCCGCGGCAGCGACCTCGAGCGGAACGGGGGATTTCCTCTCCGGAGAGCGCCGGCTGGGTGAGAGCATCACCGCCATCCTCGATCTCGAACAGCTATTGCCTGCCTGGACCCGCGCTCAATGACGCCTCCCCCGCTCCTCCACGGTCGCGAATGACCTTGGCGCGAACCTCCGACTGTCGCTACAATGCAGGCGGCTGGCGACGGCTGCTGCTCCTCGCCCCAGCGGCACCGGGCCTGACGGGCTCCCCTGCGATCCTCCGCGATCCGTCGGGAGCGGTGCGCTCATCCCACGACACGACCCGAATCCGGAACGGAGCAGGGCCATGCCATTATCAGCAGGCGCGAGTCGCCTCGCGGGTGAGGACTTCGTCCAGGGCAATGCCGCCAGCGAACGCTCGGCCATTCCCCAGCGCTACAAGTGGGATCCGGCGCGCATCTTCCCGGACTGGCAGGCCTGGGAACGGGAGTTTGCCGCCGTCGCCGCGGATCTGCCGCGCCTGGCCGGACGACGCGGCTCGCTGGACAGGTCCGCGGCGGCCCTGCGAGACGCCGTGGAAGACCTGCTGGATCTGCGCCGCCGCCTCGAGGTGGTCGTGCTCTACGCGTCCCTGCGGAGCGACGAGGACACGCGGATCAGCGAGAACACCGCCCACCGGGGGCGGGCCGGCACCCTGGCCGTCCGCTTCGCCGAGGCGGCGAGCTGGTTCGAGCCGGAGCTGCTGGCGATGGAACCCGGTCGCCTGGCGGAATTCCTGCGAGCGGATCCCGGGTTGCAGCTCTACACCCACTTTATCGACAACATCCGGCGCCTGCGGGTCCACACCCTGGATCCGGAGCGGGAGGCTCTGCTAGCGGCCGCGGCCAACATGGCGAAGGGGGCCGGACAGGTTTTCAACGCCCTCAACAACGCGGACATCAAGCTCGGCACCATCCGGGACGAGCAAGGCCGCGAAATCGAGCTCACCAAGGCTCGCTTTCACAAGTACATCAAATCGCTGGACCGCAGGGTGCGCCGCGAGACCTTCGAGCGCTGCCTCGACAGCTACGGCGCGCTGATCAACACGCTGGCGGCCAACATGGACGCCAACGTCAAGAACGACGTCTTCTATGCCGGAGCCCGACGCTACGCGGGAACCCTGGAGGCGGCGCTCCATCCGGATGCGGTGCCGACGGAGGTCTTCCACAACCTGCTGGCCGGCATGGATGCCAGCCTGGAGGTGGCCCATCGCTACACGAGGCTCAGAAAGCGCGTCCTGGGCCTGGAGCCGCTCAGAGACCACGATCTCCACGTGCCGCTCTTTCCCCACGGCGGCTTCAAGTACGGATACGATGCGGCCCGGGACCTGATCCTGGAGGCCCTGAAACCCCTGGGGCCCGAGTACCTCGACATCGTGCGCGAGGGTTTCGGCGCGCGCTGGATCGACGTTCACGAGAGCGCGGGCAAGCGCAGCGGCGCCTACTCGAGCGGCGCCTTCGGGACCTCGCCCTACATCCTGATGAACTGGAGCGAACAGCTGCGCGATGCGTTCACCCTGGCGCACGAGATGGGCCACTCCGTGCACACCTACCTGGCCGGTCGCCACCAGCCCTACGTCTACGCCGATTATCCCATCTTCACGGCGGAGGTCGCCTCGACCTGCAACGAGCAGCTCCTGATGCACCACCTGCTGGGGCGAACCCGCGATCGGGGCGAGCGTCTCTACCTGCTGGATTACCGTCTGACCCAGATCAACGACACCTTCGTTCGCCAGACGATGTTCGCCGAGTTCGAATACCGCATGCATCGGATGGGCGAGCAGGGTGAGACGTTGACCGCGGAAACGCTGAACGCGCTTTACCTGGAGATGCTGCAGAAGTACTGGGGACCGGACGTCCAGTTCGATCCCGATCGTAGCGCCTGGAACTGGAGCAGGATTCCACATTTCTACTACGGGTACTATGTTTACCAGTATGCCACGGCGTATGCGGCGGCCGTGGCCATCTCGCGCAACATCCTGGCCGGCGCTACGGCCGCCCGGGACCTTTACCTCGACCTCCTGCGTTCCGGGAGCAGCCGCTATCCGGTCGAAGCCCTGCAACGAGCTGGTGTGGACATGACGCGGCCGGACCCCATCCAGGATGTCTTCCGGCTGTTCTCGGAGCTGCTCGACGAGGTCGAGGGTCTGCTGGGCGAGGAGAAGGAGTGATGAAGAATCACGGTTTCAGCCTGACGCTGTTGCTGGCGGCCCTCCTGATCCTGGGCGGCTGCGGCCGTGGCTCCGAGCAGGAACACAAGGAGCGAGTCGCCGCCGAGGACACCACGACGGGGCGCCAGGAGTCCGTCTACCATTCGCGCGAGGGCCGGTTCGAGATCGTCTGGCCCCAGGGCTGCAGCCGCATCCGGATCCGGACGCAGCCCTTCGGAGCGACGGAGCCCGCGGCGAAGCTGACGCGGGTGCAGGTGTGGTGCGACCGCGAGGAACACGAAGGCGAGGGGGCCTCCGTCGTCACCTACTTCGATCTCAAGGGCGACTTCGGCTCGCCGGCGACCCCGCGCACCGTCATCGAGCTGGTCAAGGACATCATGAAGAAGATGGGAGTCGAGATCGCCTCACAGCGGGCTCTCAAGCGTGGTGCTCTCGAGGGCATCGAGGTTCGTTGTCGCGAGCCTGGCTCCACCGGAACAGCCTGGATCGAGGCCTTCCTGCTGGGCAGCACCGCCTACATCATCTCGGCATGGCGCAGCAGCGGAGACATCTTCGATGATCCGCAGTACATCCGGATGTTCGACAGCTTTCAGGCGGCGAGTGGAGGCTGAGGCCGGGACGGGCCGAGCTAAGCCGGGCCGCCCCGGCGAGATCATTCAGGAAGGAATCCGGCGGGAAAAGAGTAGCGGGGCTGCTGGGTCCGGACAGCCCCGCCTTGCTGCCACCCTCGCCACGTAATGGGGGGAAAGGCTACGTGACTGTTGTTGCGCTTGCAAGCGATGTGCCATGATCTGGGTGCTCCACATAAGTGATTGATGGAATGCACGATAGCGCCTGGAGCCTGCTCGGCCTCCGGCGCGATCCACTGCCCATGTGACGTCACATTCGCCGCGCCGGCCGTCACCCTCGCAGTCGAGGACGTCGCTGGACCGTGACGCTGTGACACTCGACCGCCCCCAAGGCCCGACGCCGGCCGCAGAATTCGGCGTCGCCGCTCTTCCATGGATCCGTCCGATCCTTTATATTCAGTTGCTGCCACCATCGATGCGGGGAGGTTACGTGTTTCGCGTCTGTGCCATCCGTTGCCGGTGCAGGCGAATCTGGGTGTGACACTGATCAGCGGAGCATGGCCATGAGGAGACATTGGAGAATGATGACATACTTTAAGCGAACGAGCGTTCTCGTCCTGCTGGCTGCTTTCCTGCTGTCCGTGGCGTTGCCATGTGTCGCCGTCGCCCGTTCTCCGTACGTGAGCGTCGAATCCTACCACAATGTGTCCGGCGATTCGGGCGATCCCATCGACGGGGAGCGCAAGCCCCCCATCAACAGTCCCGGCGAGTACATCATGGAGATGCAGAGTGCCGTGACGGGCGCGGGTAGCCAACTGGTGCCCGCAAGTGTCCGTCGTCCTGCGCACCGGTTGCCCACGCTTCTGCCGCTGTACATCGGTGTGCCGGGAAGGACCCCGTTCATGGTCTTCTACTTGCCGTGGATCCAGAGTCCCTTCGGCACGAGGTGACGTGGCGAACAGTGAGGCACCTTGATGCGTGACGAGGCTACTCCGGAAAGGTCGCCCCGAGCCTTCCGGACGCGGATCGATGACGAACTCTATGCGTCCGCAAGGGCCCTTTTCGAGAGCGAACGCTACGAGGAATCCCTGACGGCGGCCCGGGAAGCCCTGCAGCGGCCCCGGGAACTGACGGCCCGGGGCGACGAGCCGAGCCTGCGCGACGGCGCGCTCCTCGTGGCCTGGAACCTGCAGCAGCTGCGGCGCTACGAGGATTGCCGCACCTGGCTGCGCACGGCGGTGGCCGAAGGTATGCTGGCGCCCGAGGATCCACGGGCCGACGTGGTCGAGCTCTGGATCGCCTGGAGCGAGGGACGGCACCGGGAGATCGTCGAGCGCGCCAGCCTCCACGTCGAACGCTACACCGGCCGGCTGCACCCGCTGCTGGCCGAGTTCCTGTTCATCCGCGGCAACGCCCTCAGCCACCTGGGTCGCTACGACGAGGCGCAGCAGGACTGCAGTGCCGCTTATCATCTTTTCAAGCTCCTGCGCCGGCGCCGGGAGCAGGCCGAAGCCTGCAACGTGCTGGGCGCGACCCTGCTCCAGCAATCGCGTTACAGCGAGGCCGTGGCGTGGCTCCAGGAGAGCCTGGAGCTGAACCAGGAGCTGGGACTGACGCGACGCGTGGGCAGCAACTGCATCAACCTCGGCATCGCGCACTACAAGCGCGGGGAGTATGCCGCGGCGCGTCGCCATCTGAACCGGGCCGTGACCCTGCAGGACAAGGCGGGATCGCTGCACTCCGTCTGTCGCGCGAAGATCGCCCTCGGCAATGTCTGTCGACTGGAGCGGGATTTCGCCGGTGCGCGTCGCAATCTCATGGCGGCTTACACGCTGGCCACCGAACGCCAGCTGCCCCGGGAGGAGGTCCTGGCACTCGAATTCCTGGGTGACGTGCTCCGGGACGAGGGCAAGCCACGCGAGGCGAGACGGTACTACGTGCGCGGGATGGCGGTGGCGCGCCGGATCGCGCCCGGGGGCGATCTGGTGCAGGAGCTGACGCGACGCGACGGCGAGTGCCTGGTCCTCCTGGAGCGGCTGCGCGAGGCGGAGCCGGTGCTGGAACGGGCGCGGGCCCTCGCGGCGAAGCTCGGCGACCGTTTCGAGGAGGGAATCACCCTGCGTTGCCTGGCTGTCGTCGCCGCCCGACGGAGCGACTGGACCGCGGCCCGCTCCCTCCACCAGGAGGCGCTCTCCCGCCTGGAGTCGAGCGAGGCCCGGCACGAGCTGGCCCTCGTCTACCTGCAGCTCGCCAGGACGCTGGAGGCCCAGGCCGCCGCCTCGGCGCCGGCCCGACGTGAGCCCCTCCGGCGCGAGGCTCTCCAGCAGGCCCTGCTGGCCCAGCACATCTTCCGGAGCCTGGAGGGGGCCTGGGGTCACCAGGAGGCCGAGGACCTGATCGAACAGCTGGCGGGAGCAGCGAAGGCGGGCGCCAAGGAGCGCTCCAGGGCCGTCGTGGCCGCTGCGGCCCACGAAGGATCTCCCGTGGTGAGGGCGCCCGATGCCGGCCGCGACATGCCCCGGCCGGCCGAAGAGGAGGTCGTCGCCGCTTCGTCCGCCATGCGGGCCGTGCTGCGACAGGCCGAGGCCTACGCGGCTTTTCCGGAGGCCGTGCTCATCCGCGGCGAGACCGGGACCGGCAAGGAGCTGGTCGCCCGGCGCATTCACGCGCTCAGCTCCCGGCGGGACCGTCCGTTCGTGGCGGTCAACTGCGCCGCCATCCCGGCCACACTCTTCGAGCGCGAGTTCTTCGGTCACCGCAAGGGAGCCTACAGCGGCGCCGACGACGACACGCCCGGCTTCGTGGCGCTCGCCGACGGCGGCACGCTGTTCCTGGACGAGGTTGGGGAGCTGCCCTGGGAGCTGCAGCCCAAGTTGCTGCGCCTCCTGCAGGATGGCACTTACACCCGCCTGGGCGATCCGCGCGAGCGGCGAGTGGATATCCGCCTGCTGGCCGCCACCAATGCCAACCTGGATCGTCTGGCGGAGGCGGGTCGTTTCCGTCAGGACCTCAACTACCGGCTCAAGGTGCTCGAGCTGGAGCTGCCGCCGCTGCGCGAGCGTCCCGACGACATCGTCCCCCTGCTCGATCACTTCCTCACGCGGTTCTCCGGAAAGCCCGCCTCGACCTGGACCTACTTCGGCGAGAGCAGCATCCGGGCCCTGCAGCACTACTCCTGGCCCGGGAACGTGCGCGAAATCCTCATGGTGGCCCGGCGCGCGCACATCGGGCTGGCCACCGAGGACCGCGTGAACGTCCAGATCGCCACCAACGGCGTCTCGCTGACCCTCACGGGACCGGGTGCCGACACGGCGCGGGGTCCGGCCACGCGGCGGCGTGTGCTGGCCGCTCTGGCCGATGCGGGCGGCAACAAGGCCGAGGCGGCCCGCCGTCTCGGCGTTTCCCGCCAGACCCTCTACCGCTGGTTGACCCGCCTGAGCATCTCCGCCGAGTGATTCCTGAAACGTTCCAGACATGTCCTTTTGGCATGTCAGGATGACACCGCAGACCCTCTTTGTCGCCACATCGGATCCCGGGCGGGGGGCTCCACCTGATCGGCTGGAACCGTATTTCCTTGCAATAAATCGACTAAGGACCTGCCATGGCGGACAGCCGCGGGGCGGCACATCGCGTGCATGGCTTCCGCTGGTATCGAACATACTCCGGCAGTGCCGGTCGGATCGAACGGCACGTGAGGAGGAACATAGATGAAGAACATGACCGTCAATGCCCTCGAGGCGCTCCAGAAGGCCCAGAACAAGGCCTACGAGGCGGGGCATGCGGAGCTGGAGCCCCTGCATCTGCTCTGGGCGCTGCTGAGCGAGCCCGGCGTCGCATCGAGCGTCCTGCGCGGCCTGGAACTGGACCCGCACCTGGTGAGCAGCACGGTCGAGAAGGAGCTGGCCAGCCTGCCCAGGGTGCAGGTCAAGGACGTCCCCAATCCCAGCCGTGAGCTGCAGCAGATCCTGCTCGAGGCGCAGTCGCTGGCGCAGAAGAAGTCCGGCGGCATGGTCGGCACGCGGGAGCTGCTGCTGGCCCTGGCCGCCGACCGCGGGCGCGCCGGAAGCCTGCTCAAGACCTTCGACATCACGCCCCAGCACGTGGCGCGGGCCCTGGAGGCCAGCGGCGCCGACCAGGCCTATCAGGGCGACGAAGAGAGCGACCTCGTTCAAGGCCGGGACTCGGCTCTCGACCGCTATGCCCGCGACCTCTGCGCGCTCGCGCGGCAGGGCAAGGTCGATCCGGTGATCGGGCGGGACGAGGAGATCCGCCGCGTCGTGCAGATCCTGAGCCGGCGCACCAAGAACAACCCGGTGCTCATCGGGCCTCCCGGCGTGGGCAAGACCGCGGTGGTGGAGGGGCTGGCGCGCCGCCTGGTCGAGGGGGACGTGCCCGAGGGTCTGAAAGGCAAGCGCTTGATCGCCCTGGACCTGGGAGCGCTGCTGGCCGGCACGAAGTACCGCGGCGAGTTCGAGGAGCGGCTCAAGAAGGTGGTCAAGGAGGTCACCGAGAAGGAGGGCGAGATCCTCCTCTTCATCGACGAGATGCACACGCTGGTGGGCGCCGGAGCCGCCGAGGGGGCTATGGACGCCTCGAACATCCTCAAGCCGGCTCTCGCCCGGGGCGAGCTGCACTGCGTCGGCGCCACGACCATCGACGAGTACCGCAAGCACATCGAGAACGATCCGGCTCTCGAGCGCCGCTTCCAGCCGGTCCTGGTGGAGGAGCCCACGACCGAGCAGGCCATCGCCATCCTGCGCGGTCTGAAGGAGAAGTACGAGGTCCATCACGGCATCCGCATCACCGACGGCGCCTTGGTGGCGGCCGTCAAGCTCTCGCAGCGCTACATCAGCGACCGCATGTTGCCGGACAAGGCCATCGACCTGATGGACGAGGCGGCCTCGCGCCTGCGCATGGAGATCGACTCGGTGCCGAGCGAAGTGGACGACATCCAGCGCCGGCTGAATCAGCTGGAGATGGAGAAGCTGGCCCTCAAGAAGGAGAAGGACAAGTCGGCGGTGGCCCGGCGCGAGGTGATCGAGCGGCAGATCAGCGAGCTGGGCGACGAGCTGCAGCAGCTCAAGGCCCGCTGGCGGGAGGAGAAGGAGGCCATCGACCGCATCCGTGGGCTGCAGGGGGAGCAGGAGCGGCTCGGCCAGGAGATCGAGACGGCCGAGCGCCGGGGCGATCTGGCCAAGGCCTCGGAACTCAAGTACGGCCGCCGGGCCGAGCTTTCCAAGCGGCTGGAGGATGCCCGCGCGCAGCTCCGGCAGGTCCAGGGCGACAGCCCCCTGCTCAAGGAGGAGGTCGGCGAGGACGACATCGCCTACCTGGTGGCCAAGTGGACCGGCATTCCCGCCCAGCGCTTGGTGGAGGACGAGGCGCAGAAGCTGCGCGACCTGGAGAAGAGGATCACCCGGCGCGTCGTCGGCCAGGATCATGCGGTGGAGAAGGTGGCGCGCACCATCCGCCGCTCGCGCGCCGGTCTGACCGACCGCAACCGGCCCCTGGGCTCGTTCCTCTTCCTGGGGCCCACGGGGGTGGGCAAGACCGAGCTGGTCAAGGCCCTGGCCGAGCAGCTCTTCGGAGACGAGAGCCACCTGATCCGCCTGGACATGTCCGAGTACATGGAGCGACACAGCGTGGCCCGCATGATCGGCGCACCGCCGGGCTACGTGGGCTACGAGTCGGGTGGGCAGCTGACCGAGGCGGCCCGGCGCCATCCCTACAGCGTGATCTTGCTGGACGAGGTGGAGAAGGCCCATCCCGAGGTCATGAACATCCTGCTGCAGCTGCTGGACGACGGCCGGCTCACCGACGGCAAGGGTCGGGTGGTCGATTTCCGCAACACCCTGGTGGTGATGACCTCCAACATCTGCCAGGACAGCCGCTTCGAGCCGCGCGAGGATGCGGACGAGGCGACGCAGCGCGCCGTCGAGAGGGAGATGCTCGCGGAGCTGGGGCGGTTCTTCCGGCCCGAGTTCCTCAACCGTGTGGACGGCATCGTGCGCTTCCATGCCCTCTCCCGCCCGATGATCGAGCGGATCGTGGGCCTGGAGCTGGCCAAGGTGGATCGTTCCCTGCGCGAGCAGGAGATCCGCCTGGAGTGGACGGACACCGCGGTGCGCAAGATCGCGGATCTGGGCTTCGATCCGGTCTTCGGCGCCCGGCCCGTGAAGCGCGTCATCCAGCGCGAGGTGCAGGACCGCCTGGCCGACGCCCTGCTGGCCGGCGACGTCCTGCCGGAGCAGACGGCTCTGCTGGACGTGACGCCGGACGGCTTCGCGATCCGCGCGGTGCCCACCCAGCCGGAGCAGGATCCGGGCGAGGGCGCCGGAGCGGAGAAGGCCGTCGCCGCAAGGCCGGCACGCCGGAGAGGAGCGGAGAAAACGTGAAGAGAGCAGACATGACGATGGACCTGGACCGCCGGGAGTACGCCACGCTGGTGGAGCTGCTGCATTTTGCCATGTGGATACTCACCGCCAACGACCACGAGCCGGAGCCGGAGAAGGCCCGGTTCCGCGAGCTCGAGCAGAAGCTGCTGGCCCGGGCGGCGGATTTCGACTGTGGCGACCTGGTGCACTACGCCGAGGAACACGCGGAGCACATGCCCACACTCGCCGTGGAGCAGGCCTGCGACCCCTACATCCAGGAGTACGACAACGACACCTTCTGGCAGGAGCTGATCATCCGCCTGGCCGAGCGCGACTTCATGCGCGACGCCGACGATGACGAGCCGGCCCCCGTCGACGTGGTGGAAATCCACGAGCGCCTCGCTCCGTACCAGGAACGCTACGCCCAGGAGTTCGAGGCCAACGGTCTCGAAACCCTGGAGGTCGTCCCGCGACGCGACAGCCGGGTCACCCTTCACTGATGCAGCCTCCGCCGGCAGGCCGTGCTCCGGATCGGTCCGGAGCGGTGGCGGGCCGTCGCATCTCTCCGTAGACTGGAATCCCGAGCGCCCGATTCCCGGCTTCCGATCCCCTGTCCTGGGAATTCTCCCCGGCGGAGACGCCGGGATGTTCAGACCATACGTGTGGAGGAGGCGTGAGCCATGATCCGTGCCTATGCAGCGCACGAGGCCGGCGGCAAGCTGCGGCCCTTCGAATACGAACCGGGCGAACTCGGCCCGGAAGAGGTCGAGATCGACGTTCAGACCTGCGGTATCTGCCATTCCGATCTCTCGATGCTGAACAACGAGTGGCACAACACGGTCTACCCCCTCGTGCCGGGTCACGAGGTGATCGGACGGATCGCCCGGCTGGGTGACAGCGTGCGGCACCTCGCCGTCGGCGATACCGTCGGGCTGGGCTGGTTCAGCGGCAGCTGCATGACCTGCAGCCAGTGCATGGGCGGGAACCACAACCTCTGCGCGAGCAACGAGCAGACGATGGTGGGCCGGCACGGTGGCTACGCCGACAAGGTGCGCTGCCGGGCGGAGTGGGCCATACCCCTACCGGAAGGACTCGACCGCAAGAAGGCCGGCCCCCTGTTCTGCGGCGGCATCACCGTCTTCAACCCGATCGTGCAGTTCGAGGTCAAGCCCACCGATCGCGTCGGCGTGATCGGCATCGGCGGGCTCGGACACTTGGCGCTGCAGTTCCTGGACAGCTGGGGATGCGAGGTGACCGCGTTCACCTCGCAGGACAGCAAGCGCGACGAGGCCATGGCGATGGGCGCCGACCACGTCGTCAACTCGCGCGATCCGGCGCAGCTGGAGAAGATGGCCGGTTCCCTCGATTTCCTGCTGTCGACCGTGAACGTCGACCTGGACTGGTCGCAATTCCTGAACGCGCTCGGTCCCAGGGGACGCTTCCACACCGTGGGTGTGATTCCCTCGCCCATTCCGGCCGCGGCCTTCCCGCTGATCGTCGGCCAGAAGAGCATCTCCGGCTCGCCGCTCGGTTCGCCGGCCACGATCCGCAAGATGCTGGAGTTCTGCGCCCGTCACGGGATCGAGCCGGTCACCGAGCACTACAAGCTGAGCGAGGTCAACGAGGCTCTCGCTCATCTGGCCGCCGGCCAGGCTCGCTACCGGCTGGTCCTGGAGAACGACCTCGCTTGAGGTTTCGCCCCGTCACCGGGAAGCCGACTTTTGTGGTATACTCGCCGGTATGTGAAACCGGAATGCATCTCTCTGCCGCGACATGCCATCCCGGCGAGGAGGGTGATCCATGCGAGTATCCATCCTGGTCCTGTGCATCCTGTTCCCCGTGGGCTCCGCTTGCGGAGCGGGGCCGACCTTCTACATCAGCCCGGAGTCGCCCGGGGCCTGCGCATCACGGGACGCGTTCTACTGCCAGCCGCCGATCTGGGCGAGCGCGAACGCCTCCAGCGGTTACGGCTCCGAGATGGCCGACGACATCCCGGACGCTCTGGCGGGTCAGGGCTTCAACGTGGTCACCCTCTACGTCTCCGAGTGGCTGGCGCCATGGGCCGATCCCCAAGGACTGGCCGTCAACATCTACGACGGCGCCTGCCCGCCCCCGCTGACGCCGTATCGCCATTACGAGTTCGGCTGGAACGAGCTGGAACCGGAGCAGGCTTACTATCAGCCCGGCTACATGACGGTTTATATGGTGACGGCCTCGTTGCCGGAGACGTTCACCATCACCACGCAAATGTCCGTCGGTGGCTACGTCATCAACGACTGGGGGGACGTGGCGCCCTACTGTGGCTTTTGCCTGACGGAGTTCGATGCCGGCTATGGCTGCGACGAGCTCTTCTGGGACGATCCCCTCAACGGGGTGATCCGCTGGACGCGCTTCTATGATGCGTACGGATACCATGCCGATCTGGCCTACTGTCTCTCGGAGGAGTTGACAGATGCGCCGGATCCAGGGGCCCTCACCCGGCGAGCGCACCTCGGAGCCTGCTCTCCCAATCCCTTCAATCCGCTCACCAGGATCGAGTACAGGCTGGCGGAGTCCCGGTGGGTTCGCCTGGGCGTCTATACCGTTGACGGGCGGCTGGTCGCGACGCTGGTGGATGGTTTCATGCCGGAGGGCTGCCACGAGGCTCTCTGGCGAGGATGCGACAATGCTGGGCGCGCGGCGGCCTCGGGTACCTACTTCTACCGCCTTCAGGCTGGGGACGACGTGCAGACCGGGAGGATGTCGCTGGTCCGGTGAGCGCGGCCGCCGCGAAACGAGAGGCCCCCTCCCGGGAGACGGGAGGGGGCCTTCACATAGATCGAATGGTTCCGCGTCCAGCCTACTTGTAGAGCTGCTTGACGGAACCCCAGGACCGATCCTCGGTCGCGATGGGCGCGTCGATGGTGACCGCGACGAGGCCGCAGCCGCTGTACGTGTCGACCATCAGGAAGTACCACCCATCCGCGGCCGCGGTGTAGTTGATGCATTCCGGGTTGCCGTTGTCCTCGCCGGCCACGCAGGTGTTCTCCGGATCGCCGCAGTCGCTGACCAGCCAGATCGACAGGTCGATGGAGGTGGAAGTCTGATCCTCGCAAACGTTGAAGGTCTCTCCCGCCATGAGGTAGATCTTGTAGACCGCCTCGGGTCCGTTGGCGGCGTAGTCGTTGGTGCACTCCGGCGGGGCCGGCGTGTAATCGTTGTAGTACGTGCAGAGATCCACCTCGAAGGTCTGCAGGCCCTGCTCGCGCAGATCGATGGCCCCCGCGCAGGTGTCGTTCGGGGGCGGCTCCGGACAGTCGTCGGCCGTCATCACGTAGGCGCCGATGAGGCCGTTGTTGCCGAACTCGTTGACGCGGACGTAAAAGGTTCCCGCGTCCGTGAACGTGTACTGGAAGTAGGAGTACAGTCCGTCCCCGCCGTCGTCGTCGTAGGCGAGCTGGGTCACGCAGTCGTCCGCGAAGAGGTACATCTGCGTGTCGCCGCCCACCTGTCCCTCGCCGGGATGGGTCTCGAAGCGCACGCATTCGCCCGCGGTGGCGGTGAACTCGAACCAGTCCATGTCCCCGATCGGATCGATGGAGGCTTCCACGGGGTCGCCCACCAGCAGCGGGGTGGCCGTGGTGCAGTCATCGTTGGGCTCGATCTCGGTCGATCTCACCTGGCCCTGGAACGGGACGAGCGGCTTTTCCAGCGGGGGCTTGTCCGCATAGGCCAGCCCGACCAGGCCCAGGATCAACATCATGACCGGAAAAGCGATGAGCAATCTCTTCATGTTTCCCCTCCTCGTGCGCGTAGACATGACTCGTTAGCATGATCTTGGTGGTGTCCCCGTGCGCCTCCCTGGGCATGACGGGGGCCGGCGGGACACGAATCCCTGGCAGGATTGGCTGTCCTCCTCCTTTCGGCCTGCGAATTCGACCGGGATGTGCGGAAATCGCCTGGAGATTATCATATTTAGCAAAAATATTCAATGGTGAGGCCAAAAACAGGGACGCCCCGGGTCGAAAAACCCCAGGCAGGAGGCCGGAACAGGGCCCTCGCGACCCGGCCGGCGGCAGCCGGAATTCCCGTCGGGCCCGGGCCGTGCCCGGCCACCATCCGCTCATAGAGACGGACTACTTGACCAGGGCCATGCGGCGGACCTGGCTGAACTCGCCCGCCTCGAGCCGAGCCAGGTAGACACCGGCCGCCACGCTTCTGCCGCGATCATCGCGGCCGTCCCACTCGACCGTGTGCCTTCCTGCCGCCACGGCGGTCTCGTCCACCAGGATCCTCACCAGGCGCCCGGCGAGATCGAAGACCTTCAGCGAGACATCCACCGTCCGCGGCAGATCGTAGGTGATCGTGGTCGTCGGATTGAAGGGATTGGGGTAGCAGGGCTGCAGGGCGAACGGACGCGACAGCTCCGGCCCGGGCGCGCCCGACAGATCCGGCGCGGCCGTGAACACCGGCAGCTCGTAGCTCCCGGAGGAGACGACGAGCGGGATGATCTCCCCGACGACGTCGCCGGCGACGTAGCAGGGTGCGGGAGGAGTGCACGACGATGTCGTGTGCGGGTAGATGTACAGGTAGGCGGGATCGGTGTCGGTCTTGATGCACTGCATCGTCGCCAGCCAGACGACCTCGCTCCAGGGCAGCGGTGTCGAGAGGCCGACGCTGACGTCTCCCGGTGGCTCCCCGATCCAGGTACCGCTTCCCTGCAGGGACCAGTCCGTGATGCTGAGATTGGCGCTGCCGTAGATTCCGGCCTCCCAGCCGCGGACGCCCGCCATGGCCGACGGGTTGCGGATGCATAGGTAGACCGTGAAGGGGACGAGCGGCTCCACCTCCAATCTCGTCGTGCCGGAGACATCATGCGTGGTGTAGAACCCGATGATGTCGTCGCTGCCGGCACAACCGATATCCCAGGCCCCGATGCGTCCGCAGGAGGACACGTAGGGCGAGCAGGGGGAATCGCTGTTGAGCAGGTAGTTGAACCCGAAGGGATCGCAGAAGAGAGGATCCCCGGCGATGTTGCCGCTGGTGCCGTACTGGCCGGCGATGCAGCCCACCCAGTCGCCGCCTTCATTCCCGTAGATGTCGCAGCAATTCAAGGTGGCGCTGGCCGACCCCACGCATTCCACCGCGACACCACCACCCGTGGTGAAGGACACGATTGTGTTCTCGGCCACCAGGGTTGCGCTGTTGTCGAGATAGATGCAGGCATCGGGCGACGAGTTGTAGGCGAAGGTGCAGCGTGTGAGCTCCGCGCTGGAGGCCGGTTCGCAGTGCAGTCCACCGCCTCCCGACGACGAGCTGTTGGCCACGAAGGTGCAGCCCGTGACGGAGGCCGCGGAGGAGATCCCGACGTGCAGGCCGCCGCCCCCGGAATCGGCCGCGTTCCCGACCAGGAGCAGGTTCTCGAGCACCGGGGCGCTGCCGCCCTCGACGAGGATGCCGCCACCCCCGGAGGTTTTGGTGCCGGTGGCCTGCCCGCCGACGATGGCGATGCCCCGGACGTGCGATGCGGTTCCCTCTCCGCTGTGGAACCGGAAGGCGCGGTGAGGATTGCCGGAGCTGCCGCCGCAGTCGATGATGCAGGTGTAGGGATTGTCGTTCTGGGAGCGGACGATGAGGTTCTTGCCCCCGAAGTCGATGTCCACGTTCTGGGCGCCGGTGAAGGTGCCGTCGGCCAGCTCGATGGTGGAGTACTCAGGGGCGGAGTCGACGGCCTGCTGCACGGTGGGGAAGTCGCCCGATCCGTCGTCGATGATCAGGTAGCTGGGCGCGGCCGGCCAGGCGCCGATCAACCCGCAGCCGGGATTGTTCGCCGGTGCGCAGGGGGAATCGCTGAGCAGCGTGAAGTCGAACATTTCCACGTCGGCGAAGAGGGGATCCGCGGAGATGTTGCCGCTGACGCCGAGCTGACCCGCCAGACAGCCCACGTAATCGCCTCCGTAATTGCCGTAGACGTCGCAGCAGCTGAGGGTGATGTAGGCGCCGGAGCCGCATGCGGCTGATGCCCCCACGGAACCATAGGCGAGGATGCAGTTGTGCAGATCGGGATATGAGGCATAGTAGGCGAAGATTGCAGCGCCTCCCGTGCTCGCCCCGTTCGAGTAGAAGGTGCAGTTGAAGAGCGTTGGATAGGAGTTCTTGCCGTCGGCTCCCTTCGCGGGCGTCACCACGTAGATGGCGCCGCCGTACTGACCCGCATTGTTGTAAGCGAACGTGCATTCGATGAGGGTGGGCGAGGCATCCTCGCAGGCGATCGCCCCGCCGTCGGAGATGGCGTTGTTCTGGACGAAGAGGCAGTGCTGGATCGTGGGGACAGAGGTGTGCAAGTAAATGGCACCGCCTTGCCCCGCGAATCCCTGGGTGAACTTGATGCCCTCGATGATGGTGGAGTCGTCCAGGTCGTCGCCGTAGAGGATCATACCCTCGTTGGAACCGCTGATGACGACCATGCCCGGGTCCTCCAGATTGCCCCGCAGGACCACTCCGGACGTCATGGTGAGGTTGTGCTCGTGGTAGATGCCGTCGGCCAGCTGGATCGTGTCGCCGACCGCGGCGGCTTCCAGGGCCGTGGCTATGGTGGGCAAGTCGCCGGGCACATGCCAGGTGCGCGGCAGGAAGTTCGCCTTGACCTGGAGAACGGCCGTGCGGTTGTAGGGTTGGTCGGGATCCCAGACGCCACCGTACCATCCCCAGGTCAGCACGCCGTTGTAACTCGTCTGGCCTCCGAAGCCGGTCACGTCGTAGCCGAAGCAGAAGTAGCTGCCATTCGGGATGACGATGTTCTGTGCGCTGACGTTCACGTAGGTATAGACGGTGGGTGGGTTGGTGGCCGGATTGGAGTCGAGGGGCGTGAAAGGCCCGTGGTAATCGGCGGCGGCGGGATCGCCCATGGGAGGATAGAGGCCGCCGACGCTCCTCCAGACCAGCCACCCGTAGGGTCCGGTCGGCGGACCGCAGCAGGGGAAGCCGAATTCCGTCAGCCTGAGCCGATGGCCCGTGTCGTTGTGGACCGTCGTGATCATCCACTCGGCCCAGCCCGTCGCCGAACCGCCCAGCGTGGGCACGAAGTCGATGGTGCCCCCGGTGTTGTACTCGAAGTCCGCCTTCAGGGGGCTGGGGGTGTTGAGGACGCCCGGTTGCAGGATCTCCGGCTGGCCGGCCTTGTTCAGGAGTTCCTGGGCGGAAACGAGGGAGGGAAAGTGGAGGACCATCAGCGCGCCCGCCAGCATCGCGGCGATCCATCCCCCCAGGGTCGACTTGCGGTGCAGCATGACCGCCTCCCGGTACGAGTTGTCGGGCGAGTGTCGATCACCTCCGCGAGAGCTTTCGGAGCGGAGCCGGTTCTGGCTTGGAGTTTATAGTATACCAGATTCGTAGCGAATAACTCAATGGGGTTGCCCGCACGCCCCGGATACGCGGTCACGTGCCAGCCGACTGGATGTGAGCGGAGCGTGGTGCTACGATGGACCGGCGAAGCGGCTCTGGATCCCCCGGCCCTGGAGGAGCGGCATGACGGGACATTTGGGGCGACGCACGGCCATCACCGTCCTGCTGG
Organism: uncultured Fibrobacteraceae bacterium; assembly: GCA_964524645.1. Taxonomy (GTDB): domain Bacteria; phylum Krumholzibacteriota; class Krumholzibacteriia; order LZORAL124-64-63; family LZORAL124-64-63; genus CAZGEC01. The sequence goes on along the minus strand of CAZGEC010000030.1, from coordinate 7,015 downwards.
GTCTGGTCCTGGTCCTGCCGGCCCGGCCGGCGGCGCGCGGACAGGAGCGCAAGCCGCCCTGCGAGTACATCGCCGACATACTGGCCGTCTCATTGCCGGATCAGGCGGGACAGCCCGCGGAGATCGAGGTCACCAGCAGCGATTTCGCCACCTACGAGCGCAACCTGGGCCTGGATCCGGATTTCGCCTCCGCCTACGCCGGCAAGCGGGTCCTGGACGTGGGGGCCGGCCTCTCGGAATTCGTGGACATCATGGCCGACGACTACGGGGCCGATGCCGTGGCCGTGGACGTGGCCTACGCCGAGATCGACCTGCGTGATCTCTCGCCGGCCTGTGTCGAGCTATTCTACCGCCGCCGCCTCGCCATGGATGCCCAGCGGCTGCTCTTTCCCAGCAACTTCTTCGATCTGGTGGTGAGCCACTCGCTGCTGAAGTGGTTCTTCCTCTTCGCGCCAGAGGAGGGCGAGGATGCCCGCCTGCGGATCCGCCGGGGCATGGACATCCTGGGCCAGATGGTGCGGGTGGCCAACGCGGGGGGCGAGATACGGACCACGGACTTCCCCGACCCGAACGGGGAGTGGTTCGCGCAGCAGCATCCGGAGCTGGTGGACGCCTACCGGGCCGCCTACCGGGAGTTCCTGCGGCCGTACACCGATGCGGACGAGCTGAAGCTCGAAATCGAGTTTTGCTACCGTGGCGACCGCGGCTACACGGTCATTCGCAAGCTCGAACGCGTGCCTCGGGTCGACATCCGCAGCCCGGTCTCGGTCATCCGGGCCCAGGGCCGACCGCCCACGCGCCCGCCGCGCCAGTGATCCCGACCGAGCGGGAAGTTCGGAGAAAAGTCGCTCCCGGCGTCGGTGGCACTATCCCTTTGCCCCCCGAAGGATCCTGGCTTAGGTTGGCAAGAGAACGTGGGGAAACAGGGAACTGCTTTTTCCCTGTTCGCCCCGTTTTTTGTCTTCAATGCGAAGGAGAGGCCATGGCCCGCGCCCGCGAAGGGGATCTTGTCCAGGTGCATTTCACGGGACGTTTTCCCGACGGGACGGTGTTCGACACCTCCGAGGGCAAGGAGCCGCTGGAGTTCGAGGCCGGCAGCAAGCAGCTGATCCCTGGCTTCAGCCTGGCGGTCATCGGCATGGAAGAGGGCGAGGAACGGACCGTGACGGTTGCCCCCGAGGATGGCTTCGGCCCCCATCATCCCGAGCTGCAGCAGGAGGTCCCGCGCGAGGCCCTGCCCGAGAGCGTGGCCGTGGGCGATCCCCTGCAGGCCCAGGCCGGCGACCAGGTGATCCAGGTCTGGGTCAAGGAACTGGGCGAGGAGACGGCCATCGTGGACGGCAACCATCCCCTGGCCGGCAGGACCCTCGAGTTCGACCTCAAGGTCGTCTCCGTGACGGCCGCCGAGTGAACCCCGGGCGCTCTTGCAGCTACTCCCACTCGATCGTGCCGGGCGGCTTGCTGGTGAGATCGTAGGCCAGGCCGGAGATGCCGGGCAGGGGCAGGATCTGCTCGCGCAGCTCGTCGAGGAGGGTGTGCGGCAGGCGGGCCGCCGTGGCCGTCATGGCGCGCTCGCTGTGGATGGGGCGCACGATGCAGAGCTCCCGCCCGCGTCCATCGATCTCCAGCGGGACCAGCACGGTCGGACATTGCCAGACGTCGCGGTCGACGCCATGGCGGCGCAGACCCTCCGTGACCAGGTGGTCGGCCTCGCGCAGCAGGTCCAGGCGCTCGCGGGTCGTGGTCGCGGGCAGCGGCCGGAAGGCGCGCGGCATCCG
>CAZGEC010000030.1:0-5137 GCA_964524645.1 uncultured Fibrobacteraceae bacterium | reverse complement strand
CCAGGCGCTCGCGGGTCGTGGTCGCGGGCAGCGGCCGGAAGGCGCGCGGCATCCGCGGCCCCAGGTTCCAGAGACAGCGGTTCAGGCCGGGCACCCGCTTGAAGACCGCTCCGGCGGCCTCGGCCAGCGCATCCCAGTCCGCCTCGCCGTGCACCAGGACCGGATGCTCGTAGGAGCGCAGATCCGCCTTCACGCCGACCGAACGGACCGGCAACGGGACGGCTTCCAGACCGTACAGCGCCGCCAGCTCGGCCACCTGGGGGCCGATCCGCGCCAGTTCCTCTCCATCGGCCACCTTGCCGTCGGAGCAGAGCAGCCTGACCCCGAGCCCCGGCCCGGGGAACGGCTGCCGCCAGATCAGCGCTTCCGGCAGGCCCAGCTTCTCGCCCAGCTCGCGCACCTCCACCTTGTAGAGATCGGCCAGCGGCTCGATCACCTGGCCGGCGGCGATCATCTCCTCGATGATCGGCACCCGGTTGTGGTGGGTCTTGATGACGTCGGCCCGCCGGGTGCCGCCGGTCTCGATGGTGTCCGGATAGATGGTGCCCTGGCCGAGCAGGTGATCCTGCAGACCGAGCCGCCGCGCCTCGCGCTCGAAGACCTCCACGAAGGTCGTGCCGATGATGCGGCGCTTCTGCTCGGGATCGATCACCCCGGCCAGCGCCGCCAGGAACGTCTCGCCGGCGTCCACGAAGTGCAGGTGGGTATCGAGGCCCAGATCGGCGAAGGTCTGCAGGACCTGGCGGCTCTCGTCCTTGCGCATCAGGCCGTTGTCCACGTGCAGCAGCTGGAGCCGGTCCGGCCCCAGGGCCCGGCCGAACAGCACGGCCGCCACGGTCGAGTCCACGCCTCCGGAGGCCAGCAGGAACACCGAGCGATCGCCCACCCGCGCCCGGATGCTCTCGATCTGCTCTTCCACGTAGCGGTCCATGGTCCACGACGGCCGGCAGCCGCAGATCTTCAGCACGAAGTTCGCGATCATCTCGTCGCCATGGGGCGTGTCGTCGACCTCGGGGTGGAACTGCAGGCCGTACCGCCGGAATCGATCCGAGCCGATGGCCGCATACCGATGCTCCTCGCCCGCGCGTCCCAGCACGGTGTAGCCCAGCTCCTCGAAGCCGGGACCCACGGCCGTGACCGAGTCGAAGTGGCTCATCCAGACCTGCTCCACCCTGCCCAGCCCCTGAAACAGGGGGTGGTCGCGCAGCAGGTGCAGATCGGCGCGGCCCCACTCCTGCCGGCCATGGACCACCTCGCCGCCGTAGTGCTTGGCGATCTCCTGGTGGCCGAAGCAGAAGCCGAGAATCGGCACGTCCAGGTCGTAGATCTCCCGGGTGTAGAGCGAGTCCTCGCCGAAGGACGACAACGAGGGGCTGCCGGAGAGGATGATGCCCTTGTAGCCGCGGAAGGCCTCGAGGGGGTCCTCGGGCTGGCGGATCTCGGCCAGGACGTGGAGGCGCCGCACCTTGGTGGCGATGAGGTGGGCGTACTGGCCGCCGAAATCGATGACGGCGATGGCATCGTGCTGCATGGTCGCTCCCGGCCGGGGGACCCAGAGGGCGATGGTGGCCTACTCGTTAGCAGAATACGGCCGGAAACTCAAGTCGGCCGTGGTCTTTTCCCGCCCCAGCAGCCGCAACGGATGGACCGCGCCGGACAACCGGGACCGGAACCGCAATCCTGCGCAATGTCCTGGCCTCCTGACGGTTTGCGCCCCCGATCAGTCGTCCCGGGCCAGGCGCAGCTGGAAGCGGCGGGTGTCGAGGGGCCGGGGGGCGGCGGCGTCCGGAGCGAACGTGCGCTCCACGAAGGTCAGCTGTCCGGAGCGATCCAGCAGGATGACGGACGAGCTGCGCGTGCCGTACTCCAGACCGGCGATGAAAGCCGACGACAGGATCCGCTCGAGCTCCAGCCCCACGCCGGTATCGGGCAGCTCTGCATCGGGCGCCCGCGTCGTGTCGGCCAGGATGTCCAGCAGATCCTCCGGGTCGAAAGGATGGGGATCCCGCAAGGCGTCCTGCAGCCGGCCCTTGCTCCTCTGCACCTTCGGCCAGGGCGAATCCAGCAGGTGGTTGCTCAAACCGTGCAAGCCCACCGGCAGGGAACGGGGGTCGCCGTCCCGGTTCGAGCGATAGAGGAAGCGCTCCTCGGGCGGAGCGGCAAGGTCCCCGCAGATCAGGTTGAATCCGTTGTAGGCGGTATCCCGCGGGGCCAGCTTCGCGAGCCAGGCGCCAGGAGAGAGGTCCGCGCTCAGGTAGCTGTGGACCAGATTGCCCCGGGAGGGGGCTCCCGAGCGGTGGACGCCGGGCTCCCGGTAGTTGGTGACGGCCGCGATCCGGCCGCTGCGGGTGACACCGAGCCAGGTCCCGCCGGCTAGCAGATCCCTTCCCGCCAGCAGCTGCGGTTCGTCCTGCCAGAAGCCCAGCGGGGCCGTGGGACGGGCGCGGTACTCGTCGCGATTGGCCAGCAGGACCAGGGGATGATCCGGATGAACCTCGTGGGCGATCAGCAGCAGACACATGGCGTCCTCCTGCCCTTCACGCTAACACGCCGGAGCGGCTCCGGCCAGGGGACGCCGCGACGGGGGTTGCGGGCAACCGGCGCACCCTGATAGCGTAGTTTCATACTGTGAGCCTGGAAACCCACGGCGGTGGCCGCACGCCAGGCGCCGTCGCCAACCCGCCGAGGATGGTTGCCATGTCCGTGTCCACCCGTCGCCGCCGCCGTCGCCCTGCCCTGTCGTGCCTGCCGGCTGCGATCCTGCTGGCCGGCTGCTGGTTCGTCCCGCCCACCGCCGCCGCGGATGGACCCTACCGCGCCCTGGGCGTCGCCGCCGGCATTCCGCAGATCGCGGCGCTGGTCTACGAGCACGGCCTGGCGCCGGACGTGAGCCTGGGATTCAACGCCGGCGGCCTGATCATCGCCAACGCGGTGGGCCTGCGCTTGCTGTACGGGTCACAGGAAGCAGGGCTTCATCCCTACCTGTTCACGGGCGGCGTGGTGGTCTACATGTATGCTCTGGACGGCGTGGCGGACGGGAGCCAGGGCTACTTCTGGAGCGGCGCCGGTCTGAACATGTGGTACCGGCGGATAGGCCTCTTCGCGGAGGGCGGGCTGCTGCTGGCCGGACACAAGGATCGCGGTTTCGATAAGGCCAGCCTGGTCTTTCCCGTCGATCCCGTGGTCAGCGCGGGGCTCAAGTTCCGCCTGGGACCCTGAGCGGATGCTCGCCAAGGCCCATGCAGGGCCGGTGCCCGCGGTGGCGAAGTGCCGGTCCTGATCTTATAGGTGGGATTTGTCCAGCATAGCTGACGACTCCGTCGCGGGGAGAGCCACTCTCTCCTCAGGACGAATCCACGAATGACCACGGCGTCCACAATCGTTCGCGAAGGCTCCAGGGCGGCGCTGCTGTGCGCGGCCCTGTTGCTGGCCGCCGGCTGTGCAGAAGGCGACCGGAAGCAGGCACCCACGAATGCCGATCCGGTGCGGGCGACGCTGGTCGCCGCGAGCGCAGCTCTGGCTCCCGGCGACACCATGCGGCTCGGCCTGCGCTTCCGGATCGCCGCCGGCTGGCACCTCTACTGGAAGGGGCGCAGCGACACCGGGGCACCGATCGCCGTGACCGCGGTGCTGCCGCCTGGATACACGGCGGAACCGTTGCTCTGGCCGGCGCCGGAGCGGCACGTCTCGCCGGGTCGGATCCTGGACCACGTCTATCGCGACGAGGTGCTGCTGATCCTGCCCGTGGTGGCGCCGGCGGCCGCTCCGCCCGGAAGCGAGGCGCGCTTCGCCGCCGATCTGGAGTGGGTGGTCTGCCGCGAGGAGTGCCGGGTGGGCCGCTCCCACGTGGAGCTGGCGCTCCCGGTCGTGGCCAGCCGGAGGTCCGGCGCGGCCCCGGCGCCCTCCGCGCAGACTCCTCTCTTCGCGCGCTTCCGGCGGCGGTTGCCTTTGCCGTGGCCGCAGGATCGTCCCGGGCTGTTCGCGACCTGGCAGGGCGATGTCCTGGTCGTCGGCGACGAGCGGGGCAGCGATCTGGTCTTCTATCCGGACGCGGACTGCGGGCGGCTGGTGGATCCCCTCACCGACGACGTCGGCGGGAACGGACGCCTGGAGCTGCGGTTCGACGGTCGCGACGGCGTTCCCGGTCCGGCCAGGGGGATCCTCGAGATCCGCCCGCCCGGCGGGGGCGAACCCGTCTGGTACGAACTCGACGTCCCGCATCCCGGAACCGGGAATGCGGGCTGAAGAAGGAGAGAGCATGAAGCCAAGCATCTTGCAGGCGATCGGTGTCCGCGCCCTGGTTCTGGGGACCATCCTGCTCCCGGCGGTCGTGGCCGCGCTTGCGGCTGCCGCGGAGCCGGCGAGGGAGGCCGGGGCGGCCATGGCTCCCCAGGTTGCGGCCGTGGGCGAGCCAGCACCGGACTTCGTCCTGACCGACACCGACGGCCGCACACACGCCCTGCACGACGCCCTGAAGCAGGGCAAGACCGTGGTGCTGGAGTGGTTCAATCCGGACTGCCCGTTCATCCAGAAGCACCATCTTCACAACAAGACCATGAACGAGCTGTACGCCAGGGTGAAGGACCGCGGCGTGGTCTGGCTGGCGATCAACTCGGGTGCGCCGGGCAAGCAGGGCCACGGGCTCGAGCGCAACCGCAAGGCGCACGAGGAGTACGCCATGCCGTTTCCGATCCTGCTGGACGAGGACGGGACGGTCGGAAGGATGTACGGCGCCAAGACCACCCCGCACATGTTCGTGATCGCGGCCGACGGGATCCTCGTCTATAGCGGAGCCATCGACGACGACCGCAGCCCTTCCCGGCTGGGCGAGACCAATTACGTCGCCGCCGCGCTGGAACAGCTGCTGGGTGGTGGAAAGGTCGCCATCAGCGAGACCCAGCCCTACGGCTGCAGCGTCAAGTACGGTTCGCCCTGAGCCGGAGACTCGGGGGAGCTGGTCGAGGGCCGGCCCGCCGGGCCTCCCCTTCACGCTTCACGCTGGATCGGGAGGATGACCGATGCCGTCGCGCATGCACCTTCGCCCTTGCCCCTGGCCGGTCGCCATGGCCCTGGCCTTCCTGCTGCCGGCGATCTCCGGCTGCACGCGGCGGACGCCGCCGCCGGACATCCCCTTCAG
>CAZGEC010000029.1:0-51909 GCA_964524645.1 uncultured Fibrobacteraceae bacterium | reverse complement strand
ATGCCCGGCGTTCAGCAGCTTACGCGCCGGACACATTCTCGATGGCACAACCTACTTGCCAATATTGGGGGTGGGGATGACAATATATCGCTCGTCACGGCCCGGATCCCTGCGCTGCAGCCGCGCCTAGCGGGCGTAGCGCCCGTGGTGCATGGCCCATTCCATTCGCTGGATGAGGCGCCCCGGGCCGGTTTGCTGGAACCTGGTCCTGGATGGGGGCAGCTGGATGTTCAAGAAGATCCTGATCGCCAACCGCGGAGAGATCGCGCTGCGCATCATGCGGGCCTGCCGCGAGTTGGACGTGGAATGCGTGGCCGTCCATTCCAGTGCGGATACCGAGTCCTTGCACGTCAAGTATGCGGACGAATCGGTTTGCGTGGGCAAGGACATCAGCAGCGAGAGCTACCTGCGCATTCCCAATCTCATCGCGGCCGCGGAGATCACGGGCGCGGAGGCGATCCACCCCGGCTACGGCTTCCTGGCGGAAAACGCGGAGTTCGCGGAGATCTGCAGCGAGAACGGCTTCGTCTGGATCGGGCCCGATGCCGAGGTGATCCGTCGCATGGGCGACAAGGCCATGGCGCGCCGAACGGCGCTGGCGGCCGGCGTGCCGGTGGTTCCGGGGAGCGAGGCTGTCCTGGAGACAGCCGAGGAAGCCATCGCCGCGGCCGAGAAGCTGGGTTATCCGGTGATCATCAAGGCCTCTGCTGGAGGCGGGGGCAAGGGCATGCGGGTGGCGGCCGATGCCGAGGAGCTGGCGCACAACTTCGTGACGGCCCGCTCCGAGGCCGCGGCGGCCTTCAAGAACGACGCGGTCTACCTGGAACGCTACCTGGCCAGGCCGCGGCACGTGGAGATCCAGATCCTGGCCGACAACTACGGCCATGTGATCCACCTCGGGGAGCGGGACTGCTCGGTTCAGCGACGTCACCAGAAGCTGATCGAGGAGTCGCCGTCTCCGGTCGTGGACGCCAAGCTCCGGGCGCGCATGGGCGAGGCGGCCGTACAGCTGGCGGAATCGGTGGGCTACCGCTCGGCGGGGACGGTGGAATTCCTGCTGGACGAGGACGGTTCCTTCTACTTCATGGAGATGAACACCCGCATCCAGGTGGAGCATCCGGTGACCGAGATGGTCACGGGTCTCGATCTGGTCAAGCTGCAGATCGGCCTGGCCGCCGGCGAGCGGCTGGATCTCCGGCAGGAGGATGTACAGCTGCGCGGCAGCGCCATCGAGTGCCGGGTGAATGCCGAGAACCCCGAGCGGGCTTTCCTGCCCTGTCCCGGACGCATCTTCTTCTTCCATGCCCCGGGTGGTCCCGGTGTCCGGGTCGACAGCCACATCTACTCCGACTACCTGGTCCCGCCGTTCTACGACTCGCTGGTGGCCAAGATCATCACCCACGGAGCGGATCGGCAGGAGGCCATCGCCCGCATGCGACGGGCCCTGAGCGAGTGCGTGATCGAGGGCATCCCGACCTCGATCCCGCTGCACCTGGTGGTCCTGGCCAATCCGACCTTCCTGGCGGGGGGGGCGACGACGAAGTTCCTGGAGGACGAGCTGGCGGAGCTGCAGGAGGGTATGCGTGTCCGGGCGAGGTCGGAGGAGGGCTGACGGCGGCGCGCGGCCGTCGTGGTGGGAGTCGAGCTGGCTGGGTGGTCTGTTGCTGCTGGCCCTGGCCGCCTATCTGGCCGTGGCCCTGGCCGGTCCTCCCGTGGCCTGGTGGCGAGCCCTGCTCGGAGGCGAGTCCCCGGAGCTGCTGCCGGCGGACAATCCGGGCGGTCCGGTGGGGGCCCTGCTGAGCCTGGCCCTGCGCGTCCTGTTGGGAAACGCCTGGTGCTGGGCGATCCCGCTGCTCCTGGCCAGCCAGGGGCTCGCCCTGCTGGTCCGGCGGCGTGACGTGACCGGACGGCTGCTGCGACGGGCGGTGCCGGCCTGGCTGGCCACGACGGCCTGGATCGCCCAGCCCAAAGGGCCTCTGCCCGCAGAGGTGGGGGCCGCCTGGGGCGGCATGGCGGGCATCTGGCTGGGCCGCGGCTTCCACTTCCTCTTCGGACTGTGGGGCGGCCGGATCTTCCTGACCTTCTTCCTGCTGTTGAGCCTGGGACTGATCACCCGCCCCTGGCTGGCTCCCCTCTGGAGACGACGGCCCGCGCCGGCGGGTCCTCTGGGAGCCGTCGCGCGGGGCCTGCGCGATTTCGCGGTTCGGGCTCTGCGCGTGCCCGCCGCAGCGGCTCGCGCGCTGCAGGGCTTCTGGGCGGACCGGAGAGCCTCGCGGCGGGAGGCGGTCCTGCGGGCGGACCTGGAGGGTTCGGGGACGGAGCGGCCGGGGAAGGTGGCGGCGGGCAGCGGGTTGGTCGTGGATGCGGCCGCGCGCTGGGCGGCGGCCGGGCGTCGCCTGCACCTGCCGGTGGAGGAGACGGGAGTCTCCTCCGCCGGCGCGGGTCCTGCGGGCGGCACAGCGGGGGGCCAGGCGAACGGGGCGGTGCCGGAGCGGAGCGGGCCCGGTTCGCTCTCGGATCCCCTGCAGTCCACCCGGGCCCGGCCAGCTGGGGCTTCCGCTGCGGGCATTTCCTCCGCGCGCGGCGCGGTCGAGCGGCCGGTCTACGTTCTGCCCGGTCGCGAGCTGCTCCGGGTGGTCGACGACGGCGGCAACGGCCTGACGCCGGCGGTGCTGGATGCGGCCGCGGATCTGCTGGAATCCACCCTGCGTTCCTTCGGGGTGGAGGGGGAGGTCAAGGACGTGCGACCGGGCCCGGTGGTCACCACCTTCGAGTACCAGCCGGCGCCGGGCGTGAAGGTGAGCCAGATCACCCAGCGGGCCAACGATCTGGCCCTGGCCATGAAGGCCCGCAGCATCCGCATGGAGGCGCCCATTCCCGGCAAGGCCGCGGTCGGGATCGAGATCCCCAATCCGCACCCGGAGGTCGTGCGGCTCCAGGAGGTGCTGGCCCTGGCTGAGGATCGTTTCCGGGGGCCTCTCTGCGTCGCGCTGGGCAAGAACGTCACCGGGCAGCCCGTGGTCATCGACATCGCCCGCCTGCCCCACCTGCTGGTGGCCGGCTCCACGGGCAGCGGCAAGAGCGTCTGCCTGAACGCGATCATCTGCAACCTGCTGCTCCACAACGACCCCTCGCGCGTCCGCTTCGTCCTGATCGATCCCAAGATGCTCGAGATGAGCGTCTACAACGGTCTGCCGCACCTGCTGCTGCCCGTGGTCACGGATCCCCGCGAGGCTCTCAAGGCTCTCAAGTGGATGGTGGCCCAGATGGATGCCCGTTACAGGCGCCTGGCCCAGGCCGGGGTTCGCGACATCGAGGCCTACAACGAACGGGTGGCGCGGGGCGAGGTCAGGGCTCCGGACGGCCAGCCGATCGCCGAGCCCATGCCCTACTACCTGACCATCGTGGACGAGCTGGCCGATCTGATGCTCCAGCTCGGCCAGGAGTTCGAGCTGCCGATCACCCGTCTGGCGGGCAAGGCCAGAGCCGTGGGCATCCACCTCATCCTGGCCACCCAGCGACCCTCGGTGGACGTCATCACCGGCGTCATCAAGGCCAACATCCCCTGCCGCATCGCCTTCCGGGTCATCCAGCGGAACGACTCCCGGACCATCCTGGACATGAACGGTGCCGAGACGCTCCTCGGCCGCGGTGATCTGCTCTACCTGCAGCCCGGCCGGGCGCTGCCCGTGCGGGTGCAGGGGGCGCTCATCGAGATCGACGAGTGCCAGGCCATCGTGCAGCACTGGCAGCAGTTCGCCACGGAGGCCGACGAGGTCCTCCTGGACGACGAGGCCGGCGGCGCGGGCGACTACAGCGGCGAGGACGATCTCTTCGAGGCGGCCCGGCGCATCGTCGTGCTGCACCAGAGCGGCTCGACCTCGCTCCTGCAGCGGCGGCTGCGGATCGGCTATACGCGGGCCGGACGTCTGATCGACATGCTGGAAGAGGCCGGCGTGGTCGGGCCGTTCACCGGCAGCAAAGCGCGCGACGTGCTCCTGAAGCCCGAAGACCTCGCGGACCTGGGCATGGACGAGGGGGAAGCGTGAGCGCAGGGTGGCCCCGCTCCGTCTGGTGCGCCACGCTCGGCTGCGACAAGAACCTCGTGGACTCCGAGGCCCTCCTGGGCCATTTCGCCGCGCGCGGCGTCGCGCTCGTCGGCGATCCGGAAGACGCCGACGTCTGGATCCTGAACACCTGCGGCTTCGTGGCCGCCGCCCGGATAGACAGCCGGGATGCCCTGGCGGAGCTGGTGAAGCTCAAGGGGCCGGACCGCTTCCTCGCGGTGGTGGGCTGCTGGTCCCAGGAGCACGCCGCCGAGATCCGCCGGTCCTATCCCGCCGTGGACCTGGTGGCCGGCGTCGGCGAGTTCGCCGGCATCGTGGAGACCTGTCTCGCCGGCCGGCGCACGCAGCTGGTCGTCGATCCGGCCCGCGCCCGCTACACGGGTCTGGCGAGCCGCCCGCTGCTGACCCCGTCCCACGTGGCCTTCGTCAAGCTGGGCGAGGGCTGCAACGGCCAGTGCACCTTTTGCCGGATCCCACGCATCCGCGGGCCCCTGCGCAGCCGCCCGGGCGAGGACATCCTGGCCGAGGTGACGCAGCTGGTTGCGCGGGGCGTGCAGGAGATCCAGCTGGTGAGCCAGAACACGGCCGCCTGGGGGCGGGACCGCGGAGAACGTTTGCTGGATCTGGTCCGCCTGCTGGGCCGCGTGGATGGCCTGCGCTGGATCCGCCTGCTCTACATCTACCCCGGCCTGCTGCCCGTGGAGCAGTTGCTCGCGCTGCTGGACCTTCCCGGCGTCGTGCCCTACCTGGACCTGCCGATCCAGCACGCGGCGAGCCGGCTCCTGCGAGCCATGAAGCGCCCGGGGAGCGCCGCCGCCACCTTGCGAACCCTGACCAGGCTGCGGGAGGCCCGCCCCGACCTGGTGCTGCGCACGACGATCCTGCTGGGCTTTCCCGGTGAGGAGGAGCGGGACGTGGAGGAACTGGCCGATTTCCTGGCCCGGGTGGAGTTTGACCACCTCGGCGCTTACCGTTATTCTCCGGAGGTCGGGACGCTCGCCGCGGTCCTGCCGGGGCGCGTGCCGGACGAGATCGTGGCCGATCGCGAAGCTCGCCTTCTGGACCTGCAGGCGGGGATCGCGCTGCGGCGACAGGAGCGCCGGCTGGGCCAGGAGCACGCCGTGGTAGTGGACGAGCGGCCGGAACGAGGGGAGGTTCGTGCGCTGCTGGCGGGCCTGGCCGAGGGAACGGCGGCGACAATTGCGGAACGTTCCAGCCTGGCAGAGGTTATCAGCAACGATGGTCCCCTGGTCCTGGGGCGGAGCTATCACTACGGCTACGATCTGGACGGCGTGGTGGTTCTGCCGGCAGGAGAGCTGCGTGTGGGGGACCGGGTGCAGGCCCGCTTCCTCGCGGTCACCCCCTACGATGTCTGGGCGGTCCCTGTCGCCGGAACTTCACCCGAAAGGGCACGTGCGCGATGAGAATGCGAACCTTGCTGCTGACCCCGGGCCTGCTGATCGTCCTGGCCGGATCCGCCCTGGGGGATGCGTCGATCCCTACCCTGAGCTTTTCCGCAGCCGATGACACGGTGCGATCCAACCTCTGGCTGGCCCGCGCCCTGATGGCCGAGGTCATGGAGGCCGCCGTCGCGGTCCTGCCAGCACCCCCGGCCAGCATCGTCCTGTACCCGCAGGGCAAGGGCGAGGGCCTGGAGCTGATGTCCACCGTGGCTGCGGACCTGTTGCGGCGCCGCGGCTACCAGCTGTACCTCCGCGAGCAGACGAAGGAGCCGGCCGCCACGTCCCCCGTGTCCCCCACGACGCCCACGTCCCCCACGACCGATACGGCCGCCCCGGATTCGTCGCTGGCGCCACCACCGCCAGGCGTGGACTACGAGCTGCGCTACAAGATCGAGGATATCCGGCTGACTTACCCGGAATCGGGCCGTCGCTTCGGCATCTGGCGGGAGTGGGTGTCCCGGGATCTCGTCCTGTCGGCGTACGTCACCGTCCTCGAGCCCGCGACCGGCCGCTTGCTGCTGAACGACCGCCTGGAGCGCTCCTTCCGCGATCGGGTGCCCAACTCCAGCCTCGCCGCCGTGCGCTCGGATCTCTATCCCTTCACCGATGCTACGCTCCAGGAGAGCAGCTGGCGGCGCCGGCTCGAGCAGCTGGTGGTGCTGGGGACGCTCACCGGTCTGGTGGCCATCTACTTCGCCAACACGGGGAATTGAAATTGCAGCGATCATTGCGGGCAAAGGGCGCTGGAAATAGCGGGGCGAAACCGCGGGCCCTGCTGCTCGCGGGGATGCTGGCGCTGGGTCTGCTGGGTTGCGCCGCCAGCAACCACTTTCCGGTCGGCTCGTACGAGCGGGGCGCCCTCTTCAACGAGCAGGGCAAGCATCAGGAGGCCGTCCAGGCCCTCGACGCCTTCATCCGCACCAGTCCCACCGATTCCCTGGTGGCACGGGCCCAGTACCTGAAGGCCCTCTCCTACATGAAGATGAAGGAGTACCCGATGGCGGCGGTGGAGCTGCGCATCCTGTGCAAGGACTACCCCACCAGCGAGTACGTCGAGGAAGCCGAGTTCCTGCAGGGCGTGGCCGACTTCGAACAGGTGGGCAAGGTCCAGCGGGACATCGGCGGGGCCTTCGAGGCCCGCGATCAGTTCCACCGGTTCCTGAAGCTCTATCCCGCTTCACGCCGTGCCGAGGAGGCGCGGGAGTACCTGCGCCGGATCGCCGACCTGGTGGTGCGGAAACGGCTGGCCCAGGCCCGGGTCTACGGGCACCTGGGCCAGCACGATGCCGCCGTGATCGTGCTCGGAACCACCCTCGAGCAGGAGCGCGACAGCCAGCTGCTCGACCGGGTCCTGCTGCTGCGCGGCGAGGAGGCCGAGAAGGCCGGCGAGCCGGATGTGGCTCGGGAGTCCTACCAGCGACTGCTCGATGACTACCCGCAGAGCAAGCTGGCCGGCGAGGCGCGTGAGGCCCTGGAACGTCTGCGAGATGCGGACGCGTCATGATGCAGGCAGTGCTGGGCGGATCCTTCGACCCGTTCCATAATGGACACGTCGCCATGGTGCGCGTGTTGCTGGAGCGTGGTCTTGCGGATCGGGTGCTGGTGGTGCCGGCCCATCGCTCACCCCACAAGCCCCCGCCGGAAGCGTCGCCGGAGCATCGCCTGAGGATGGCGGCGCTGGGTCTGACCGGCCTGTCCGGCGCGGAGCTTTCCGCTCGCGAGATCGTGCGGGGCGGCGTCAGCTACACGGTGGAGACGCTGGAGGAGCTGGCGCGCGGGCGGCCGGAGGTGCAGCTGCGGCTGGTGCTGGGCGCGGACAACCTGGCGGCCTTCGCTCGCTGGCGCCGACCGGAACGGATCCTCGAGCTGGCCGAGCTCGTGATCTTCGCGCGAGGGGACTGGGACGGCAGCCTCCCGCCGGCGCTGAGCGGACGCGCCCGCCTCGTGCGCGACTTCGCGGAGCCGGTCACCGCCACGGCGGTGCGAGCGGCCCTGGCGGCCGGCGAGTGGCCCGCCGGCAGCGTCCCGGCTCCGGTCCTGGGCTACATCGCCACCCACCGGCTCTACGGCTGCCGGGGCACGCCTCCGGTCGCGGGGCCGGGCAGGGAGGCCTGAAATGAGCCTGATCCTGGTCGACGGCTCGGCACTGGTCTACCGCGCCTACTACGCCTTCGTGGGCCGCCCCCTCACCTCTCCCGACGGCGAGCCGACCTCGGTCGTCTTTGGCTTCCTCAACAGCGTGCTGCGGCTGGTGGAGTCGCGCCGTCCCACGCACCTGGCAGTGGCCTTCGATCGCCGGGAGCCCACCTTCCGGCACGAGATGTACCGCGAATACAAGGCCACCCGCAAGCCGATGCCGGAGGACATGGCCGAGCAGCTGCCCCGCCTGCGGGAGGTGCTGGCGGCCTGGGGGGTCCCCATCCTGGAGAAGGCAGGCTTCGAGGCCGACGACCTGATGGCCACCGCCGCCCGCCGCTCGGACGGCGTCTGTGCCCGGGCGTGGTTCTACACTGGCGACAAGGACTTCCTGCAGCTGCTGGACGAACGGATCGGCATGCTCAAGCCGAGCCGGCGGGGCGACCAGGTGATGGTCGTGGGACCGACCGAGGTCCGGAAGCAGTTCGGCGTGGAGCCCGCCCGCCTGCCGGATGTCTTCGCGCTCGCCGGGGACAGCAGCGACAACATACCGGGAGCCCCGGGCGTGGGGGAGAAGACCGCCAGCAAGCTGGTCCAGCAGTTCGGGAGCCTGGACGTTCTCTACGCGCACCTCGAGGACGAGCGGCTGACCCCGCGCCTACGGCGGATTCTGGTCGAGAGCCGGGATCAGGTCTACCTGAGCCGCCGGCTCTTCGTGATCGATCGGGACGTCCCGTTCCAGCTCGACTGGCCCGACATGGTCACGCGGCTCCCCACGAGCCGGGCGGCCCGGCGGCTGCTGGAGGAGCTGGGCTTGCGGCGCATCCTGGCGCTGGTGGACAGTCTGGCGGTCCGGCAGGGGGAGGCGCCCGCTGCCGGACGGGAGGACGCGGAATCCGATCCCTCGGCCGCCGCGAACCCCAGCCCCGCAGCTTCGGCGGGGGCCCCTGCGGAGCCGCCGGCCGAGCCGGAGTCCGCCTCCACCCGGGAGACCGGGGACATCGCGGAAGAGCTTCAGCGGCGCCGATATCGTATCATACGAAATGAAAGAGAGTTGCATAAGTTCATTGAGAACATGCCTCGGGGCGTTCCCCTGGCCGTGGACACCGAAACCGACGGCCTGCGCGTGGACCGGGCGCGCCTGGTCGGGATCTCCCTGGCGACCGACGGTGGTGGCGCTGCCTACCTGCCCGTGCTCTGGCGCGAGCCGGCGGGGAACCAGGAGACCGCAGAGGAGGCACCCACCGGCCACGGGACCCTCTTTGGAGCGGACCGGGAGCGCAGCGAGCTGGCCTGGATACGGCGCCGCCTGGCGCCGGTCCTGCAGGAGGCCGGTCGGCTGAAGGTAGGCCAGAACCTCAAGTTCGACGAGTGGATCCTGACCCGGCACGGGATGCCCCTGCGAGGGCCCCGCTTCGACACCATGGTGGCGGCCTACGTGCTCGATCCCGGCCGCCAGCGCTACAACCTGACGGAGCTGGCGGGCGACTACCTGCAGGAGACCATGATCTCCTACGAGGATCTCTTCGCCGCCGGGGATCGCCGGCGCGACATCCTGACCGTGGCCCTGCCGCGCCTGGCCCTCTACGCCGCCGAGGACGCGGACGTCACCTTCCGGCTGCACCGGGTGCTGGCCTCCGCCCTGGAGGCGGCGGGCCTGGCCGGGCTGTTCCGGGACCTGGAGATGCCGCTGTCCAGCGTGCTCTTCCGCATGGAGCACAACGGCATCAAGATCGATCTCGCCTTCCTCGGGGAGCTGCGCGAGGTCTTCGCGCGCGAGCTGGCGCGGCTGGAGGCGGCGATCCAGGAGGCGGCGGGCGAGTCCTTCAACGTGCAGAGCTCACAGCAGCTGGCGCACATCCTCTTCGAGAAGCTGGGCCTCAAGCCGCTCAAGAAGACCGCCACCGGCTGGAGCACCGATGTCTCCGTGCTGACGGCCCTGGCCGAGAAGCACCCCCTGCCGGGCCTGGTCCTGGAGCACCGGCAGCTGGCGAAGCTGCAGGGCACCTACGTGGAGAGCCTGCCGGAGCTGGCCGAGCCCGGGACGGCCCTGATCCACACGTCCTTCAACCAGGCGGTGGCGGCCACCGGGCGCCTCTCCTCCTCGGATCCCAACCTGCAGAACATCCCCGTGCGCACGGAGCTGGGCCGGTCCATCCGCCGGGCCTTCGTGCCGCGGGCGCCGGATCACAGCTTCCTGTCGGCCGATTACTCGCAGATCGAGCTGCGGCTCCTGGCCCACCTGTCCGGGGATGCGGCCCTCTCGGCGGCCTTCCAGGAGGGAGACGACGTGCACCGCCGCACGGCCGCGCTCATCGCTGGCGTGGAGGAAGCGGCCGTCACCGGCGAGATGCGCTCGCGCGCCAAGGCCATCAACTTCGGGGTGATCTACGGCATGGGCGCCCCGGCTCTCGCCCGCCAGATCGCAGTGACCACCCGCGAGGCGCGGGCCTTCATCGACACCTACTTCGCCACCTACCCGGGGGTCAAGAGCTTCATCGACACGACCAAGGAGCACGCGCGGCGCGACGGGTACGTGGAGACCCTGCTGGGCCGGCGCCGGCAGCTGCCGGACATCCTCTCGCCCAACAATCGGTTGCGCAGCTTCTCCGAGCGCATCGCCGTGAACACGCCCCTGCAGGGGACCGCCGCCGACTTGATCAAGCTGGCCATGATCCGGATCGACCGCGAGCTGGAACGGCGCGGGCTGGCCAGCCTGCTGCTGCTGCAGGTGCACGACGAGCTGCTGCTGGAGGTCCCCCGTGCGGAGCTGGGCGAAGTGACCGAGCTTGTGCGCGACTGCATGGAACACGTTCTGGATCTCCGAGTCCCTCTGGTGGTGGACGTTCACGTGGGGGAGAACTGGGCGGAGGCTCATGGTTGAGCGGATGACCTGCTGGGTGGTGACCGGGCCCGCCGGCGCCGGGAAGTCGCGGCTGGTGTCGTGGCTGGTCGAGCAGGGAGCGGTCGCGGTGGATGCCGACGCCGTGGGGCATCAGGTTCTCGAGGAGCCGGAGGTGCTCGAGGGCGTCCGGACGATCTTCGGCCTCGAGGTGATCCGGGGCGGCGCCGTAGACCGGAAGGCCTTGGGACGGCGGGTCTTCGCCGATCCGGCCGCGCTGGCCCGCCTGAACGCGCTCACGCATCCCCGCCTGGTGGAGCGCGTGCTGGCCCGCCTGGCGGAGCTGGAGAAGGTCGGAACCGCTCTTGCCGTCGTGGAGGCGGCCGTGTATTTTCGGTGGCCCCCGTTGCCTCCCGTGGATCTCGTCATCGCCGTCGCGGCCGCTCCGGCCGTGCGGCTGGCTCGCCTGCAGGCCGCGGGGCTCGACGAGACGGCGGCGCGGCAGCGCATCGCCGCCCAGGAATCCCTGGCGGCCGACTGGCCACGGGCCGATGTTCTGCTGGTGAACGAGGGACGACCTGCGGACCTGTTCGCCGCGGCCCGCCGGGCGCTCGGGAAGCACTGGCGGCAGGTCCCGCATCCGCGGGACGATCAGGGAGAGAGGACATGACCGAAGCCAGAGAGATTCGAGAGATGCTCGAGGACTTGCAGGAGCGCCTGACGCGGCTGAAGGAGGGTCTTTGACTATCCTGCCCTGCAGGCCGAACGAGCCCAGCTGGAGGAGCGGCAGTCCGCCGCGGGCTTCTGGTCCGACCGGGAGGCGGCGGCCCAGGTGGTGCGCCGCCTGCGGACCCTGAAGCAGTGGCTGGAGCCGGTGGACGCCGCCACGCAGCGTTGCGAGGAGCTGGCCATCCTGACCGACCTGGCCTGCGAGGAGAAGGACGAGGCCACCCTGGGCGAGGTCGAATCCGGACTGCACGATCTCGAGCAGCGCCTGGAGCGGCTCGACTTCCAGTTCCTGCTGAGCGGTGAGGACGACGGGCGCGGGGCGATCCTCGAGATCCACCCGGGCGCCGGCGGCACCGAGTCCCAGGACTGGGCCGAGATGCTGCTGCGCATGTACACCCGCTATCTCGAAGACCACGGGATGGACTACAAGACCATCGATCTGCTCGCGGGAGAGGAGGCCGGCATCAAGAGCGCGGCCCTGGAGATCGATCACCCCTTCGCCTTCGGCTACCTCAAGAGCGAGTCGGGCGTCCACCGCCTGGTGCGCATCTCGCCCTTCGACGCCCAGAAACGGCGCCACACGTCCTTCGCCTCCGTCTTCGTCTATCCGCTGGTGGAAGAGGACGTGGAGATCGAGATCAACCCGACCGACCTGCGCGTCGACACCTTCCGCGCGCAGGGAGCGGGTGGCCAGCACGTGAACAAGACCGATTCGGCGATCCGCATCGTGCACGAGCCGACCGGCATCGTCGTCACCTGCCAGTCGGAGCGGTCGCAGCACCGGAACCGCGAGAGCGCGATGAAGATGCTGCGGGCCAAGCTGTACATGCGCGCCCTGGAGGAGCGGCAGCGGGAACGGCAGGCGGTGGAGGACGAGAAGATGGAAATCGCCTGGGGCAGCCAGATCCGCTCCTACGTGCTGCAGCCGTACACGAAGGTCAAGGACCATCGCACCGAGTACGAGACCGGGAACGTCACGTCCGTCCTGGATGGGAACCTGGACGCGTTCATCGACGCCTACCTGCGATCGCAGAGCAGGGCCGTCCGGACCTAGCCGGCCACCGGGAAGGAGAGACCTTGGCCGACGAGCGGGAGCAGCGGGACGACACGGAGCCGGCGGGGGACCGCGCCGCTTCGCAGCCGACCGAGGAAAGCCCCCAGTACTTCGCCCAGCTCGTGGCGGCGCGCCGGGACAAGCTGGCGCAGCTGGCACGGCTGACGAACCAGGGGGAACCCTACCCGTACCGCTTCGACCGGACGCACGACAGCGCCCGGCTGCGGGAGCAGGAGGAGGCGCTGGTCGCGGCGAGCGCGGTCGTGCGAACGGCGGGGCGCTTGATGGCCAAGCGCGGCGCCGGCAAGACGCTTTTCGCGACGCTGCAGGACGGTGCCGGCCGCATCCAGGTCTACTTCAAGCGGGACGACCTGGGGGAGGAGCGTTTCCGGGCCGTCCAGAAGCTGCTGGACATCGGCGACATCATCGGCGTCGGCGGCACCCTCTTCCGCACCCGCACCGGCGAGCTGACCGTCCACGTGCAGGAGTTCCGGCTCCTGGCCAAGGCCCTGCGGCCCCTGCCCGAGAAGTACCACGACATGAGCCTGGAGCTGAAGAGCCGGCGGCGCTATCTGGACCTGGCCATGAACCCGGAGACGCGGGAGCGTTTCCGGCGGCGCACCGCCATCGTCGCCGCCCTGCGGGAGTTCTTCGCGGCGGAGGGCTTCCTGGAGGTGGAGACGCCGGCGCTGCAACCGCTCTACGGCGGCGCCACCGCCCGGCCGTTCACCACCTACCACAACGCCCTGGACACGACGCTCTACCTGCGGATCGCCGACGAGCTCTACCTGAAACGGCTGGTGGTGGGCGGGCTGGAGAGGGTCTTCGAGATCGCCAAGGACTTCCGCAACGAGGGCATGGATCGCACCCACAATCCCGAGTTCACGATGCTCGAGGCCTACGCGGCCTACTGGGACTACGGTGACATGCTGGCGCTGAGCGAGCGGCTGCTGGGCGCCCTGGGCCGGCGTTTCGGCCGGGAGGGCAAGGTGCCGTTCGGGGCCCACGAGCTGGACCTGCAGCCCCCCTTCCGCCGGGTGCGCTTCCTGGACGCCCTGGCCGAGCGGTCGGGGATCGACTTCGCGCCGCTGGATCGGGACGCGGTGGCGGCGCAGGCGCGCGGCTGCGGCATCGAGGTGCAGCCGGGCCAGGGCCGGGACAAGCTCCTGGACCTGCTCTTCAGCGAGCTGGTCGAGCCGGGGCTGATCCAGCCCACCTTCGTGATGGACCATCCCCGCGAGCTGTCGCCCCTGGCCAAGAGCCACCGCTCCGCGCCGGGCCTCGTGGAGCGCTTCGAGCTGTTCGTGGGCGGCTTCGAGCTGGTCAACGCCTTCTCCGAGCTGAACGACCCGGACGAGCAGCGGCGGCGGTTCCTCGAGCAGAAGGTCCTGCGCGAGGCCGGAGACGACGAGGCCCAGGTCCTGGACGAGGACTTCCTGCAGGCCCTGGAGCACGGCATGCCGCCCGCGGGGGGCCTCGGCCTGGGCGTGGACCGCCTCGTCATGCTGCTCTGCGACTGTCACGCGATCCGGGACGTCCTGCTGTTCCCGCACCTGCGATCCGAGGAGGGGGGCGTTGCCGGCGATCCGTCCGCCGCCGGAAACCCGCCCGCGGGCGACGCATGAGATTTGCCTACTACATCGCCCGGCGCTACATGCGCAGCCGCCGCCACTCCCGCTACCTCAGCCGGGTCAGCGTCACCGCCATGGTGGGGATCACCCTCGGCGTCATGGTGCTCGACCTGACCCTCGCCATCATGAACGGCTTTCACCAGGAGCTGCGCCGCAGCTTCGTGGACAACATGCCCATGATCACGGTGGTGACCAGCGCTCCCGAGGGCTTCCAGGACCTGGGTGCGGTGGTGGACACCATCGGCGCGGTCCCCGGGGTGACCGGCGTGGCGCCCTTCATCCGCCAGGAGGTCGTGCTCAGTTCCACCACCCTGGCCGGCCGGCAGCGGAACGACGCCGGTGTGATCTGGGGGATCGATCCAGCCCTGCAGGAATCCGTCACCCCCCTGGCGCGGCACGTCTGGCCCGGCGGCGTCGTCCTGCAGCTGCTGGGCGACCGGGAGCGGCCGGGCCGCATCGTGCTGGGGGTGGACCTGGGGGCCTCCCTGCTCGCCGGACTGGGAGACACGGTGATCGTGACCGCACCCAAGGGGGATCTGGGCGGCAGCCTGGACCACGTGGCGGCGGAGAGCCGGCGCTTCGTGGTGGTGGGGCTGCTGGACTCCGGCATGTACGAGTTCGACAGCCGCTTCGCCTACATGGGGCTGGACCAGGCCCGCGACTTCTTCGGCTACGCGCCGGACGGCGCCACCGGCATCGGCGTGAAGGTGGCGAACATGATGGCCGCCCCGGCGCTGGCCGGCGCCATCCTGCGCCGCCTCGGCTCCACCCGCTTCCACGCCAACGACTGGATCGACCTGAACCACAACCTCTTCCAGTGGATCCGCATCGAGAAGGTGGTGATGTTCCTGCTCCTGGCCCTGATCGTCCTGGTGGCGGCGGTGAACATCATCGGTATCCTGACCATGATGGTCGGTGAACGGCGCCGCGAGATCGGGATCCTGCTCTCCATGGGAGCCCGTAGGGGCCAGATCCAGGGAATCTTCATGCTGGACGGGCTGTTCCTGGGGGTGGTCGGCGTGATCCTCGGCAGCCTGCTGGGCTGGCTGGGCACGCTCTACCTGGAGAAGTTCGGACTCAAGCTGCCTGGAGACGTCTACTTCGTGGACCACGTGCCGGTGCAGGCGCAGGGGGGCGATTTCGCGGCGGTGGCGCTGGCGGCCCTGCTGATCACCCTGCTGGCCACGCTGCTGCCCAGCCGCGAGGCCGCGGGACTGAAGCCCATGGAGATCATCCGCTACACCTAGCACCTACGGGGGAGGAGCATGAGCGCGCTGCTGGCCGCAGAGGGACTGCGCAAGGTCTACCGGCGGGCGCAGGACGACCTGCTGGTCCTCGCTGCATGCGACCTCGCGCTGGCCGAAGGCGAGGCCGTGGCCGTGATCGGCCCCAGCGGCGCCGGCAAGAGCACCCTGCTGAACCTGCTGGGCGGCCTGGATCGTCCCAGCGGAGGGCGGCTCCTCTACCGGGATCGCGAGCTGCCCGGGCGGGAGTGCCGGGAGCTGGCGGCCTGGCGGAATCGCTGCCTGGGCTTTGTGTTCCAGTTCCACTTCCTGCTGCCGGATTTCACGGCCCTGGAGAATCTGCTCATCCCGGTGCGCATGAGCGGCCAGGTGAACGGAGCCGCGGAGGAGCGGGCGCGCCACCTGCTCGAGGCCCTGGGCCTGAGCGAGCGGGAGGACCACCTGCCGGGCGAGCTCTCGGGCGGCGAGCAGCAGCGCGTGGCCGTGGCGCGGGCCTTCATGAACCGGCCGGAGATCGTGCTGGCCGACGAGCCCTTCGGCAACCTCGACCGCGAGAAGAGCCGGCAGCTCGGCGAGCTGCTCTTCGAGCTGCGCAGCCGCGAGGGGACGGCCCTGGTCATCGTCACGCACGATCTCTCGCTGGCCAAACGGGCCGACCGCATCTATCGCCTGGAGGACGGGTGCCTGCATGCGGCCTGAAGCGAGGTGAGCCTCATGAAGTGTCACATCTGCGGCAAGAACGAGGCCTCGATCCACTACCTGGAGATCGTGGAGGGGCACAAGACCAGCCAGTGGATCTGCACCGAGTGCGCGGAGCGCGAGGGGATCTCCCCGCCCACCGTCGAGCCGCTCAGCCATGGGGGACTGGAGGCCTTCCTGGGCGGCATGCTCAGCAGTGCCGCGGCCGAGCCCCGGGCCCGCGAGCCGCAGCCCGAAGGCCCCACCTGCGAGGTCTGCGGGTACCCTTACAGCCAGTTCCGCGAGAAGTGGCTGCTCGGCTGTCCCGCCTGCTACAGCGCCTTCCGGCAGGAGCTGCTGCCGGTACTGCGGCGGTACCACGGCGACGTGCGTCACGTGGGCAAGGTGCCGCTCTCGCGCGGGCCGCAGGCCTCGCTCCGGCGCGAGGTGGCCCGCCTGAAGAGCCTGCTCCAGCAGGCGATCGACCAGGAGAGCTACGAGGAGGCGGCGCGCCTGCGCGACGCCATCCGGGAGAAGGAGCGCCAGGTCCAGCTGATCAGCCGCGGCGAGGCCGGCCCTGCGGACGGCGCGCCCCAGGACGGGGACGCCGGCCGTGGATCCGATCCGGCCGGCGGAGGATCCCCGGCATGAACGAGATCTTCCAGGAGATCAGCGAGCGGGAGCCCGCCTGGCTCGACGGCGGCGGGCCCCAGGCCGACTGCGTCGTCTCGAGCCGGGTCCGGCTGGCGCGCAACCTGCGGGGCCACCGCTTCAGCCATCATGCCTCCGGGGCGGAGCTGGCGGAGATCCGCCACCTGCTCGCCTCGCGCGTGCTCGACAGGCCCTCCTTCGCCGGCGGCTGGAGCCTGGAGCTGGAGCGGTGCACGTCGCTGCAGCGCAAGTTCCTGCTGGAGCGGCACCTGGCCAGTCCGGACCTGGTGAACGAGTTCCAGCACCGCGGGCTGCTCCTGTCCGCCGATCTGGGACGCGTGGCGATGGTCAACGAGGAGGATCACCTGCGCCTGCAGGTCTTCCACTCGGGCTTCAACCCCACCCTCGCCTGCCAGGACGCGCTGGGCCTGGATGCCGAGCTGGAGGAGGTACTGGATTTCGCCTTCAGCGACGACCTGGGCTATCTGACCACCTGCCCCACCAACGTGGGCACCGGCTTCCGCCTCTCGGTGCTGGTCCACCTGCCGGGTCTGATCCTCAGCAAGGAGATCGAGCGCATACTCAACTCCTTGCGCCAGCTGCAGTTCACGGTGCGAGGCCTTTACGGTGAGGGAAGCGCCGTGCGTGGCGCGCTCTTCCAGATCTCCAACCTGGGCACCCTGGGCCGCAGCGAGGAGACGCTGACCAGCGACTTCTACCGGCACGTGGGCAAGGTGATCCACTACGAGACCCTGGCCCGTGAACGCCTGCTGGAGGAGGATCGGCTTGGCCTGGAGGACACGGTCCACCGCTCGCTGGCGGTGCTGCAGGAGGCCCGGCTGCTCACCTCCCTGGAGGCCTTCGACCGCCTCTCCCACGTGCGGATGGGGATCTCGCTGGGCCTGCTCCCGGGTCCCGGCGTGGGCGTCCTCAACCGGGCCCTCCTGGAGATGCAGAATGCCCACCTGCAGGTCCGGGCCGGCCGGCCTCTCGAGGGGCGGGAGCGCTCGGCCGCCCGCGCCGAGCTGCTCAGAAGGCTGCTGGCCTGAGCGAACGATCCTCCCCGGGATCGCTTCCAGGGCTCAAGTCCTTGCGAAAACGCGCGATCCCAAGAGGGGTGCCCGCCGGGCTCGCAGTAGCGCGGCGGGAGCAGGGGGTGTATATTTCGCGCAGGGTGCAACGGAGGCACGCGGCGGGAGCGAATCGTCCGCCGGCACGGTGGGCCGCAGCAGGGCGAGCGGAGGCGCGACGGCATGAACGACCGATTCACGCAGAGGGTGCGGAAGGTTCTTTTCCTGGCTCGGGACGAGGCCGGCCGCCTGCAGCACGACTACATAGGCACCGAGCACCTGCTCCTGGGCATCATCCGGGAGGGCGAGGGCATCGCCGCCAACGTGCTGCGGCGTCTGGGCATCGACTTCGAGCGTATCCAGGCCGCCATCGAGGAAACGGTGTCGCCGCACAGCGGCCCCGTCACCATCGGCGAGATCCCCTTCACACCCCGCGCCAAGCGGGTGCTGGAGCTGTCCATCGACGAGGCGCGGCTGCACAACCACAACTACGTCGGCACCGAGCACCTGCTGCTCGCGCTGATCCGCGAGGGGGAAGGAGTCGCCGCCCGCGTGCTGAACGATCTGGGTGCGGATCACGAGGCGGTCAAGCGCGAGGTGATGAAGGCGCTGGGCGCCACCAGCCGGCTCGGCGCCGCGGCCAAGAAGAAGCAGAAGAAGGAGAACCCGGTCCTCGAGCAGTTCGGTCGCAACCTGACCCAGATGGCCCGCGAGGACAAGCTCGATCCCACGATCGGGCGCGACAAGGAGATCGAGCGGGTCGTCCAGATCCTCAGCCGGCGCAAGAAGAACAACCCGGTCCTGATCGGCGAGCCGGGAGTGGGCAAGACCGCCATCGCCGAGGGCCTGGCCTCCCGCATCGTCGAGCACCGGGTCCCCGCGTTGCTGCGTGACCGGGAGATCGTAACCCTCGATCTGGCCAGCGTGGTGGCGGGCACCAAGTACCGCGGTCAGTTCGAGGAGCGGCTCAAGCAGATCATGCAGGAGATCCGCGAATCGGACGACGTCATCCTGTTCATCGACGAGCTGCACACCATCGTCGGCGCCGGCGGCGCGGAGGGCGCCATCGACGCCTCCAACATGCTGAAGCCGGCCCTTTCCCGCGGCGAGATCCAGTGCATCGGCGCCACCACGCTCGACGAGTACCGCAAGTTCATCGAGAAGGACGGCGCGCTCGAGCGCCGGTTCCAGCCGATCATCGTCAATCCGCCCAGCGAGGAGGAGGCGGTCGAGATCCTCTTCGGCCTGCGGGACCGCTACGAGGCGCACCACCGGGTCAAGTTTGAGGACGAGGCCCTGCGCGCCGCCGTCTGGCTTTCCAATCGCTACATCTCGGGCCGGGCCCTGCCGGACAAGGCCATCGACGTCATCGACGAGGCCGGGTCGCGGGCGCGGCTCTCCATGACGGTGATCCCGCCCGACCTGCGCCAGCTCGAGCAGCGAATCGCCGACGTGGTGAAGGAGAAGGAATCCTGCATCCAGGCGCAGGAGTTCGAGCGAGCCGCCCGTTTCCGGGACGAGGAGAAGGAGCTGAAGAAGCGGCTCTCCGACCTGAAGAAGAACTGGAACGAGGAGAAGAGCGACCAGCAGGCCGTCGTCGACATCAAGCTGGTCTGCCGCGTCATCTCCGACATCACCGGCATCCCGGTGACCGAGGTCGAGGAGGAGGAGACCCAGAAGCTGCTGCGCATGGAGGAGGAGCTGGGCAAGTGGATCATCGGCCAGGACGAGGCGATCGAGGCCGTGTCCAAGGCGATCCGCCGCAACCGGGCCGGCCTGCGCGATCCCAAGCGGCCCATCGGCTCCTTCATCTTCCTGGGGCCCACGGGCGTGGGCAAGACCGAGGTGGCGCGCCGTCTGACCGAGTTCCTCTTCGGTGACCAGTCGGCCCTCATCCGGGTGGACATGTCCGAGTACATGGAGAAGTTCTCCGTCTCCCGCCTGGTGGGTGCCCCTCCCGGCTACGTCGGGTACGATGAGGGGGGGATGCTGACGGAGAAGGTGCGGCGCAAGCCCTACTCGGTCGTGCTGCTCGACGAGATCGAGAAGGCGCATCCCGACGTCTTCAACATCCTGCTCCAGGTGCTGGAGGACGGCTGCCTGACCGACAGCTTCGGCCGCACGGTGGACTTCCGCAACGCCGTGCTGATCATGACCTCCAACGTGGGCAGCCGCCGGGTGCAGAACGAGGGCGCCCTCGGCTTCGGCGCCGACGAGCAGGAGACCCAGGACAAGCGCAAGCAGGCCACCATCACGGGAGACCTCAAGCGCACCTTCAGCCCCGAGTTCCTGAACCGGGTCGACGAGACCGTGTACTTCCACTCCCTGGGACGGAACGAGATCAAGCAGATCGTCGACATCCTGCTCCGGGAGGTCAGCTTCCGCCTCCGCAACCTGAACATTTCCTTCGAGTTCAAGCCGGAGGCCAAGGACTTCCTCTGCGATGCCGGCTTCGATCCCAAGCAGGGGGCGCGACCCCTGCGGCGCGCCATCCAGAAGCACCTGGAGGATCCGCTCAGCGAGAAGCTGCTGCGCGGCGAGATCAGGAGCCACTGCCGCCTGGTGATCGGCGCGGCCGGAGGACGTCTGAGCTTCGAGGTCCTGCCCGAGGAGCGGGCGCCCAAGGAGAAGGTCCCGCCGGATGCCGGGACCGATGCCGAGGAAGAGGACTGAGGGGCCGGACATCCGGGCTACCGCAGCATTCCGTCACAGCTTATCTTCCCCGGGCCCCGGTCCGCAAGCCGCCGGCGCGAGTGCGGGAACTCGCCGCCGGCCGGTGGGTTAAGAGTTGTCGCTGGGATTGTCATTTGGTAGGATGCCGCGACCTCGAATCACCCCCGAGCACCCGAGCCCCCTGCACACGGGAATGAAGATGAGCAAGAGGTTGGCTTACTGGATCTTGCCGGCTGTCGTCCTGACGGCCGGGTTCGCTTCCGCCCAGACGGCGGCCGTCGACACGGTGCGGGCGGTCGACGTCGTGGGGGCCGTGACCGTGGGCCAGCGTCAGGTGCTGGCCTGGTCCGGCATCGAGGCGGGCAAACCCTTCAGCAAGGAGATGGTGGCGCTGGGCATCCGCCGCCTCTTCGCCACCCAGAAGTTCGCGGACATCTTCGTCTACCGGCAGGATGTGCCGGACGGCGTCCGTCTCATCGTCAACCTGCACGAGTTCCCGCGCATCCGCTCGGTCAACTTCCACGGGAACAAGAAGATCAAGACGGAGGATCTGCGCGAGGCCTATGCGCCCAGCGTGGGGCAGTTCGCCAACCCGGCGGTCATCAACCGGGACCTGGAATCGATCCGCGATCTCTACTACGAGAAGGGCTACTACAGCGTCACGGCGAACACCGACTCCTCGGTGGTGGACCCCAACAACCTGATGGACCTGGTGGTCAGCATCGACGAGGGCAAGAAGGTCAAGGTCGAGCGGATCCGCTTCGAGGGGAACGAGCAGCTCGCGAGCGATGGCCTGCGGGGGGCCATGAAGCAGAAGACCAGCGGCTTCCTGCGCAGCGGCACCTTCAAGAAGCAGCAGTTCGAGGACGACAAGGACCGGATCGTGGCCTTCTGCCGCGACAAGGGCTTTCTCGATGCCGAGGTGACGGGCGTCGATCTCAACTTCCTGGAGAATCGCGAGAAGCTCGAGATCGTCGTGCACCTGCATGAGGGTCAGCGCTACCGCGTGGGGGACATCCGCTGGGAGGACAACACGGTTTTCGACGATGTCGCCATCGCCCAGGTCATCGACATGAAGAAGGGCGACGTGTTCAGCGAGGGCCAGTACATCCAGACCCT
Organism: uncultured Fibrobacteraceae bacterium; assembly: GCA_964524645.1. Classification (GTDB taxonomy): domain Bacteria; phylum Krumholzibacteriota; class Krumholzibacteriia; order LZORAL124-64-63; family LZORAL124-64-63; genus CAZGEC01. Next base: position 30,552 of record CAZGEC010000029.1, on the reverse strand, counting down.
GCAGGCCCTGCACTCCCTCTACGCGGACCAGGGCTACATCTACATCACGGTGGAGCCCCAGCGCGATATCCGGGACGATGCGGTGAACATCACCTTCTACTTCCGGGAAGGGGAACCGGCGCACATCCGCAACATCGAGGTAGCGGACAACCTGAAGACGTACGACGCGGTCATCCTGCGGGAGCTCGACATCTTCCCGGGCGACGTCTTCAGCAACGCCAAGGTCGGGCACTCGCAGCGCGACATCTTCCAGCTGGGCTTCTTCGAGGACGTGCAGCCGGACTTCAAGCCGGTGGGGCAGGAAGGGGACATCGACCTGATCTTCAAGGTCAAGGAGAAGCAGACGGGCCAGTTCATGTTCGGCATGGCCTACAGCGCCCAAACCTCGGCGACCGGCTTCATCCAGGTGTCCGAGAACAACTTCCGTGGTAAGGGCCAGAACATCGGCGTGACCTGGCAGTTCGGCAGCCGCCGGCGCTACCTGGATCTCAGCTTCACCGAGCCGTGGTTCCGCGGCACGCCCACGCTCGTGGGAGCGGATGTCTTCGACCGCTTCACCTACAACTACGACGATTTCTACGAAACGCGGGTCCGGGGCGTCTCGCTGCGGCTCGGGCGGCGCATCCCGGGCACCCGCTTCAGCAATATCGGGCTCCGCTACGAACTGTCCGACACCAAGCTGTCCAACTTCAGCAGCAGCTACGTGAGCTACCTGGACAACCTGGAGGAGCAGCTGGGGACCACGGACATCCCCTTCGAGCGGCTGGACAAGGTGGACTGGCCGCGCAGCAAGAGCTCCCTGCGCCTGACCCTCAGCCGCAACTCCACCGACAACCCGTTCTTTCCCACCTCGGGATCCCGCACGTCCTACAGCGTGGAGCTGGCGGGCGGGCCCCTGGGGGGAGAGATCGAGTACCAGGAGCACCTGTTCAGCCATTCCTTCTACGAGAAGCTGCCGGCCGGCTTCGCCCTGCACCTGCGGACCTATCTGGGTCTGATCCACGGCCTGAAGCATCCCGACAGGGTGCCGGATTACGAGAAGTACCGGCTGGGCGGCAACCGGATCTTCCCTCTGCGCGGCTACCAGGACCTGGAGGTGGTTCCCCGGGGGAATCCCAGCTTCATCGGCGGCCGGTTCTTCACCATCATCAACACGGAGATCCTGTATCCCTTGACGAACTCCATCCAGCTGCTAGCATTCCTCGACCAGGGCGACACCTGGAACAGCTTTAGCGAGGCGGACTTCACCAACCTGCGCAAGGGGGCGGGATTCGGCATCCGGGTGGAGGTGCCGATGATGGGAACCATCGGCTTCGATTATGGTTACGGCTTCGATCGCGTGGGCGGCCCGTCCTGGGAGCCGCACTTCAACATCGGCAGCTTCTTCTAGGCCACCTCAGCCAGACTGTCTCGAGAGGAGACCTCATGCGCAACGTGGGATGGACCGCGATGCGGACACTTCTTCCGCTCCTGCTGTTCGTCGGATTGCTTCCGGCGGCGGCGGCGGCGGCGGACACCAAGCCCCTGGCCATCATCGACTCGAACCGGATCGTCGAGGAATACGACGCGGCGCGGGACGCCCGGGAGCAGTATCAGAAGTTCTTGCAGGACTTGCAGAAGGAGATCGAGGACAAGGAGCGGGCCCTCCAGAAGATGGCCGAGGAGATCGAGAGCCAGAAGATGCTCCTCAGCGAGGAGAAGCTCGCCACCAAGATGCAGGAATTCGACAACCTGAAGGCCGACTACTTCGATTTCCGGAACCAGGTGGACAGCCGGGCGGATCAGGAGTACAAGGCCAAGATCGGCCCCATCATCGACCAGGTCCGGACCATCGCCGAGCGCCTCGGCAAGGAAGAGGGCTTCGGGGTGATCCTCGATTCCGCGGCCCTGACCATCCTCTATCTCGACAACAGCGTGGACCTCACGGACAAGGTGCTGGCAGCCCTGATGCGGGGGCAGGAATAGTCACCCTCGGGGGTATGTTTTTGGGTTGACAACCCTGGTGAACCCAGCCAAATTGTGGGATGACTTTTCGAGTCGGTAGTGGAGGCCCCCCTTCGCAGACACGGCGATGCGGGGGCGGTTGCTTGATGGAGTAAGCGCAACCATGCAGCCCGTACGCCTGAGCGAGCTTGCTGCCGCCCTCGGGATGGAGTGGGAGGGCGAGACCGACCCGCTGATCACGGGCGTCGCCGGCATTGCCGACGCCGGGCCGGGCGACATCACCTTCGTCAGCCAGAAGGGATTCGCGCATTTCCTGGAGCGGACGCGGGCTGCGGCGGTGATCCTGCCGCCGGGTTCGCCGAGCAGGATCCCGGTGCTGCGCGCGGAGGATCCCTACGGGGCCTTTGCCCGCCTCCTGGCCCGCCTGGAGCCCTGCCCGGAGCGCATCTTCACGCCCGGCATCCACCCCACGGCCGTGGTGGATCCCAGCGCGCAACTGGGGGAGCGGCTCTCGCTGGGACCCTACGTCGTGATCGGGGCCGGCGCCCGCGTCGGCGATCGCTGCGCTCTGGGGGCGCACGTGGTGGTGGGGCCCGACACCGTCATGGGCGAGGACTGCCGCATCTACCCCCATGTCACCATCCGGGAAGGTTGCGTTCTGGGGCGCCGGGTCGTCCTGCATGCCGGGGCGGTCATCGGGAGCGACGGTTTCGGCTACCTGCCGGGATCCGCCGGCCTGAGCAAGATCCCGCAGATCGGGCGGGTCGTGCTGGAGGATGACGTCGAGATCGGGGCCAACTGCTGCGTCGACCGGGCCACCAGCGGGGAAACCGTGGTGGGCGCCGGCACCAAGATCGACAACTTGGTCCAGATCGGTCACAATGTGACCCTCGGACAGCACTGCGCCATCTCGGCCCAGACGGGGATCTCCGGCAGCTGCCGGATAGGCAACCTGGTCACAATGGGCGGCCAGGTCGGCGTGGCGGATCACCTCGCCGTGGGGGATGACGCCAAGTTGGCGGCCAAGTCAGGCATCTACAAGGATGTCCCGCCGGGGATGACGATGTTCGGCTATCCTGCCTTCGAGCGCACGGTCGCCTTCAGGATGGTGGCCAACATGCGCAAGATCCCCGAGCTCCTGCAGCGCTTGCGCCGGGTGGAGCAGGCTCTGGGAACCGCGGGCGAGCAGCGGGAGGACTGAGATGTTGGTCCTGCAGAGAACGCTGCGCCAGCCGGCCACCATGCGTGGGGTCGGGCTGCACACGGGTGTCGAGACGCAGCTGACGCTGAGGCCGGCCGCCATCAACACGGGCCTCGTGTTCGCCGTCAAGGGCCCGGAGGGAGAGATCGAGATCCCGGCCCGGGTCGAGAACGTTCCGGCCGACGAACAGAACGTGCGGCGGACCGCCCTGGCGGCGGGGGACCTGCGCGTCCCCACCGTCGAGCACGTCCTGGCGGCCCTGGTGGGCATGGGGGTCACCAACTGCCGGATCGAGCTGGAGGGCGGCGAGCCGCCCGAGCCGCCCGGGGGCAGCGTCCTGCCCTTCGTGCAGCTGCTGGACGAGGCCGGCCTGGAGGACCAGGGATTGCCCGCCTGCGTCTACCGGATTCCCTGCCCTCTGCGGTACCGGGAGGGGGACGTCGAGATCGTGGCCGAACCGGGCGACGACTTCCGGGTGACCTTCGTCATCGACTACCAGGATCCGCTCATCGGGCGCCAGGAGGCGACCTTCGCCATCAGTCCCGAGGTCTTTCGCGACGAGATCGCCCCGGCCCGCACCTTTGCCCTGCGCGAGGACGTGCAGAAGCTGCAGGACATGGGGCTGGCCAAGGGGGGCAGCCTGGAGAACGCCCTCATCGTGGACGGGGGACGGCTCGCGCCGGGCCAGGAGCTTCGGTTCCCGGACGAGTTCGTCCGGCACAAGATCCTGGATCTCCTCGGGGATCTGGCTCTGGTGGGCATGCCCTTGCTGGGGCACATCACCGCGCGGCGTGCCGGGCATTCCGCCAACGTGAGCTTCGCCCGCATGCTGGCCAAGCGCGAGCGCCGGCAGCCGCGCATTTACCCGCCGCGGGAACCGCAGCACTGGGACATCGCCTCCATCCTCGAGATCATGCCGCACCGCTACCCCTTCATCCTGGTGGACCGCATCATGCACCTGGAACCCGGCAAGCGCGTCGTCGGGTTGAAGAACGTGACGATCAACGAGCCGTTCTTCCAGGGACATTTTCCCGGGCACCCCATCATGCCCGCGGTGCTGATTATAGAGGCCATGGCACAGACCGGCGGGGTTCTCCTGCTGAGCAGCGTGGACGACCCCCGCGGCAAGCTCGTGTACTTCAGCGGCATTGACCAGGCACGCTTCCGACAACCCGTGACCCCCGGCGACCAGCTTCGCTTCGAGCTGGAGCTGGTCAAGCTCCGGGGACCGCTCTGCAAGATGAACGGCGTGGCTTACATCGGCGAGGAGAAGGTGGCCGAGGCGGAGCTCATGTCGACGGTCGTGGACCGCTGAGCGGGGACCAAGGAGGATTCACGTGGAGCTTCTGAAGAGGAACAAGAACCTCGGGCCGCGCCCCGTGCGCACCGCCGAGATCCATTCGACGGCCGTGGTCGATCCCCAGGCCCGACTGGGTCACGACGTCAAGATAGGCCCGCACTCCGTGATCGGCCCCGACGTGGAGATCGGCCCCGGTTGCGTGGTCGGTTCCTCGGTCCTGCTCGGGGGCCACACGTCCATCGGGGCCAACTGCCAGATCTTCCATGGCGCCGCCATCGGATGCGTTCCCCAGGACCTGAAGTACCAGGGTGAGGAGAGCTACATCGAGATCGGCGACGACAACGTGATCCGGGAGTACGCGACCATCCACCTGGCGACCGGCGAGGGTGAGAAGACCAGGATCGGCGACGGCAACCTGCTGATGGCCTACGTCCACATCGCTCACAACTGCATCATTCACGACGGGACGATCATCGCCAACGCCGTCAACCTGGGCGGGCACGTCGAGATCGAGGATTTCGCCACCATCGGCGGCCTGACGCCGGTGCACCAGTTCGTTCGCGTCGGCCGGCACTCCTTCATCGGCGGCGGCAGCCGGCTGCCGCAGGATGTGCCGCCCTTCGTCCGCGTGGCGGGCAACCCCGTCGAGGTCGCCGGCATCAATGCCATCGGCCTCAAGCGGCACGGCTACCAGCCGGAGGAGCTGTTCAACCTCAAGAAGGCCTACCGGCTGCTCTATCGCTCCGGCTTGAACGTGAGCCAGGCCCTGGAGCGCATCGCCTCGGATTGCCGCCTGACGCGCGACATCGAGGACCTGATGGCCTTCATCCGCCGTTCCGAACGGGGAATCGTGCGCTAGCCCGCCCCGGCAGGGCCCTGTGCCATCCGGCCTCGCCTTAGCCACCGGCGGCGCCCCGGTACGCGCATGCCTTTCGCACCCAAGGAGGCCCGCCGATGACCAAACGGGCCGCCTCCCGCGGTGGTCACATCTTCATCTCCTGCGGCGAGGCCAGCGGAGACCGCTACGGCGCCGCCCTGATCCGGGCGCTCCGCGAGCGGGCCCCGGATCTGCACTTCTCGGCCCTGGGCGGACCGGCCCTGGCGGCGGCCGGCGCGGAGGTGGTCGCGGCCGCCAGCGACGTCGCCGTGATGGGATTCGGGCAGGTGCTGAGCGCCCTGCCGGCGCTGTGGAGGGTCCGCCGGCGCCTCTGGGACCACCTGCGGAGCGGCGGCGTGGATCTGTGCGTGCCCATCGATTTTCCGGGCTTCAATCTGGCCCTGGCCCGCCGGGCCCACGGGCAGGGCATCCCCGTGTTCTACCTGATTCCCCCGCAGATCTGGGCCTGGGGCGCCTGGCGCCTGCGCGACCTGCGGCGTCACGTGGATCGCGTCGGCACGATCCTGCCCTTCGAGGCCGACTTCTTCACCCGCCGGGGTCTGGCGGTCCTGCCGCTGGGGCACCCACTCATGGAGGAGTACGGACCCTGGCCCTTCGAGGCCCACTTGGCGGCCCGCGAGCGGCGCTTCGCCGATCCGGAAGCCACCCTGACCCTCGGGCTACTGCCGGGCAGCCGGCGGCAGGAGGTTGAGCGCCTGCTGCCCCGCTTCCGCATCGCGGCGCGCATCGTCCAGTCCCGCTTGATGCCGCGTCGGGTCCGGTGCCTGGTGAGCGCGGCGCCCGGTCTGCACCTGGGCCCCCTGCTCTCGCTCGTGGAGTCCGGGGAGCAGCTCAGCGAGGAGCCGTTGCCGCGACTGCTGGAGCAGCTCGACCTCGCGCTGGTCTGCAGCGGTACTGCCTCGCTGGAGTGTGCACTGGCGGGCGTTCCCCACGAGCTGGCCTACGTCACCTCGGCTCTCGACTTCGCCGTGGCCCGGCGCCTGGTGCGGGTGGATCGCATCGGCCTGGCCAATCTCATTCTGGGAGAGGACATGGTGCGCGAGCACGTGCAGGCAGGGGCCAAGCCGCTGCCCATGGCCAACGCCGTGATGAGCTGGGTCGGTCAGACGGAGGCGCGGGAGCACTTCACCGAGCAGGCTCGCCAGCTGCGGAACCTGTGCGGAGATGCGGGGATCTGGGAGCGCGCGGCGGCCGCGATCCTGCAGCTGCTGGCGGCCGCCGGTTCCGGGGAGGAACCGCGGTGAGCGTGCAGGGATCGAAGCTGCTCCTGGGACCGCTGGGGTGGCGCCTCTGCTTCGGGAGCGTGCGCGTGCGAGCAGACGGGCTGCGGGGCGAGCCCTCGCCGTCCCCTTGCATCTACGCCTGCCTGCACCGTGATCTCATCCCGGCGATCCTCCACGTGCAGCGGCAGCGCCCCGTGCTCCTGGTGAGCCGCAGCCCGGACGGCGACATCCTGGTGCGGATCCTGAGCCGCTACGGGTTCGGTTTCAGCCGCGGTTCGACTGGGAAGGACGGGGGTCAGGCCTTCGTGCGGCTGCTGACCGCCCTGCGTTCCGGACGAAGCGTAGGGGTCGCGGTCGACGGACCCCGCGGTCCCTTCGGAGCCGTGCGCGAGGGCGTAATCCAGCTCTCGCGGCGCTCCGGCCATCCGATCGTGCCGCTGCTGGTCCGACCGGGCCGGCACTGGCGCCTGCACAACTGGGACCGTACGGTGATACCCTGCCCCTTCAGCCGGGTCGCGGTCCGGGAGGGGGAGGCCCTCTTCGTGGATCCCGCGGCGCAGGGAACGGCCCTCGAATCCTGGCGGCGGCGGCTGGCCGGAGCCCTGCTGGAGGGGACGCCGCGGCAGTGGGGGCTCCGAGGCAGCGGCCGCACGGCCGGCCGCGAGGCGGAAACATGAACCGTCCCGAGCTGCTGGATGCCCGACCCCGGGCCGTGCGCCTTCTGGAACGCTTCTGGGAGGGGAACGCCACCCGCGAGGGTGCTCTCCCGCGCGGACTCGCCGGCCTGACCGGGGGCGTGGGCCGCCGCCTCCTGGGCCGGAGGATCGCCACGCGTGGCGAGCCGCCGGACAGCTGCCTTGTCCTTTCGGTGGGGAACCTGCGGATCGGCGGCACGGGCAAGACCCCCGTCGTGATCGCCCTGGCCGAGGAACTCGCCCGGCGCGGGTACCGGGGAGCCGTGATCACCCGGGGATACGGCGGTCGGGCGAGCGGACCTGTCCTGGTCGCGCGGGACATGTCCGGCGCGGGCGACGAGGCGCGCCTGATGGCCGCCCGGCTGCCCGCGTGGGCCGTCGTCCAGGCTAGGGATCGAGCGGCGGGCCTGCGGTTCGCCCTCCGCCTGGATCCCGTGCCGGATATCGCGCTCCTGGAGGACGGCCACCAGAGCGCAGGAGTGGCCCGCCACCTGGATCTGCTGATCCTGGACCGGTGGGAGCGGGAAGGCGATCTCGTGCGACCCCGGACCGGCCTGACCCTGCCCTGGGGACCCTACCGCGAGGACGCCGGAGGGGCCCGGCGGGCGGCCCTCTGGCTCCTGGAGACGGCTGCGCAGGACGCGCGGCTCCACGGGGAGGGCGAGCGGAGCCCGGTGCCCGTTCTGACGTTCCGGCGACGCCTGGGCCTGCCGGAATCCACGGGGGGGGGCCCGGACGGGCCCTACGGCATCTGCTCGGGTATCGCCCGGCCCGCGCTTTTCGAGGCAGCCTGCGCGGAGCTGGTCGGACGGCCGCCCGCCTGGGTGGCGCGCTTCGGCGATCATGCCGTCTACGGGGAGGCGCAGCTGCGCGGCCTGCGGGACCTGGCCGCGGCGCACGGGGGTGGCGCCTGCCTCACCACCGAGAAGGACTGGGTCAAGCTCGAGCCGCTCTGGCGGGACATGCCGCTGGCGAGCCTGCCGGTGCGGCTCGACATCGCCTGGGGGACAAGCGCAGCGCTCCCCGACTGGGTCGAGGAGCGCCTGCGTGCCTTCGCCTGCTGAGCGGTGGCGTCAGCTCATTCGACCACGACCCCCACGAAGGTTACCATGAAGGAGGCCGGGACCACGACCTCGTCCTCGCTGCCGGTCTCGTGGCCGTGGAAGCGCAGCTCGCAACGGGCCGTGAAGGGGACCTGCCCGCCGGAGAAGAGGGCCACGACGAAGGGCTGCTCCTTCACGTAGCGGTCCGCGATCAGGATGCTGACCGCCGCGTCCTCGTCGACCGGGACCAGCAGGTCCACACCGGCCCCCGTGATGCCGAAGTTCACCAGCGGCTCGGACCCGGGGGTCAGAGGGTACCAGATCAGATCGTAGCTGGTGACGTGGAAGTAGCTGTGCGGCCCGTCTTCCACCAGCGTGACCAGCGAGCTGTACGACCGGGCATGGAAGACGACCTCCGCGTAGTCGATCGGAAAGAAGTCGTCCGGCGTGCCGACCACCCGATCCTGACCGGCGTTAAGGTAGGCGGAAATCAGCGGCATGCCCTCGTTGATCTGGGACACCTCGCAGACCAACCGCTGAAACTCGTTGCCGCTGTTCTCGCAGCCCCCGCAGAACAGGAGCATTCCCATCAGCGCGGCCAGCGCGGCTGGGGCCAGGTGCATCCGTCGCAGTTTCACGTTCCATCCTCCTGACATGGGTCGCCCTGGAACGGATAATTTCGTTCCCGAGGTCGCTGCAAGGCCTGTGCCATTACATCCTTCGTATCGCGGCGGGGAAACTTGAGCCGTTTTTGGCCGTTACGTGGAACACGGCTCCAGCCTGCGGCGGAAGGGGGCGGGAGCACCGCAGATTGCCCGCCTGCGCCGGCGGATCGTTGCAGTTGCAGCCTGATCCGGCCTATACTGCCCGCGGCAGCCCGGCGACGAGCCGGGCGCCTGCCGGCCGGCAGGTGTGTGCGCGGAAAACGGAGGACAATGGTGAGGAATTCCCGCCCGGAGATCCTGTACAGCCGCTTCCTGGTGATCGGTACGGGCATCGCCGGTCTGCAGAGCGCCCTGCTGCTGGCCGGGCACGGGACCGTACGTCTGGTCACCAAGAAGGACTCCCAGGAGAGCAACACCAACTACGCGCAGGGCGGCATCGCCGCCGTGCTGTCCCCCTTCGACGATTTCGAGCTGCACGTCCAGGATACGCTGGCCGCGGGCGACGGTCTCAGCCGGGAGGACATCACGCGGGCCATGGTGCGGGCGGCCCCGCGGCTCGTGGCGCGCCTGCTCTCCTACGGCGTGGAGTTCTCCCGCCAGGGAGCGGGGGCGGACGCCCCCTTCGCTCTCGGGCAGGAGGGGGGTCATTCCCGCCGGCGGATCCTGCACGCCCAGGACCTGACCGGGCGGGAGCTGGAGCGCCGCCTCGTGGCGGCCTGCCGGGCCTGCGAGGACATCACGATCGACGAGGATCATCTGGCCCTGGACCTGATCCAGGCGCCCGAGCTGGGGCACGCGGAGGCGGAGCCGCGGCGGGTGGTGGGCTGCTGGGTGCTCGACCGCCGGACGCTGCGGCGCCGGCCCTACCTGGCCGACGTCGTGGTCCTGGCCACCGGGGGATGCGGCAAGGTCTACAGCTACACCTCCAATCCCGACATCGCCACCGGTGACGGCCTGGCCATGGCCTACCGGGCCGGGGCGACCCTGGCCAACCTGGAGTTCGTGCAGTTCCACCCCACCTGCCTGTACCACCCGGAGGCCAAGAGCTTTCTCATCTCGGAGGCCGTGCGGGGAGAAGGGGCCCACTTGATCAACGCGCGCGGCGAGCGGTTCATGCCGCGCTACCATCCCCTGGCCGACCTGGCGCCCCGGGACGTGGTGGCGCGTGGGATCGACCAGGAGATGAAGCTGTCGGGCGACAAGTGCGTCTACCTCGATCTCCGGCACCTGGATCGCGGCCACGTCGAGGCGCGCTTTCCCAACCTCGTACGGACCTGTGCGCGCTTCGGCATCGACATGGCCGGAGAGACGGTGCCCGTGGTGCCGGCGGCCCATTACATGTGCGGCGGGGTCGTGACCGATGCCTGCGGCACCACCGACCTGCCCGGTCTGTACGCGGTGGGCGAGGTGGCCTGCACGGGCGTGCACGGGGCCAACCGGCTGGCGAGCAACTCCCTGCTCGAGGCGGTCTACTTCGCCGAGCAGGTGGCGATGAGCGCTGTGTCGTTGCCGGCCTACTTCGCTTCCGGGCGCGAGCCTTCGCTTCCCCACGACATAGCCCCGGCGGCTCATGCCAACGGGCCGGCGGTCATCGTCATCGAGCACGACTGGGACACGGTGCGCCGCATCATGTGGGACTACGTGGGGATCGTGCGCAGCCAGGAACGCCTGCAGATCGCGCTCCGCCGGCTGCGGGACATCCGGCACACCGTGGAGAGGCTCTACTGTGACTCGCTGATCAACCCGGACCTCGTGGAGCTGCGCAACATCGCGCTGCTGGCCGAGCTGATCGTCCTCTGCGCCCGTCACCGCCGGGAGAGCCGGGGGCTGCACTTCACGCTGGACTATCCCCACAAGGCCCCCGGGCCGGCCCAGGATAGCCGCCTCGCCCGCGATCTGGCCCTGAGCGGGGAGACCGCGTGGGAAGGCGGGTGCCCATGAGGTCGCGCCGCCGCCGCTCGCCGCTCCTCGCGCGCACCGGCTGCGGCCGCGGCTGCGCTGCGGCTGGGCGCGGCCGCCGAACGGCGGTATCCTGTCGGACAGGCCGGTTGAGGCGGGCGGACCGGCGGATCATGCTGCGGGTCCCCGGGGCGAGCTGTCGAGCAGGGCGGCGTGGGTGCTGGAGCGCCCTCCTGGCCGGGAGAGAAGTCTCATGAACTGGTACCGGCGGGCCTTCGGGGCCCACTATCCCCTCCTTTACCGCCACCGGGACGAGGCCGAGGCGCGGCTCTGCCTGGAGACCTTGCCCCGCCTGGCGCCGCTGGGGGAGGGACCGGTGCTGGATCTGGCCTGCGGCGATGGCCGCCACCTGGCACCGCTGGCGTCCAGGGGGCAGCCGGCCGTCGGGCTGGATCTCTCGCCGCCCCTGCTGGCGGGAGCCTGCGAGCGGCGAGCCGCCTGCGGCGGCAGCTGGCACCTGGTGCGGGGCGACATGCGCCAGCTGCCCTTCGCTTCCGGCAGCTTCACGGCGGTGCTCTCCCTGTTCACCTCCTTCGGCTACTTCGGGGGGCTGGCCGCTCACGTGGGGCTGATGGACGAGATCGCACGCGTGCTGCGGCCGCAGGGCCACTGGTTCCTGGACTACCTGAACTGCCGTCGCGTGGCGCTGGAGCTGGTCGGGGGGCAGCCGCGGATCCGCGAGCGCGAGACGGGTCCGCTCCTGGTGCGCGAGACCCAGCGCCTGGCCGTGGACCCGCCCCGCGTGATCAAGGAGGTGCTGGTCCGGCCGCGCCACGGACGCGAGTTCGAGGCCGCACTGCTGGACGTGACCGCCGACGGTCTGCGCTACGCCGAGGAGGTGGCGCTGTTCCACCTTGGCGCCCTGGAAAAGCTGGCGGCCGCCTGCGGTTTGCAGCGGGTGGCGGCGGCCGGCGACTACGACGGCTGTCCGCTGGAGCGGGGCACCTCGCCGCGCTGGCTGATCGTCTTTCAGCGGGCGCAAAGGCGCGATCGGCCAGAATCCCGGCGCGGGGAGGAGCTCCGGACATGATCCTCCACCAGGCCGGTCCCGAGCTGGTACGGGACCAGGACTTCAGCCTGCTCTTCAGGGACTGGCTGGCCGGGCGCGCGGTCCTGGGTCCGGCCGTGCCGGATCTGGGGCGTTTCCTCTCGCCCGTCGCCGAGCGGACACCGGCCCCCGCCTGGGGCAACGCACGCTGGCGCGCGAGCTGGATGGCCGAGCTGGCGGAGGATCTGCCCGACGAGGAGTCACGGCAGCGCCTGGCCGAGAACGTGGAGCGGCTGATCGCCGGCGCCACCGATCTGGTCATCACCGGCCAGCAGCCGGGTTTCCTCGGAGGACCGCTCTACACGCTCTTCAAGGTGGCCACCGCGGTAGCGGCGGCGGTGGCTCGCAGCGCCGGGGGCCGGCCGACTCTCCCGCTCTTCTGGTCGGCGGACGACGACGACGACTGGCGCGAGGCGCTGGAACCCTGGCTCTGGGATCCGCGCCGGCGGGCCTTCCTGCACGCCCAGCCGCCTGCCGAGGCGACCGGCAACATGGTGGGGGCCGCCCCCGCGGCGGTCTGGGGGGTCGCCGACGGCCACTGGCTCGACGAGCAGGCGGAGCGCCACCCGCTGGCCGCGGATCTGGCGGCTCTCTGGGTGGCGGCGATCTGGGGGGGAACGAGCTGGGGCAGACTGCAACGACGGGCGCTGCTGCGCGTCTTCCGGGGTACGGGCCTGCTGGTGGTCTCGGGGAACGATCCCGCCCTGCACGCCGCCGCGGCCCCTTGCTACGAGCGGCTGGCGGCCGGCCGCGACGTGCTGCTGCGCCGGGCGCACGGGCGGGGCGAGGAGCTGAGCAGCCTCGGCTACCACGCCCAGATCCAGGCTCCCAGCCTGGAGCGGTTCCTCTACGTCGAGGAGAATGGTCGGCGGCTCGCCCTGACTGAGGATCTGGAAACGCTGCCAGTCACCTCCCTGCTGCGACCGGGAGTGGCCGCCCGTTCCCTGGTGCAGGACTGGCTCTTCCGGCCCGCGGGTGTGGTCGTCGGTCCGGGCGAGCTGGCCTACCTCAAGCAGCTCGAACCGGTCTACGAGTCCTTCGCGGTGCCGCGGTGCCCCCTGCTGCCGCGCCTGTTCGGCCAGCTGGCGCCTCCCGGCGTGGAGATCCTGCTCGAGGAGTCCGGACCGGCGCCGGAGGATCAGGCCGTCGCGGCCACCGCGAGCCAGATCGCCGTGACGGCCCGCGCGTCCCTGGCGGAGGCCCTCAGCGAGCTGGGGACCGAGCCGGAGCGGGCGGCCGAGCTGGCGAGTCATCAGGCCGCGCGCTGGCAACAGGCGGCGAGCACGTTGCTGGCCAGGGAGATGCGCCGGGCGTCCGCGCGTCGGGGACCGGAGCCCGTGCCCTGGCTCAACGGCCCGCGCGGCCAGCGGCAGGAGCGGATCCTGGCCAGCCACTGGGCCACGGCGCTCTGGGGCGACGAGCTGGTCGGGGCCCTGCTGCGCGCCGCGGCGGCCCATCTGGGTGCGGGCAGGGCGGGAACCTGGCGGGAGTACCGGATCGTGGTGCCGGCCCTGATGGCCGGCTAGAGGAGGCTGCAGCGTGAACACCGAGGCGGCCGGTGTCGACCTGCTGGTCGTGGCGGCGCACACCGACGACGCCGAGATTGCCCTGGGAGGTACCCTGCGCCTGCTGAGCACGGCGGGGCGGCGGATCTGGGTCTGCGATCTGACGCGGGGCGAGCTGGCCACCAACGCCACGCCGGACGAGCGCTGGGCCGAGGCGGCGGCGGCCTCCGCGCGGCTGGGCCTGAGCGGGCGGTTGCAGCTCGGGCTGCCCGACGGCTTCCTGAGCCCGGAGGATCCCGGACAGACGTCCGCCCTGGTGGCGGTCATCCGCCGGCTGTGCCCGCGCTGGCTGGCGGTCGCCCCGGAGTCCCGCCGCCACCCGGATCACCGGGCGTTGCCTCCCCTGGCGACCCGCGCGGCCTTCCTGGCCAACCTGAGCACCCTGCAGCCCGCCTGGCCCGAGACGCGGACCTGGCCCGGGGATCTCGAGCTGCCCGAGCCCGCCGAGCGCTGGCGGCCCGAGGCCCTGCTGGAAACCTGTGCAGTGGGAGAGGAGCCTTCCCTCATCTTCGATGTGAGCACCACCTGGGAGGACAAGCTGGCGGCCCTGGCCTGCTACCGCAGCCAGTTCCGGCGGGAGCCGGGACGCCGGCCCACCATGCTCAACGATCCCACCTGGCCCGAGGAGATCGAGCGCCGCGGACGTCACTGGGGCTTCCGGGCCCAGGTCGCCCACGGCGAGGCCCTGCGGGGACGGGTGGCGCCGGTCCTCCGCGACCTGCCACCGGAGGTCTGGGCATGAAACGGCTGCCCGCCATCGGCATCACCTGCTATCCGACGCAGGGAGGGAGCGGCATCATCGCCAGCGAGCTGGGCCTGAACCTGGCCCGCTGCGGCTACGAGGTGCACTTCATCACCAGCTCCCTGCCGCTGCGCCTGCGGCGCTTCGATCGCAACATCTTCTACCACCAGGTTGAAGTGGTCTCCTACCCCGTCTTCCTGAACCCGCCCTACACCCTGTCCCTGGCCACCATGATGAGCGACGTGGCGCTGGAGCACCACCTGGACATCCTGCACGTTCACTACGCCATCCCGCATGCCGCCAGCGGTTTTCTGGCCCGCGAGATGGTGGGGGCGGACCGCCTCAAGCTCGTCACCACGCTGCACGGCACGGACATCACCCTGGTGGGGCAGGAACCGTCCTTCTTTCCCATCACGCGCTTCGTGATCGAGCGCAGCGATGCGGTGACGGCCGTCAGCCGCTTCCTCAAGGAGGAGACCGAGAGGGTCTTCCGGGTGGCGCGCCCCATCGAGGTGATCCCCAACTTCGTGGACACCCGGCTCTTCCGGCCGCGGCGGGATCCCGAGCGGCGGGCCGAGCTGGCGGCGCCGGAGGAGAAGATCGTCCTGCACGCCTCCAACTTCCGGAAGGTCAAGAACATCCCGGTTGTCGTGAGGGTCTTCGCCCGGCTGGTGGAGCAGCTGCCGTGCCGGCTGCTCATGATCGGGGATGGACCGGAAAAGCGGACGGCTCAGGTCCTGGCGGACGACCTGGGCCTGCGGGAACGCGTCACCTTCCTGGGCCAGGTGGAGGAGATGGAGCAGGTGCTGGCGCTCGCCGACCTGGTCCTCCTGCCGTCGCTCCACGAATCGTTCGGGCTGATCGCCCTGGAGGCCATGGCTTGCGGGACGCCGGTCATTGCCACCAATCGGGGCGGCACGGGCGAGTTCATCGACCACGGGCAGAACGGCTACCTCTGCGATCCGGAGGATGTCGCCGGCATGGCCGCGGCGGGGCTGGAGCTGCTGCGGGACGAGGCCCACCGGCAGCACATGGGCGAGGAGGCCCGGCGCGACGTCGCCGAGCGTTTCGGCGCCCGCTGCGTCCTGAAGGACTACATGGCGCTCTACGATCGGCTGCTCGACGGCGCCAGCGGCCTTTCCGGCTGATGGTGGTTGACAGGCGAGGGTGCCGCCCTACAATTAATGAGGTGAGGACCGACCCCGGCCCCCGGCGGAGGGATGGCAAGTCGTGCAGGAGCCGACCACGCTGCAGCATCGCATCGAGCGTCTGGCCGCGGAGCAGGAATGCTACAGGCCGGAGGCCTATGCCTTCGTGCTGGATTCCCTGAACCGCGTGATGTCGGCGTTCAGCGTGCGCCGGCACGTGTCCGGCGAGGAGTTGCTGGAGGGCATCCGGGAGCATGCGAGGGAGCGCTTCGGTCCGCTGGCGAAGGACGTCCTGAACGCCTGGGGCGTCACCACCACTCTCGACTTCGGCCGCATCGTCTTTCACATGGTGGAGGCGAGGCTGCTGAGTGCCACGCCGGAAGACTCCCTCTCCGACTTCGTCGACAAGTTCGACTTCACCGAAGCATTCGAGGACAACTACTTCGAGAACCGCGCCCGCTGACGGGCCGGCGCCGGAACTTCCCCGCGAGCCCGCGCGTTTGTGGCACGATGCGCGGGAATTTACGGGACCGGATTCGCAGAGCTGCAGCGGTGCTCAGGGTGACGCCATGGACATGGTCGACGTGGGCGACAAGGAGGTCACGCGGCGCGAGGCCGTCGCCGCAGGCCGCCTGCGCCTGGGCGAGACCGCCTTCGCCGCGCTGCGGGACGGCCGGCTGCCCAAGGGGGATGCCCTGGCCGCCGCCCACGTCGCCGCGGTCCTGGCGGTCAAGCACACCGCGACGGTCGTTCCCCTCTGTCATCCCGTGCCGGTGGAGCACGTCGACGTCGCCTGGGCGCTGGACGCGTCCCGCACCTGCCTCGAGGTCCGCGTGACGGTCCGGGCGCGCGCGCGGACCGGCGTTGAGATGGAGGCCCTGCACGGCGCGGCCATCTTCCTGCTGACGATCTACGACATGGCCAAGAGCCTGGACAAGGGCCTCGTCCTGGAAGACGTGCGCCTGCTGAGCAAGAGCGGCGGCCGGAGCGGCGACTGGCGGGCTGGCGGGGCCCCCGCTGACCCCGGCGGCCCCCTGGACTGAGGAGTTGCCATGCCTGCAACCGTATTCCTGGCCGCGATGGGTGCTCACGACCTGCTCGGCCTGATGGCCGAGACCACGCTGCTGGGCAAGATCATCATCCTGACGCTGCTGACCATCTCCGTGATCACCTGGGCCGTCCTGTTCGACAAGGCACGCCTGCTCGCCGCCTTCCGCCGGGGACACCTGGTCTTCTGGGATCAGTGCGAGGCCTGGCTGGACGGGAGTATGAGCCGCACCCAGCTCAGCCGGTGGTGCCGGGAGCACTCCCAGCTGCCGCTCTCCAACATGGTGCTCGAGACGGACGGTCTGAGCGCCGTGTCCGCCATCCGGCGCGCGGCCGAGCGGGTGGCCTACGCCGAGATGGAATCCATGGAGCGCTACATGATCCTGCTGTCGACCGCGGTCACCATCGCGCCCTTCCTGGGGCTGCTGGGCACGGTCTGGGGCATCATGACGGCGTTCTGGGACATGGCCGCCCTGCGCAGCGCCAACCTGACCGTGGTGGCCCCGGGCATCGCGGAAGCGCTGATCACCACCGTCGCCGGCCTGGGTACGGCCATCCCGGCGGTGGTCTTCTACAACATGCTGGTGCGCAAGATCGACCTGATCGGCAACGAGATGGAGCGCCTGCGCACCCTGCTCGAGGACGAGCACCCCCACCGGAGCGGCGGCAATGGTCAGGTGCATTCGCTGGACGAGGAAGCACGACGGCCCGCGGTGCACGACAAGGAGCGGATCCGATGAGCCGCAAGAAGAGCGTCTACCGCAGCCTGGCCGAGATCAACATCACGTCCCTCGTGGACGTGACCCTCTGTCTGTTGATCATCTTCATGCTCACGGCGCCCTACATCCAGGGCGGTGTCGAGGTGAACCTACCTGAGGCGGAGACCCGTGAGGTCATCGTGGAGGAAGGGCCCGTCATCTCGATCACGGCGAATCGCCAGATCTTCTTCGAGGAGGAAGCGGTGACCATGGACGAGATGGGCTCCCGCCTGCAGCCGTACTACGACCGGCGCGAGACCGTGCCCATCTACCTGCGGGCCGACGAGGAGATCCCCTACGGCTTCGTCCTGAAGGTCATGGCCACCGTGGAGCGGGAGGGCTTCCAGAACCTGAGCCTGGTGGCCGAACGGGAAAGCTGAGTGCCATGAGCCGGGGGCTGCCCTACAGCGTGGCCTTGCACCTGATGGCGCTGGTTCTGATCGTCGTCTACGGCGCGTACGTGCCGCCGCCGCCCCTGCAGCAGCAGCAGCTGATCCGGGTGCACCTGCGCGAGCTTCCCGAGCCGGCCGCGGCGATCCCCGAACCGGTCCAGGTCCAGGTCGAGCCGGTGGCCGAGCAGGAGCCGGCGCCGCCGCCCGAACCGGAGCCGCAGAAGGTGCCGGAGAAGCAGCCGGAGAAGACCCGCGTCAAGCCCGAGCCGGAGGCGGTGCCGCAGCGGGTGGCGGAGAAGCCGGCCCGGTCGAGCGAGTCGGCGCCTGCCGAGGTGACCGCCCCGCCGGGCCGGGAAGCCGCCGTCTCGGGCACGGACGAGCCGTTCCCCTTCGCCTGGTACCTGGAGATCATCAGGGGGCGCATCGCCCGGCAGTGGAATCCCCCCCAGGTGGGGATGCGGGACGTCGCGGAGCGGGCCTGCGCGGTCCACTTCTTCGTCGAGCGCGGCGGGGCGGTCACGCGGGCCACCATCGTGCGTTCCTCGGGCATCGCGCTGCTGGACCGGGCCGGCCTGCGGGCCGTCCAGGCCGCCCATCCCCTGCCGCCTCTGCCGCGGGAGTTCGTCTCGGGCGCCCTCGGTGTGACCTTTGTGTTTCACCTCAAATCTGGAATGTAATTTGAATGAATGAAAAGCGTTGCATCAGAATCTCCCGGGCCCGGGTCCTGGTTCCGATCGCCGCCGCGGGGATGCTGCTCTGCGCTGCCGCCAGCGGCGGTCAGCCGGCCGTGCCGGACGTGGTCCTGGACGTCACGAAGACGGCCCACGAGAAGATCGACATCCTGCTGGAGCCGCTCGAGGTGCTCTCGGGAGGCCTCCCGGCGGCCGAGGCCGGGGACCGGGTGCTGGAGGTGCTGGCCCAGGACCTCCTCTATACGGGGCTCTTCCGGGTCGGCCGCGAGGCCGGCAGCGACAGCCTCCGCTACCTGTTCGCGGTCGAGGGTACGGTGGAGGGGCCGCTCGCCGACGCCGAGACCAGCGGCAAGCTGGAGGCCCCGATCTTGACGCTCAAGCTCGTCAGCCATCCCGGACGCCAGGCCTCGCTCGTCAAGCGTTACCGGCCCGAGGGGTTGCAGCTGCGCGCCAGTGCGCATCATTTCGCCAACCAGGTCACCGAGCTGCTGACGGGCGAGCCGGGGATCTGCCTGACGCGGATCGTCTTCTCCCGGGGCTGGGGCGATCGGCGGGACCTCTTCGTGGTGGACTACGACGGCGAGAACCTGCTCCGGCTGACGGCCAACCGGACCTTGAACCTCTGTCCGAGCTGGTCCCCCGACGGCCGGTACATCGCCTTCACCTCCTATGACAACGGCCAGCAGGGGGTCTATGTCCAGGACACCTCCAACGGCCAGGTGCGCAAGATCATCGCGACCGAAGGTCTGAACCTGGGACCCGGCTGGCATCCCGACGGGCAGGAGCTGATCCTGGCCCTCTCCAAGGTCGGCAACGCCGAGATCTACCGCATCGATCTGCAGGGCAGGATCCTGCGGCGGCTGACCGTGTCACCCGCCATCGAGGTCTCGCCCTGCTGGGCTCCGGGCGGCCGGGACGTCGTTTTTACGAGTGACAGGACCGGCACTCCCCAGTTATATATCATGGACGGCGAGGGCGCGGGTCGGCGGCGCCTCACGTTCGAGGGGCGTTACAACGATTCGGCGGCCTGGTCCCCCAACGGGGAGCAGATCGTCTACGCTTGCCGCGAGGGCGACCACACGCAGCTCGTGCTCATCGCCACCACCGGTGAGAACCGCAGGATCCTGACAGGAGGCGGATGGAACAGCAGCGAGGATCCGAGCTGGGCCCCCGACAGCCGGCACGTGGTGTTCTCGTCGGACCGCACCGGGTACTTCAAGCTGTTCGTCATGGATGTCCTGGACGGGACGACACGTCAGTTGACCTTCGGCGGCGAGCCCGACATCACGCCGGCCTGGTCACCGTGAGCGGGCGCGATCGCTGACCCCAACGAAAAAGGAGTCGAAAGATCATGAGCATGGCTCGAGCTTGGCTACGCAAAAGGATTTGGATGGTGGGTCTGATCGGGCTGCTGATCGTGATGCTGGGCGCTCTGGCCGGTTGTGGCAAGAAACAGCCGGTGGAGACCGACACGACGCTGCCGGGCGAGGAGCTGGGCGAGACGCTGCCGGCGACTCCCCAGCCCGAGCCGGGTCCCGAGACCTATGCCGCGCCGGCGCCCGACTACGCCGCGATGGATCCGGCGGAGTACGGTATCGAGGACATCTTCTTCCCCTTCGACGTCTACGCCCTCTCGGACGAGAACATGCGCGTCCTGGCGGACGACGCACGCATCATGCGCGAGCACAGCGACCTCGTCTGGCTCATCGAGGGCCACTGCGACGAGCGTGGCACGGTGGAGTACAACCTGGCCCTGGGCGAAAAACGGGCCAATGCGGCGCGGGACTACCTCGTCTCCCTGGGGGTGCCGGCGCGCCAGCTGCGCACCACCTCCTACGGCGAGGAGCGGCCCTTCGCCATGGGGCACAACGAAGCGGCATGGGCGCAGAACCGCCGTGCCCACTTCGCGCGTCCCTGAGGAGGCGGTACGTTGATTCCGAGGGCGAGCCTGGCTCTGCTGGCAGGCGGTATCCTGCTCGTTGCCGCCGGCTGCGCGCCGCAGCTGGATCGCATCGAGACGCGGATCGATCAGAGCAACGAGGAGATGGCGCGCCTGCGCGCCGACCAGCAGCAGATGCGGCAGGATCTGGCCGCGCTTACCAACCTGTTGCGCGTCGATCAGAATGTCGGCCTGGAGAGCGAAGCGCAGCGGGGTGCGCGGCTCGCCCAGCTCTCGCGCCAGCTCGAGCAGCTGATGCAGAAGCTGGATGACAACACGGAGTTCATGCGGAGTCTCTCGGCCCGGGTGGACCTGCTGGCGACGCGGGCCGGCATCCCGACCCTGGGCGAGTTCAAGGGGACGACGAGTCCGCCGCCGACCCTGGATCCTCTGCCGGAGGAGGGGCGGGCCATCTTCCAGGCGGCCCAGCTGGATCGCAACCGGGGCAACGACGCCCTGGCGCGGGACGGCTTTCGCGAGTTCCTGGACAAGTACCCGCGATCCGAGCTGGCGGACGACGCCCTCTACTGGCTGGGCGACCTGGCTTACAGCGAGGGTGACAACGCCAAGGCGCTGCAGTACTTCGAGCAGCTCCAGCAGAGCTACCCCGGCAGCGACAAGCTGCCCGCCAGCCTGCTGAAGGCCGCTTACTGCCTGGAAGCCCTGGGCCGGAAGGCAGAGAGCCGGCAGAAGCTCGATCTGCTGATCGACGCCTATCCCGATTCTCCCGAGGCGGCCCTGGCCCGCGAGCGCATCGCCGGTCCGTGAAACCCTGAGCGCGAAAGGAGCGCCCTGGTGCCAAAGTTCTCCGTGCTGAGGCTGGCCCGCATGCAGAACCAGCCGTTCCGCCCCGTCGAGGTCACGGATATCGACGCCAAGTACCACGTGTTCATCGTGCGCTACAGCGGAGACTACATTCCCCATGCCCATGCCGCGGACGAGTTCGTCTACATCATCGAGGGCGCGATCATCATGGAGATCGAGAAGCAGAAGCTCGAGGTGCGCCAGGGCGAGGCCGTGATGATTCCCGCGGGCACCCAGCACCGGCCGCGCTGCAAGAACTCGGCGCTGGCCCTGATCATGGAGAAGAAGGGTCTGCAGAGACAAATGGACAACGACGCGGACAAGAAGGACCTCGCGAAGAAGAGCGCGGACAAAAAGAGCGCGGAGAAGCCTGCGGCGGATAAGAAGAGCACCGACAAGAAGGGCTGACCATACCGGGCCGCCCCCGGCGGGCGGCCTTCCCGCCTTCCCCCTACAGGCCGGTGCCCTTGCGCGTGTCGGCCAGTTCCTTCTCGATCCAGAGCACCGTATCCCGGCAGCCGATGTAGAGCGGCGTGCGCTGATGCAGCTCGCGGGGCGTGATGTTCAGGATGGGGCCCTGACCGTCGCTGGCGTAGCCGCTGGCGTTCTCGCAGATCCAGGCCAGCGGGGCGGCCTCGTACATGAGGCGCAGCTTGCCGGCGGGCTGCTGCGGGGTGGGCGGATAGAGGAAGACGCCGCCGTAGAGCAGGTTGCGGTGGAAGTCGGCCACCAGCGAACCGATGTAGCGGGCGGTCATGCCGCCGCCGCCCTCGCGGCCGTACTTGAGGCGCCGCACCACCTCGCGCACGGCCTCCGACCACTGCGGCTCGTAACCCTCGTTCACCGAGTAGAGCCTCGCCTCGAAGACCGTCTGGATGTTCTCGTGGCTGAGCAAAAATTCCCCGATGCCCGGATCGAGCGTGAAACCGTGCACCCCGTGACCGGTGGTGTAGACGAACATGGTGCTGGAGCCGTAGATGATGTACCCGGCCGCCGCCAGGTTGCGACCCGGCTGCAGCACATCGTCCATGCCGACGCGGTCCAGGGGGGAGGTGCGGCGGTAGATGGAGAAGATGGTGCCCACCGACACGTTGGCGTCGATGTTGCTCGAACCATCCAGGGGATCGAACAGCACCAGGTAGCGCCCGCTGCCCTCGCCGGTGTCCACGAAGACCGGCTCCGCGTTCTCCTCCGAGACGACGGCGCAGACCTGCCCGCGCGTGCCCAGGCAGCGCAGGAACGTGTTGTTGGCGTAGGTGTCCAGCTTCTGCACCAGCTCGCCCTGCACGTTCAGGCTGCCCGTGTCGCCGAGGATGTCCACCAGACCGGCCCGGCTCACCTCGCGTGAGATGATCTTGCCGGCCAGAGCGATGTCGTTGAGCAGCCCCGTGAAGTCGCCGCTGGCGCTCGGATGCAGGCGCTGCATGGCCAGGATGTGGCTTTCCACGGTCACGGGCTTGGCGGGAGCCGGTCCATCCATGCTTCTCTCCTTGTGAATGCCCACTCGCGTTCCGGACTATAGCACCTCGCCGTCCCCGCGTCACCAGCCGGCGGGGCGAGGCGGCCAGAGCGCCGCCTGCAGCCTTGCCAAAGCCGTTCCCGTGTTCCATTCTCGGGGGAGCAGGACCCCGTCCCCAGGTTCGAAGGAGGACCCATGGCCAACGCGATCATGAACGTTCCCTATCCCGAGAACGAGCCCGTTCTGAGTTACGCCCCCGGATCGCCGGAGCGGGAGCGGATCAAGCAGGCACTCAAGGAGCTGTCCGGCCGCCAGATCGAGATCCCCCTGATCATCGGGGGCAAGGAGATCCGCACGGGCCGGCTCGGCGACTGCCGCATGCCCCACGATCACCGGCGCCTGCTGGGGCAATACCACAAGGCCGGCGCCCGGGAAGTGAACCTGGCCATCCGGGCGGCCCTGAAGGCCCGCAAGGAATGGGCCGCCATGCCCTGGGAGGCCCGCGCCGCCGTGCTGCTGAAGGCCGCCGACCTGCTGGCCGGCCCGTACCGCATGATCCTCAATGCGGCGACCATGCTGGGCCAGAGCAAGACCGTCTTCCAGGCCGAGATCGACGCGGCCTGCGAGCTGATCGACTTCTGGCGCTTCAACCCCTCCTACCTGACCCAGATCCTGGCCGAGCAGCCCGACAGCGCGCCGGGCATGTGGAACATGCTGGAACAGCGGCCGCTGGACGGCTTCGTCTTCGCCGTCACGCCGTTCAACTTCACCAGCATCGCCGGCAACCTGCCCACGGCGCCGGCCCTGATGGGCAACACGGTGATCTGGAAGCCGGCCTCCAGCGCGGTCTACGCCGCTTCCTGGCTGATGAAGGTGCTCCAGGAGGCGGGGCTGCCCGACGGCGTCATCAACCTGGTGCCCGGCAGCGGCGGGCAGGTGGGGGACCCGGTGATGGCCAGCCCCGATCTGGCCGGGGTGCATTTCACCGGCAGCACGGCCGTGTTCCAGGGCATGTGGGGGCAGATCGGCCAGAACATCCACAACTACAAATGCTACCCGCGTATCGTCGGCGAGACCGGGGGCAAGGACTTCGTGTTCGCCCACGCGTCGGCCGACGTGCCGGCCCTGGTGACGGCCCTGGTGCGCGGGGCCTTCGAGTTCCAGGGCCAGAAGTGCTCGGCGGCCAGCCGCGCCTACATCCCGGAGAGCCTGTGGAAGACGGTCCAGGAGCGCCTGATGGCGGAGATCGCGAGCATCGCCATGGGCGACGTGCAGGACTTCCGCAACTTCATGGGGGCGGTCATCGACCGCGCCGCCTTCACCAGCATCAAGGGCTACATCGACGAGGCGGGTAGCCGCAAGGCGCGCGCCAAGAGCCGCATCATCGCCGGCGGCGGCTGCGACGACAGCAAGGGCTACTTCATCCAGCCCACGGTGATCCTCTGCAAGGATCCCCGCTCCCGGACCATGATCGAGGAGATCTTCGGGCCGGTGCTCAGCGTGCACGTCTATCCCGACCGGGAGTACCTGAAGACGCTGCGCCTGTGCGACGACAGCGCGGCCTACGCGCTCACCGGCGCGATCTTCGCGCAGGACCGGGCCGCGATCCTGACGGCGATGAGCGAGCTGTCCGGCGCCGCCGGCAACTTCTACATCAACGACAAGCCCACGGGCGCGGTGGTGGGCCAGCAGCCCTTCGGGGGCAGCCGCGCCTCCGGCACCAACGACAAGGCCGGCAGCTACCTGAACCTGGTTCGCTGGACCAGCCCGCGCACGATCAAGGAGACCTTCGTCCCGCCCATCAGCTACGGCTACCCGCACATGGGGGCCAAGTAGGGCCCGGGGCAACACCGCGAGCGGCGAAAAGAACGGGCCCCGGATTGAAGCCGGGGCCCGATTCCCTGAGTGGTGCCGGAGGTCGGACTCGAACCGACACGTCCTAGC
Organism: uncultured Fibrobacteraceae bacterium; assembly: GCA_964524645.1. Taxonomy (GTDB): domain Bacteria; phylum Krumholzibacteriota; class Krumholzibacteriia; order LZORAL124-64-63; family LZORAL124-64-63; genus CAZGEC01. The sequence continues at coordinate 6,086 of CAZGEC010000029.1, read as the reverse complement.
AAGGACACTGGATTTTGAGTCCAGCGCGTCTACCAATTTCACCACTCCGGCACGGGAGCAGGCCTTGATGGTATGCCGCCCCCTGCACCCTGTCAAGCCGCCCGCCATTTGACAAAACCCGCCATCTGGCCCATATTGGGGCGCCTGCAAAACCTGGTGGGGCCATAGCTCAGCTGGGAGAGCGCATGACTGGCAGTCATGAGGTCAGGGGTTCGATCCCCCTTGGCTCCACCACGTAAATTTCGAAATAAGAACGACTTGCAATCACGCTGGCCGTTCTTCTTTTTTCCCGGTTTAAGCGGGGCTATGCAGGGGCTATGCGGGGCCCGATTTTGGTGTAACTCGCGCTTGATCTGTCCAGAGTTGATGTGGGGAAGACCATTCTACCAGGAATTGGGGGCCGGAGCGCGCCGCTTTGTGAGGGCGCAGGACAGGAGGAGGCAGCTTGGGAACGACGCGAAGCTTGGTTGGTCTGGTGGGCTGGCTGTTGATCTCCTTCGCCGCTGGCCTGATCGGCTCGCAGTTCAGGCCCGGTGCGTGGTATGCATCGCTCGTCAAGCCGGCGTGGACACCGCCGGACGCGGTCTTCGCCCCGGTGTGGACGGTGCTCTACGTGCTGATGGGCGTGGCCGCGTGGCTGGTATGGCGGCGTATGGGCTTTGCCGGCGCCAGCGTCGCGCTGGCCCTGTTCATCGCCCAGCTGATCCTGAACGGCCTGTGGTCATACCTTTTCTTCGGAATTCATCGCATCGATCTGGCGCTTCTCGAGATCATCATCCTGTGGGTCGCCATCCTGGTCGTCGCCATGCTGTTCTGGCACGAGGATCGGCTCGCCGGTGTCCTGATGATCCCCTACCTCCTCTGGGCCGGCTTCGCCACGGGCCTGAACTTCGCGCTGTGGCGACTGAACGCGGGGCCAGGCACCTGATCGCTTTTCGGAGCCGTTGTCAAGGAGCCGACCGACCGGTGCCGGTCCGGCTGGTCGTCAGGACTTCCTGCAAGATTGTGCACCACGCTAGCCGATGATCTGCTATCATCAGAAGGCGGTTTATGCCCGGAGTGTTCCGGGTCGGATCGATCGAGAAACACGCCCCTGGAGGAGAGGATCGCCCCGGCTCGCCCGCCTGCTTGCTAACGACCGATTCTCGCCCTGCATACCAGTCGTTCCTTCAGGGGGAGGCTTGCCATGACTTCGGTGCGGTCGTGTCCACTGATTGCGCTCGCCTTCTTCGCGTTCTCCTTTCTCCCGGTCTGCTGCCTGGCCGACGACGGGCGCTGGTCGGAGGACTTCCACCTGGGCGGTACGCTGCACCGCTCCGCCATGGCGGCGGTCGTCTTCGAGGAGCAGCTCGTGCTGGGCGGCACGTTCACGATCGGACAGGGCACCACGCTGTATCACGTGGTGCGCTGGACGGGAGCAGCCTGGGAACCAGTCGGCAGCGGTCCCGCCCCCTCCTGTTATGCGCTGATCGTCCACGCCGGGCAGCTCTGGGCCGGAGGCTACCGGCTGGACGGCGACACCTGGACCGATGTCCTGCAGACCGACGGAACGGTCTACGCGCTGGCGGATTTCGCGGGTGATCTCTACGCGGGCGGCGACTTCACTTCGGCGGCGGGTGAGTCCGCCGCGCACCTCGTGCGCTGGGACGGCGCGGCGGTTGCGGCGGTCGGCGCCGGCACCGACGGTGGCGTGCGAGCCCTGGCCGTGCACGAAGGCCGGCTGTACATCGGGGGGCACTTCAGTTCCGCGGGGGGCGTTGCGGTCACCAACCTCGCCGCCTTCGACGGCGCGAGCTGGTACGAAGTAGGCGGGGGCGTGGCCGGGATCCAGGAATACTGCTGCAACCAGTACGGCCAGCCCTATCACTTCCCGGCGTGGGTCAAGGCTCTCGCAAGCTACGGCGGCCGGCTGATCGTCGGGGGACAGTTCGCCGCCGCGGCCGGCGAGACGTTGGGGGCCCTGGTGGCCTGGGACGGCATGGACTGGCAGGCCGTCGGGCAGGGAGTGCGTGAGTGGGGGATGGTGATCGAGTCGATGGACGACTTCTACGGCTATCCACCCTGCGTGAACGCGCTCCTGGTCGACGAGGGCAACCTCCTGGCCGGCGGCCGGTTCGTCGAGGCGGGTGGCGAGTCCTGCTTCGCGGCGGCCCTCTGGGACGGCGCCGTCTGGCATGGTCTCGGCGGTGGGCTGGGACCCGTGGACGAAGGTCCGTCCGTGTACGCCATCGCGTCCTGCGACGGTGTACCCTGCTTCGCCGGGAGCTTCAGGAAGGCTGAGGGTCGCTGGCTCAACACCGTCGCCAGCTGGGATGGCACCAGGTGGCATCCGATGCCCGGCGACGAGGGCCTCGGCCTGGGGGCTCAGATCTATGCCCAGACCCTCCACGAGGGCAAGCTGATCATCGGCGGGATCTTCGATCTGGCCGGCGAGGTGCCGGCGAGCGTGGCGGCCTTCGACGGCTCGGCCTGGCTGGCTCTCGGAGATGGTCCCTTCGGAGGTGCCTGGCCGCGGGTGCGCGCCCTGGCGAGCTTCGAGGGCGACCTCATCGCTGGCGGCCATATCACGGAGGTCGCGGGGCAGCCTGCGAACAACGTCGTCCGCTGGGACGGCGCCTCCTGGCAGCCCATGGGGGAGGGCATCGACTGCTTCGAGATCCTGGCCCTCGCGGTGCACGACGGGCAGCTCTATGCCGCCGCGAATCCCTTGACCTTCCCCTATGACCTCCCGGCGGGATGCGAAGAGACGGAAGAGTCCGCGCTGATGTCTGCCGCGGCGGCCGGCCGGCAGGAAGGCGCGCTCCTGCGCTGGAGCGGCGTGGATTGGCAGCAGATCGCCGTCGTCACGGGTGGCTTGTTCGGCACCCTGTACGCCCTCGCCTCCTACCAGGGCGACCTCGTCCTGGGCGGAGATTTCGAAGAGATCGATGGCGAGCCGTTCCGGAGGGTCTGCCGCTGGGATGGCTCGACCTTCCAGGCGCTCGGCGGGGGCGTCGACGGGATCGGCGTCCGCTGCCTCGCGGTGCAAGGCGACGACCTGATCGTGGGCGGCGGCTTCGACCAGGCCGGCGAGGTGGATGCTCATCACATCGCCCGCTGGGACGGTATGACCTGGTCGGCTCTCGGTGACGGCCTCTACGGAGGCGGCGGCTACTACGGCGCCTGGGATCTGCAGGTCTGCGGCGACCAGATCTTCGTGGGCGGGCGCTTCGACGGCGCCGGCGGCGTGGCCAGCCGCGGCATCGCCATGTGGACCGGCAGCAGCTGGCGAGGCTTCGCCGGCGGGGTGGACGAGGGTCTCATGTCCGACGGGTACGTCTACGCCGTGAGCTTGCTCGATGGCGATCTCTACGTCGGCGGGGACTTCGAGCTGGCTGGCGGCACGCTCTCCAACAACTTGGCCCGCTGGAGCCAGACCAACCTCCCCGTGTACTTGAGCTTCGCCGACGCGCGCCGCGAGGGATCGCGAGCGCGGGTGTGCTGGGAGATCGGCGGGACCGGCGGAACGGCGACCGAAGTGAGCTTCCACATCTGGCGCGGCACCCTGGATGAGCCGCGGCAGCGGATCAGCAGCGAGCCCGTCGCCGAAGGAGCGATCGCCGGCCGGTTCGAGTTCGTGGATCCGGAGCCGCCGGCCGGCGGGACCTCTTACTGGCTGGAGCAGGTCGGAGCCGAGAGCCGCTGGCTGGGCCCCATCGCGCTCGACGCGGCCACGCTCCCGGCGCGGCTGCGGCTCGCGTCCGCCGTGCCGAACCCCTTCAATCCCGCCACCATGCTGAGCTTCACGCTGCCCGCCGCCGGGCCGGTCCGGGTGACGGTTCACGACCTGCAGGGCCGCCGCGTGGCGACGCTGCTGGACGGGCCGCGGCCGGCGGGCCCGCAGCAGATCCGCTGGAACGGCCGCGACGACGCCGGCCGCCCGCTGCCGGCGGGCACCTACCTGGCCCGCCTCGTCTGGGCGGGCGGCACCGCCGCCACGAAGCTCAGCCTCGTGAAGTAGACGGTGCGCAAGAAGCGGCTGCGGTACGGGTTCGGACGGGCCTGCGCGATCACCCCGCATTTGCGTCTTTTGCCCCAAGTACAGATATTACGTGCTCTTTCCGTGGCAGTCTGGATCAGCCCAGGACGGTTCCGGTGGAGATCCGCAACGTCGCCATCATATCCCACGTGGACCATGGCAAGACCACCCTGGTGGACCAGATCCTCCGCCAGTGTCACGCCTTCCGTGAGGGGCAGCAGGTTCGTGAGCGGGTCATGGACTCCAACGATCTGGAGCGGGAGCGGGGCATCACCATCACGGCCAAGAACTTCGCGGTCACCTTCAACGGCGTGCACATCAACCTGATCGATACGCCGGGACATGCGGACTTCGGTGGCGAGGTCGAGCGGGTGCTCAAGATGGCCGATGGCGTGCTGCTGCTCGTGGACTCCTTCGAGGGCCCCATGCCGCAGACCCGCTTCGTCCTGCAAAAGGCCTTGCAACTGCAGTTGAAGCCTCTGGTGGTCATCAACAAGGTGGATCGGCCTCAGGCCCGCCCGCACGAGGTCCTCGACGAGGTCTTCAACCTGTTCTGCGAGCTGAACGCCACGGACGAGCAGCTCGACTTCCGCGGCGTCTACGCCTCGGGTCGGGAGGGGTGGGCCGTGGGCGAACTGGAGGACGAGCGCAAGGACCTGAGTCCGTTGCTGGACATGATCGTTCAGCAGATCCCGCCGCCGGCGGTGCAAGCAGGACCGTTGCAGATGCTGGTTGCCGCCATGGACCACAGCGACTTCGTCGGGCGCATCGGCATCGGCCGAATCATCAGGGGGCAGCTGGCGTCCCGGGATCGGGTGATGCTGCTCAAGCGGGACGGCAGACGGGTCACCACGGCTGTCAAGCAGCTCTTCGTGTTCGACAATCTCGGCCGGCTGGAGGTCAGCGAGGTCCACTGCGGAAACATCTGCGCCGTGGTCGGGCTGGAGGATGTGGACATCGGCGACACCCTGGCCGACCCGGAGCATCCCGAGCCGTTGCCCATCATCGCCGTGGACGAGCCGACCCTGACGATGAACTTCATGGTCAACGACAGCCCCTTCTTCGGCCAGGACGGCCAGTTGGTCACGAGCCGCCAGCTGCGCGAGCGGCTCCTGAAGGAGACGGAAAAGGATGTGGCCATCCGCGTGGAGGATACCGCGAGCAGCGACACCTTCAAGGTCAGCGGGCGCGGGATCCTGCATCTCTCCATCCTCATGGAGACCATGCGCCGCGAGGGATACGAGTTCATGGTCGGCCAGCCGCGCGTGATCTACCGGGAGGTCGACGGTCGCAAGGCCGAGCCCGTGGAGACCCTCATGGTGGACGTCCCCACCGAATACGCCGGCACGGTGATCGAGCATGCCGCCGCACGCCGGGGCGAGCTGGTCAAGATGGCGAAGGACGAGGGCCACAGCCGCCTGGAGTTCCGGATCCCCAGCCGCGGGCTGATCGGCTTCCGCAGCCGGATGCTGCGGGCCACAGCCGGCGAGATCGCCATGCATCACCGCTTCTTCCAGTACGAGTTCTTCAAGGGCAGCATCCCTCAGCGCCAGACCGGCAGCATCATCAGCATGGGTCAGGGACCGGCAGTGGCCTTTGCCCTGGATGCGTTGCAGGATCGCGGCTTCTTCTTCGTCGATCCGGGCGAGATGCTCTACACGGGGCAGATCATCGGCGAGCACCGGAAGGGGGACGACCTGGTCGTCAACGCCCAGAAGGCCAAGCAGCTGACCAACATGCGGGCCGCCGGCTCCGACCGGAAGATGCGGCTCGCCCCGCCCGTGCAGATGAGCCTGGAGGAGGCGCTCGAGTACATCAAGGGCGACGAGTACGTGGAGGTGACACCACGGCACATCCGGCTGCGGAAATCCCTGCTGAGCGAGCACGATCGCAAAAAGGAGTTCAAACGGATCATGATGACGGACGAGTGACCGCAAGCAGAGAAAGCTAAGCTTCCACTCACTCCGTCAGGTTTGTAACCCAAGGACATACATCACACGGACGCAGCATTGGTCCTGTCCGTCGGCCGGCTGGTGCATGATCGCCATGGCCGTGGGCCCCGCGCGGC
>CAZGEC010000028.1:0-55836 GCA_964524645.1 uncultured Fibrobacteraceae bacterium | reverse complement strand
GGGGCAGGTGAAGGCGTTGTACAAGTAGCCTGTAGACTGGTTGTGCCGGCAATCTAAAGGCCAGTCTTTCCCCTACAAGATCCCCCCACATCTCCCCCTGGCCGTGGTATACTAGACTTAGCACTCCGGCTCGCCCATAGCCTTGGAGTCCGGTAGGATGAATCCCCGCGGGAAACTGGCCCTCGTATGCGGCTCTGCCTGCCTATGTCTGCTTTCTGCATCGGCAGGAGCCCGGACCTGGGTTGTCGAACGGCATGGCAGCGGTGACTTCACGACCATCCAGCCGGCGATCGAGGGGGCGGCAGCGGGAACACGCTGCATCGGACAAGTCTGGGCCAAAGTCGGTATCTCACCGCCGGCCGGGCAGCTCAGCTCCGGGTCGTCGGTAAGACCCGAGGTATGGCTCAACAACTGCCGCAGGGTTATGGGACTCGTGCCCGTGAAGGGATTGGCCGGGAACCGCCACGACCGCAGGTATCGGCCGGCAGGGGTGTCGAGCGCCAAGACGCCCTCGGAGACGAGCCGCAACGCACCCGCAGCACTGATGGGCTTGCTGATCGAGCAGGCTCTGAACAGCGTGGCCTCGGTGACCGGCGCGCCGGATTCCGTGTCGGCAACGCCGTAGCCCGCTGCCCAGGCCACCTGGCCATCGCGGATCAAGGCGATTCCCACGCCGGGCACCCTGTAGTGTGCCATTCTCCTCGGCAGCGAGAAGTCCGGCGAAGTGCGGTTGCTCACCGCGACCAGGGACCGCAGTCCGTCCGCAATGGATTCGGGGGTGGGAAGGATTCGCACGCCCCGCTCGCTGGCCCCGTCGACTCTCCGGAGTTCCTCCAGGTTCCTCCGCGCGTTGTCGTTGCCCGGATCCAGCTCCAGGGATCTCTCGTAGTTCTGGATCGCTCGCACGGAGTCGCCGGTCGCCGGCGCCGCACCGACGTTGCCCACCGGATCCACGGCGGGGATCGCACCGATCGGCCTCGCGCGCGCCGCGGCGGGAATCGACATCAGGGACAGGATTGCGGGGATCAAGAGACCGACAGATGTCTGCGGAACCGATGTGCGCACCACGGGGATCGCCTCCTCGGCTGCCGGGTCGCTGGTGCCATGTCCAGATTCCATCTCTCCGGCACGGCATTCTGCCGGGTACACCGCCGAGTAAGATTGGTTTCGTTGTCGTGGCTCGAGACTCCATCCACGCGCCCACTCCTGTCCGCGGGCGGATTCCAACCCACCGCCCGGATCGGATCTAGGGGGTCCCCCAAACAAGGACCCATCGGTTGGCCCAAACCAGAAGATGGGCCTGGTGCGCCAGCGAGGAGGTCCCCGGATCTCACTCAGGGCACCTTGCGTAGCCGCGAGGCATAGGGCTCGCGTGGGGGCGCGGGCGGCACCTCCGCCGGGTAACCCATGGCCAGCAGCGCGACCACCGAGGCGCCTTCCGGGACGCCGAGCAGTGGCCGTACCGGCGGTGCGGCGCCCAATGTCAGCCAGACCGCGCCGACACCGGCATCCCAGGCCGCCAGCGTCATGTTCTGCACCGCCGTGGCGACGCTGAGCGGATTTTCGATCCTCTCGATGTCCTCGGCCGGCGGCCGGCTCAAGACCGCGACCATGAACGGTGCTCCGCCGAAATCCTCTTTCAAGGCGAGCAGAGCCGCGCGCCGCGGTGATGGCAGATCTGGATCGGCAAGCAATTCCTCGGCCTTGGTCTGGAGCATCTTCAGCAGCTTGCCGCGTGTCGTCGGTCCAATGGTCACGAACTCCCACGGCTGGGTGTTGCCGTGGGACGGCGCCCACATGGCCGCCTCGAAGATCAAATCGAGCACCGGCTGCGGGATCGGGTCCGGCTTGAACTTGCGGACGGTGCGGCGGGCTTTCAAGTGATCGAGCATCTTCATGATTTCCCACTCCCCTTTCTGGCAGGGCGCGCCTACCAGCCCTTCAGATGGAACGTCACCCCCGCGAGCAGCAGAACCTGGTCTCGGGTGTTCGAGGCGAAGCGCCCCTCGGCGAAGAAATTGAACTGCGAGGTCGACGTGAAATCGAAACCGCCGATGATATTCAGGCCCCAGTCGGTGTCGTCGTCCGCACCAGGCACGTCGATCCGGTAGTTGTGCATCGCCGCCCCGGCGCCCAGATACGGCTTGACCGAGCCCGAGAAGGGCAGCGGCAGCAAGGCGTTGAGATTGAAGTTGTAGTCCGTGACCGGGTTGTTCTGCCAGTACATGAACTCGGGCGTCAATCTCAGCCCCAGTCCCCCCTGCTTGAACACCCAGTTGGCGCCGATGGCCGCGGTGGCGTCCCCGTTGTCGGGGCTGACCAGACCGGCCTTGAAGCCGACGCCGGCGGAACCGAGGGCACAGGCGGGCCGGGGAACGACCGCCGCCGCCAAGCCGGCCAGCGCCAGGATCGCCAGGAAGGCGAAGTCAGGATGGTGCAGCTTCATGCGTAGCTCCTTCCAGTACGGGTTCGCGCGATGAGCTCGCGCTCCTGATCCTTTGCTCAGCCGGCCAGGGATTTACGGGCCGCGCGCCGCGCGCGGCTCCGCCGGCAAATGCTGCTTGAGCGAGCGCACGGCCGCGGCGCGGTCGTCCCCGCCGAAGATGGCCGAGCCGGCCACGAACACGTCGGCGCCGGCTTCAACCAGGTCGTCGATCGTGTCCTCGTGCACGCCGCCATCGACCGCCAGCCTTGCGTGGTGGCCGCTGGCGTCGATCATCTCGCGGCAGCGGCGCACCTTGGGCAGCAGCTCGGAGATGAACTCCTGGCCGCCGAAGCCCGGGTTGACGGTCATGATCAGCACCATGTCGGCCTCGGCCAGGACGTGCTCCAGGACGCACAGCGGGGTCGCGGGGTTGAGCGCGACCGAAGCTCGCGCGCCGGCCTCACGGATGCTCTGCAGAACGCGGTGATGGATCCAGTCAACGCCGGCCGCCTCGACCGTCTTGATCTCCTCTTCCAGACGGCCGAAGTTCGCCGAGAGGATGCTCGCCGAGAGCAGGGCCATCGTCGTTCACTCCTTGCCGCGGCGCGCGCCGTCGACCGGTTAAGGCTTCGAGGCCGCGGTCGACGCGGATCACGACTCCTCGCCCGATACCGTTCGGAAGGTCGCGACCTTGCTGTCGAAGTGGACGTAGGTCGGCAGCAGCCAGCTGTGCCCGTCGCGGGCGATCAGAGCGTCGGCGTCGTCGGGGCCCCAGGAGCCGCTCGGGTAGTTGGGGAATGAGTACGGCCGGGCGCTTTCCCAGGCCTCCAGAACCGGGCTGAGGATGCTCCAGGCCGCCTCGGCCTGATCCGCGCGCATGAAGAGCATGGCGTTGTTCGCCATAATGTCCAGCAGGAGCGTCTCGTAGGCCTCCGGCAGCTCGACGCTGAAGGCGTCGCGGTAGTTGAAGTGCATCAGGACCGGCGACAGCTGCATGGTCACGCCGGGATGCTTGACCTCGAAGCGCAGGAGGATGCCCTCGTCCGGCTGGATCGCGAACAGCAGCTGGTTCGGATGCGACTCCAGCAAGGCCTGCGGCGGGAAGGCCTGGTGGGGTACCGGCCGGAACTGGATCGCCACCTCCGAGACCTTGGCCGGCAGGCGCTTGCCCGTGCGCAGGTAGAACGGTACGCCCTGCCAGCGCCAATTGTCGATCAGGATCTTGAGTGCCGCGAAGGTCTCGGTCTCCGACTCCGGGTCGACGCTCACCTCCTGGCGGTACTCGCTGACTCGTTCGCCGTTCACGACGCCCTCCCCGTACTGACCCCGCACCGCAAACTCGTTGATGAGTCGCGGCGGAATGCGCCGAACGGCGTGCAGAACATCCACCTTGCGGTTGCGCACCTCGCGATCGTCGAAGGCCAGGGGCGGCTCCATGGCAACGAGGCAGAGCAGCTGCATGAGGTGATTCTGGATCATGTCGCGCAGGGCGCCGGCCTTGTCGTAGTAGCCGCCACGATGCTCGACACCCACGGTCTCGGCAACTGTGATCTGCACGTTGTCGATGTAGTGGCGATTCCACAGGGGCTCGAAGAATGCGTTGCTGAAGCGGAAGGCCATGATGTTCTGCACGGTCTCCTTGCCCAGGTAGTGGTCGATGCGGAAGATCTGCTCCTCGTGGAAGATGGAGGTCAGCGCGCGATTGAGCTCGCGCGCCGACTCCAGATCGTGGCCGAACGGTTTCTCGATCACGATGCGCGAGCGGTCGCGGTCCTTGTGCAGCCCTGCCTCGCCGAGCAGCCGAGCGATGTCAGCGACGACAGTGGGCGGGACTGCCAGGTAGAAGATCCGCTCGGCCTTCGCCTCCCAGTCCTTCTCAATGGCCTCGATACGCCGCTTCAGCTCCTTGAACGAGCCGATCTCCGTGACGTCGTGCTGCATGTAGACAACATTGTCGACGAAGTCGTTCCACTGCTCGTCGTTCTCCGGCTGGCGGCGCGAGTTGTGCTTGATCCCGTCGCGCAGACGCTCGCGGAAGGCCTCGTCCGACATCTTGTCCCGGCCCAGACCGATCACCGTGAACAGCTCGGGCATCCAGCCGTCGACATGCAGGTTGAAGATCGCCGGTGTCAGCTTGCGCCAGGCCAGGTCGCCCGACGCGCCGAAGATGATCAGGATCACGGGTCCGGGTCGCTTTATCTGGGGCATCTCAGGACCTCCTGGCAGCTCCGGCCGCCACTCACCGCTCTCGCGGCGCGCCGGCCGTGCCGATGACGATCTTGTCGATCCAGCTCCCCGGGCGACCTCAGTCCCGCCACTCCGTGTGGAAGGTCCCCTCGTCGTCGATCCGCTCGTAGGTATGGGAGCCGAAGTAGTCCCGCTGCGCCTGGATCAGGTTCGCGGGCAGCCGCGCCGCCCGGTAGCCGTCGAGATAGCTCAGCGATGCGGCCAGCGCCGGCACGGGGAAGCCGCCCCTGGCGGCGGCGCAGACGACCTCGCGCAGCGCATCCTGTCCGCTTGCCACCATGTCGGCGAACGTCTTGGTGTGTAGCAGGTTCGGGACGCGGGGCTCCTCGCGGAAGGCCCGGCGGATCGGTTCCAGCGTGGCGGAGCGGATGATGCAGCCGCCGCGCCAGATGCGGGCGACCGCGGCCAGGTCTAGGTCGTAGTCGCGCTCGGCGGATGCCCGCTGCAGCAGCGCCATCCCCTGGACATAGGTCAGGAGCATGGCGGTGTGGAGCGCCCTGCGGATCCGGTCGGGCTCCGGTCCGGACTTGCCGGAGAAGCTCGGGGCGGGATCGGGCAGGCGGTCGGCCGCCTGCGTCCGCTCCTCCTTGAGCGCCGATAGGTTCCGCGCCGTGACGGCCGCGTCGATGGTCGGGGTCGGGACCTGCAGGTCCATGGCATCCCAGCTGGTCCACTTGCCGGTGCCCTTCTGGCGCGCGGCGTCCTCGATGACGTCGATCAGCGGCTCGCCCGTGCGGTCGTCCCGGCGGGTGAAGATGGCAGCGGTGATCTCCATCAGGTAGCCGGCCATTTCGCCCTCGTTCCAGCCGGCGTAGGTGCGGTGCAGCTCGTCGACCTCGAGCCCGAGACCGCGGTGCAGCAGGTCGTAGCTCTCGGCGATCAGCTGCATCAACCCGTACTCGATCCCGTTGTGCACCATTTTCACGTAGTGACCGGCCGAGCCGGGCCCCAGATGAATCACGCAGGGCTCGCCGTCGACCTGGGCCGCCGCCGCCGTCAGCAGCGGCTCGACCCGGGTATACGCTTCCCGCGGTCCGCCGGGCATGATGCTCGGTCCGTGGCGGGCGCCGGCCTCGCCGCCGGAGACACCCATGCCCATGAAGTGCAGGCCGCTCTTGGCCAGCGCGCCGGCGCGGCGGTCTGTGTCGCGAAAGTGCGAGTTGCCGGCGTCGATGATCACGTCGCCCGCGTCCAGGAGCGGCCGCAGATCGGCGATCACCGAGTCCACCGGGTTGCCGGCCGGCACCAGGAGCATCACGGCTCGCGGTCGCCGCAGCGCCGCGACGAAATCGCCCAGCTTCTCGGTCGCCAGGATCTTGTGTTCGCGCGACCGCTCGCTGTTCAGCTGCTGGACCTTCGCGCGGTCCAGGTCGTAGCCCGCGGCCGAGAAGCCGTGGTCGGCGACGTTGAGCAGGAAGTTGCGTCCCATGACGCCCAGTCCCACGAGCCCCAAGTCGTACCCTTCAGTGGCCATGATCGTTTCCTCCTGCCTGTGCGCCCTGCCTGGCGATCGTCTCGTGCCGGGTCAACATCCGCCCCCTCTGGAGCTGTCGGAGAGTCACCCCGGATTCCTTCAGCACTAGCTAGATACGCCGGGCCGGCGCGTCAACTCGGGCGATCCCCGATTTACGGGCCGCGGCGGCCATAGCCGCCCTCGCCTAACTTGTAGGTGGAAATCGAGGCAGGAGGAGGGCATGAACGAGATCAGCATGAAATCGACGCTCGGCGAGCTGGTGAACGACCTGCCGCGCCTGACCCGCCTGTTCGATGAGCTGGACATCGACTACGTGGGCCGACCCGAGCTGACGCTGGCCGAGGCGTGCGCGGCGGCCGGACTGGATGCCGAGACGCTCGTTCAGGTACTGCTGGCGCAGCAGGAGGAGCCGCAGCCACCGCTGCCGGAGGACCTGCAGGAGCTGAGCCTGACCGAGCTGACGACCTACCTGGCCGACACCCACCACGAGGCCCTGCGCGGGCTGCTGCCCCGCCTTGAGGAGCTCGAACGCGAGGAGCGCGCCGCCCCGGGCAACCCGCCCGAGGAGGAGTCGGAGCTGCAGCGCGCCCTGCGCAACCTCACGGAGGCTCTGGACGAGCACCTGCGCCAGGAGGAGGAGATCCTCTACCCCGCCGTGCGGGAGATGGAGGCGATCGCGGGCCAGCCGGACTATCCGTTCGGCAGCATCGGCAGCCCCATCCGCGAGGCGGCGTTCCGGCTGGAGGAGCTGGGCGGGGTGCTGGAGAGGGTGCGCGAGCTGACGGGCGGCTTCGTGGCCCCGCACGACGCGTCGGAGGCCCGGCGGGAGCTGTACGGTGCCCTGCATACGCTGGAAAGCGTGCTGCGCAACTACGCCGACGTCGAGAACAACCTGCTGTTCCCCCGCGCCCTGAAGGAGGAGAGTCAGCGCTCCTCGTCCCCCCAGGCCTGATCCGCCCGCAATGCAAGCCGCCCTCGCATACCGCCATTCGGTGAGGCCGGAAAGGAGCATGACATGAAGAAGCGCAAGCTGGGAAAGAGTGGCCTGGAGGTTTCGGCCCTGGGTTTTGGATGCATGGGGTTGAACTTTGCCTATGGCTCGCCCCTGGAGAAGAAGGACGCGATCGCCCTGATCAGGGAGGCGCACGGGAAGGGAGTGACGTTCTTCGACACGGCCGAGGCCTACGGCCCCTTCACGAACGAGGAGCTGGTGGGCGAGGCGCTGGCGCCGGTGCGCGACCGGGTCGTCATCGCAACGAAGTTCGGCTTCAAGGACGGGAAACCCGGAACGGGTGTGGACAGCCGCCCCGAGCACATCCGGGAAGTCGCCGAAGCATCCCTTCAGCGCCTGGGGACCGACCGCATCGACCTTTTCTACCAGCACCGGGTCGATCCGCAGGTGCCCATCGAGGACGTGGCCGGCGCCGTGCGGGATCTTATCCAGGAGGGGAAGGTCGGACACTTCGGGCTCTCGGAGGCCGGCGTGCAGACGATCCGCCGGGCCCATGCAGTGCAGCCGGTCACGGCCCTCCAGAGCGAGTACTCGCTGTGGTGGCGTGAGCCCGAGACGGAAGTGCTGCCGGTGTGCGAGGAGCTGGGCATCGGATTCGTGCCCTTCAGCCCGCTGGGCCGAGGCTTCCTGACGGGCAAGATCGACGAGAAGACCTCCTTCGCCGGGGACGACTTCCGCAACACCCTCCCGCGCTTCTCCCCCGAGGCGCGCAAGGCGAACCGGGCCCTCGTGGACCTGATCGGTCGGATCGCCGAGGCCAAACGGGCGACCCCGGCCCAGATCGCCCTGGCCTGGCTGCTCGCGCACAAGCCGTGGATCGTGCCGATTCCGGGTACCAAGAGGCGGAATCGTCTCGAGGAGAACCTCGGTGCCGTCTCGGTGGAACTGACGGCCGCGGACCTTCGCTCGCTGGAAGAGGGCATCCGCGGCATCGAGATCCAGGGCGACCGGTATCCGGCACACCTGGCGAAACGGGTGGACAGGTGAGCCACGCCGAGCTTCCGTGCGCCCTTCCCATTCAGCTGCGCCGCCGGCCTTGACATACCTAGATCTGCCATGTATAAAAGCTCTAAGTAATGGAGTCGGGCCGCCATGAATATCGACAAGGACCTAGTTGCCGCTTCGGCCACGCCGCTCGTGCTCGCGATCCTAAGCGAAGGCGAAAGCTACGGTTACGCCATTATCAAGCGGGTCGGCGAGCTGTCAGGCGGCGAGCTGCAATGGACCGACGGCATGGTCTACCCGCTCCTGCACCGTCTCGAGCGCAACGGCCTCGTGGATGCGGTCTGGGGTCGGTCGGAGACCGGCAGGCGGCGCAAGTACTACCGGTTGACCAGGGCAGGTGCGGAGCAGCTCTCCCACCAGCGCCGCCAGTGGCAGGTGGTCGATCAGGCCATGCGGGGCCTGTGGCGCATCGCCGCCGACCCGGCATTGGAGCCGGCTTGACCGTTGTCGACAGGAGTGACACCGGGTGACAAACGAGGAAATCCTGGAAGAACGCATCGGGGAGTGGCGGCAGTACTTCCGCGGACGCCAGGCGATCCATGCCGCGGACGTCGAGGAACTCGAGGATCACCTGCGCAGCCAGATCGATGGGCTGCGCCAGGCGGGTCTGGACGGTGACGAAGCGTTCCTCGTGGCGGTCAAGCGCCTGGGCGATCTGGACTCGGTGTCGCGCGAGTTCGCCCACGAGTACTCCGAGCGCCTCTGGAAGCAGCTCGTGGTTCCGCCCGGGAGCGGCGCCTCGTCGCTGGCGATCCAGCGCGATACCGCCTTGGCCGTGGGACTGGCGATCGCCGCGGGTATCGCCATCAAGATCCCCGAGCTCTTCGGTCACCACATCATGTCGTTCCAGGAGGGCACATCGTTTTACCCGCGGAACCTCAGCCTCTTCGCCCTTCCGTTCCTGGCCGTTTTCTTCGGGCTGAAGCGTGGACTGCACACTCGGGGATGGTCCTGGCTCGCCGTTCCATTCGTCGTGGCCGGGCTGGTCATGAACCTCTTGCCGTTCAAACCGGAAGGCTACACCGAGGCCCTCGCCGCGATCCATCTGCCCATCGCGCTATGGCTGATGGTGTGCTACGCGTACGCCGGCGGTCAGTGGCGCCACCACGAGCAGCGCATGAACTACGTGCGGTTCTCCGGCGAGTGGTTCATCTACTACACGCTCATCGCGCTCGGGGGCGCGATCCTGATGGCCTTCACGCACTTCATCTTCCAGGCCATCGGTCTCGACGCGGGGCAGGTGCTCAATGGATGGGTGCTGCCGTGCGGTGCCGTGGGAGCGGTGATCATCGCCGCGTGGCTCGTGGAGTCCAAGCAAAGCGTCATCGAGAACATGGCGCCGGTCCTCACGTGGCTATTCACGCCGCTGTTTGCGGCATTGCTCCTCACCTTCGTGGTGGCCATGATCTGGACGGGCAGCGGCATCGGCGTCGATCGGGAAGTGCTCATCGGATTCGACTTGCTGCTGGTGCTCGTGCTTGGCCTTCTCCTCTACGCGATCTCGGCCCGCGACTTGCAGGCGTCTCCTGGCCGATTCGACGTGCTCCAGCTTGTGCTGGTCGTGTGCGCTCTCGTCGTGGACGCGCTCGCGCTGTGGGCGATCGCCGCGCGCATCTCCGAGTTCGGTTTCAGTCCCAACAAGACGGCCGCGCTCGGCATGAACCTGCTGTTGCTCGTGAACCTGGGCTGGTCGGCCTTGCTCTATGCGCGATTTTTGACGGGACGCGCCCCGTTTTCGCGCCTCGAACGCTGGCAGACTACCTACATGCCGGCGTTTGCGGTGTGGGCGTGGATCGTGGTGCTGTTCTTTCCGGTGATCTTCAACTACCGCTAGCACGGCCGTCCGGCGCTCAGCCGGCCGTGACTCTCCTCGACATCAACGGTCGACAGAGCTTGTGGGTCAGGCAGATAAGTACTGGCAGCGACATGGAACTCGTTCCTGCCGACACAATCGTGCTCACGCTGGGCGAAATCTCTCCCAATGGTGACGAAGTGTTCTACATCGCCCGGGAGCGAGGAAACTGGAAGGGAGAGATCTTCAAGATCCCCCTTCTTGGAGGCGTGTCACGAGCCGTGTTGGAAAACGCCAGGTCAAGCCTGGATTTGTCACCAGACGGGCAGCGGATTGCCTTCGTAAGGCAAGATGGCGAGGCGACCAAGATCATCGTCGCGGCCATTGACGGTACAGGTGGACATGAGGTGAGCTCCTTTGGCGACATCAGGAGTGTTTCCGTTGCCTGGTCCCCGGACGGGTCGCGGATCCTGGCCAATGGATATGGCGCGGGAGGGCTCGCGGAACAGATCTTCGAAATTCCCCTAGATGGCGCGCCAAGGCAGCGTTTTTCTTCGCAGGAGTGGACCATGGTCAACAGGCTCGCCTGGCTACCAGGAGGCGATGGAGTCCTCGTTTCAGGAACCAGAGGGCCGCGCCGCTATCAGGATGCAGCGCAGGTTTGGTATCTCTCCTACCCTGAGGGGGAATTGACGCGTCTTACCTCGGGACTCAGCGATATTGTGGATCTGAGTCTTGACCGTCTTGGAAGCACCATGGTCGTGAATCAGGTGGAATCGGAGATGTCCCTGTGGATCCTGCCTGGGTCGAGGACCCAGGCTGCGTATCAGATCGCTGTTTCCACTCGTTCGGCTCACTGGTACTCGATCCCTGCCTGGACGCATGATGGGAGGATCATCTACCAGGCCCGAAACGCTGACGATCTTGACCTGTGGATCTCACAGCCGGATGGATCGGAAGCCTATGCGCTGACCACTGAGGGATCCTTCAATATGGCGGGCGACATCTCTCCGGACGGGAATTCGATTGCCTTTTTCTCGGATCGTTCCGGTCTCTTCAAGATCTGGATCATGGACATCGACGGCCATAACGCCCTGATGCTGACACGGGACGAGAACGAGGAGTACTTCCCACAGTATTCTCCCGATGGGACCTGGATCGTGTACCACTTTTACGACGACGCGACCTCTGGCATGCGACTCAGAAAGGCTCCTGTGGACGGCGGACCATCCATCTCCATAACTGATTTTTCGGCGTACTTTGGGCAGTATTCCCCCGATGGGACCAAGATCGCCTGCCTGGCCATGAACCCAGAGGATGGTCGTGACAGAATCGCCATTCTCGATGCGAAAAGCGGCAGCGTTCTGGCTTGGCAAGACATCCCGTTATCGTTCTACTTCTGTTGGACAGGCGATGGCCGTGGTCTGGCGTATATCAGGGAACGCGGTGGCGCCGACAACGTCTGGATTCATCCACTTGACGGAGGCACCGATACACAGGTGACCCATTTCGACACGGGCCAAATGGCTGGCTTCGGTTGGTCAGTCACCGGAGATTCATTGGCCGTGGCCCGTGCAGAGTGGTCCGGTGATGCCGTGCTCATTCGGGATTTCATCAATTCGGACTGATCTTCAATTGAAAACTGGCCGAGACCCTTCTTGACGCACAGCGAGAGCCCCCGATGAGTTCCCTGGGCCGCTCATTTGATGAGGGTGGCCTTCCGCACGAGGATCTGCTTGCCCGCCAGGAGCCTGACCAGGTAGGTGCCGCTGGAGACCATCGCGTCGACCTCGTTTCGACCGTCCCACGTCACCTGATGCGGACCGGCCGCGAGGGGGCCGTCATGGAGCGTACGCACGAGTCGGCCGGCGACATCGTAGACGCGAAGTGAGGCCTGGAGAGTTCTCTGGTCGAGAGAAAACCGGATCACCGTGGAAGGGTTGAAGGGATTCGGCGCGTTCTGGTTCAGCGAGAGCTGCAACGGCATGTCGCTCCCGGCGTCCGCCAGATCACCCCAGATGAGCTCGGCGTATTCCGGGTGGTCGATGAAGGGATTCCGGTTCATCTGGAAGCCGTAGACGGTGCCGTTGCGCTCGATCTCCTTCTGGCTGACGGGATCCAGCTCGTGCCATTCGAGAAGCATGGAAGCGGCCCAGGGCAGCAGGTCCGCGCCTTCGGTCATGGGGCCGCCGGGCCAGCCGCCGTCCTCGGTGTCGTACCGCGTCGACATGTAGAAGTAGGTCCTCGCGAGGTCTCCCTTGTAGGCATCGATGGGCTCGAAGGCGATTCCTGAGTAGCCGGGGTAGGAGCAGGGGCCACGCTTGCTCCCGTTGAGAGAGACCCAGTCGGGATTGTCGACCTCGCCGTACGGATACACGCCGCGATTGCCGTTGACGTGCGCGTCGCACGGATAGAGAGCGAAGAGATCCGTGTACATGGGCGAGACCTCGCCCCCGAACCAGCTCTTGGGCCAGGAGTGCTCCCTGGTATAGCCGTTTCCTTCAGCCCCGCCGACGCCTCCCTCGTCGACACCGAAGGTGTACTCGTAAGGCGGCGTCCCGCCGGGAACGTCGGAATAGATGTCCCAGACCTTGCCGTTGGGCTTGTCGTCGGTCGTGTAATATGCCGTCCAGACGAAGTCGTAGCTGCAGGCGATGTGATCATCGATGATCTCGTGCAGCGCCGCCCGCAGGGCTTCGCCAAACAGTCCTTCAGCGGCATCGTAGTATCCCGCCGGCGCAGTGTAGTCGACGTACTCGAAGGAATGGACAGCGCCGGCCGCCGCATTGCCGAAGAGATCCTCGACACCGTTCACGGTGAGAACGTACAGGTCCTCGGACATGGGCGTGACGGTGAGCAGCACCTGGGCGAAGTCCACGGCATCGCGCACCGCCCCGGTCACGGCGAGGGCGGGGATGCCGTAGTTGTCGCTCGTCTCGGCAGAGGACAGCTCGACATCCTCGGAGAAGGTCACGAGAATGCGGGTGGCGTCCATGGCAGCAATATAGGCGATGGAAGGAGCCGTCTCATCGGCCACCCACTGCACGTCACTCGCATCACGCGGCTCGACCTGGTAAGGCCCGTTCGCCTCCCTCAGGATTCCGGTGATGTCATAGACGGTCCCCAGTGTCGCTTCCCCGGCGTACCCTAGGTGGCTGACGACGCAAGTGCCGCTGCCGTCGTCGGCCGCCCATCCTCCGCCAACGTCCGCATCGGTGCAGAGGGCATCTTCCATCTGGAGCAGCACGCCCTCGTACTCTTCCGCTGAGGCGCCGCCGGTCGGGACGAGCGTCGGACCCGGAAGCTCGGCTCCGGCGACGGAATTCAAGATCATCAGGTCCGTCAGGACCGTGGTGCCGTCGAAACCGGGGCCGTGGCTCTCGATGACGACGCCGCGAACCACGACCGAATCCCCGGTGGACAGGGCGGTCGCCGGGCTCACCCAGAGGCCGCTCCACGGGCCGCTGCCATCCTGCAAGACGGCATAGTCGCCATAAACACCCGTCACGACGCCATCGGTGATGACGGGCTGGTTTTCGAAGGGGGATGCAGGAGCTTCTCCCTGAATGTCGTGAATCGAGACCACCACCGGCAGCGTGTAGTTGAAGACGTTGGTCGTGGTCGATCCGGACAGGTCGTTCGTGGCCGTGATGCGGTAATAAATCGTCACTCCCGCGGACTGGCCCGGGATCGGCGTATCGGTCCGGTAGACGTTGCCGTAGATCGGCGACATCGAGATGTCATTGGGCAGCGTTGTCGGTGAGATCCCCCAGGAGAGGACCACGGAGGTGATCGTCGCCACGGAATCGGTCACGATCGCCTGCACCTCGACGGACTGTCCGGGGAGAGGTACCGGCGGATCGATCGTCACCGAGGAAATCGTCGGGGCCGGCAAGGGAGGCTCGGTGCTGTGCGCCCCGGGGCTGCCCTGAGTCGGATAGTCGACCGGGGTGGCCGTCCATTCACCGGGATCGAAGATCGTGCTCGGCGAGGTCACGCCATAGTTGCGGACGTAATCCTTGTTCTCGAAGCGCGTTGCGTCGACGACGACGAAGTCGATGACCGTCGACGACGGGTCCAGAAGCTTCGCTCCGTCGCCCACCTTGCCGTTCCAGAGCCCGTTGTTGCTCGACCAGGCCTCGTCCGCGAAATCGACGGGGAAGCTGTCGACCGTTGTCGCGTCGCCCGCAACCAGGGCGACGCCCGCACCGATGCTGCCGGACAGAGTCCAGGTGAAGATGTCCGTGCCGTTGCCCACGGCCACCAGGGACCAGCCGGTCAGATCGACCGAGGCCGCGCCGGAGTTGTAGATCTCGATGAACCTGTCGGTGGTGTAGTTCAGGCGCGGGTCGCAGAGTTCGCTAATGAGGATGTCCGAGCGCGCCGGGGCCGGCAGAAGAGCGGTCAGGACCGATCCGACCATGAGGCACAACGCGAGCATTCGACGCATGGGAGGACTCCGGGGGGGAAGATGTGCGTCAACCAAGGTTGCGAGAGCTCCACGATGTCTCGATCTCCAGAATTATGGCACGGACATTGTCCGGTGTCGATAAATGAGGGGTTCAGGCATCAGCGCGATCGGCCGGCGGCGAGGACGTCGCGCACCGATGTCCAGCGCATGTTTGGGTAGCGGGTGTTGTCGAGGGGAGCGAGCTTGGCGCGACCGCTGAACATGTTGGCCATGTACTGCATGCCTTGCCAGGGTGGGTAGAGGTCGCCGGGGCGGGGCAGGAGACTTCGTGTGATCCTGATGAGCGCCCCGAGGGTGCCCAAGCCGCCGGCGCGGAGCAGGCGGAATCGCTCTCCGGTCACTTCGCTGGCGATGCCAGCCAGCTCGCGAGCGCTGCACTGGTCCCCGGCGATGCGCAAGAATCTTGGCGTGGCGGCATCGAGCGCCGCCGCGGCGGTGAAGGCGGCGGTGTCGTCCTTGGTCGTGAAGTCCATCTCCTGATCCGGATCACCCCAGTAAACGACCCTCTTCAACTTGAAGAGGATGTAGGGCGCCTGGCCGGTCAGCAGCTCAGCGAACATGCCATTGAGGATCGAGGTCGCCGCGATCGCGGTTCCTTCCAGGCGCTGGTGAAACTCACGCCGCAGGTCGAGATTGCGGTTCGTACCGGGCCGCAGCTTCGTGAAATCGATGGAGAAGTCGCTCGGGATGAAGCGGGGCACCCCGGCCGCGATGGCCGCATCGAGCAGCGGGGCCTGTGCCCGGACGATCACGTCCCGCAGGCCGGCCAGCGCCGAGACGACGCACGACCCGCCCCCGCATGCCTTGATCAGCTCGGGGCTGCTGCCGAAGTCGACCTCGGCGATCTCCACCCCCAGCTCGCGCAGGGCCTCGACATTGTCCGCGCTGCTGCCGTGACGGACGATCGCCCGAACGCCGGCGCCCCGCTCGCGCAGCGCGCGGGCGATACGCCCGCCGAGATCGCCGGTGGCTCCGGCCAGAACGACGATTCCGGGCTCCATCGATCGACCCCCTGCTTCCCCATCATAGCACCTATGATTCGGTCAATCGAGACGATCCGGGGAGCTTGGCGGCTGAATGGCATCCTCGAGCGCTTTGCGCGGCTGTCCGTTGCCTGGGGAACGCTCGTGCGGGTGGAGGACGGGCTGGATTACGTGGGTTGCGCTTTTTGAGCAAGTGAGTGGTCTTTGTCACTGTCCACACTCAACCGGAGCGGCGAGCCGGTCCGCTCGGTGGATGGGAGGGTTGCACCGCGGAACATGGGGGATGCCCCGATTGACGCGGAACAGATTGAAACTAGGATGTCTAGCCGAGGGCGCAGAGGCCAGTTTGCATTCGTGGGACCCGGGCCGCCGGTTACTGGCGGGCAACCCGGCTGTCCCGCCCCGGACCCGAATCCAGGGAGGCGACCGCGATGAAGCGAACCATGGCCATCCGTACAATCGTGCTGCTCGCCGGCGGAATCTCGGCCCTCCTGGCGGCGCCGCGGGCCGAGGCCGTGCCCAGCTTCGCGCGGCAGACGTCGCTGGAGTGCGCGGCTTGCCACAACCCGTTCCCGCAGATCAACGCCTTCGGGCGTTCCTTCAAGCTGAACGGCTACACCCTGACAGCCGGCCAGGCGATCCAGGCCGAGGCGGCGGCGACCCAGCCGGGCTTGCACATCGCCCAGATCCCGCCGTTCTCGGTCATGCTGCAGAGTTCGTTCACGCACGTCCAGGAACAGGTGCCCGAGGTACAGAACGACGATGTCCAGTTCCCGCAGCAGCTCAGCTTCTTCTTCGCTGGCTCGCTGACCCCCTCGCTGGGCATCTTCATGCAGATCACCTACGAGCCTGAGATCGGCAGCTTCGGCATGGACAACACGGATTTGCGCCTGGCGCGGTCGCGGCAACTGGCGGGCCGGTCGCTGGTCTACGGCCTGACGCTGAACAACAACCCGACCGTCCAGGATGTCTGGAACTCCACACCGGCCTGGGGCTTCCCCTACGCGGCGCCCGAGGTGGCGCCGACGCCCGGAGCGGGCACCGTGGTCGATGGGCGTCTGGCCCAGGAGGTCGCGGGTCTGGGCGCCTACGGTTTCTGGGGCGGTGCGCTCTACCTGGAAGGCACCGTGTACCGCTCCGCTCCGCAGGGGGCTCCCGACCCGTCCGAGGACACCGCCAGCGACACCGTCCACGGGGTCGCGCCGTACTGGCGGGCCGCCTGGCAGCACTCGATCGGCCCGCACACATTCTCGGTGGGGACCTACGGTATGCACTCCGAACTGTACCCCACCGGGATCTCCGGCCCGCGTGACGCCTTCGCCGACCTCGCCGGTGACCTGCAGTACGAGCTGACCGTCGGCGACAACCTGCTGGTCGTGCACGGCACCTACATCCACGAGGATCAGGATCTGAACGGCTCGTTCGCCGCCGGCACCGCCCAGATGGTCGAGCATACGCTCCACACCTTCCGGGCGGACGCCTCCTACATCCTGAGCAACAGGGTGGGCCTGACCGGCGCCTTCTTCGACACGGGCGGCGACAGCGACCCGCTGTACTATCCTTCCGATGGCGTCGACAGCTTCGCCGGCGGCAAGCCCGACAGCCGCGGCTTCATCGCGCAGGTCCAGTTCCTGCCGTGGCAGAACACGCAGGTGCTCTACCAGCTGACGCTGTACGACCGCTTCAACGGAGCCGCCGACAACTACGACGGCGCCGGACGCGACGCGCAGGACAACAACACGCACTACGCCCTGTTCTGGTTCGCCTTCTGACCGGAACCGCACGAGGAGAAGAACATGAGAACCACGATCTCGATCCTGGCCGCGGCCCTGCTGATGCTGGCCGCAGCCATCATCCTGGCCGGCGGTGGTCAGGGAGCCGCGGACAGCACGAAAGCCGTCGCCGCCGATGCCGCCAAGGCGGTCCCCGATTCGGCGGGGCGTGACATGGGCGTCGGCCCGGTCCAGCAAGTCGAGATGGGGCCTTTGGACCCGAAGATGGCCGCCGAGGGCAAGAACCTGTTCGACAACAAGTGTGCCGTCTGCCATGCCATGAAGGAGCGCAAGGTGGGCCCGCCCCTGGGTCATGTGGCCGGCCAGCGCACGCCCGAGTTCATCATGAACATGATCATGAACGCGCCGCACATGGAACAGAACGATCCCGTTGCCAAGAAGCTGCTGGCGAAGTACATGGTGAGCATGCCGAACCTGAGTCTCGACCGGACGCAGGCGCGCGAGATCCTGGAGTACCTGCGGCAGGAGAACGAGTCCGGCGCCAAGGATCCGGCACAGAAGACGGCGAAGGAACCGGCCGCGGGACTCGACAAGGAACAGGCGAAGAAGCCGACGAGCCGCTAGGCAGGCAGGGAAGCGGCAAGCGAGACGGCAAGCCCGGGCCCCGGGTGGGCTCGGGCCTGCTTTGTTTCCCATTCGTGTCAGCAACCACACCAGCACCAGGACGACCGCCGGCGCGACGGACCGGTCGGCTTGGACACGTCGCCTGCCGCGTGCTAGAGTGGGCCGGGAATCGATCGCAGAACTGCATCCGTGCACGCACTCCATCGACACATCGTCATACCCCGAGAGGAGGCCGTCCATGAAGCTCCCGACCGCGCGTGCGCGAAGGGCTTCGCAGCACGTGGCCGTCGTTCCGTCGCGGCCGCTCGCCTCGGCATCTGCAGGAGGTTCCGTCGCCTGGCCCGGTGCAGCCATGCTGCTGCTCGCCTTCGCCTGCGTCCTCGCTCCCGGCGCGGCGGGCGCGCAATGCATCCAGTATGCCGACTACCTACACTGGGCCGGCGGGGCGCCGGCTCCCACGCAGGGCCTCGACGTGGCGCTGATGGGCAACCACGCCTATTTGGCCATGCAGAACGGCCTGCAGGTGGTCGACATCACCGACCCGACCGACCCGCAGAGCGAGGGCCGCGTGCTGGGAATGAGCTGGGCCTACGGCCTGGACGTGGCGGGCGATCACGCCTACGTAGTGGACGGGGACAATCTCTACGTTGTCGACGTCTCCGATCCCATGGCGCCGCTGATCAGGGGTACGGTCGCCACGGCCCACTATTGCTGGGATGTGGTCGTGGCCGGTGACTGGGCCTTCGTGGCGGAGGCCGACTCCGGCCTGCAGGTGATCGATGTCTCCGACCCGGCCGCGCCCGCGATCGTGGCCCGCGTGGACACGCCGGGGAATGCTTGCGACGTGGCCGTGGCGGGAAGCTACGCCTTCGTGGCCGATGGGGGCGGTGGACTGCAGGTCCTCGACGTGACGGACCCCGCATCGCCCTCGATCATCAGCAATGTCACCACGCCGGGCTACGCCAGGGGGGTGCTCGTCGTGGGCGATCTGGCCTACGTGGCGAACGATGATTCCGGTCTGCAGATCGTCGACATCAGCAGCCCCACCCTGCCCGCGATCGTGGGCGGCGTCGACACGCCGGGCAACGCCTACAAGACGGCCGTCGCGGGCAATCTCGCCTACGTGGCCGACGCGAGCAGAGGCCTCCAGGTGATCGACGTCACCGATTCCGGGGCCCCGGTCCTGGTCGATGGGATCTTTGTCGGCGACATCCGGAGCGTGGCTGTGGCGGGGGATCACGCCTTCCTCCCGGGCTGGAACGCCCTCAACGTGGTGGACATCTCGCATCCGGTCTCCGCTGAGCTGCTGGGGGCGACGAGCGGGCCGTACGAGGCCACGGATGTGATCGTGGCCGGGATCCATGCTTACGTTTCCTGCGCGAGCGGCCTGCAGATCGTCGACATCTCCGATCCGGCGGCGCCGGCGCCGATCGGGGCCGCGACGACCGGCGAGGCGGCCTATGGTGTCGCCCTGGCGGGGAATCTCGCCTGCGTGGTGGACCAGGACAGCCTCTACGTGATCGACGTCTCCGACCCGGCCTCCCCCGCGAAGCTCGGGCGTGTCGCGACGCCGGGATACGGCATGGGAGTGGACATGGCCGGGGACCACGCCTACGTCGCCGACGAGGCGGCCGGTCTGCAGGTGGTCGACATCTCGAATCCCCAGGCGCCGCAGATCGTCGGGAGCGTGGCCACGCCCAGCGAGGCCTACGACGTGGCCGCGGCGGGCGACCACGCCTATGTCGCGGACTCCTACGACGGCCTGCAGGTGATCGACATCTCAGATCCCAGCCTGCCGTCGATCGTGGGCTCCGCCGCGACGCCCGGCTACGCCAACCGCGTGACCGTGGCGGGCGGGCTCGCCTTCGTGGCGGACGAACATGGTCTGACCGTGGTCGACGTCTCGACTCCCACTGCGCCCGTCGTCATCGGCGGTCTGCACCTGATGCAGAGAGGCGACGGTGTAGCGCTGGCCGGCACGCATGCCTACGTGGCGTCCGGCAGTCGCCTGCATCTCGTCGACATTTCCGATCCTGCGGCGCCGCTGCTGGTGGGCGAGGTTCCGACCTACAACGCCCTCCAGGTGGCGGTGGCAGGGAACGGGATCTACATCGCCAGCGACAGCGAGGGATTGGAGGTCGCGCCGCATCAATGCGGAGACGGCACGCCGGTCTTCCTGGCGGAGTTCGAGCTGGACTTGCGCTCGTCCGTCGTGATGATCAGCTGGCGGGTCGGCGGCGGCCCGCCCGTCGAGTTTCGCCTGACGGCAAGCGGCAACGGCGCGGAATGGAACGTCCCCTTCACCGAGACGTCCGCCGGCTGCTACCTGGCCGAGGACCATCCGCCGGCGCTTCCGGCCGGCGCGGAGATCACCTATCGCCTGTCCGGCCGGCTGCCGGGGGAGAGCTGGCGCCTGCTGGACAGCCGCTCGACGATCCCGCGCGGTGAGCGGCCCGCCCGGCTGACACGGCTCGTGAGCGTACAGCCCAACCCATTCAATCCGCGCACGCGGATCGCCTTCACGGTGGACCGGCCGCAACGGATCCGGATCGCGGTGCATGACCTCGGCGGCCGGCGCGTCGCGCTGCTGGCCGACCGGATCTTCCCGGCCGGCCCCCAGCAGCTGGAGTGGAACGGGCGGGACGACGCCGGCCGCGCCGTCCCGTCGGGCGCCTATCTCGTGAGACTCGCGGGTGACCAGGCGCACGATGCCAGGAAGGTGCTGCTGGTGCGCTAGTATGGAAGCGGCCTTTGGCAACACCCCCTGTGAAGGGGCCGAGAGGAGAGTACTCGTCGACGATACGTCAGCCTAGTATTCGCGGGTTACGCTTCTGGCGATACCGCATCTTTACGTATTCGTCCGGAGCTGCCTCGATCTGAGAACGCGGGTTGGAGCAGAGCTCGCACCGCACAGCGCAAACGAGGATTCTCCCGTCACATCTCTCCTCTCGGCTGTTCACTTCGGTGCCCTGGTCACGATGACTGGGGCACCGCGTTCAAGACGGCCCATACGAATCCACACAGTACCCTAGCGACGGCGGTGATGGCGACGTGGCGGTGCTTCCGTGCATCGAGCCGCCGGAATTTCTTGGCCAGGCGGTGCTGCGCCTTCACCGCGGCAGCGACGACCGCTGGCGGCTGTCCCTGGCGTCGGCGTTGCAAGTGCAAGGTCGCCGCCGGGCGGTGACGGTTGTTCCAGGCGGCCTCGGTCAGCAGGCAGCGTGCGTGCGTGTTGCCGGCCTTGGTGATGGGGCCTCGCCGCTCTCTCTGGCCCGACGAGTACTCCGAGGGCACGAGACCGAAGTAGGCCATCAGGGCGGCCGGCGAGGCGAAGCGGCGCCCGTCATCGATCTCGCAGAGTAGGCCCAGAGCCGTGAGTGTCTTAATTCCGCGCAGGCAGCACAGTGCCTCGACCTGGCGCCGGTACGGTTCGGCGCGGGCGTAGCGCTCGAGTTCGTCGTCCAGCGCTCCGCGCTGAGTCTCGAGGTACTCCAAGTGCTCCAGCTCCACGGCCAGGGCGGTCTGCAGCGGGCCTTCGAGATCGCGGCGGAGCCCGGCTAGCCAGGCTCGGTGTCTCTTCGTCCAGGTGGACTTACCCTCGCGGAAGACGATCCCGTGATTGCGAAGGATGCCTGCGATCCGCTGCTTGGTCGCCTTGCAGTAGGCCTGATAGGTCGCGCGCAACCGCAGCACCCGCCGCAATGCTTCCTGATGCTCGGTCGGGACGTGGACGACCGTGAGATGACCGCTGCGGTAGAGCTTCGCCAGCATCACAGCGTCGCGGCGATCGGTCTTGCGGCGGTCGCCAGGCATGCGCGGGATCAGCGACGGCGCGATCACCTCGCAGTGGAAGCCGTCCTTGCTCAACACGCGCTGCAGAACGAAGCCGGCCCCGGAAGCTTCGTAACAGGCGCGTGGTGTACCTTGCTTGGACAGCCGGCGAAACAGGCGGCGCACCTGGTTGAGGTCTCCCGGCAGGGTGACGATCTCGGCGTCCGGCGAGTCGCCGACGAGGATGGCCGCGGTGATCGATTCCGCGTGCTCGTCGAGTCCGATCCAGATACACTTGGTCATGGCTGGATTCCTCCTGGCTAGAGGAGTGCTGCGAACACTCCTGGCTGCTCAGCCCGCCGAACACGAACTGATCAGCTCACGCTATCAGGGGGGTCCAGCCGTTTCCATGTAATCTGAGGGCCCCGGGAATCGTCACCCCAGCTTCTTGACGAAGACGTGCTTGGCGTCGCCGGGGGCGTAGAAGTCCTCGAGCACAGCCGCGGTCCCGTAGCCGCAGCTGGTGTAGAAGGCGCGGGTCGGCACGTACTGCGCCCGACCGCTGGTCTCCGCGTACAGGGCCTGCCCGCCCAGGGAGAGGACGCGCCGCTCCGTCTCCTGCAGCAGACGCCGTCCCAGACCCGTGCCCTGGGCGTCCGGGTGCACCGCAATCCAGTAGAGATCCCAGCTCACCAGCGTGCAGGGGATGCGGCCGAAGCAGGAGTAGGCCACGAGGCGGCCATCGCGCTCGGCGAACAGGAACTCGTAGCCGCTGGCGGGGCCGCGCTGGAGGCGCTCGGCCACCAGCTCGGCGGCGATGCCAACCTCCTCGGCGCTGAAGAAGCCCGTGGCGAGCACCAGCTCGCGCACCGCCTCGGTGTCCGCGGGCCGGACCGTGTCGCGCACGACGAGGGAATCCGCCGGCATCCGCCGTGTCGATTCGTTCATGACGTGCGCTCCCTCGAGCAGGCCTGTGCCGAGGCGCCCGATCCTAGCATCCGGCGGGCTCCTGCGGCGGCCGGCTGCCCGCCGCCGCCAGGATGCGCTCGACCGCCTCGCTGAACGAGATCCCGCCTCGCGCCAGGGCCGCCGCGTAGCCGGCGTCGGGGGCGAGGCAGGGGTTGGCGTTGACCTCCAGGATCCAGGGCCGGCCCTCGGCGTCGATCCGGAAGTCGACGCGGGCCCAGCCCCGCAGCCCGAACAGATCCCAGCAGGTGCGGGCCAGCCGGGTCAGCTCGGCCAGCAGCGGGGCGTCGCCGTCCGGGAAGTCGAAGCTGCGCACGGTGTGGCCGTACTCGAAGGAGCCCGTGTCCCACTTGGCGGCGTAGCCGACGATGCGCGGCTTGCCGGGGGGGTACTCGGCGAACCGCATCTCAGCGGGCGGGAGCACCTGCGGACCGGCGAGACCGTCGAGCAGGGAGAGGTTGAACTCCCGGCCTTCGACGTACGCCTCGGCGAACCAGGGAGCACCCGGGGCCCCGGCGCGCCGGCGCAGCAGCTCCTGCGCGGCGGGCTTGCCGCCCGCGACCACGGCCGCATCGTCCATGCCCAGGGAGGCGTCCTCCCACACCGACTTGATGATCCAGCAGTCGGCCGAGAGGGCGCCGGTCGGATCGCCGTCGCCTGCGGCCAGCGCGGCTGCGCGCTCGGCGACACCCTGCTCGACTGTGTCTGTTTCGGCGGGAATCAGCCAGTCGGGCGTCGGCAGGTCGGCCCGGCGCAGCAAGGACTTGGCCAGCGGCTTGTGCGAGGTGAGGAAGAGGGCCTCGGCCGGGCAGCCGGTGTAGGGGATGTCCAGGGCGTCGAGCAGGCCGGGTGCCAGGTGGATCAGACGGCCGTGGCCACCCAGGCTCTCGACGAGATTGAACACCGCATCGGGCCGGGAGTCGGTGAGCCGGGCCGCGAGGGCGGCGAGGTCCAGGTCGCAGTCTAGCACCTCCGCCTCGTGGCCCAGGGTCGTCAGGGCCTCGGCGATCGCCTTCGTTTGGACCAGGACGTCCGTCTCGTCAGGCGCCGCCTCCGGCGAGACACTGTTGTGCAGCACCGTCACGCGCATCGCCGACCACCTCCCACGGGTGCGGGGCGGCGGGGATCCTCTCGCTCGCCGAGACGACGATGCGGTGCATCAGCAGGTCGTAAGGCATGCCGATCGCGGTGCAGATCATGGGCAGATCCGAGTGCTGCGGGTGCAGGCCCGCCAGGGGATTCAGCTCCAGGAGCTGCGGCTCCCCACATGCGTCGGCGCGCAGATCGATGCGACCGCCGTCCCGGCAGCCCAGCAACCGCCAGGCGGCCAGCGCCGTGGCCTCGGCCGCGCGCACCTGGGGATCGTCGGCCGTCACGTGCCGGTACTCCACCAGCTCCTCGCAGTTCTCCTTGTTCGCGTAGGTGTAGGCGTCGGCCTCGGCGCCGGCCAGGAGCACGATCTCCAGGGTCCCGACCACCTCCGCGCGCGAGCCGGTGCCGACGATGCCCACCGTGAACTCGCGGCCGGGCAGGAAGGTCTCGACCAGCACCGGCTGGTCGAAGCGCGCGAGCAGCGACTCGCAGCGGGTTTGCAGCTCCGCCGGTGTCCGCAGCACCGAGCTGGCGTCGATGCCCTTGCCGGTCCCCTCGGCGACCGGCTTGGCGAACAGTGGATACGGGAGAGCCAGGCCCGCCAGCTCCTCGAGCCGCGTCACCTCGGCGAACGGCGGCGTGGGCAGGCCCGCATCGCGCAGCATCCGCTTGGTCATCCCCTTGTGGAGCGTCAGCGCCAGGACCAGTGGATCACTGAAGGTGTACGCGATCCCATACACGTCCAGGATGGCCGGCACCTGCGCCTCGCGCCCGATGCCGTACAGCCCTTCGGCGATGTTGAACACCAGGTCCCAGCGATCGCCGGCGATCAGGCGCGCCATCAGCTGCCGCGCGTGTCCGATGCGGTCGCAGGTGTGGCCGAGCCGCTGCAGGGCCGCCGCGACGGACTCGATGGTGGAGAGCCGGTCGAACTCCGCGGTTTCCTCCTCGCTGTAGCCTCGGCGCAGGTACTCGTCCCGTAGATCGTAGGTCAGGCCGATTATCATGACGTCACCTCCGTGCCGGGCTGCGGATCGGGATAGCGATGCACCTCGCCGGTATAGCTGCGCAGCAGCAGGTCGTTGCCGTCGCGTCCGGCCAGGTAATCCGGCTGCAGCGGAATCTTGCCGCCGCCGCCCGGAGCGTCGATCACGTAGGTGGGCACGGCGTAGCCGGTGGTCCAGCCGCGCAGGCCCCGGATGATCTCCAGACCTTTGGCCACCGGGGTCCGGAAGTGCGAGGACCCGGAGATGGGATCGCACTGGTAGAGGTAGTAGGGGCGCACGCGCATCATCAGCAGCCGGTGCATCAGCTGCTTCATCACCATCACATCGTCGTTCACGCCCCGCAGCAGCACCGTCTGCGAGCCGAGGGGGAAGCCGGCGTCGGCCAAGCGGCGACAGGCCAGGACGGACTCGGGCGTGCACTCGGCGGGGTGCGTGAAGTGCAAGCTCAGCCACAGCGGGTGGTGGCGCCGCAGCAGGCGGACGAGCGCCGGCGTGACGCGCTGGGGCAGCACGGCCGGGATTTTGGTGCCGATGCGCACGAACTCGACGTGGGGGATGCTCCGCAGCTCACCCAGCAGCCAGTCCAGCTTGTCGTCGGCCAGGTTCAGCGGATCGCCGCCCGAGAGCAGGACGTCGCGCACCGCGGGTGTTCCCCGTATGTAAGCGAGAACCGCCGCGAAGCGCTCCCGATCGGGGCGCAGCTCTCCCTGACCAACCATGCGCGAGCGGGTACAGTACCGGCAGAAGGCGGCGCAATGGTCGTGCAGCAGGAAGAGGACGCGGTCCGGATAGCGGTGCACGAGACCGGGGACCGGACTGTGCGCGTCCTCGCCCAGGGGGTCGTCCGACTCGCCGGGCGTGCGCAGGAACTCGCCCTGCACCGGCACCACGGTTCTGCGCAGCGGCTGCTGCGGGTCGACCGGATCCAGCAGGCTCATGTAGTAGGGAGTCACGGCCACCGGGAGCAGCGAACCTCCGAGCTGCAGGGCGTGCCGCTCCTCCTCGGTGAGCACGAGCATCCGCTCGAGCTGCCCGGCCGTGCGGATCCGGTGGCGCAGCTGCCATCGCCAGTCGTGCCACTCGCGGTCGGTGATCTGCGGGAAGTGAGCGCGGCGAAAGGCGCGGGTGCGCGGTCCAGATCGGGGCAGGCGTCTCTGCCGGGACCAGAATACGAACTCGCAGTCGTCGTTGGATTGGGAGGGAGCCTCGAGAGGAAGGCTGACCTCTGCACTAGGCGGAGGCTCGTCGCTTGATTCCGCGTCGACCTCCTGCTGTTGAAAGGTCTTCCTCTCGGCGATGCGGCGAAGAGGCCTGAGGCGTGTCTGCATGGTCCGCCTCCGCAGAGCTACGAACCAAAACGTGCCTCGACGAGCGGGCCTGCCGGCTGCAGGCCCCCTCGCACGGGGGGCGATCCGGTGGCTGCTCCACCGGCGCCGGCGAACGGTCCCGCGAAAGCCCCGCCGCCCGGATCGAAACCCGGCCGGGTTCCTTCGTGGTGGGGCGATAACGTACGCACATTGCGGAAAAAGTCAAACGGATACTGCGCTCCCCACCGTGAAAATCCAGCTCCCCGGGCGGGTGGATCGTCCCGGCTCTGGACCGCCATCGCGGGACGCCCGGGGACCGGCCGGACCGGCCGCCTCGAGCACCCGGGATCCACCCTCATCTCGCCCTTCTGTCGCCGCCGGTTCTCCTGTAGAATGCCCGCCGGGGCTCCGGATACCGGCGGGCCGGCACGTCCTGCAGGTTCGCGGGCTGGTCCCTGGATCGTGCCTCGACACCCCTGACGAGAGGCGATATCGGTGTTCAAATGCGGCCAAAGCCCCTTGACGTGGGGACCGCCGCCGGCCGGAATGCTGGCGGGCCGCCAGCTGGCGGCCGTCCTGCTGGTCCTCGGCCTGCTGGCGGCCGGACGGACGGACGTGGCCACGGCCGGCCTGGTCCTCGGCCCGCGCATCGGCCTGAGCAACAGCCCTGACGAGCTCTTTCTGGGCGGCCAGGCCGAGTTCCCGCACGTGCTGGGGCGGGGCTCGCTGGTGCCGAGCCTGGACTTCGGGCTCGGCGATGCGGAGGTGACGACGGCCAACCTGGACTTCCGCTGGTACCTCCTGCCGTTGCCCGAGACCGGCCTGCGCTTCTACGGCAGCGCGGGACCCACGATCCAGACCGCGCCGGAGAGCGAGCTGGGGCTGAGCCTGACGGCCGGTCTGGACATTCCCATGCGGAATCCCCGCCGTTACAACGTGGAATGCCGCTTCGGCTCCGGCGAGATCCCCGAGTTCAAGATCGCCTTCAGCGTGATGCTCGGCCTTTAGGAGAGGCATCCGGCCTCCGGACGGGCTCGACCGGCCCCCCGGCAAGGCCGGCGGAACTTGACCGGATCGGCACGACTTTCTAACATGGCTCAAGGTCCCTGCTCGCAGCTCTCCCCGTTCGGACCCTGAGCACGTCGGAAGGACTCCCGCGCCCGTCGCCGCCGGCGGCAGCGCCCGTGGACATGACATGAAACGTGCCTTGCGTCAGGTTCTGAAGCCCCTGGCGGGGACCGTCGTCGGTCTTCTGCTGCTGGAAGTCGTTCTCCGCCTGGTGATCCCGCCGCCGATCGACCTCCTGAGGCTCAGCCGGCGAGTCGAGTCGGAGCGGGGCAAGTTCGCACGCTACGATTCGCTGCTGGGCTGGGACGGCCTGGAAAACGCCGATGCCGACTTCCAGTGGATCGACACGCATCATCACGTCCACCAGAACCGGTTCGGCTACCGGGGCACGGCTTACGACCTGGCCCGGAGCGACAGGCGGCGGATCCTCGTCCTAGGTGACTCCTACGTGTGGGGCTTCGGCGTCGAGGACGCGGAGATCTTCACCAGCCTGATGGAGCAGAGAACCGGCGGCACCGTCGAGGTGGTTAACCTCGGGGTGTCCGGCTACGGGAACGACCAGGAATACCTGCAGTGGCAGCAGAAGGGCCGGCTCTGGAATCCCGACGACGTCGTCCTGGTCATCACGCCCTACACGGACATCGTGGACAACCTCTTCCCGAAGCGCTACGGGTATCCCAAGCCCTGCTTCGTGCCGGCGGACAGCGGTGGGCTCCGGCTGACCAACGTGCCCGTGCCGAGAACGTCCGAGTTCTCGCGCACCGAGACGACCGCCGGCGATATCGAGGCGCTGGGCAGCCTGGCGGGGCTCTTGTCACGCTCCTGCCTGGCCAGGATGCTGGTCAACGCCGGCTCGCGCTACGCGCGGGTTCGCAAGGCTCTGGAATCCCACGACCTGATCCCGCGCCGGCTGCCGGGCTACGACTGGGAGTACCCGCTCTACCTCACGACGCCGAGTCAGCAGACGAAGCAGGCGTGGCGGATCATGTTCGGCATCCTGGACATGTTCGAGCGGGAGGTGCGGGAAACAGGGCGCCGTCTGACAGTGGTCGTCGTTCCCTCGATCGTGCAGGTCTATCCGGAGCTCTGGGAGCAGTTCCGTGCCGCCCATGCGGGCCCCCGGGCCGGGAGCCTGGACGTGGAGATGCCCGACAAGGTCATCGGGTCGTGGTGTCGCGACCGGCAGGTTCCGGTCATCGACCTGCTGCCCGAATTCGCGGCGGCGGGAAAAACGAACGCGTACCTTTACTATCCGTACAACCGTCACTGGACCCCTGCCGGACACGCCCTCGTCGCCGCCGCCGTCCTGAGGGGGCTGGGCATCGAGTCGGAGCCATGAGCTGCGGATTGAACGGGCTGGGCCGTCGTGCCAATCTCGGCCGCCTCGCAGCCCGGCGGGCGGGTGAATGGCCGGCCCGGAACTCCCGTGAAACCACAGCTGTCCGGCGGTGTTAGGGTTGCAGCCCGGAGGTCGAATGCGACGCGAACTCGGCATCTGTCTCGTCCTGGCCGTCATCACGCTCCTCGTCTACGGACAGGTGGCGGGCTTCGACTTCGTGAACTTCGACGACCTCAACTACGTCGTCGAGAACCCTCACGTCGCGGGCGGCATCACGGCCCGGAACATCGGCTGGGCCTTCACCGCCGGATACGAGGCCAACTGGCACCCGGTGACTTGGCTCTCGCTGATGCTGGACGCCCAGATGTTCGGCCTCAAGCCGGGGGGCTACCACCTCGTCAATCTCCTGTTCCATATCCTCGACACCCTGCTGCTGTTCTGGGTGCTGCGCGCGATGACCCTGGCGACCTGGCGGAGCGCCTTCGTGGCCGCCCTGTTCGCCCTGCACCCGCTCCACGTCGAATCGGTGGCCTGGATCACCGAGCGCAAGGACGTCCTGAGCCTGTTCTGGGGCCTGCTCTCGCTGGGGGCCTATGCGGCCTACGCGCGGCGCGGCGGTTGGTGGCGCTACGCCCTGGCGGCCCTCTGCCTGGCGATGGGGCTGATGGCCAAGCCGCTGCTGATCACCCTGCCCATCCTCTTCCTGCTGCTCGACTACTGGCCCCTGGGCCGGTTCGCCGGCGGCGCTGTCGTCCCGCCCGCCGCACCGCGCAAGCCGGCCTGCGCCCCGCGGAGGCCGCGGTTCCTCCTGCTGGAGAAGATCCCTTTCCTGGTGCTGGTGCTGGCCTCCAGCGTGGCGACGTTCCTGGCGCAGAGCCGGCAGGGGGCGGTCTCGGACACGGCAGCGGTTTCCCCTGGGCTGCGCCTAGCCAACGCCGCGGTCTCCTACGTCCGCTACCTCGCCAAGGCGATCTGGCCTCGCGACCTCTCCATCCTCTATCCCCATCCCAACATGCCGGGGGGCACGCCCTGGGCGGCCTGGCAGGTGATCGGCGCGGTGGTCGTGCTCCTGGCGATCTCCTGGCTCGTGTACCGGTTCCGCAGGTTCCGCTTCCTGACCGTGGGCTGGCTGTGGTACCTGGGCACGCTGGTCCCGATGATCGGCATCGTGCAGGTCGGGACGCAGGCCATGGCCGACCGCTACACGTACCTCCCCCTGATCGGCATCTTCATCGCCGTCGCGTGGAGCGCGGAGCTGCTCGTCGGCCGCGAGCGGGGCGCCGGGCGGGCCCGGGCCCGTGACCGGAAGGCGCGGGGTGCGGCGAGCGGCGCCGGGGCCGTCGTGGTGCCGGCCGCCATCCTGGTGCTCGTCCTCTGCGCTGGCCTGACCTGGGCCCAGGTCCGCGTCTGGCGCAACTCCGTGACCCTGGGGCTGCACGCCGTCGCCGCCGGTCCGACCGGGCCGAAGATCCACTACAACCTCGGCCTCGCTCTCTCGCAGGCGGGACGCTTCAGCGAGGCGATTCCCCATTACCGGGACGCGATCCGCCTGAAGCCCGATCATGCCAAGGCCTACAACAACCTGGGCCGGAGCCTGCAGAAGCTGGGCCGCCTGGACGAGGCGATCGCCAGCATCCAGCGCGCAATCCAGATCGATCCCCAGCTCGAGCTCGCCTACATCAACCTCAGCGACGCCCTGGTGGCGGCGAACCGCCTGGACGAGGCGATCGCGGCCCGGCAGCAGGCGGCTCGCCTGAATCCCTTCAATGCCGTGAACATCAACAACCTGGGGGGTCTTCTGGCCCAGACAGGACGCTACGACGCGGCCATCGCGCACTTCCGCCGGGCCCTGGAGCTGCAGCCCGAATCCCAGGATGCCCGCCGGAACCTGCAGATGGCGCTGGAACAGAAGGCCGGGACGAACGCGGGCCCGTGACCCCGGCGGAGCCGTGCTCCCCTGACCGTCTGCGTCCCACAGCCGGGGAGAGTGACGAGATAGCCGCTTTTCGCATATCCCGAGCCCGGATCGTGTGGCTCCATCGCGCCTTCAGCATCGCCGTGGCCCTGCTGGCGTTCTACTGGATCAGCACGCGCATTGATCTCCGCCAGACCTGGCGGCACCTGCTGGGCACGAACTACGCCTGGTTCTTCCTCGGCTTCGGAGCCTTCTACTTCTCGCTGCCCCTCCGCGCCCGGCGCTGGCAGATGCTCCTCGGCAACCTCGGGACACGGGTGCCCGTGCCCGGATTGATGAGCGTCATCTTCCGGGCCTGGACGGTGAACTGCACCATCCCCGGGCGGGCCGGCGATCTGTACGGCGCCTATGTGCTGCACGCCGAGCGCGGCCTGGAGGGGACCAGGAGCCTGGGGACCATCTTCAGCGCCCGGGTACTGGACCTGCTGACGCTCGTCGTGCTGGTCGCTCTCATGTTCGTCCTGAACTTCCAGCAGCCGTTTCCCGCGGTCTTCGGGAGGCTGGTCGTCTCGGCCCTGGGGCTGGGGATCCTGGTGACCCTGGGTCTGCTGGGCCTGCAGCGGCTGCGCGTCCCGGTCGCCAGGCTGCTGCCCCGGCGCCTGGTCGGCCTGTACGAGAGGTTCATGCAGGCCACGTTCGCCTCGCTCCGGCACGTCCCCGCCCTCGTCCTGATCACGCTGGCCCTGTGGCTGCTGGAGGCCCTGCGTCTGTGGTGCGTGCTGGGCGCCATTGGAGCCCCGCGCCCGCTGGCTCCCGTCACGTTCCTGGCCCTGGCGGCCGCCGTGCTCACGACGCTGCCCATCACGCCGGGCGGCCTGGGCACCGTGGAGGCCCTCTACCAGCAGTTCCTACCGCACCTCGGCATCTCCGCCAGCGCCGCGGCCAGCGCGGCGATCCTCGACCGCATCATCAATTACTGGTTCATCCTGGTAGCGGGCGCTCTATACTTCGTCCTGCGCAGGGAGAAGATTCGCGAGGGAGTGAGCCTTGACCCGGAAGCCAGCCGGTAAGACGGTCGTGGTCATGCCGGCTTACAACGCGGAAACCACCCTGGAGAGGACGCTGGCCGACATCCCCGCGGGCGCCGTCGACGAGATCATCCTGGTCGACGACGGCAGCACCGACGGCACCGTCGCGCTCGCCCTCCGGCTCGGTCTGACCGTCATCGAGCACCCGAGCAACCGGGGCTACGGCGCGAACCAGAAGACCTGCTACCGCACCGCCCTGGAGCGGGATGCGGACATCGTGATCATGATCCATCCCGACTACCAGTACGATTCCAGCCTCGTGCCGATCCTCATCGAGCTTCTGCGCAGCAATCACTGCGACGTGCTCATGGGCAACCGCATCCGCACGCGGCGGGAGGCGCTGGACGGAGGCATGCCTCTCTACAAGTACCTGGCCAACCGGGGGCTCACCATCATCGAGAACCTGTGGCTGGGGCAGAACCTGGGGGAGTTCCATTCCGGGATGCGCGGCTACCGGCGCGCCGTGCTCGAGACGATCCCCTGGGAGCGCAACAGCGACGACTTCGTCTTCGACAGCCAGTTCCTCGTGCAGGCGGTGCACTTCGGCTTCCGGCTGGGCGACATCCCCGTGCCCGTGCGCTACATGAAGGAGGCCAGCAGCATCGACTTCAAGCGCAGCACCCGCTACGGCCTCGCCACCCTCGCAACGCTCCTCCAGTGGAGCCTGCACCGCCTGGGCTTGATGTCGAGCCCGCTCTTCCGCGCCCGCTCATCCGGACCGCTTCACCGGTAGAGCGCCTTGACCGCTCCCAGGGCTGACTTCTCGGCTGGATTGCCTTCTTCCGGCAGCGTGATCCAGCAATCCCAGGCGAAGCAATCCCAGACCAGATCCGTGCACTGGGCGTTCTCGCTCGAGATCACGATGAGGAAGCGTCCCCCGTTCATGGGGGTCGGTGCGATGTCGGACAGCTCGAAGTTGAAGGCCGTCGGCGGCCAGGCACCCACGGCTACGTCCTGGGATGCACTGGCCAGGAGCAGGGGGTTGCTCCCGTCCGCGTCGACCCTGTAGAGGGACACGACGACCGTGGCCACTTCCCAGCAGGTCTGCCGAAAGGACAGCATGGCCATGCCGGTTCCTGCGGCCTGATTGCCCTCGTAGACGGGATCGGTGTAGGCCAGCAGGGCATTCCCTCCCGATCCCACGGCGACGATGGAGGCCTCCAGCTCGCTGTCCCCGCAGGGATGGTCCGGGGGTGGGAACATCCAAGTGATGATCTCCCCCGGGGGGTTCACGGAACCGCCGCTCCACAGATCGTTCCACACCCTGTCGGGGCCCTCGACCGGCGAATCGCGGAGGAACCACTGCACGACAGGATTGGCGAGGGCCACGGCCGCACCCAGGACGGCGAGCAGGAGGAGCGACGTTAGCAGGATGGCCGTACGTTTCATGATGTCCCCTCTCGGATAAGGTGGGGATCCGGCGCGTGATGTCGGGGATCAACCGCGCAAGCCACGATGAAAGGCGGTCGTAGCTGTCCGGTCATGCAGCTGCCACCTCCGATCTTCCGCGGCAGGATGGCGGCGGGTTTCATATTGTTTTGTGAGGATATCTTACTCCTCCAAGCAGCACGTTTCAAGAAGGGACGGGCGTTGACAGGAAGCATCCGCTGCTTCATTTTGCCAGCAAACGCGCTGGTATGATCAACGGACAGACAAGGAGGGAACCATGTCTCGCCCGAGCAAGGCGGAGCTGCTGAAGCTCAGCATTCCGGGGATCAAGGGACTCATGGCGGCCAGGACCCCCCTGGCCAGGCTGGAGGCCAGGAAGGCGGAGCTGGAGGCGCAGATCGCCAGGATCGAGGCCGACCTCGAGCAGCTGGTGCGCGGCTTCACGCTCGCCCCGGCGCGGAAGCGCACGCGGCGGACGCGAGGAAGGCAGGGAACGCCGGGAAGGCAGGGCAAGGCGGCCCGGAAGGCCGGAGCCGTGAGGGCCGCGGCCCGCCCGCAGCAGACCCTGCAGGACGTCGTCGTCGCCGTCATCCGGCAGAACGGCGGCAAGATGGCCTTCCAGGACATCCTGGCCACGATCCAGGCGAACAAGCTCTACCACAGCAGGAGCCGGAATTTCGCGAACGTGCTGCGCAGGACGGTCTCGATCAGTCCAAAGGTGAGAAGGGCGGGGAGGGGCATCTACAGGCTGTGACCAGGAATGCCATACCATCGCATCTGCACGTGAAACACCGATCGCCGAATCCCACGGGACTCGGCGATCGGAGACTCAGAAAACCAAGCGAAGCGCACTCACTTCAGGAGCACCATCCGGCGGCTCAGCATTCCCTCGCCGCTGATCAGACGGTAGACGTACACGCCGGAGCTCACCGCGACGCTCCGGTCGTCCCGGCCGTCCCACGGCAGATCGTACTCTCCCGCCTCCAGCAAGCCGCTGACCAGCGTCCGGATGCGCCGGCCGGCCAGATCGTAGATGGCCAGCTCGATCCGACTGCGCTGCGGCAGGCCGAAGGAGATCGTCGTCGCCGGATTGAAGGGATTGGGCGAGTTCTGGGCGAGAAACAGGCGCTGCACAGGAGCGGGCGCCGCAGAGAGGTTGATGCAGGGCGTGGCGTCGCAGCTCTTGGCCGCCGGCTGCACCACGCCGGTCACCGGCTGCGAGCGGGCCTGGAGCGTGACCTGCCGCAGGCCGGCCACCACGCCGCTGCTTCCCGCATGACCGGTGCTCACGGTCGAGGGAGCGGACCCACCGGCACCACCCGCGCCGCCGCTGCCCGAGGTGTAGGCGTTGCCGCTCGCCGTGATCGTGGAACCGTAGGTGAGGATGGCGATGCTGTCGCCGCCGGAGCCGCCGCCACCGCCGCCGCTGTGGCCGCCCCGGCCGCCATCTCCACCCCGGCCCCCAGGCGCGGAGTCACCGGCCCCGGCACCGCCTTGGCCGCCCTGGCCGCCCGGCTGACCGGAGCCGCCGGAGCCGCCGGAGCCCCCGTTGCCCCCCTGGCCGCGGATCACCGTGCAGTTCTGCACGGACAGGCTCGAGTTGTAGGCGAACACGCCGATACTGCCACCGCCGCCCTTGCCGCCCGTGGCGCTGGCCGGAGCCCGGCAGCCGCCCGCGCCGCCACCACCCCCGCCCGCACCGCGTGAATCGGTGCCCGTATCGCAACCGCCGCTGCCGCCGCCCCCGCCGCCACCCGACCCGTAGCTGCCCAGCTGCCCGCCGGCCCCGTCGTTTGCGTACCAGAAGAGGCCGATCACCTGGCCGGCGGGTGAACCGCCGCTGCCGCCGCTGCCATCGGTGGTGGTCCCGGCCGAGCCGTTCTGGCCCGCCGGCCCGCAGGTGATTCCACCGCTACCACCCTGACCGTAGGGGAAGGTGGCACCAGGAGCATCGGAGCCGGACTCGCCGGGCGTCGCATCGCAATTGCAGAGGGCGCACAATCCCAGTTCGCAGCAGGTGTCCATGGATCCGCCCCGACCTCCTGCTCCCCCGCTCGCGACGGCCCCGCCGCACGAGTTCGTCGCCCCCTGGCCGCCCAGGGGATGGTACAGGTCGCATTGACTGCTGAACTCGGCGGCGGCCTCCCCGGGTTGACCCCCGGGAGCAGGTGCGCTGGAGGCGCTGGAGCCGCTGGATCCCACCTGGCCGCTGTAGCCGTTGCCGCTCCTGACCTCCACGTTCACGAGCGAGAAAGCCTGCGTCTGGCGCAGGTAGACGGCGTAGGAGCTCCTGCCCTGCCCCGTCGGGAGCCGGCTCGTCGCGTTCGGTCCCCCCAGCACGAGATTCTTCAGGATGGCGGGATCCGCGAGACCGCTGGCGTAGACAGTCAGGAACTGGCCCGTGGGGCCATGGTAGCCACCCGTGACGACGACTTGGTGCGCCGGGTCCGTGTGATCGCCGTAGTTCCAGTTCACGTCGAAGCCACCCTCGATCTGGACGCCGGCCACCAGCTGCAGGATTTCCGGGTACTGGCCGACCCGGACGAAGATGCAGTCGATCTGCTCCTGCTGCGCGCGCTGGAGCGCGTAGCCGATGGTCCGGCAGGGCCTTGCCGGACTTCCGCTGCTCGGCGCGTCGCTGCCCGTGGTCGCCACGAAGATGCCGCAGGGTAATGGCTGCGTCAGGGCGGTGAAGGGAAGGAGAGTCAGGACGGCCAGGACGGCGAAGTTGATCGCGGCGGCCATCGCGAGGCTGCGGCGTGTCGATGACCTGGATGAGAAGATCATGTCGTACCTCCGGACCGATACGGCTGGACCAAGGAGATCACGGATATACGCTGGCTCGTGATTCAGATACTCATTCTATCACAATTCATGAGCCGATGTGTGGTGTGGATTCCGGACAAGAAAGCCGCGCTCTGAAGGTCCGGCGATCACGTCCCGCTGGCGACGGCGCGAGCTGCGGTCCGGCATTTCCGGCCGTGGCCGCCTCTCCACGGCTGGTATATGGTATGGCCCTGACCGCAGATGAACGCCCATGCGGACCAGCCGCGGAGCACGGGAGGAGATCGACATGACGAAAGCGAGCGGCCCTGAGCCCGCCCACCTCTTCAGCCCGCTGAAGCTGCGGGACGTGAACCTGCGCAACCGCATCGTGGTCTCGCCCATGTGCCAGTACAGCAGCCGGGACGGGCGGGCCAGCGACTGGCACCTCGTGCACCTGGGCAGCCGGGCGGTGGGGGGAGCGGCCGCCGTACTGACCGAGGCCTCCGCCGTCCTGCCCGAGGGCCGGATCAGCCCGGACGATCTGGGCATCTGGAGCGACGCGCATGTGGAGATGCTGGCCCGCATCTTCCGCTTCGTGGCCGCTCACGGGGCCGAGCCCGGCATGCAGCTGGCCCACGCTGGGCGCAAGGCGAGCACCTCCGCGCCCTGGAAGGGGGGCCGCCCGGTGGGCGAGGATGGGGGCGGCTGGCAGCCCATCTACGCGCCCAGCCCGTTGCCCTTCGCCGAGGGCTACCAGACGCCCGAGGCCCTGGACGAGGAGGGGATCGTCCGTCTGAAGGACGCCTTCGCCGCCGCGGCGGGCCGGGTGCTCAAGGCCGGCGGCCGCATCGTGGAGATCCACGCCGCCCACGGCTACCTGCTGGACGAGTTCCTCTCTCCCCTGAGCAACCGGCGCGAGGACGGCTACGGCGGCTCGTTCGCGAACCGGACGCGGCTGCTGCGCGAGGTGGTCGAGGCAGTGCGGGGGGTGTGGCCGGAGAGGCTGCCCCTCTTCGTGCGCATCTCGGCCACCGACTGGGTCGAAGGCGGCTGGACGGTCGAGGACTCGGTGGAGCTGGCCCGCCAGCTGGCGCCCCTGGGGGTGGATCTGGTGGACTGCTCGTCGGGCGGGCTGCTGCCCGGGGTGGCCGTTCCGGCCGGGGCCG
This sequence comes from uncultured Fibrobacteraceae bacterium, assembly GCA_964524645.1. Lineage (GTDB taxonomy): Bacteria > Krumholzibacteriota > Krumholzibacteriia > LZORAL124-64-63 > LZORAL124-64-63 > CAZGEC01. The sequence goes on along the minus strand of CAZGEC010000028.1, from coordinate 19,196 downwards.
GCTACCAGGTCCCCTTCGCCGAGCGGGTGCGGCGCGAGGCGGGCATGCCGACGGGCGCGGTGGGGATAATCACCCAGCCGGAGCAGGCCGACCAGATCATCCGCACCGGCCAGGCCGACATTGTGCTGCTGGCCCGCCAGTTCCTGCGCGATCCCTACTGGCCGCTGCACGCGGCGCAGCGGCTGGGCGAGCCGCCGCCCGTACCTCCGCAGTACATGCGGGGTTTCTGAGGAACCCAACCTGGCCAATCCGCTTACGATCTCGGCGATTGCCCGTTGAGATAAGCCTGTGAATTTGATAAGATTTCATGGCCTTGGGGGGGGCTCAACCCAGCTCGTCTGCACCTGGGGAGATCTTCCTGCCAGCTTGCGCTGCAACCTCTTCGCATTCGCTCCCCTCCAAATGCAGCAAGCATCATGTCGGGGGATTAGCGCCCTCAACATCAGAGACGTCATCGTGAGCATTGATTGACGGCATTCCCTGCGAACGCTCCTTGGCCTGTGCAGCGTTTCCATGCCCTGGTTTCGACGAAGGGGGATCGATATGCAAACAGGTAACAGATGGTTGCCAACATTCCTGCCTCTTCTGACATGCTGTTGCTTGGGATTGATTCTGCTCGGATTCTGCTCGACCCTGGCGGCGGCGCCCGGCCCAGTGGACGTATCCGTGCAGCCCTCCAACGGCGAGAACATCGTCTGCAGTCCCGGCGCGCTCTACCTCGCACATCCCGGACCGGCGGGAACGGTCGCCGTGGAATACCTGGGCGGCGGATCTGGCCTTCTCTATGCCTACTCGATCAAGCTGGACTGGGACGCGGCCGTGATAAGCACATCTGCGGCCAGCGTGATCGAGGGCGATCTCCTTTCAGGCAGCGGTGATACCTGGTTCACGGCCTTCTCGTCGGGACCGGACGAGATCACCATAGACTGCGCCCTGCTCGGCGCTCAGCCCGGCGTCAGTGAGCCGGGAACCATGTTCACGGTGGAGATTACCGGTGTCTCTCCGGGCCGCAGCCCCTTGGATCTGACCATCTTGAATGTGCGGGACCACGAGAACAACGAGCTGTCCGGCTTCGCGGAGCTGGACGGCGAAGTCACCGTCTACTCTCACATCCCGCAATGCACGGTGATCGACGTCGTGGACATCGGGGATTCCGGCTCGGAGAGCGGTCACAACCTGGTCGGCTGGGGACCGATCGAGCCCGCGCACAGCGGAGGGACATTCGGAGGGATCGATGATTGCCGCGTGATCTATGCCTCGGCCGCCAACGGCGACGGCGCGGCATGGGCCACGGTCGACCTCGATTTCGGCGCGGGCGAGCTGACCGCGAAATGTCTGACCATGCGTCATCTCGACGGGGCCACCAGGGATGCCTTCGAGGCCTACCTTTTTCCGCCTGGCCACCCCGAATCCGCGCAGCTGATCTACAGCTACGCAGGCGACGATCAGACGGCCGAGATCTGGTATCGGACAACCATCATCGTTCAGGCCGCAGGCATCCAGACCCTCGAGCTCCTCTCCACCGAGCCGCCCTGGCCCAACTGGAGCACTTACGGGCAAGTGGCCTTCGACTCGCTCGTGGTGGAGGACTGCCTGCCCACGAAGGACGTCGTGGACATCGGAAATCCGGAATCCGAGAGCGGACACAATCTGGACGGCTGGGGCCCCATCGAGCCGGCGAACAGCGGAGGCACTTTCGGCGGCGTGGAGAACTGTCGGGCCATCTACGCTTCCGAAGAAAATGGAGACGGCAATCCCTGGGCTTCGGTGGATCTTTATTTCGGGGAGTGTTCGCAGATTCCGAAGTGCCTGACCATGCAACACCTGGATGGCATTTCCCGGGATGCCTTCGATGCCTACATCCATCCTCCCGGAGATCCGGACGCCGCCGTGCTCGTCTACTCGTACCCGGGCGACGATTCCACGCAGGAGATCTGGTCCGAGAGCTATGTGGGCGTCTTCGTCACGGGCATGTGGACTGTCAAGTTCGTGTCCACGGAGCCGCCCTGGTCGGGCTGGGCCACTTACGGGCAGGTCTGTCTGGACACTATCTCGGTCAAGGATTGCTCGCTGACGGTCTCGGACGTGGTGTCCACGACACGCGATCCACGTTTCTTGTCCGAACCGATGCAGCCCAATCCCTTTCGGGGACGATCCTTCGTGAAGTTTAAGCTTTCGGCCGACGCGCCCGTCCGCCTGCAGATCTACGATGTCGCCGGCCGCGAGATTCGCAGCTTCATCAGTGACATGCTGTCCGTCGGCACCCACCAGATCGCCTGGGACGGCAGGGATTCACGAGGCCGCCAGGTGGCCGGTGGTTTGTATCTCTATCGCCTGGAAGTATCCGGGAAGCTGCAACAGACGGGGAAGGTGATGCTCCTCAAGTAGTCCGCAGCTTGACGTGGACATCAAGTCGAGTGGAGGTCAAGGCAGGGAAGGTCTCCGCAATGTCGCAACCGTTCTGCTATCTCCTGGAGGACTGATATGAAAAGCACTTGGCGCCCCTTTCTCAGCTGCCTCCTGCTCGTTATCTCCGGTTGGCTCGCCACAGGACACACTTGTTCGGCGACGACCGTGAACCTCTACCCCGCCGTCGGCGTGACCACGTGGCCAACGTCCACCTTTCGCTGGAAGGACATTGCGACGAATCTCTATGCCGCATCATACCAAGGCACGTACGTGTACGATGATGCACAGGTAGCAATGGACTACGATGCTGTCGGATCAACGTTTTCGGGCCACCTTTCCGCCGTGAACCTGAAGCCGAATTTCGCCTACCAGGTGAAGATCGTCGGAAAGCCCGCGGCATTGTGGGGGCTGGAGGGAGATGACGAGACCAATGAACGCATCGGCTACATCGGTCGCTGGTGGCGCTATCAGCCCAATCCGGGCAACAGTAACGACGCGGAGTACGAGGCCTATCATGATGATCCGGACTACATATTCGAGGGATACCTGCTCTTCGATTTCTTCGTGACCAATCCGCTCGGGAACGCCGAGAAGGACTTCGCAGTGGACAGCAGCTATCACGTGCTGTGGTGGGCGCATCAGAGGCAACCGGGCACTTGTGACAGCCCGATCCTGTGGTCCAGCGTGGTGGGTTATGCCAGCCACCCGGCTTACGAATTCGACGTCGGACCGACGGATGTCGGGGTCTACGCCGAGATCGAACGGCAGTGTACCGGGACGACAACGATGCCTCTCGGCATTTATAACTGCCGATTCGTGCTGACGGAGGAGAGCTTTCATCAAACCGGAGAAGGAGACGGTTACTGGGCCTCCGCCCTCGCCTACGATACGGTCCAATTCGAGATCGTCGACCTGACGTCCGTGAATCCGCCCCTGGACCACTCCTCCCTGCTGGTCGAGCCCCTGCAACCGAACCCCTTCGTTGACAAGACGATCCTGAGATTCGCGCTGGCCGAGCCGGAGCCTGTCCATTTCTCCATCTACGATCTGTCGGGGCGTCTGGTCCGTAGCCTCACGGCGGGATCCTGGGGCCCGGGTGCGCACCAGCTGGCATGGGACGGCAGGGACCTCGACGGCCGTCGCGCAGCGGCGGGAATCTACCTGTACCGGATCCACACTCCGGGGGGATTCGAGCAGCTCGGCAAGGTCGTGCTGCTCAGGTAGTTTATCTCTGGCCGGACATTATGGCTGGACATCAGCACGGTGACAGGAGGGGCCCGGAAAACCCAGGCCCCTGACATCAAGGAAACAGCCGTTCCATATCAACGGTAAAGCGACTTCACCGACCCCCAGGTACTCGGAGCGGCATCGACGACGCAATCATCGACCTGAAACTCATCGAAGCACACTTGTCCGTAGGTACTGAACCCGGACCATTGGGTACCGGTCGCTACCAACTTCACGGTTTGCACGCCCGAGTAACCCGTCAAGGGAATGATCGTCCAGATCCACAGCTCCTGCTGGGCAATGATGTCGGCATGGGCGTAGACCTGCGTGGTGCCGATGTAGACCTCGAAGCTGTCATCGGCAAGACCCTCGAGGTGATGCATGACCAGGCAGACGTCATCTTCACCGGATCCGAAATCGAGATCGATCGTCGCCCAGTTCGGATCCGGATTGTAAATATCTCCGGTGTCGTACCAGATGGCGCGGCAGTCATCGATACCCCCATAGGTCCCACCACTGTGAGCCGGTTCGATGGGCCCCCATCCCTGAAGATTGTGACCGGACTCGGAGGTCGCGTCTCCGATGTCCACGTAGTCCGCGGCCATCGCTACGACGCCAGCGAAGAAAACCACAGCAGCCATGGCAAGGATTGTCATAAGATGCTTCATCATTTTCCCCCCTCCCGGTGCCGGACCTCGTCCGACCCGTGCGCATGGAAGACATGCATGAGTGATGGTCCTGGCGAATCGCCAAGGGGTCGGCTATGCAGGAATGATCGGAGCTTGACACGACCAGCTCGGCATCGTGCCTGTCGTGTCAGCCTTTCAGCGGCGGGTGGAACATGGTGCTCTTCAAAACCTGGACGCAAGACCCGGGAGGAGGATGCTCGTCATGTTCCCATCGGCATGCAGCGGTGTCGCGATCAACGATGATGGCAGCAATACCCGCCAGAAATGCGATGTGGACATTCATGATGGCCTTGACGATTCCGCCTTTTGGCTACAATTGCATTTGGGGCCTGGTCACCTCCTCTCACTGCACTCCTCATCCGCCCGGCCGTGCTCGGCTATTCTTTGCCGGAATCCGCGGCGAGCACGATCGGGTTCAACGCATAAGAGTACAGCCTGGCAGTACAGCTCTGCAACAATCTATGCCTGCACGCAGGAATATCTTTGAGCAATCATCATTTTTCCGGCACAAATGCCAGACCAAAAGAGCGATTCGCAGAACCGGGTGTGAATGCATCTGAATTGGCGGCGATGACCGAATGCTGTGAAGCCGTCTTTGCTGGACCGTCTGCGCGCGAACCCGCTGCACTCGAATCCCACTGCATGCTTGTTCCAGAATCTGATCTGGGGTAACATGATCACAATTCGACAAGTACAATGGCATTACTTTTTCACAACTCGGTCGAGGAGGATGTCATGACCGGTACGCGCCAATGGATCACCGTGATTTGCCTGGTGCTGGTCGTGGCTTCATTCCCGGCCGCCGCGAACGACTTCGTCAGCGTCAGCGGGACCGGATTCTACCTGGCCGGTGAACCTTACTTCTTTACCGGCACGAACTACTGGTACGGCCTCAATCTGGCCTCTGCCGGTCCCGGTGGCGATCGGGATCGGTTGCATCGCGAACTCGATCAACTACGGGACCTGAGAATCAGGAATCTGCGGATCATGGCCGGAAGCGAGGGGCCGAACAGTGAGCCCTGGCGCATGGTCCCGGCGCTGCAATCCGCGCCGGGCGTTTACGATACCGATGTGCTGGATGGCCTGGATTACCTGCTGAAGGCCATGGCCGACCGCCACCTGCGCGCGGTCATGTGTCTGTCGAACTTCTGGCCCTGGTCCGGCGGGCTCGCCCAGTACGTGAGCTGGAACGGCGGCGGTACGATCCCCTATCCGCCGCCTGAACCGGGCGGCGATTGGAATGTTTACCAGGATTACGCCTCCGACTTCTACTCCAATCCAGGAGCGCAGCAGGACTACCTGGATCACTTCGACTTTCTGGCTCTGCACGTCAATCCTTACACGGACATGGCCTACCGGGACGATCCGACGATCATGGCCTGGGAGCTGGCCAACGAGCCTCGTGGTTTCAACAACAACGCCGTCGCTTTCAATCAGTGGATCGACCAGACAGCGGCCCACATCAAGACCTTGGATCCCAACCACCTGGTAACCACCGGATGCGAGGGGGATACCCCTTGGCCGTCCTGGAACGGGCTGGACTTCGTCACCAATCATGACGGACCCGACATCGACTTCGGCACGATCCATATCTGGCCCCAGAACTGGGGCTGGTACGATCCCACCGACCCTGGAGGAACCTATGCCGCGGCCGAGGCCAGCGCCCGGTCCTACTTCGCTGCGCATGCGGCCAAGGCCGCGACCCTCGGCAAGCCCTTGGTCCTGGAGGAGTTCGGCCTCGCCCGCGACGGCGGCAGCTACGATCCCACTTCTGCCACCACCTGGCGCGAGACCTTTCTGACGGCCATGTACGGGGAAGTCCAGCTGTCGGCCAGCACGGGTGGACCGGTGGCCGGCGACAACGTCTGGGCCTGGGCGGGCGAGGGACGGCCGCTGGAGCCCTTCGGCAGCTTGTGGAGTCCAGGGGATCCCTGGATCGGCGATCCGCCCCACGAGCATCAGGGCTGGTACAGTGTCTACGACAGCGACACGGCCACGCTCGACATTATGGCCGCTCACGGCGAGGCCATGGTGGCCCTGATCCCGACCTCCGGGGTGGAGGATGGCGGGCCGGCCGAAGAACTCCACGAAGGGAGTCTCCAGATCTCGCCTTCCCCGGGAAGCGGGACGGTCCTCATCTGTGGCCGCCTGCCCGCGGCCGTCACGGAAGCTTGCCTCGAGGTTTATGACGTCTCGGGCCGGCGCGTGAGCCGATTCCCCGCCTGTGCCGGTGAGTTCGCGCAGCCCTGGCCGGGTGAAGGACGGGACGGAGGTCGCCTGAGCTCCGGTATCTACTTTGCCCGCCTGAGCTGGGGCCGGCAGCAACGCATCGCCAAGTTCGTCTATCTCAAGTGAGCGTGGCCGACCGCGGCGTCGAACGCTATCGTCTTCAATGACGAGGGGCCCGCCGCGGCGGGCCCCCGTTCGTGACTCCCTCGATCCACCGTCATTTCAGCAGAATCATCTTGCTGGTTTTTCTAAAGGGACCGGCCTCGATCCTGTAGAAGTAGATCCCCGAGGCCACCATCTCGCCCCGATCGGTCCTCCCTTGCCAGATGGCACGGTGGCTTCCCGCCGGCAGGGCTGCGTCCACCAGGGTGGCGATCTGCCGGCCGTCTACCGCATAGACCGCCAATGTGACGTGTTGTGGCTCCGGGAGATCGAACTGGATGTGGGTCGTCGGATTGAAGGGATTCGGAAAGTTGGCCGACATGCCGTAGGCCGCTGGGATCTCCGGAATCCCGGTGGTGGTCTCGAGCTCGAACTCCACCGGCTCGTTGGCCGAGTTGCGCAGGACGAACGCCGCTTCGCTCAGATCGTAGTCCGCGGCCAGGGTCACCCGGAAGAGCTCGCCCGCCCCCGCGATTCTGGTCCTGCGGCCCAGCAGCGCCAGGCCCGCGTCGAGCCCGTTCCTGGCGATGTTCTGCAGGAAGCTCGGCGCATCCTGCTCACGCAGCAGATCCCCGGCGACAAGGCTGGACACGCTGCCGACCGGGATCTCCACGACCAGCCGCACACCCTTCAGATCCAGGCAGGCCTCGCGCAAGCTCAGGGCCCAGGTCCTGTCGGCGATCCTGTCCCAGGAAAGCCTGGCCACGACACTGCCGCCGCCGGGCGGAGACTTCGCCAGGGCCTCATCGTAGTTCAAGGCAAAGATGAGGAGATCCTCGAAGCCGATTTCATTGTCTGTCAAGGGGATGCCTGATCCGCTGTAATCGTCCGTGGGGCCGACGTCACACTCGTTGTTGAAGTGCGCCTGACCGTCGGACTCTCCATAGGCGGTTCCCAGGAGCGTGACGTCCGCACCCAGAGTGATCCGTCCGTCCCCGTCGATGTCGCCCAGGAGATAGCTGGCGGCACGATCGCCGGCACTCGCGCGGGGGCCGTAGTTGCCGGCCGCGTCTCCGGCGAACACTTCGTAGTAGTAGACTCCCCGGGCCAGGGCACCGCCACCGCCCCCGCCACCGTCCACGATGCTTGTGGTACCGGCGTCCACGGTGGCAGCCAGGATCCACTCCGCCGGATGCGTGGCCGCGTATTCCCGGTCCGCCGGCCGGGGCGGTGGCGCATGAACATCATCATACTCCGGATAGGCCGAAGAGCCCGGCGTTCCATCGTGCCAGAGACCCCGGTAGACCTCGAAGTGCGTCTCGTCCCCTCCCGGCGCCGTCCACTGGACATCGATCGTGTTGTTGTCGGTCACGCTGCGGGATGCCGTGATGTCCGTGGCGGCCTCGGGAGGGGTGCAGTCCACTTCGACCACCACGGTATTGCCGTAGCTGACGGGGACCGGAGGACCGCTGAGCGATCCCAGCGCGGCGCTGTGAATGCTCAGGATGCCGGTGCCTTCCGGACTGCCTTCACAGTCAATCGAGAACAGGTCCGCTCCTGAAGGGATGCCCTCTCCCGGCAGCAAATCGCCCAGGATCACATAGTCGACGGTCCAGTCGCTGGCTCCGGGGGTGGCATCCGGTGCCTGGTAGACGTGCAGGATGTAATCCACGTTCTCCACCAGTCCCGGCGGCTGTGGATTCACCGCGATGTCGCCATCGTCGAAGGACAGACTGCCCATGCATTGCACGCGGACGGAGTACCCGCGGATCTCCGCGCCGCCCTGCGTGTAGTGGAAATCCACCGTCCTGCTCCCGCCACAGGGAATGGGATCGCTGCTAGCAGGTATGGGCGAGATCTCCGCCGTTTCCCCCAGGTGGAACAGCAAGTCGTCCCAGCAGAGGGCCGAGGCCCAGCTTCCCTCCTGCGGCACCATGCTGGAAAGGTCCCTCATCCGGCGCGCCTCGGTCTCGATGATGGCCACCGTGCTGGCGTCGCCCGGATAATAGACCCCGAAACCATCGAAATCGGTATACGCATCGTGATAGAGGATCCAGAAGTTCGTGCCGGCCGCCGCCGTCCCCGCAGAAGCGTCCCCGTAGAGGAGATCGTACCAGCTCTGCAGAAAAGCATCGCGCCCGGTCGCTCCCGTCAGCGGACGGTACTTGTTGAACTCCTCCATGATCACGGGCTTGAGGATCTGTTGATCGGCTTCATCGATGTGCGTCTGCGTCGCGCTCATGGCCGCCGCCAGGTCGCCCCCCATGCCGTGGTAGTCGGGGTAGATGTGGAAGGTGGCGAAGTCGATGCTGCCGGGCAGGTGGTCCTGGACGAAATCAGAGCCCAGCCCCCATAGATTTCCGTAGATTCCCGTGGTCACCAGGTGATTCGCGTCCAGGGACTTGATGTAATCCGACATCTCGACGATCCAGTCATGGAGCGCGCAGTTGGGATCGCTCTCGCAGTGCGGCTCATTGGCCAGCTCCCACGCGAAGACGGTCGGATCATCCTTGTAGGTGATCCCGTTGAACGTGTTGACCCGATTCAACACCGTGTAGACATGATCCCTGTAGTAGTTCCGGCAATTGGCATCGTCGTAGAAATCGTCCCGCGTGGAAGCCGTGGGGCTCCATTCCACGTACTGATCCATGCCGCCGTATTCCGGATTGTAATTCACCAAAGGAAGGATCAGCTGCAACCCAAGCTCACGAGCCTTGGCAAGAACATAATCGAGGCCGACGAAAACATATTCGTTGTAATCTCCCGGGAATTTCTGCAAGGCATTCCACTCGTCGTCTCCGTCGTTGAAGGCCCAGGTCCGGACCACGCCCAGACCCATGGCCTTGGCTTCCTCCAGGACCTCGTCCACGTACACGCGATAACCGGGATCCGCCGCATAGACCATCAGGTAGTAACAGTTGGTTCCGGCATAGTAATAATCCCCGCCGTCCCGTTGAAAGTGCTTGCCGCTGACGGTCACCCAGCCCGGATGCACTGAACCGCCGCTCTGTTCGAAGCATTCCTCGGTCAAGAAGAAGCGGCAGTTGTACGTCTCGCCGAGCGTCAGGACTGTTTCCCCGTCGCATAGCCTTTCGATCTGGGGATAGACTCCGACGACGGTCGGTCCAATATCTTGATTGTAGGCAACATCGCTGGCTGATCCCTCCACGGTGATGGTGCGCAGCGGATTATCGCAAGGACCCTGGGGCCGACCTTCCCAGTCGGCATGCAGGATGTGGTAGCTGCTGTCCAGGGAGAAGTCGAATTCCGCGTTGCCGTCGCGATCGGTCAGAAGAAAATCGAAGAGGAGAAAGCCTTCGTAGATGTAAGCCGGATTGTCGTGATTGGCCTCGTACTCGGTGTCCGTGGCGGGTCCTGGATTGGGCTGCTTCCGCCACCAACGTCCTGCGTAACCCAGGCGCTCGTTGGTGGCGTCGTCCCCGTCCACACCGTACAGGCCGGTCGGCTTGCCCAGCAGCTTCATCTGATAGGCGAAGTTGGGCTTCAGGTTCGTGGCCGACAGATGGCCGCTGAACGTCGTGGCGCCTCCCTCTTGATAGGTCAGGATGACCGCGGCGTCGGCGTAGCTATAGTTGTCCTGGTAGGACGGCGCATAGGCCTGGCGCGCGAGATCGCGGAACCGGTACGCGCTGTTGGGCCAGGGCGGAGGCGCGTCAGCGGGACTCACGAGCTGTACGGTCGTGCACATCCCACATGGCGGACTGATCATGGAAACGCCGAGCGCGGCGGCTAAGGGCAGCAGGAAAAGGCACGCGAGGACTTTGGAGCGGATTCTCATGCCGGCCTCCCCTTGATATCCCGGCTGGATGATCGATCCAGGCAAGGGTGTCTACTTCAGCAGGATTCCTTTCGCGACGGCCACATTCTCCCCGGGGCCGCGGAGGCGGAAAACGTAGGTTCCGCTGGGCAGGGATCGTCCCAGAGCATCCCTGCCCTCCCAGCTCACCGTGATCGCGCCCCGCACCAGCTGGCCGCTCCATATCCGCTCGAGCAGTCGACCCGCTAGATCGAACACCGACAGTTCCGCATATCCGTTTAGGGAACTGTAGAAGCTGAGCTGCGTTCGCGGATTGAAGGGATTGGGCTGCAGGTAGAGGCCCGACGCATCCTGCCGGTCTGGCGACACGCTGGACAGATCGCCCACGACCACCGTGGCCGGGGTCAACGTAACGTCCGCGATGAGATGGGCCAGGGGATCGTAGAGCTTGACCTGTGTCGCGAGGACGAGGCAGTTCCCGGCTGCCGTGCCCTCGAAATCCCACCTGTACAGCTCACCCGGCCCGGTGACGTAGCAGGTGGCCCCCAGGGCGACGACACCGCCATACCACTGCCCGGGTACCGTATCGACGAAATCCGGAAAGAGCGGACAGCCGGAGCCAGCGAAAAGCTGACCGGGCACACCGTCCATGCTGGCGATGACGGCGGGGGAATACTCGGCCCAAACCTCGATGGTCCGGACATCCAGCGCGTCATCAAGTATCACGGAAAGGCTGCCGCCGCCGCCGATGGGAAGATCCAGATGATCGGGAGAAAAGCGCAGTGTCACCGCGGCCCGAACAGACATTGCGGTGCAACATGTCAACAGCACCAGAATCAGGACCGCTGGCGCCAGGCTTCTGCGTTTATTCATGTCGGCCTCCGACTATCCGGGTGGGGGGCCGATCGAGATCGGCCCCCCAGATCCATCGCCCAGGTCAGGTATCACTCACTTCAGCAAGGTCATCTTGCCGGTCTTGCTGAACGAACCCGCCTCGATGCGGAAGAAGTAGATACCTGAAGCGACCATTTCTCCCTCGTCGGATCGCCCTTGCCAGGTCACCTCGTGGCTGCCCGCGGGCATGGCCTCGTTCACCAGCGTGGCGATCCGTCGCCCATCCACCGCATAAACCACAAGCCTGACCAATTGCGGCTCCGGCAGGTCGTAGCGAATCTTGGTCATCGGGTTGAAGGGATTGGGATAGTTGGCCGACATGTCATAGACCGTGGGGATCTCGGGAATCCCGCTGGTCGCCGCAAACTCGAACTCGACCGGCTCGTTGGCTGTGCTGCGCAGAACGAGCTCGATCTCACTCAGATCGTAATCCCCGCTCAGCAAGACCCTGAGCAGCTCGCCTTCGCCCACGATGGAGGCACCGCCGCCCAGCATCGCCAGGCCGAGGTCCAGTCCATGCTTGGGTACATTCTGCAGGAAGTACGGCACTTCCTGCGCACTCAGCAGGGCTCCCGCCGCTACGGCCGAAACGGCATCCGCCGGCACGTCCGCAGACAGCTGCAGGCCCTTCAGATCCTGGCACGGCTTGCTGAGGACCAGAGACCACGTGCGCTCGGCACTCTTGTACCAGGACAGCACGGCGACGGCCCCACCGCTGCCAGCGGGGGTCTTGCTGACCGTGATGTCGTAGTTCAGAGCGAAGATCATCAGATCCTCGAACCCGACGATGTTGTCGGTCTCGGGGATTCCCGAGCCACTGTAGTCGTTCGTGGGCCCAATGTCACACTCCGCATTGTACATACCACCGCCCTCGACCGTGCCGTAGGCCGCACCCAGGACCGAGACATCACCGAGCGTGACGTCGCAATCGTTATCGAGATCACCGAGCAGATAGCTCGTCGCGCGGGCGTTGGCAGGGGCCGGCGCGCTGTAGTTGCCCGCCGAATCCTTGGCGAACACCTCGTAGTAGTACACGCAGCGCTCGAGGTCGTGACCGTAATCGTCGTCGATCAGCGACGTGCCAGGCGCGGTGACCTCGCCGGCCAGCACCCATTCGGGATTGGCCACCACGGCATCATGGTCAGCCGGCCGCGTGGGGATGACATCTTCGGTCCAGTCGTCGTATTCCGGATAAGTCGTAAGTGTGTCCGGCGCGACATAGCGGTACCACATTCCTCGCCAGATCTCCAGGCTGGCGAGGTCGCTGCTGCCGGGATTGGTCCAATTGACCGTGACCTTGTTGCAACCGCGCACGGCGGTTATGTTCGTCACGGTGCTCGGCGCAGTGGTGTCCACGACGGTTGACGCGTCGTAATCCGGAGCTGTCGGGGGATCCTCGATATTCCCCGCATTGTCCGTGGCGACCGTGTAGAAGTAATAGGTGCCGTCACCCCCGGTGGTGCTGGTATCGAAATGGATCGGGCTCGTGCCGGTGCCGTAGCTCGTGTAGCTGCCGCTATCCTTCTTGTAGAACAGCTCCACGCTCGCAATCCCGCTGCCGCCCGTCCCGTCGTCCGCATCGAAGTAGACATCGAAGAAGGATTCCACGTAGAAGGGATCGAGTTGAGCATCGTCCACGGAAGAGCTGGGTTTGGTCGCATCCACGAGCGTGCTGGCATCAGGAGGAGTGTCTGGCACCGCCTCCGCGTTCCCCACGCCGTCCGTGGCCACGGTGTAGAAGCTGTAGGTGCCGTCGCCCCCGGCCGTGAACAAGATGGGACTGCTCGTGAAGGTGCCGCAAGAATTGTAGCCACCGCCATCCACGTCATAGTACAGCTCGACGGAAGCGACACCGCTGGTGGCGTCGCTGGCCGTGTACGGCACGTCGAAGGTCAGCGTTGTCTGGTACGTCGGCTGAGCATCGGCGCTGGAGGCCGGTGCCGTGTCGTCCTGAGTGGAAAATACGGCCGCCGAATACGATGACTCATTGCCCAGCGCGTCCCTGGACTTGACGTGGTAGTAGTAGATCTGACCGTCGGTCAGGCCATCGAAGGGGTGCGAGGTCGCAGCAACCCAGTCGGAGTTGTCCACGACGCTGGCGAAGCCCGCATCGGTTGCGCACTCCGCGTAGTACTCCGCCGCTCCGCTGCCCGACTCGTCGCTCCAGGAAACCGTGTTGCTCGTCCCCGCCGTGTAGGCCGGCTCGGCATCCATGGCCGGCACGCTGGGCGGGGTGCAATCGACGTCCACAGACCAGGTGTAGGGATAGAAGACGGCCACCGGCCGACCGTCCCAGGCACCCAGGCTGGCGTTGGTGATCTGCACGGTTCCCGTGCCTGTCGCCGCACCGTGAAAATCGATGGAAAAGACCATTTCCTGGCTCGTCATCCCCGTGGAGCCGCCAAGAATCACGTAATCGATTGTATAGTCGTTCGTGCCGTTCTGCGTGACGTAGCTCTGTCCCGTCACGCCCGTGGGCACGGTGTGGACTGTCACGTCCGTCGAGGAAAAGGAGAGTTCAGCGCTGCACTGCACACGGGCCGAATAACCACGAAGCTCCGGGAAGTAAAGCCCATTCACCGGATCATCGGGTATGAGCTGGAAATCGATGGTCGTCGATTGGCTGCAGTTGATCAAGCCGCTGCTCGCCGCCGCTGGCTTCATAATGCCGACCGGCGCCCAGTCCGACGTATGCGTATAGGGAGTCATCCTGACCGTGGCTGCCCCGTCCGAATTCTCACCCTCGAAATTGGCGAATTGTACACCAAAGCTCGTGAACTCGGTTCGATCCTGCGCGTTGATGGAAAAGTAGTTCTCATTCGTACCTTGAGTATGAGGAGGTGTGTTGTCTGAGATATTATAGGCCTGTGCATAATCGAAGCTCAGAGAGACGATAACCTCCTCGCCCGGCCCGAGGTAAACCCATTCTCCTTGCCAAAACGTATCAGCTGTTGGATCGGAACCCGTGAACCCCGTGTTCATGAAAAGGCATATGTGTATCGGCTCGTCATCAAGGTTTTGACACTTGAGAGTAGAACCGACGAAGTCTGTAAAGTCCGCATTGTGTAATCCTGTCTGCCCATAGATAAGGGAAAGTTCAAAGTCATCCTTGAATCCTGTGCCGGCATCCGTGAGACCCGAGAGATCCCAGTCCACCGAGACGCTGTCGGCGTTGGCAGTCCGGCTCCCTAGAGTACCGGGTCCCCAGGCCTTCGTTCCCAATTCCGGATGAGCAGCCAGCGCCGTGCGGGGTATGGTGCAAGTGTCCGCGCTGGCCAGGCCGCTGATTCCCAGCACCAGCAGGCAAGCTCCACATACGATAAGTAAGCGTTTCATTCCAAAACCCTCCTTGCCATTCGGACTACCACGCATGGCGCGGGGCAGTCGGGGCCCCCCTCATGGAGAGATCATATGGCGAGTACGACTCTATGATTCGAGCAGGCCGACCTCCTTTCCCGAACAGCTCGAGTGGCTCGTTATGGAAGCTCTGCGAGGCATGAAATGGAGGCACCCGCTCGCGGGTCCCGGGGACAGTGTCGCCAATGACAAGCAACTGGCCGGGCGTCGAGTCGGGGTCTGTAAGACCATGCTGTTCACAGCCTTGGAAATCGGGTGCGATCCTGGGACGTCGATCGAACGACGATCGGTCGTTAAATACCCACCCACGTCCGTCTCAGGTGGGGGCCAACATCGTAGCAAGTCCGCAGGGCAAGATGTCGGACGGCTGTATATCGAAGACGTCAGCACATGCGCAAGCGCCATAAACCCCGTTTCATCGGCTTATGTTCTATCACAATAAGCTGTTCCAGTCAACAGGATTGCGCTCACGCGCCTCCGCTTGCACGCTTGCGGCCCCCACATGGTTGCACCCTCCATCTCCTTCGCCTGCCCTGGACCCCCTGCCGGGAATGAGAGAGGCCTGTCGAGCCAGGCCGTCGGTTTCGAAATCTCGCAACTCATGCGCCGTCGAGGTGGGATGGACTCCGTCTCATGCAGCAACCCGGGAGGCTGGGCCCCCCGGGTCGACCTGTTTCGTGTCCTGCAAAACCCGCGGACTACTTGATCAGCGAGATCTTCTGGACCTGCATCACCTTGTTGTCCGCCAACAGCTGGACGAAATAGACACCGCTCGCCACTCGCTTGCCCGCATCGTTGGTCCCGTTCCAGGCATACCTGTGCTCCTGGGCCGCCAGCCGCTCGTCGACGAGGGTCTTGACCAGGTGCCCACGGACGTCGTAGACGCACAGCTGCGCCCGGCTTTCCCGGTTCAGCACGAAGCTGATATCAGTTTTCGGATTGAAGGGGTTGGGCGAAACCGCTGTGATGCGACCGGCAACCAGCGCCGGCACGATGCCTCCATCATCCACGCCGGAGAGATCGGTCAACCGAACCGAGCCCGGATCACAGACCCCGACCATGAGGCGGTCGAAGCACACCTGCCCCCACGTGGCCCAGCCGTACCAGGGTGCCTCGGTCGAGACGAACTCGACGACCTGCCTGCCCGTCGCTGTCACGGCAAAGCTCGTGCGGTACCATATCTCCATCGTGTAGCTGTCGCCCGCATAGGTGAAGTCCGGGGTGGCGGGTCGCGAGGATCCCGGCGGGTAGATGTAGACCTCAAAGGCGTCCTGGGCGAGCCCGTCGAGATGATCCATGACGAGACACTTCGTGTCCTGGGTGCAGTACCCGAAATCCAGCTCGATCGTGGCCCAGTCATCATTGTCCTCGGGAGCGTAGATCGGCCGGCAGTGATCGATACCGCCGTAGGTCCCGCCGGAGGTCGCCGGTTCGATCGGACCCCACCCGGCCATCGTGTGCCCGGACTCGGACGCCGGATCGCCGATGTCCACACTGTCCTTGACAGGCACGTAGTCCTTGACCATGAGCGTGTTGAAACACATCTGGCCGTATGTCGACCAACCGGACCACTGGGGCTCGGTCGAGACGAATTTCACGGTCTGCCTGCCGGTGGCCGTGACGAGGACGCTGGAGGTTATCCAGATCTCTGCCGTCGAGTCGTCACCGGGATAGGTGAAGATCAGCTGCGCGGAACCGGGATCTCCGGACGGATAGATGTAGACCTCGAAGGCATCCTGGGAAATCCCGTCCAGATGTTCCATGATCAGGCACTTCTGCCCCTCGCAGCACCCGAAGTCGAGATCGATCGTGGCCCAGTCGTCGTTGTCGACGGGTGAGTAGACCGCCCGGCAGTCGTCGATGCCGCCATAGGTGCCACCGGAGTTCGCCGGTTCGATCGGACCCCAGCCGACCATGTCGTGGCCGTCTTCCGAGGCCGGATTCCCGATGTCCACCATGTCCTTCAGGGGCGAGCATTCATCGACCCTGATGATGTCGAAACACACCTGCCCGTAGGTGGCCCAGTCGCTCCATGGCGGCTCGGTCGAGACGAACTTCAGGGTCTGCATGCCCGTGGCGGCGACGAGGACGCTCGTCTCCAGCCAGATTTCCGTGGTCAGGTCGTCGCCCGTGTAGGTGTAGATCAGCCGGGCCTCGCCCGGCAGACCCTGCGGGTAGATGTAGAGCTCGAACGAGTCCTCGCTGATCCCGTCCAGGTGATGCATGGTGAGGCACTTCGCAGCCAGCGGGTTGCTCCCGAAATCGAGATCCACCGTGGCCCAGTCGTCGTTGTCTTCGGGGGCGTAAACGGCTCGGCAGTTGTCGATCCCGCCATACGTGCCGCCGGACGTGGCGGGCTCGATCGGGCCCCAGTGGGCGAGACTGTGCCCGCTCTCCGACGTCGGATCACCGATGTCGACCATGTCGAGCATAGTGCAGTCCGTCGGGCACTGCTTCACCTCGATGACATCGAAGCACATCTGGCCGTAGATGTCCCACTGGTCCCACAGCGGGGCGGTCGAGACGAATCTCACGGTCTGCACGCCGTAAGCACAGACCGGTATGGTCGTCTCCAGCCAGATCTCGGTGGTGAGATCGTCCCCCGGATACGAGTAGATCAAACGGTTGTCGATGTAGATCTCGAAGGAATCCTGCGTAATCCCATCCAGATGGTGCACGGTCAGAAGCTTGCACGCGACGGGATCGCTACCGAAGTCGAGATCGATCGTGGCCCAGTCATCGTTGTCCTCAGGCGCATAGACAGCCCGGCAGTTGTCGATCCCGCCATAGGGTCCACCGGATGTCGCCGGCTCGATCGGGCCCCAGTGTTGCAGGTTGTGGCCCGCTTCCGAAGCTGGATCCCCGATATCCACGTAATCGACCGGCGTACAGTCGGCCCGGGCCGTCACCGGCCACAAAATCAGGCCGGCGCAGGCGATGATCGCGGTCAAGATGAGACATGTCTTCATTGTCCAACCCCCCTCATACGCTACCGGAAACCTAGGTCGTATAGCACATGTCACCCTGCGGAAAGTCCGCCAACAACCTCCTGGCTCGGGTTGCCCGTCGAGGCTCGCATGCCTGCCTCCCTACGGGAGTGTGCTCCGGGCGAGAAGATCATGTATCCCTGGAGTGATGGGCAGGATGTCGGCCCGTTGTGCGGCAAGAAAGCAGAGGCCATTTTCGCACATGGTGGGCCGAGGATCAAGAGAGCGTATGCATGGGATCATTCCGCGACGAAATGGGTCTTGCATTCAGTCTTCAAACTACTCCAGAGCGCTGTTCAGCGATCGTGCGGACCTGACCGCGGCTCACCGAAGGCCTTCTCTCCGGCCTCCACCGCCAGCGGCAGGACGTTGCCCGCCGGAGGCAGGGGACAGGTGGCATACGGAGTGAAGGCGCAGGGCGGGTTGGTCGCCTTGTTGAAGTCCAGCACCACGCTGCCGTCCGCCGCGGGCGGGTCGGCCGACAGGAAGCGGCCGCCGCCGTAGGTGGTTTCGCCGTTGGTGGCGTCGCCGAAGACGATGAACAGCTCCTCGCCCGGCTCGCCCAGGGGCGTCAGGTGGCAGGAGCGCCCGGCCAGCTCGAAGTCCAGGACGCCGGGACTGGGCGACTCGCTGGTCTGCCCGAGCACGTTGGGCACGGCGACGGTGCCCCCTTCCGCAAACGTTTCCAGGTGCGCCGTCACGTGCCAGCCGGCATCCACCGGGAAGCGCTCGATTCCCGGGAAGTTGCGCAGCAGCTCGCTCTGGCGGTCCTTGACCCGCAGGAAGAGGTCGTCCCCGCGGTCGATCACGTAGAAGAGCAGGCTTCCCAGCTCGCAGACGGTGGGCTTGCCCTCGGCATCGCTGGCCAGGATCTCGTGCAGGGCGGGTCGCGGTCCCTCACCGCCCGCGATGTTCACCTCCACACCAGGATCCACGTCGAGGACCACGCCGCCGGCCGCGACGGTGAGCGTACCCACGCGCGCGGGGGCCTTGGCGATCAGGCGTACGTCCATCCCCTCGGCAGAACCGACCGTGTTGATCCCTTCCCGCAGGGGATGCAAACCCACCAGGGTGAGCCAGCCGGTGTCGCTGAGCAGGTTCTGGATCCGCCGGGCATGCCAGGCGTCGATCTCCTGCACGTAGGCGGTATCGTTCCGGCTGCAGCCCGTCGTCGAGGCGAGGGGCAGCAGCGGCAGGAACAGGAGCGACAGCGGGAGCAGCAACGGCGGCGGCAGGATCGAGCGCAAGAGACGCATCCAGGTCCGGGTCGCGGACCAGGCGGCGGGATGGCAAGAGGATCTCATGACGACTCCCGGCAGGTGTCCTGGTTGATGAAGAGGTTGCGAGCCTGAAGATAGTCGCAGGAGCCGTAACGCACAACGCGGGGGGAAGGAGGAATGGGCTCGATCCCGCACTTTGCGGTCCGGTACCGTGCAGGGAATGGGCCGGCGCTCGTCCGGCGTTCACCCGGGTGAACGATCCCGGTTCGGCACCTGCTCAGCCCCTGTGCAGCGCCTGGTCAGC
>CAZGEC010000027.1:0-56394 GCA_964524645.1 uncultured Fibrobacteraceae bacterium | reverse complement strand
TCAACGGCGATTCGCCCATCGTTCCCGAGGACCCGGTGGTGCACAGCGCCCCGGTCGTTGCTCCCCTCGCGGACGTGACCATGAACGAGGGCGATTCTCAGTCCGTGTCGATCCTGGCGACGGATGCTGACGGGGACCCGATCACGCTATCCCTCGCCCCGCCGCTCAGCTTCGCCACACTGACGGACAACGGGGACGGAACCGGCACCATCGATCTGAATCCGGTTGCGGGCGATGAGGGGTTCTACACGCTGACCCTCACGGCCACGGACGCCTGTGGTCTGTTCGGCACCGGGACCCTCATGCTGACGGTCCGGCCGGGCGCCGTCGCCGCCATCGGCTCGGACGACTTCAACAGCTGCGTCCTGGGCCCGCTGTGGACCTTCGAGGATCCGCTGGGCGACAGCATCCTGGCCCTGGACGGAACCCGCGTCATGATCCATGTGCCCCAGACGGCAGTCCACGATGTCTCGGGGACGGGATCGGGTGATTTCAGCAACACGACCGCTCGCCTGATGCAGACGGTCACGGACGGCGACTTCGAGATCGAGGCCAAATTCGAGTCCGGCGTCGAGCTGGACTCCCAGTTCATGGGAATCCTGGTCCACCAGGATGCCGAAGACCTGCTGTCCTTCTCGTTCATCCGCGATGACACCGGTACCACGGAGCTTGTGGCCCTGCAGACCGTGGGTGGAGTCGTTTCGGACCTGGGAGATGGGGGCATCACCATAGCGCCGGCCTCCACGGCCCCTCTCTACCTGCGGATCAGCCGGGTGGCGAACCTCTGGACGGTGGATTGGTCCCTCGATGGATCCAGCTGGGCCAACTACAAGGTTTTCACCCACCCCATGAGCATCGCCACGGTCGGCATCTATGCCGGGAACTCCGGCAACCCCGTGGTGTCCCACACAGTCGTCTGCGATTACTTCTTCAACAACTCCTTTCCCATCGTGCCGGAGGACGGCAATCCGTGCGACGCTCCGGCCGCCGTCGGCGATCTGACGGCCACGCGGATCATGAGCGGCAACGATACCGACGGCACCCTGAAGATCGGCCTCGGCTGGTCCGCCGTCGGCTGTGCCTCCTCCGTCGAGATTTACCGCAAAGGTTTCGGCGCCTATCCCGAGTACGATGATGCCGGTGGGGCCGAGCCGGCCGCGCCAGCAACGCCGGCCGCCGCCGTGGCGGCGGGGTGGCAGCTGGCGGCTTCGCTGCCCCCCTGGACGACCGTCTACGAGGACGAGACCGTCGACCGCGACTTCTGGTACTACGTGGCGTTCGTAACCAACGGTTGTGGCGACGTTTCGGCGGTGTCGAACCGGACTGGCGGTACCTTGAACTACCTGCTGGGCGACGTCGCGGACGGCGTGACCCCGCCGCCAGACTACCAGGGCAACAACATCGTGTTCAGCGAGGATATCTCGCGGCTGGGATTCCATTATGGAACGCAGGACGGCGATCCTCTCTACCTGAACATCCTGGATGTCGGGCCAACCACTGACTACAGCGGCGATGCCCGTCCTACCACCGACAATGCGATCGGGTTCGATGACCTGATTATCTTTAGCTTGAACTACAACTTCGTGGTGGCCAAGGAATTCAAGGCCCCTACACCCGCCGCGCGGAACCTGTTGATCCTCCAGGTTCCTGGCAGCGTCGAGGCTGGCCAAACCTTCACGGTCTCGCTCCTGCTGGAGGCGAACGGCCAGATTCAGGGACTGAGCATCCCGCTGTCCTGGGACGCTGAGGTGGTCAAACCGGTCGGCTATGCCGCTGGCGACTTGCTGAGCGAGCAGGGCGGACCGAGCCTTGTGCTGTCGCCCGAACCGGGCATCTTGGACATTGCCATCTTCGGCAGGCGCGAG
Source organism: uncultured Fibrobacteraceae bacterium (assembly GCA_964524645.1). Classification (GTDB taxonomy): domain Bacteria; phylum Krumholzibacteriota; class Krumholzibacteriia; order LZORAL124-64-63; family LZORAL124-64-63; genus CAZGEC01. The sequence continues at coordinate 54,529 of CAZGEC010000027.1, read as the reverse complement.
ATGGCCCTGGCTGGCCAGGGAGTGCTCGCCACGGTCACCTTCGAAGCGATCGCCACGGGGAGCCCGGCCATCGGCGCCGGCGCGGTCGTCGCGCGCGATGCGGACAACAAGACGGTGACTCTGGACACGGAGACTCAGGGCAGCGGAAACGGCGCGACAGAGGGGTTGCCGCCCTTCAGCCTGCTGGAGAGCAGCTATCCCAACCCCTTCAATCCGCGCACCACCGTGAAGTACGGCGTCGCCCGGGCGGGCCAGGTAACCATCAAGCTGTACTCTCTGGACGGGCGACTGGTCAGGACCCTCGTGAACGGGAGAATGGATCCCGGCAGCTACCTGGTGGTCTGGGACGGCACCAGCAGTGGTGGAGCCAGGGTCGCCTCCGGCACCTACCTCGTGCTGATGAAGGCGCCTGACAGAACGGACACGCGATGCATCACGCTGATCAAGTAAGAGGCTGCTGGTCGAAGAGCGTGGCGAATGAGTCACAATGGCCGCCTGTTTCCTCCGGCGGCGGACAGGCATGACGACGATGGACGAGCGGAGTGAAATCGTGGCTCGGATCGGGAATGCCGGCCGGAACGGCCTGGGCATTGCGATGATGGCCATTCTGCTGCTGGCGGCGGTCGGGGTTGCACGAGCCGAGGTTTCTCTTTCCGTCCAGCCGGCCGGGGACAGGGTCGCCCCGGGGGCCGTGTTCGATGTCGAGTTGACGGTGACGGCCGCCGGTTCGGCGTTCAACGGCTTTGATGCCCACGTTGGATACGATCCCGATTACCTGATCTTCCTCGAGCAGCCCGCCGTGGATCAGCAAGGTCCGTTGATGCAGGGAGCCTGTGGTGAGTCCTTCTACGTCTTCGCTGTCGCGCCCGACAGCGCGAGCCTCGAGATCCACTATTTCCTGCTGTGCTCCGGTGCCAGCGTCACGGGTCCAGGGGTGGTTTTCCGGCTGCGCTTCGAGGCAAAGCATGAAACAGGGAAGACCGACCTGACCCTGCTGGCAGGGACGGCCTTCTATCTGGATGGTCTTCTCGTCACGCCGGTGATCCTGGGCGATGCGACCGTCACCATCGGGACGGAGACGGCAGTGCCGGGAGATCCTGCTCCGTCGCGGCTGGAGCTGAGCGCGGCCCCCAATCCGTTCAATGCCCGCACGGAACTGATCTTCGACCTGCCCCGTTCCGGGCCGGCCCGGCTCACGGTCTACACCGCACGCGGCCGCCGTGTCGTCACCTTGCTCGACGAGGTGCTCGCCGCCGGACCCCACCGCGTGCCGTGGAGCGGTCTGGACGCCGGCGGCCGGCCGGTTGCCTCTGGGGTCTACACCGTCTGTCTGCAAGGTCCCGGGTGGCGGCAGCTACGCTCCGTCACCCTGGTCAAGTAGCGTCCCCGGTCCAGGCCTCTGCCGGTGCTGACCGCCCTCAGCGGTCCGCAGACCGTCAGGCCTGTCCTTCCGACTCTCGCTGCCGTGTCAAACGGTTCCGCAGGCTCCGCAGCCACGGCTGTCCATGCGCCAGTATTGCCGTTTCCGCTGGACGGACCGTGCCCCCCAGGCGCGTGGTCTTGTAATCGGGCGCGCCGCGCAGGAAATCGAAGTACTGGATGCCGTCGGTGATGGCCTCACGAATGGTCTCGCCGTAGATGGCCAGGCCAGGGGAGACCTCGGCGAAGCGGGGATTGTAGGCGGTCAGGTAGGTGTAGAGGCTCTTCTTGACAGGATCGATGAAGGAGGCCAGGCCCGCGACCGGGATTTCACCGACCCAGGCCATGCTCAACCACAGATGTCCGGCAGCGAATGTCTCATGCAGGAAGCGGCGGTGCCGCTCCAGGGCGGCCTCGCTCTTGCCGTGTCGGTCCTGCCACATGGCGAGCAGGGTGTCGAGCTGCCGATCGAGATCCTCGGGCCCGACCCGGGACATGCACAGCCCCTCCAGAGCTTCGAACTTGCGCAGAGTCTTCCGCAGGGTCCGGCGAGATTCTCGGCCGAGTGAATCCTGCAAATACCCCTCCCAGCTCGGCGCCAGCTGGATCCGGGCGCAGGGCAAGCTGCTTCGCTGCTTGATGGTGCACGAAGTCCCCTGGAAGCAGTTCAGGAAACGGTCCAGGCGCGCATCCATCACGTCGTCGAGATGGAGGTACTCCCAGCCCAGGTCGTCGAGAATGACCCTGGCGAAAGCCTGCAGGGCCGCACTCTCGTGATCGGGATGACAGAGAAAACCGGTGTATTCGGATAAGGGCTTGCCCCCCATCTGCAGATGGCGGGTCACACCGACTCGCCACCAGCCTGTTCGCCAGCTCGTCAGGGGCAGAAGCGCAACAGCGGAGTCGTCGGCCGCCCGCCGGGCGACCAGCACGAACCACCGATAAGGTAAAAGCTGGAAACAGGTCCGCAGCCAGCGCCAAGAGACGAAGAGATGAGCCTGCTCGTCAGCGGCGTACAGGTCGTCCCAGGCCCCCGTGAGGGCGTCGAACTCGGCCCACCGGTCGATGATTTCCACCCGCATTCCGCGGCCCCCGGTTCATTGTTCCCAGGCAGGCGACGACAAGGACTGTAGGTATATCCGAAGCAAGCACGATCGTCAACCAGCCCGGCGGTCGGGTGATTCATCCCCTCGCGGCCCCATCGTCGGAAACCGCACCGGTTGCCGGGATTGCGCTGCCGAGCAGCCTGGTCGGCGGACGCGGATGAGATTATCTTGCCGGGGCCATGTTCCGGCCGCAACGCGCCGGGCGACGAGCCTCCTGAATGAACCAGGCTGAAACGGGCCTGGAACGATCCCCCCGGGCAGAACGCCACGACGCGGTCTGCCATGATCGGGAGAGAACATGTCCCGGCCCTACCTCTGGCCGCTCCTGCTCGTCACGCTGGTGCTGGTGGTCTGCGGACTGGCGGAATTCGCGCTGCACCGTCGCCGCTTGCGGCGTGTTCCCCTGCGGATCCACGTGAACGGCACGCGCGGCAAGTCCAGCGTGACGCGGCTGATCGCCGCCGGCCTGCGTGAGGGCGGCATCACGACCTGCGGCAAGACCACCGGCACGCTGCCGCGGCTGATTCTCCCCGACGGTTCGGAGTATCCCATCGCTCGCGTCGCCCACGCGAACATCATCGAGCAGGTTCGCACCGTGGCGGCAGCCGCCGAGTTAGGCGCCGGGGCCCTGGTGGTCGAGTGCATGGCGATCCGGCCTTTCCTGCAGTGGTTGAGCGAGGCGAGGCTCATCCGGGCCACGCATGCGGTCATCACGAACGCCCGAGCCGATCACCTGGACGAGATGGGACCGACGGAACGGGACGTGGCCCTGGCTCTCGCCGGCTCGATCCCCGACCGTGCCGCGCTGTTCACGGCCGAGTGCGATCACCTGGCGCTGTTCGAACGGATCGCCGCGGAAAAGGGCACCCAGTGCACGGCCGTGACGCCCCAGGACGTGGCGGCCGTCAGCGAGGCGGAGCTGGGGGAATTCCACCACGTGGAGCACGCGGAAAACGTCGCGCTGGCGCTGAAGGTCTGCGAGGCGCTGGGTGTCGATCGCCAGACTGCGCTGCGGGGGATGTGGCGCGCCGCGCCCGACCCGGGGGCCATGACGACCCAAGAACTCGACTTCTTCGGCCGGCGCATCGTCTTCGTCAACGGATTCGCCGCCAACGATCCCGAGTCTACCCGGCTGATCTGGGAGCTGATGCTGGCGCGCTACGGCGACGTGGAGAAGCGCATCATTCTGTTCAACTGCCGGTATGATCGCCCCGACCGTTCCTTTCAGCTGGGCCGGGATTGCGTGAACTGGCCGCCGGCGGATCACTACGTGCTGATCGGCAAGGGGACCAACATCCTGGGCCGTGCGGCGGGGCGGGCGGGGCTCGACATGCGGAAGATCGTCTATGCCGGCAACCGCAGCGTGAGCGAGATCTTCGAGATCTGCGTCGGGCTGTCGGGCCGGTCCTCGCTGGTCATGGGGCTGGCCAATATCGGGGGACAGGGACTGGAGATCGTCCACTACTTCCGGAACCGGAGCGTCCTGAAACAGACGGCATGAGGCCGGTGTGGCCGGCCACGGTCCGGCCCCCGCGCAGGAAGGCAGCGTACCGATGCATCCCCTGGATCCCCAGGTCCTGGCGCTGGCCATCGGGATCGGCCTGGGCCTCAACCTGGTCTCGGCCGAGATGATCGGCCTGGCGGCCGGCGGCATGGTCGTCCCCGGGTACATCGCCCTGTTCCTGGACAAGCCGTGGAGTGTGGCGCTGACCCTCGCGGCCGGGCTGGTCACGTTCCTGGTCGTGCGCGCGCTTTCCCTGTTCGTCATCGTTTACGGGCGCCGGCGCACGGTGCTCATGATCCTGGTGGGTTACCTGATCGGTGCGCTGTTCCGCGCCGCCGAGGGTACCTACGTGGCCTACGATGATCCGGGTTTCACCGTCGTCGGTTACATCATCCCGGGTCTGATCGCCCTCTGGATGGACCGGCAGGGGCTGGTGGAGACCGTCTGCGCGCTCCTGACCACCTCGGTGGTGGTGCGGCTGCTACTGGTCCTCTTCATAGGAGAGCAACTGCTGCCATGAAACCGGCCAAGGGTCTCGCGGCCTTGCAACGCAGAATTTACTGGCGGCCGCGCCAGATCTCCCTCCGCATGCTGGTCATCATCACGATCCTCGCCCTGGCGGGTCTCTATGCGGTGGAGCGGTTTCGCGTGCAGAAGCAGCAGCCGTACGACACGGAGAAGCTCGACGCCGCCACGCGGGCCCAGCAGGCGATGCAGGCCATCAAGGCCGAGCGCCTCGCACTCGGTATTCCCATCGACCCGACCACCGATCCCGCGGAGTCCGGCCTGATCGGCGCGATGTGGACGCCGGTCACGACCGAGATGGGCCAGCTGGCGGCCAAGCGTACTACGGTCAACCCGAACTTCGCCGCCGTCGTGGTCCAGATGCTGAAGGAGTCGGGAGCGAAGAGGGGCGACGTCGTGGCGGTGGGCTATTCCGGCTCCTTTCCGGCGCTGAATCTCTGCATCCTGGCGGCGATGCAGACGCTCCATCTCCATCCGATCATCATCGCCAGTTGCGGCGCGTCGCAATGGGGCGCCAACGAGCCGGGATTCCTCTGGATCGACATGGAGCACCTCCTCTACGAGAAGAGGCTGATCGATGTTCATGCGGTGGCGGCATCGGTCGGGGGCGACGACGATCGCGGCGTAGGGATGGATCCGCAGGGGCGGGAGGACATCATCGCGGCGATTCACAAGCTGCATCTGCCGTTCATCGACGAACCCCACTACGCCCGGAGCGTCGACCGCCGGATGGAGATCTACCGCGACCGTGCAGGCGACAAGCCGATCCGCTTCTATATCAACGTGGGCGGCGGGGCGAGCTCGCTGGGGCGCGGAGCGGGCCAGCGCGAGTTTCCCCCCGGTGTGGTCACCCGTGCTCCTCCGGGCATCGGCGCCCGCTCGTCGGTCATCATGCGGTTTCTGACCGAGGAACACGCCACGGTCATCGATCTGCGGGACATCGAGCATCTGGCCCACAAGTACGGCCTGCCGGTGATGCCGGCGGTCATGCCGGGCGTCGGCGAGGGCGGCATCTACGTGCGCGAGGGATTCAACGACTGGCTCGCCGCCGGCGTGCTCCTCGTCCTGCTCCTGATGATCTGGGCTTTTCTGCGCACCGAGTGGGGGATCCGCATCGTTCGAACCGCCAGCCACGGGCAGCAGCGGGGGGCTGGAGACGAGCCGGCGCGGAAGGCATGACGGCGCCCTGAGATACGACTCCCGTGCTCCCGGCCGGTCGCCTTGTGGCTCCGTTCCCGCGTGCGTACCATGGCCTGGGGGGGAGTACCCGAACACCTGTCTCCGGCAGCGGGAGGGCGGTTCATGGCGAACCGACGGCCTCATCCGGCGGTCCTGGCGGTAGGAAGCGCCTTGCCTCCGCACTACGCCAGCCAGGCCGAGATCACGGCCGCCCTGCAGGCGGCCTGGAGCCGGGCCCACTACAACGCGGAACGGTTGCAGGAGCTGCATCGCGCCGTGCAGGTGCAGGGACGTTATCTCGCTCTTCCCATCTCCCGCTACCACGAGCTGTCCTCCTTTCAGCAGCGCAACGACGCCTGGCTGACGGCCGCCACCGAGTTGGGGGAGCGTGCCCTGCGGGATGCCCTGGCCCGCGCCGGGCTGGAGCCCCGCGATGTCGACCAGCTGCTGGTGGTCACCACCACGGGCATCGCCACTCCCAGCCTGGATGCGCGGCTGGCCAATCGCCTGGGCCTGCGGCCGGACGTGCGCCGCACGCCGATCTTCGGTCTGGGCTGCGCCGGAGGCGCTGGCGGCCTGGCGCGCGCCGCCGACTTCCTGCGCGCCTACCCCGGCGAGGTCGCGGTCCTGGTGGCGGTCGAGGTGTGCTCCCTGACGATGCAGAGGGAGGACATGTCCATCGGCAACATCATCGCCTCCGGGCTGTTCGGCGACGGGGCGGCCGCCGTCGTGCTCGCGGGTTCTCGGCACGCGCGCAGCGCGGCGGGGAGCAACGGGGATGCCCCGCGGGTGCTCGCGAACACCTCGGTCTTCTATCCGGACACGGAGTGGGTCATGGGCTGGAAGGTCGTGGATTCCGGCTTCCAGATCGTCCTGTCGGCCAAGGTGCCCGAGGTCGTCAGGGCGCACATCCGCGCGGACGTGGACGCCTTCCTCGCCGCCCACGATCTGCAGCGTGCGGACATCGCCCACTGGATCGCCCACACGGGAGGCCCGAAGGTCCTGCAAGCCTTCGCCGAGGCCCTGGAATTGCCGGAGGACGCCCTGGCGCGTTCCTGGCGCTCCCTGGCCGAGGCCGGCAACGTGTCCTCGGTCTCGGTGCTGTTCGTGCTGGCCGAGCTGCTCGCGGAGAAGACGGCCCGGCCCGGGGACTGGGGACTGCTGGCGGCCATGGGCCCGGGTTTCGGGTCGGAGCTGCTGCTGCTGCGCTGGTGAGAAGTGGCGGCGAACACCGAGAGGGTGGCACGTGTTCGGTGATGACGTCTCGCTCCGGCTGTACCTCCTGCTGCTCCTGCTGCTCTACGGGGAGCGGCTCGCCGAGCTGATCATCTCGCGCCGCCATACCCGCGGGGCGCTGGCCGCGGGTGCGGTCGAGGTGGGGCGGGCGCATTTCCGCTGGATGGCCGCGTTCCACGGCCTGTTCCCCCTCGCCTGTGCTCTGGAAGTGGTCCTGCTGCACCGGCCCTTTCCGGGGCTGCTGGGCTGGCTGGCGCTCGCCGTGTTCCTCCTGGCGCAGGGCCTGCGGTGGTGGGTCGTCGTCACGCTTGGCGAGGCCTGGACCGTACGGATCATCGTGCATCCGCAGCGGTCGCCGGTGACCGCCGGACCATTCCGCCTGGTCCGTCACCCGAACTACGTCGCGGTCGTGCTCGAGATCCTCGCCGTGCCCCTGATCCACGGAGCCTGGCTGACGGCCCTGGGCGGCACGGCGGTGAACGCCCTGCTCCTGCGCACGAGGATCCCGGCCGAGGAGGCGGCGCTGGGACCGGCCCATGCCGCCGCGTTTGCGGCCCGGCCCCCCATCCTCGCGAGGAGGCGGCGTGTCCCGGGTTGAGGCCGAGGTCATGGAAGCGATCCAGCGCATCCTGAGCGAACAGCTCGAGGTCCGCCGGCCCGTGGCGCCCGGGGACCGGCTCGCCGATTGCCACGAGCTGGACTCGGTGGGCCTGATCACGCTGGCCGTGGGGCTGGAGGATCTCTTCCGGGTTCAGCTATCCGAGGCCGATGCTCCGCGCCTCGAGACCTTCGGTGATCTCGCGCACCTCGTCGCCCTCCGGATCGCGAGGACCGCGACATGAAGGGCCCGCCCCTGCAGCCACCTGCTGCCCTCACGCTCGACAGCGCCCTGGACCACGCGGCCGCGGGCTCCGACGGCCTGATCTTCGTGGACCTCGCCGAACGGGAAGAGCGGCTGGCGTGGCGCGAGGTGCGGGAGCGGGCGGGGAGCACCGCCGCCGGCCTGGCCGGGGCCGGCGTGTCGCCCGGCGACCGGGTGGCCCTGCTGTTGCCCACCGGGCCCGCCTTCATCACGGTCTTCTTCGGCTGCATCCTGGCCGGGGCGATCCCGGTCCCCCTCTATCCGCCGGTGCGCCTGGGCCGGCTGCCGGAGTTCGTCGAGGCCACAGCCAGGATGCTCGCGGCCGTCGAGGCGAGGCTCGTCCTGACGGACGCACGGCTCCTGCGGTTGCTCGGCCGGGTCGCCGAGCGGGCCCGTCCCGCGCTGGGCTTCGCGACGCCGGCGGATCTCGACCGCGGCGCCCCGGCTCCCAGGGTCGCGCCGGCCTCGCCCGGCGACGCGGCCGTGATCCAGTTCTCCTCGGGCACCACGCGCCATCCCCAGCCCATCGTGCTCACCCACCGGAACCTGACCATGCAGTGCGCCGCCCTGAAGGAGCTGCTGCGGCCGCGCGACGGTGCGACGCAGCTGGGCGTCTCTTGGCTGCCGCTGTACCACGACATGGGGCTGATCGGCAGCCTGCTGAGCGCGCTGACCTACCCCGGTACGCTGGTCCTGATCCGGCCGGAGCATTTCCTCGCCCGACCGGCTCTCTGGCTGCGGGCCATCTCCCGCCATCGGGCGACGATCTCCGCCGCGCCCTTCTTCGCCTTCCCCTTCTGCGCCCGGAGGATCCGGGACGCCGAGCTGGCCGGCTGCGACCTGACCAGCTGGCGCATCGCCTTCTGCGGCGCCGAGCACGTCTCCTGGCGCGGCCTGCAACGCTTCTCCCGGCGGTTTTCCGCGTGGGGTTTCGATCCCCGTGCCCTGACACCCGCCTACGGTCTGGGCGAGGCCTCGCTGGCCGTGACCTCCCGGGCCGCGGGCGCAGGAGCCGCCGTCCTGGGCGTCGATCCGCAGCGGCTGGCCCCGGGCGACGTGATCGCGCCGGGCTCCCACCCGCTCGTCTCCTGCGGCCCTCCCCTGCACGGCATGGAGATCGAGGTTCGCGATACGCGGGGTCGGGTGGTCCTGCCGGAACGGCGTTGCGGCCGTCTCTTCGTGCGCGGCCCGGGCCTGATGGCCGGCTACCACCGCCAGCCGGAGGCGACGGCCGCGGTCCTGCAGGACGGGTGGCTCGATACCGGCGACCTGGGCTTCGTCCACGAGGGCGAGATCTACATCTGCGGGCGGGCGAAGGACCTGATCGTCGTGCGGGGCGCCAACCACCTGCCGCAGGAGTTCGAGGAGTGCCTGCTCGAGCTGGATGGGGTGCAGCCGGGACGGGCCCTGGCCGTGGGCTACCAGGCGCCGGACGCCGACGGCGAGGTCCTCCTCCTGCTGGTCGAGCAGGACGCGCGCGCGGGGTCCATGGATCGGGCCGAGTTCGCCCGCCGCGTGTGCCGCAGGATCCTGGAGCAGACCGGCGTCCAGCCCCACACGGTGCTGGTGCTGCCACGGGGCACCCTGCCGCGGACCTCCAGCGGCAAGCTGCGGCGGGCGGAGGCGCTCCGGCGCTTCCTGAGCGGCGGCCTGACGCCGCCCGGCCGCGCAAGTCGTCTCGGCCTGGCGGGCCACCTGCTGCGCTCGGGCCTGGCTTTCGGCCGGTTCGGTTTCGGCCGGCTCGGGTGCGGGCGGCTCGGGTTCGGCCCGCTCAGGCTCCGCCGGTTCAGGTCCGGGCGATGAAGGCGCGGGTCGTCGTCGCGGGCGGGGGGCCGGCCGGGCTGGCGGCCGCCATCCACCTGGCCCGCCGCGGGCTGGAGGTCGCGCTCTGCGAGCAGCGGCCGGGGCCGCCCGACAAGGCGTGCGGCGAGGGTCTCATGCCCGGGGGCGTGCGCGCGCTCGCCGGCCTGGGGATCCTGGAGGATCTGGATCCCGACGATTACCACCCCTTCCACCAGATCCGCCTGATCCAGGAGGATGGCTCGGAGGTCGCCGGCCGCCTGCCCCGTCCCGGCGGCCTGGGCATTCGGCGTACGGCCTTGACCGCGGCCCTGGCCCGCGCCGCCGCCGCCGCAGGGGTAAAGCTGCTCTGGGGCCAGCGGGTCCGCGGTCACCGGCTGATGCCTGACGCCGTGCTGGTCGAAACGGACGCGGAGACGCTCGAGGCCGAGCTGCTCGTGGCGGCCGACGGCCTGCACTCGCCGCTGCGCCGCGCCGCCGGCCTCGACGCGCGAACGTCCGGGCGGCGCCGCTTCGGCCTGCGCCGCCACTTCAGGCTGCCGCCCCCTGGTCCCTGGGTCGAGGTTCACCTGGCCCCGGCTGTGGAGGCGTTCGTCACGCCGGTGGGCCCCGGCCGGACCGGCGTGGCTTTCCTGTGGGACCGGGCGCGCATTACCGATCCGGTCCGGTTCGAGACCCTGCTGGGCCGCTTTCCACGGCTGGCCGAGCGCCTGGCGACGGCTGCGGCCGATAGCCCGCCGCTGGGCGCCGGACCGCTGGAGCAAGCGAGCACGGCGAGGGTCCGTGACCGCCTCGTCCTGATCGGCGATGCCGCCGGCTACGTGGATGCGATCACCGGCGAGGGCATGTCCCTGACCTTCGCGGCGGCCGCGGCGCTGGGTGATGTCGTACCCGGAGCGCTGGCCGCGGGAGTCGGCCGCGAGACCTTGCTGCCCTACGCGCGCATCTGCGATCGCAACTTCCGCAGGTACGCCAGGGCGACGCGCGCGGTCCTGACGGTGGTGCGAAGACCCCGCCTGCGCCGGGCGGTGATCCATGGCCTGAGCCGGCATCCCGTGCTGCTGGATTGCCTGCTGGCGCGCCTGTAGAGCGGCTGATGGATGTCCGTGGCGAGGTCGTGGACGCGGGCCGGCGGCCGTCCGGTCCGGTCACTGGCTGCTTCTCAGGGAAGTCAGCAATCCCTTGCGGAAATCGGATCCCTCGACCAGAAAGCTGCCCAGCAGGGCCAGGCGATGCTCCGGCCCGACCTCGACCTGGTCGATGGGCAACCTGCCGCCGACCGTCTCGAACATGGTGCGCAGGGTGTCGCCGCGAATGCGATAGAAGAGCCGGTCCCCCGACCTGAGGCCGCGCTCCGCCACCGGAGCGAACCAACGGGGCAGATCGCTGGCGATCGTCTTGTATTCCGACCTGGTGAGGATGCCCGCCCGCCAGGCCCGCCGCATGTTGTCGTCGATCCCGCCGAGAAACCTGTCCAGCCCCACTTCCCGGTGGAAGGTGATGCGGGCCCAGGCGTTCCGGCTGTCCAGCGCAATGTCGGCCACCGAGTCCCGGGCGGCCTGCCGGTCCAGCTCCCCGAGATAGGGCGCGAGCTTCTCCGTGGTGTCGGGACCCAGCCAGAGCGTGAGGGTCAACACGTCGAGCTTGAAGATGGTCTTCTCCAGCTTCATGCTCATGCGCACGGAGGGCTCCGACTCCGGCATCGGGACCGGCTCATCGATCTGCGCCGCTCCCCGGGCCGCGATCAGACCGACGACCAGGGCCGACAAGACCATCCCGAGCACGCTCAACTTCGCCGGGTACCGACTCGGCAATCTCGGCACGAGAGAACCTCCCGGAACATTCCCCAAAAGGTAACGCCGAACCGTTTCCCGGCGAGTCCACGGGACGCATCCCGCCGACCGCTCCGTGGCCGGTCGCGAAATGAGATGTGTCCGCTGCTATTCCGCCCATGGCGGGCAATTCCAGCCATGGCGGGTTGACCTGTCCCAACTCTTGTACTACGATGCCAGTCGCCGCCCCACCTGTTTCTCGCCCACAAACCGAAGGGACAGGTCATGCCGCGCTTCAATCATGCGCCTCGCGCCGTATTGTGCCCCGCGCTGGCGTTCGTCGCCGGTTTCTGCGCCGTCCTGATCGCGATGATCACGCCATCTGCTTCCGTCCTCGCCCAGGAATCCATCGGCTTCGCGGATCCCGGGGACATCCAGCCGCTGCTGGATTACAGGCTTCCGGACTGGGGATACCGGAACTGGGAGCTGGGCGGTTCGCTGGGTGCCAGCGGCGATGGCGACGATCCTCTGTACCAGCGGCAACATATCTCTCCCCGGCTCGGTTACGAGCGCTATCACGAGAGCGAGCGCTCCGTCTGGTCAATGACGGGGAACCTGTCAGGCGGGTTCAGTCGATCGGAGGTGAACTCCCAGGATATCCTGCGGGAGACGGACGCGCAACTATCGGCATCGGGGTGGATCGATCGATACTTCCAATCACCATGGTTCTACTTGCTCAATGCAACGGTCAGCGCGTATTACACCGAGGATCGCCTGGATGACGCGGGCTCAGTCTACCGATCGTTTTCCCACAAGCTCGGCGTGGGTCTGGGACACGGGCACCAGCGGAACGTCGTGCCGCTCCTGCGCGCCAAGCGGATCAGCGAGCGCCTGCGCGCCCTGGGACGTGATCCCCTGTCGGATCGCGAGGTCGAGCGCCTGGCCGAGGTCATCGCGCAGGAGGGAGGCTACTCGGTCGTCTTCGACCGGCCGGACCGGCGCTTCTGGGGGGCGGTGTTCGAGATCCTCGAAGCCGGTCGTCCGTTCACCGCCTACGAGGTGCTCTATCTCACCGACGTGATGCTCGAAGACATCGGCCAGCGTTACGAGGGCCGGCGGATCGCCCTGTCGACGAGTTGGTGGCGCGCAACGTCCAGCGAAAACCGCTCCAATAACCGGGCGAACCTGGAGCTTTCCTGGTATCACAATTACAGCCTGGATCATCAGCTCGGGCTCCGTCTCAGTGGGATGTGGTCCTGGGAGCAGAATCCGGGGCGGGACGAGAGGCAAGGCACCCTGTATTTGCGCCTCCAACACCTCTGGGTCGTGGCGGATCGCATCCTCTGGTCCAACGAGCTGCGATCCCAGATCTGGTACCGCGAATATGCGAATGGCACCAAGCTGGAGAGGGATCTGTCGGCGGCTTTCGCCTCGCAGTTCACCTTCTATGTCGAGGACAGGTGGAGCATTATGCCGGAACTGTCTGCCAGGGAAGAGCGGCGTGACGGAGCGCGACCGAACCATCGGGACCGATGGGCCTGGAGCTTTCGCGTCACGGTGAACTACCGTTTCGGCGCCGGGCTGTTCTGAGCAGCCGATCTGCAGCTTGCTCGATGGGCCCGGGATCATGAGGAGGATCATGCCAGCGCCGAGATCCTGCCGTGCAGTGCGCCGCGCGGCCATCGCCGCGATTGTCGCCATGCTCGCACTTGGTGCCTTGGCGACATGTCCCCTGGACTTCCCCATGGTACCGGAGGCTCGGGGGGAGCCGGCGACGGGGGGATCCACGCCGGAGGCGCGGCCCGTGCTGCGGTTTTACCTGGCCGAGGTCGAGTCGATCCCGGCTGTGCCGGCGGTCGTGGTCCCCGGAAGAGGATTCAAGCTCTGGCCGCGACCGGAGGTCATCCTGAGCGAGGCGCACGTCGATTCGGCCGTTGCCGGCTACGGGGACTTCAGCCTGCGGATCCGGCTGAAGCTCGATGCCGAGGGGCAGCGGCGGGTCCGGGAGGCCACCCGCGACAACGTGGGCCGCTTCGTCGTCGTCTTTCTGGCGGATCAGTTCATCATGGCGCCCATGATCCAGGCCGAGATCAGCTCGGATGCCCTGCTCATCGAGGACGCGCATCACACCGAGGAGCAATGGGACGTCCTTTTCGACCGGCTCGCCGGCGCCGGTGTCGCCGTGGTTCGCTTTGCCGAGACCCCGGGCGAGATAGGACAGGACCTGCCCACACCGGAGGAGTCGCGCCGGCAGCTGCTCGCGGGCTGGGAGGACCTGCGCGCTCGGCTTGCCGCGCTCGGCGGGCAGTACTCGCGGCAGCATCTGGAGTTCGTGGGTCCGATGAGGGAGCTCGCGATGCATCTGGGAATGAATCTCCAGGAGATCGATGCCGCGCGCGAGATCGTCCTGTATATGGAGCAGATCGTGCGGGCGAGGCTCGGACGGGACGGTGAGGAGATCATCCTGCCTCTCTACGGGACGCTCGAGGATCTCTGCGAATACGACCTGCACGAGCGGGCTGCGAGCCTGCTGGACGGTTTCCTGGCCGAGATCGCGAAACCCGAGTGGCAGGCCTGGCCCTCGCGGCTGCCACCTGAGTTCTTCATCCGACCGCTTGCGAACCACTGGATCCAGCAGGGGGAGATCGAGCGCGCCGAGCGGCAGTACGAGGCGATCCTCGCGGGGCCCTTCTGGTTCGCCATGCAGGGACTCGAGCCTTATCTGGACTTCGTCACCGATCGGGGCCGCGATGAGAGCCTGCGCAGGAATTGCCGCGCATGGCAAGCCAGGGCGGAAGCGGATACCCTCTACGGTGATGGCTGGCGGCAGATGGCGGACGAGGGGCTGGAGGCCCTGGCGGCTCTCGAGGCGAAGACGCGATGAAGGCTGGCGCCGACGGCGCCAGGGGAGAGTTCATCCGGGTGAACGCCGGGTGAATGCCGAACGATCTTCAAGCGGGATGCTCAGACCCGGCCAGCGGACTACATAATTACTTGGCCAGCAACAGCTTGCGACTCTCGGTCCGCCCTCCGGCCTCGAGCCGGGCGACATACACGCCGGAGGCGACCGGCCTGCCGTCCGCGTCGCGGCCGTTCCAGACCAGGGTGTGCGAACCCGCGGCCAGCAGGCCGTCCTGCAGGATGGCCAGACGCCGGCCTTGCAGGTCGTGGATCGCCACCCGCACCACGGTGGCGGCCGGCAGCTCGAGGGCGAGCTCGACCCGCGGGTTGAACGGGTTGGGCCAGGCCGCGACCAGATGCGGCGCCGCAGGGATCGCCGCAACGCCGGAGAGGTCATTCGGATCCTCGAAGTAGCGCAGGGCCACGAGATCCATGTTGGTCGCGTAGGTGTAGCAGTAGCCCACCACGTAGATGTCGCCCAGGGGGTCGATCGCCAGGGCGCGTGCCTCGTCGGACTCGTCGTCGGGACCGTTGTAGCGCACGGCCCACTCCTGGCCGCCGTCGTCCGGGTCGAAACCCACCGTCGTGACGTCCCAACCTGTGCCGGTGCCGTCGCTGAAGCCGCCGGCGATCACCTCGCCCCGGGGACCGATCGCCACGCAGGTGGCCACATCGTACCAGCCGGGTGGGCCGTCGTAGTTGCTGTGCCAGGCCAGACCGCCGTCGTCGCCCGCGAACTTGAGCACCATGAAATCGCCGGATTGCACGCCGACCACCAGCAAGTCGCCGGCACCATCGCGGATCATGGCGCGCGGATCGTCGAGACCGCCGCTGTCGTACTGCCGGGTCCAGAGCGTGTCGCCGCTTGCCGCCGCGTAGCGGTGCAGAACGACGTCGAAGGAAGCACTGCCCGCCCAGGTGCGGTTGCACATCCAGAGGTCGCCGTCGTCGGCGACGGCCAGCCAGCCGCCCCGGCTCTCGTTGTTCACGGCGCCGGGCAGGATGGTGTCCCAGAGATGGTTGTGGCTGGCCCTGTCCAGCTTGAAGCTGACGTAGTCGGCGGTGCCGTCGGCGTTGTTGTAGAAGCCGGTCACCACGGCGTTGTCGTCGGGGCCCACCACGACGTCCCAGCCCCGATCGTCCAGGTGGGCGGTGCCGCCCGACAGATCCGTCCAGATCACGTGGCCGTCGGCGGCATCCAGCTTGAGGGTGATGATCTCGTTGCCACGTCCGTTGATGAAGGCGCGGCCGGTGGCATAGGCGTTGCCCTGGCTGTCGACGGCGACCGCCTCGACGCTCTCGTCGACTCCCTCGCTGCTCGCGTAATGCTGATTCCAGAGAACCTCTCCGGACTCACCGTCCAGCTTGCGGACGATGATGTCGTCGCCGTGGCCTCACCCCACGCAACCGCGGATGTAGCCCCCGACGATCAGGTCCCCGTGCCCGTCCCAGGCCATGTCGGTCAGGGCCATGTCGTTGCCGTCGGCGGCCGAGTACCAGGTGGCCCAGGCCTCCTGCCTGGTGTCGCGGTTCAGCTTGCGGACCAGCACGTCCGAGCCCTCGACCGCGTCGCGACACTCGCCGCCCACGATCAGGTTCCCGTCGGGATCGACCAGCGCGACCGTGGCCTCGTCCGTGTAGCCGCCGCCACCGTCGTACAGCTCGTCCCATTCCAGGGTCGGCTCGACGGCCACGGCCGGCACGGTCGAGCCCAGCGTCAGAACGGCCAGCAAGGCGATGCCGGCGGCCGGTCTGGATGGACCGCGAAGCGGGCGCACGTAAGGAAGCGCGATGCCATGGCGCAATCGCCGGAGTCCGCTCATCAGCATGTCCCCTTTCGCTGGCGTGGCCGGCCGCTCGCCTCGGCGAGGATATCCGACTTCGAAACTAGCATTTTAGCAGAGCGCCACTCCGTTGAGGAGGGCCAATTGCCTGAAGGCGTTTTACCCGGGTAAAAATACAGACTTAACTTATTTAAAATCAATGGAATAATGTCTTGGAGCGAGCAAGATATCAAATAGGACGTAAGATCAAGAAAGGAAAGCGTCCAGGCCTCCAGCCCTCCTCAAGGCCTATCCGCGCATTCCGGGACGGATGATTCTGCGCTTACAGCAGGGCCGCTTCCTCACTCCGGCCAGGGCTGGTACAGGACCTTCACCTCTCCCCAGGTATAGCCTTGGGTGCCCTTGCCGGCGATGTGGTCCGACAAGTCGACCTGGCCCAGCAGCTTCCAGTGGGACGCGGGCGTGCCGTCGATCATGGTGTCCTGGGAGGTCGCGTAGAACTCCTGCTGGCCCCCGACAATGAGCGTGGTATCGCGGGGACGGATCACATTGATATCGAAGTTGTAAATGCGGCACATGGCGCCGGGAAACGCGGGATTGTCCGAGGTTTCCCAGGACCCGATCCCCTCCATCAACGACCAGGCGATCTGGCTGGCACCCGACTCATAGCCCACCGGCTGGCCGGAAAACATGCTTGTTGTGGTGGCGAGATCCTCCCCCCTGGTCAGGTGATCCGCTGGCAAGTTTAGGTTGACGATGTCGAACTGCTGGAACTTGAAGATGAAGTCGGTGTGCAGCAATGCCCGGTAGGCGTCTATGTCCATGCTCGTGTAAGCGTCGCGCAGGAGTGTGATCAGCTGGTCCGCGCTCAATGCCAGCGGTTCCGGCGTGGGCTTGGGCTCGGGCTTCGTCGGCTCGTTGCTGCAGCCGGTTCCGAGGCCGGCCGCCAGGGCCAGCGCGCAGAGCAGCAGGACCGGTCCGAGCATCTGCAGCCGCGGGACGTTTCTCCTCATGACGTGTCCCCCTCGATCCAGGTCATGGTGTGCGGTACTTGGCCTTCACCCAGCCCCACGTGGGACGCTCGGTGCCCTTGGTGATCGTCTCGCTCAGGTCCACCTGAGCGTGCAGCCGCCAGGCGGTGGCCGCCGACCCGTCGGGCAGTATGGTGTCGCACGGCGCGGCGTAAAACAGCTGCTGGCCACCGAAGATGAGCGTGATGTCGCCTGGCCGCTCGATCTCCATCTCGAAGTTGAAGATGCGCTGGCGGCAGCCCGGGAAGCTGGGATTGTAGGAATCTTCCCACTGCCCGATGCCCTGGAGGATCGGCCAGCGGATCTCGCTGATGGCGGGCGGGCCGCCGGGAATCGGCTGGCCGGAGAACATGTTCGCGGCGACGTCCTCCTCGGCCGCCCGGTCGAACAGGTAGCCGGGCGGAAGACCGAGCTGGTCGATGTCGACCTGCAGGAACTGGAAGACGTAGCCGTCGTCCAGCAGCGGCAGATAGTCAGCCAGGTCCCTGTCCGTGTAGGCCGCTCTGAACAGCGCGATCAGGGAGTCCTCGCTCGCGGGCCAGGGCCCGAGGACGTTCTTGGGTCCGGTGGGATCGTCGTCGCTGCAGCCGGTGGTCAGTCCGCCCGGCAGACCACCGAACAGGACGGAGAGCATCACCGTGAGCAACACGCTCGCGACCCGCGCCAGGGGCGGGCAGTCTCGATCTCTCATGGATCCCCCCTTTTCATGGCTTCTCAGCGATACAGGTACTTGAGCAGGCCCCAGGACGCGATCTCGTTGGCCAGCTTGCCCAGGCCGGTCATGTCGCGCTGCCCCACCAGCTCCCAGTAGGGGCGGCTGGCGCCTCCCGGCAGGAGCGAATCGCGCACGGCGACGAAGAACTCTTCCTGCCCGGAGACGAGCAGGGTCGTGCTCCCGGGGCGCTCGACCCGCAGGCCCACCTGGAAGAGCCGGCGCCGGGCGCCGGGGAACTCCGGATCCGTGGAATTCGACCACAAGGTCAAGGCGTCGAACTGGTCGAAGGCGATCAGCGAGACGGGCGGCTCGCCGCCGGTGGGCTGGTCCGCGAACATGTTCGCCGTGCCGGCCAGATCCTCGTCCCGCAGCCAGAAGTTTCTCGGCAGGTCGAGGTTGTCGACGTCCGCCTGCTTGAACAGGAAGCGGAAGCCCGCGCCCAGGCCGTCGGCGTAGGTCTGCAAGATCTGGTTCTCGTAGGCGTAGACGTAGTTGATGAGCAGCTTGTCCTCGCTGTCCGGGAAGATGGCGTCCACGGTGAACGCGATGTCGGCCGTCCGCTCGGCACCCCAGCGGTCGCGCACCTGCAGGAACACCTGCTTGCCGCCCGGGCAGCACGGGTAGGAATACTCGATGACCGGATCCGCGCTCCACTCCGTCCAGTCGCCGTAGAGGCCGAACTTCCAACGGTAGGGCAGTTCGGCCAGTCCGCTGTCCTCGTCTCCGGAGGCGCTGGCGTCGAAGCGCCGGGTCGGATCCCCGCCCGCGGTCACGTCGGTCATCTCGATCGCTGCCATTGGCGCGAGGTTCCCCATGTAGGCGAGCATCGCCCGTCCCCAGGACAGCGCCTGGTCCGTTTTGCCCGTCACCGCCGTCAGGTCCCGCTGGCCCAGGAGCTGGCAATAGCGGCGCGTTCCCTGCCTGGAATCGGTCGAGTCACGGCTGGTCACGAAGAACACCTGCAGACCCTCGATGATCAGGGTGGAGTTGCCGGGCCGCTCGATCGCGATCTCGATCTCGTAGATGCGCCGCTGGGCGCCGGGGAAGCCGGAAGCGGCATCGGCGATCTTCCAGTCCTCCACCGGTTCGAGGCGTGTGAAGTGGATGGCCGAGACCGCGGCCTCGATCACCCCCGGCTGGTCCACCAGCTCGCCGGAGAACTGGTTGTAGGCCGACTGCAGATCCTCGGCCCGCGTCATGTGGTCGGTCAGGAGGTCATGATCCGCGATGTCCTCGGGCGAGAAGAGAAGGCGGAAGCCGGGCGCCAGTGTGGCCGCGTAGGCCAGGCTGTCGAGATCCGCGTAGGCGGCCTCGAGGTTGGCCACGAGCTGATCCGGGGTGTCGGGGAACTCCCCGGGAACCGGGGGCGGCGGGGCCACGGGATCGTCCTTGCTGCAGCCGGCCAGGGCCAGCAGGGCGGCCATCATGGCCACCAGCAGGACCGCCGGCGAGGCCGCCAGGAGGGCACACGGCAGCCGCAGCTGCCGGGGAATGCGATACGTCGGCGACATGCTGAGATCCTTCCCAGGGGACAACCGCGCAGGGGCGCGGATGGGGGGCGAGATACCGCCGGGCGTTCACCGGCTCAGTGAAGTATAGGCCATCGGGAAGGTCCGGCGCAACGACCTCTGCAGTTCGCTCTGCAGGCCCATGCCTGGAAGGAGACGGCCCTTGCAGAAACGGCGCGCCGGGGGGCCGCGAAGGCCGCCCGGCGCACCCAGGACTCTCGGTTCTCGGTCTGAGAGATCCTAACCCAGTTTCACCCAGTAGCTCTTGAAGATCAAGGCCGAAAGTAAAAAGCCCAGGGGCACGTTCACCGCCACGCCGGCGGTGAACGCCCAGAATGGTTGCCAGCCGAACTTGGTCAGCTCGCGGAAGCGGGTGGTCAGGCCGATGCAGAGGAAGGTGAAGACGAAGGTCCAGGTCCGCAGGGTCTTGATGGGATTGATCAGGTTGCTCTTGAGCTCCTGGAAGGCCGCGCCCGACTCCGCGTGATAAGACTTGACGACGAAGGTCATGAGGACCGAGGCGGCGAGGAAGCCGATCACGAACTTGGGGAAGCGCTCCCAGATGACGCCGGCGCCCACGCGCCGGGAGCTGTCCCCGCCCTGGTTCCGCTCCCAGACCGACACCGAGATGATGGAGAGCACGAAGCACCAGATCCCGATCCAGATGTCGCGGCCGATGACCTTCATCAGGGTGAAGGCTTGGATGGGGGCGTCGTTGGGCGAGGGGATGGCCGACGCGGCGGCGAAGCCCGCCGCATCGGCGAACTCGCTCGTGCCGATCCAGGCCCCGGCCACGCCGGGATGCAGGCCGATGGCGCGGCTGACGATCGGGATGAAGAAGATCATGACGATGGCCCAGATGGTGACCACCGAGATGGCGATGGCGATCTGCTCCTTCTTGGCCTTCACCGAGGCCCCCACGGCGATCGAGGCCGAGACGCCGCAGACCGAGCCGGCCGCGCCCAGCACGGCAGCGAACCGGGGATCCCTCTTGAAGATCCGGGTGGCCGTGAAGTAGATGACCAGGAAGGTGCAGACCGACACGATGGTGGCCTGGAAGAAGGCGATGGGGCCGGCGGAGAAGATCAGGGTCAAGGGGAGGGTCGCGCCCAGCAGCACGATGCCGGTCTTGATGTAGTACTCGGTGCGCAGGGAGGTGTCGAGCCAGCGCGGGATGGGCAGGAAGTTGCCGGCCAGCAGCCCGAGGATCAGGGCCACCAGCGGCGCCTCCAGGTTGTAATCCTTGGCGAAGCTGCTGCTGCTGAGCACCAGGATGATCACGGACGACAGGAAGATGATCAGGAAGCCCGGCGCGTACTCGTTCACCCTGAGCCCCATGATGCGGATGCTCCCCGTGAAGACGACGAGGAAGCCCAGGAAGAGCACGATGTACCAGGGCCAGGCGACCGCGAAGTGCGCCCCGAGCTGGCCCAGGTTCGACCACTTGCCGGGACTGACGGTGAAGTGCTTCAGCGTCGCCGCAGCGCCGAACTGATAGAAGGCCAGGCAGAGCACGATGATGCCCAGACCCAGCCAGACCGCCCACCAGTCCTCGGTGGTCAGGAACGGGGAGCGCTGTCGCGCGGACGATGAGTCGCCGTTGGACATCGTGAGCCACCTCCTGTGGACGTTGCGAATGCCGGACCGTCGGGGCGGGACCCAGGTTAGGGCATGGTACGGGCCCGGACCAAGGGCGAATTGCCGCCCGGCTCGGCGGTGGGGGAGGGTTCCCGGCAGAGCCTACTGGTTCACGGTGACGCCGCGCGTCTCGAGGGCCGGGATGTGCACGCTGAGCGAGGTCGCCGACAGCGGGTTGGACTGGACCCAGACCTCGTCGCCGTTGCCCAGTCCGGTGTTGGCCACCAGGGGGGCCAGATCTTCGATCTGGTTGTAGCCCAGGTAGAGGTCCTCGAGCGCGGTCAGGCCACTCAGCGCCGAGATGTCGACGATGCTGTTGACGTAGGCGTCGAGCTGGACGAGGTTCGTCATTCCGGCGAGAGGCGAGATGTCGGTGACGCCGCACTCGCGCAGCAGCAGCATCTGCAGCGCGGTGAGATTCGTCAGGGGCGTGAGATCCGCGAGGGTATCCTTGGCCAGCAGCAGGATGCGCAGCTGCAGGAGCCCCGCCAGCGGCGAGAGGTCCGAGATGCCGGTATCGATCAGGTCCAGGCGCTCCAGAGCCGTCATCCCACCGAGAGCGGTGATGCCGTTCAGGGTATTCTCGCGCAGGTAGAGCGTTTGCATGCCGGTGGCACCGGCCAGGGGGCCGATGTCGGCGACCTGGTTGCCCGACAGGTCCAGGAAGGTGAGCCCGCTCATGCCGCCCAGCGCCGTGATGTCGGTCAGCTGATTGTTACCCAGGTCGAGCCACTCCAGGTCGTGCATGCCCGCCAGGGCCGTGATGTCGGCGATGTCGTTGCTCACCAGCTGGAGGGTGTGCAGGTCGACCAGGGGGGCGAGGTCGTCGATGGAGACCAGCTCGTTCTCCCCGAGGCGCAGCACCTGGAGGCCGGTCAGGGCAGCCAGGGGAGAGACTTCCTCGATGAAGTTGTCCGCCAGGGTCAGCTCCACCAGGTCGCTGAGACCCTGGAGCGGTGTCAGCTCGACGACGGCATTGCCCCGCAGGTTCAGGTGGTCGAGGTGGATGCATTCCTCGAGGCCCGCCAGGCTGGTGATGCCCGCGCTCTCGGCGGTCAGGTCCCGGAGTTCGCGGGCGTCGGCCCGCATGATGTCGCCGGCGGGCAGGCCCAGGGCGGCACGGATCGCATCCGCCAGCGCGGCGTCGCCGATGGTCACGGGCACGTTGTCGAAGCAGGTCGCGCTGACGCAGTTCGAGGCGCCCGAGGTGTTGCCCTCCTCGTCCCGGGCCCTGATGGCGAAGAAGTAGGTCTCGTCCGGGGTCAGGCCGTCGATCATCATGCTCTCGGTGCTGCCGGACGGCTGCGGAACCGGGGCGCCGGCCACGATGGTCCCGCTCTCCCAGTTCCCGTCGTAGAGGAAGGACCCGCTGCGGCGGACCTCGTACGACGTGGCCGTTCCGTCGTCGCCGTCATCGCCGGTGGCGGTCCAGGCCAGGGTGACGCTGGTTCTGTTGAAAGCCGTGACGCTCAGGTCGCCGATGGCCGCCGGGTTGGTGCCGTCGTCGACCTCGGGCCCGGAGCCCCCGGAGCATCCCGACAGCAGCAAGGCGGCGGCCAGCAGAACACCGCCTGCGCAGATGATATGCTGCAGCGTACGCATGGTGCTCGTCCTTCTGGAAAAGGCCATGGGCCGGCGCTCGTGTTCCTCCCGTGAACATGGCGCTCCCTCGAGGGCCGAGCCTACGCCCCCTCGCAAAGAGGTGTCAAGAAGGGTGAATTCTACGAATCCGCAGGGATTGCCGGCGACCCGCGCCCGGACGTGATGATCCATCCTCTTGTGATCACGCGCGTTAGATCGAGGGCTTGGGCGTCACGCGATCGGTCTGGTGGGCCCACACCAGAGCCAGGCTCCGGTAGATCATGTGCGCGAACTTGCTGTACGGCATGTACCAGAGCAGGAAGAACACCACGGTGAGGTGCACGAAGTAGACCGGGTAGGCGACCACCGGGATGTCGGCGAGCCGCAGCAACCAGGTCAGCATGCCGGTGACGGCCACGCAGAAGATCATCCAGAGAAAGAGCTTGTCGGCGTAGTCGTCGGCCCCCACGTCGTCAGTGTGCATGACCCGGCGCGAGATCATCATCAGGCTGCCGACGATCAGCGCCACGCCGCTGGCGACGCCGAGCCACTTGATCGGGTTGGTCAACGAGAGGCCGTCGAAGGAAAGGCCGGGATGCTGATGCAGCCAGGCCAGCAGGTAGACCAGGGCCAGCCCGGCCGTGGCGGCCGCGCCCAGGAATCCGAACAGGACCAGCAGGTGGGCCGTCGTGCGCGGCCTGTTCTGTCCGCACTTCTGGAAGCGGCGATGCAGGATGATCTCGCCGAGGGTGGCGAGCACCGCCGGCACGAAGCCCATCACCAGCGAGCTGTCGCTGTGGGCCTTCAGGTTGTTGTAGTAGCGGACGAAGCCGATGGCCGCGAAGAGGAAGATCAGCACGTTGCCGGCGATGAAGAGCATCTCCAGGATGCCGTGTTTCAGGAAGTGATGGTAGACGACGTGGTCGGCGCCGAAGACGCGCGAGAGGCTGGCCGCGAAGCCCCCCTCGTTGGCGCTGTGCTGGATGAAGAGCATGGCCAGCAGGACGACCACCGGCAGCAGGAACAGCGCGAAGAGCGAGCGGGGCGTGGCCAGGGCCCGGCCCATGAAGGAGGGGAAGGAGAAGGCGCGGTAGACCGCCGCGCGCACGGCCGCCAGCACGTCGCCCGGCCGGGCGCCGCGGGGGCAGGTCGTCGTGCAGTCGTTGCACTGGTAGCAGAGGAACACGTCGGGATCGGCCAGCAGGCGCTCCTTCAGACCCCACTGGGCCCAGAGCATCTCCTTGCGCGGGAAGGGGTGGTCCACCGGGGACAGCTCGCAGGTGACGGAGCAGGTCGCGCACTGGTAGCACTTCTTGAGCGACTCGCCTCCGGCCTGCTTCAGGTCCCGGATGAACTGCAGGTCCGGACTGACGACCTCGGCCGGCTTGCGGGGCCGGGCCGGGGTCTCGACGCCGTTCTCGGCGACGGCGGCCGGGTTGTCTGCCATGGCGCCTCCTTCGGCGCAAGGGCGGCGAGAATCTCTCGCGAGCCCCTGTCGTTGAGAGATAAACAGGTGATACCGAGTCCAAAACTGTGTCCGTGAATGGTCAAAGTCAAGACGGAACTTGGACGCCGCCGGAGGATCAGCGGAGCTTGAATTTCATTGTAATATATGATGATGCCGCGACGAACCGCTTTCCTTTCCCGCCTTGATTTGCCCCTCTCGATTGACTACTTTTGCCCGCGAACAACAACCTTTGCGCGAGCGACGGCGCCGGCCTGGAGGCTGGCGGAGCGGTTCCCTGTGCAAGGAGCGCATGAGGTTTAATTCTTTACTTATCAGCAGGTTGCTGACACTGCACCACGGGCGATCCGCTTCCGCCTCCGGGCAGATCCGGTTCGCGGAAGTGAGAATCTTTTAACAGGAGGGCGACATGGCGGCAGCCGAACTGGAGCGCGGTTCCCCTCGCACCATGCTGGTCGTCGGCGGAGGCATCGCCGGCATCACCGCGGCCGTGGAGGCCGCGGAGGTCGGCCACGAGGTCATCCTCGTGGAGAAGCGACCTTACCTGGGCGGCCGGGTCGCCCAGTTCTACCACTACTTCCCGAAGCTCTGCCCTCCCACCTGCGGCCTGGAGATCAACTTCCGCCGCATCAAGCAGAACGAGAACATCACGGTCCTGACCCAGGCCGAGATCGAGAGCATCAGCGGCGGTCCCGGCGCCTACCAGGTCACGATCAAGCAGCAGCCGCGCTTCGTGAACGAGCGCTGCACCGCCTGCGGCGAGTGCGAGAAGGCCTGCGACATCGAGGTCGACGACGAATACAACTACGGGCTCGCCAAGCGCAAGGCGGTCTACCTGCCGCACAAGATGGCCTTCCCCTATCGCTACGTGGTGGACGCCCGTTATGCGGCCGATCCCCGGATGCAGGCCGCGGCCGACGCCTGCCAGTACGACGCCTTCGATCTGCAGGAGCAGCCGCGCACTTACCAGCTGACCGTGGGCGCCGTCGTCTACGCCACCGGCTGGAAGCCATACGATGCCACCAGGCTGGACCGGCTGGGCTACAACGACAGCCCCGACGTGATCAGCAACGTGGAGATGGAGCGGCTGGCCGCGCCCGACGGCCCGACCGCCGGCAAGGTGCTGCGCCCCTCCGACGGCAAGGAGATCGGCAGCATCGCCTTCGTGCAGTGTGCCGGCAGTCGGGACGAGAATCACCTGCCCTACTGCTCGGCCGTCTGCTGCCTGGCCTCCATGAAGCAGGCCAGCTACGTGCGCGAGCTCTATCCCGAGGCCGACATCCACATCTTCTACATCGACATCCGCTCTCCGGGCCGGCTGGAGGACTTTTACAACCGGGTCAAGGCGGACGCGAAGGTCCACTGGCATCGCGGCAAGGTGGGCAAGGTGGCGCCGCGGAACGGCCGGCTGGTCGTCGAGGCCGAGGACACGCTGACCGGCACCATCTCCACCGCCGAGACGGATCTGGTGGTCCTCGCCACCGGCATGGTGCCCGAGACGGACGGCCTGCCCGCGGGGGCGCCCGTGGCCCTGGACGAGAACGGCTTCGTCCGTACCGATGACGCCGCCGGCGCCGGCGTCGTGGGCACGGGCACCTGCACGCAACCTCTGGAGGTCTCGTGCACCATCCAGGACGCCACCGGGGCCGCCCTCAAGGGCATCCTCCAGCTCGGGAAGGAGTGAGGCATGGATACCAAGATCGGCGTTTACATCTGCTCGGGCTGCGGGATCGGTGATGCCCTGGACATCGCGGACCTCGAGAACATCGCCAAGGAGAACGGTGCGGCCGTCTGCCGGACGCACGCCTGCCTCTGCAGCAAGGAGGGGGTCCAGCAGATCCGGGACGACATCGCCGGCGAGCAGCTGAACCGCGTCATCGTGGCCGCCTGCAGCGGCCGGGTCATGATGCACGAGTTCGACTTCGGCCCGGAAATGCTGACCGACCGGGTCAACCTGCGGGAGCAGGTGGCCTGGCTCCTCGAGCCCAAGCACGAGGACACCCAGATGGCGGCGCAGGACTACATCCGCATGGGTCTGGCCAGGGTCAAGAACAGCGAGGCGCCCCGGCCGGATCCGCTGGACGTCAGCAGGACGCTGCTCGTCATCGGCGGCGGCATCACCGGCCTGACGGCGGCCCGGGCGGCCGCGGACGCGGGCCGGGACGTGGTGCTGGTGGAGAAGGAGGCCGCGCTGGGCGGCTGGTCCCACAAGTTCCGGCGCAGCTTTCCCCGCCAGGCCCCCTGGACCGACCTGGAAGAGGGCGGTCTGGCCGACCTGATCGCCGCAGTCCAGGGTCACGAGAAGATCCAGGTGTACACGGGCAAGACGGTCGCGTCCATGAAGGGTGGTCCCGGCCTCTTCGACGTCAAGCTGAGCGACGGCACCCTGCTGAAGATCGGCGCCGTGGTCCAGGCCAGCGGCTGGCGTCCCTACGATCCGGAGAGGATGCGCGGCAGCAAGTGGAACTACGGCGCCTCGCCGGACATCGTGACCAACGTCCAGGTCGAGGAGATGTTCGCCAACGGTGGGCTGAAGCGGCCCAGCAACGGCCAGGCTCCCGCCAGCGTGGCCTTCGTCCAGTGCGCCGGTTCGCGCGATCCCGATCATCTGCCCTACTGCTCGGCGGTCTGCTGCCGCACCAGCCTGAAGCAGGCGGCCATGATCCGTGAGCAGCTGCCCGACACGAAGGTCTACATCCTGTACCGCGAAATGCGCACCCCGGCGCAGTTCGAGCTCTTCTACAAGAAGATGCAGGAGGACGAGGGGGTGTTCCTGACCAAGGGCGAGGTCTACGAGATCAGCCCCGACGGCGGCCAGATCGCCGTGCGGGTGGAGGACACGCTGCTGGGCGAGAACGTCGAGGTACAGGCCGAGATGGTGGTGCTGGCGGCCGGCATGGTGCCGACCACCCTGGTCGAGGACGGAATCCTGGACAAGGGCGAGACTCCGGCCCCGCCCGAGGCCGCGGTCGAGGCACCGGCGGCGGAGGAGCCCGCCGAGAAGGAGAAGAGCGCGGCCGCCGGCGCCGAGGTCGGCGCGCGCATCCTGAACCTCAAGTACCGCCAGGGCACCGACCTGCCGACGCTGAAGTATGGCTTCCCCGACAGCCACTTCGTCTGCTTCCCCTACGAGACGCGCCGCACGGCCATCTACGCCGCGGGCTGCGTACGCGCCCCCATGGACACGGTCCAGGCGCGCAAGGACGCCCACGGCGCGGCCCTCAAGGCGATACAGGCGGTGGAGCTGACCAGCCGCGGCGAGGCGGTCCACCCGCGGGCCCGCGACACCTCCGTGCCCGACTTCTTCCTGCAGCGCTGCACCCAGTGCAAGCGATGCACGGAGGAGTGCCCCTTCGGCACCCTGGACGAGGACGACAAGGGCACGCCGCAGCCCAACCCGACCCGTTGCCGCCGCTGCGGCATCTGCATGGGGGCCTGCCCGGAGCGCATCATCAGCTTCAAGAACTACTCGCCGAACATGGTCAGCCAGATGATCAAGGTGATCGAGATCCCGGACGAGGAGGACGAGAAGCCGCGCTACCTGGCCTTCATCTGCGAGAACGACGCCTTCCCGGCCCTCGACATGGCCGGCTTCCGGCGGCTGCGGATCAGCCCGTTCGTGCGCTTCATCCCGGTGCGCTGCCTGGGTTCGGTGAACACGGTCTGGATCGGCGACGCCCTCTCGAGCGGCATGGACGGCATCATCGAGATCGGCTGCAAGATGGGCGACGACTACCAGTGTCATATGATCCAGGGCAGCCAGCTGGCGGACACCCGCATGGACAACGTGAAGGACAAGCTGCAGCAGCTGGCCCTCGAAGAGGAGCGCGTGCAGATCTTCACCGTCGCCATCGACGAGGCGGACAAGCTGGTCGAGTACGTCAACGGTTTCGTCGAGGAGGTCAACGAGATCGGCATGAACCCGTTCAAGGGCTTCTAGCCCACCGCGGACAGCATGAGCCACCAAGCAACACGGGGCGGTCGCCTGGCCGCCCCGCGCTCTCTTGAGTGAGCCGCGGCCTTCTTGACCGACCAGATCCCCCAAGTGATCCCTTCCCCACCCCAGATTGCTGTGTCATGGGGGGCTTCGCTGTGGTCCAAGATGCGGACGGGCCGGAGCGGACCGCCGACCGGGAGCCCCGAACGCCCCCCGGGAGTGTCGCGCCGGCCCAGGGCATGACTTCCAGTCATCGAGACCCGTTTACAAGGAGAGCCGACGATGAAACGCCGAGTCCCGAGCGTCCCGTACGCCGTCCTCCTGATCACCCTCCTGTGCCTGCCGGCCCTGCTGGCCGCGCGATCGCATGGACCGGACGTGGTCAAGCCCCCGGAAGCCGTTCAGGCGGAATCGGCCGCGCCGGTCGCCGGCGGTCCGGAGGCGAGCCCCGAGCCCACGACCGCGCGCCCGCTCAGCCCGCTGATGAGCGCCATCCAGAACCTCTGGGAGACCCGCCGGGTCGAGATCGTCGCGCTCAAGGAGCGGCTGCGGAACGCGTCCGATCACGCGGCCGCCCTGGCGATCCTGCACGAGATTGAGGCGCTGCAGGCCAGCACCGAGATCGACATCCTCCGGCTGCAGGCCGACCACGCCCGGCGCGAGTGCCGCGAGGCCGACGCGCAGGCCATCGAGACGGCCATCACCGAGCAGCTGAATCCCAGTCAGTTCTGCCGGCGCGCAACGCGGCGGGAATCCGGCACGACGCAGCCGTGAGGAGGGACACCATGCAACACTCTGCGAAGAGCCTGTGGCGGATCGTCCCGGCGGCCCTTCTGCTGTTCCTGGCGGCGCCTGCGCTGGCCGGAACCCTCGTGCGTGTCCACGGCCACGTGGTGTACGAGCGGTTCGACGGCATGGTGGTAGCGGTGCCGGATGCCCATGTCTTGCTCCAGGACATGACCAGTGAAACCGGCTTCTATCCGCTGGGCAGCACGTACACCGATGCCAGCGGCTCCTTCGATACCACCTTCGACTGGGTGCCGAACCACGGCCACACGTACCCGAACCTGCGCGTCAATGTGGGGACGGGGAATCCGCGCATCGCGGTCTGGAACTACGATGGCGATGACTTCGATTCCGTGGATATCACCACGGACACCGAGTGGGAATACACCGGGGTCGATCTGGACGTGGGCTGGCTGCAGCCGGAGCGCGAGAGCCATCACGCCGTCTGGCACGTCTTCGTCAACGCCACCAGGATGTACACCTGGATCAGCAACCACATCTTCGACGACCTGCCCCAGATCACCATCAGAACCAACCACGGCAACTCTCACATGTGGTTCCTCGACTACTCCGGGGAGTACATTGACATCGGCACCGACCATCTGTGGCGTGAGCCCAGCATCGCCCGTGCCTACGCCAAGTACTGGCTCGGCTACCACGAGTCGGAAGGCCTGATCGGTCTGGACTACTGCAACAGCACCTGCGATCCCGGCAGCCTCCCCTACTGCTTCCACTGCGACTGGTGCAACGAAGACGAACAGGTGGCCTGGGTGGAGGGCTTCTGTGCCTTCGCGGCCGACAAGTTCTGCGCGGACTATGAGGATACCTACGGCTACGCTCCTCTCTACACCGTGAATTACGACGATCTGCAGCAGTGCGGGGACGGGACCTACCACGATCCGGAGATCACCGAGGGGTACTTCGCGGCCCTGCTGCACGACATCGACGATACCGGCGAGGACAACCACCCGCAGTACCCCCTCTACCGCGATCGGGTGGCCCTCGGGTACTCCACGGTCTTCGCCGTGATGCGCGACGCCGAGAACTTCTCTCCGCTCGACTTCCTCAAGGACATCGTGATCCTGCATCCCTCCTGGCGCTACCAGCTCTGGGAAACGGGGATGAACTGCGGCTACGACTGTGACGAGGATCCGCCGGGCGTGGTGACGGACCTGACCTCGCCCAGCCAACCCCTCGGCTCGCCGTCCTCCGATTCGACTCCGGAGTTCACCTGGACGCACGCGTACGACGACGCCTCCGGGATCTCCGGCTATTACGTCGACATCCTGGCCGCCCCCGGCCCCCCCACCGGGACTCAATTCATCAGCTCGACCACGAGCGTCACCATGGGTCCCCTGGCGCCCGGCACGTACTACTTCTCCATCCAGGCCCGGGACCGGGCGGGACACCTGGCCACCAGCTACGCCACCTACGGCCCCTTCACCATCCTGCCGCCGCTGCCGGCGGACCTGGTCTTCCACTCGGATCCCGACTGGGATTATCCGCTGATCCCCAGCAGCCAGGCCAACAACACCTCCTTCGAGGCTCACGTCTCGGCCACGCTGACGGGCAACTCCACCTCCACGTACTGGAACCTGCTGGGCTGGAACGTGGGCGAGACGATCGCCGACTGGAGCTTCCGCTGCTACGTGCACGTGGACGGTGTGCCGACGGCCTATGCCATCTGGAGCGGCATCGGACCCGACGAGGGCTTCTACACCGCCAACGAAGGGCCCATCTTCGTCCCGGGCGGGCGGCACTGCTGGACCGGCATGATCGACGAGCTGGACGACATCCCCGAGGTCGACGAGACCAACAACATCTGGGGCCGCGAGTTCGTCTGGACCGGGCGGGGGCTGAGCACCGGGATCGGCGTCACCCGGGCGGCGCCGCCCGGCCACATGGACGGCTGGGACGAGGTGACCAGCGGCTCCCTCTGGTACGTCTGTGACGGGTTGAACTTCACCAACACCGGCCGCTGGACCGCCGTCGCCCTCTGGGCCGACGATCCGCTAGAGGACTACGACTGCCGTCTCCACGTGGCATCCACCGGCGCGCAGAATGGTTTCGCCTCGAACATCGGCACCAGCACGCGACCGGAGGGCTGGCTGGACGCGGTGCTCGTCAATCGCAACACCATGGGCCAGCAGAGCTTTGACGTGGGCGTGCTCAACCGCTATGAAGGCGTGGAGGATTACCACGCCATCAAAATGGCGAGCGAGCTGCGCGCCTTCGGCGACTCGCTGACGGTGATCCTGAGCGCGAACCAGTTCCTGCGCTTGCTGGAGTTCGAGATCACCGCGGACGATACCGGGCCCGTCAGCATGGTGGCCGACATCGACCCGGAGCAGGGACCGGTCCACATCGCCTGGTTCAGCTCGGATTTCACCACGGGCGGTCTCGATGACGCGACAGAGGAGGCCGTGACCGATGCGGCTGGCCGCGCCCGGATCGACGTGGACATCGCCGGGACCGGCTACAACTGCCTGGCGGTCTTCCGCAATCCCGCCGATGGGACCGGGTCCATCTCCGTGACGGTGGAGATCGGACCCACGCCGCCCGACCTCTTGCCGTACGCCAGCTCCGGCTGGCACTCCCCGCTGGTGCCGCGACCGGCCCCCGACGGCACCGGCACCGCAGTGGCCTTGCCCGATACTCTCTACGGGAACGCGGCCGCCACCTACGTGAACATCTGCACGCGCAATGCCGGTCCGGTGGCCAGCCCCGGCAGCTGGGCCCGCGCCCGCCTCGACGGAGCCGCCTGGATCAACCTCCACTACAACACCCTGGCCGCGGCCACCAGCTACTACTACAACAGCGGCCTGGGGCGCACGGTGCGCGGCGGCCGGCACACCCTCGACGTGTTCGAGGATGCCGATGCCGAGGTGGAGGAAATGCACGAGGACAACAACATCTACGGTGAGCAGTACGTCTGGGGCCCGCTCGCGGTCCCGCACGGCACGACGGTCTCCCGCAACCAGCCGCCCCCGGCGACAGGCGGCTGGGACCGGATCACCTCCGGTGAAGCGCGCTGGTACAACTGCGATGGGCTGCGCATGCCCTTGGCCAGCGCCTGGTGGGGGGCCGTCGCCGTGATGCCGGCGGCCGGGACCGACGTGGACCTCAGATCCCATGACGCGGCGGAAGGAGCCAAGAACGGCTTCCGGGTCAACCACGGCCTCTCCACCTGGGGACCCGGCGAGTCGGACTTCGTGCTGGTCAACTTCAACATGACCGCCTTCGCTCCCTACGATATCGGCGTGCTGGACTTCGGCCAGGGTGGTTCCTACACCGCCGAGAGCGCGGGCTCGACCTATCTCGGCAGTGCCGCCGGCACCTACGGGCCCTTCACCCTGGCGGCAGGCCACATCCTGCACCTGCTGGAGTTCCGGCTCGGGACGGGCTTCTACACGCTGCGCCTGGAAAACGTCGCCGGCGACGTGGACTGGGGACTGAGCGTCTACCCGGCGGGCGATCCCTGGCTGGTCAAGAGCGAGGCCATCGACGGCGGCATCTCCTGGCTCGGCGGCCCTGGCGAGGACGAGTACCTGACGTTCGAGATCACCGAGCAGGACTACTACGGTGTCGCGGTCTGGAAGCGGGGCAGCGCCGACCTACCGCTGGCGGGCCAGTACGACCTCGTGCTAAGGACCGGGTTCACGGACGTGCCGCCGGGAGAAGGGCCGCCCGCCGCCACGCGGCTGGTGGGGGTCTATCCCAACCCGTTCAATCCCCGCACCACCGTGGCCTTCGAGCTTGCTCAACAACGAGATGTCCGGCTGGCGGTCTATGACCTGACCGGCACGCGGATCCGCTGGCTCTTGCAGGAATCGCGCCCGGCCGGCCGTCACGAGGTGGTCTGGGACGGCCTGGACGGCAACGGCCGCCGCGTCGCCAGCGGCGTCTACGTGCTGCGCCTGGAAGCCGGAACGATCCGCGACCTGCGCAAGGTCGTGTTGCTCAAGTGAGAGGGAACGGCTAATCGAGTATTGAGGTGGCCCCGGGCCCGAGCCCGGGGCCATAGGAAGGATTGACTAGCCGTTCCTACTTCAGCAGCGACATCTTCCGCGTGATCGTTCCCACCGGCGTGCGGAGCCGATAGAAGTACTGGCCGGAGGCCAGGGTGCGACCCCGATCGTCGCGGCCATCCCACTCGACCCGGTGCCAGCCGGCGGGCAGCCGCTCAGAAAGCAGCGAGCGCACGCGCCTTCCCTTCAGATCGAAGACCTCCAGGCGTACCGCGGCATCGTGCGGCAGGGCGAAGTCGATGGTGGTCCGGGGATTGAAGGGATTGGGATGGTTCTGCGCCAGCTCCAGGGCCTCGGGAGCGGACGGCACCGCGGAGAGATCGCCGACCTGCATCGTCACCGGCACCACCACCGGTGCGCCGGCGTTGCTGAGCAGGACGATATCGGCCGCATAGGTTCCCTCGGCGAGTCCCGTAGCGTCGAGGGATAGCTCGATATCCACGCTTTGACCCTGCGGGACCTGCCCGTTCCAGCGATCCAGCCCGAGCCACAGGAGCGAGTGGCGGATCGTGAAGACCTCGTTGCTCGTGTCGCTGACCGAGGGGTCGCCGACGTCGGAGACCCGCATGCGGCACTCGCTGCTGATCGGTCCCGTGACCTCCCAGTCGTAGCTCCCGGTCGCCGCCGGCACGGCGGGCGCCAGCGTTTCCCAGGCCGATTCCGGGCTGCGTCGCAGCTCGATCATCACCTCAGTGGGACCGCCGGACGCAGCGAACTGGATCTGGTGCGTCTCGCCGATCCCCCATTCCTCCCCGCCGTTGGGAGCCGCGAGCAGGACGTTCGGCCCGCTGAGGGTGAAAACGAGCGTGCCGCTGATGGAATGGGGTGGGTAGCCCCAGTTGTCGCCGATCAGCGTGTAAGGGACCTCCACGTCCCCGCCCAGCGGGCCGAAGGTGACGTTGAGGGAGGCCGTGCCGGTGCTGTTCGAGACGATGTAGCCGTCCGCCCAGCGAGCCAGGGCACCGTCGCCGAACCCGCCGACGTAGTGGAGGCTTCCTGAACCGGTGGCCATGTTGGTAGCCGAGTTGACGGACACGCCCGGCGGGAAGTCCAGCGTGACGTCCATGATCCATTCCTGATCCGTGCTGACGCAGTAGGCGGTCAGCGCGATGTCGTACGTCTGGCCCGGAACAAACTCGCCGAGGTCCGCCTCGAGGTGAGACCCGGTCAGGCTCTTGTCGCCCCCCGCCGGATCGCTCTCCGGTTTGCCGCCGAGAGCGGGATCGGCCAGCTCGGCCACGAAGAGAAGGAGCGATCCCGGCTCGCCGTCGTTCGCGACGGACAGAGTGCGTGTGGTCTGCCCGCCGGGCGGCAGCAGCACCGAGATGGACGTCGGATCGGGCTGACAGCCCGGCCGCTTGAACTCGCCGAGGGGCAGGAAGCGGAGGGCCCGCCCGGGGGCCAGCGGCGCCGCGGTGGCCGGGTACTGGTTCCAGTACGTGTAGCAGAGGCCGTCCGACCGGTCCCCGTTCTGGATCCCCACCGAGGCGTAGCCGTTCTCCGGATCGCTGTTGTTCACGGTCGCGTACTGGAAGAGGATCTCGCCGTCGCCGGTCGGCGTCGTGTTGTACAGCGGATCCAGCAGGATGGCCTCGAAGTTCTGCACCGCGCCGTAGTAATTGGGCATCCGGCTCCACTGGACGATGAAGCGGTGGTTCTCGGCGTCGTGCCAGGCATAGACCCGGTTCATGCCGGACTGATGGAGATCGTCCCAGAACGGGGCGATGATGTTGCGCGGACTGCCGGCGCAGGGCAGGTAGTAGTTCCGGTAGAAGCGCAGCGTAGTCTCGCCCATGGCCAGCCAGCCGTTCGAGCAGATCGAGATCCGGTCGAAGTCGTGGCCGTAGAAGCGGAAGCTGAATGGCAGGTCGAGCGTCTTGGTGTCGTCCTGCTCCCAGCCGAAGTCCGCAAGCCCGACGTCGGTGCCGCTGCCGCCGTGGTTGGGATCGATCTCGATCCAGTCGTAGACCGGCGCGTAGGGGTAGTCGGTGTCGGTGTCGTCGAAGGCGTAGTAGCCGAAGGTGTCGGGACCCAGCGGATCGCTCGGCGTGCCCGTGCCGACCGGGAGCGAGAACTCGACGCTGGCCCGCCGGCCGCCGAAGTCCAGCGTCAGGGTGAAGGCCGCCAGGTGGCCGCCGAAGCAGTCTGGCGCGACGCTCAGAGCGAACGGGTCGGCGGTGTTCTCGCTCGTGGCACCCGGGGCCATGTCGTCGAAGGTCCCCTCGGCGTCGGTGACGGTGATCCACGGGCTGTCGCTGGCGAGCGTGGCGCTGATGCCGGTGGCCGTCAGGTCGCCCAGGTTCTGGATCTCGAGGCTGAGCGCGCCCGCTTCGCCCGGGTCGAGGTCGGTGCCGCCGCCCGACCAGGTGTGGGACAGCTGCGTGAAGGCGGCCGACTGCACCGGCAGCTGGATCAGGCTGGTCCAAGGGCCGCCGCCGGCGGAGAGGGCGACCAGCTCCAGCTCGATCACGTGCCCGGCCGGGGCCTCGGCGGCTACCCCGAAGACGAAGCTGTCCACGCCCCAGGCCGTACCGCCGGCCGGGATGTCGCCGAAGTTCGTCTTCTCGCCGGTGATCGTGACGAACGGATCGCTGGTCGTCAACGTCGCCGAGACACCGCTAGCCGGGTCCGCGCCCAGGTTCTCGAGGGCGAGTGCCAGCTCGATGGTCTCCCCGGGATCGACCTGGCCGTCGGCGTTGCCCGAGCTGCCGCCCAGGGCATCGTCATCCACCACCCGATCGCTCACGTTCACGAAATCCGCAACGGGGCCGAGCGTCAGCTGACTCCGGTAGGGGATGATCTCGTGCCCCGTCACCGTCACCAGGAGAGACCCCGCCGTGGTGCCCGAGATCGGCAGCAGGACACGGCCCGCGGCGTCGGTCAGGCCCGAGACCTGCACCTCGCCGTCCTTGAATAGGCAGACCCGCAGGCCGGCTCGCGGGCTGCCGGCCACCTGGACCGTCACCGGCACCGCGCCGGCGCCCGGCGGCAGGCTCGCCGGATGGTCGACGACCGGGATCCTCGGCACCGCGGTCCACATCTCGGTGGCGGGATCGCCCATCAGGTTGTTCCACATCGACCAGATCTCGACGCTGTAGGGCTCGGCCAGCTGGTAGTTCTGGTAGAGCGCCAGCTTGCCGCGGTTGTGGGCGGCACCGAGGCGGTGATCGCCGCTGTTGATGGCGCCTTCCCAGACACCGTGGTAGTAGCAGTTGTTGTAGCGGGTGTGGGTGCCGATGGTGGCGGTCCCGACCGCTCCGATGGCGCCGCCGCCGCTCTGGCGCAGGAAGGCCTCGGGCCGCGAGGTCGCGTCCCGGGCGAACGAGCCGGTGTCGCAGGTGACGATCACCGCGAAGGGCAGCATGCCGCCGTTGGTCAGCGCGCTGATGTAACCGGTGGTGAACTGGCTCATCCCCAGGTAGCCGCGATAGCCGAAGACGGTCCCGCCCTTGTTGAGCGTCTGGTACATCAGGTTCGGAAAGTCGCCGGCCCAGATGGTGTCGATCTCGGCGTAGCCGATGTTCTGGAGCTGGGCCTTCAGCCACTGGTTGACGTAGACGGTGGTGATGCCGGAGGAGCGGGGATCGCCGGTCAGCCCCGCGCGCGTGAACCAGCGAGTGTCCGCCATGGGGGGATCCGTCTCGTAGGAGACGATCTTGTCCACGATGATCTGCAGTTCGGTCGTGCTCCGGCACGAGAGGCGGCCGATCAGCACGTCCGACAGCACGTCGTCGCCCTCGAGCGTGGTGTAGTAATGATCCCCCTCGCCGCCGTAGCCGCTCAGGGACTCGTAGTAGCAGGGGATGCTGATGGAGCCGCCGGCGTCGCCGACGAGGACGACGTGCTCCAGCGGCGGCGATGCGGTGTCGTAGACGCTCTGGATGTAGGACTTGATGGTGCCGGTCGAGGTACCGGTAACCGCGGTCGTGGCCAGCAGGACGTGGTAACCCTGGCGCTGCCGCCACTGGACGAGCGGCTGGAGCAGGCTGACGACCGAGGGGTTGTCGGGGCAGATGAGCAGGTAGGTGCCCAGGCCGACCTCGACGTCCTCGCTCCTGACGAAGCCGACGACCTGCTCGGCGAGCAGCTGTGCGAAGGAGACGGGCAAAAACCCGTGGCCGGGACGGGCGGAGGGCGGCCCGCCGGCGGCCTCGTAGTCGAACCGCAACCGCAGGCTCTCGGTCACGCGGACCTCGTCGTCCGCCGGATCGTAGGCGACCGGACTGAAGCTGACGGGTGCGACCCGCTGGCCGTGCAGGATCGCGGGCTGCCCGATCTCGACGAGCGGCCGGCTCGACTTCGCGCCCGGAGCGTAGGCGGCCGCGTTCAGCACGAAGCGATCCGCCCCGTCGGGCTGGACGGGGAGCAGGCGCGGGCCGGGCAGGCTGCGCTCGCGCCGATCCAGGATCGTCACGGATACGGAGGCTCCCTCGGGCACGGCGATCAGCCGGCCGAAGGTGGGCAGCCCCGGTTCTCCCGCTTCGCCGGCGATGGCCCCGCCGGCGATGGTCAGCGCCCGGTAGGCCCGGCCGTCGATCTCCAGGTTCTCGACCTCGATCGACGGCAGCTGGACCTCCAGCTCCAGCGATGCGTCATCTCTGGCCAGGACCTTCACCACCGGCTCGCTTTCGCCGCTCCCCGCGGCCAGAGGCAGCGCGAGCGGCTGGGCGAGGGCGGGCGTGCCCGCGGCGAGCGTGACGATCAGCCCGATCAGCAGCAGGGCTGGCATGATTCTCAGGCGCTCGACCATGACGGCCTCCCCGAATCGTCTGGGCGGGCGGGCGCGACCGGTGGAAGGGCGAGAGTTCGCGCCCGGATGTCCGACCATTTTACTGCATCTCGGAGCTTGCTGGGGGATAACTTCATGGATCACAATTAATTGACATATTCCTGCATTTCATGACATGAGCGGTCCGCTGCGCAAGCGGACGGGCTGCCGGCGGCGCGAGCAATGTTGTTGGCCAGCCTGCGGCTGCCGGATACGATGATGTCCGATCGGGGTCGCTACCCCTCATTCCTCGACCCGGGCAGGGATCATGGCAGCCTTCCTCCGGCGCAACCGCTCGGCATGCCTCGTCCTGGCCCTGGCCTTCGCCGTCCTGGCCGCTCACTCGCTGCGGTACCGGGACTGGATCGTCGACGATGCCGCCATCAGCTACACCTACGCGGACAATCTCGCGCGGCACGGCGAACTCAGCCTCTTCCCGGGAGGCGAGCGGACCGAAGGCTACTCCAACCCGAGCTGGGTCCTGCTGCTGGCCCTGCTCACCAAGCTCGGCCTCTTCTCTCCGGTCCTGGCGCCGAAGATCCTGGGCCTGATCCTGCACGCGGGCTCGCTCGTCCTGCTGCTCGCCCTGGGGCGCCGGCTGGCCCCCGGTCTGGGGACCTGGATCTGGCTCCTGCCACTCCTGCTGCTGGCCACGCGGAGCAGCTTCGTCCTCTGGGGTGTGTCCGGCCTGGAGAACGCGCTGTTCGTGGCCGCGATCCTGGCCGCGTACCTGCGCTTGCTGGTCGATGAGGATCGGGATCGAGGAGGCCTGGGGGCGGGTTCGCTCTTCTTTCTCGTGGCGGTGACCCGACCGGAAGGGGTGGCCTACGGCCTGCTCGTCTGGTGCATCCTGGCGGGCCGGACCCTGAGCGCGGCCCGCTCGCATTCGGCGGCCCTGGGCCGGCGCCGGGCGTTGCTGCTACGCTTCTCGCTGGGCTTCGGCCTGCCCCTGCTGGCGTTCCTGGTCTGGCGCTGGACCTACTTCCGCGACTGGCTGCCCAACGCGTATCACGCCAAGCTGCGCGGGCGGCTCACCGCCGATCACCTCCTGCAGACCGTCGTGGAGGGAGGGAAGTACCTTATCAAGGCCTTCCTGGCCCAGTCCTGGTATCTCCTGGCTCCCTTGGCTCTGCTCTCGCTGCGCCGGCTGCGCCGCTTTCCCGTCGCGGTGCTGTGGGCGCTGCTGCTGGTCTCGGGCGCCTTCGTGGTCGGCGCAGGCGGCGACTGGATGATGGACTCGCGCCTGCTGTCCCCCGCCTTCCCGCTCGTCTTGCTGGCCGCCATGGTCGGCTGGGCCCCGCTTCCGGCCATGCGTGGACTCCGGGCGAGGCCGGCGGTCGACCTCGCCCCGAGCCTCCTCTTCCTGCTGGTTCTCGCCGTTGGCGGCGTGCAGGGCTGGCAACGTTACGGGAGCGACCGGGCCGGCTGGACGGTGAGCATGCAGAAGCCCACGGAGACCGCGCAGACGGTCCGCCGGTGGGCGACCGCCCTCGGCCTGCGGCATGCGACCTTCATGACCCCCGACATCGGCGGCTCCAGCTACTACGGCGCCCGGCACGACCTGGAGGTCCTGGACCTGGGCGGGCTGGCCGATCGCTACGTCGGCCGCCTGGGCTACGGGGAGTCCTTTCGGGAGTACGTGCTCGAGCTCCGGCGTCCCGATTTCCTGTCCATGCACCAGACCTGGTCCGCGCTGGCCGATCTGCAGAGGTTGCCGCGCTTCGGCGATCTCTACCACCCCATCTGGGCCTACCGCGAGGAGGTCCTGGATCGAGACTACCCGGACCGACCCTACCTGCGGAGCGGCGTGTATGTGCGCCGCGATCTGGTGGCCGTGTCGGCCGGGAGCATCGCCCGGCCCGTCGCCGGCCCGGTGGTGGGCCCGCTGCGCTTTCGTGGCTGGAGCGGCCCCGTGGCCGGCGCGGACGGCACCGGCCGGGTGACCGTCTACTGGGAGGTGCTCGCGGCCGCGCCCTTTCCGACCTTCGGCCTGGAATGGCGGGCTGCGGGAGGAGAGCCATCCGGCGTCCGGCTCACCGAGCTGGCCGGCGGCTGCTACACGGTCAAGTTCGCGCACCCCGGGGATATCGTGCCCTCCGTGCTGCCACTGGATGCCTCCTGCCGGCCGGACCGGACGCTGGATCTGGATCTGGTGGTCGATGCGGGCGGCGAACGGCGGCGGATCCCCCTGGGCCGGGCGGTGGCGGTCGCCGCCGACGGCCCGGACGCCGGCGAGATCCTGGCCCGGTGCCGCGAGCTGCTGGCGGCGGGGGACCTGGACGTGTGCCTGGCCCTCGTCGTCGCCGCGCGCGACGACGTCATCCCGGCGTTGCAGCCCCCGTTCCGCAGGCTCCAGCGGGACCTGGCGGAAGCGTTCCTGAACCGCTCCAGGAGCCGGGAGCGAGCCGCGGACCTTCCCGGCGGTAGCGCGGCGATCTGGCAGGACAGCTGGAACGCCTGGCGGGCCTGGCCGGGTTGCACAGCCGCCCTGGCGAAGTGTATCGCTGACTGGCACTTGCGAACCTCACCCGGCCCGAGCGACACGGGCCGCTGACCGTAGGCCGGCCGGCCCGGTTTCGGCGGAGACGTCCGGCGGGGGATGCGTGCAACGTGGGGGTGCCGTCCTGCGTAGGAAGGGGCATGATCTTCGATGGAAGCGGACTCAATACGGCCCCCCCTTCGAGAGCAGGAACGCAGCACAGGGGCCGCGGTCTGATCGGTCGCACCATCTCTCACTACCGGATCCTCTCGGAGCTGGGTGGAGGGGGGATGGGTGTGGTCTACAGGGCGCGCGACCTGAAGCTGGGGCGGGTCGTGGCGCTCAAGTTCCTGCCGCCCGGGCTGATCCGTGAGGCCGAGGCCAAGCGGCGCTTCGTGCAGGAAGCCCGGGCCGCCTCCGCCCTGGATCATCCCAACATCTGCACCGTGCACGAGATCGACGAGACCGCCGACGGACAGCTCTTCATCGCCCTGGCCTGCTACAACGGCGAGACCCTCAAGAAGAAGATCGCCCGGGGCCCGCTGCCCCCCGGGACGGCGCTCGAGATCGCCAGACGCGTGGCCCGGGGGCTGGACGAGGCGCACCGGCAGGGCATCGTCCACCGCGACATCAAGCCGGCCAACGTCTTCGTGACCGACGCGGGGGAGGTCAAGATCCTGGACTTCGGACTGGCCAAGCTCGCCGGCGAGACCGGTCGCACGCAGGACGGCTCCCTGATGGGGACCGTGCACTACATGTCGCCAGAGCAGGCGCGGGGCGAGGAGGTCGATCATCGCAGCGACATCTGGTCGTTCGCGGTCCTGCTCTACGAGATGGTCACCGGCGTGCGCCCGTTCCGGGGCGACCAGCCCCAGGCGGTGATCAACGCCATCCTGAACAGCGAGCCGCCGTCGCCCTCGGATGTGCAGCCCGGGATCCCCGCGGGCATCGCAGCGGTCGTGCGCACGGCTTTGCAGAAGCAGCCCGAGCATCGCTATCAGGGCATGCTCGAGATCCTCTGGGAGCTGGAGGAGGCGGGCAAGGCCATGCCCGAGCCTGCGGAGCGGCGGCGCTCCATCGCCGTTCTGCCCTTCCAGAACATGAGCGCCGATCCTGAACAGGAGTACTTCTGCGACGGCGTGGCCGACGAGATCATCAACACCCTGTCCCGCATCCAGGACGTGCAGGTCAGCGCCCGCACCTCCGCCTTTGCCTTCAAGGGCCGACACGAGGATGCGCGGGAAATCGGCCGCAAGCTCGGTGTCCAGACGCTGCTCGAGGGGAGCGTGCGCAAGGTGAGCCACCGCCTGCGGATCACCGCCCAGATGATCGACGTCTCCAGCGGGTACCCTTGCTGGTCGGGTCGTTACGATCGCGAGATCACGGATCTCTTCGCCATCCAGGAGGAGATCGCCCAGAACATCGTCCAGGCTCTCCAGGTGACCTTCCGCCCTGCTGCGGGGGAAGTCGTACTCAAGCCCACCACGCAGGACGTGCGTGCCTACGACTACTACCTGCGTGGCCGCGTCTACTTCTACCAGCTCACGCGCCGCAGCCTGGAGTTCGCCCTCCAGATGTTCCGGCGGGCCAGCGAGATCGACGCGGACTACGCCCTGGCTCACGCCGGTATCGGCGACACCTGCTGCTTTCTCTGCATGTGGTTCGAGCGCAGCGGCGCCCTGCTCCGGGAAGCCGAAACGGCGAGCCGGCGCGCCGTGGCTCTCGCTCCGGATCTCGCCCAGGCCCACGCTTCCCGAGGTCTCGCTCTCTCCATGAACCGGCGCTTCGCGGAGGCCGAGCGGGAGTTCGAGACGGCGGTGCGGTTCGATCCCCAGCTCTTCGAGGCCTACTATTTCTACGCCCGCGATGCCGCGGCCCAGGGGAAGCTGGAGAAGGCCGCGCGACTCTACCGGAGGGCCAATGCCGTGCGTCCGGAGGACTTCCAGACCCTCTTCCTGCTCTCACAGGCCTACCGCGGCCTGGGCTGGGCCTCCGAGGCGGAGGCGGCGGCCCGCCGGGGCATCGCCACCGCCGAGAAGCACCTCGAGCTGAATCCGGAGGACACGCGGGCCCTCTACCTGGGCGGCGCGGCGCTCGTCGTTTACGGCGAGAAGGAGCGCGGCCTGGAGTGGGCGCGGCGCGCGGCCGAGCTGGATCCCGAGGACGCCGGCATGCTCTACCAGCTGGCCTGCATCTACGCCCTGGCCAGCGAGCCGGAGCAGGCCCTGGACTGCCTCGAA
This sequence comes from uncultured Fibrobacteraceae bacterium, assembly GCA_964524645.1. Classification (GTDB taxonomy): domain Bacteria; phylum Krumholzibacteriota; class Krumholzibacteriia; order LZORAL124-64-63; family LZORAL124-64-63; genus CAZGEC01. Next base: position 12,265 of record CAZGEC010000027.1, on the reverse strand, counting down.
CGCTGGGAGTGCGAGGGGGCCGTGCATAAGGAGTGGCTGCTGCACGACAGCGACCTGGACTCCCTGCACGCCACTCCGCGCTTCCAGGCCCTCGTGGATCGACTTCCCTGAAGGACTCTCCACCTTGCAGAGCCGTTGCCGGAACGGATGGCGCGAGCCATGACCGGGCACGAGCCTTGCGGAAGCCAGACCGGCCCGCCGCTCCTGCCGGGAGCCGGCCCCTGGCAGGGCGGCGCGTCGCGCCGCAACCGGGAACGGAGGAGGAGGAGCCGCATGGATGGACCGCGCAAGGTCTGGGTCATCGATTCCGAGGAAGAATCGGCCACGACGCTCCAGGCCGAGGCCGTACCGGGTCTTCCCTGGAGCCGCGAGGCCGAGCAGGGCCTGGCGGGGCAGCGGGCGAAGGGGCGGTATCGGGCTGGCGAGCCGCCGCCCTCCCGCTTGCATTTTGCGCCGCTGCTGCTCCTGACCTATGCCCTGGGGCCCCTGGCCTTGCTGCTCACGCCGCGAGGGCGGCGCGGAGGCATCGGAGCGGCCCTGGCCGCCGTGGCCGGCACGAGCTGGGCGCTCCTGATCTGGCAGTGGCGGGCCGTGCTGGCCCGCGTCCTGTCGGGCGGCGCCACGGCCGGGATCTGGACGGCGCTGGTCGGGCTGGCACTCCTGGTGGGCTGCGGGACGTGGGCCCGGGCGGTTCTGTGCATCGGGCAGGACCTCCTGCTGCAGCCGCAGCGGCTGCCGCGCTGGCTGCGGCGCTCGCGGGTGATCGGAGCGGTTGGCCTGGTGGTGCCGGGGCTCGGTCTGTTGATCGCCGGCCGGCGGCGCCGGGCGGCGGCCGTGCTCGGCCTGACGGGCCCCTTCCTCTGCGCGGTCCTGATCCTCCTGCGTGCCGGGCCGCTGTGGGCGGAGAGGTCCTGGCCCTACCTGCAACACGTCCCGCCGGTATCCCTGGAAATCATGTTCCTGGGTGCAGGCGCCACCGTGATGATCGGAGTGATCGTCTGGCTGGGCCAGGCGCTCGAGGGCTTTCGCCTGACGACGGTCGTGAGCGGACGCCGGCCCGCCCGGAGCGATCGCACGGCGGCGGCCCTGCTGATGGCCCTGCTGGCCTTCGGCCTCCTCTTCGATCCGGCGGCCGTGGCGCGGCGTCTCGACGAGGAAAGCCGGAGCCTCGCCGGAGCGGGCTGCCGGCTCATCCCGCTGACGATGCTGCTGGCGGCCAATCGCCTGGACCCGGCGCAGCCGGTCTACCTGCTGCGCGCGAGCCAGTTCTACGCGTCGCTCGGGCGGCCCCGGACCGCAGCCCGCATCCGGGAGGAGCTGGCCTTGCGCTGGCGATCCTGTGCAGGCTGGCTCGTGCAGACGACGGAGCAAGAGGCCTCCGCGGGACCGCCGGTGCCGCTGGTGCGCGATCCGGCCCTGGACTGGGGCGGGCGGGAGGGCCCGCCCGCCATGCCGCGCTGAGGGTGACAACGGCCGTGCAAGCAGCTAGCGGCTGTCGAGCTCGTCGAAGAAGTCGTCCAGATCCACGCCGCTCAGCTCGGCCGTCAGCCCGGCGAGGGAGGCCAGGTCCAGGTCGCCCACGACGTTCACGAAGGTGACCTCGTCGTCCTCGGGCGAGAAGGCGACGAGCATCAGGCCGACGATATGGTTCCGGTCGTACTTGAGGCTGAGGGTGATGGAATCCTCCTCGTCCCGCACCCGGATCAGGCGGCTCCAGTCGTTCTTCTCGAGCCTGTCCTCGATGTCCCGGACGTGGGAACGCACTTCGTCGGTGTCGTCCGGCCTGAACACGAACGACTTCACGCGGACCAGCTGCAGCTGCGACAGGACCCGTGTCAGGGCGGACTGCCGGCTGGTATCGGCCTCGGCGGCCATCTTCAGCAGCGGGGGTCCCAGGTCGATGTCCCGGATCTCCTCCGCGTCATCCGGGATGCGGATGTCCTTCAGGTCGACGTAGCCGGGCAGCTTGGCGACCTCGGTGTCCCGAGCCTGCGCCCCGGCACCGAGCAGCGAGAGCATCAGCAACGTCAACAGCAAGAGCTTGGCTTTCATCCCCGTCCTCCTTCGTCCTCCGGTAGCGGAGCCGCGTGGCGCAGGGAGCTGCGCACGGCCCGCGGCATCGTGTGGCCGAACACGTCGGCCACCGATTCTCTCTGGGCTTCTCCGATGAGCCGCAGCGTGAGGGCCAGGCTCCACTCGGCCTGCTGGCGGGCTGCCAGCGCCTGGGGTGCGGACGGGACCGGCATCTCCCGTGGCGGCAGCGGGGTCCGTGCCCAGAACAACATGACCGCCACGGTCAGCAGCGCGGCGGCCGCCGGCAGCGCCAGCCAGAGCCGGCGCCGCCGCCGGGGCGACCGGCCGGAAGCTGCGCGATGTCCGGTCCGGGGCGCCGCGGTCGCCGCGATGGTCTCGAGCGTGGCGGGCGGGCAGGACAGCGCGGGCAGGGACCGGAAGGTCGCCCGCAGCAGACCCTCCGCCTCCACCTCCCGCCGGCAGGCGGAGCAGGCCCGCAGGTGTTCCGCGAGGCGGGCGAACTCCGCCGGGCTGAGCTCACCGTCCAGGTAGCGCTCCCGCAGATCCAGGTAGCCGGCACATTCTCGTTTCATCCCGTCTCCCGTCGCGCGGTCAGCTCCTCGTCCCCGTTTCCGGTCAGGATGCGCCGGAGCGCCTGCCGTCCGCGGTGGATCCTGGCCTTGACCGCGTTCTCGTTGCTGTCCAGGATCTCGGCGATCTCCCGGTACTTGAGCCCCTCGTAGTAGTGCATCACCAGCACGCTCCGGATCCCCACCGGCAGGTTGCTCAGGGCGGCGAGCAGCGTCTGCTGCCGCTCGTTCAGCAGCATCTCCTGCTCCGGGTCCGTTGCGGCCCGGCGCCCGACGGGAAGCTCGTCCGGCGCGGCCCCCGCGAGATGGCTCAGCCGCCGGCGCCAGGTGCTGCTGCGGCGCCGCCGATCCACGCAGAGGTTGTGGGCCACCCGCTGCAACCAGGCCACCCGCCCTCGCTCCTCCAGGTCGCCGCCGCGCTCCCAGAGCCGCAGGAAGGCCTCCTGCACCACGTCGGCGGCGTCCTCCGGGTCCTGCAGGACCCAGCGGGCGTAGCTGAAGACGCGGTCGGCGTGGCTCGCGAGGAGCTCGATGAACGATTGCCTGTCCATGATTCAAGTAAAGAACGCAGCCGGGCCCCGGAGGTTACGGGCCGGGGCGCCGTCCCCCTGTAACTTCTTCGAAGGCCCACAGTCTCAAGGATCGCACGGGCCGCGGCCCGGAGTCGCCTCCGCCCCCCCCCGGGGATGGCGAAGGGCGGTTTCCTGCCGATGGCGGTACCTTACCGAGGCTCCTGGAGCCTCCTCCATTCCTTTGGCCAAGGAGATGTCATCCCATGCGCATATTTTCGCTCATGTGCGCCCTCGGCGGCGCCATCCTGCTGACAGCCCTCCTGATCGGCTGTTCCGACGAGGGTGCCTCACCTGGCGATCATTCAGGAACGGGTCAGCTCCAGGTCGAGCTGATCGATGGTCCCGGCGAGTTCGAGGCCGTGAACCTGGTCGTCGTCAGGGTGACGGTCCATCGAGCCGAGGCCGATTCGCTGGACGGCTGGTACGTCGTCCGTCAGGACACGGTGACGTTCGACCTGCTCCAGCTCGTGGGGGACGTGAGCGCCGTCCTAGTCGATCACGAGCTGCCGGCCGGCCACTACAACCAGCTGCGGCTCGTGCTCGGCGAGGGCAGTCACGTGGTAGTGGGCGGGGAGAGCCGCTATCTGCGCGTTCCCAGCGGCATGCAGAGCGGCATCAAGATCCAGCACCCCTTCGATATCGCGGATGGGGAGATCTACGCCGCCACGCTGGACTTCGATGCAACGCGATCGATCCACCGGAACGGGCACGGGGACTACATGATGAGACCCGTGGTCCGCCTGCAGGGACGCGGAACGGCCGGCTCCATTCTGGGCACGGTCCTTCCCGTCGAAGCGCGGGCCCACGTCTGGACCGTCGCCGGCGGGGACACGGTGACCGCCTACGCCGACACGCTCTCCGGGTTCTTCCGCCTGCGGGCCTTGCCGGAGGGGACCTACGACGTCATGATCGCCCCCACGGCAGGAGCCTGGAGCGATTCCGTGATCACAGGTGTGGCGGTTTCGGCTCACCAGCACACCGATCTGGGGACGATCGAGCTGGTCGCCGAGTGAGCAGGTCGAGCGGCGGTCGCGCCGGGACCGGGCCGCCGCCCTCTCCGGCCCGCTCACTCGTAGCGCAGGGCCTCGATGGGGTTCAGGCGCGCCGCCTTGCGGGCGGGGTAGAAGCCGAAGAAGATGCCCACGGCCGCCGAGAAGCCGAGGGCCAGGGCCACCTGCTGCACGGTGATGGTCGTATCCCAGCCGGTCAGGCTGCCGACCAGCCAGGTGCCGGCGAAGCCGAGCCCGACACCGATCAGGCCGCCCAGCAGGCTCATCACGATGCTCTCGACCAGGAACTGCGTCATCACGTCGACGCCGCGCGCCCCGATGGCGAGGCGGATCCCGATCTCCCGGGTGCGCTCGGTGACCGAGACCAGCATGATGTTCATGATGCCGATCCCGCCCACCAGCAGAGAGATGCTGGCGATCGCCCCCAGCAGCCAGGTCATGACCTCGGTGGTGCCGCGGGCCGCCTCGGCGATCTGGGTCTGATCGCGGATCGTGAAATCGTCCTCCTCCCAGTCGGCCAGGTGATGGGACTCGCGCATGATGAGCGTGAGCTCCTGCTCCGCCTCGGGGATCTCCTCGGGCGAGTAGGTGGAGGCCAGGATCTGCCCGATGAACTGGCGCCCGGCCAGCCGGGCCTGGACCGTGGTGTAGGGCGCCAGCACGACGTCGTCTTGGTCGGCGCCCGTGGCGGTCTGCCCCTTCCGGGCCAGCACGCCGATGATGGTGAAGGGCACGTGGCGGAGCAGGATCTGCTGGCCGACGGGATCGCTGTCGGGAAAGAGCGCATCGGCCACCGTCTTGCCGAGCACGGCCACCTTGCGCTTGCTGCGCACGTCGGCCGCGTCGAAGAACCGGCCCTCGGACACGTCCCAGTCGCGGATGGTGGTGTAGTCCGTGGCCACGCCGTTGATCTGGGTGCGCCAGTTGGTGTCGCCCCCGCGCGCCATGGTGAAGGTGAAGATGACCGGCGAGACGGCGGACACGAGCAGGCTCTCCCGGCGGATCTTCTCGGCGTCCTCCACCGTCAGGCGGTTGAAGCTGCCGGCGCCCCGGCTCACCCCGCCCTGGCTGCTGGCCCCCGGCGTGATCACCAGCATGTTGGTGCCCAGGTTCTGGATCTGCTGCTCGATCCGGCTCTGGGCGCCCTGTCCGATGGCCACCATGACGATGACGGCGCCCACGCCGATGATGATGCCCAGCATGGTCAAGAGGCTGCGCATCTTCGTCTTCAGGATGCTGCGGCCGGCGATGCGCACCAGCTTGTTCAGCTTCATCTCAGCTCACCTCCGCCGGGATCGCCGCCAGGTCGTCCGCGGCCCGCCTGCGCTCCGGCAGCGGCGCGTCGCGGATCACCAGGCCGTCGCGCAGCTCGACGACCCGCCGGGCGTAGAGAGCGAGATCCGGCTCATGGGTGACCAGCAGCACCGTGATGCCCTGGTCGTTCAGCTCCTGGAAGAGAACCATCACCTCGATGGACGTGCGGGTGTCCAGGTTGCCCGTGGGTTCGTCGGCCAGCAGGACGGAAGGGCGCGTCACCAGGGCCCGGGCGATGGCCACCCGCTGCTGCTGCCCGCCCGACAGCTCGTTGGGCAGGTGCTCGAGCCGATCGCCGAGCCCGACGCGCTGCAGGGCTTCCGTGGCCAGGGCGTGCGTGTCCAGGCGGCGCCCGCTGCGATCGTAGAGCAGGGGCAGCTCCACGTTCTCCAGGGCGGTGGTCCTGGCCAGCAGGTTGAAGCCCTGGAAAACGAAGCCGATCTTGCTGTTGCGGACATCCGCCAGCTCGTCCCGGCTCAGGCTCTCGACCCGTTTCCCATCCAGCTCGTAAATGCCCTCCGTCGGGGGATCGAGGCAGCCGAGGATGTTCATGAGGGTCGACTTGCCCGAACCGGAGGCGCCCATGATGGCCACCATCTCGCCCGGGGCGATGCATACGTCCACGCCGCGCAGGGCATGGACCACGGTCTTGCCCAGGTCGTAATCCTTGACCAGCCCGGTGGTGCGGATGACCATGTCGCTCGCCACGCTGCGCCTCCCTAGAAGCCGCCCGGTCGCCGTGGACCGCTGGATTGCCGGGTCTGCTGGAACGGGCTGGACGCTGCGCTCTCGACCGCCCTGCTTTGGCTGACACCCGCGATGATCTGCATGCCCGCCTTCAGGTTGCGACCGCTCACCTCGGTGTACTGGCCGTCGCTGATCCCCACCTGCACGGGCGTGGCGGTCACCTCTCCCTGCTCGTTCAGGTACCAGAGAAGCGTCGGGCGTTGCCGGGCCTGCCCGGGGCCACCGGCGCCCTCGGCCGGACGGCCGGCCCCGGCGCCGGCCGCGGCGGCGCCGGGCTGCGCACTGCCACCCTCCTCCTGGCGCTGCTTCTGCCGCTGGGCCCGCAGGTCGGCGATCATCTCCTCGCTGGGCCGGAAGCGCAGGGCTGCGTTGGGTACCTTCAGGACGTCGTGGGCCGTGGCCACCAGGAAATCCACCGTTGCCGACATGCCGGGCAGCAGCACGCGGTCGGGATTGGCGACGTTCACGACCACCGTGTAGTTGACGACGTTCTCTTCCGTGGTCGACTGCAGGCGCACCTGGCGCACCGTGCCGGAGAAGGTCCGCTCGGGGTAAGCCTGCACGTAGAAGCGCGTCTCCTGGCCCTGGGCGATCTGCCCGATGTCGCTCTCGTCCACGGCGGCCAGGATCTGCATCTCGGAGAGATCGGCGGCGATCAGGAAGAGCTGCGGCGCCGAGAAGCTGGCCTGCACTGTCTGACCCACGTCCACGTTGCGCTCGATGACCGTGCCGGAGATGGGGGCATGGATGGTGGAGTAGTCCAGGTTCTGGTGGCTGCGCTGCAGGGCCGCCCGGGCGGACTTGACCGAGGCCCGCGCCACGTCGAGGTTGTACTGCGCCGTGTTGAAATCGGTCTCGGCCACCAGGTTCTGCTTGAAGAGGTCCGAGATCCGCCGGTACTCGCGCTCGGCCTGGCGCAGCTCGGCCTCGCTGCGATCCATGCCGGCCTGGGCGTCCCGCACGGCGATGGCCAGCAGGGTGGTGTCCACCTGGGCGATCACCTGCCCCTCCTGCACGTGATCGTTGAAGTCGGCGTAGATGCTGGCGATGATCCCGGAGATCTGCGTTCCCACCTGGACGGTGGTCACCGGGTTCAGCGTGCCGGTGCTCTCGACCACCTCCTCCACGTCCCCCTGCTCGAGGGTGACGAAGCGGTAGGATCCGGTGGCCTTGGACTTGCCACCCCAGATCAGCCAGGCGGCGACGGCCGCGATCACGACCAGGCCCACAACCAGCAGGGTCTTCCTCACGTTGTCCTCCCGGATAAACGGCACGGCGGCGGGGGATTCGAATGGGCCCACGACTGCAGGAAATCAGGTCCAGTACCCAGGCCGCGAGAGCCGGCGCACACAACCTAACGCCGGAAACGGCGCTTTCCAGCGCAGTTTCCCGGGGAAATATAGCTATTTCACCCCGCCGCGCCCGAACTTGGTTGGTGCGGAGATGGTTGGAATCCTATCCCTTCCGGATTACCTTGGTCGCGGAGCAGGCGAACCGGCGAGGTGGGAGCCATGATCGACCGCGATCACATCGGCATCTTCGGCAAGATGAATTCCGGCAAGAGCAGCCTGATGAACCTGTTCACCCAGCAGGTCACGTCCATCGTGGACGCCACCCCGGGGACCACGGCGGACACCAGGACCACGCTCATGGAGCTGCACGGGCTGGGGCCGGTGAAGCTCTACGACACGGCGGGCATCGACGAGATGGGCGAGCTGGGCGAGAAGAAGCGCCGCAAGGCCGCCTCCGCGCTGAAGGAATGCGACCTCGTGCTGCTGGTGATCGATCCCGGCTCGGCGGATTTCGCGCCGGAGCGGGCGCTGGTCGCGCAGGCCCGCGAACAGGAGAAGCAGCTGCTGGTCATCTACAACCTGTTCCGGCCGGAGGACGGGGCCCGGATCCCGCTGGTCGAGGAGACCATTCCCGACCTGCGCTTCCATCGCAAGAAGGCGCTGGTGGCGGTGGACCCCGCGGAACGGCCGGCCCTGAGCGATTTCCTGCTCGCGGGCTACGACTCGCCCCGGATCGACCAGGAACTGCTCCCCTTCAGCGAGCGGGAGCGGTTCTACGTGCTGAACGTTCCCATGGACGTCGAGACCCCGGAAAAGCGCTTCCTGCGACCGCAGGCCATGGCCCTGGAGCACCTGACCCGGCGCTGGGCCTATCCGGTCGCCTATCGCATGGACCTGGCGGCCGGACGCAGCCGCGATCCCGGCATGAGCGCACGCGAGCGCGAGCGTTACCTGGGCTTCCTGGACGCTCTCGGACGTCCACCGCACTGCGTCCTGACCGACTCGCAGGCCATCGATCTGGTGGCGGCCTGGACGCCGCCCGACGTGCCGGTGACCACCTTCTCGGTGATGATGATCAACTTCGTCAGCAAGGGGAGGCTGCGGCTCTTCGTGGAGGGCATCCGCGCCCTGCAGGATCTGCGGGCGGGGGACCGGGTCCTGGTGGCCGAGGCCTGCAACCACTCGCGCATCGGCGAGGACATCGGCACGGTGCAGATCCCGCGCATCCTGGCGGCGAGGTTTCCCGGCGTGCGGGTGGAGCACAACTTCGGGCGCGAGTTTCTTGAGAACGCCGAGCTGGCGGCCTACCGGCTGATCGTCCACTGCGGGGGCTGCATGATCTCGCCCCAGCAGCTGCAGGCCCGGCTTCGTGATCTGGCGGCGGTCGGGGTGCCGCTGACCAATTACGGCCTGTTCCTTTCCTGGGCCCAAGGGCCGCAGATCCTGCGCCGGGTTCTCGCCCCCTGGGGCCTGGATCCGCTGCTCTGATCGCCGCTCGCGGCGCTCGCCCTAGTTCCCCGCCGCCGCCAGCCAGTCCGGCGATGGATCCAGGCGCAGGCGCGTCAGCTCGAACAGCGTGGCGATGTAGACGGGGTCCTCGCCGACCCGGAAGGGATTGTAGAACTCCCAGACCACCTCTCCCTCGCGCGTGACCTCGAGAGCACGGCCCTGGTCCGACTCGGTGATGAGGGTGTTGCCGTTGGGCAGGCGCGCGGCCGTGCTGCAGGTCCTGGAGTCCAGAGGCGCAGCGGGTGGTCCGTCGTATTCCCAGGCGATCTCCAGCGTGCGCAGGTCCAGCTCCAGAACCCGCGAGTGCCCTCCCCGCCCGTCGTTGTCGAAGAGCAGCAGGCGGTCCCCTGGGACCAGACTCGGGTCGTGTTGTCCCTGGAAAGGACCCTGCCAGGCTTGAACCACGACCTGCCGCTCCGGATCGATGACCGCCAGCACGCTCGGCCGCCGCAGCGAGGTCAGGATCCAGCCACCCCGCAGCCACTCCACCGGGTAGTCAGGCCCGCGGGGCAGCACCCGCACGGTGTTGGTGTGCATCAGGTCCCCGCCCTCCTCCCGGTACCGCAGGCCGAGATCGGCAAAAGGGGAACGCTCGAAGCAGTCCACGATCGAGATGCTGGACAGCTCGTTCCCCTCCGCGTCGAGAACCGTGAGGTGGTCCTCCAGGATGGGTTGGGTGGGATTGACGCTCGACACCACGTGGGCCCGGCGGGTCAGGAGCTGGATCGTGCCGTCGGGCATGACGCGCAGATCGTGATGAGCCCCGTTGTGGCGGGCCCAGACGACGTGCGAATCCCGGTCCAGGCGCACGATCCCCAGCCCCTCGTAGATGGCCAGCAGCCCCCCGTCCGGCAGCAGGCGGACCCTCCTCCAGAATTCGCAGTTGCCGTGCGGCGGGTCGGACTCGGCGTCGGGCCAGACGTCGTGGTATTCGCGCGACCAGCTGTGGATGATCCGGCCGGTCATATTGGTCAAGTACGCGGCCGGCGCGTGGCCGGAGGTGAAGAGGTTGAGCCCGTTCCAGGCCCGGGCGGCGTCGTAGACGGTGACGGTCTCGTCGGTGCGCGGCTCCTGCGATCCGGCGACGTAGCCCAGAGACTCGAGCTGCCGCGCGGCGGCCTGCTGCTCGGGCGTCAGGGGCACGGGATCGGACGGCCCCCGCATCACCTGCCAGCGTCCCGGGATCGCCGATGCGACGGTGTCCGGGGCGGCCTGTTTCCCGGCCGCCGAGGCGCGGTCCTCGCGAGCGCAGCCGGCGACCAGCAGCAGCAGGATGCAGCACAGGAGGTGTCGAGCGAGCACGATGATTCTCCGTCATTCCGGCTGGGCCGTGGGATTGGCGCTCGAGCGTTCGGGAATGCGAGCACATCCTAGCACGGGACGACGAGTTTACCAGCCATTAACCTAGCTGCGCCCCCCATCGTTCACTACATTGCTCCGGACCCGTTTCGGATGGAGTGCCCGGGCATGAGGAGAGGGAATGCCGCGCGCCGTTTCTGCCCTGGCCTCGTGGTGGCCGGTCCTGCCGGTCCTCTGCGCGCTCGCGGGTGGAGTCCTGGCCGCGGAGATGCCGCTGGCCGGGGAACCGGAGCGCGAAGAGGAGCGCGGTCCCACCCTGATCCCCTTCCCCTTCGTCTACTACACGCCCGAGACGGAGACGGCCTTCGGGGCCACGGTCGGCTACTACTTCCGCACCGCGCAGGACTCGACACGGGACTGGCCGTCCAGCCTGGCGCCGGTCGTCATCTACACGCAGAAGAAGCAGTTCATCACCGCGCTCGGCGGCGACGTCTACCTGTCCGGGGGGCGGTACCACCTGGTGGCCGGGATCAGCTACCTGCGCTTCCCGAACACCTTCTGGGGGGTGGGCAACGAGGCGCCCGACAGCGCGGAGGAGGACTTCACCGCGCGCTCGCTGGCCGTCGGCGCCGTGCTGCAGCAGCGGGTCGCGCCCGACTGGTACGCTGGCTTCGCGCTCGGCCTCGCCCATCGCGTGCTGACGGAGGTGGAAAGAGGCGGGCTGCTCGCCACGCACGCCGTTCCGGGCACGGCGGACGGCTGGGTGATCGGAGCGGGCGTGCAGGTCGATCGCGACACGCGGGACAGCAACGTCTACCCCACGCGCGGCAGCTTCCTGCGATTTGCGGCGAGCCGGAACGACGCCCGTCTGGGCAGCGACTACGACTTCTCCGCCTTCACCCTGGACATGCGGCGGTACCTCCCGCTGGGCCCCTGGCAGGTTCTCGCCCTGCGGGCCGTGGGCCTCGGCACCACGGGAACGCCGCCCTTCGACCTGCTGCCGGCCCTGGGCGGGGACACCCTGCTGCGCGGATACTTCGCCGGTCGCTACCGCGATCGCGATCTCCTGGCCTTCCAGGCCGAGGCCCGGACCCCCTGCTGGCGGCGTCTCGGCGCGGTGGCCTTCCTGGCCGCGGGCCAGGTCGCCCGCGATCCGCAAGAACTGAGCGCGGGAGCATTCCATGCAGCCGGCGGCTTCGGCCTGCGCTTCCTGCTGAGCCGGGACGAGCATCTCAACCTGCGCGCCGACTGGGGAGTCGGCCAGGGCGACACCGGCTTCTACCTGGGAATCGGCGAGATCTTCTGAGCGGCCACCCGGTCTAGTGGTAGGCCAGGGATATAACCCAGAGGAAGCAGAGCAGGCCCAGCACGGCCGCCAGAATGAGGCTGTGGTCGGTGACCAGGAAGGACCTGATCTTCCCCAGGGCGACGTTCACGGGATGCTCGCGCGACAGCTCGGTGATGACGGGTGGGCGGCGCCGATCCAGCCCGGCGACGGCGGCCTCGAGGCGGGCGTCGTCGGGGGCCATCTTGAGCGCCTTGTAGAAGCTGCGGAAGGCCTGGTAGCGCCGGCCCCCCAGCAGGTAGACGCGCCCCAGCGCGTAGGTCCCCCACGGTTCGTAGGGCGAGATCTGCAGGGCCTGGCGGGCCAGCTTCTCCGCGGTGATGAACTTGTGGCGCCCGGCAGCGAGGCAGATGGCGAGCGCGGCCATCACCTGGGAATCGGAGGGCATCAGGCTCATGCCGCGCTGCAGGCCCGCCTCGGCGACCCGGAAGCTCTCCTTGTCCATCTCCAGGGGGATGTGGAAGAGCAGGGTCGTCACCAGGTCGTGCAGCTTCTCGACCTGCGACTCGTCACGAGTATCGGTATCAGTGGTGTGTGCGGGCAATCTCCCACCTCCTGCTGCCATGGCTCGGAG